>NZ_JACJVI010000040.1 GCF_014237835.1 Rhizobium sp. AQ_MP
TCAGTCTTCTTTGCGCTCCCACAAAGAGCGCTTCGGATTTTTCTTTAGAACCGATCCCGACCAACGGGAGATCTGACCATGGCTATGCAAACGAGCCTCCAGGACGAGGCAAAGGACGACCACCTGCTGCTCTGGATACTGGTGTGGAGCGAGCTGATCGCTTTCGGCATCCTGATCCTTGGCTTCCTCGTCGTGTCGACCTTTGATGCCCAGGCCTTCGAACTGGCGCGTCTGCATTTAAGGCCGGGGATCGCCGGCGCGAACACGCTTATCCTGCTGGTCAGTGGGTACTTTGTCGCCGTGGCGATGCGAAGTCGGCTTGATCTTGAGGCGGTGAAACGGCCGTTGACGATTGCAGCCCTGCTCGGCTTCTGCTTCGTGGCGGTCAAGCTCTTCGAATACTGGGGTGAGGTTCGCTACGCTCAGGATGCAACGCTCGACACCTTCTTCGAGCTCTATTTCATCATCACCGGCTTCCATCTGCTGCATGTCTTTTTCGGCGCTATTGCTCTTCTTCTTGTCGCCTGGCGCCCGGCACGGGAAAACCTGGTCCTGATCGCCACACTCTGGCATGTGATCGACCTCGTCTGGTTGGTCATCTTTCCCATTCTCTATCTTGCGTGAGGCTTCTCATGACCAGCAGACAGCACGAGGATTTGGTGGGTGTGCTCGCCATGCTGATGACCTTCGCAATTGGTGGCGCGATTGTTACGGCGCTCGCCGGTCCAACGATCGTACCGATTGCCGCCGTTCTTGCGATTGCCTTTGCCAAGGGACGGCTTGTGGTGCTCGACTTCCTCGAACTCAGGGGCGGACATCATCCCATGCGGATTGCGCTCATATGCTGGTTGAGCATCATTCTGATCGCCGCCCTGTCTCGGTCGCTGGTGGTCCTTCTTTTGGGCTGAACATTCGCGTCGTTGCTTGCCAAAGCGCAAAGAACAACTCCGATCACTCTCTATGAAAAGAACATCCCGCAGAGCCGGCGAGGGGATCGCCGAAGCCTTCGAGGCGGGGAAACCAGGTCGGGCCTTTCAAGCCTGGCAGACGGAAGGACAAGGGCATGGCAGAGCGCCTGACCAAGACCGGAGCGCGCAACGTCTTCTATGGCGGCTCCATTTTCTTTTTTGCGATCTTCGTGGGGCTCACCGCCCACAGCCATTACTACATCCGCACTACTTCAACAGATGAAGCGACGCTGACCGACAGCGTCGCGCGCGGCAAGCATATCTGGGAAAAGAACGCCTGTATCAACTGCCACTCGATCTTGGGTGAAGGCGCCTACTTCGCGCCCGAACTCGGCAATGTCTGGACCCGCTGGGGTGGCCAGGACGATCGCGACGGTGCACGCGAGACGCTTCGTTCTTGGATGGCGGCACAGCCCTCTGGTGTCGAAGGTCGCCGCCAGATGCCGCAATTCAATCTGACCGACGAAGAGATCAACGATCTCGCAGACTTCCTCGAATGGACCAGCAAAATCAAGACGCAGAACTGGCCGCCGAACGAGGCTGGCTGAGCCCTTCGTGACCCAAGGAGACACAAAATGAAATATCAAAGCCAGAAGGTCGCGATGCTGTATTTTTACGGTGCGCTCGGCCTCTTTATCGCCCAGGTCCTGTTCGGGGTCGTTGCGGGTACGATCTACGTGCTGCCCAATACGCTCTCCGAGCTACTCCCCTTCAACATCGTGCGCATGATCCACACAAACGCCCTGATCGTCTGGTTGCTGATGGGCTTCATGGGCGCCACCTATTATCTGCTGCCGGAAGAGGCGGAGACGGAGCTCTACAGCCCAAAGCTGGCCATCGTGCAGTTCTGGATCTTCCTCATTGCCGCCGCCGCCGCTGTCGTCGGTTACCTCTTTGGCATTCATGAGGGCCGCGAGTTCCTCGAACAACCCTTCATCATCAAGGTCGGAATCGTCATCGTCGCCCTGATGTTGCTGTTCAACGTCACCATGACGTCGCTGAAGGGCCGCAAGACCGTCGTCACCAACATCCTGATTTTTGGGCTGTGGGGTGTGGCGATCTTCTTCCTCTTCGCCTTCTACAACCCAACGAATCTGGCACTCGACAAGATGTACTGGTGGTATGTCGTCCACCTCTGGGTCGAAGGCGTATGGGAGCTGATCATGGCCTCGGTGCTCGCCTTCCTGATGATCAAGCTCAACGGCATCGATCGCGAAGTGGTCGAGAAGTGGCTCTATGTCATCATCGGGCTGGCGCTGTTCTCCGGCATTCTCGGCACGGGCCATCACTACTATTGGATCGGCGCGCCAGGCTACTGGCAGTGGATTGGGTCGCTCTTCTCGACCCTTGAAGTCGCACCCTTCTTCACCATGGTCATCTTCACCTTCGTGATGACCTGGAAGGCCGGTCGCAAGCATCCGAACAAGGCAGCTCTTCTGTGGTCGATCGGCTGCTCGGTCATGGCCTTCTTCGGTGCCGGCGTCTGGGGCTTCCTACACACACTGTCCTCGATCAACTACTACACCCACGGCACGCAGGTGACGGCAGCCCACGGACACCTCGCGTTCTTCGGCGCCTACGTCATGCTCAACCTTGCGATCATGGCCTATGCCATCCCGGAAATGCGCGGCCGCCAACCCTATAGCCAGTGGCTGTCGATCGCGAGCTTCTGGATGATGTGCACGGCGATGTCGGTGATGACCTTTGCGCTCACCTTTGCCGGTGTCCTGCAGGTGCATCTTCAGCGCGTGCTCGGCGAAAGCTACATGGCTGTCCAGGACCAGTTGGCGCTGTTCTACTGGGTGCGCCTCGGCTCCGGCGCCGTCGTGCTGGTCTCGGCCCTGATGTTCGTCTGGGCCGTGTTGATGCCGGGCAAGGAAAAAGAGCCTGCCTTCGGCGGCTATGTCGAGCCTGCCGAGTGAAATAGCGGCCCCGCTGTTTCAAAAGCGGCGGGGCTCTCCCCAATTTTAAGGATCAGCAACATGAATATCATCGCCCGCAACATTCAGCCGGATATCCCGACCTATTCTCCAGCCGGCAACGAATGCACTCTCTTCGAGACAGCCTGGACGCGGCAGTTGCCGCTTCTCCTCAAAGGACCGACAGGCTGCGGAAAGACCCGTTTCGTCAGTCATATGGCGCAAAAGCTTGGCTTGCCGCTGACCACCGTCTCCTGCCACGACGATCTGGCGGCTGCCGATCTCACTGGCCGTTTTCTTCTGAAGGGAGGTGAGACGGTTTGGGTCGACGGACCGCTGACCCGGGCAGTCCGTGAGGGCGGTGTGTGCTATCTCGACGAGGTGGTCGAGGCGCGCAAGGATGTCGCCGTCGTGCTCCACCCGCTCACCGACGACCGGCGCATCCTGCCATTGGAGCGGACAGGCGAAGAGCTTGAAGCGCCGCCGGCCTTCATGCTCGTTGTCTCCTACAATCCTGGTTATCAAAGCCTCCTCAAAGCGTTGAAGCCCTCGACTCGCCAGCGTTTTGTCGCCATCGAGTTCGACTTCCTGCCCAAGGCAAGGGAGATCGAGGTTGTATCGGCAGAAAGTGGATTGCCTTCCACGGCTGTAGAGCCATTGGTCGAACTGGCGCGGCGGCTGCGGGCGCTGAAAGGTCATGACCTGGAGGAGGGCGTCTCGACGCGTCTGCTGATCTACTGCGCGAGCCTCATCGATGCCGGTCTTGCGCCACGCGATGCCGTTCGCGCCGCCATGATCGAGCCGCTGACCGACGAACCTGACGTGCGTACTGCACTCCTCGAACTGGCACAGGCGGTCATCCGCTAGGAGAATGACATGCTGGACTTTCTGGAGCTTGAGGAGACGGTCGGGCGCGCGTGGCACAGGCTTGCCGGTGATACCCGCACCTGGCCGCGTTACCCCGATGCGGCTGTCCTGCTCGAAGACGTGCTTCCGGTACTCTCTGTCTGCTTTCGTGGCTTCGGCGGTGAACGGACGGTTCAACTGGTACCGGCGCGGGGCAAGACATCGCAACATCGGCTGAAGTTTCGGCAACGCATGGGGCTGGGCGAAGAAAAGCTCATTCATCCGGCGCGGGACGAAGCTAGCGTGATGTTGCCCCCAGTCTTGGATCTCATGCCGGAGCAGTCGCTCAATCTTGACCTCTATGTCTGGCTGGCCGCCGCCATGGCCGTAATGCCGCTTCAACCGATGACCGAGACTGATCCCCTCAAGGCAGATCTTGCACTTTTGGACGCGGCGTCGGCGCTTGAAGCGCAGGTCCTGAAGACCTTCCCCGGTCTGGTCGATCGCTATAGTCGGCTTTGCCGCGCCCTTCTGTCGGAGCGCCGCCGCGGCTCGCTGCCTCGGGTGGAGGGGCTGCTGGAGGACTGCATCATTGATCTCCTGCGCCGTGGCGCGGGGCTTGCCCCGCTCTCTGCAGGTAATGATATGCCGACGCAGGCACCTGCGGGCTATCTGCCGATGTTGCCCGTGCCACTGTGGCCGCAGGCGGTCGTTAGAGAAGAATGGGCCGGCCGCCAGGAAGTCGATCAGCCAGTTGGCTCCAGCGAGGCGGATGCGCAGGCGGCCGGACGCCATGTGGCAATTCGCGAGAAGGATTCCGCCGCCAAGGGCGAGCGCAGCTCCTTCATCCTGAATCGCTTCGAGAAGATCCTCGCCATGGCCGAGATGGTCAATGTCGACCGTCCCGCCGACGACAGTGACGATCACGATGCGTCGGCCGCTGGCGAACTTGACGAGATGGTGCTTGGTGAACGCAAGGGCCGGCCAGCCGCGAAATTTCGGTTCGACCTCGACCTGCCGCCGGAAGTGCTCATCCATTCCGCGATTGAGGCGGAACTCACCTATCCCGAATGGGACTACAGGCGTGGGGTCTATCTCAAGAACCACTGCCGGGTCATTGCAGGTCCGGCGTCTGACGAAGGCCCTTCGCCTATCCTGTCGGCAGAGATGAAAGCGCTGGTTCGTCGTGTGCGGCGGCAGTTCGAGGCGATGCGCCCGCGCCATGAGGTGCTGCGTGCACAGGTCGACGGTGCCGATCTCGATCTCGACGCCGTGGTTCGTAGCCGCACTGAACTTGCCGCGAGCGGTGAATGCTCCGACCGCATCCACCTCGCAAGCCGGCCCCAGGCCCATGATCTCGCAGTGACCCTGCTGGTCGACGTCTCATTGTCGACTGACGCCTGGTTCAACGACCGCCGGGTTCTTGATGTCGAAAAGGAGGCCCTTTTGGTGTTGGCCGAGGGGCTTGCCGCCTGTGGCGACATGCATTCAATCCTAAGCTTCACGTCGAGACGGCGGGATTGGGTGCGTGTCGAGACGATCAAGGACTTTGACGAGCCGATGAGTGCGATAGTGCGCCATCGCATCGCCGCGCTGAAACCCGGTTACTATACCCGCATGGGGGCAGCACTCCGTCACGCGACGGCCAAGCTTGCTGAGCGCCCCAATCGCAAGCACTTGCTGCTTGTCCTGACCGATGGCAAGCCGAACGATGTCGATCACTATGAGGGACGTTTTGCGCTTGAAGACACGCGTCGGGCCGTGAGCGAAGCAAGGCGACGTGGCATCCATGTCTTCGGCGTCACCGTCGATCAGGATGCCAAAACCTATGTGCCCGCCGTCTTCGGCCATCACGGCTATGCCGTCGTGCCCGATATCCGGCGCTTGCCGGCAGCCCTGCCGCAGATCTACCGCGCGCTCGTTCGCTGATCCGCGATCGCGCAAAGGGAAAGCCCGGACCGAGCAGTCGGACCGGGCTTTCTCGTCTATCGCCGTTTTGTCTCAGGCCGCGGTGGCGTGTGTTCTGCCCGCTTCTCCCAGATAGGCGTCAAAGCAGGACGCTACCGTTCTGACCAGGAACCTGTGCTGTGTGTCCACGCTCAGCACATCGCCACGCCAGGTCACAATGCCTTCGTCCGACAAGGTCTTGAGCAGCAGATTGGCTTTTCCAAAGCTCCCCTCGGGAAGTTCAAAGCCATCCGGCTTGGCTGTAAAATCCACCTGAAAGTCACACATCAACCGTTCGATGATCCAGGCGCGGACGCGGTCCTCCTGTGTGAGGCGGTAGCCTTTCGATGTGGCAAAGTTCCCGGAAGAAATGAGGCTGGCATATCGTCCGATGGCGACATCGTTTTGCGCATAGCCTTCGGCAAGACGTCCGATCGCCGACGAGCCGAACCCGATCAGCGTCGACGCAGTGTCGGTCGTATATCCCTGGAAGTTGCGATGCAGCGCCCGGTGATCGGCGGCAATCGAAAGCTGATCCTCAGGAAGCGCAAAATGGTCGAGACCGATCCGTCGGTATCCGGCTTCGCACAGCGTCGCCGCGATGGCTTCCGCCTGGGCGTGTCGATCATGTGCGTCGCCGAGCGCTGCCGTGTCGATCAGGCGTTGGTGCTTCTTGAAGGCCGGGACATGGGCGTAACCGAAGACGGCAAAGCGTTCAGGGCGCATAGCAGCAGCCATGCGCGCAGTTTCAATTGCAGAGTCTACGGTTTGATGGGGCAAGCCATAGATCAGGTCGAAGTTGACGCTTCTGGCTCCAGCCCTGCGCAGGTTCGACAGGGCCGTTGCCGTCTGCTCTGCCGACTGTATGCGATTGATCGCTTTCTGCACCTTGGGGTCGAAACTCTGCACGCCAAGGCTCGCACGGGTCATTCCCGCTTCTCCGAGTGCTTCTGACATTTCGGGGCTAAGCGTTCTCGGATCGATTTCCACCGCCAGTTCGGTCGCGCCGCCAATACCAAAGGCCGCTGTGAGCGTGGTAGTCAGATCGAGGAACTCCTCCGGCGTCATGATCGTGGGTGTGCCGCCGCCGAAGTGAATGTCGCTGAC
>NZ_JACJVI010000041.1 GCF_014237835.1 Rhizobium sp. AQ_MP
CTTTCCCGTGGTCCGGAGATATGGGAAGTCCGCATTCGCCGGAAGAAGCACGAAGGCTGCAACTGCAACTGCGGTGGCGGTCATTAAAATGTCTGGGAGCGATCGGTCGACAGCGGTCGCTCCCATACACATTCGTCGTGATCGGACAGGTGAAGTCTAAATTGGGAGGTCAAGTGTCGACAACAGCCAGTTTCAAAGAACTCGACGTGCGGCCCATCCTTCGTGACGGAGGCGAGCCATTTCCTGCGATCATGGATGCGGTTCAGTCGTTGAAGCCAGGGGAAGGCTTGCGCCTGCTTGCAACCTTTCGCCCGATGCCGCTGTTGAGTGTCATGGCGCGCCGCGGCTACTCGGCCGAACTCAAGGAGTTGGATGGCGGCGAGTGGGAGGTTTTGTTCATCCCGGTGCCGGACATTTCTGCAGAAGTTCTCCATTCGATCGGTGCAGAGGAAGCGGCGGCCTGGCCCGATCCATTGTGGCGGATCGACCTGACAGAACAGCAACCTCCGGCCCCCATGGAAAAAGTTCTCTCGCTGATCGAGCTCATGGAGCCGGGCGAAGTGCTTTTCGCGGTGTTTTCAGAGGAATCGCGCTTTCTCGGCGCGGAGCTGGAAAAGCGCGGTCACCAATGGGTTGGCAATCTCGATGCGTCAAAGCGTGCCTATCGCATGTTGATCCGCGTTGGCGAGGAAGGCTGACGAGCGCCTTGCCGCTGAACGTGGCATAGGAGGCCTGCATTGTCGCCAAGAAAGAGGACAAAGGCGGCAATCCAGAACAGGCCGGACGCAGATATGAACGGCGAATAGTATCCGGGACTGAAATCGGCTGTTATGCGCAAGCTTGCCGCGATGAGCAGGCATGGAACGGACAGCCGCTGGCACCAGGAGAATTTCTCATTTCGACCGGTATGAAGCCTGATTGAACGCATCATGATTGCAAGCATCATTCCCGTCACGGCCCCGATGGCCAGAAGATGAATTGCAGTGAGCGGGCCAAGCATGCCAAGCGCGGTTGCTGCAATCCCCATTAGCCCGACAGCAATCAGGAAGTACGACACCTGCATGGCTGCGATCATCGACGATCGCCCGATGATTGGCCTGAACCATCTTGCTGCGCGCACCAGATGCAAGCTGGCTGCGACGACTGCCATGATGGCCGTAAGTGGGCCAAACGGTTCAAAAATCCAGATCATCGCTGCAAGGAGAGTGGCGATCAGGACAAGACGATCAATCATGCGATTTGCTGGCGCGAGGCGTGGCCTGCCTGCCTGGGCAAGCCAGTTGTTTGTAAAGCTCGGGATGAGCTTGCTGGCGGTCGCCGTGATCAACAGGACATAGACGGAAAGGCTTGCCCGCGCCCAGCCCCCCACATCTCCTCCGTTCATGGCCGCGATGTGGAACCCGGCATTGATCAAAGCGAGAGACGTGAGGCAAAGGATTGGCTTCGCATCCGCAATCCGCTTGGCGACCCAGACCTCCCTTGAGCAAAAATAGGCGAAGAGTGGAAGGAAGATCCAGTCGATCAGGAGGGTGATGAAAGCCGATGTATCTGCGATGATCAGCATCGAAATGCGACCCGCGGTCCAGATGAAGGCAAGTCCTCCAAGCGGGCTACCGGACAGGGGAAAGCGACCAGTCCAGTTTGGAACTGTTGTCATCAAATATCCGACGAGGACCGCTGGCATGAAGCCGAATAGCAATTCATGCGCATGCCAGGCGGATTGGCCGTAGACTTGCGCCACCTCAAGCCAGCCGTTCATCGCGCAAATCCAGATTGTGACGGCCGCGATGGCCCATAGAGACGCCCCGAGATAAAAAGGCCGGAACCCATAGGACAGAAGGACGAGGCCGTCGCGCCCTAGGCCCCGCGGGATCCCGCCACGCGTCAGTCGTTCTTTATCATTCATAAAAACAGCTCTCCAAAATAATCGATCGTTTCCGCGCAACGCTTTCCAAGCAAAGTAATTGATCTCGATCAAAGGGCGCCGACAATTCTATTGTTTGGTCGGCGGCTCAATGACGCACTCTCCCCCATGAGTTCTTTGTTCCAGAGCAAATAAAAGTGGGCGCCATGAAGTAAAACAGTCTCAACAGTTCGGGCGAAACGCTCACTGCATGACAAGGACAGAAGATCATGAACCAGAACCTGAATTTGACCAGAAGAACAATGCTTGCCGGGGCTGCCTTTGCAACTGCACTTATCCCCGTTCTCACAGGGACTGTGGCACGCGCCGAAGGTGGCGACATCAATACCAATGCGGCCGCCGTTGCCGGTGACATCGCCAAGCTTGAACGGGTGAAGGTCGATCTCGTCGCGCCGCCCTTCGTCCATGCGCATAGCCAAAAGGCCGAGGGCGGCCCGAAGGTCGTCGAATTCACGCTGACCATTGAAGAGAAGAAAATCATTGTCGATGATGCAGGCACCGAGGTCCATGCTATGACCTTCAACGGCTCGGTTCCCGGCCCGATGATGGTCGTCCATGAAGGTGACTATGTCGAGGTGACCCTGATCAACCCCGACACCAACAGCCTGCAGCACAATATCGACTTCCATTCGGCAACCGGTGCGCTTGGCGGCGGTGCCCTGACCTTGGTCAATCCGGGCGAGACGGCCGTCTTGCGGTTCAAGGCGACGAAGGCGGGCGTTTTTGTCTACCATTGCGCACCTCCCGGAATGGTGCCCTGGCACGTGACAGCCGGCATGAATGGCGCGATCACGGTCTTGCCGCGCGAGGGCCTGAAAGACCATAAGGGCAATGATCTTCCTTATGACAAGGTATATTATGTCGGCGAGCAGGACTTCTATGTCCCCAAGGATGCCGACGGCAATTACAAGAAGTACGAGAGTGCCGGCGACGCCTATTCGGATGTGCTCGAAGTGATGAACACGCTGACCCCGAGCCACATCGTCTTCAACGGCGCGGTCGGAGCGCTGACAGGCGACAACGCGATGACGGCGGAAGTTGGTGACCGGGTCTTGATCCTGCATTCGCAGGCCAATCGTGACACCCGTCCGCATCTGATCGGTGGCCATGGCGACTATGTCTGGGCAACTGGCAAGTTCGCCAACCCGCCAGAACTCGACCAGGAAACCTGGTTTATCCCGGGTGGTGCTGCGGGTGCTGCCTACTACACCTTCCAGCAGCCCGGCATTTACGCCTATGTCAACCACAACCTGATCGAAGCCTTCGAAAAGGGAGCGGCCGCCCACTTCAAGGTCACCGGAGATTGGAACGACGATCTGATGACCGCCGTGGTCAAGCCGGGAAGCTGATCTTCAAGAATACGGGGGTACTCATCGAGCACCCCCGTAAACCTCTTCTTCAAATCGTTGGAAATCGTCATGTCCGGCGCCGTTCTCAATCGCTGGCAGCCCAATTCGATCGGCTCGGTGCTGCTACCACTTCTACTCATCAGCGCTCTGTCTACCGCCGTCGCGTTTCAATCGGGCATCGTGCGGCTGGGTGACGGCGCAGGAATGCCATCGCCTCAAACCATCACTATTGCTCCCGGCAGCTTCCAATACCGTAAGCCCGGCGAATTTTACCGCGCTGGATATGCCGTCGACGGGCCAAAGGCCGATTATGAGATGACGGCTCCTCTCACGATCATGAAGTACCAGGTCAGCACTTTTGACTATGATGGGTGCGTTGCTGATGGGGCGTGCCCTGCCCGGGAGTCGGCCACTCCATCGCGCTCTGACATGCCGGTAACCGGCGTCAGCCACGACGACGCGACAATGTTTGCCCGGTGGTTTTCGAAAAAGAGCGGCGGAATCTGGCGACTGCCAAGTGACGTGGAGTTGGCCTTTGCCGCTGGTCAGAAGTTTCCGGACGACGCCCTCGGTATCGACCCGGACAATCGCAACCCGGCATTGCGTTGGCTTGCCGACTATGAGCGCGAGGCGGCTCGCAAGAGATCCAAGGAACCGGCACCGCTCGCCTATGGCAGTTTCGGCGAGAACGAGTATGGCCTTGCCGATTTTGCCGGCAATATCTGGGAGTGGACGACGACCTGCAATCGACGTGTCGACCTCGTCAGGCAAGGGCAGGAGGTCACAACCGAAGCCTGCGGCGTCTACATCACCGCTGGCAAACACAGATCGCCCTTGAGCTCGTTCATCCGCGACCCAAAAAGCGGTGGCTGCTCTGTTGGAGTTCCCCCTGACCATGTCGGTTTCCGGCTGGTCGAAGATCGTCGCTGGTATGCTCCTTTGCTCTTTTCGATCGGTGCCTTGTGAGATAGGCTAGCCCTCGAATTGGATACTCGCCAATACCGCCACGATGGGCTCGTCGGGCCCTGGAAAATATGCGCTGGTGGCGGGAGAGGGAAATGTTTTGAAGCTTGATCGGACAATCATCAAGTCCTTGTCATTGTTCGACAAGATGACGGATGACGAGTTGGACGCGCTGCTGGTTCCCGCTCAGACGAAGCGATTGCCGATCGGCGAGTCCGTGTTTGAGCAGGGCCAGCCTGCCTCCTATTTCTTTCTCCTCCTGCATGGCCGCCTCAAGGTCACCCAGGTCACCAGCGCCGGTCAACAGATCATCGTGCGCGTGGTGCATCCCGGTGACCTTTTCGGGTTTGCCAAGGCGCTTCAGCGACAAGATTATCCGGGAACAGCCCTTGCTGCTGCCGAAAGTATCGTTCTGTCCTGGCCAACGGAGATGTGGCCAAAGTTCGTGGAGCGGAATCCAAGGCTCGCTGTCAGTGCGATGGAGACGATCGGGCAACGGCTTGAGGAGGCGCATGTTCGGATTCGCGAAATGTCCACGCAAGAAGTCGAGAAGAGAGTGGCACATACCGTTTTGCGGCTAGCTCAAAAGGCGGGACGCTTAGAGGCCAAAGGGATACGGATCGATTTTCCGATCTCAAGGCAGGATATTGCAGAGATGACCGGAACGACAATTCATACGGTCTCGCGCATCTTCAGTTCCTGGGAGAGCAGGGGCCTGATCGAAGGTGGTCGGCAGAAACTCCTTGTGCGCGATATGGCCGAATTGGCATCGCTGGCGGATTCTCTCCCCGAACGATGAAGCCTTCTCATAGTTGATATTGCGCAAAGAAGGCTCGTTCATCCTAGCCTATCTCTTTTGCAACGGAACGAGGTGTTTCCGTCTAAGGAGATGAAAATGAAACTGCGTAGTGTAACCATGGCAGCCGTTCTCTTGCTTTCGGCCCCGGCTCTCTCGATCGCTGCCGATTTCGAAGTCAAGATGCTGAACAAGGGCGCCGAGGGTGCCATGGTCTTTGAACCGGCCGGCCTGAAGATTGCTCCCGGCGACACCGTCACCTTCGTCGCCACCGACAAGAGCCACAATGCCGAAGCCATCAAGGGTATGATTCCGGACGGCGCGGCAGAGTTCAAGGGCAAGATGAACGAGACAATCAAGGTGACCTTTGACGTTCCCGGACTCTATGGCGTGAAATGCGCGCCGCATGTTGGCATGGGCATGGTCGCTGCCATCCTGGTTGGTGATGCTCCGGCCGCCAACCTTGACGCCTTCAACGCAGCCAAGCTGCCGAAGAAGGCGCGCGAACGGATTGATGCAGCTGTCGCTTCGGCCCAGTAATAGCTGCCATTCATGTTGCTCGGCTGACGCCGCCTGGAGAACTGACCCTGGCGGCGTTACTGTCTGTATTCTGCTTCAGGGGTCGGTGATCATAGGGATCAGATCCCGCCATCTGCCAGCAGGCCGCTATGCGCGCGGTCGATTGCATTACGTAGCTCGTCGACTGGCGATGCAGTGGGAAGTTCTTCGCCCTCGAGCTCTTCCGGCATCCTCCAGCCGGGATCGATTCCCTGCATGTTCGGAAGCTCGTGGGCAATGCCCTTGTGGCAGTCGATGCACGTTGCCTTGCCGTTCAGGAGATAACGAGTGTGGATTTCCGCCGCACGCTCCGTCTGTTTCGACAGGTCCATGGCGACCGAGGAATGGCAGTTCCTGCACTCGAGACTGTCATTGGCCTTCAATCTTGCCCATTCATGCTGGGCCAGCCGCAGTCTCTCATCCAAGAATTTCTGACGAGTATTGATCGTTCCGAAGATCTTGCCCCAGACTTCCTTGGAGGCTTGCATCTTCCGGGCAATCTTGTCCGTCCATTCATGGGGCACGTGGCAGTCAGGGCAGGATGCCCTGACACCGGAGCGGTTGGAGAAATGTACCGTCCTCGTCATCTCCTCATACACGTTGGTCTTCATTTCATGACAACTGACGCAGAACTCTTCTGTGTTGGTTAGCTCGAGAGCCGTGTTGAACGCACCCCAGAACATTACGCCACCGACAAAGCCGCCCAGCGTCAGGAAAGCGAGGCTCAGCGTTGCCGCTGGTGTCGTTAGTACGCGCCATGTCCATGAAAGCAGATTGCGGAGCCTCTGCATCTTTAGTGCTCCTCGCCCATTAGCTTGACCCCCATGTCGCTCATGTCGCGGAAGGTGTTGCCGACCAAGGGGCTGGTCTCTGCTTGGGGGACGTGACAGGCTGTGCAGAAGTACCGTCTTGGCGAAACGTCTGCCAACATCTGTCCCTCCCGCGTGATGTAATGGGTCACGCTGATCATGGGCGCACCGGACCCTTCCGTGAACTCGCGCTTGTGGCAGGAGAGACATCGGTTGGTATTGACCGATAGTTGGTAGCCTTCGATCGAGTGTGGAATGACGGGAGGCTGGTCCGGATAGGCGCGCATCTTGCGTACGTCATCCACATTCCATTTCGGCAGGGGCTTTGCCGGAATGCTTTCCATCTGTTGGGGTGGGCCGGACAGTTGCGGAACTGATTGTGCA
>NZ_JACJVI010000042.1 GCF_014237835.1 Rhizobium sp. AQ_MP
AGGCATTGTGGGGACGGTGGCAGTCGAGTGTCGTCGATAGGGTATTCGGGGCAACCGCTTCGCAACGCATGTGCGGCAGCCTCTCGGAATAGGTTTCGGAAGACATGAGATCTCCTTCGCCGGACCGCATCGGGGTCCAGCGCAATCAGGGAATGGGGAATGGTGAGGCAAGCCAAGGGCACAAAGCCGTCGCGGCCTTGGCTTACAGCCGGGCGGCAAGCGCCTCGCTGCAGCACTCAGATCATCGAGCGGATCAGATCAGTGCGGCGCAGGGCGTCTGGCGTAGCCGACGCGGATAAAGACCGGGCGCGGCTCGTCGTCTTCGATGGCATCGACCGGATCAAAGCGATCATCATCCCAAGAGTCGCGAAGCGGATCCTCGTCGAACGACTGGGCCGCCATCTCTTCCTCGAACGTTCGGCTCGGTCCGTTGAGGTTGATGCGAGGTGGCTTCGGCGCAATCAGCGGCGCCACGGTATCGCCCCCGGTCGTGACGAACCGCTCGTCGACCCCAATTGCCTTGCGCGCCTCCATCTCGAGAAGCTGCTGAACCCGGACACCAAAGCGACGGCGCAGTTCGGCCATGCAGTCGGCGGCACCGTCGATCTCAAGCAGGTCGTCGATTTCGGAGAGAGCCCAGATGCCCGTGGCGTGATCACTCGGACGGCTTGCTCCATCGACGATTGCCACCTCGACGGTATCGACCATCAATCGCTTTTGCGTCTTGTACAGCCAGTCCGGCAACACCATCGCGGAAGCCATCATTTTCATCTTCAGTTCCTCGAGGCGGCTGGTATCGCCATACGACGCAAGCGAGCGCTTGAGGTCGAGGATGTATGCTGTGTGTCGCGCCCGGTTCACCACGATCAGGTCCGGTGTGTAGCTGCCCTTTGCCGGTGACTCGCAATCGAGTTTGATACCGTCGAGGCTCGACCAATCATTGCCGGACACCGCTTCAAGCGCTGCTTTCACGAGCGGCAGTTTGAGGGACTGCGTCAGCACCAACACGTTCGGGTTCGCTCTCGCCACCCGCTCGAGCGCGTATTCAAGAAGCTTGCCTTCCCGGAAAGAGACCGCCCGGACGAGCGAAGCGATGTTCACATAGTGGCCCAAGATCTCATCTTCGGTCGGTTCGCCATCAGTGATCGCAGTAATGGCGCGATCGATGAGTACATCGAGATCGGCCTCAACCTCGGCGAAGCGTACGAGGTGTGCATGCCTGCGCAGTACGGCAGGCTCGCAGATCGGCGCGGCAGCTACGTTGCGGCCAAAACCAAACGGGCGCGGGCGGGAGCCTGACATGGCCGATGCGCTGGCGTTGACGAATGAGTTGAGAACTTCCCCATAGGGAACAGAAGCGGTATTCGTGCTCATAGCCCGATTCCTTCTTACCAAGGTTGACGGTCAGGCCCTTGCCGATGTTAGCGCATCGGCTTGGGCCGCTTGCTCCGGTGATCGGAACGCGCTTACCCTGGCAGGACCCGAGCCGGGGCTCAAGGACCCAAACCAGCAAAATGAGAACGAAGCCGGTACAAGGTTAACGGCGGGCTCACGACCTCCCGCAAGACGCCCATGCCCTTCGCCGAATGCTGGCGGTCTTGTTCGGTTTCAGCCGGTCAGGCACCAAAACAAAACAAGGGCCGACAAGCGGCCCCAGGGAAGGTTTGTGGGAAGGCAATTGTTGCCACCTTCCCGATCTCGACGCCGGTCACATCGCCATCACAGGCGAGGAAGCCTCGTCGAGGTTTTCGTCTTCAACCTCGGCCTCGTCCTCAAACTCGTCCCCGACCTCGATCAGTTCAGACGTGTCGAGCAACGGAACCGCTTCGAGCAACTGGCGGCCTTCGACATCATCACTGCCGTCGACAGCGTCCCTGACGTCTGGGCCGGTCAGCTTCGCCTTCCGATCTTTCGAGATCACCCAGGACAGGACCGGCACGGCTTCGGTTTCGAGCCACTTGCGCAAATCGACCATTTTTGGCCAACGATCCTTGTCGGACAGTTGTGTCAGCACGGCTTCGACCCGCGCCCACTGACTGCCATAGGGGTACATCACGAGGCTTTTGTGCTCGCTCCTGATCTCAGACGACCCCACAAACTGCGTCAGATTGCGAAGTTCGTTTCGGGCGGTGCCTGCCGAGAGCGTCAGCGCCTCCTGCAGCTTTTCCTTATAGAGCCGCTTGCTCTTCAAAGCCGCATCCATGACCTCGATGATCGCCTTGAGCCGGGCAAGGAAGATCTTCTGTCCCTCGCGAGATTTAAGGGCAATCAGCGCCTGAAGCCCGCCGACACCGCCCTGGTCATACGGGTTGGCGCGGGGCTTCTCCTGCCCGTTCAACAGGATGGCCTTGGCATCCGAGACCCGGACCTGGCCATGCTCCTCGGCATGTTTCAGCACCTCGCGGATCTTCTCCGGCTCCGCATGAGCGATGGTGAACAACACCGTCGAACTGATATTGAGATCGATCATCTCGTCGCGGAACGGCTCGAGGTTGCGCGAGACGGCAATGAAGCCGGCCGCCGTGCGCGCAGCGATCCCGCAACGGCTATGCACCCATTTCGCGAACGTCGGGGCCTCCAGCACATCGGCGGCCTCATTGAGAATGTCGCCGATCAGGAAGGTCTGCTCCGTCGAGCGGCGACCGAGCTCGAAGATGCGCTCGGCTTTGCTCTCGAGCAGGTTCTGAAGCGCTGGATCGATCTTCAGCTTTTCATATGTGCGGGCGGGGGTGGTGGGGGCCTTGGGCTTGGTCTTGGTGTTCATCTGGTACTCCAGTTACGCGTTACAATCATCCGACACGCACAGGCATCGGATGAAGCTATTATCGCCCGGATTTACGAACATTGCAAATTGTGCCCTAAATCACTCAAACGCTTGGAAAAGCAACTCTGCTCATTTTCATCCCAAAAATCAATATAGACATCAAAATAATACATGCATGTTAACCACTCCAATCAATCAATGCGACATATGATGCTTCAATTTCGATAATTAACGTCATCTATATCAATAAATTCGGCTACAGTTCGGTTAGGAGACATTCAAATTGTGCGCTCCGCACCCAACTCTCGTGGGCACGCAGAGTGCATTTTTTGACGCAGAGGCCATTCGAAGTATTTTTACGATCGCTAAAGGTAAAGCCGCCAAGGGCTACGGCGACGGCTGGAATGGTTCGCTTCACCGCTCAAAAGTCATCACACGTTTACTCGAAGTGCCCACACATCGAGTCAAGTTGCGGATGGATGATTCCGTGCTCTGGATATCCGATTCCGAACTCTAGAGGGGCGTTGTCACAAACGCCGTTTGCATGGATTTAACCAGAATGGCGATCGATCTGTGGATACGCACAGGATTGGCAGCCGACGGCTCCCGTCATTCATCTGCGCTTAAACTCTCGCCGATACCCGTGGCGACTGACGCAGTAGTTCCGGTCAGAGTTCAGGAGTTCCGATGAGTAAAGCAAGCAGTGTTGACGTCGACCAGGCCGCGACTCTGGAATCCGTACTTCAGAGGGTCGAGGCGATCGACCAGACCGCTCCAATGGCGCTCCTCGACATCGGGATTGCGCTTTCGAAAGTTTTTGACGAGAAGCCATCATCGAAGGTGGTGTCGTCTATCGTAGAACGAACCGGTATCAAACGGTCCGTTATAGAGCGCGCTTTGTACGCCGAGTTCGTCCTTACTCCTCATCGCCCAAACCTGGAACGCATGGGCGTGTCTGCGGAAGTGGTGGCTGCTTTGGCTGAAGGGGAGGAGCAGGACGTTGACCGCGGCGTGCAGGCGCTCCAAACCTACCCAGGGATTTCTTTGGCCGACCTGCAGATCCTGATGGACCCCTCCGATGAACTACGCACCTATCAAGCGCCGCATCATGCCCTCCTCCGTTTCGATATGACGAGCATGGAGGAGCTGGCAGCGATGAAGACACGCAGCGGAGTTAGCGTCTTCCGAGAGACGGCCAGCCGCATCATTCAGTTGATCGACCGCCTTCAAGAGATTGGCTTCAATCACGAAGAATCTGAGACGATCCGGGGGCAATTGCACATCGGCGCCGATCACCTTGTGACAGTGATCGGCAACCTCATCCTTCTACCGCATCTAGTCGTCGGGAGTCCTAGCTTCATCTTTCCGGCATGGCCGCCCCAAGCGTCTCCTTGGAACCAGCTTCTTGATGCTCTCGGACAGCTCTCTGACATTGGTGAGAACTCCCTGCCAGACCTCGTCAGGGCGCGCGCGATGATGCAGCAGCTTCTGGGGCCTGAAGCCTAGGCTTGATTGCGCCGGTCGGGTAAGGGCGCGCAAGTTGTCTCAAAGTGCAGGCAAATCATCCTGCCGCTATCTCACATCGAGACAAATTGCGCATCAGCGATTCAGAACTCTGGATATCCGATTCAGAACAGTGAAACGGCGTTTACACAAACGCCGTTTGCACGGATCAAGGTAACCTAAGCTGCCGTAATTCGCCCGCAACCTGTCTCAAGTTGCGCATTCCGGATTCAGAGTTGAGGATTTCCGATTCATAAACCGGGATTTTCGATTCAGCCTCGAGCGAGGTTGCTGCACTGATACCGGTCTGGCATGCAGGCCACCTGTTGGATTGAGAGGACCGCATGGCACGCAAATCGGAGGAGATCCGCAATCGCGAACAGCGCGAGCGCCAACAGCGACTGCGCGATGCCGATCGCAAGGCAAGGCGCCCCAATCGCGACGATGTCGCCCGCACGGCTCTCTTCATGATCGTTTCTGCAATGGCGGCACGCAAGGCAGAGGCGGAACTCGACGAGCTGCAGGATCGCGTGGTCGCGCTTCTGGTTCGCCAAGGCTTCGGTGAGCGAGCATCGGATGCCGTATTCGATGAGCTTGCCGCCAAATACAGAACAGGAGAGTGGCCGTTTCGTCGGAAGCTTCACCTGGGCGAGGCAGACGGTGACGAACTTGAGGACTGATCAGGTTTCTCGCCTGCCCATACTCGGTGTTTACTGGATGCGCTATCGCGCATCGCCTTTCACAAACCCCGTTTGCAAGATCTGACACATTCCCCCCGTTACTTCACAAAACGGCGTTTGATTCTGAATCGGATTTCCGGAGAGGGAAACGGGCGCACCGGAGCAGGATCTCGAATGTTAAAGTTTGAAGGAATCGATCTGGGTTTCGTTCAACATGATCGAGTTAAGTCGGCAAAAAGGTTAATGCCAGCATTGACCGACATCGCTGCGCTGGCGATAAACGCGCCAGCTTCGGCAAGCGCCGTAGCCGGAATGCGCCTCAATGGAAGCCACTTGCAAGGGTGAAGTTGAGTAAATGAGATATGTGAT
>NZ_JACJVI010000043.1 GCF_014237835.1 Rhizobium sp. AQ_MP
CACTTCCACACCCGTCCTATCAACGTGGTCGTCTTCCACGGCTCTGATAGGGAATACTCGTTTTCAGGTGGGTTTCCCGCTTAGATGCCTTCAGCGGTTATCCCTTCCATATATAGCTACCCTGCTATGCCCTTGGCAGGACAACAGGTCCACCAGAGATATGTCCATCCCGGTCCTCTCGTACTAGGGACAGATCCTGTCAATATTCCTACACCCACGGCAGATAGGGACCGAACTGTCTCACGACGTTCTGAACCCAGCTCACGTACCGCTTTAATTGGCGAACAGCCAAACCCTTGGGACCTGCTCCAGCCCCAGGATGCGATGAGCCGACATCGAGGTGCCAAACAACCCCGTCGATATGGACTCTTGGGGGTCATCAGCCTGTTATCCCCGGCGTACCTTTTATCCGTTGAGCGATGGCCCTTCCACACGGGACCACCGGATCACTATGACCGACTTTCGTCTCTGCTCGACTTGTCAGTCTCGCAGTCAGGCGGGCTTATGCCATTGCACTCGACGACCGATTTCCGACCGGTCTGAGCCCACCATCGCGCGCCTCCGTTACTCTTTCGGAGGCGACCGCCCCAGTCAAACTACCCACCATACACTGTCCCGGATCCGGATGACGGACCGCGGTTAGACATCCATGACGATAAGGGTGGTATTTCAAGGATGGCTCCACAGAAACTGGCGTCCCTGCTTCAAAGCCTACCACCTATCCTACACATGCCGACACGAATGCCAGTGTAAAGCTATAGTAAAGGTGCACGGGGTCTTTCCGTCTGACCGCAGGAACCCCGCATCTTCACGGGGAATTCAATTTCACTGAGTCTATGTTGGAGACAGCGGGGAAGTCGTTACGCCATTCGTGCAGGTCGGAACTTACCCGACAAGGAATTTCGCTACCTTAGGACCGTTATAGTTACGGCCGCCGTTTACTGGGGCTTCGATTCAAAGCTTGCACCTCTCCTCTTAACCTTCCAGCACCGGGCAGGCGTCAGACCCTATACGTCGTCTTGCGACTTCGCAGAGCCCTGTGTTTTTGATAAACAGTCGCTACCCCCTGGTCTGTGCCACCCCATCTGACTTGCGTCAAAAGGGGTCACGCTTCTTCCGAAGTTACGCGTGCAATTTGCCGAGTTCCTTCAACATAGTTCTCTCAAGCGCCTTGGTATACTCTACCTGACCACCTGTGTCGGTTTCGGGTACGGTCTGTACGGTGGAGCTATTTCCTGGAACCGCTTCCTCGCCCATTCAATCCAATAAGAATGAACAAGTTACGCAATCCGTCACTACCACCAGGCCCACGAATATTAACGTGGTTCCCATCGACTACGCGTGTCCGCCTCGTCTTAGGGGCCGGCTAACCCTGCTCAGATTAACTTTAAGCAGGAACCCTTGGTCTTTCGGCGAGGGGGTCTCTCACCCCCTTTATCGTTACTCATGTCAACATTCGCACTTCCGATACCTCCAGGAGCCCTCACGGGTCTCCCTTCACAGGCTTACGGAACGCTCCGCTACCACGTGCATTGCTGCACATCCTCAGCTTCGGTGCATGGCTTTAGCCCCGTTACATTTTCGGCGCAAAGACCCTTATTTAGACCAGTGAGCTGTTACGCTTTCTTTAAATGATGGCTGCTTCTAAGCCAACATCCTGGTTGTTTTGGGATCCTCACATCCTTTCCCACTTAGCCATGACTTGGGGACCTTAGCTGGAGGTCAGGGTTGTTGCCCTCTTCACGACGGACGTTAGCACCCGCCGTGTGTCTGCCGACTAGTACTCCCAGGTATTCGGAGTTTGGTTAGGATCAGTAAGACGGTGAGTCCCCATAGCCCATCCAGTGCTCTACCCCCTGGGGTATTCGGTCGACGCTCTACCTAAATAGATTTCGCGGAGAACCAGCTATCTCCGAGTTTGATTGGCCTTTCACCCCTAGCCACAAGTCATCCCAATCTATTGCAACAGATGCGGGTTCGGCCCTCCAGTTGGTGTTACCCAACCTTCAGCCTGCTCATGGCTAGATCACTCGGTTTCGGGTCTAATGCAACTAACTGAACGCCCTGTTCAGACTCGCTTTCGCTGCGCCTACACCTACCGGCTTAAGCTTGCTAGTTACACTAAGTCGTTGACCCATTATACAAAAGGTACGCCGTCAGCCTTGCGGCCTCCGACTGCTTGTAGGCATCCGGTTTCAGGTTCTATTTCACTCCCCTTGTCGGGGTGCTTTTCACCTTTCCCTCACGGTACTTGTTCGCTATCGGTCATGCACGAGTACTTAGGCTTGGAGAGTGGTCTCCCCATGTTCAGACAGGATTTCACGTGTCCCGCCTTACTCAAGGACAATGAGTGTTCTACGCTTACGGGGCTATCACCCACTATAGCCAGGCTTTCCAACCTGTTCAGCTTTATTCCTCATTGCCACTGGCCTGGTCCGCGTTCGCTCGCCACTACTTGCGGAGTCTCGGTTGATGTCCTTTCCTGCAGGTACTTAGATGTTTCAGTTCCCTGCGTTCGCTTCTAACCCCTATGTATTCGAAGGTTAGATACCTTATAACAATGCTTGGAAACCATTTTGGTTTTGAAGAACGCCGCACGAGCGACGACGCGCTACCGCGCTGTAAGGGAAACTCCCATACAGGACGACAGTCCGTCGGCGATCGTTCGCCGTACCGTTGGCTCAAAGAGCCAACAACCAAAATGATTTTCCAAGCATTTAAGGTGGGTTGCCCCATTCGGAGATCCATGGATCAAAGCTCATTCGCAGCTCCCCACGGCTTTTCGCAGCGTATCACGTCCTTCTTCGCCTGTGCATGCCAAGGCATCCACCAAATGCCCTTACGACACTTAATCGTTCTCATTGCCAATGCTCATCTATAGGAAAGACAATAGCCAATAGGCATTAGCCAATAGATCCTAAAACCTACTGCCTACTGCCTAAATCCTATCATCTCACCAGTCCGGCTACCTTTTACAACCAGACCATTCAGATGCCATCGACGTGTTCGATCCGGTCACTTTATTGGAGCTACGCCGAGCAGCTCACTTGTGCCGGATCTTTAAGACCAGCTTCTCGAGATTAAATCCGGGATCGCGCGGTCAGGCAACGATCATCAGCAATCCGTCAGAGGTGAC
>NZ_JACJVI010000045.1 GCF_014237835.1 Rhizobium sp. AQ_MP
GACCCAAGGAGACACAAAATGAAATATCAAAGCCAGAAGGTCGCGATGCTGTATTTTTACGGTGCGCTCGGCCTCTTCATCGCCCAGGTCCTGTTCGGGGTCGTCGCGGGTACGATCTACGTGCTGCCCAATACGCTATCCGAGCTACTCCCCTTCAACATCGTGCGCATGATCCACACCAACGCCCTGATCGTCTGGTTGCTGATGGGCTTCATGGGCGCCACCTATTATCTGCTGCCGGAAGAAGCGGAGACGGAGCTTTACAGCCCGAAGCTCGCCATCGTGCAGTTCTGGATCTTCCTGATCGCCGCAGCCGCAGCCGTCGTCGGTTATCTCTTCGGCATTCATGAAGGTCGCGAGTTTCTCGAACAGCCCTTCATCATCAAGGTCGGCATCGTCATCGTCGCCCTGATGCTGTTGTTCAACGTTACGATGACGTCGCTGAAGGGCCGTAAGACCGTTGTCACCAACATCCTGATCTTCGGCCTCTGGGGTGTGGCGATCTTCTTCCTCTTCGCCTTCTACAACCCAACGAATCTGGCACTCGACAAGATGTACTGGTGGTATGTCGTCCACCTCTGGGTCGAAGGCGTCTGGGAACTGATTATGGCCTCGGTGCTCGCCTTCCTGATGATCAAGCTCAACGGCATCGACCGCGAAGTCGTCGAGAAGTGGCTTTATGTGATCATCGGTCTGGCTCTGTTCTCCGGCATTCTCGGCACGGGCCATCATTACTACTGGATCGGTGCGCCGGGCTATTGGCAGTGGATCGGCTCACTCTTCTCGACCCTTGAAGTCGCACCCTTCTTCACGATGGTCATCTTCACCTTCGTGATGACCTGGAAGGCTGGCCGCAAGCATCCGAACAAGGCAGCCCTTCTGTGGTCGATAGGCTGCTCGGTCATGGCCTTCTTCGGTGCCGGCGTCTGGGGTTTCCTGCACACGCTGTCTTCCGTGAACTACTACACCCACGGCACACAGGTGACAGCCGCCCACGGGCACCTCGCCTTCTTCGGCGCCTATGTCATGCTCAACCTTGCGATAATGG
This sequence comes from Rhizobium sp. AQ_MP, assembly GCF_014237835.1. GTDB lineage: Bacteria > Pseudomonadota > Alphaproteobacteria > Rhizobiales > Rhizobiaceae > Allorhizobium. The sequence continues at coordinate 1,049 of NZ_JACJVI010000045.1, forward strand.
CCTATGCCATTCCGGAAATGCGCGGCCGCCAGCCTTATAACCAGTGGCTGTCGATCGCGAGCTTCTGGATGATGTGCACGGCGATGTCGGTAATGACCTTCGCGCTTACCTTTGCCGGTGTCCTGCAGGTGCATTTGCAGCGCGTGCTGGGCGAAAGCTACATGGCCGTCCAGGACCAGTTGGCTCTCTTCTACTGGGTGCGTCTCGGCTCCGGTGCCGTGGTGCTGGTCTCCGCCCTGATGTTCGTCTGGGCCGTCTTGATGCCCGGCAAGGAAAAAGAGCCGGCCTTTGGCGGCTATGTCGAGCCTGCCGAGTGAAACAGCGGCCCCGCTGTTTCAAAAGCGGCGGGGCTCTCACCAATTTTAAGGATCAGCAACATGAATATCATCGCCCGCAACATTCAGCCGGATATCCCGACTTATTCTCCAGCCGGCAACGAATGCACTCTCTTCGAGACAGCCTGGACGCGGCAGTTGCCGCTTCTCCTCAAAGGACCGACAGGCTGCGGAAAGACCCGTTTCGTCAGTCATATGGCGCAAAAGCTTGGCTTGCCGCTGACCACCGTCTCCTGCCACGACGATCTGGCGGCTGCCGATCTCACTGGCCGTTTTCTTCTGAAGGGAGGTGAGACGGTCTGGGTCGACGGACCGCTGACCCGGGCAGTCCGTGAGGGCGGTGTGTGCTATCTCGACGAGGTGGTCGAGGCGCGCAAGGATGTCGCCGTCGTGCTCCACCCGCTCACCGACGACCGGCGCATCCTGCCATTGGAGCGGACAGGCGAAGAGCTTGAAGCGCCGCCGGCCTTCATGCTCGTTGTCTCCTACAATCCTGGTTATCAAAGCCTCCTCAAAGCGTTGAAGCCCTCGACTCGCCAGCGTTTTGTCGCCATCGAGTTCGACTTCCTGCCCAAGGCAAGGGAGATCGAGGTTGTCTCGGCAGAAAGTGGATTGCCTGCCACGGCTGTAGAGCCATTGGTCGAACTGGCGCGGCGGCTGCGGGCGCTGAAAGGTCATGACCTGGAGGAGGGCGTCTCGACGCGTCTGCTGGTCTACTGCGCGAGCCTCATCGATGCCGGTCTTGCGCCACGCGACGCCGTTCGCGCCGCCATGATCGAGCCGCTGACCGACGAACCTGACGTGCGTACTGCGCTCCTGGAACTGGCACAGGCGGTCATCCGCTAGGAGAATGTCATGCTGGACTTTTTGGAGCTTGAGGAGACGGTCGGGCGCGCGTGGCACAGGCTTGCCGGTGATACCCGCACCTGGCCGCGTTACCCCGATGCGGCTGTCCTGCTCGAAGACGTGCTTCCGGTACTCTCTGTCTGCTTTCGGGGCTTCGGCGGTGAACGGACGGTTCAACTGGTACCGGCGCGGGGCAAGACATCGCAACATCGGCTGAAGTTTCGGCAACGCATGGGGCTGGGCGAAGAAAAGCTCATTCATCCGGCGCGGGACGAAGCTAGCGTGATGTTGCCCCCAGTCTTGGATCTCATGCCGGAGCAGTCGCTCAATCTTGACCTCTATGTCTGGCTGGCCGCCGCCATGGCCGTGATGCCGCTTCAACCGATGGCCGAGACTGATCCCCTCAAGGCAGATCTTGCACTTTTGGACGCGGCGTCGGCGCTTGAAGCGCAGGTCCTGAAGACCTTCCCCGGTCTGGTCGATCGCTATAGTCGGCTTTGCCGCGCCCTTCTGTCGGAGCGCCGCCGCGGCTCGCTTCCGCGGGTGGAAGGCCTTTTGGAAGACCGCATCATTGATCTCCTGCGTTGTGGCGCAGGCCTTGCTCCGCTTTCGGCAGGGGATGACCTGCCGGACCGGGCGCCTGCGGGCTATTTGCCGATCTTGCCCGTGCCGCTCTGGCCCAATGCAGTTGTTAGAGAAGAATGGGCTGGCCGCCAGGAAGTCGATCAGCCCGTCGGCTCCAGCGAGGCGGATGCGCAGGCCGCCGGGCGCCATGTGGCGATACGCGAGAAGGATTCCGCCGCCAAGGGCGAGCGCAGCCCCTTCATCCTGAACCGCTTCGAGAAGATCCTCGCCATGGCCGAGATGGTCAATGTCGACCGTCCCGCAGACGACAGTGACGATCACGATGCGTCGGCCGCTGACGAACTCGATGAGATGGTGCTTGGGGAACGCAAGGGCCGGCCAGCCGCGAAGTTCCGGTTCGACCTCGACCTGCCGCCGGAAGTGCTCATCCATTCCGCGATTGAGGCGGAACTCACCTATCCCGAATGGGA
>NZ_JACJVI010000046.1 GCF_014237835.1 Rhizobium sp. AQ_MP
AGTCCAGACCAAGCCACTGTTTGGGTTGGGTCTTTGCTCAAGGAAAGCCAATGACCAAGACTCTCGCATTCAAACTCCTCAGCGTGAGCGCGACTGCGATCCTGCTGTGCCTCGTCGTCACCTTCGCATTCGTCATCACCCAGGTGCGCGAACGCACTGTCTCCATGACCCTCGAACAGGCCCGTACCGATGCGAGAGCGACGGCTCAAGAAGTTGCGTCGCAGCTCAACAACCTGGCCGGTTCGGTGAAGGTGATGGCTTCCCTGGTCGAGCGCACCGATGTGACGCGCGCCGAGTTGACGGAGATGTTGCCGGCACTCATCGAGAAATTCGATCTGGTTTTTGGCTCCTGGATGCTTGAGGACGTCAATGGTTTCGATGGCTCGACATACGAGCCAGATGCTGCGAGCGGTACGAATGCCAATGGTGAGTTCACCCCCTACTGGACGCGCGGGCAGAATGGTCTCGAACTGATCGTGCCCGAGGTGATCAATCGCGAAGAAGCGTATTTCGCGCTGCCTTCGAGCAAACGTGCCGGGGTGGCGACTGAGCCCTATGTGGAGGAAGAAGCGGGAAACATGCTGATGATGAGCATCGTCTATCCCGTGATCACGAATGAAAAGCTGCGCGGGGTGCTGGGGGTCGATGTTGGGCTTGAAACGCTTGCCGCCTCGCTGAAGGACAAGCGTCCATTCGGCACCGGGCGCATCTATCTCCTGACTGCGAAGGGAAGCTGGCTCACGGCGCCCGAGCAGGCGAGCGTCATGAAGCCTTACGAGTTTGAGGGCAATGCGACGGCCAAAGCTGCCGTCCTCAACGGCGAGACCGTCATTCTCGAGAATGTCATCGGTGTCGATCAGCAGCCCGTCTTCCGTGTCGTGATGCCCTTTGATCTGCCCGGCCTCAATACCCGCTGGATGGTCGTTGAAGACGTTCCGGTGAGCGTTGTCTCCAATGTGGTCAACCAGCAGACGTTGATCCTGGTGGCCGGCGGCCTGGTGATCATGGCCGCGGTCATCGCCTCGCTTCTGATCGCCGTCCGGATGTTCATCCAGACGCCGATCGGCTCCCTGCTGCGCGAAGTCTCGCGGCTGTCTGAGGGCGAATACGAACAGCCTGTCTTTGGACAGGATCGCAAGGATGAGGTCGGGGCTCTCGCAAAGTCGCTCGACCTGTTCAGGCACAAACTCGCGGAGGGGCGCATGATCGGCGAAGTCGCCGAACGGCAACGTCTGGCGGCGGAAGAGCAGCGCAGCCAGACAGAGGCGGAGCGCCTCGGTGTCGCGGAAACCCAGCGCAAGGTGGTGGTCGCGCTCGGCAAGGGCCTGCAACAGCTTGCCGACGGAAACCTGTCCCACCGGATTACCGAACCCTTCCCCGGCTCCTACGAAGAACTGCGGGATCACTACAATTCCGCCGTTCAGAGCCTCGAAGAAACGGTCATCCGGCTCAATGTCACGGTCGACACATTGAACGGTGGCACACGCGAAATCAGCCGCAGCTCCGACCAGCTTTCGAAGCGGACAGAGCAACAGGCAGCAAGCCTTGAGCAAACCACGGCTGCACTGGGCGAAATCGCCGACAAGCTCAACGAAAGCGCTGGCAATGCCCAACTGGCGGCCAGCAAGGTCAAGACGGCCTGCACCGAGGCCGAACGGTCCGGTGATGTGGTCCGCAAGGCGATCGCGGCCATGGAGGGGATCGAGGACAGTTCGGGCAAGGTCAGCCAGATCATTGGCGTGATCGACGAAATTGCCTTCCAGACGAACCTGCTTGCGCTGAATGCCGGGGTCGAGGCCGCGCGTGCCGGTGAAGCGGGCAAGGGTTTTGCGGTTGTCGCCCAGGAGGTTCGCGAACTTGCCCAGCGGTCTGCCCAGGCGGCGCGGGAAATCAAGGCGCTGATCTCGGCGTCAAACGAACAGGTGGGGCAGGGCGTCACACTGGTTGCCGAAACGGGCGGCGCGCTGGATCGTATTGCCGAGCAGGTCAAGGCGATCGACTCCCTGATGCAGCAGATCTCGCGCGCAACCGGCGAACAGGCGTCCGGACTGCGGGAGATCAATAC
>NZ_JACJVI010000047.1 GCF_014237835.1 Rhizobium sp. AQ_MP
TGTAGGGGCTATTTAGTAATGCGACAGTTGGGCCAGTTAGAGATGCGACAGCCTCGCCTCTTGATGCACTGGTCAATGCCAACGTCGGGAGCAAGGATGACGACTTCGAGCTTGGTCGAGACCATGAGCGGTCGGAGTCGTCATGTCCTTGTTGATCACCATGTCGCAGAAAGAATTGCATCGCCTCGAAGTCATTCAAAAGATCCGTGACAAGAGGCTTGGCGTTGTCCAGGCCGCCGAGTTGCTCGAACTCAGTCGAAGTCAGGTGCATCGGCTGCTGCGGTCTTACGATCTTGATGGTCCAGCCGGCCTTGTGTCGAAGAAGCGATCTCGACCAAGTAATCGGCGCCACAGCGAGGAATTTCGCAATGCGGCGCTAGACCTGATCCGCGCACGCTATCTGGATTTTGGTCCGACGCTTGCACGCGAGAAGCTGATTGAGCTGCATCGGATCTCGGTATCCAAGGAGACGCTGCGGCAATGGATGACCGAGGCCGGCATCTGGGTCTCTCGCCGGGAACGCAAGAAGCGTGTTTTTCAGCCTCGTGGCCGGCGCGACTGCTTTGGTGAGCTGGTTCAGATCGATGGATCGCATCACTGGTGGTTTGAGAACCGCGGCCCCAAATGCGCCCTCCTCGTCTATATCGATGACGCTACCGGTAAGCTGTTGCACCTACGTTTTGCTGGGTCGGAGAACACGTTTGACTACCTGCATGCGACGAAGGCTTATCTGCAGCAATGGGGTAAGCCGCTTGCATTCTACAGCGACAAGCATGGTGTTTTCCGGTCGACCAATGCTTCGAAGACTGACAGGACGACCGGTCTGACACAATTCGGTCGCGCGCTTTATGAACTGAACATCGACATCATCTGCGCCAACACGCCTCAGGCTAAAGGCCGGGTCGAGCGGGCCAATCAGACGCTGCAGGATCGCCTGGTGAAGGAGATGCGGCTTCGGGGCATCAGCACAATCGATGCGGCCAATGCCTATGCACCTGAGTTCATTGAAGACTTCAATAAACGTTTTGGCAAGTTGCCGCGCAATCCGAAGGACATGCATCGGCCTCTCGCTGATCATGAGAACCTGGACGGTGCTATGTGCCGCAAGGAAGTCCGTACCCTGTCGCAGGCTTTGACGCTACGTTACGACAAGGTGCTGTTCATTCTCGATCCGACCGAGATCTCGCGGTCATTGGCCGGGCAGAAGGTCGTCGTTTGTGATTACCCGGATGGCAGGCTGGAGATCATGCATCAGAGCTATTCCCTGCCCTACAGAACTTTCGACAAATTACGGTCTGTGCATCGAGCGGAGGTCGTCGACAACAAGCGGCTGGATGACATGTTGTCGATCGTTGCTGAGATGCAGGCCGGACGCGAACTTGAGCGCAGCAAGAGCGGCCCATCCCGCACGGGTCAGACCGATCATATGTTTGGCATTCGGGACGGTAGCATCGGAAACGGTTATCAGAAGCGCGGCCGCAAGCCCGGCCCTCGGACGGATTTCATGAATGATCCGGAAGTTATCGCTAAAAGGCAGAAGGCTATGGCGCGCATGGAGGCCGCAGAATGACGTTAGCCAGCCTCAAAGCTAAAGCCGAAGCGGAGTGCCCCACCCGCCCCGATCTGATCTTGCAAGCGGGTCTGCCGCTCAGATCGGGGCTGATCGGCAGTGTTAGTGTCGCGTTTCTAAGTGGCTAGTGAGCACGCGTCTCTAACCAGCTTTGACA
>NZ_JACJVI010000048.1 GCF_014237835.1 Rhizobium sp. AQ_MP
TTGCCGAGCCGCAGCAGGGGCAACTGGCTGGAGCGGCGATAACGACACGTTCACGCGGCAGATGTTCAGGAAAGGGCTTGCGTGACGGACGCTTGCGCTCGAAGGCCCTGACCGTCGAGGCACTGGCTGCGATCTCTGCATCCAGTTCATCTTCGCCGGCATCAGCCTCCAGTTCCTCAAGCTGCAGTTCCATCTGCTCGAGAAGCCGCGCCTTGCGTTCGGAGCGACTGCCGTAGAGGTCGCGCCGGACCTTCTCGATCTCTAGCTTCAGCCGCGCGATTAGCGCCTCGGAATGCGATACTAGCGCCTTCGCGCTGGCAGCTTCCGCCTTGGCGGTCGCCGCCTCTGCCTCGGCAGCAACACGCCGCGCGCGCTCTTCGGCAAGCAGTGCGAGTGCACTGGCAAGGTCGTCCGGAAGCTGTTCGACGGGGGTGTTCATGGCGAGATGGAATCATATTCGCTCCCGCCATTCCAGCATTTTTGCTTATCCGGCCGAGGTCGGTCGCCAGGTTTTTTGCGGCATCCGCCAGTCTATACCTTCCAGCAAATAACTGAGCTGCGCCGGCGTAATCACGACCGTCCCATCGGCCGCCGACGGCCATATGAAGCGTCCCAGTTCCAGCTTCTTCGTGAACAGGCATGCTCCCTGGCCATCATGCCAGATGACCTTGATCAGGCCACCGCCACGACCGCGGAACACGAACAGATGCCCGCACATCGGATCGCGCTTCAGCGTCTCCTGCACCATCAGCGACAGACCGGGAAAGCCTTTGCGCATGTCTGTATGGCCCGTTGCCAGCCAGACCTTCACACCAGCGGGGACCGGGATCATCGCCGACCCAGTACACAATCGAGAATGCGGCCAAGCGCCTCCGTGTCGATGTCGCTATCCACGCGGACGCGCCGACCGCGGCCCAGCTCAATCATCACATCGCTACGCTTGCGGCGGGGCTGCGATGAGGCCGGCGCTTCCGAGGCAACGGGTTGGACTGCCGGCGCGGCCTCCGATACGATCACGGGCACCAAGGTGTTCGCCGTCTCGGTTCTCGGTTCCTCGATTTGGCAAAGCTCCTTGCGCCACCGAAAGAGCTGGCTGACGTGGATGCCAGCCGATCGCGCAATCTCGGAAAGCACCGCCCCAGGCTCAAGGCAGGCTGCAACGAGCCGCTCCTTATCTTCGCGCGACCAGCGCCGACGGCGCTCGACAGACGTGATCACTTCAATCGGATGCTTCGTCATAGGACTACTCCTAGTGTTTGCACTAGGACTTCCGATGTTCGCATCAACCTCGCAAGACGGTCTTCACCGGGGGCTTGCGTCGTCGAGGATGAGTAGGTCTGTTCTGGCGAGCGCCTTGAGGACCTTGGGATAGCGGCCGTCGCCGCGCGCCAGTGCAAGAGTGGCGAACAGCCTCGGCAGGCGATGATAGGCGACGGAGAAGTCCTCGCGGCATGCCTTGTGTCCGAGCGCGCAGGCCAGCCAGCTCTTGCCGACGCCGGCGGGTCCGATCAGCAGGAGAGAGCTGGCTCGGTTTGTCTGAACAGCTTCGGGCGTTTCGCTAAGTGGATTTCCGCCTCGATTATGCCGCCACCA
>NZ_JACJVI010000049.1 GCF_014237835.1 Rhizobium sp. AQ_MP
CTAATCCCACCTTTGTTTCAAAGTCATTGGGGCTGAGATAGCCCAGTGTCGAGTGGCGGCGCTTCAGATTGTAGAAGCGCTCGATGTAATCGAACACATCCGCTCTTGCATCATTCCTCGTGCGATAAACCCTCCGTGCTGTTCTCTCCGTTTTCAGTGATGAGAAGAAGCTTTCCATTGCAGCGTTGTCCCAGACATTTCCAGAGCGGCTCATGGAGCAGGTGATGCCGTGGTCGCTCATGAGACGCTGGAACTGCTCGCTCGTATATTGGCTTCCTTGATCGGAATGATGCAGTAGCGCGTCTGGTTTTCCTCGACGCCAGATTGCCATGATCAGCGCATCTGTGACGAGTTGGGCCGTCATGTTGGCATTCATCGACCAGCCGACAACACGGCGTGAGAACAGGTCAATGACGGCCGCGACATACAGCCAGCCTTCTGCTGTCCAGATATAGGTGAAGTCGGCCACCCATTTCTGGTTCGGTCGCTCTGCCATGAACTGACGGTCCAGCACGTTCGGCATGATGACGGCACGGTCACCGGCATCTTTCGGCAAGCCACGCCGTCTCGGCATAGCCCTGAGCGCATTCAAGCGCATCAGCCGCTCGATACGATGGAGGCCACAGGATAATCCTTCTTCCAGCACGTGATGCCATACGCGGCGAGCACCATAAGTGCGGTCGCTGATTTTGAAGCTCTGCCTGATCTTGTCCAGCAGAACCTCATCATAGCGAGCGCGTTCACTCGCAGAACGGTTGAGCCAGGCATGGAAACCTGAACGAGAAACCCCTAGCGCTTCGCAGAGCCATGCCACCGGCCAGATCGAACGGTGCTTTGCAATGAACGCGAACTTCATTTCGCGTCCCTGGCAAAGTAGGCTGCGGCCTTTTTTAGGATGTCGCGCTCCGCCTTCAGCTTGGCGACTTCGCGACGGAGACGCTCGATCTCAAGCTGCTCCGGTTTCATCTGGCCTTTTCCAGGAAAAGACTGGCTGGGATCGTCGCCGTATTCGCGAACCCATTTGCGCAACACATTCTCGTGGACATCAAGGTCACGGGCCGCCTGGGCAACAGCGACCCCACGCTCCTTGACCAGCTTTACCGCTTCGAGCTTATACTCGCGGCTGAATATTCGTCTTTGCATTCATGCTCTCCGGTTTCAGGAGGAACACCTTAACTCGGTGTCC
>NZ_JACJVI010000005.1 GCF_014237835.1 Rhizobium sp. AQ_MP
CGGCCGAAGCGGCTGCGATGGTGGTCAGGAGTGCTGCTGCGATGGTCTTCATTGTCTTGAACCTGTGAACCTTGCTTGATCGAACTGTGCGGTTCGATGAGTATGATTTGGCGTATGGCGGTGGAGAATTCAATACCCCATTGCGCACAATCGAACTGATTGGTTCGGTCAAGGTACCCGGTATCCGAAAGGATACTTGACGTTGGGGTTGAGGAAAAACAGAGGGTTAGGGGCCAAGCGGGCCGTCATTTAACTATTACATACAACGATTATTTTTTAATGCTTTCACCCTTTTGTGACAGCGGGTGAGGGGATCGGGAGATGGGGCAGAGGCTTGCGGAGGCGTCTGAGGCGCGGTCAGCCTCCCCATCGCCGACAGGCCGTGAGCGCTTTGAACCCGCCCGTGGTCGGACGAAAACGACGACGGCAATTCGGAACATGCCGCCTGCTTGGCTTTTCATTTTCTCGAGAATCGGGCTTGACCTCCAGCCGACGCCCGGACATAAGAATGGCGAACCGTACCGTACGGTACCCGGAGGCGCGCATGTCCATCGACAACCAGACCGCAGAGTTTACCCCGCGACAGAACGCTGTTCTCGCCGAGGCCTTGCGTCTGCTCGTGGAAGGAGGCGACAAGGCTGTGACGACGGCCGGTCTCGCGCGTGCTGCCAACTGCTCCAAGGAAAGCCTCTACAAGTGGTTCGGCGACCGTGACGGTTTGCTTTCGGCGATGATCTCCTATCAGGCGAGCAAGGTCCGGACATTCGAGCGCCCGGGCGAGCGCCTGACCGTCGCAAGCCTGACCGATCACCTCGAAATTTTCGCCCGGGATCTTCTTGAAGTCCTCGCCGGCGATGTGTCTCTGGCACTCAACCGGCTTGCCATCGGGCAGTCGAGCCGCGACGGGTCGAAGCTCGGCACGCTGCTTCTTGAGCGTGGACGCCGCCAGATCGATCGTCGGGCGAGGGCGCTGCTTGATGCCGGTCAGCGCGACGGCTTGCTGCGTTTTGGCGACGGCGAGGAAGCCTATCGTACCCTGTACGGCCTGATCGTCAGCGACCTGCATGTGCGCATGTTGCTCGGCGAAGTGCCACAGAGCCACAAATTCGGTGCCCGGGCGTCAAAGGCGGTATCCGCCTTCCTGGCGCTCTATGGCACGGATCGAGTCTTGGCGGGCCTTGACGGGGCATCCCGTTCGGGCTCTCCGAACACCAATATCCACCACAACTGACAAGCATAGGGAAGGACACTACAATGCGCGTCTACTACGATCGTGATGCCGACTTGAACCTGATCAAGTCGAAGAAGGTTGCCATCATCGGCTATGGTTCCCAGGGTCGCGCGCATGCGCTCAACCTGAAGGACTCTGGCGCCCAGAACGTCGTGATCGCGCTCAAGGCCGGCTCTGCGACGGTCAAGAAGGCCGAAGCCGACGGCTTCAAGGTCATGACTGTTGCCGAAGCTGCCGGCTGGGCTGACCTGATGATGATGGCGACCCCGGACGAACTGCAGGCCGACATCTACAAGGCCGACATCGCTCCGAACATCCGTGACGGCGCCGCCATCGCCTTCGCCCACGGCCTCAATGTCCACTTTGGCCTGATCGAGCCGAAGTCGACCGTCGACGTCGTCATGATCGCGCCGAAGGGCCCGGGCCACACGGTTCGTGGCGAATACCAGAAGGGCGGCGGCGTTCCCTGCCTCGTTGCCATCCATCACAATGCCTCGGGCAACGCCCTTGAGCTCGCTCTCTCCTACGCCTGTGGCGTTGGTGGCGGCCGTTCGGGCATCATCGAAACCTCCTTCAAGGAAGAGTGCGAAACCGACCTCTTCGGCGAACAGGTCGTTCTCTGCGGCGGTCTCGTCGAGCTGATCCGCGCCGGTTTCGAAACCCTGGTCGAAGCCGGTTACGCTCCGGAAATGGCCTATTTCGAGTGCCTGCACGAAGTGAAGCTGATCGTCGACCTGATCTATGAAGGCGGCATCGCCAACATGAACTACTCTATCTCGAACACCGCCGAGTGGGGCGAATACGTCACCGGTCCGCGCATCATCACGGCTGAAACCAAGGCTGAAATGAAGCGCGTGCTGCACGACATCCAGACCGGCAAGTTCACCTCGGACTGGATGCAGGAATACCGTGCCGGTGCGGCCCGCTTCAAGGGTATCCGCCGCATGAACGACGCCCACCAGATCGAAGAAGTCGGTGCCAAGCTGCGCGGCATGATGCCCTGGATCGGCAAGAACAAGCTGGTCGACAAGGCCCGCAACTAATCTGGTGCGTCATCCATGCACCCTGCGACTCATGATCTGCAGCGGTGCTGGACGTGCCGAGGAAAAGGTCGAATGGCCGGGAAGATATCGCTTCCCGGCCATTTTTCATTGTCCCGGAGCGTGTCCATGGAGGTCGGAGGTCAGGCAGAGCCCGCCAGACGATGTGCCTGATCGCTGTCGCAGACCCTGTCCCGCCCGGCCGCCTTGGCTTGGTACAGGCGTCGATCCGCCCGGGCCACCAGGGTGTGTTCGTCATCTGCCACCTCGGCAAGGGCGACGCCGATGCTGACGGTCAGTCGAGCCGAATTCCCATCGTCGAGTGTGAGCAGAAGGTTGCCAACGCTAAGACGCAAGTCTTCAGCAATGCTCAAGGCGGAATGCGCATGATCACCGTGCAGCAGGACGGCGAATTCTTCACCGCCGTAACGTGCCGCGATACCGTCGCATTTGCGGATCCGGACGAGAAGAAGGTCGGCGAATACGCGAAGAGCCTGGTCGCCCGCCTGGTGGCCGTGGGTGTCGTTGAAGCGCTTGAAGTGATCGACATCGATCAGGAGCAGTGCCAGAGCGTTGCCGCCGTTGCGCGTCAGGAGAAGATGGCGGCGCAGTTCTTCGTCGAAGCTGCCGCGGTTGTCGAGGCCGGTCAGCGCATCAGTGCGTGCATGGCGGCGAAGCTGCTCATTCGCATGCATCAGCTTGTCATTGCTGTCCGCCAGGGCCCTGACGAGGATCTGGGTCTTCCTTTCGGCAGCCAGGCGTTTTTCGTCCATGGCGATCAGGCGGACCATGTAGCTTGCCAGGAAACCGACATAGGCGAGACAGATCGGCACCATGATCCAGTTTCCCTCCCGGATGGCCGCGATGTTGACGAAGAGGGTAATGGTGAGAATGACCACCAGCGTCGAGCGGGGGGCGAGATAGGCGCGGGCCGCACTGGATTGCAGAATTCCGCAACCAATCGCGAGAACCACGACCTGGGTGTCCGCACTGCCACCGCTGTAGAGAATGGCGAGTGCGATGCCCCAGGCGAGCCCTGAGAGCATCGAAACGACCGTGAACAGCCTCAGCCAGGGGCGAATCTGATCTGACGAATCCCGTTTGCGAAATCGGGCGTCCGCCATGCCGCGCATCGTGACCTGCGCCGCCAGGATCGCGGCCACCGCAGCCACCTCGAACGTGCGTCCCTCGAGCAGCGGGAAGATCGCAGCACACAGTATCGCGATTGCCGCCACGATATGGGGAAGGATGTGGAACAGGACGGACAGATGCTCCCATGGCGGGTTCGTCTCGTCGTCGATCCCAATCATGGGTAAGGTCAGTTTGTGCATTTGCAAAGGACGGTTCCTTCTGACGTGCCGGCAAGTATAGACACAAGTCCTTCAAATTTTAGTGGTCGCTCAAAAAGAGACTTTAAATGGTTTCCTTCCGGTGAATGCGGGCGTCCATGATAGGTCAGCATTGTTGACCTATCGTGTTTTTCATGTTCTGCTGTTCAAAGAAGACCACCTACGAGGAAACACCATGCTGAACTGGGACCACGTTTTCGCCACGCGCTCGTCACGCATGCGCGCCTCCGAGATCCGCGAATTGTTGAAATTGCTCGACAAGCCGGACATCATCTCGTTTGCTGGCGGCATTCCCGACCCAGCGCTTTTTCCCGAACGGGAGTTTGCCGAGGCATATGCGGACCTCTTTGCCGGTGGAAAGGCTGGCGGCGCTCTGCAGTATTCCGTCTCGGAAGGGTATCTGCCGCTGCGCTCATGGCTGAAGGATGAAATGGGGCGGCTGGGGATCGCCTGCGAACTCGACAACATCTTCATTACCTCGGGCTCGCAACAGGCGCTCGACTATCTCGGCAAACTGCTCCTGTCCCCCGGCGACACGGCCCTCGTCACCTGGCCGACCTATCTTGGTGCATTGCAGGCCTTCAACGCTTACGAACCGCTCTATGACCAGCTGTCGATCGGCAATCGAACACCTGAGAGCTACAGGGCGGTCGCTGACGGGCAGGGGAGTGCCGTAAAGTTTGCCTATCTCTCGACCGATTTTGCCAACCCGACGGGCCAGACGGTCAGTCTCGAGGAGCGACGTCGGATCCTGGCTCTGGCTGATGCGCTCGACATCCCTGTGCTGGAAGACGCGGCTTATCAGCATCTGCGTTACGATGGCGAGGCCATTCCACCGATTCTTGCGCTGGACATTGCCCGCAGTGGCGGCATCGATTCCTGCCGCACGATCTATTGCGGAAGCTTTTCCAAGACCCTCGCGCCGGGTCTGCGTGTGGGCTATGTCGTGGCGGCCAAGCCCGTCATCCAAAAACTTGTGCTGATGAAACAGGCCGCAGACCTGCATTCCTCGACCATCAACCAGATGGTCGTTGCCGAGGTGGCCGCAAAGCATTTCGCAGCCCAGATCGGAAAGATCCGGTCAGCCTATGCCGCCCGTCGCGATGCGATGCTGGCGGCGCTCCAGAACCATATGCCCGAGGGAACCGAGTGGACGCGCCCGGAGGGCGGCATGTTCATCTGGGTCACGTTGCCCCGGGGCATGGACGGCGCTCATCTGCTTGCCCGGTCCGTCGAGACGGAAAAGGTGGCTTTTGTACCGGGGCAGGCGTTCTTCGCCGATCGCTCCGGTGCCAATACCATCAGGTTGTCCTATTCCTGCGCCAACGAGGCTATGATCGAGGAAGGCATTCGGCGTTTGGGCCGCTTGGTGGGACAGGCGCTCGCGCAGGCTGCCTGACAGCCTAGGCACGCCGGCCTCGGGTTGCGGATGCGCCACGGGCGTGGTTGAGTGCAGTCCGTCCACCGCTTCTGCAACCGACCCTCTGTCAGATGTTCATGTCTCTTCGCATCGCGACCTTCAACATCGAAAACCTGATCACCCGCTTCGATTTCACCGGCTATCGCAACCAGCTGAAGTCTGACCGCGTGCTAAAGCTGTTCGATATCAAGTCGGAAGCCGACTATCAGCGGCTCGAGGCCGCGCGGATCGTGTCCTCTGCCGACGACACCCGGCAGCTTTCCGCATTGGCGATTGCCGACACCAATGCCGACATCCTGTGCCTGCAGGAGGTCGACAACATGGAGGCGCTCAAGGCCTTCGAATATGGGTATCTCTTCCGGATGATCGGGTCAGGGTATCGGCAAAAATATCTGGTCGAAGGCAATGACAGTCGCGGCATCGACGTGGCCGTCCTTATGCGGGAGGAGACCCGGGACGGCCAGCCGATCGAAGTGCGTGATGTCACCAGCCACGCCGCACTCACCTATCACGATCTCGGTCTTTATCATCCGGGCCTCGGGGAGCGGATCCAGCCAGATGACCGCATTTTCAAGCGCGACTGCCTGGAACTCGATTTGCGTGTCGGCGGCCGGCCGCTGACAGTCTATGTGGTCCACTTCAAGTCGATGACCAACGGTCGCGACGGTATGGACGGGCGCACCTCCACCATGCCGATCCGTGAGGCCGAGGCGAAGGCCGTACGTCACATCATCGAAAATCGTTTCGGGCGCGAGCATGCATCACGGCGTAACTTCGTGATCTGCGGCGATATGAACGATTATCAGGAGCGCATCGACGTGATCGGGGACCGGCGTTCAGGCTATGATTATGTCCACCGGCCGGATCTGCCGAGTGCGCTCGATGTGTTCTCGCATGACGGTTTTGCAGAAAACCCCATGCTGAGACGGGACGCAATTGATCGCTGGACGCTCTATCATGCGCGTGGGCCCGAAGAGCAGCACCTGTGCCAACTGGACTATATCTGGCTTTCTAAGGGGCTCGCACAGGCCAATGCGCAGGCCTTGCCCGAGGTCATCCGCAACGGCCAGCCATTCCGCACGCCGTTTCCACCGGGGCAGGAGGTCGAGCGCTATCCGCGTATCGGATGGGACCGGCCCAAGGCGTCCGACCACTGCCCAATTGCCATTACGCTGCATCTTCCATGAGCCATTTTTCTCCTGATGACGTTGGACTGCCAGCCGATGGCAGCCTGCACCCGGTTCATTCGCTGGCGCTCAGGATTTCGCCTGGTCCCCATCCTCTGGATACCACTCAGGTTGCGGCGATCTCAGAGAACTGGGAGCGCGAGGTGAGTGCAAACCCGGCACTGTTCAACGGAAATCTGATCCTGCAGCGGGAGATCCGTTACAGCGACGGCCATCTCGAAGCGCGCGGCCATGTCTCGAATTTTGCCACTTTCCTTTGGTGGCGGCGGCAGCCGGAGTTCGCAGGGGCCTGCCACCTGTTCGGCTATCCGGTCATCGTGTCCTCCGACGGCGCGCTGATTGCCGTCGAGATGGCGCCCCATACCGCCAATCCCGGACAGGTCTACTTTGCGGCCGGATCGCTGGATATGTCCGATATCGTCGATGGTGTTTGCGATATCGAAGGCAATATGCGGCGAGAGGTGATGGAAGAGACAGGCCTCGATCTCGATCAGGCTGTCGCCGATCCGGTGCTTTACGCCAGCTATCGTTCGCGGCGCCTGACACTGGTGCGGCTTTTTACGTTCGAACAGACCGCAGAGGAACTGGTGCAGCGGATCGATGCCTTTGCCCGTGATTGCGCCGAACCGGAGATCACCCGGGCGGTGGCGATCCGCGGTGGTGATCCGGCCGCGCATCGCTACGGCGTCGCGATGTTGCCGATTCTCGCCTGGTACTACGGCCACAGGCAGTGATCAGCGCTCGGCTTGCCTTGCCGTTTCGCGTCGGGCAGTGTGTGCCGCGAGCGTGACCTTCAACGGAGACAGGCCCGTGGCGAGACAATATGCCATTTACGACGTGTTCACCGACCGGAAGCTGGCGGGCAATCCGCTGGCAGTGATCTTCGATGGCGCTGGTCTTTCTGACGACATGATGCAGACAATCGCCAGCGAAATGAACCTGTCGGAGACCGTGTTTGTACGGCCGGCCGACCATGCGTCTCATACTGCTCGGATCCGCATCTTCACGCCGGGACGGGAGCTGCCCTTTGCGGGACATCCAACGGTCGGGACGGCGATTGCGCTGGCAGAGCGCACCTATAACGGCGCCACTGCCAATATGGATCTCGTCTCCGTCCTGGAGGAAACAATCGGGCCGGTTCGATGCGCCGTCAGGGTGAGGCCGGACGAGGCAAGTTTCGCCGAGTTCGATTTGCCCCGTCTGTCGAGCCGTCACGATCATCAGCTGGATCGGCAGGGGCTTGCCGATGCCCTTTCGGTCAAAGCCACCGCCATCGGCTTCGAAAACCACCAGCCGATGGTCTGGAGTGCCGGCGTGCCGTTTCTCCTGGTTCCCCTGCATGATGTCGCGACGGTCGAGAGTGTCGATTTCGATACGCAGTTGTGGGAGCGCGTGGCGCCGATGAGCGAGGGACGATTGACATCGGCCTATGTCTACTGTCGCGGAGGCGTTCATCATGCCGCGAAATTCCATGCCCGCATGTTTTCGCCCGACATGGGCATAATAGAGGATCCGGCGACGGGGTCCGCGGTGGCAGCGCTTTCGGGGGCTATCCACCACTTCGACGGCCTGCCGGACGGGCACCACCCGATGATGATCGAGCAAGGTGTGGAGATGGGGCGGCCGTCCTACATCCATCTTCATATCGACGTCAAAGATGGCGCTGTCTCGCGGGCGAGGATCGGCGGTCAGGCCGTTCGCCTTGCTTCTGGAACGCTGGACATCTGAAAAGATTGCATTTTTTTTGGTTTTTGAAATTTTTTTGACCAAAGAGCCAAGATTTTTGGTGGCGGCGCTGGACAAGGTCCCCGATCCTGTTTATACGCCCGGTCACGCCACCGGAAACGGGGCGGACAGCACTGAAACCGGTGCAGGCGGGTGATTAGCTCAGTTGGTAGAGCAGCTGACTCTTAATCAGCGGGTCGTAGGTTCGAGCCCTACATCACCCACCAAATTCTTCCGATAAATCAAGTCGTTGTGCTGTTCCCTTAGTCAGAACTCTGAGCATGGCAGGTTGTCGGATTGCGCTGGCGGTGAGCCTATTGTCGGGCTCTATCTCTCCCGTGACTTCGAGCTCCCCGCAAGCCGGTATGGACACGCCCTCGCGACAAGACACGTGCCCCGCCATGCGCACCCGAGTGCGCCAAGCCGTGACGCACAGTGATGCTTTCATCATGCTGTAGCCGGGGAAACCGGTTCACCCTTTGGCGCAGGGCTTGTGTTGACCGAAGGGTTTGATCGACCGACCGTGCTTGCGGGCGCCGTCATTATCGGTTGCTGATAATAGCCGTCATATCGACCGTAATATTTCTCGGGTCCGCCTGACGGGCCATATTGTGATACCAGGTCCATGTCAGTCTTGTTGAGGAGTACGCCGAGGATCTTCGAGGCGACGAGCGGCTGTGCATCCAGAAGATCGGTAACCAGCTGTACAGGGGTCTTTCCCCATTCGACGACGAAAATGAAGCCGTCCAGCTGACTGGAAAGTACGTTGGCATCCATCACGGGCCCAAGCGGAGCGAGATCGACAATCACATATTCGAAATGCTGGCGGGCGCCATCGATGAGGCTCACCATGCGCGGGGATGCCAGAAGCTCGGTGGACGAGGGCATCTGCTCGCCCGCGGCTCGAGGGGCTATGGGTAGAATCGCAAGCTTTGACTGTGCGTCGACCCGAACAAGACTGGTCCAGGCGACGTCACTGGCAATTGCCTCGACAAGGCCTGCCTTTGGCGCCGGCTTCAGCATCCGGCTGAGCCGGGGCTTGCGAAGATCAGCGTCGATCAACAGAGTTCGCTTGCCGCTCGCTGCAAGCAGCATGGCAAAATTAGTCGCGACGGTCGTCTTACCTTCGCCGGGCAGTGACGAGACCACACCGATGACCTTGTTCTGACCTGCCTTGAGGTTCATATCGCTGACGAGCTTCACGTTGCGCAGCGTTTCGGCGAAGGCCGAGTGTGGCGCTTCGAGCACCAGCCTTGTCATCCGCTCGAGCGGTGGTGCAGGTAACGGTCTGGGAGAGTTTTTGCCGCCTTGCTTGACCAGCCGTCGCAAGCGTTCAAAAGCCGTCATCGGCTTGGTGCCGACAAGCGGAAGATAGCCAAGAGAGGTTTTACCTAGTTCCGAAGAAATCGCACGCACAAGTCTGAAACTACGGTCCTGCACCTCCTTCGCGAAAGCGAGCGCACTGCCAGCCATCAAGCCGAGCACTGTCGATAGGGCCAGTACCATGGTTTTCTTCGGACTGGACGGCGAGACAGGAACACCCGCATCCGAAATCACCCGGGCTGAGGGTATCGTTGACGTCTGGTTCTGGTTCGCTTGCTCGAAGCGTTCCAGGTAAGATTGATACAGGGTTCTTAGCGAGGTCGCCTTTTGCTCAAGTTCTCGCAAATGTACGAGGGACTGCGTTGCAATAGAATTCGTACCAGTGACCCCTTCCATGCGTTGGCGCAGCGCCTCTTCTCTGGAACGGGCCACTTCATATTCGTTTCTGTAACTTTCCGTAAGCCGCTGGAATTCTGAATAGATCTGCTGAGCGATTTCGTCTTTCTCCGCCTTCAGCGCCACGGCCTGTGGGTGGTCTGTCCCGAAGCTTCCGGTGACCTCTCGCTCCCGCTGTTCAATTGTGAGGTAACGTGCGCGCAGATCTTGAAGGACTGAATTGCCCGCATCGCTCGTTCCGACCGTTGCGTTCCTGGCAACTGAACTTGCTCCCTGGTCGACGATCGACTTGAACTGTTCGTAGCGAGCCGAGGCCCTTGCTACGTCAGTCTGAGCGATGGTCAACTGGCTGTTGAGATCGGTCAGCTGCTGTTCTGACATCAACTCGCCGCGCGTCGAGGTCAGGCCGTTTTCCGCCTTGAAACGTTCAACCTCGAGCGCGGCCGTCTGGGCGCGTCCTCCCAGGTCGTCCAATCTTTCCTTCAGCCAGATCGAAGCGCCCTCTGCTGCGTCGAAATTGGCGTTGAGTTGATCGGCTTTATAGGCAGCCGCATATGCATTGGCGACCTTCGCCGCCAATCGAGCATCCGGTGAGCGGTATGACAGGGCAACGACTGCACTTCGCCCGACACGTTCCACCGTGATGGATTGCTGCAGCATGGCTGCCGCCTTCTGCCTCTTGGCCTCTGTCGAGCTTGCCTCGGAAACCTCGTCCGTAAAGAGGCCAGTTATGCTGCGCGGGAGCGACTTCGCGGTTTCAAGCACGCTCTTTGGCGGATTGAGGATCGTGTCGTTGTCGGCTAGCGCGGCCTCATCGACAACCCTCAGGGCCAATTTGTTCGACTTCAGGATTTCCACCGCGCTCGAGATTTGGGTGTCAACCTGCTGCCTGCTCTGCGCTGGCGCGAGTTCCTCCTGGGTGTACCGGGCCATCTCCTCGTCCAGCAGGATCTGCGTCATCGACGTGTAGACCGGGACTGTCGCCACGAGGTAGGCAACGCCCAGCAGCAGAAAGGCTGCTGTCGTCAAGGCAATCATCACTCGCCTGCGCCAAGCCGATGCCAAGAGCCGGTCAAGGTCTATGAATGAGTCACTGTCATCCTTGTTCGCGCGCATTGCGGCATTGTGGCTGGGGAGGGGGAGGCTCATATTCTTATTCCGCTTCGAAAGGTTTCGTCTGGAGGTTCTCTCCGCCGTCGTCATCGCGTGCCGCAACCTTGTGCGAGGTTGCAACCAGTGCTTCAGGGGCTTCCAAAGCCACGTTCGTGGGAGGCAATCATCGATTTCAATGAATCAAAAACCAGCGCGTTGATGTCCGCCCTGGCAAGTGCAAAGGCCACGTTCGCTTCAAGGAAACCATGCTTGCAACCACAGTCGAACATTCGACCTTGATAAGGGTGCGCATGGAATGTTTCGGTTTTGCTCAAGGTCACCATTGCATCTGTCAGCTGGACATCATCGCCGGCGCCGCGTGGCTGGTCAGCCAACTTATCGAAGATGCTGGGTTGCAGGATGTATCGACCATTGAGAAAGAGATTTGACGGAGCGTCGTCAGGGTGAGGTTTTTCCACCATCGTAGTGACGGCAAATCCATGGTTCACAGTGTCGCCAACGCCCACGATGCCGTATTTCGATACGTCTTCGAGTGCACACTGCTCGACTCCCAGGATATTCCCGCCCGTTTCAGCGTATAACTCAACGAGACCGGCCATGCAGCCGCGTTTTCCGTGCGAGACCATATCGGGCAAGAGCAAAGCAAAGGGTTCGTCCCCCACCATCTCCCGGGCACACCAGACAGCGTGGCCCAGGCCGAGAGGCGCTTGCTGCCTTGTAAAACTGACGGAGCCTGCGGTCGGAAGCATGTCGGCCAGTTCTGACAACTGTGCGGTCTTCCCCGCGCGCGAAAGAGAACTCATGAGCTCTGGAGCAATGTCGAAATGATCTTCTATGATCTGCTTGTTCCGACCGGTTACGAAGATGATATGCTCGATACCGGCCTGACGCGCCTCATCAACGGCATACTGAACGACAGGTCTGTCCACGATCGGAAGCATTTCTTTCGGCATCGCCTTGGTAGCGGGCAGAAAACGTGTCCCGTTTCCCGCTACGGGAATGACTGCTTTTCGAACAGGTTTTGCGTGTGACATGCCCAAAAATCCTTCTTAAAACAGAGGCTTTGCCCTTCAGGGCTGCTGCATCACCGAGCCGTTTGGTTGTCTGCTGAAATTTCGAAGTCGCCGGATCCGCTCGGCAACAGGCATCCTGAAATGGCGAAGCGCTGCGGGATTGTGCAGAGCGGTGACGAGGGCTTGACCGTAAGACCGTCGCTTCAGGCAGTCGATCATTGTCAGGAAGGCGTGCCCATGAATAAGGCTGCGTCGGCGGCGACTTTGCGCGGACAAGGCTGGGGCGTCCAGCCGATAACGGCGAAGGAAATCGGCGTCTGCGGCGATCATGGCCTCGACATGGTCCAGCCGGAGCTCGCGCGATATCGATCCCTCTGTGATATGATAGCAATAGCCGACACTTGGGTCGACGACACATCGTCCGCCGGCTGCCAGCGCGGACGCCAAAAGGATGTAGTCTTCACCAATTCTCAGGCTCTCGCTGAAGCGCAGCCCCCGCTCTGACAGGAATTGTCGTTTGAAGACCGGCTTCATGTAGCCAAAGTTATGCTGGGAGTGGAAAAGCCTGTTGGACTGAATGAAGGTGGGCAGGGTGAGTTCCTGATTGTCTGCCAGGTGGCGCGCGTCGAACATGGCCTTGGTCTGGCCATCCACCGTGACCACGGTCAGGTTGTCGACGGCGATCTGGGCATTGGCGGCTTCCGCCTTTGCGATCATTCGAGCGAGGCGCTCTGGAAGAAGGGTGTCGTCTGCATCGAGTACGGCGATCCAGCAACCCCGAGCCGCATCGATCGCGGCGTTGCGTGCAGCTCCCGGTCCCCGGTTCTCCGGCAGAGCAACGACCCGTATGCGCGGATCGGCGATCGCGCGAACGGCCGCAAGGGTGGCGTCGGTCGAGCAATCGTCACTGACGACGACTTCCAGGGAGACACCTTGTTGCGCCAAGGCGCTTGATATCGCGCGGTCGATCGTCTGAGCGGCATTGAACGCGGCGATGACAATGCTGACGTCGGGCTGCGGCTGAATCATCGGGAAATGGCCTCCAGGTCGCCGTATTGCCGAATTTCGCGCAAGCCGATCAGGCCGCTGACCGCGCCGATATGCAGCATGGCGCGCAATGCATAACGGTTGCGCTTGATCGCAAAAGGCGTACACACCAAGCCTGCCAGAAGACAAAAGCCCGCCTTGGCAGCAGCGAGAGCGATTTGTATCGGCCGCTTCGCCAAGGGCGCTTCTGACGCACGCAGGCGGCCGTGGGTCTGGCCCATGCGAAAGCGGCGTTTGGCGAGCCAGGACAGCCGCGCGCGCGCCGGCGGCACGGGCTCTTCGACAAAGGCCTCCGCGGCGTAGGCAATCTTGCCGCCGGACCGATGAAGGTGGGTGAAGTAGTCGGTATCCTCCCCGCCGCTCTTACCAAGGGCAAGACTGAATCTGCGGCCGGCGACGGCCGGCGATCCCCGGCGCAGCAGGACGTTACAGGTATAACCAGTGCGGATCTCTCCCCCGACCCAAACCGGCGCTGTCGAATGAAAGTCGCCGCTCCGCATCCAATGAGGAGCGTCATGCCCATAGCGCGCCCTGACCGGTCCGAGCACCGCATCGGCGCCTGTCGCCTCTGCGGTCTTGAGCAACAGCAGCAGCCAATCGGTGGAAGCCTCCTCATCGTCGTCTATGAAGGCCAGGAAGTCCGCGTCGCTGTTTTGAAGACACGCGTTGCGCGCGATCGATATGTTGGCGACCGGGCAGTGCACATAGAGAAGCTGGAACGGCAGCAACGGGCAGAGCCGGTCCACCAAGGGGCGGGCTGAGGGCGACGCATCATTGTCCGCAACGATGACGCGGACGCAAACACCTTCGGGCAAAACAAGGCCTGCCAGCGATCGCAGTGTTTGCTCCAGCTCCGGGCGCCGGAAGGTGCAGACGCCTATGTCGACGCGGGTCAGTGGGGTGATGGCGAAGGTGCTCATAACGAAGGCTCCCTCCGTGCCACCTTGAGGGGAGGCCGCGAAGCGCTGCTCATCACTTCGCGCCAGAAACCGGCTGACCAGGCGAAATGCATCACCATGGCCGACACGGCGGCAAGCGGTGCATGTGCTGTGCGTTCCTTGACTCCCAGCCACACGCCGTAGCTGACACAGGCCCCGACCCATATGGCAAAGGGGATCGCCGCCGCCCAGTTTATGATGGCGAAGAATGCGCCGAGTGTCACGGGCGCCACTCCAAGCGGAATGAGCTGCCGTAGGCTCGGGAGCGCGCGATGCTTGAGGAAGTTGCGTGCGCGGCCACGACCGTAGCCGAAATACTGTCGAAACAGCGGTCTCACGCTCGAACGTGGATAATAGACCATCTTTGTTTTGTTGGTCATCCAGATGCGAAAGCCGGCGTTGACCAGCCGATAGTCCAGTTCCGCGTCTTCATTGTGCTGGAAGTTCTCGTCATAGCCGCCGACCTGGCGGAAGCTCGCGATGCGCATCAGCGCGTGATGCCCGTGGTTCGTCCAGTGACTTGCCGCCCCGGATCGATGACGCGACCCGCCATTTCCGAGCTTGGAATTCTGCGCGAGCGCGGTGGCTTTCTGGAAAAAGCCAATGCCGACCGTCTGCATGCCGACCACAACGGAATCGGCGCCGCTCACGAGCGCCTCCTCCATCAGCGTCTGACAATAATCCGGGGGATAGTCGCCATGGGCGTCGATGCGGATTAAAAACTCGCAGTCGTTGCCGTAATGGGCAACGGCCAGATTGACCGCGGCGCTCTGGATGCGTTTCGGATTGTCGAGAAGCAAGATTTTCGGGTTTTCGGCCGCGATCCGCGCCACGATCGGGCGTGTGCCGTCGGTGCTGCCTCCATCGGCCACCACGATGCGCGCATCGAGTTCGTCAAGCGCGCTTCCGAGGTTATCGATCACCCCCTCGATATGGGCTGCCTCGTTAAGGCAGGGAATGACGATCAAGCAGCGGGCGGGTCTGCCTCTTTCATTCATCATAGGGTGCTTCCTTGGCGGCTAGAGGTGGGGCAAGAAGATCGGCGGAATGCACAGCCGGTCGGCCGGCGGCCAGCGTTGAAAGACGTTTCACCAACTGCTTGCAGTCGGCCCTGCTGAACGTCCACGGGGCCGGTCCGAGCGAATGGATGCGCTCGACTGCCGCGCCATAGGTTTCATCTTTCATGGAGGTGAAGAGGTCTGTCAGCCGGTCGGTCGACGCATCCGGCAAGATAAAGCCGAGGTTTCGCGCCGCGAGGAAGCGAGCGGTTTCGGTGCCTGCGAGGGCGATCGGCACCGTGCCGTGGCGGCAGCTTTCGTAGAGCCGGTTCGGCAGCAGCCAGGACGAATTCTGCCCTTCCTCGAAGAAGTCGATCGCCCAGGAGAAATGGACGTCGGAATAGAGGCGGGCGAGATCCTCCGGGTTGCGGTAGGAGCCATGGAAGGACATGAAGGGCTCATTGCGCACAAACCCATCGAAATCGTTGAATTCCGAGTAGGCCGGCCGGCCACGCAGGACAATCTCAACACGCCCAGCCATGGCGCGGGAGAATTGCGACAGCAATGCGAGCGATTTGGCGCAGCGCAGCGCGCCGAACCAGCCGATGCGCCAGGGCAGCCCCGGACTTGGCGGAGTTGCGAGCGCCACTTTTGCCGGGTCATCCTCGTTAAGGTCGAGAACCTGATTTTGCAGCAGGAGCGTCGGCAGGTCGAGACCGGATATTGTCCGGAAATACTGCTCGATAAAAGCGGGAGAACTGGTGATCAGCAGTCCGGCATTTCGCCCTAGTCTCGTTTCCGCCGCGCGCAAGACCTTGCCAACAACATCGTTGCGCAGCAGAAGGCGATGAATGTCCAGGCACTCGTAAACGATCGGCACATCGCCGCCGAAGTGGGACGTGGCCCGATTGGCCACTGCAAGCATTTCGAGGTTGCGTGCGACGATGACATCCGGCCTTGCCACCTTGCCGAGCCTCGCTCCGATCGCCAGGCAGGACCTGGCGACCGCGCCGATGCGCTGGGCGAAGCGTCCGTCGGCCGTCTTGCCGAGTTCGATCGGTGCGATGCCCTTGACCGTCGTCAGGGCGTTCTCGCTGCGGCGAAAGCCGGCAAGCGTCACCTCAGCGCCGCCGCTCTGAAACATCAGCACACGCCGACGCACGGCGGGATCGGCGAGGTCATGGACCAGATAGAGTATCTTCAGCATGAGACATCCATTCTCAGTGGCAATGCAATGTCACTTCAGCTTGCAGACCAGCGATTGATCGAACTGGCAGGCGTCGCCGGGGGCGGTGAACGCGAGACGGTCGACCTGCATTCTCGACGGCGAGGAAAAGGAGAAGGGGCCCATCCAGTTCGTGAGCGTGTCGGTGCCCCAAAGGCTCAGGAAGATTTTCTGGGCATTTGTCGGGATCTTGGTCGGGTCGGTCACCTCGTGCACGAGCTCGCCGTTGACGAAATAGCGCAGGCGCTCCTTCTCCCAGACAAAAGCGTAGTCGTTGAAGGCTGTACTGGCGCCGCCCGGAACATCGGCGAGTGCTTCGTTGCCACCCTTGCCGGAAATGTATTGGTTGACCTGAACCTGGGAGGTGTCCTTACCCAGAACCTCGAAGTCGATTTCGTCATGCGGCTTCTTGTCGGTCGGTCCGATATAGGTGAAGAACGCGGAGTTCAGGCCCGGCGGCTCAGCACTCTTCATCCGCACCTCATAGGTGCCATAACCGAACCGGCTGCGCGTTTGGATCTCGCCGCAAACGTATTCCCGCTCACCGATCCGACGCTTGTCGAAGCCAAGTTCCAGCACGCCGTTGGAGACGGTGACCTGTGTCTTAGACCAGGTGCAATTCTGATGCGGTCCGTTGTTCCAGCCGTCCGAGACGTACCAGAGGCCGCTGTCCAGCCGGTCGAAATTGTCGACAAAGGACTTTCCGCTTGCGTTCGGCTGCGCGCCGGCGGTGCTGCTCAGTGCAATCCCCAGCGTGGTGAAAAGGGCGAGACGATAGGCATGTGCCGTGGTTTTTTTTGTCATAGGCGGTCACCTTTGCTGAGAGGCAAATTGGCAGGACGACCCTGCGCTTGCGCTCGCACACTTGGGCACGTCACGGGTGATCGGACCCGGTTGCCGGTGAGGATGGCAAGAATGCCCGGCGCCAGATGATTCAGCAGGGCATGCGAGGCAAGAAGCACGGCGATCGTGACAATCGGTGCGAGGATGTAAAAAGCGAGATAGGGCACGCCTTCCGTGCGGTTCCAGATCATCCAGAGGGCCACCAGGAGCGGGTAATGGGCACAGAAGATCCAGAAGCTCAGGCCGCTGCCGGTGCCGAGCCGGCTGCCGAGGCGCGTCTGGATCAGCAGTCCTGACAAGGCCCAGGCGCCAAAAATGCCCGACATGGAAACGAGGTCGCGCGAGACATCGAGCCACTGCGGGTATTGCGGACCGGTGGCATAAAGACCGGCAGCGAGCATCACCGATGCTAGGCCGACCACCGTGATCACGGGCCTTGCATGGGCGTCCAGCCGCTGCACGTCGACCTGATGCAGAGCGGCAAAGGCTCCGAGGCTGAAGCCGAACAGGATGGACTTCTTCAGAAATATGCCGCTGGGCACCGGCAGCACCGCATAGGCGAGAAAAAGGAGCAGCGTCGTGCGCGGATAGCGTGCCACCAAGTGTCCGATCACCGGTGACAGGGCGAGGCAGAGCAGAAGATCCCGCAGGAAGTACAGCGGGAGGTTGACGGGCCAGGCCTCCAGCGCCAGTGCGTGACTTGTCACTTCCCGGGGTGTCGCATCGGCCACGTTGGGCAGATAACCATGACCAATGCCAAGGCTCTGCGCGACCAGAACCAGCAGAAGGAAGGACAAGTTCCAGAGGAGGAATGGCAGGAGCACAGTCCTGGCTTTTGTGCGCATGACCTTCTGGTAGTCGAAGTCCGAGAGCCCCCTACGAAACAGCAAATAACCGGAAATCGCGCTGAGGCACGGCACGCCGATGCGAAACAGGCTGTCTCCGAGATAGATGCGGATCCAGTCCCCGATGCCGTGGGTGCCGAGATAGGGGCTTGTGGCCGGATCATAGGGAATGTGCACAAACACGATCCCAGCGATGAGCAGGACCCGCATCAGGTTGATCCGTGATGATACGTTCGCGCCAACGTTCACGATGTCAGTCACTCCTATTGTGGACGCCGCAAATCGCGACCGTTCAAACCAGAGCAGACTTCAGCCCGCATCCCTAGGTTAGGTTCGGGAAGGGGGTAAAATGTGGCATTGCAGCGAAAAACGAGGTGTTGCCTGCTGCGGCGCAGCAAAAACTTGAGCGTCTACGCGGTCGGACCTGAACGCACAGCTTTGCGTCAGATCACGAAACACGCTGCTTTTCATCGGCCTATCGAAACTCATGAGGCTTTACCCGATGAGCGTTTCAGCCGCGGAAACCCAAGCGAAATTTTCTCAATCGAACGGCTTGAGAGGCAGATCGGGTGCGCTGCTCAGGCGGTTTGTGGCGGAAATGGGGCGGCCTCTACGCCGCTTCGGCCGCCGATTGTCACGATCCTGATGATTCCGTCGGGGCGACGGTGCGCTTGCGGAACAACTCCGTCATCTTCTTCAGCAGCCGACGTTCCAGCAAGAGGGTCAGTGCGCCGTAAAGGACACCGCCGATGCCGATGCCAACGACAAGCTGAAGAAGGGGATTGGGCAGAAGATGCCCGTAGTCGTTGAGCAGATAACGCAGGACAAGCGCCATGGCGATCGCCGATGCCATGGGGCGACCGGCGAGAAGGAAGCCGGTGAGGGGGGCGCGATCTCCCTGATGCACCACCCAGGAATAGCCAACCAGGACGATGGCATTGACAATGCAGAGGGCGATCATCGCATCCGTCAGGCTGCCATGGATCGCCGCATAGGCGACGGCACCTGTCGTGGCGATGGCGCGGATCACGGCCCACCAAAACAGCATGCCACCGCGACCGATACCCTTCAGATAGGGGATATAGGTGCTGCAGGGGGTAAGGATGCCCTTCGACAGGGACAACAAGGCAAGCACGGGCCAGGCATGGGCCCATTGTGGACCGAAGAGAACGAGCATCCCGGGTTCGGCAAGTGCCCATAGGCCAAACATCATTGGCGCCAAAAGGACGGTTGTCACCTGCGTGGAAAGTACGAGCGCCTGCAGCCGGCGTTCCCGATCCTGCATCATGCTGCTGAAAGCCGGAAAAAGCACGCCCATGACGGCAGACAGCACCACCTGGTTTGGGATGCTGGCAAACCGATTTGCCGCCGAATAGGCGCCCGCGTCGGCAAGGCCGAGATAGCGGGAAATGATGACCATGGGGGATTGGAAGGTGATGAAATTGGCAATCTCCGATCCCATCATGCTCACGCTGAAGCGCCCGAGCACCAGCACCTTGCGTGGGCGAAGGACGAAACGGGGCATGTATCGCGAGACGGCGTACAGGCCGGCCAATCTGATAAGTGCGGAGGAAAAGAGCTGGGCGACCAGTGCCCATACGCCGAATCCGAGGAGAGCCAATGCGACGGCGATCAAGGCTCCAGCCGCCTCCGAAATCATGCTCCACAAGGCGTCTTGAGAGAACTGCATGCGCCGGGCCAGGAGGGCATAGGCGACGTCCCCCGTCAACTGAAGCGGAATCAGCGGGCTCATGATCCTCAGCAGATCCCCGGCCTCTGGTGCCCCGAGCAGAGCGGCAAGTTGATCGGCGGTCAGAAATACGAAGAGTGCCATACCCAGGGATATCGCCAGATTGGTCCAGAAAACCGAGTGCACGGTCTCCATGTCCTCATCCGGCTGGATGACCAGTCCAGAGGCAAAACCTGCCCCGCCGATCATCGCCAGAAACTGCACGAGGGCCAGTGCTACGGCCACGGCGCCGAATTCCTCGGGCGAGAGGATACGGGCCAAAATCGGGACGGTGACAAACTTAAGCCCGAATGTGCCTGTCTTGGATAGGACACTCCAGCCGACGTTCCGTGTCACCGACTTCGCGTTCACTGCTGGCGACATGGCGAAATCCTGGCGGGTTTGGGAGGAAAAACGGCAATAAAAACAATGTGCCCCACAAGGGCAAACAGTAGGCGAAGACCGCGTAAACCTCTTTTAGATAAACCGCAGGGGCGAAAAGATGGCGAAGCTGACAGTTATAATTCCGTTTTACCAGAAAGAGCCGGGCATCCTTCGGCGCGCATTGAGCTCTGTCTTTGCCCAGACCTTTTCCGACTTCGACGTGATTGTTGTCGACGATCAGTCGCCTTTTCCGATCGACGAAGAGCTTGCGTGCCTGCCGAAGGACGAGGTCGAACGGATCACCGTAATCCGCCAATTGAACGCTGGCCCTGGCGGAGCGCGCAATACCGGCCTCGACGCCGTGAAGCCTGACACCGAATTCGTCGCTTTTCTCGACTCCGACGATGTATGGACTGCTGACCACCTCGCCAACGCCTATCTCGGCATGACGCGCTTCAACGCCGATTGCTACTGGGCGTCGATCAGCGGCGGCGAGGCCTTCTACTACCATTTCGGCGTTGCTGAGCTGGAGTCGACAGAGCAGGTCGTCCGGCTTCAGAACTCTCCACTGATCGTTGAACTGCCGGAAATGTCGAGCGTGATGCTGCGGAACTGGAGCTTCCTGCATCTCTCCTGCATGGTGCTTGGTCGGCGGCTGTTCCGGTCGATCCGCTTTGAGGCGGAACTCAGGCTCGCGGCGGAAGATGTCCTGTTTTTCTGCGACTGCGTGCTCGCGGCCGATCGTGTCATCCTGTGCGACGCGGCAGGCGCCGAACGCGGGGAGGGCCTCAACATCTTCCACGGTGTCGACAACGATTCACCGCAGTTCCTTGAACAGCAGTTCAACACATGGGTGGCGCTCGACAGGCTCGAGCACCGCTTCGACGGGCGCGGGCAGGAAGTGGCGTCCATCCGCAGCTACAAGCAGACGGCACGTCGTCAGGCGCTGTGGAGCCAGGCGCGGCTCGTCAAACGGCGCAAGCTGCCGCAGGTCGACCTTCTGGCGCAGTGGATCTGGCGCGATCCGCGTCTCTTGGGCAGCGCTGTCGCGCTGGCGGCCGCCAAGTTATCGCGTCAGGCTTGAGGCTTGGTGATTGCCTCCGCATCGGTGGCGGTGTCCATCGTTTGATCAATTCGGCCGTAAATCAGGAGTGACCGATGAATCCATATTACTGGGAATCACAGCACGGCAATTTCGGCGACGACCTCAATCTCTGGCTTTGGGACTTTCTGCTTCCCGGCTTTCGCGACGTCCATCCGGAGGTTCTTCTCGTGGGGGTGGGGACTGTTCTCAACACAGCGCTCCTCCCGGCGGATGGGCGCAAGCTGGTGCTTGGAAGCGGCTATGGGTATGGCGCCCTTCCGGACATGGCCGATCGTACAACATGGGATGTGCGCTGCGTGCGCGGACCCCTGACGGCCGAACGGGCGGGCCTCCCCGCTGACATGGGCATCGTAGATCCGGCGGTCATGGTCGCCGACATGCCGGAGTTCAAGACGCTCCCGAAACTCCATCGCAAGAGCTTCGTTCCGCACTGGGAAACGGCGACCGCCGGGATCTGGTCGACGATTTGCGAGACGGTCGGTCTCCACTACATCGATCCGCGTGGAGACGCCAAGGAGGTCATCAAGGCCATTGCCCAGTCGGAAACGATCATTGCGGAGTCGATGCACGGTGCCATCCTCGCCGATGCCTTTCGTGTGCCGTGGGTTGCCGTAACGACCTCGCAGAGTATCAACAGCTTCAAATGGAACGACTGGGCGAAAACGGTGGGCGTGTCCTATTCTCCGCGGAGGGTACCGGTCTCGACCCGTGCAGAGGCTGTGCTGAAGGGCGCGCGTTTCTGGGGCGTCGATTTCAAGGATGACGGTATTCCGTCCGCCGCCGCACCAAGTGGATTGTCGAACGATGGCGGGCCTTTGGTCGCGACTGCGGAACGTCAGCAGACCAAACTGCGGGGGGCTGCCAAACAGGCGCTCGCTCTGCCGTCAGTCCTGGCGCTCTGGCAAGCAAGCCGCGCCGAACCACAGCTCAGCGTCGATCATGTCCTCGCTGACCGCAAGGCGCGTCTGCTTGCCGTGATGGACGACGTTCGTCGCGATTACTTCTGAGCGGGTGCCGCCGTGATTGGCAGGAGGTAGCGGAGCGCAGGTCCGCTGCCCTGATTTGCACTCTCGAGTGCCGGGCTGCGGAAACGCTCGGCCTTGTCAGCGAGAATGCCGCCGGCGATGGCGGGCAGCGCCAACGGATGTAAGAGCGCGTAGCGCAGAGCCGCTGCCGGGCCCTCGTTCCTCTTTAGGTCTAGGAAATGACGGAGCTCGTAGCGTTCCCGAATGTGGCGCTCATGCTGGCGGATCACCTTTGCTGCTTCGGATGTGAGGTCGCCCGACTGCAAGATGGCGCGGTCAGCTTCGTAAAGCCGTCTCAGATCTTCGGTGCGGTGCTGACCGCTTAGCGAGTTGTGCCGGACCACGGCGCCATAGCCGCAGACATTGCTCACACGATAGCGGGCACCCTTGGCCAGTGCCCTGACATACAGGTCATAGTCTTCGCCCAGTCGCAGTTCCTGGCGGTAACGCAGGTCGAAGGCATCCAGGAAAGCTCGCCGCATGACCGGCTTCAAAAATCCGGTCTCGGCCCTGCTCTTGCCTCGCCGCGAGATATTCCCGGCGACGAAGTTTTCAAGATCGATCAAGCTGGAGGTGGGCTGGAATGCCGGCACCTCGACACTCGCCGTGTTTGCATGGCTCTCGTCGATGAACACGATGTTATCGGCAACAAAGTCCCAGTCGGGAAGTGCGAGCAGGTTCGCGAACCGTCCCGGCAGGAAGAAATCATCAGCGTCAAGCACCGCGATGCATGGGGACGAGGAGATGTCTATTGCGTGATTGCGCGCTGCAGCCGGTCCGCGGTTCTCGTCAAACCGAATGATCTGCAACCGTTCGCTGCCGTCATCAGCGCCTTGGGCCGCGCGGCTGGTATGGTCTGTAGAGCCGTCGTCGATGACGATCACCTCGGCGACTTCCGGCTCGGCCAGGGCTGATGTCACCGCACGAGAGATTGTGGCCGATGCGTTTTTCGCGGCAATGATGACGCAGATCGATGGGGTGCTCGTCACGCCTCTCTCCTCGGTTCGGCAAGTAATCAATCACTGCCCCGCAGGGATCAGCCAATGAGGAAAGAATGAAGTGTGATCGTGACACAAACGGGGCGGACTGAGCGCCTTGTGCAGCGGCAACCCGATGCGTCTACGGGTGGGGACGTTCAGGCGCGTTTAATGGTGCCACCCTCACGGCAGCTGACTTAGCGTCCGTGTTCTCTGATTTGACGCCATCTCCGCCAGATGCCTCTTTTGCCTTGTCGCGCGCTGATCGATAAACAAGCACGAGCACGCCGATGAAGTATCCGAGTTGCAGCAGAACGGCAGAGACTGCTGTCTGCCAAATCGTAGTACCGATAGAACCCGTCAGCATGTATGTTCCGATCGCAAAAGCGATCAGTGCACCCGTCATACTTATAAGGATTCGAGGCGCATACATTACGCGCCCTCCATTCTGCGATGCGTTCTCATGGCGGTTCGCCTTCTCCTCAAAGGCATTTACATAGATATGTTATCATTATGGCAGAGTGCAACGCCCGAGCCTGTGCGAAAGCAGTGGTTTTTCAGTTATCAGCTGAGCCTTTAAGATCCGTTAGCGCCGAAAACTATGGGAACTCTGGGTTGTTATCCGGTGGGTTTCCGTTGCCCCAGAGGCTGCGAATCAAAGGCGGTGACGTGCAACGGCCACATTTTGGGTTTGGTTTTGTCCGCGCCGTCTGCGCGCTTTACCCTCTGGTGTACTGTAGACGATCACTTTTTGTTACAAGTTGCGTTTTCCGCCGCGTTGCAAAAAGTGCAGCGCAGCATAATTGTGCGGCGCAAAATCGATTTTGAGTCGAGAACATCTCACTGGTTGCAATGCAGTACGATGTCGGGGGGAAGACCTGCATTGTATAAATCTAAAAAACCGCGATGCCGCGGTGCAGTAGAACGACGCGCGATACGTGAAACACGGCTAAAATGTCGCAGTTGACACTTAACAAGCCTGCAAAGCCTGCGGGTTGAAATAAACCTGCACTTGCGTCGCCCGATGGCTGCCGTGACCGCTCGGCCGGGCTCTGGCGCTGGTAGGCAACTTTGATTTGCGCGGACAAATTGTCACCACACAGTGGACCTTGGATAGCACTTTGCGTCCCGAGGGACCCGACCAATCGCAAAACGTAAATGGAGTTACCTCTATGAAGTCCGCGACCCGATCGGCCAGTTCGCCGTTTCTCCCTACGCATACCGTCCCGATGTCGCCGGTCGGAGGAATCCCCAAGCGCGGATTCGATATCCTACTCGCTGTATCGGCCCTGATTGCGCTCAGCCCACTGTTCCTGATGCTGATGGCTCTTGTGAAATTTTCCGATGGAGGTCGGATCTTCTACGGGCACAGCCGCATAGGCCATGGCGGCCGAACATTCCGCTGTCTGAAGTTCCGCACGATGCGGGAAGATGGTGACCGAGTCTTGAGGGAATATCTGGAGAAGAACCCGTCCGCCTATGCGGAATGGCACGCCTCTCGTAAACTGCAGAACGACCCGCGGGTCACGGCAGTGGGCGGGGTGCTGCGAAAGCTCAGCCTCGATGAGCTCCCCCAGCTCATCAACATCATCCGTGGCGAAATGAGTGTGGTCGGTCCACGTCCGGTTGTGGAGGATGAGCTCGAATTCTACGACGTCGCAGCCCAGTACTATCTGCGCAGCCGTCCTGGCCTGACAGGGCTCTGGCAAGTCAGCGGGAGAAGCGACGTCACGTATGAGTCCCGCGTCGCGCTGGATTCGCACTACGTACAGAACTGGTCGCTGATGACGGATCTCAAGATCATCGGTCTGACCATACCGGCCGTTTGTTCAACGCGCGGTAGCTACTGAACGCCTGCCTGACAGCTCGCGGGCGGACATGACTGGTCCGAAAACAGCCAAACGAGGATAAACCATGTCTTTCATCGGCAGCGCCAGCTCACAGCGGCGCTCTTACTCTCGCACGCCTGTCACCAGGCTGGTTCTTTGTCTGATCATGATTGCCATTCCGTTGGTTTCGGCACATGCCGACGCCTACCGGTTGGACGTGATGGACAAGCTTCGGATCCGGGTCGCCGAGTGGCGCACGGCGGAAGGGCAGGTGAGGGACTGGTCGACTGTCAGCGGTGACTACACCGTGGGTGCATCTGGGACGGTCTCTCTGCCATTCCTCGGCGAATTGGCAGTCTCAGGGAAAACGACCGCCGAGGTCGCAGACGAGGTCGGTGCGAAGATGCAACAGCTCTTCGGACTGAGGGACAGACCGTCGGCCTCGGTGGAGCTGGCGCAGTATCGTCCAATCTATCTGGCCGGAGAGGTGCAGACCCCCGGCGAATATCCCTATGCGCCGAACATGACCGTTCTCAAGGCTGTCAGTCTCGGTGGGGGCCTCAGACGTGGTGATACCGGCCAACGTTTTGCCCGAGATTTCATTCGCGCCGAGGGTGACACATCCGTGCTGGTAGCGGAACGGTATCGCCTTCTGGCGCGTCGAGCACGCCTGCAGGCCGAGATAGCCGGAAGTACGACGATCTCCATGCCGGAAGAGCTCAAGAACATGCCGGATGGTGCTGAACTCTTGGCGAGCGAGACCGCGTTGATGCAGACCCGGGACAAGCGGCTGAACCTGCAGCTCACCGCTTTAGCCGACCTCAAGACGCTGTTGAGCCGGGAAATCGAATCCCTGGCCAAAAAGAGCGAAACACAGTCGCGCCAGCTCAAGCTGGTCGAGAGCGACCGTGAAAAGGTCTACAATCTGACGGAGCAGGGCCTGACGGTCAGCTCGCGGCGGCTGGCCATCGAACAACAAGTGGCTGACCTGCAAGCGGCGCTTCTCGACATTGACACAGCCTCCCTGAAGGCGCGGCAGGATATCAGCAAGGCTACTCAGGACGAAACCGATCTTAGAAATGATCGGGATGCGCAGCTCGCGCAGGAATTGCAGAATACCGAGCGGGAACTGGATACGATCGCGCTCAAGCTCGCCACGAGCCGCGATCTGATGGCTGAGGCCATGATGCAATCGACAGCAGACGCCGTACTTGCCAAGCAGACTTCAGCAAGCGTCAGCTACTCGATCGTCCGGGAGGCGGGCGGCAAGACGAGTGAGATACCAGCCGACGAGAATACGAAAATCCTGCCTGGCGACGTGGTCAAGGTCGCTGCCGGTCTGGCGATGCGGTGAGCGCAGATGAAGATCGCCAAGGCCAGACTGATCGACCGGGGGCAAAACGAGATCTACGGCACAGCTGCGATTGCGCTGTCGCTGTTCGTCTTCGCCTATTCGGTGCGGTTCGGCCAGGTCTCGATCCTCTTCTACTATGCCCTTTGGCTGCCACTGGTCCTGGTCGACTACCGTCGTGTGCTTGGGGATTATGTCCGCTATTCCTGGATCTTTGCCTTCGCCGCATTCGCCTGCCTCTCGGTGTTCTGGTCGGCCGCTCCCTCGGCGACGGCGCGTACGGCATTGCAATATCTAACCCACGTCGTTTGCGCCCTGATCGCCATGCGAACCATCAACATACGCACCCTTTCGCGTGGTGCGGTGATCGGAGCGGGGCTGGTCCTCATGTATTCGCTGCTGTTCGGCGTCTACCATCTTGATCCGCTTGACGGGGGGTACAGTTTTGTCGGGGCTTTCGCCTCGAAAAACCAACTCGGGTTTTACGCCTCTCTTGCCGTCTATTTCTCCTTTTGCGCCATTTTCATCCTGAGCGAGCGAAGGCAGTGGCTTTTGATCAGCGCTGGCGTGTCGCTGCTTGCTGCCTATTCGCTGATGGCCTCGCAGTCGGCGACGTCCATTCTCACGACGTTTGCAGTCGTGGCCATGGCGATCGGTCTTCGTCTCTTCCAGGCACTCAGGCCATCGAGCCGGCGCAAATTGCTGGTCGTCGGCGGCATCCTGGCAATTGCCGGAAGCTTTGTGTTTCTGAATGCCGGTGGCGCCGATATCGTGCTTGGCGCTTTCGGCAAGGATTCCACCCTGACGGGGCGCACCTATCTTTGGCAGCAGGGTGTCGAGGCAGCTCGCGCCAACCTCTTTTTCGGTGTCGGTTATCAGGCCTACTGGGTCCAGGGGCTTTCGGAAGCCGAACGCCTCTGGGATGAATTCTACATCGGGTCCCGCTCAGGGTTCCACTTTCACAACACGTTCATCGAGACTGCGGTCGAGACGGGCCTCATCGGGCTCGTGCTCCTCTGCATCGTGCTCGTTGTGACAGTTACCGGGCATTTTGGCCGCTGGGTGAAAAACGCCGTGGATCCAGAGGCTGCCGTTCTGTTTGGACTTGCCGTGCTGCTGACCATACGCGGTTTTGTCGAGGTCGATATCCTGGCGCCTTATCATGCCGGTTCGTTCCTGCTGTACTACGCCGCCGGCGTTCTTGCGGACAGAAGACGGGTGCCGCAACTTCAACCGGCAGGCTATCGGGGGCGGGCCGGTCAATCTGTGGCCAGCGATAGTTGGGTACGTCGATGATGTCCCCATCTGAGGAAACCCTCTATGGCATTCAGTACCTGCGCGGCGCGGCGGCGATCGCTGTGGTTCTGTTTCATGCGGCGGAAAGGACAGGTTACCACTTCGCCATCGGTGCGGCGGGCGTCGACGTCTTTTTCGTCATCAGCGGTTTTATCATGTGGGTCATCACCTTCCGCCGAGAGCCGACGCCACTGCAATTCATGCGCGCACGCATCCGTCGGATCGTGCCGCTCTACTGGCTCGCTACCGCCGTCATGATAATTGGTGGGCTGGGCGGCCTTTTTCCGAACCTCGTACTCACGCTCGAACATGTCGTTGCCTCGCTTCTTTTCATCC
Source organism: Rhizobium sp. AQ_MP (assembly GCF_014237835.1). GTDB lineage: Bacteria > Pseudomonadota > Alphaproteobacteria > Rhizobiales > Rhizobiaceae > Allorhizobium. The sequence goes on from NZ_JACJVI010000005.1 coordinate 27,726, forward strand.
CGGCCCGTTCGCCGAGCAATGGAGAAATCTGGCCGGTCCTCGTTCAGGGCTGGACATTGAACTATGAGATGTTCTTCTACCTGATCTTTGGGAGCTCGCTCTATCTGACCCGCCGCTGGCGACTGCCCCTCATATCGGCACTTCTGATCCTTCTCGTTCTCTATGGCGCGGTAAGCGACACTGAAAACGTGGCACTGGTGACGTTCACGCGCCCCATTATCCTGGAATTCCTGGCAGGGATGGTCATCGGCGAATTCTGGATCAAGGGCAGATTTCCTTCTGCCGCTCTGGGAGTTGCGTTGGTGGCTGCAACGCTGGGCGGGTTTATCTATCTTCAAGCTGCCCGTATGCCGTTCGACACTCTCCTGTGCGGCCCTCTTGCCGCAGGGCTCGTCGTCGGGATCCTCGCAATCGAAAGAGAGTGGAGACCTCGCAGAATTCCGGTGTTCGCGTTTCTCGGGGATGCGTCGTATTCCATCTACCTCTGGCACAGTTTCGCTATTGCCGTGGTCGCTAAAGTCGGTGCCTCGGTCGGAGTTCACACGGCAATCTCCTTCATCGCCGCGGCCTCAGCTGGCATTCTGTTCGGAGTTGCGTGCCATTATCTGCTTGAAAGGGGTCTCTTGTCGCATGCTTGGAAAAGGCAACGCTCCGCGAAAGCGCCGTTAAGCTGAAAGTTCTCCTTGGAGAGGATCGAGGAAAGCTGGCGCAAGCCCCGCCCAAACAAGGAAGTGATCGAGGGGAATGCGTTCCAGACGAGCTTTCGCGCGTTGGAGTCTGGCGCCCGGCCCGCACGGATGGCGAAGCAAGCACGGGGCTGGCGGTCGTCGCTCAGGAAATTAGGGAATTCACTCAGCAGTGTGCCCAGGTCCCGCGAATATCAAGTCGCTGATCTCGGCTACCGATGAGCGGGAGGGCTGAGGCGTGATGCTGGTGGCGGCAATCGGTGGTGCGCTTGATCTCGTATTGTGGCCGGGATCAAAGCGATCGACGCACTAATGCGTCGGATCTTGCGCCAAAGCGCGAAAGGTGTTCCGGCTGCCCTTAGGTCAAGGGTGCCGCCAACTGCGGTGGACGGGCCTGAAAGGCGCGTAGCACGAAGTCGGCTCCTTCTTGGGCCAGCCTGTCTGGATCGTCGATGACGGCCTCTTCCGCGTATTCGAGGTGCGCGATCGTAATGCTCGATACCATCAGTCGACCGAGCCTTGGATCGATCTTGACGAACTCGCCATTGCGTATCCCCTGTACAATCAGGTCCTCCAGTGACCGGTAGAAGGCTTCGAGCTTGGCAGCCAGATCCGCCAGTTCGGGACTTTTGAGTGCATCACCGGTGTATATGCCTGACATGGCCATCGGCATCCGGTGCAGGCTCGAAAGATCCCAAACGAGATAGTTGTGCAGCCGTTCGGATACCGATCCAGCTGCTCGACATGCCTCCTCAATGCGGACGGCCGCCTCATTGAGACTGAGCGCGAAGATCTCCTCAACAATGGCCTTCTTGTTGGGGAAGTGGTGGAAGAGCGAGGGCTGCTTTATGTTCACAGCCTTCGCAATCTCACGCGTTGTCGTCGCGCGATATCCCAGCCGTTTGAACAGTCTAGATGCCTGGATCAAGATTTCCTGTCTTGTGTCGACTTCTTCCACTCATCTTCTCCTCATTACGCCCGGTCTGCGATCTCCCTGTGCCTGTTTACGGTCAGGGTGAAGACGTCTCGGCGGTCATAGTGACCGACGATATCGAGATCGTGCTTAAAGCGGATCGTCTCGGCAAGATCAATCGTGCCTACCACGGTCTCGCCACCAAAGACCGGACCAACACGATACTGGCCATCCGGGCCGACGATACCGGACCCGCCTTTCAGGCCATCCTCTCCACCAAGCCCGATGATGAAGGCGTCGCGGAGGGCGTCAGGCACACGTGCGAGCGGAAGGTATGTCGCTGCACTGGCGACAAAGCAGCGCCCCTCAAACGCATAGTTTCGGCAAGCAAGCTGATGGACCTCAGGCATGTCGGGCCAGGCGGCGATATGGATTTGCTCATCGGCAGCGTGGAGCGCATGTCTCGCGAGCGGATGCCAATGCTCCCAGCAGACGAGACCACCAAGTCGGCCTGCGGGGGTCTCAACCGCGACCAGTCCGGCTGCATCGCCTGGCGTCCAGACAATGCGCTCCGTATGCGTGGGCAGGAGCTTGCGGTGCACGTTCAAGACCGAGCCGTCCGGCCCAATGGTGATCAGACTGTTAAAGATGATCGCAGCCGATGATCGAGCCCGTTCATTGATTCCCATAACGACCGTGATTGCGTTTTCACGGGCTGCGTCGCACAGGGCTTTTGCCTCCGGACTGTGCAAAGCCAGACTGGCTTCCACAAGCCGGCCAAACCAATGGCGCGCCTCGGCATGATCCCAGCCTGCCATGCCGAAAACCCAAGAGGGATATCCGCCCAGCCAGGTTTCGGGAAAAATCACGAGATCTGCGCCATCAGCAGCCGCAACGCGGATTTTTTCTTGCGCCATGGAGATCGCGGCCTTGAGATCAAGAAGCGGTGGGGTGTCCTGGACGATGTGGATTTTCGTCATGATAACCTCAATGAAGGAAAGATGTGATGGCTGCGGCCGTTAAGCCAAGCGCGAAAGCGGAAAGCGAGGCGAAGTCCAACCACCAGATCAGGCGGGTCCGTGTCGGCCAGTCCGGCCACCAGGCCAATGCGCCAGTCGCGATAGCGGTGTAGAACCCGCTGACAATCAGCAACCAGCCGGTGACGGGGTGGATTTGTGCCATGCCATAGCCCAGAGCCAGCAGGATCGTGCCGATGATCAACGCATCGACATGACCTTGGCGAAGACGGGAGACCTGCTTGATCGCGAGCCAGCCCTTGGGCTTTTCAAGCGCTAGCGACAGCACCATTCCGGAAATCCCGCCGAGAGCCAACAAAACCAGGCCGGCCTGTGAGATGAAGTTCATGATGCTTCCTTGCGATGGCGAGAGGCGGCGTAGACGACGGCGAAAACCACAACAGCAGCAAAAATCAGCACAGGCGCTGCGACCAGGAGGCTAGAGGCGCCTGGTGGCGCAAGCGCAGCGCGGGGCCAGGCGATATTGGCGGTTTCGAAGGCGAGCCAGAGGAAGGCGACAAGGTTCAAGGCTGTCCCGAAAGCACCGGTGCTGAATGCGCCAGCGGGTTTCCAGCGGCCTGCGAGCCGGGCATAGAGCGCAGCACAGACGACCAAGAAGAATGTGGCATAGAGGCCCAAGGTGCCGAACGAGATCATGGTACCGATCGCCTTGTCGTTTAACCCGAGGAGGAGTGCCAGACCGGCCACCGCTGTCACAAGCATCATGGCTGCGAGGGGGACCTTGTTTCGCTCGCTTACTTTTGAAAGACGGATGGAACCGGGCAGGGCACCATCCCTTGCGAGGCCGAAGACGATGCGTCCGGTATAGGCCTGCATCGAGATGATACAGGCAAAGAAGGTGGTCACGACGACGGCGTAAAACGGCCGCTCCGCCCAGGCGCCGAGGTGTTCGGTGACGGCCGCTGTGACGGGGTCAGCGATCTGGCCGCTGACGAGTGCCTGCATGTTGGTACTGGCCAGCGTAATTGCGGCTGCCACAAGCACCACAAGTGCGCCAACGAAAGCTGTCGCGCTGATGATCGCTTTGGGAATGTTGCTTCCCGCGCCAGCGGTTTCTTCGGCGACCGAGGCGCTGGCATCGAAGCCGACAAAGGCCCAGCCGCAGACGGCGAGGGCCGTCAGGTAGGTCGCAAGTGTCGGGTCCGTCCCGAAGCTGTCGAAGAGGACGCCCACAGGCTGGCTCTGGAAGAAGAAGAGCAGGACAAGTCCTATGACCAGCGATCCGATGACTTCAGCCACAATTCCCAGATTGACCAGGAGAGCCGCGATCCGGATGCCTCGCGCATTGATGAACAGGGCTATCAGAAGAAGTGCCATGGCGATGGCCGCTCGATTTATGCCCACAGGTTCGACCCCTGCGATGAGCAAACTCACCCACGGGGCGGCGAGATAGGCAACCGTGGCCAGTGCGGCAGTGACTGCAAGCGCATAGATGATCCCGGTCACCAATCCGTAACCTTTGCCCGCAAGGCGCCCGGTCCAGTGATATGGACCGCCAGCGACGGGAAACTGCGAAGCCAGCTCCGAATAGACAACCGCAACTGTCAGCTGACCCGCCAGGGACAGAACCAGCATGAGGATCCAAGCAGGGCCCGTCAGCTGGATGCCAAGCGAGAAGATTGCGTAGAGCCCGACGACCGGCGCAACAGTCGCTACGCCAATAGAGAATACTGAAAACAGGCCAATATCCCGTTTCAGTTCCTGTTTGTAACCAAGTCCCTCCAACTGTCCGGAATCGTTCCGCGACGCTGGCGTGACAGCATTGTCTCCCATTTCAAAGCCTCCCTATCATTTGATAGGGCGACTATGTGAGAGTATCGGCGGCTTGTCAATTGCGGTCGTTGGGGCGTGTCGCCCCCTGGCAAAAGAGGTCTCGAGAGGGAGCGAAACAGAAACAGGACGTGTTCTGTGTTAAGGGAAGGGCCGGCATGAACAGCTGCTCGTGTTGGTGCCCGAAGGAGCCTTCCATTCGGACGTTGAGCACATCTCTTTGTGCTCTGGGACCAGTGCTTCGACCGCCGCGACTGTGACGAAGCCAAAAACCCCGGTTAGGCACGGTCCAGTTTGTGGGGATCCGAGCAACAAGCGCTGGCTCAGTGGTATTGCCAGGATTGTGGACCGTTTCTGCCAATCAGCGGGCCGTAGGTTCCAGCGCCGCATCGCGCGAAAGATCCTCGATCCTTGTCAGATGCTTGTTCGAGTTTTGTCGCCGCTTGCGTGAGGGATCTTCTTGCCGGGGAGGATGGATCATCCAGTTTCGATTCAACCCTGGGCTGCCGTTAACGTAAGTCTATATGTTCGCGGCGAGTACCGTTAGTCGGCTGCGGATTCTCATTGGTCGCAACGCGCGCGGATCGCGGTTGTCCATTCGCGTTTGTTCTATTTTGGTTCTCTCGAACTGTCGCGCATGTTCTTGTTTTGTATCGGAAATTCCCAAGAAATCAGAGGGTTTACCCTGTGGATAACTGTGGATAAAAGAGGTAGCCGGCTCAGCGTGTTGCGCTGAACCGGGCCTGGGGCAAGACATACGGAATAGTTGCGCTCGGCAGGCGTCCGACGCTGCCGGCAATGCCGTAGACATGGGCGATCGTCTCGTCGTCGATTGTCTCCTTGGGATGCCCCTCTCGGATCAGTTTGCCGTGGTGCAGAACGGCCAGATGATCGGCAAATTCGGCAGCAAGGTTGAGATCGTGCAGGATGGCGAGGACGGCGCCGCCGCGTCGGGCGAAGTCGCGGGCGAGTTCCAGAACCGAGATCTGGTGGCCGATATCGAGGCTTGCGGTCGGTTCGTCGAGGAAGATCGCGCGCGGGCGACCCTCCAGCACCGGATCCGGCATCTGCGCCAGCACACGCGCCAGCTGGACACGCTGTTGCTCGCCGCCCGACAGCGCGTTGTAGCTGCGCCCTTCAAAGCCTCCGAGACCGACGCGGGCCAGGGCCTGGCGTGCCGCAAAGTTGGGGTCCCGGCTGCCATGGGCGACCGCGCCCATGCGCACCACTTCGAGAGCCGTGAACGGGAAGGAGAGGGCGGTGGATTGTGGCAGCACCGCCCGTTCGCGGGCGAGATCGAGGGGGCTGAGTGTCGCTATCCGCTGGTCGCGATACAGCACGTCGCCAGAATCGGCGCGCATCTCGCCGGAGAGTGTCTTCAGAAGAGTGGACTTGCCAGCGCCATTCGGGCCGATGATCACGGTGACCTTGCCGGCTTCAAGATGCAGACTAACCTTGTCGAGAAGGGTGCGCCCGCCGCGGCGGATGGTAATGTCTTGTGCGCGGATCATCACAAGCCCTCCATGGCCTGGCGTCCCTGCCTGCCGAGCAGCAGCATCAGGAAGACAGGGGCACCGAGGATTGCCGTGATGATGCCGATCGGGAGTTCTGCCGGGGCGGCGATCGTCCGGGCGACCGTATCAGCCAGCAGAAGCAATGCGGCTCCGCCGAGGGCGGATGCCGGCAAGAGGAAGCGGTGCGACGGACCGATTGCCAGCCGCAACAGATGTGGCACGACGATGCCGATGAAACCGATCGAGCCGGCTGCGGCCACGGTTGCACCGCAGGCGGCGGCCACGGCGAGGATCGTCAAGCGCTTCAGCCGCTGGACCGGCACGCCCATGTGGAAGGCTGCGGCGTCACCCAGAATCAAGGCGTCAAGGCCGCGTGCGACAAAGGGGATGATGGCGAGCACGAAGAGCACGAAGGGCAGGATTGCCATGATCTTTGCCGTGGTGGCGCCGCTCAGCGAACCGAGGGACCAGAAGGTGATGTCGCGCAGGGCCCTGTCGTCGGCGATGAAGATCAGGAGACCGGTGGCAGCCCCCGTCATCGCGGCAATGGCGATCCCGGAGAGGATCAGCGCCGTCGTCGAGGTCTGGCCGTTGCGAGTTGCGATCACATAGAGAAGGAAGGTGTTTGCAAGGCCACCGAGGAAGGCCATCAGGGGCAGGAACTGTTCGCCGAACAGCGATTGAAGCGGAAAAAGCAGCGTCGGGCCCAGCACGATGGCGATGACGGCTGCAAGCGCTGCGCCCGAGGTCACGCCGACAATGCCCGGATCGGCGAGCGGATTGCGGAACAGGCCCTGCATCATGGCACCTGACACGCCGAGCGCGGCACCGATCAGCAGGCCCATGCCGGTGCGCGGCAGGCGGACGGCCTCCAGGATGATCAGGTTCTGCTGGTCCATGCTCGCCTGATCGCCCGTCAGATAGGCGATGAGATGCGGCAGACCGACGCCCGTCGGGCCGACCACGATCGAAACGAAGACCGCAACCGCCAGGAGGACGGCCAGCAACACCAGAACGAGGAGACCGATCGCGGATCGGTCTCCATCACGCCTGCCGAGGGTCGACATCAGGGCGAGCGTGTTCACGGTTACTGTCCTTCCGGATAGAGCATGCCATTGAGGTCGCGGGCGGCGTCGGCCGCACGCGGTCCGAGCCCGAGCAGATAGAGTCCGTCCATCGTCAGGAAGGCCTTGTTGCGGCCTGCGGGGGTCGCAGCAAGGGCCGGAAGTTCGAAGGCCTGATCGGCCGTCAGATGCTGGGCGCCGCCGCTCATGACGAGCACGACGTCCGGTGCTGCAGCGATCACGGCTTCATCGGTCAAGGGCTTGTAGCCGGTGACGCTCGATACCGCGTTTTCGCCACCGGCCAGTCGGATCATCGCATCGGCGGAGCTCTGGCTGCCGGCGGCCATGACGCGGCCATTGGCCAGCGACAAAGCGAAGAGAACCTTCTTCTTCGGTCCGGTCGCTGACTTCACCTTGTCTTCGACAGCCTTGAGGCTTGCCTCGACCGACTTTGCCAGTTCATCTGCCTTGTCGGCGCTTCCGATTGCCTGGCCGACAGCGCGGATCTTGTCGGGGATTGCTGCTGTCTCCGGCGGAGACGGGATGCTGACGTAGTTGAGCCCGCTCGCCTTCAATATGTTGACGGCATCCACCGGGCCGGCGCTGGCCTCGGCAATGATGAGGTCTGGCTTTTGCGAGAGAACACCTTCCGCCGATACCTGGCGAACGTAGCCGATATTCGGTTTGGAAGATGCTTCCGGCGGATAAAGGCTCGTCGTGTCTACGGCGACCACCCGGTCTCCTTCGCCCAGCGCGTAGATGATCTCAGTTACGGTTCCTCCGATCGCGACGATCCGCTTGGCATCCTGTGCCCATGCCGAATGCGGGGGCAAGAGCTGGAACGAGACGGCAAGGGCTAGGGCGCAGAGGGCTGTGCGGCGCGATGGACTATAGGACAACATGGATGTGCTCAAACCTATGCTCGGGCGCGCGGAATGAGGCTTTCTCGCCCCGTGCCGATCGCCAATGATGAGAATGTCAAGTGCCGGGTGGGCCCGACATTTAACTTGACTGTGCTACACAAGTTTAAATAGGAAGGCAACAGAGCGCGGTCGTTCCAAAGCGCCGGATTTCGGGGTAGACTTCCCGAGCCCATCGCATGCCCGGCCGCGACGAACCTATCTTGTCCTGCAAAGAGGGAAGCAGACCCATGTACATCGCCATGAACCGTTTTCGCGTCATCCCCGGCTTTGAAGAAGCTTTCGAGAACCAGTGGAAAGCTCGTGAGGGTCGCCTCGCGGAGATGCCGGGTTACGTCGAATTTCACATGCTGAAGGGACCGAAGGCAGAAGATCACACGCTTTATGCGTCGCACACCGTCTGGGAGACCTACGCGCATTTCGTCGCCTGGACGAAGTCGGAGCAGTTCCGTGCCGCCCATGCCCGCGCTGGCGAGAGCAAGGTGCAGTATCTCTCCGGCCCGCATTTCGAAGGCTTCGACGTCATCATCCACGAGGACCGTTCGGGTAAGCGTTCCGCCCCCGAAGCCGCGTGAGGTCATGATGGACACGCTGACGCAAACCAGCAGTGACCGGCGCGAGCGGGCGCTCGCAGCCCTGGCTGAAAAGCCCGATGGGGTCATCGAGCAGATCGCGGCAAAGGCCGAGGTTACGCCGGCTGATGTGCTCGCCATCCTTCCGGAAGGCGCAGCCGTGGTGGTGCCCTCCGAGAAATGGGAGCCGATCTGGAAGGACCTGACGTCCTGGGGCGAGATCCTGATGATCGTGCACACCGACGACATCGTGCTCGAGGTCGAGGGCAGCCTGCCGGACGGCAGCGAAGGTCACGGCTGGTTCAACATCCATGGCGACAGCCCGATCGGCGGTCACATTCGCAAGGAACGCTGTGTCTCGATCGCCTTTGTCGATCGTGGCTTCCACGGCCGCCGCTCCTGCTCCGTGTGGTTCATGAATGCGGACGGCAAGGCCATGTTCAAGGTGTTTGTCCGTCGCGACAAGGAGCGCAATCTTCTGGAGGGCCAGGTGGCCCGTTTCGAAGCGCTTCGCGCCTCGATCGTGTGACAAGCAAAAGCGATGCCGCCGGTCACCGGGGCTGGCGGCAGCTTGGATTAAGCCGTTCTTTCTTTTGCCTTTAATCGGTTCTATTGTCGCTGCGATCCCATTTGCGCACTGGACATTGTCTTGATCCGATTCCGTTCGATTTCGCTTGCCGTTGCATTGAGCCTGTCTGCAGCGGGTTCCATCTTCTTCCTTCAGTCGCAACCAGTCCTGGCGCAGAATGCTCAGACGCCTGCGCCCGCCGCGCCTGCCACGTCCGCAGCGCCTGCAGCTCCTTCTGCGCAGCCTGCACCCGTTGAGCGCGATCCCGCCGTCGAACCCGTCCGCGAAGGCGGCTTGGTGGATGCCGAAAAGAAAATCGAGGATGCCGGCTCCCGGCTTGCAGCTCTCAGCGAGCAAGTCGAGAGCAACCTGCAGCAGGACGGCGTCTTGGCCGATCTCAAGGTCAAGGTCGACGCGCTGGTCCGCGAAGTCCTCGCCATCAGCGTGGAATTGCGCCCGCGAATCGACAGCATCCAGGTTCGGCTGAAGGAACTCGGCGAGCCCCCGGCAGATGGTCAACCGGCCGAGAGCCCGAGCGTGGCGGACGAGCGGGCAAGGCTCAACGCCGAGCGCGCCGAAGTGAATGCCCTGACCGGCCAGGCAGAAGATCTGTCAATCGAGGCAAAGGCTCTGTCGGACCGGATTTCCAACACGCGTCGTGCGCTCTTCACCAGCCAGCTTTTCGAACACACGGAAATCGACGGTAGCGTTCTGGAAGAGGCTGTGCAGTCTTTCTCCGCAGACGCTGACCGGGTTCAGCGGAGCATCATGAGCTGGCTGACGTTCGTCTTCAAGTTCAAGGCATTGCCGCTGGCGATCGCCGTGATCCTGTCGATGGCACTCGCCTCGCTGATCCTGTTCGTCGAATACCGGCTGTTCGGGCGGATCAATCGCCGCGATCCCTCGATTGAGGACCCCTCCTATCTCAGCCGTTTCTCGGTCGCCTTTTTCTCGACCATCCTGCCATCCCTGGCGCTGAGCTTCTTTCTCGCCTCGACCTACTTCCTGCTCGACACGTTCAATGTGCTGCGGGCCGACATATCGCCGATCGTTGCGTCGGTGTTTGGTCTGATCGGACTTGTGTTCTTCGTCACTGCAATCTCCCGTGCCGTGCTCGCACCTGCTGCGCCCAACTGGCGTCTGGTGAAGCTTTCGAACAAGGGTGCGCGGGATATGAGCATCGCCATCTTCCTGATGGCGCTCGTCAACGGGCTTGATTACGTGCTTTCCGTGATCAGCGAGACCTACAGCTCGCCTGTGGTTCTCACCGTCATGAAGAGCTTTACTTCGTCGGTTATCGTCGGGCTGCTGCTCTTCTTCGTGTCCTTCCTCAGGCCCGTACTGTCCCAGACCGGTGAGCCAGGCGCACCCGGCCGGCCACTGCCTCGAGCCGTGACGATCACATTGCGGGTGGTGGGTGCCGTGCTCATTCTGGCCGCCGCCATCGGCTATGTCGGTCTGGCGCGCTTCCTTGCAACGCAGATCGTGCTCACGGGTGCCGTCCTTGCGACCATGTATATCGGCATTCTCACGGGCAAGGCGATCTCGGCGCCGAACCAGTTCGGCGAAACGCGGGTCGGACAGTTCGTCGCCAGGCGGTTCCGGCTGTCGGCCGTAGGGCTCGACCAGAGCGGGATTGCGGCCGGTCTCTTCATCTATGTCTTTGCACTCGCGACGGGTGTTCCGCTTATTCTGATGTCCTGGGGCTTCCAACTGCGCGACTTGCAGCTGTGGCTCTTCAACCTGTTCACCGAGATCAACATCGGCACGATCCGGATTTCGATCTTTGGTATTCTCGGCGGCTTGCTGCTGTTTGCCGGTGGCCTCGTCGTCACCCGCTGGTTCCAGAAATGGCTGGACGGAAACGTCATGGAACGCAGCCATGTCGATGGCGGGGTGCGCAATTCGGTGAAGACCGGTATCGGTTACCTTGGCACAGGTATTGCCGCCATCATCGGCATCTCGGCCGCCGGTATCAACCTGTCCAGCCTTGCGCTGGTTGCCGGCGCTCTCTCGCTCGGTATCGGTTTCGGTCTGCAGAACATCGTCTCCAACTTCGTCTCCGGCCTGATCCTTCTGGTCGAGCGGCCGTTCAAGGTCGGCGACCATGTGATCACGGGCGCGAACGAAGGTATCGTCAAGCGTATCTCAGTGCGTGCCACGGAGATCGAGACCTTCCGCAGGCAGTCGATCATCGTGCCCAATTCGGAGCTGATCAACTCGCCGCTCGGGAACTGGACGCATCGCAATCGCATGCAGCGATCGGAAGTGCCCGTCAGCGTTGCCTATGATACCGACCCCCAGGAGGTCATCGATCTGCTCTTGGAGGTGGTCAACGAACGGTCGGACGTGTTGCGCAACCCGGAGCCGCACGTGGAGTTCCTGCGCTTTGGCGCATCGTCGCTGGATTTCGAACTCCGTTTCCACCTGGCGGATATCGGTGAAGGGCTGAACGTGCGAAACCAGGTGCGGATGGAGATCCTGCGCCGCTTCCGCGCCAGGGGTATCGTCATGCCCTATCCTCATCAGGACGTCATGCTGCATATCCAGGAGCATGATCGCCAGGCGCTGTTGCGACGCAAGGTCCGTGAAGCGCCGGCCCGCCCACAGGCAGGTGAGGAATTGTCAGCGGAGCCGGATGATGACAAACTCCTGCCATGAACGCCGCATTCAGCCGCCATTCAGGCGAAATGCGGCATAGAGGGGGCAGAAGCGATCGGGAGTGTGCCGAGCGCGGTTGAGAGGACGGGGCCTGGGCTCCGCTGTCGGCATGAAGCAGTTTTACGCGCAGTTGGTCGTCGTGGCGGGCAGTGTATTGGCTGCAGGTCCCGGACTTGCGGCTTCGGTTACCAATACCGGCTCTTCCGCCGTCACACTGGTGGTGGTCGAGGACGGAACCCGCATGGAAGTGTCCCTCGATGCCGGTGGCTCGGATACGATCTGCGTATCGGGGTGCTTTCTCACGCTGCCCAACGGCGATCGGATCGGGCTGAGCGGTGGTGAGACCGTCGAAATCAAGGATGGCGTCGCTACGGTCCGGTAGCGGCAGGTGCCGTTCATCCTTTTATTCTGATATTTCGAATAATTTAACTATAAGGCAGCGCCAGTGCCCATGCAGCCCCTCGGTTAACGCTTCCGCAAAGGCCGGACGATATATGTCTTGCTTACGAACAAGACACACATAAAGGCGAGCCATGGCTGTTCTCGGCGTTTCTGGAATGCAGTATTCGGGAGAAACCTTTCCGGAGGTCCGGATTATCCTCGGCGAAGATTCAAACGTCTTCACCCAGATGATCAGTCAGCGCCTGAACGAGCTTATGGGTGTCGATGTTGAAATCTGCAGGACCTTCGAGGATCTGCAGATGGCCAACGAGCTGTCGCAGGAGCCGGTCAAACTCGCAATCTCGAACATCAACCTGCCGGGGGCCGAGAACGGCGAAGCACTGGAATACCTGATCGACTGTAACATCCCCACGGTCGTCTTCACGGGCACATTCCAGGACGAGATGCGCGAAAAGCTGCTCTCCAAGGACATCGTCGACTACATCCTCAAGGACAACGTTTTCGCCGTGGAGATGCTGGCGGAATCGGTCTATCGCTTCCTTACCAACCATCGCCACCATGTTCTGATCGTCGATGACAGTCCGACGGCGCGCGCGCTGCTTTCGAGCCGGCTGCGTCGCTACAATTTCCGCGTCAGCCTGGCCGAAAGCGGGGCCAAGGCCATCGAGATCCTGAAGGCGAATTCGGATATCGGTCTTGTCGTCACCGATTACAATATGCCTGACATCGACGGCTTCGAACTCACGCGCCGCATTCGCTCCGTGCGTGGCTCGCACGAACTGAGAATCATCGGCGTCTCCTCATCGACCAACCGGTTGCTTTCAGCCCGCTTCCTGAAGGTGGGCGGCAATGACTTCATGCTGCGTCCGTTCATCGATGAAGAATTCTACTGCCGCGTCAATCAGAACCTGGATACCCTGGTCCAGATTAAAGCTGCGCAAGCCCGCAAAAAATAGGTGCGACTTATAACTAACGTCGCTAATCTTCTGCCGTTGGAAGGAGGTCGCTATCCGGCGACTTCGCATGAGCGGTGGATATTTTTATGTATTTTTCAGAGGAGAGGGGCCAGAAGCACGCCGCTTCAGGCCTGGGACGCGCCAGACAGGGCCGCGTTCTGATTATCGAAGATTCCCGCGCAGTGTCGTCGGTCATGCGCCACCGACTCGAAGGGGAGGGCCTTTGCCGAGTGACCGAATGCGCCTCGGCCGAGGTATTCCGCGAGGTGATGCGCGGTGGCGGCACATTCGACGTTGCCATCGTCGATCTCAATCTGCCGGGTGCACTGGATGGCGAAGTCCTCGACGCCGTGATCGCCCATGATATCCCAGCCATCGTATTCACGGCCGATTTCAATCGTGATCTGCGTGAAAGGCTCCTTCGGAAGGGGGTCGCCGACTATCACGTGAAGAACAACGAGGGTGCCATCGACATGGTCGTGTCTTCGGTCCTGCGGCTGCTCGGCAATCGTGATGTCGGTGTCCTGGTCGTCGATGACGTTCCGTCGGCCCGTACGATGCTGGCCGACCTGTTGCGCGTGCAGAAGTTTCAGGTCTACGAGGCATCGACTGGCCATAGTGCCATGGACATCCTGGCCAGGCAGCCGCATGTCGAGCTGGTCATCACCGACTACAACATGCCAGACATGGATGGATACGAGCTGACATGCCGCATCCGTCGGGATCACAACAGCGACCGGTTGCGGATCATCGGAATTTCTTCGTCGTCAGACCGCCTTCTTTCGGCGAGTTTTCTCAAGGCCGGTGCGAATGACTTCGTTTATCGGCCCTATGTGGTTGAAGAACTTCAATGCCGTATCCAGCACAATATCGAGACGCTTGCGCAGCTCAGGCAGTTGCGGGTGGCTGCGTTCAGCGACTATCTCACCGGTCTGCCCAATCGCCGCTTCTTCTTTGACGACGGGCCGGCACAGGTGGCGGGTCGGCTGGAGCGGGGCGAGGCCTGCTGCATCGCGATGCTTGACATCGACCATTTCAAGAAGCTCAACGATACCTACGGACACGAGATTGGCGACAGGGTCTTGCAGGCCGTGGGCGCAAGGCTGGCGCGGCGGCTCGACGGCAGCGGCCATCTTCTCGCTCGGCTTGGCGGCGAAGAGTTCAGCGTGCTGATGTTGGGTCTCGATGTGGAGGCGGGGAGCGCGCTCTGCGAAACCCTGAGGCAGGATGTCGAGAGCCTGCGTGTCGCACTCGACGATCAGGACCTGAGTGTCACCATGTCGATCGGGCTTGCGGAAATCGCTGGCCACGAAAGCTTCAGTAACTATCTCGCCGCTGCCGATCAGTTGCTCTATCTGGCCAAAAGCTACGGTCGGAACCGGGTCTATTCCGAAACCATGCTCTCCTGAATTGGAACGATGCTACACTGGTCCCGCCCGAGGCGGGTGCCTATATGTGTGCGACCTCCCGCAGCCTCGGAGTGGCCTATGCCGCCAATCATTTCAATCAAATCTCTTTCCAAAACCTATTCGAACGGTTTCAGGGCGCTCGACGATGTCAGCTTCGACATCGAGGAAGGCGAGATCCTTGCCTTGCTTGGTCCCAACGGGGCCGGCAAGACGACACTGATCTCCATTGTCTGCGGCATGACCAATCCCAGCGGCGGGCAGGTGACCGTATCGGGCCATGACGTGGTCAAGGATTTTCGCAAGACCCGCGCCGAGATCGGCCTCGTTCCGCAGGAACTGACGACCGACATGTTCGAGACGGTCTTCAACACCGTGAGTTTTTCCCGAGGCCTGCATGGCAAGAGTCCTGATCCTGCCTATATCGAGCAGGTCCTGAAGGATCTCAGCCTTTACGAGAAGCGCAACAATGCCTTGCGCGAACTGTCCGGCGGCATGAAGCGCCGCGTACTGATCGCCAAGGCCCTGTCGCACGAGCCGCGCATTCTCTTTCTCGACGAGCCCACGGCCGGCGTAGATGTCGCGCTTCGCAAGGACATGTGGCAACTGGTCGAGCGTCTGAGAAAGACGGGCGTGACGATTATCCTGACGACGCATTACATCGAAGAAGCGCAGGAAATCGCCGATCGCGTCGGCGTCATCAATCGCGGAAAGCTGCTTCTGGTCGAGGAGAAGGCGGAGCTTATGCGCAAGCTCGGACGCAAGCAGCTGACGATCACGCTCACGGCGCCAATCCAGGCGATCCCCGAAAGCCTTGCCGGCTATGAAATGACGCTCGCAGAGGGCGGTCGTGAACTCGTCTACGATTATGAACTGGGAAGCGAAGACGGCGAGATTGCCCGGCTGCTGCTGGCAATCGACGCGGCGGGTTTGACGTTTGGCGATGTCTCCACGCGCCAGACCTCGCTCGAAGACATCTTTGTTTCGCTGATCGGAGAGGCCGCATGAACATTGAGGCGATCAAGTCCATCTATGTCTATGAGATGGCACGCACCCGCCGCACGTTGCTGCAAAGTGTCATCTCTCCGGTCCTTTCGACGGCGCTCTATTTTATCGTTTTCGGGGCTGCCGTCGGCTCCCGCATGGAAGAGATCGGCGGGGTGTCCTATGGTGGCTTCATTACACCAGGTCTGATCATGCTGGCGCTGATCACGCAGTGTGTCTCCAATGGTTCGGCAGGCATCTATTTCCCGAAGTTTACCGGGACGATCTACGAGATCCTGTCCGCTCCGATTGCCATGACCGAGATCCTGATCGGCTACGTCGGAGCTGCCGCCACCAAGGGCATGATGATCGGGCTTATCATTCTCGCGACGGCAATGTTCTTCGTCGAATTGCACATCGCCCATCCGGTGCTGATGCTGTTCTTCATGGTGCTGACCTCGATCACCTTCAGCCTGGCGGGCTTCATCATCGGCATTCTGGCGA
The DNA here is from genome assembly GCF_014237835.1 of Rhizobium sp. AQ_MP. Classification (GTDB taxonomy): domain Bacteria; phylum Pseudomonadota; class Alphaproteobacteria; order Rhizobiales; family Rhizobiaceae; genus Allorhizobium. The sequence continues at coordinate 43,683 of NZ_JACJVI010000005.1, forward strand.
AGAATTTCGAACAGCTGAGCCTCGTGCCGTCCCTGGTCGTGCCGCCGCTGACCTTCCTCGGCGGGACCTTCTACTCGATCGACATGCTGCCGCCCTTCTGGCAGGCGGTGAGCCATCTGAACCCGGTGCTTTATCTGGTCTCCGGTTTCCGGTGGAGTTTTTTCGAGATTTCAGACGTGCATCCGGCGATCAGCCTCGCCATGATCGGGATCTTCCTCGGCGGCTGCCTCGGCTTTCTCGCCTGGATCTTCAGGACCGGTTACAAGCTGAGACCCTGAGCCCAATCGCTCAGTCCCGCAGCCGCAGTTCGTCTGTCTGCATCTGCATGGAACTCAGGGTCGACAGGAAACTCATGCCGAGGAGGCTTTGATCCAGGCGCCCTTCTTCCAGGACGACGGCATCGACGTTTTGTCGGACGATTGGCCCAAGCCGGATTTCCGGAATGCGCAGCGGCGCCGCCGAGCCCCGTCCATTGGCCGTCAGCACGGTGCGGGTAAAGCTGAGGTCGCCCGGGTTGATGCCGATGCGCATGGCGTCTTCGTAGCGAAGGGCGACCGAGCTTGCGCCGGTATCGATCAGGACGGGTACGGTAACCGGACCGATGCCGACTTCGGTTTCGAAATGGCCACCGAGAACCTTGTGCAGCACGACTTCGGCGCGACCGTCCGCAGTCGAGACGGTGACGGCACGTCCCGGCATCAGTCCGGCGAGCACCCGTTCGCCGACGCTGCGGAAATCGTTGCGATAGAGATAGGCCGTGACGAGGGCGAGGGCGATCAGAACCCAGATCGCCATCTGGCGCATGCTCTGTCCGAGCTGCCGGCGGCCGAGAACAATACCAGCGGATATCATCAGCAGGATCGGCAGTGTTACGACCAGCCGGCCGAAATCTTCGTTGTCGATGCCAAAGCTTTGGCCGCTGTCGTGATTGACGATCAGGACGACAAGCCCGAGGCCCAGAATGGCAAGGCCGATGACGAAGCGCATCAGCCGCCCTCTCGCTCGCGGACCATGCGGGCCCGACGCGTTTCGCGACGCGGCTTGCGCTCGACGTTTTCAAGGCGGGCAGGAAGTTCAGCCATGATCGTGCGACGCTCAAGGCTCGAATAGCTGGTCCAGAGACCGATCTCCTCGCGCGTTCGTCCGCAACCGAAACAGTAGCCGGTCTTGTCATCGATCGAACAGACGAGAATGCAGGGGGATTCCATCGCGAGCCCTTTGGTTTCGCTTCTATATCGGCTTCCTAGATTGCGATGGCAAGGGTCAGCAGGAACGCGATCTCGCAGAGTTGTTGACTGGCGCCGATCGTGTCGCCCGTGTGGCCGCCGAGCCGCTTTTCGACATGCCGGGTGAAGGCTGAGACGGTGGCGGCCGCGATGAGGCCCGCGGCGAACCAGCCGTGAAAGGGAAGAGCCAGCAGGCCCAAGACAGCCGCGAGAACGGTGCCGAGAACAAGCGCCGTACGCACTGCGTCAGGATCTGGAGTTCCGGCAGCCGCCGCGACGCCATCGGTCCGCGCCGGGGGAAGGGACGACCAATGCCAGACCAGAAGTGCACGGCTAAAGGTGGCAGTCGCGAGGAGGGCGAGGGCCGCGGCCCAGCCGGGCAGGGCCTCGACAACGATGGCAAGAGAGGCGACACGCAGCGCAACGCCGAGAATGAGCGCAAGGGCGCCATAGGTGCCGATGCGGCTGTCCTTCATGATGGCGAGCGCCTTCTCACGGCTACGACCGCCGCCCAGGCCGTCGGCCGTATCCGAAAGACCATCTTCGTGCAAGGCGCCGGTCAGCACGATCTGCAGGGAAATGGTGACCAGCGCGACCAGGACCGGTTCCACCCCTGCCACCGACAGCAGCCCAAGGATCAGCGCGGCCGGCAGGGCGATGACTAGGCCGGCGAGAGGAAAGGCGGCCACCGTGCGTCTCAGGCTGCCGTCATAGCTGGCAAAGAAGCGGTTGGGCACCGGCAGGCGGCTCAGGAAGGAAATGGCACGCGCCGTTTCCGTGATGAGGTTGTCTAAGACCTGCATGGGTCCTTTCCGTTTCGTTCTCGACCGCCCGCGTCGCTTTTTTAAGTTGAGCGGCACGGGTCCGGTCATTATGAGAGAGGCCACAAAGCCTGATTTGCTGGAAGAATACAAGGAAGCCCGATCCATGAGCGTTACCGGCCTGCCATTCGATGATTTTCGCGCTCTGTTGCGCGACCTGCCGGGACCCAATACGGCGGCGCTGGTGGCGGCTCGGGAACGCGACAAGCAGCTGACCAAGCCGCCGGGCGCCCTTGGGCGACTGGAAGAGATCGCGATGTGGCTTGCTGCCTGGAGTGGACGGGCACCGGCCGTGAACCGGCCGCTCGTTGCCATTTTTGCCGGCAATCATGGTGTCACCAAGCACGGGATCACACCGTTTCCGTCTTCGGTGACCCAGCAGATGGTAGAGAATTTTGCAGCCGGTGGCGCCGCGATCAACCAGATCTGCGTGACCCACGATCTCGGCCTCAAGATCTTCGATCTCGCGCTCGATTACCCGACGGGCGACATCACCTGCGAGGCGGCCCTTTCCGAGCGCGATTGCGCGGCCACCATGGCGTTTGGCATGGAGGCGATTGCCGGTGGCACGGATTTGCTCTGCATCGGCGAGATGGGGATCGGCAACACGACCATTGCCGCGGCCATCAATCTCGCCCTCTATGGCGGCGAAGCGGAAGACTGGGTTGGTCCCGGCACGGGTTCCGAGGGGGATATCCTTGCCCGCAAGGTCGCTGCGGTGAAGCAGGCGGTTGCCTTCCATCGCGAGCACCTCTCCGATCCGCTGGAAGTGCTGCGCCGCCTCGGCGGTCGTGAAATCGCCGCCATGGCCGGCGCCATTCTGGCTGCCCGCATGGAGAAGATTCCGGTGCTGATCGACGGTTATGTCGCGACGGCGGCCGCGTCCATCCTGAAGGCGGCCAATCCGTCGGCGCTCGACCATTGCCTGATCGGCCATGTCTCGGGCGAGCCCGGCCATCTGAGGGCGATCGAGCGGCTTGGCAAGACGCCGTTGCTTGCGCTCGGCATGCGTCTGGGGGAAGGCACCGGCGCCGCACTTGCCGCCGGGATCGTCAAGGCTGCGGCTGCCTGCCATTCGGGCATGGCGACCTTCGAACAGGCCGGGGTATCCAACAAGTCCCATGAGTGATCGCAAGAAGAACGGCGGGACGGAACCGCTCGCATCGGCTGTCATACAGAAGAAAACTGGCATCGCACATCTGTTTGCGGCCGGCCAGTATTCGGCACAGGGTTTCAAACGCCTGATCCAGGAGGCGGCCTTCCGGCACGAGCTTCTCGCCTTCGTTGCCGGCCTTGTCATCTTCGGTCTTGTCGGGGCGAGCTTTGTCGAATTCCTCGGCTTCATCGTGCTGATGATGTTGATGTTCTGTGTGGAGGCGCTGAATACGGCGATCGAGGAATTGGTCGACCGCATTTCGCCTGAAATTTCGACGGTTGGGCGCAATGCCAAGGATCTTGGGTCCTTCGCTGTCTTCTGCCTGATCGTGGCCAATGGCGCCTTTGCGGCCTATGTGGTGATCAGCCGGCTGTTCTTCGCCTGATCAGGCGAACTGGCGGCGGCGCGGTTCCACCGCCTTGACCTCGGAAACAGCCGGCAGGCTCTCGAGCACGCGGCTCGATGGCAGGATGGCGATCACTTCCGTGCCTTCGCGCAGCTTGGATTTGAGCTTGAACTCGCCACCATGCTTGGCGAGGATCGCCTGGACGATCGGCAGGCCAAGGCCCGTGCCCTGTTCGGCGCTCTTGATCGCAATCGATCCCTGGCCGAAGGCGGAGAGCACGACGGGGATTTCGTTTTCCGGGATGCCCGGGCCGTTGTCGCGGATCGAGATGTATTGACCGCCGCCGGCCGTCCAGCCGGCCTTGACCATGATCTCGCCGCCCTGGGGCGTGAATTTCACGGCATTCGACAGAAGATTGAGGATTACCTGGCGCAGCGCCTTCTCGTCGGCCCAGAGCGAGGGCAGATCCCGCTCGAACTGCTGTTCGATTCGGATATTCTTCGATTTGGCGCGCAGTTGGATCATGCCGATGCAGTCCTCGGCGATCTCCAGCAGGGAGACGCTTTCCTCGCTCAGCTCGTATTTGCCGGCTTCGATGCGCGAGAGGTCGAGGATCTCGTTGATCAGTTCGAGCAGATGGCTCCCAGAGCGGTGAATGTCGCCCGCGTATTCCTTGTAGAGCGGGTTGTTGAGCGGTCCGAGGACTTCCGTCGCCATGACCTCGGAGAAGCCGAGGATGGCGTTGAGCGGTGTGCGAAGCTCATGGGACATGGAGGCCAGAAAGCGCGACTTTGCCATATTGGCCTCTTCCGCGCGGCGCCTTGCCTCGTCCGACAGGGACTTGGCCACCTCGAGCTCGGCGATCAGATCGTCCTTTTCCGTCTGGAATGACAGGAGCTTGACGTTGGCCTGGTGCAATCGGCTGGTGATGTAGATGAAGAAGATGAGAGCTGTGCTGAAGACGGCGGTCAGACCCAGGTCAAGAACGTTGCGGCTATCGATCGACAGGTAAGACAGTGCGACCACGGCTGGCAGGAAGCCGAACAGTACCGCCTGACGCAGCAGCATGCTGGCCATGGCTGAGATGGAGAGCGCCACGAGCAGGACGGCGCCCTTGTAGAAGGTGAACGCGGTCGGGTCGCAGCTCGCGCAGTCTTGCAATGCGAAGATTGCCGAGGACAGGCCCATGGCCATCTGGGAGAGGAGCAGGATGCGGCGCCACCTGTTCTGGTTTTCGGCCGTGATTTCCGTTCCGGATGCACGCTTGACAACAAAGATGCCGATGGCATGCATGGTCAATGCGAACAGGCCCCAAATCAGGAACTGGGGCTGGGACATGAAGTAGGCGCCGGAGGCGGCAATCAACAGAATGATGATCGGGATGACCGCTGCACCCTGCAGGCAGGCGGCGACATGCATTGCCAGGATTTCGGCGTCAAAGGCAGGCGAGGTACCCTGACCGGTCTGAAGGCGCTCACGCGTCGTACGGACAGCGCGCGTCGTTGCCCTGTTGCGACTGGTCCGCGTCAGGTCGAGAACGTTTTTGTCCGCCGATGTGTCTACGCCGTTACTCATTGCGTTGCAGTCTTCCGCGCCTTGAGGAACCCTAGCGCCGAATTCTTAAGAAGATCCTGTCGTGGAAGGATTTGTTTGCCATGTGTGAAAAGGATCTGTTGTTGAAATGGGTGGGAATGTGACCGGCAGCCTTCGGCGCCTGCGTGATCTTGGGCTTGGGCTCGCCATCCTGGCGCTCGCCCTGCTCATCATTGCGAAGCTCGAGAATGAACAGGCGCGCAGGTTTTCGGGTCCCTTCTTTGCCATTGACGGGGATACGCTGGGCTTCGCGGGGGAGCGATTGCGGCTTGAGGGGATTGATGCGCCCGAACTTGCTCAGTCCTGCCAGAGGGGAAATGAAGCCCCGTATCCCTGTGGCGAAGCGGCACGGGATGCCCTGCGATCATTCGTCTCCCAGAAGGGCTGGGAATGCAGCGGGACGCGGCGTGATCGCTATGGTCGTCTGCTCGTCGTGTGCAGGCGTGGCCTGACGGATCTCGGTGAAATGCTCGTGGCCTCCGGTGTTGCGGTGGCGGACGGACGTTATCTTGCTGCCGAGGCCGGCGCGCGCCAGGCAGGCGAAGGCATCTGGAGTGGGCACTTCGAGCGTCCTTCGGACTGGCGGAGACATCGCCAGATCCAGGAAACGGAACCGATTGGTCGGTTCGGTGCGTTTCTACCGCATTGGCTGACGCAGTGGTTCGAGGACTGAAGAATAGAATGACACCTGAAATCCCCGGTCCGCCGATGATGCCGCGGGGCGACCTGCCGCCGACAATTGATACACTCTCCTTGGCGATCGCCCGTTGTCGCATCTGTCGCGACTGTCCTGATGGCGGACCCGAACGGCGGATGCCACACGAACCACGACCTGTTGCCTGGCTCTCGGCCACCGCGCGCGTTCTTGTGGCCGGGCAGGCGCCGGGCCTTAGGGTGCATGAGACCGGGATTCCGTTCAACGATGCCTCCGGCGATCGCTTGCGGCAATGGCTGGGTATCGATCGAGAGACCTTCTACGACCGCAGCAGGCTGGCCATTGCTCCGATGGGCTTCTGCTTTCCCGGTTACGACGAGAACGGCCACGACCTGCCGCCGCGCCGGGAATGCGCCCCGCACTGGCGGCAGACTGTTATGGATGCGATGCCGCAGGTGCAGCTTATCCTGGCGATCGGTCAGTATGCGCAGGCCTGGCATCTTGGGCGATTGCGACGCAAGACCATGACCGAAACCGTTGCGAACTGGCGTGAGTCTTTGCTCGCCAACCGTGAGGGGCCTCGGGTGCTGCCGCTTCCGCATCCGAGCTGGCGCAACACGGGATGGCTGAAGCGCCATCCCTGGTTTGAAGCCGAAGTGCTTCCGGTGCTGCGCAGAGAAGTTTCCTTGTTGATAGGTTGAAATGATTTTCCATAATTTTTACCGGATCGGCTATATCAAGAAAAATCAGTTTTCTCAGGATGTGCCATGGACCGCCTCGACCGTAAAATTCTCCGTATCCTCCAGGAAGACTCAACGCTGGCTGTAGCCGATCTCGCCAAGAAGGTCGGTCTCTCGACCACGCCGTGCTGGCGCCGCATCCAGAAAATGGAAGAGGATGGCGTGATCCGCCGGCGCGTCGCGCTTCTCGATCCAGCCAAGGTCAACACCAAGGTGACGGTGTTTGTCTCGATCCGCACGTCCAGCCATTCGATCGAATGGCTGAAGCGCTTTTCGGAGGTTGTCTCCGAGTTTCCGGAAGTGGTCGAGTTCTACCGCATGAGCGGCGACGTCGATTACCTGCTGCGTGTGGTGGTTCCCGACATCGCGGCCTATGACGCCTTCTACAAGCGGATGATCGCCAAGATCGAGATCCGCGACGTCTCCTCTGCCTTTGCGATGGAGCAGATCAAGTACACGACGGAGCTTCCGCTCGACTACATGGTGCTCGACAACCAGAAGTCCCAGGAAGACTGAGGGGCGCCGTAGCGCCCCTTTTCATTTTTACTTCTCGAGGCGCGCCAGCAGCGACGACGTGTCCCAGCGGTTGCCGCCGAGTTTCTGTACTTCGCCATAGAACTGATCGACCAGTGCGGTGACCGGCAGGTTGGCGCCGTTGCGCCGCGCCTCGGTCAGGACAATGTCGAGGTCCTTGCGCATCCAGTCGACGGCGAAGCCGAAATCGTACTTGCCCTGGTTCATGGTCTTGTGGCGGTTTTCCATCTGCCAGGAGCCAGCGGCGCCCTTGGAGATCACTTCCACCACCTTCTCGATGTCCAGCCCGGCCTTCTTGCCGAAATGCACCCCTTCGGCCAGTCCCTGGACGAGGCCCGCGATGCAAATCTGGTTGACCATTTTGGTCAGCTGGCCGGCGCCAGCCGGACCCATCAGGCCGACCATGCGGGCATAGGCGTCGATCACCGGGCGGGCCTTCTCGAAGGTGGCTTCGTCGCCGCCGCACATGACTGTCAGCACGCCGTTTTCGGCGCCGGCCTGGCCGCCGGAGACGGGCGCGTCGATGAAGCCGCAGCCCCGGGCGGCCGTTGCTTCGGCCAGTTCGCGCGCGACCTCGGCCGAGGCAGTGGTGTTGTCGATCAGGATTGCGCCTGCCTTCATGGCGGCAATCACACCGTTTTCGCCCGTTGTCACCGAGCGCAGGTCGTCGTCATTGCCGACGCAGGTGAAGACAAAATCGGCCCCTTCAGCGGCCTCAGCCGGTGTCAGACCATGGCTGCCGCCGAACTTGGCGACCCAAGCTTCAGCCTTGGCGGTCGTCCGGTTGTAGACCTTCACCTCGTGGCCACCCTTGACCTTCAGGTGACCTGCCATGGGAAAACCCATGACCCCCAAACCGATGAATGCGACCTTTGCCATTTCGTCCTGCCTTTGAGATTTCGCCGAGGCCACAGGCATAAAGCAGGTTGCGCTTCGGGGAAAGGTCGCTGGCTCCTGCTTCGAGCGGGCACCGCTAGCCCAGGCCTGGAGGTTTCGGCAGCTCACCATCCAGACGTTTGGACCGCTCGCCGAGCGAGTCGGAAATATCCTGCCAGATGCGTCGCAGCCGGCGCACATGCAAATCGTCGGCGATCCAGCCCAGCATGTGCTCTACTCGCGCCTTCACGTTTGCTGGCTCGATGCCGAGCTTCTCGCGGAACCAGCGGCAGAATTCGTCGGGATTCGCTGCCGGCTTGATCGATTGTTGATCGACCATCAGCAGTTGAACGCCGCCAGTGGTGCAGACATCACGCAGATTCTGGGTTGGTGCAATCAGCACGCCTGCCAGAAGCAGGTCGAACTCATCGGGGCTGTCGCTGGTCTCCGATCCGGTCTTGCGAAAGTCGATCGCTCTCTCGAGATCAAAAATCGTGCGGATCTGAAGTTCACGAAGAACGAGGAACTTTTCGAGCCCGACAAGGTGACAGAGCTGGGCTTGTGCAATCCAGTCGACGGCCTGGTAGATGCCGTAGGGTGTTTCGATATGCAGCATGATGGGGTTGTAGGTGGCGAGGCCCTGGACGTCGTAAATTCCAGACTCCTGCAGGCGAAAACGCGTGGCATAGTCGATACCGTCGAGGGCGTCGAGCGGCGTGATCCGCGTGACCTTGTTGAAGCGGTCATCATCCATTTTCACCCATGAGATCAGGGATTGCAGGCGCAAGATCACGAACTTCGATGCGCTGTCGGGGAGATAGCCCAGTACCGGCGCGAGAAGGAGCCAGATATGTGACACCTCCGGGAGCTGTGTGGGTGTCGGCGCCCGGGGAAGTGCTGCGTCGCCCCCTGTGTCGGCCACGATGCGAATCCCCAATGTGGGATCCGGAATGGCGCGGTAAGCTGCGACGATGAACACAACGGATACGATCGTTTCCACGGCGTAGCGGAGAAACGTGATCGGAGAGAGGTCGAAGGCCGCCAACCCACGCATAAAGCCACGAATGGCTGCCAGATAGGCTCCGGCGAAGGCAAGGCCGGCGATCAGATAGAGATCTGCCGTCATCGTGGAGGATAAGGTCGTGCCACAAGCGATAAGGCAGGGCGACGAAGTCTTATGAGACAATCCGCGCAGAAGCGCATCCGCCCCGTAGTAGGTCACGATCATCATGCCGGAGGACGTGATCAGCAGGCGAAGATCGCTCCAATCCAACAGCTTCGTGCTGGCGATGAAGTCGTCAATCTCCTCGATGGGAGTCTGCCTGGTTGCGGTTGGATCCTTCTTCTTGGGTCTGGAAATGCCCTGGACATATTTGGAGCGCACGAATTCGACGGATGGGTTGATGTAGCTGTTTTCGCCGGACCGATCCTGCGGCGGTTTCGCCGTTTCGGGATACGAGGTGAGGAAATCTCTTATGACGAGCAGGCGCCTCTGTCGCATCTCGTTTCGTGCGTAGATGAACAGGACGGGCGTCAGTACCGCGAGCGCCAGCGCATAACCATTGGGAGCGCATCCCTCGATGCCCCCGATTCCGAGCCAGATCTGCAGGCAATTCACGATATTGCTGATTTCCATCTTGGCGCCCCCTGCCTGTCGGGAAGAAGAGCAGGAGGAGCCGGCGATGACTACAAATCGTCTGCGCGCATAGATTGCAAATGCAATCTATGCGAGAAAAATTATCGCTTTTTCGCGACGACCAGATGGCCCGGCGACGGATTTCCATCCTGCATGCGGACATTGATGTCGGTGATCTCGATGAGTTCGAAACCGGTCTCGGTCAGGCGCTCACGCACGTAAGTCTCGGCATGGACGAAGCGCTGGTGCGGGCCGACGATGAACGGACGACCGTTCATGACCTCGTCCGCCATGGTCTCGGAAGAGAAAATGAAGATCCCGCCGTCGGTCATGTTTTCGGCGGCGCCGAAGAACAAAGGTTCGAGCGCGCCTAGATAGGGCAGAACGTCGGTGGCGGTGACGAGGTCGAAGGGCTCGTCGTCGTTGTCTTCCAGAAAGTCCTCGAGTTCGGCGACATAGAGGGTCTCGTAGAGATCCTTCTCGTGGGCGATCTCGACCATCTTTTCGGAGATGTCGATGCCGGTCATGTCGTCCACCATGTCGCGCAGCGCGCCGCCGGTGAGGCCGGTGCCGCAGCCGAGGTCGAGCAGCCGCTTGAACGGGCCGAGCCCGAGGGCCTGCAGCCGCTGGCGCACCATCATCGGCACGCTGTAGCCGAGCTGTTCGACGAGGATGTCCTCGAAAGCCTCGGCATGTTGGTCGAAGAGGGTCTCGACATAGGCGTCGGGCGCCCGGGGCGGGGCCTCGCCACGGCCAAGCGCTGCAATGCGGACGGAGGCACCACCGTGATCGTCCGGATCAATGGCCAGCACTTCCTCATAGGCCTGGACGGCGGCGTCGATGTCGCCTGCCTTTTCGAGCGCCAGTGCACGGTTATAGGCTTCCGCCAGGGCTTCTTCGTCGATCTTGGCCATACTGGCCTCCTGTTCTTGCGGCCGGTCGAGCGGCCTTTGCCGGTCGTCTAGCGGGTCGGGCCCGGATTGGCAATGAAAAGGGAACCCGGTGCTGCGCATTCCTGTTTTGGGCACATGGAGCAAAGCATGGAACGGACCGCACAGGAGAAGGCTGGCATTCTGCCACTGGACAGCGACAGGCCCGCGCGGCTCGCGCCGGCCTTGCCGGCGAATTCGGCCGAGAAGGCCAATATGATCATCCACTACTATCGTGGAGAGATCGGACGCATGACGAGCTGGCGTGACCGGATCGATCGAACGTCGAACTGGTCGATGACAGTGGTTGCCGGTCTGCTGTCCGTGTCCCTGTCAACGCCGACCTCCCACCATGGGGTGGTGTTGTTCGCGATGCTCCTGATTTCCGTCTTCTTGCTGATCGAGGCGCGGCGCTATCGCTTCTTCGATGTATACCGGGCACGTGTGCGTCAACTCGAACGGCATTACTTCGCCCAGGCGCTTTTCCCGCAGGCGGAACTGAAACCGGACTGGGCCGAGGCGATTGCCGCGAGCCTGAGAAAGCCGGTGTTCCTGATCAGCTATCGTGCGGCGCTTTTCCGGCGTATCCGCAGGAACTATGGCTGGATGTATCTGATCCTGCTCCTGGCCTGGGCGCTGAAGATTTCAAGCCCGAAACTGCAGCAGGGGGAGGCACCCGTCGAATTTGTCGGGAGCTTTTGGCAGGTCATCGGCAATGCCGACCTCGGCCCGCTCCCCGGCGGCTTCGTTCTGGCCCTGGTTTGTGCCTTCCATGTAGCGCTGCTGCTCGCCTGTCTGCACCGGGAGCCGGACGACGGCGAATTCGCCCATGGGGAGGTGCATGTCTGACGTCAGTGCAGGATGAACTCGCCCTTCAAGGACCGCCATTCGCTGGCCGCGATCATCTTCTTGTGCACGTAGGTGACAGAATGGATCGGGCCCTCGATCTTGTCCTGCCAGAAGCGCAGAAAGCCGCGCATTTCCGGGAAGTCAGGTGCGAGATCGTAGTGCTGCCAGATGTAGGTCTGCAGCAGCGAGGGATGATCGGGCAGGCGGTAGAGGATCTGGGCGGTGGTCAGCCCGTAACCCTTCAGCATCAGTTCCATTTCGCTGTTCATGTGCCAGCGTTCCCCGTGTTCTCGTTGAAGACGGATCGACGCGGACGGTGTCATCGCTTCCGCGACCGACCGGGGCCGCGACCGACGCGGGCCCTGAGACGATGGAAACACCGTGTGGTAAAGGAAGTTCTAATGAGGCGCGGAGCCGTGCAGCCGCCGCCCCACTCGCGATCATCGTTTCAGATGTCGGGTCAGCCGCGCTTCGATCGCTCCCCAGGTGTGGCGCAACGCCTCGACGATGGCGAGATAGAAGATCGCTGCCCAGAGATAGGTCTGGTAGTCGAAGGTGCGCGAGAAGGCGTAGCGCGTCTGACCCATCAGATCCAATACGGTGACGACGGCGACGACGGCCGAACCCTTGATCATGAAGATGATCTCGTTGCCGTAAGGGCGCAGGGCGACAATCAGGGCCTGGGGCAGGATGATTTTCCAAAAGGTGACCGAGGCCGGAAGCCCGAGCGACTTTGCACCCTCCGTCTGGCCGCGCGGCACGCTTTCGATCGCGCCACGCAGGATCTCGGCCTGATAGGCGGCGGTGTTGAGCGTCATGGCGAAGAGGGCGCAGTACCAGGCTTCACGAAAGAACCACCACAGACCAACCGCTTCGATCTGCGGCCGGAACGAGCCGAGACCATAATAGATCAGGAAGATCTGCAAGAGCATCGGCGTGCTGCGGAAGACATAGACGTAGCCATAGGCGACGGCGTTGAGCAACCGGTTCTTCGCCATGCGTGCGAAGGTGACGGGAAACGACAGCACGGCGCCGAGGGTGATCGATCCGAATGTCAGGATGAGGGTCGTGGCGAGCCCGTCGAGATAGCGCCAGCCATAGCGCTCAATCTTTTCCGGATCCCAGCTCGAAGCCAAGTACCATGTGAGAGCCAGCCCGAGCACGGCCCAGAGGGTGAGAATGGCATAACCGGCAATCCGTGCGCCGCTGATGCGGCGCGCCTTGACCGGCGGTGCAGGCCGGGGAGGGATCATCTCAACGGCATGGCTCATCGGCTGACCTCCGCGCGATTGGCCCAACGCGCGATGGCGTTGAGACCGATCGAAGACAGGGTTGCGAGCAAGAGATAGAGAAGGCAAGCAATGCCATAGAAAAGGAAGGCCTCCTTGGTGACGCGTGCTGCCACACCGGTCTGGCGCACGATATCGGCGAGGCCGATGACGGAGACAAGGGCCGTATCCTTGAGGAGCACGAGCCAGAGATTGCTGAGGCCGGGCAGTGCGATGCGGACCAATTGCGGCACGATGATCAGCCACATGGTCTTGCGCCGGCTGAGGCCGACAGCACTTCCCGCCTCATACTGGCCCCTGGGTATGGCCTGGAAGGCTGAGAGAAGCACCTCGGACGCATAGGATGAAAAGACAACGGACAGGGCGATCATGCCTGCCAGGAAGGCGTTGATCTCGACCCGCTGATCGATGCCGAACCAGGACAGTACGGACTGAACCAGTATCTGGAATCCGAAATAGACGATGAAGAGGGTCAGCAGTTCAGGGAGGCCGCGAAAAATCGTGGTGTAGACGCCGGTTGCGGCACGCAGGCTCCATTCGCCGGACTGTCTCGCCAGCGCGATGAGAAAGCCGAGAGCTAGGCCGACTGGCAGCGTTGCAAGGGACAGGGTGAGGGTGACCTTCACGCCGAACGCGATCTCATCGCCCCAGCCTTGATCGCCACAGCCCACCAGCGTGTCGGATGCGAGCAGGTTGAAGATCCCGACCGGCCCGCAGAATGGATCCAAGGTGTAACTGATCCAGGCCCAGAGCGAGCCAAGTGCGGAAGAGAATCCGCCCATGCCATTCCCCCTTGGCGGTTTCTCCCGCCATTTTTGATGTTCATGCCGTTCAAATGCAAAATGGCGGAAGTGTTCGACTTCCGCCACTCGATTTCATCAGGATATCCCTGTCTCAGTTGCCGTAAACGTCGAAATCAAAATATTTCTTGTTGATTTCTGCGTATTTGCCGCTGGCACGGATCGCCTCGATGGCGGCCGTGAACTTGTCGGCCAGCGCGGTTTCGCCCTTGCGGACGGCAATGCCTGCACCCTGGCCGTTGATTTCGACGTCGACCGGCAGCGGCGTCAGGATCTTGCAGCAGGCGCCGGCGTCGGTTTTCAGCCATTCCGAAAGCACGACGATATCGTCGACTACGGCGTCAACGCGGCCGCCTTCGAGGTCCAGCTTGTATTCGTCGGCCGTCGGATAGAGCTTAAGCTCGCTGTCGGCCATGTGCTTTTCGGCATAGTTGGCATGCGTCGTCGACGATTGAGCGCCGATGGTCTTGCCGGCAAGGCCAGCCACATCGGTAATCGTCGAATCCTTGGGCACGGCGACGGCCGGCGGGGTGTTGTAGTACTTCTTGGAGAAGTCGACCTTCTCCAGACGCTCAGGGGTAATCGACATGGAAGCGATGATGGCATCGAATTTCTTGGCCTGGAGGGCCGGAATGATGCCGTCCCAATCCTGCGTCACGAATTCGCAGGTTACCTTCATCTCTTCGCAAAGTGCCTTGGCGATGTCGATGTCGAAGCCAACCAGCGAGCCATCGGCTTCGAGGTTGTTGAAGGGCGGGTAGGCGCCTTCGGTGCCGATGATCAGCTTTTCCTGCGCCATGGCCGAACCGGCAAAGAGCGACAGGGCAGCGATCGATGCTGCGGCCAGAAAACGTGTCGGAATACGCATAGGATCCTCTCTGTTGGGTGGATGCCGTTTGTTGTTGTAAGGCGGCTGTCCGTGATCGTGTGGCGCGATCGACCACACTTGGACCCAATAATCGTCTGTTTTTCTGGCTGAAATCAACAACAAAAGGCGTGACCGGTCAAATTTGCCACTTTAAAAACGGTGGACGCATCACGCCAAGTTTTTTTGTTCCATCTGGTCTGGTTGAGTGGAGCAAAACTCCTTCTAACTCGTTCAGCCACGGTTAATTATGCGAAAACTAGCTTGGCAGAAGCTTCGGTTCGCGTAATCGAGCACGCATTCAACAGCATGGCGGCGTGGGTGTCTCTCACCGGTCCATGCGCAGGGAAGGAAACGCAAGGCATGTTCAAGAAGAGATTGCTCAATACGGTGGCAATCCCGGTCCTGTCCGTCGCGGTGCTGGCAAAGCCGGTCGCGGCTTCGATTACCGGACACCCCGAACGACAGGTTCAAACCCGGCAGGCCGAGGAACAACTCATCCAGCTTGCACAGGCCGTGACCTGCCAAGATGGATCCGAGGCACCGGATGCCGAGACATGCGCCGCACGGGCGGCGCAGGCGGCCGAAGAAGAGGCCCGGCGCCAGGCGGAAGCCGAGGCGCAGGCCCAGGCGGAAGCAGAAGCACGGGCTCAGGCCGAGGCCGAAGCGGAAGCCCAGCGCCAGGCCGAGGCCGAAGCGCAGGCCCAGGCGGAAGCAGAAGCGCAGGCTCAGGCCGAGGCCGAAGCGGAAGCCCAGCGCCAGGCAGAGGCCGAAGCGCAGGCCCAGGCGGAAGCAGAAGCGCAGGCTCAGGCCGAGGCCGAAGCGGAAGCCCAACGCCAGGCAGAGGCCGAGGCGCAGGCCCAGGCCGAAGCAGAAGCGCAGGCTCAGGCCGAGGCCGAGGCGGAAGCCCAGCGCCAGGCTGAAGCAGAGGCCCAGGCCCAGGCAGAAGCTGAAGCGGAAGCTCAGCGCGCCGCCGAGGAGGCTCAGCAGGCTGCCGTGACGTGCGCCGACGGTTCCCAGGCGGCATCGGAAGCGGAGTGCCCCGTTCCGGCAACCCCGGAAGAGCAGCCTGTCGAGGAACAGCCCGCTGAAGAACAGCCAGCGGAAGAGCAGCCGGCCGAGGAGCAGCCAGCTGAGCAGCCGACCGAGGAGCAGCCAACTGAAGAACAGCCAGCGGAAGAACAGCCAGCTGAGGAGCAGGCCGCTCCTGAACAGACTGAGGAACAGGCTCCCGCAGATGGCCAAGCCCAGCCGGCCGAACAGCCCGCTGAGGAGCAGCCGGCCGAGGGCGTAACTTGCGCCGATGGTTCGCAGGCCGCGACTGAGGCCGAATGCGCTGTTGCACCGCCAAGCGAGCAGCCGGCGGATGAGCAGGCAACCGGTGAAGAGGTTCCGGCCGACGCGCAGCAGCCGGAGGGCGAGCAGGTTCTCGTGCCTGCCGTCGAGCCGCCGGTCGATCAGCCTGTCGAAGAAATCACCGATACCCGTTCTGCGGAGGAAAGAGAGGCGATCGCTGAAGATCCGGCCCAGACATCTGAAACCGTGGTTCTTCCGGTGGACAATGGGGCTGCCGTACTCGACAGCGACAAGGACGCCGACAATGCCGGCGGGCAGGATGCTCGCGAACAGCGCACACTGCTGAGAGCGCAGGAAGACGTGGCTCCTCCGCCGGAAACCGATGCCGAGGCACAGGCCGACAGCGTTGTCGTGGATCCGCAGACCATCCAGGCGACGATTGCCGAGCAAGGAACGACGCTCGATGCTGCACCGACCTTCGACGTGCCGACCAGCGTCACCAATGTCACCAACAGCAGCGTCACGAACAACGTCACCAACAACGTGACGAACAATAACGTGACCAATAATGTGACGAACAACACGATTATCCAGAACAACGTGGTCAACCAGGTCACCGAGATCCGGGTCATCGAGCAGGTGGACAACCGCACCGTCATCAATGTCGGCGACCAGATCGTGGTTCGTAGCGACGACCGGCCGCGCCTGCGTTGGGATGCGGACGAGACCTATTACGAGCAGCTCCCGCGTGGCCGCACGCGTGAGACCATCGAACGCGCTGATGGCAGCAAGCTGGTGACGGTCTACAACCGTTATGGCGACATCATCATCCGTTCGCGCATTTCCCCGAGCGGTCGGGAATATGTGCTCCTCTACTCGCCGGAAGCCGACAGCGAACGTCCGCGCGTATTCGTTGACGTTGGTCTGTCCTTGCCGCCGATGCGTCTGACCATCCCGGTCGACGACTACATCGTCAGCACCACCCGTTCGCCTGATCGTGACTACTACGACTTCCTCGCCCGTCCGCCGGTCGAGCGCGTCGAACGCGTCTATTCAATCGACGAGGTGAAGTCGTCTGCCCGTATCCGCGACAAGGTCCGTCGTATCGACCTCGATACGATCACCTTCCCGTCCGGTTCGGCCGAGGTGCCGCTGGAGCAGGCCCGCACCCTGCGCAAGGTGGCCCAGGCGATGAGCAAACTCCTGGAGAAGGATCCGGGTGAAGTGTTCCTGATCGAAGGCCATACGGACGCCGTCGGTTCAGATCGGTCCAACCTCGTGCTTTCCGACAAGCGCGCCGAGACGGTCGCCAACCTCTTGACCGAAGTTTACGGCATCCCGCCGGAAAACATGTCGGTACAGGGCTATGGCGAGCGCTTCCTGAAGATCCGCACGGAAGCCGCCGAGCAGCAGAACCGTCGTGTTGCCATCCGCCGCGTGACCACTCTGGTTCGCCCGGCAGGGGTCGCCAGCAACGACTGATTGGCTGCGAACCAGACAATGACGAAGGCCGCCGGATCACTCCGGCGGCCTTCTTTTTTGCGTGTCTCAGCGGCGGGGCGGAAGTTCTGTCACTGATGCAATGAAATCGGCAATCGCCGTGGTGTCGTCGAGATCAAAGACCGGAAGGGACGTGTCCTCGACCCGGTGGTCGGCAGCAATCGCCCGGATATGCGGATCGGTCGGTGCAAGCGGCTCCCGTTTTGCCGCTGCCTCCCGCCGGGCTTCGATCTTGGGTACGGGTTCGCGCTTGTAACCCTCGATGAGGACGAGATCGCAGGGGCCAATGCGGGCGAGTATGTCCTCAAAGCTAGGCTCTGGGTTCCCGCGCAACTCGTGCATGATGGCGTAGCGTGTCCCGGATACGATGACGACTTCATGAGCGCCAGCCTCGCGGTGGCGATAGCTGTCGGCTCCAACCTTGTCGATGTCAAAGTCGTGGTGAGCGTGCTTGATCGTCGAGATCCTGTAGCCACGTCTTGTGAATTCCTCGACCAGGCGTACCGCCAGACCCGTCTTGCCGGAGTTTTTCCAGCCGGCAATGCCGAAGATGCGTGGGCTTTCCGTCATGCTGTACCTGATCCGAGGATGGCTTGCGCGGTTGCAAGATCCTCCGGCGTGTTGATGTTGAAGAATGGATCGACAAGCCCGAGAGGACCTTCGAAGGGCGGGAAGTCCACGGCTCTTGCCGGATGCCGGGCCGCGAAGTCGAACACCCGGCGGTGGGCCGGATCGGCGAGCCACTCTTCCAGGTCATCCGAAAGCGTGAGAGGCCATAACGCGGTGGTCGGATGGGTGCGACCGCCGGAGCTTGCCATCACGATGGTACCGCGTTCGGCGCTTGCAACGAGGCGTTCAACCAGATCCGAGGGCAGAAAGGGCGTGTCGCAGGGAGTGGTGAGGACATGCGTGACGCCGCCAGCTCCTTCGGCAAACCGCTTCAGTCCTGCAAGCACGCCAGCGAGCGGACCAGGCCGGTCCGGGTGGGCATCGGAGAGGAGGGGGATACGGTTCCCCAGCGGGTGCCGCTCCGGGGCGTTGAGATAGACTGCGGAGACCTGAGGCTTCAATCGCTCGGCAATCTGGAGGGCGAGCGGCTCTGCTCCCAGTTTCAAACCGGCCTTGTCGAGGCCCATCCGGCGTGATTGTCCGCCTGCAAGAATGACGGCGGGAGGGCGGATCTGATCGCTCATGCCTTCATCGCTCATCACCGGGCGCAAAGCGCAGGAAAATCAGCGCAACAAGCGCCAGAACACAGCAGGCGACCATCACGAGCACCAGCGGCAGGGGGCCCGTTTCCATCGAGAGAATTCGGGACGCGAGCCAGGAGAGAAAAGCGCCGCCGCCCATGGTGATCGCCCCTCCGAGGCCGGAGGCGGAGCCAGCGAGTTCCGGTCGGACGCTGACGATGCCGGCATTGGTGCTTGGCAGCGACAATCCGTTGCCGAAGCCGACGACGATCTGCGGCCCGAAGAATGCGATGTGCGAAACATAGCCCAGGGAAAGGAAAAGCATGGGAATTGCGGCACCCACAAGGGCGACCACGCCGCCGATCAGCATCATCATATCGATCCCCAGGCGACGGGCGAACCGGCCAGAGAGATAGTTCCCGGCGATGTAACCGGCTGCGATGAACATGAACTGCAGGCCGAGCACGCTGGGCGTGAGGCCCATCAGTGTTCCGCCGACGAAAGGGGCGCCACCGAGAAACGCGAAGAAGGCGCCTGATGTGAAGGTGGCCGCCAGAGTGTAGCCCCAGAATCGCGGGGAGGCGAGAAGCCGTGGCCACGCACGGAACTGCTCGGAGAAGCTTCCGATTTTGTAGCGGTTGGTCTCGCCGAGGTCCCGATAAACAAGCAGAAGCACCGCGAGCGCTGCAACAAGGATCGCGGCGAAGTTCGAGCGCCAGCCGAAGGTGTCGCTCAACACGCCTCCAAGCGTCGGTCCAATCATCGGCATCAGCGTCATGCCCATGGTCACATAGCCGATCATCGAGGCGGCTTCGTCCATGGGCACCATATCACGGATGATCGCACGGGAGAGGACCAGTCCAGCAACCACGGCGGTCTGGACCATGCGGGCGAACGTCAGGAGCTCGATCGATGTCGCGATCATGCAGACCATGGAGGAGACAATCAGGATCAGCAGCGCGCCGATCATCACGGGGCGGCGGCCGTAGCGGTCGGAGAGCGGACCGATCACCAGTTGCACGACGGCTGTCATTGCAATGTAGCCCGAGACAAGGACCTGCACCCGGTCGTAGTCGACCCGCAAATCCGAGGCCATTGCCGGGAGTGCAGGAAGGAAGATGTTCATCGTCAGCGCCGAGAGACCCGCAATCGCCACGAGGCTGACGATATGGGGTGCCGTCGTTCTGTCCAGAAAGCGGGACTGCTGCTGCACGCTCGGTTGTCCTTGCATGAATGAAGCGATCAGCCGGGTGACGCAGGGTCGGCGCGGCGGGCGAGGGCGGCTTTGCGCTTGCTCTCGCGATAGAATGTGTAGAGCCCCGAGCCGATGACAATGGCCGAGCCGACGATCATCCAGATATCAGGTGTCTCACCGAAGAAGATCATGCCGAGCAGTACGGCCCAGAGCAGGCTCGTGTAGCGGAACGGCGCAATAAAGGAGATTTCCCCTGTGCGCATGGCCATGATGATCGCCTGATAACCCGCAAAGAGAAAAACAGAGGCGAAAGCGAGCCTGCCGAGCGCACTGCCCGAGAGCGGTTGCCAGCCTCCGAAGGCCGGGACAAGCAGCAGGCCTGCAAAGGAAATCGAGGCGGCCGTAAAGAGCGTGACCGTCAGTGACGAGACATTCGGATCGATCCGACGTGTCACGAGATCGCGTCCGGCTGCGGTGATCACGCAGAGCACAATGTAAAGCGAGGCAAGCGTAAAACCCTCCGGCCCTGGTTGGATAATCACCAGCACGCCCATGAAGCCAAGGCCGATCGCCGTCCAGCGGCGCCATCCGACAGGCTCCTTGTAGAAGATCGCAGCACCCAATGTGACGGCGAGCGGCAGCGATTGCAGAATCGCCGAGGCATTGGCGAGCGGCACCTGGCCGAGGGCAGCTAGGAAGGCCACGGCTGCCACCGTCTCAAAGGCAATGCGCAGCAGGATCAATGGCTGCAGGATGTTGGCGATATGGTCGAGCGCTCCCATGCGCCGAGCGACCGCATAGACCAGAAGCGCCGTGAACGCACCGCGCACGAACATGATCTGGGCAACGGTCAGCTCCGCAGTCACCGATTTCGTCAGAGCGTCATTGAAAGTAAAGCCCGCCATCGAGATCGCCATCAACAGGGCGCCTCGGGTGTTCTCGGATAATGCCATGCTCGATTCCCATGCGTATCGGATGGTTCTAAACCAAGCGGCAGGCACGACAAACTGAATTTCCCCTGTTGCCCTCCTTTAACGATGCCGCAGTGCCAAAAACTTGGTGCGCAATTAACCTTTGCTCAAACTCCCGGGGCGAAGCTCGCCCATGGAACTGCATGAGGCGGATCCGCCATTGCAATCCCGCGCGATGATGTCGCGGGGTTTCGACCTTCTCGAGGGTCTGATGAGTTTTATCGATCGCCTCCTGCAAAGCCGCAGGATCGTCACCAAAGTTTTGTTGTTTGTCGTCCCTCTGGTCTTTCTGATGGCTGGGGTGGGTCTCTTGGGTTATTGGACCGCCACCACGCTGAACGGGCATATGACGGTCACCCGCGCCACGATTGGCAATATCAGCGACCTCGAGACGCTTCAGCAGGGATTGCAGGAGTTCAGTCTCAACCCAAGCGAGGAGAGCAGGCAGGCACTGCTCGCTGCCATCGATGGCCAGGAGAAGGGACTCGATGTTCTCAATGGCGTCCTTGCCAAACAGGCGCAGTCGGCGGATCTCTCCGCGCTGACGCAGCTTCCGGCAGAGATGCGCACCCAAACTGCCGCTCTCTGGGACAACAAGACGAAGCGTGACGAGCTGGACGCCGGATTGAACTCCGCCGTTGCCGCCCTTCAGGCTGAAAGCCAGCAGATCGTCAAGCAGGTCGATTTCGTCCGCGAAGATCTCTCGGGCAAGGAGCGCTTCGCCAAGGAGCTGCTCTTCGATGCGTCCGCGTTCAAGTCGCTGATCGACCGACTCGGCAAGCTGCGGGTTGGCGTGCAAATGGCGTTTACGCCGGAAGAGCAGCTTGCGGAGGCGAAGCTCTATCTGGGGCCGATGCAGAAGGATCTGAAGAACGCCAATGCGATCGCCTCCGAGAAGGGCAAGGGGCTGGTCGCAGAGGTCGGGACGGCGATCGGAAAGATCGAAGCGATCCTTGCACAGTCGTCATCCGATGACGCCAAGGCTCAGGAGCTCGGTCGGGTTCTCGCCGAATTGGTCGAAATCGAACAGAAGATCACGCTGCAGGCTGCCAAGAACAGCGACATTGCCGCCGACCGCTTCGTGAAGCTCGACAAGCTGGTTGCTGAACAGAAAGAACTCATGGCGCTCGTTGATCAGGCCGCCTTGAACGTCGCCACGGTGGAACTGCGGGTACAGCAGATGCTCGGTGCCCTTAACGACGAGAGCCGCGCCGTGGTCGTGAAGGAGATCGAGGCCCTCCAGACCATGGCGGCCCGCATATCCGAGCTCGGCGCCAAGAACAGCGCGCTGCGCGACTTTCCGCAGAAGATTGCACCACAGCTCACCGCCATTACCGAGATGTCGCAGGCGCGCCTCGATGCCGGGCAGGACTGGGAAAAGCAGCGTCTGGCAGCCGGTGCCGCCGTTTCCGCGGGCATGGGGTCGCTGCGCAACTTCGTCTCCCAGGCCCAGGAAATCGGCCGCGAGGATAGCGAGCGCTCGGCGACGATCTCCGTCATCACCATGGTGGTCGGCACGCTGCTTGCGATCATCGGAGGCTTGATGCTCATTGAAACGCTGCGGGCGCCGCTGAAACGCATCACAAGCGTCATGGCGCGTCTGGCCAGCGGCGATCTCTCGGTTCCGATCGAAGGTCGCAACCGAGGTGACGAGATCGGCGACATGGTTCGTTCGGTCACCGTGTTTCGTGATGCGGCGCTGGAAAACCGGCGCCTTGAGGAAGAGGCGGAGGCCGCCCGTGCCCGGTCCGAGCAAGAAAGCGCGCAGCGTCAACAGGAACGCGCCCGTGTTGAAGCTGACCAGCGATCAGCACTTGAAGCCCTGTCGTCCGTGCTCGAAGCGCTCGCCAACGGTCAACTCGACGTTTCCATGCGCGATGATCTGCCGGCAGATTTTGTCGCGATGGCATCGACCTACAACCAGGCCGTTGAGGCGTTGCGTGCCACGCTCGAAGAGGTTCGGGCCGCGAGTGTCGACATCAATGCGGGCACAGAAAATCTCGCCGTATCTGCCGATGATCTTGCACGCCGCACCGAACAGCAGGCGGCAGCGCTGGAAGAAAGCGTACGTGCGCTCTCGCACCTGAGCGATGTCGTGCGGACGACGGCCGATGGGGCAGGGCGCACTGCCCAGTCCGTCCAGTCGGCCCGCGATCACGCCCGCCAGTCCGGCGTAGTGGTCAAGAGAGCAGTGGAGGCCATGGCCGAGATCAACCGATCCTCGGAGAAGATCTCGACCATCATCGGCGTCATCGACGAGATCGCCTTCCAGACAAACCTGCTGGCACTGAATGCCGGGGTCGAAGCGGCCCGTGCCGGAGAAGCCGGTCGTGGCTTTGCAGTCGTTGCACAGGAAGTGCGTGATCTCGCTCAGCGCTGCGCCAATGCGGCAAAGGAGATCAAGACGCTGATCTCTGTCAGTGGCAGCCAAGTCAAATCGGGTGTCGAACTTGTCGAAAACACGGGCGTCGCACTGCAGGCGATCATCGATCAGGTCGAGGAAGTGCAGTCACTGGTCGAGGGCATTTCGGCCGCCACCCGCGAACAGTCGACGGGTATCAGCGAAGTCACCTCGGCCGTGCGCGATGTCGAGCTGATCACCCAGCAGAACGCTGCCATGGTCGAGGAAAACAATGCCGAGATCCAGGGCCTGCGCCAGCGCGTCGATATCCTGATGCACAAGATCTCGCGCTTCCGCACCGACAGCCAGCGCGCAATCCAGCAGGTCTATCGCCGTTCGGCTTGAGGACTACTGAGACGAAAGCCGGCGGCGCTCAGCCGCCGGTGACGCTCATGTGGCGCGCGACAGCCGGTTTGCGATGGGCACGGTCGATGATGAAATCGTGACCCTTGGGCTTGCGTGAAATCGCCTCATCGATGGCCGCCGACAGAAAGGCATCGTCATCGGACGCCCGAAGAGCAGTACGCAGGTCGGCTGCATCATCCTGCCCAAGGCACATGTAGAGCGTGCCCGTGCACGTCAGGCGCACACGATTGCAGCTTTCACAGAAGTTATGGGTGAGGGGTGTGATGAAGCCGAGACGGCCGCCGGTCTCGCGTATCTCGACATAGCGTGCCGGTCCACCGGTCCGGTAGGGGATGTCGTCGAGCGTGAACTGCTCTTCGAGCATCTTGCGTACCTTCGATAGCGGGAGATACTGGTCCGTACGATCCTCGCCGGTCTCGCCCATTGGCATGGTCTCGATCAGGGTGAGGTCCATGCCCTCGCCATGGGCAAAGCGCAGGAGGTCCGGGATCTCGTGCTCGTTGAAATCCTTGAGAGCGACAGCATTGAGCTTGATGCGGATGCCGGCGGCCTGGGCTGCGCGTATGCCTTCCATCACCTTGTCGAATTCGCCCCAGCGGGTGATATTCTTGAACTTGTCCGGGTCCAACGTGTCGAGGGACACGTTGATGCGTCTGACGCCGCAATCGGCAAGTTCCTGGGCATGGCGGGCGAGCTGAGACCCGTTGGTGGTCAGCGTCAGCTCATCCAGGCCCTGGCCGATATGCCGGGACAGGCCGCGCACCAGATGCATGATGTTCTTGCGCACAAGCGGTTCGCCGCCCGTCAAGCGCAGCTTGCGAACGCCCTTGGCAATGAAGGCGGAACAGAGCCGGTCGAGTTCCTCCAGCGTCAGGAGATCCTTCTTCGGCAGGAAGGTCATGTTCTCCGCCATGCAATAGGTGCAGCGGAAGTCGCAACGGTCGGTGACGGAGACACGCAGATAGGTCACGGCCCGTCCGAAGGGGTCGATCATCGGGTTCGTCCGCTCGCCGAGCGGTTCTGCATGGCGCCAATCGGCGGGGGTCTGGTCCAACAGATCTCTCCTGTCCGTTTCGTCCAATGTGGGGCCAAGCCCTTGAAGCGTCAAGCTGACAGGCGACGACTTCATCAAGACGGATTGCAAAGCTCAGCACTTGGCCCTAGAGCAGGTCCAGCAAAAGTGCGTCAGCGGTTTTGCGTCCGGACTGCGTAAAAGCAAACAGATTGAGCATTTCAGATGATCCAGTTTTCACCGGACATGATCTGGATCTGCTGCATCTGAAAACAAAGCCCATCCGAGGATAACATGAGCGAGATCTGGCCGACCGAACTCAAGGTGTCGAAGGACCGACGGCTCTTGACCGTCAGCTTCAACGACGGTGTCGTTGCCTCGCTTCCGGCCGAAATGCTGAGAGTGCTGTCGCCATCGGCAGAGGTTCAGGGGCACGGTCCGGGCCAAAAGGTAACGGTGCCGGGCAAGAGACATGTGGCAATCCGCCAGATGACCCCGACGGGCAATTATGCCGTTCGAATCGGCTTCGACGATGGGCACGACACCGGCATTTTTACCTGGCTCTATCTGCGCGAATTGGGCGAAACCGGTGCGGAGAAGTTCGCGGCCTACGAGGCCGAGCTTGCAGAAAAGCGGCTCAGTCGCGATCCTCGCTGAGTTCGGCATCGATCAAGCCATCGGCCGCCAGCATGCGCTGGATCAGCAGGTCCATGTTTTCGGCGAGACGCTGGCATTCGGCGATGGGTGTCGCCGACAGCGTACGCTCGATGAGATCGGTTTGAATTCCCATGGCCTTTTCGCTCAAGGCGCGTCCGTCTGCCGTGAGGAACAGCCGCAATACGCGCTTGTCCCGGTGATCGGGGCGCCGTTCCAGCAACCCGCGCTTCTCCATCTGTGGAAGGAGCATGCTCATATTGGAACGGCCTACCAGCAGTTTGCGGGCGAGTTCCTGCTGTGAAATTCCCTCAAAGCGGTAGAGGTTCACCAGGATATCGAGATGCGGTGGCTTGATGTCGAGCGGTGCGAGCGCGCGGCCGAGGGCTTGCTGCATCAGCTGGCAGGCGCGGGCAACAGAAATCCAGCTGCGAAATCGAGGATGATCCCAGGGGAAGGCTTGCTTTTCGTTCATTCTTGTACTTTATTGTTCAGCATTGAACAGTCTAGGGAATCCGACTATGCCATCGTTTCCGCTCAAGGTCACCCGCCTGGCTTTCGCGCAGCTGGAAAAGCTGTCCCCTGGGATGGCGGGGCGGCTTGCGTTTGAACTCTTCTGCCGAACACCGAGCCGCAGGCCCAAGGGTGCAAAGGCGCGGGAGGTTTTCATGGTTGGCCGCAATCGTCTGCGGCAGGCTTCGCTGGTGCGGCTCGCTCTGTCTCGGGGCATGGCGGCGGCGCATCATCTGCCGGTGGATGGCAGCGGCGAAGCGGGCAGGCCCAGGATCCTTGTCGTGCATGGCTGGGGCTCCCGCGCCGAATATCTGTCCGACCTCGCCTGGGGCCTTCGGCAGACCGGCGCAGACGTGATCGTGCTCGACCTGCCCGGGCACGGTGCCTCCAGCGGGCGGCGGCTCGATCTGAAGATCGCGGCAGAAGCCATCGTTGCCGCAGAACGGCATTTCGGACGTTTGGACGGCGTGGTCGGTCATTCCTTTGGCGGCGCCGCCGTGATGATGGCGGCAGGCGGCGTGTTTTCGGATCTGCAGAGCCTGAAGGCGGCCCGGATCGCGCTGATTGGTTCTCCCTCCAGCATGGGCGAGGTATTCAACGGCTTTGCAACCATGGTCGGTCTCGGCCGGAGCAGCGTCGGCGCAATGCGCAACAGGGCTGTGGAGATTGCCGGCGCACGGGTGGAGGACCTCGATGGTGTCAGCGTTGCCCGCCGGATCGACCGGCCGCTGCTGGTCGTTCACGCAGAGGACGACAAGGAGGTGAATGTTGGGCACGCGCAGCGCTACATCGGGGTCTCGCCGCATGTCCGGCATCTTTGGGCCAATGGCCACGGACATCGGCGAATCGTCAGCGCACCCGACGTCATTGCCGCGGTTGCATCCTTCCTGACTGGCGCGGAGCTGGCGGGACAGTCCGATGAGCGCCGGGTGTCATAGTCGCGTCATCGCTCTTGCCTACCTCGGACCGGTGTTTAGTGTCGGATGTAGAAGCGGGAGCAAAAAGCATGACTGTCATCACCACGGTTGGAGACCTCAAGGCGATTTACGGCGAGGTCTCCGAGGCATCGACGGCCAAGGTCACGACGTCGCTGACGCCGGCCTATCGGCAGATGATCGAATGCTCTCCGTTTGTGGCGCTTGCCACGGTGGGTCCGGAAGGGCTCGATTGCTCGCCGCGCGGCGATCTCGGCGCTGTTGTCCGGATCGAGGATAACAGGACGCTCGCGCTACCGGACTGGCGCGGCAACAACCGCGTCGATTCGCTCCTGAATATCGTCCGCGATCCGCGCGTGGCGCTGATGTTTCTGATCCCCGGCTCCAACAGCGTGATGCGGATCAACGGTCGGGCCGTGGTCTCGATCGCGCCGGATCTGCTCGAAAGCTTCGAGATGGAGGGGCGCCACCCGCGAAGCGTTATCATCGTTTCGATCCAGGAGGCCTATTTCCAGTGTGCACGCGCCGTCATGCGGGCGGAGTTGTGGAACGTCAAGCGGCAGGTTGCAGCAGACGACCTGCCGACGCCGGGCGAGATGCTCAAGGCGGCCAAGGAGAGTTTCGACCAGGAGACATATGACCGCGAATGGCCAGCGCGGGCTGCGAAGACGATGTGGTGAGCCGATAAGGGGTCATCGCTTATAGATGAGCCAGCTCTTGGTGAAGTCCTTCTTCATTCCGTCTTCGTAGTGTTTGGTGCGATTTCGGCCCGCATTCTTTGCGCAATAAAGGGCGATATCGGACTTGGCATAAAGCTCGCCGGCGTCTTCGGCGTCACTTGCCATGGCAAAACCGAGTGAAATGGTGATCGGGCCATAGTTTACGCCAGTCTTGGAATTCTTGAACGGCGTCGCCTCCAGCGCAGTGCGGGTGCGTTCGCAGATCTGGAAGATCTCCTCGGCTGTGTTGCCCTCGATGATGATCGCGAATTCCTCACCGCCGGTGCGCGCGACGAAGCAGTCCTTGCGGACATTGTTGCGAATGACGGTCGCGACCGTCGCGAGGATCTTGTCGCCGACAGGGTGGCCGTAGGCGTCGTTGACCTTCTTGAAATTATCGATGTCGGCCAGCACCAGTCCGGCCAGCGGCTTCGTGCCGCTCGTGTAAACGGCGGCAAGCTTCTCGTCGAACGCACGGCGATTGGCGATGCGTGTCAGCGAGTCGGTATTGGCAATCCGCTTGTATTCGTCGAGCTCGCGGCGGACCTCGTCCATTTCCTTCGAGCGCTCGGACATCTGCACGACCGTCTCTTCACCATGTGCCATGGTGGAGCCGGTGGCCTCGGTCAGGATATTGATGGCACTGCGCAGGATGTCGGCGCTGTTGGTGCTCTTGGAATTGATGCGGTGATAGGTCTCTCCGAGGAGCCGGTTATAGCTCTGCAGCGAGGTCTGCTCCTGCTGCAGGAGGCGTAGCAGGCCGTCGAGCTCGCCGATCAGCTTGGCGTGCGCGTTTTCGATGGCCCTGGTCTGGTGACTGCCGAAATACTGCTCGCCCAGAGCATCCAGTTCGTCCTGGGTCGCGCGGCTGCCAAGCGCCGCCAGTTCGCGGGTCAGTGACGGGTTCGAGCCGATATAGGCTTCATAGAACAGCTCGTAATTGCGCGGGATGGGGGCAACCCCCATGGAGCGCATGGCGTATGTGATCTGTGCCGCGACGTCAGGGGTCTGCGCCTTTGGCGGTGTTGCCGTGCTCATTCGGCGAACTCCAGTGGTCGTCACTCGAGACATTAAAGGTCCAATGAAAGAATTAGCGTCAAATGATTGGAAAATGTTTAATCTTCACGCAGCGAGAAGTGACGGGCGCAAAATGAGCGGTTCGCGTTCACATTCGCAAAGCCTTGTAAAACAAATAGAAATTTGCCGTTGCAGATTGTCGATTCCGCAACGGCATCAGTTTCGTCCAGAAAAAAGTTCAGCCGAGATTGAATTCCTGGAAAAAGTCGTTGCCCTTGTCGTCTGTGACGATGAAGGCCGGGAAGTCCTCGACTTCGATCTTCCACACGGCTTCCATGCCGAGTTCCGGATATTCCAGCACCTCGACCTTCTTGATACAGTCCTGGGCAAGGCGAGCGGCCGGGCCGCCGATTGAGCCCAGATAGAACCCGCCATGCTTCTTGCAGGCTTCGCGGACTGCCCGCGACCGGTTGCCCTTGGCGAGCATCACCATCGAACCACCGAAAGACTGGAACTGGTCGACGTAACTGTCCATGCGGCCAGCGGTCGTCGGACCAAAGGAGCCCGAGGCATAGCCTGTCGGGGTCTTGGCGGGGCCTGCGTAGTAGACCGGATGGTTCTTCATGTATTCCGGCATGCCTTCGCCTTTTTCGAGGCGATCGCGGATCTTGGAGTGGGCAAGGTCGCGGGCAACGATGATGGTGCCGGTCAGCGACAGGCGGGTCTTGACCGGGTGCTTGGTCAATTCCGCGAGGATCGCGGACATCGGCTGGTTGAGGTCAATCTTGACCACCGACGAGGAAAGGGCTGTTTCGTCGATATCGGGCATGTATTTCGACGGATCGGTTTCCAGCTGTTCGATATAGATCCCGTCCCTGGTGATCTTGCCCTTGGCCTGGCGGTCGGCGGAACAGCTGACACCCAGCCCGATCGGCAGCGAGGCGCCATGGCGTGGCAGTCGGATGACCCGCACGTCATGACAGAAGTACTTGCCGCCAAACTGGGCGCCGACACCCATCGACTGGGTGAGCTTGTGGATTTCCTTTTCCATCTCCAGATCGCGGAAGGCGTGGCCGCTCTCCGATCCTTCGGTCGGAAGGTCATCAAGATAACGCGCCGAAGCAAGCTTCACCGTCTTCAGCGTCATCTCGGCCGAGAGGCCGCCGATGACGATTGCCAGATGGTAGGGGGGACAGGCTGCCGTACCCAAAGTCAGGATCTTCTCCTTAAGGAAGTCGATCATCCGGTCGTGGGTCAGAAGCGAGGGTGTTCCCTGATAGAGGAAAGTCTTGTTGGCCGAGCCGCCGCCCTTGGCCATGAAGAGGAACTTGTAGGCATCCTCACCCTCTTCGTAGAGGTCGATCTGGGCGGGCAGGTTGGTCTTGGTGTTCTTTTCCTCGAACATCTTGATCGGGGCGAGCTGCGAATAGCGCAGGTTGCGGCGCTCGTAGGCATCGCGCACGCCTTCGGCGAGCGCTTCGTAGTCATGGCCGTCGGTCCAGACACGGCGGCCCTTCTTGCCCATGACGATCGCGGTGCCGGTGTCCTGGCACATCGGCAGGACACCGCCGGCGGCAATATTGGCGTTTTTCAGAAGGTCGAAGGCAACGAAACGGTCATTGTCGGTGGCTTCGGGGTCTTCGAGGATCGAGGCGAGCTGTTTCAGGTGCCCGGGGCGCAGGAGGTGGTTGATATCGGACAGCGCCGTTTCGGCGAGCAGGCGCAACCCCTCTGGCTCGACCGTCAGTATCTCCTGGCCCTTGAAGCTCTCGACCGAAACGAAGTCAGAGGTGATCTTGCGGTAGGGGGTCGTATCTTCGCCAATTGGGAACAGATCGTCTGCCATCACGGAGCCTTTCGCGGCAAAAGCTGGAATTGCCGGTGGTTTAAGCGGTCGATCTTAATATTTCAATCCGCCGAAAGCCGAAGTGTCGAGCGTTGACACGCGCGGTATCAATCTGGAAAAGCTCTACTCCTTTATTGTCTCTGTTGAGACCGATTTGGAGATCCGTTATGGCGTTCAATCTGTCCGAGGAAGTAGGTCTGCGCCATTCGATCGTCTCCAAGATATTCGTCGTCTGCTTTGTCTGCATCCATGTCCCGCTGATCGCGCTGGTGCTGAATTATGGTACCGGGAGAGGTTCCGACGCGTGGTCCGTCGGCCTGGTGGTTTTGGTCGCAACCCTCATCGGAACCATCGCCTGTCTGGCCACAATGTGGTGGCTGACGCTTCCGCTGCGCAATCTCGCACGCGTGATCAGTCGCTATAGAGAGGGCGGTGCCTTTGCCGAAGAGCAACTCAACAAGCATGGCGTGGACGAGATTGCTGTCGTTTCCCGCGCGGTTTGCGGCATGGTCAGCGAAATCACGGCGCTTGCAGAGCGTGCAGACGGCCAACCCGGACTTGACCCTTTGACCGGTCTCCTGAACGGCAGCGCTGTGCATCGCCTACAGCTCGAGCGGCCGCCGAAGCCGACCGAGAATGGTCTCAACATCATGGTTGCGCTTTTTGAGCTGCAGGCCAGCGAAGCGCTCGGCGGCAGCCAGATGCGGGACATCACCGACCTGGCGTTGGTCGCGGTCGGAGATCTCGTGCGGCGGCATTTCCTGCCGCGCCAGATTGCGGCGCGGGTGTCGGGCACGACGTTCGTGCTTCTGTTTAGCGGCGATCCCCCGGATGTCGTGCTTGCCTGCTGTGACGCGATCCGTCAGAGCGTCGCCGCGCTCGAAATTGGCCCATTGGCGGCGGGCAGTCTGCGTGTCACGTTCGGTCTCGCCCAGCGTCAGGCAAGCGAGCCGATGGCAGATCTGTTGCACAAGGCCGATATGGCTCTTTTCAGGGCCAAAGACATGAACCGTACGGGTCTCGAAACTCTCAAGGCCTGAACGGGCTCCGCGCAAGCGGCGCCCGCACTCTCCAGCCGTTCAGCCGTCACTGCGGACCGATCATAAGCTCGGGCCGCACATACTGGTCGAACTCCTCATTGGTGAGGTAACCGCCGCCGACGGCTTCTTCGCGCAGCGTCGTGCCGTTCTTGTGGGCGGTCTTGGCGATCTTGGCGCAGAGGTCGTAACCGAGCTTTCCATTCAGCGCCGTCACCAGCATCAGCGAATTCTCCACGCCCTTGCGAATGTTCTCTTCGCGGGCCTCGATGCCGACGACGCAATTGTCGGTGAAGGAGACGGCGGCATCGCCGAGCAACTGCACCGACTGCAGGAAGTTGTAGGCCATCATCGGATTGTAGACGTTGAGCTCGAAATGGCCCTGGCTGCCAGCGAAGGTGATCGCCGCATGGTTGCCGAAGATATGGGCGCAGACCTGGGTCAGAGCCTCTGATTGCGTCGGATTGACCTTGCCCGGCATGATCGACGAGCCAGGTTCATTTTCCGGCAGCGCCAATTCGCCAAGGCCGGCGCGGGGTCCTGAGCCGAGGAAACGGATGTCGTTGGCAATCTTGAAGAGGGCCGCGGCTGCCGCGTTGATCGCGCCATGGGCAAAGACCATGGCGTCATGGGCGGCCAGGGCCTCGAATTTGTTCGGCGCGGTGATGAAGGGCAGGCCGGTGATCTTGGAGATTTCCTCCGCGACCTTTTCGGCAAAGCCGATCGGCGCGTTCAGACCCGTGCCGACAGCGGTGCCGCCCTGGGCGAGTTCGTAGAGGCCGGGCAGGGTGATTTCGATCCGCTTGATCGACGAGGCGACCTGCGCTGCATAGCCGGAGAATTCCTGGCCGAGGGTGAGCGGTGTCGCGTCCTGGGTATGGGTGCGGCCGATCTTGATGATATGGGCAAAGACATTCGCCTTCGCATCGAGAGCCGCATGCAAATGCTTGAGCGCCGGAAGCAGATGCAGCACCACATGTTCGGCTGCGGCGATATGCATGGCAGTCGGGTAGGTATCGTTCGACGACTGGCTCATGTTGACGTGATCGTTCGGGTGGACGGGCTTTTTCGAGCCCATTTCTCCGCCGAGCATTTCAATGGCGCGGTTCGAAATCACCTCGTTGGCATTCATGTTCGACTGGGTGCCGGAGCCCGTCTGCCAGACGACCAGCGGGAAATGGTCGTTGAGCTTGCCGTCGATCACTTCCTGCGCAGCTGCGACGATCGCCTCGCCAAGCTCAGCGTCGAGTTTGCCGAGCGCCATGTTGGCGCGGGCTGCTGCCTGCTTGACGATGCCGAGTGCCCGCACCACCGGCAGAGGTTGCTTTTCCCAGCCGATCTTGAAGTTTCCGAGGGATCGCTGGGCCTGGGCGCCCCAATAGCGGTCGGAGGCAACCTCAATCGGTCCGAAGGTGTCGGTTTCTGTGCGATGGGTCATGGAATTTCCTGCCTTTTGACGTTTGCCGTGGCGGTGGGAGGGCTTGGTCTGATTTAGGGAGCGGTGCAACCGATGCAAGCCGATCAATATAAGATGATAAAGACAGTCAAGTATATTCTGTCTGTCAGCCACTCCTGAAGAGTGGCCCTGTGTCCTTTGCAGCACGTCTCACGACTATTTGTGTGTGGCTTGATCGCGATCGACAGGCGCGGCTTTGTACAATTTGTTAACGTCAATCAAAATTTAACGAATATTTCCATTTAGTTTGCGCTGGAGCGGACGTGGTGGGTGGCTCGCGAGTCACACAAAGTTGAGGCTGGCAGACGAACCCGTAGCGCATTGTCCAACTTTTCAATGAAATGGCGATCCGCTAGTGATCCGCGCAAGACAAATACGTGCTGCAAATCCCCCAGCGGATTTGGACCGGGAAATGGAACAGAGAATGACGAGAAACAGGAAATTCGTAGTCACCGCAATGCTTGCTGCGACTACAGCGGCCGGAACCCTGCCGGGCGAGGCTGCCGCCAC
The DNA here is from genome assembly GCF_014237835.1 of Rhizobium sp. AQ_MP. Lineage (GTDB taxonomy): Bacteria > Pseudomonadota > Alphaproteobacteria > Rhizobiales > Rhizobiaceae > Allorhizobium. The sequence goes on from NZ_JACJVI010000005.1 coordinate 76,616, forward strand.
CACGCTTCTCGATCTTCTCCGCGGCGGACCGGGTCGCCAGGTCAAGCAGCAGGCGGCACCGGCCGCACTGGAGAGCCAGGCCCAGGGTGGACTCGAAATGGGTGACCCGGAGCCGCTGCCGAAGGTCACCGGCCCGCGTTACTACACATACAAGCCGGAGGCCCAGCGCGCGATCAAGATCAAGCTGCCGGTCTCGGAGCCCGTCGCCGGTTCGGCCGAGGCTCAGGCGACCCCGGAAGTGCTCGGTGCCCGCCGTTTTCTCTCTGAGGTCAGTGTCCGCGCGACCGACGAGGTGGCCAAGAGCATCGAAGGTTACTATGGCAATCTGAACAAGCCGCTGATCTGGACCGATGATCAGGGTATTTCCGAACGTGGCCGTGCGATGATCTCGGCGCTGTCCTCAGCCGATACGGTCGGCCTGTCCCCAGACGACTATCTGGTGCCTATGCCGGCGGAAACGGCTGATCCGGCCGATCCGGAGAAGCGCCAGCGCGAGCTGATGGCTTTCGAAGTGGCACTGTCCGCCAAGGTTCTTACCTATGTCCAGGACACGGTCCGCGGTCGCATCGATCCCAACAAGATCTCCGGTTACTATGATTTCAAGCGCAAGGGCGTGAACATAGCCCCGGTGCTCGACATGCTGCGCATGAGCCCCGACGTCGCGGCCTATCTGCGCAACCGGGACCCGAAGAGCCCTCAATTCATCGCATTGCGGGACGAGCTTGCGCGCCTGAAGGCCGAGGATGCCAAGGCCGAGACGAAGCCGATCACGATCGCTCCCGGCACGTTGCTCAAGCCTGGCCAGAGCAAGCCCGAGGTTGCGCAGGTGATCGGTGCGCTGAAGCAAGTCGCATCGGAGGCGATCCTGACCCAGCATTCGGCAACGCTTGCCGTTTACGCCGGAACGCCCGAATATACCCCTGACCTGGTCGCCCTGGTCGAAGCCTTTCAGAAGGAAAAGGGTCTGAAGCCGGATGGCGTTGTCGGTCCGGCGACAATCCGTGCAATGACGGGCCACAGCAATGCAGAGAAGATTGCCAAGCTGCAGGTGGCCATGGAGGCGATCCGTTGGCTTCCGGCCGATCTTGGCGCGCGTCACGTCTTCATCAACGCCCCGGCCTTCAAGGCCACTTATGTCAATGACGGCAAGGAACAGCTGTCGATGCGCGTCGTGGTCGGCTCGAGGGCGAACCAGACCTATTTCTTCCAGGACCAGATCGAGACGGTGGAGTTCAATCCCTATTGGGGCGTGCCGAAGTCGATCATCGTCAACGAAATGCTGCCAAAGCTCCGCGCCGACCCGTCCTATCTCGATCGCCTCGGCTATGAGGTGTCGTATGGCGGCCGCAAGGTGGCGTCGAGCCAAGTTGACTGGAACGTCACCCACTCCGTCGATGTGCGCCAGCCGCCCGGCGGTGACAATGCGCTCGGCGAGTTGAAGATTCTGTTCCCGAACGAGCATGCCATCTACATGCATGACACGCCGTCGAAGAGCTATTTCAGCCGAGACATGCGCGCCTTGAGCCATGGTTGCGTTCGTCTCGCCGAGCCGCGTGTCATGGCCGCCGCGGTGATGGGAACGACGGTCGAGGAGATCGGCAAGCAGATCGCCTCGGGTCAGAACCGTGCGGTTCAGGTTCCGCAAAAGATCCCGGTCTACGTGTCCTATTTCACCGCCTGGCCGAACAAGGACGGCGTCATCGAGTATTTCGACGATGTGTATGGCCGTGACGATCATACGGCCAAGGCCTTCAAGGCGACAACGGATGCGCGCGCACCGCGCGCCTGAGTTTTGAAACCCAATTCCGAAATGACAGATGGCGGGCCCCGGTCCGCCATTTTCGTTCCGATACGGTCTCAGTCGATCAAGCGCTGGACCAGGTCTACGGTCAATTCGTCGAAATGGCTGATGACATGCGAGGCACCTAACGTCTCGACGGATACATCCGAATAGCCGAAGGGCACCGCGATTGAGGGAATGCTGCCGTTGCGGGCTGCCAGGATGTCATTGATGCTGTCACCGACCATCAGCACTTTGTCTGGACTCCCACCGGCGCGCTCGACGGTGGCGAGGATATGTGCCGGGTCCGGCTTGCGGAAAGCGAAGGTGTCGCCGCCGGCAATCGTCGCGAAGTAGGAGGCGAGCTCCAGCCGATTGAGCAGGGGTACGGCGAGCCGTTCCATCTTGTTGGTGCAGACGGCAAGCGTGAAGCTGGCATCCTTCAGCCGATCGAGTGCCTCGATCAGGCCTGGATAGGGGCGGCTCTTGCCGGGCATGCCGGCCTCGTAGTGGTCGATGAAACGGTCGAGCAGGGCGGGGACCTCGTCTTCGGCCAGCGGCGCACCGCGCAGGGCAAAGGCGCGCTGGATCATCACGCGCGCCCCCTGGCCGACCAGATGGGTGAGATCTTCATAGCTGACCGGTGCCAGATCGCGTGCGGCGATCGTGTGGTTCAGGCTCTCGACGAGGTCGGGTGCGGTATCGATCAGTGTTCCGTCAAGGTCGAAGACGATGGTCGTGGCACTCAAGACGGGACTCCCTTGCAAGATCTGTGGCGTGCCGGGGGTAGGGGAAATCCTCTGAAAAGGCAATCTTGCAGGACGGCGCAGGGCTTTCACTCCGCCGAGGAGGCGTGTAAACAGCTTGCGACGAAACAGATGGGAGCTCACGGCGCATGGACGCCCGCGAAATGAAGATCAAGGCCGCCGCCGCGGCACTGGAGCATGTCGAAGATGGCATGCGACTTGGGATCGGAACTGGTTCGACTGCAGAAGAATTCGTCCGCTTGCTGGCGGAGAAGGTTGCGGGAGGCCTGAAGGTTCAGGGTGTGCCCACCTCGGAGCGCACGGCGCGGCTTTGCCTCGAACTCGGAGTGCCCTTGAAGTCGCTCGACGAGTTGCCCGAACTTGACCTGACCATTGACGGCGCTGACGAAATCGATCCGCAATTCCGGCTGATCAAGGGTGGTGGCGGTGCGTTGCTGCGTGAAAAGATCGTGGCTGCGGCTTCAAAGCGCATGATCGTGATTGCAGACGAGACCAAGCTGGTCGAGACCCTCGGGGCCTTCCCGCTGCCGATCGAGATCAACCCGTTCGGGCAGGCCTCGACGCGTATCGCCATCGAGCGCTTAGCGTCGGAACTCGGCCTTACCGGGGCGATGAAGCTCAGGACTTATTCCGACGATAGCCTGTTCACGACGGATGGCGGACATCTCATCCTCGACGCATCTTTTGGCCGCATTCCTGATGCAGACGCACTGGCGAGCCGGCTCAACCAGATCCCCGGCGTGGTGGAACACGGCCTTTTCATAAACTTGGCGTCGCTCGCAATCATCGCCGGACAGGCTGGTGCGCGGGTGATGGACCCGAAGAACTAACAGGAGCTTAGAATTTCATGATCAGCTTTACGGGTATGGGCCGTTTCGCCTCGATCGCCGTCATCGCCGGCAGCCTCGTGCTGGGTGCTGTTTCCGCCAAGGCGCAGGATGTGCCGGCAGAACACCTCCAGGCGGCGCGTGAGGCGATCACGGCGCTTGGCGTGACCGATCGATTCGACGCAATCCTGCCGAACATCATGGACCGTCTGACCTCCCAGCTCATCCAGGCCTATCCGAACCTGCAGGACACCATCTCCGCCAAGGTCGAGGCAGAAGCCCTGAAGCTTGCGGCCCGCCGCGCCGATCTCGAGCGGGAAGCCGCCGTTGTCTACGCCAAGGCGTTCACCGCCGATGAGCTGAAGCAGATGACCGCATTCTACACCAGCGAAACCGGCAAGAAGTTGCTGAAGGATGGACCGATTGCGACGCGCGAATTGCTGAAGGCTGCCGATATCTGGACTGCCGGTATCGCGCGCGACCTGGAAAAGCAGGCCAATGACGCGCTGCTCGCCGAGGTCCAGCCGGCCGCTCCAGCCGAAGCGCCGAAGCCGTAAGCCGATCTGTTTTGAATTGTTGAGCCCGGTCATCGTACCGGGCTTTTCTTTTGGTCGTTGCGCCACCTATATCAGGCGCAGTTTCAGCGAGAGCCCAACCGCGCAGGAGATTGCCATGAGCCAGTTCGATTATGACCTCTTCGTCATCGGTGGCGGGTCCGGCGGGGTGCGCAGCGCGCGGGTCGCGGCGTCACTCGGAAAGAAGGTGGCGATCGCCGAGGAATATCGTTTCGGCGGGACCTGCGTCATCCGCGGTTGCGTGCCGAAGAAGCTCTTCGTCTATGCCTCTCAGTATCACGAGCATTTCGAGGACGCCGCTGGCTATGGCTGGACTGTCGGCGAAAGCCGGTTCGACTGGCCGTCGCTGATTGCGGCGAAGGACAAGGAGATCGCGCGGCTTGAAGGGCTCTATCGCAAGGGGCTGGAGAATGCCGGCGCCGAGATCCTCGAAACACGCGCTGTCCTGACCGGACCGAACAGTGTGCGCCTGGTCGCCAGCGGCAAGGAAGTGACCGCCGAGCGGATCGTGGTGGCGGTCGGTGGCGCAGCCAATCCGCACGCCGCCCTGCCGGGCCATGAACTGTGCATCTCCTCAAACGAGGCCTTCCATCTGGAGAGCCTTCCCCGGTCGATCCTGATCGCCGGAGGCGGCTATATCGCGGTGGAGTTCGCCAATATCTTCCATGGACTCGGTGTCGAGACGACGCTGATCTATCGGGGGGCGGAAATCCTCAGTCGCTTCGATCAGGACATGCGCCGTGGCCTGCATGAGGCGATGGAAGCCAAGGGCATCCGGATTCTCTGCCATGACCATATCCAGAAGGTCAGCAGGTCGGCGGCCGGCAATCTTGACGTCGAGACCATGAACAACGGCCGCCTCGTCGTCGAGCAGGTGATGCTGGCGCTCGGGCGGGATCCGAACACGACCGGGCTCGGTCTGGAAGCCGCCGGTGTTCAGACCAATGAGCGTGGTGCCATCATCGTCGACCAATATTCTCGAACCAATGTGCCGAGCATCTTTGCTCTCGGTGATGTCACGGACCGCGTGCAACTGACGCCTGTCGCAATCCATGAAGCGATGTGCTTCATCGAGACGGAGTACAAGAACAATCCGATCGCTCCGGATCACGACCTGATCGCTACCGCCGTCTTCTCGCAGCCGGAAATCGGCACTGTCGGTCTCTCGGAAGAGGCGGCGGCCAAGAAGTTCGAGGAGATCGAGGTCTACCGCGCGCAGTTCCGCCCGATGAAGGCGACGCTGTCCGGGCGCGCGGAGAAGATGATCATGAAGCTGATCGTCAATGCGGCAGACCGCAAGGTGGTGGGCGCCCATATTCTCGGTCACGATGTAGGCGAAATGGCGCAGCTGCTCGGGATCACGCTGAAGGCCGGCTGCACCAAGGATGACTTCGACCGTACCATGGCCGTCCATCCGACCGCAGCGGAGGAACTGGTGACGATGTACACTCCGAGCTACCGGATCCGGAATGGCGAGCGGGTGTGAGGGGCTGCCTAGCCCTCCGCTTAGACCACGAACTTGTTGAAAGCACCTGCGGATCATCAGGTCCGCAGGGGTGACGAGGCATAAGCTTTGCTCAGAAACCTGACAACAGGTCGAAGCCTAGAACGGGCGCCGAAAGCGCCGCCAGCGTCAGAAGAGTGAGAACGGCAATTCGAACTCGTCGGGTTTTGCGGGTTTGTACTCCGGTCCAATCATACGCCATCACACGATCCTCATGATCAAGTGGGAAGCCAAAACTTCCCAGACTCCACGCTACGCCCCCGCCTGGCGGGGTAGAGGCCGTGGCTTGCGCGAAGCTTGCCGTCAGCCGGATCCATGATTGTCTCCTCGTTTCCTCGAAGCCTATTCATGCTGGCACCAACATTTTTCTTTTCAAGGGGAAGCTTATTTGTCCCGGCTCCGGATCCTGTGAATTCTGTGGGTAATTCCGATGCGGTGCAACAACTCAGCCTTGCCGCAGCCATTCGATAGCGGGCTTCCAGAGTGTGTCCCTGAAGGCGGACCGGAAGAAACCGAGGTGCCCTACGGGAGCGCCTGCCTCCTCAGGTGAAATCCACCGGATCTCCGTGGGGGCGCGATTGTAGTATTTCAGCAGTGCGTGCTGAGCCAGCGGCGTTCCCCAGGGGTCGTCGGTCAAACCGATAGCGAGGATCGGCGTGCGGACTTCCGCAAAGCGGCGGGCGGCATCCATCGTAGGATCGGCGAAGAAGTATTCGGGGTGCCGACCCCAGCGGGCCCATTCGCGGAATATGCTGCCGGGCAAGGTTTGCCCGAGACCGATCTGCCCCGGCACCTTGCCGAGCAGAACGGCGAGGGGTACTCCCACCAGGTTCATCTGGCTGAAGACGCGGTAGCGCGGTTTTGTATTGCCCCAGTAGCCGGTCATGGTTGCCACCATCATGTAGCGGCTGAAGCGCTCGGACCGGCCGCCGAGCGCCAGGACCTGCCCGCCGAAGGATTGGCCAATGCCGACGATCGGGTGGTCCCGGCCTTCCTGTTCCAGCCGATGCAAGGCCGCCGGCATGTCGAAATGCGCCCAGTCGCGCATCAGCATAGGTCGCTTCCACGTCCGGGGCGCTTGAGACGAGGCCACGCCGCGATAGTCGTAGGTGAGGGCGGCACGAAAGCCGTGATGGCTGACCAAGTGCTCGGCAAAGCGGGCATAAAAGCCACGAGGGACGGCTGCTGCGGATGAGATCAGTGCCATAGGGCCTTGTCCCAGGCCGCGGATCAATGTCCCGTGCAATGGAAAGTGATCCGCCGTTTCGAAGTGGATCTCCGATTTTTCGATCTCATACAGCGCCAAACCGAACCTCCCGTTCCGGATCCCGGACTAGATCTTACGTTTACGTGCAGGTCATATCAAGCATGGTGGTTCGCTCGCCGGTCTTGCAGTCGTCTGTTGCGTGACGGAGCGTCTTTGCCGCATGTCCGTTGCAGCTCCTAAAGTCCCTAAACTTCGGCTTTCCAAGCGGTGATTAACCGTTTATAAGCCCCCATCCGATGCGGCCGGGAGGTTGCCGCAACTAGTGTAAAACAGGTGACGACCATGGCGCAGAATTGGACCCCGAGCAGCTGGAGACAGAAGCCGATCAAGCAGGTTCCGGCGTATCCGGACCTCGACGCATTGAAGGCTGCCGAGCAGCAGCTTTCGACCTATCCGCCGCTGGTCTTTGCCGGTGAAGCCCGTCGCCTGAAGAAGTCGCTGGCCCAGGTCGCGGAAGGCAATGCATTCCTGCTGCAGGGTGGCGATTGCGCCGAGAGCTTTGCCGAGCATGGCGCCGACAATATCCGCGACTTCTTCCGTGCCTTCCTGCAGATGGCCGTCGTCCTGACCTTCGGAGCGCAACTGCCGGTCGTCAAGGTCGGTCGTATCGCCGGCCAGTTCGCCAAGCCGCGTTCGTCAGACATCGAGAAGATCGGTGACGTCGAGCTGCCGAGCTACCGTGGCGACATCATCAATGGCATCGAGTTCACCGAGGAAGCCCGCATTCCGAACCCGGAACGCCAGCTGATGGCCTATCGCCAGTCGGCTGCGACGCTCAACCTGCTGCGCGCCTTCGCCATGGGTGGCTATGCCAACCTCGAGAACGTGCACCAGTGGATGCTGGGCTTCGTCAAGGACAGCCCGCAGGCCGAGCGTTATCGCAAGCTCGCCGACCGCATCTCCGAAACCATGGACTTCATGAAGGCCGTAGGCATTACCTCGGACAACAATCCGAGCCTGCGCGAGACGGATTTCTTCACCAGCCATGAGGCTCTGCTTCTCGGCTATGAAGAGGCGCTGACGCGCGTCGATTCCACCTCGGGTGACTGGTATGCCACGTCCGGCCATATGATCTGGATCGGCGACCGGACGCGTCAGGCCGACCATGCGCATCTGGAATACTGCCGCGGTATCAAGAACCCGATCGGTCTGAAATGCGGCCCGTCGCTGCAGGCTGACGATCTGTTGAACCTGATCGACATCCTGAACCCGCAGAACGAAGCCGGCCGCCTGACGCTGATCTGCCGCTTCGGTCACGACAAGGTTGCCGAGCACCTGCCGCGTCTCGTTCGTGCCGTGGAGCGCGAAGGCCGCAAGGTGGTCTGGTCCTGCGATCCGATGCATGGCAATACGATCACGCTCAACAACTACAAGACCCGTCCGTTCGAGCGGATCCTGTCGGAAGTCGAAAGCTTCTTCCAGATCCATCGCGCGGAAGGCTCACATCCGGGCGGCATCCATATCGAGATGACCGGCAAGGACGTGACCGAGTGCACGGGCGGCGCGCGCGCGGTGACCGGCAATGATCTTGCCGACCGTTACCACACCCATTGCGACCCGCGCCTCAATGCCGACCAGGCGCTCGAACTTGCCTTCCTCCTTGCGGAGCGCATGAAGAGCGGCCGCGACGAGAAGCGGATGCTTGTTGCAAACGGCTGAAACTTAAGTTCAGCATTGCGAGTTTGACGACCGGGCGGGCCTCTGTGAGGCTCGCCCGGTTCTCGTTTGGGAGATTGTTGAGATGAATGAGGAAAAGACGGGGCGCTGCCTGTGCGGCGCGGTGACGATCACGGTGAGGGGCAAGCTCGGGCCTGTCAGCTTCTGCCATTGCTCGCAGTGTCGGCGTCAGACCGGACTTTATTATGCAACGACAGATGCAGCGGTTGACGACGTCGTGATCGACGGACGGGAGAGCATCGGCACTTTTCGTGCTAGCCCCGAGGCTGAACGCGCCTTTTGCCGCGACTGCGGATCGCCGCTCTACTGGAAGCAGGACGATGGCGAACGCATCTCCATCATGGCGGGGCTGTTCCCAAACCCCACGGGTCTGAGGGCCGCGTATCACATCTTCTGTGCCGACAAAGGCGACTTCTATGCGATCAATGATGGACTTCCGCAATACGCTGCCAGTAGCGGTTGACGAGTTTCAGGCCGCTTCGGCCTTGCCTGTCTTAAGCCCGAGCGTTGCCAGTGCCTGGTGAAAGGCTTGGTCGACGGCTGCAAACTTTGCAGATTGCCAACTGAAATAGTCCTCGACGAAGCGGCTGGTGAGCAGCAGGTTCCCGCGGCGGCGCGGCAGGTCCCAATGCAGGAGTTCGTCGGTCTCTGCCTTCTTGAACATGCGCTTCAGGTTGGTCGTTGAAACCTGATAGGTTTCGCTGAGATCGGTCAGACTGACGGGGCCACAGGAATGAAAGGCTGCGCTGCGGTCGATCTCCTCCACTCTCGCCATCAGGTCATGCAGGACAATGCCGCCAAGATCGGACCACAGGAAGTGTCCAATAGTGTCCACAGGGTCGCGCCAAATCCTGTCGTTCAGCATGATGTCTGCGCCGATCGGCTGGGCCATCATGAAGATCCGGTCATCCGCCAGGGACGTCATTTCGCGGTTTCCGCCGTCCAGACGATCAAGGCAGGCGAGATGCCCATGAAACCAGCTGCGCATGCCGTTCAGGCTGAGTTCGGTGGGTTCGAGAACACGGACCCGTTTGTCAGGCACGTCAGGAACGTCGCGCAGAAACTTGTAGGCTACCAATTCGGCCAGGAAGCCTGTCGCCGTGTTGCGGCTTGCCGCACCCAGCTTCATCACCGTTTCCACGAAGCGCGTCGCCGTCAGCCCCGATAACGGATCATCAGGCGTGCGTCTGAGGGCGAGAGAGAACAGGGACTGAGTCATCAGCCATTTTCGATGCGATGCCTTCAGACGCGACATGCGCGGCGTGCGTATGTGGATGCCGATCAGATGTTGGGCTATCTGCTTTTCGATGGCCGGATAAAGCGGATGTGCAAGTATTTCAGCGCGCGTCATGGGCAGCATGGCAATAGCTCTGATGTGAACTCTGAAATATTACATAATGGTTGCGAGGGATACAGTCGTGAGAACGATTGTCGCACTGACTGTCAAGCATCACGGATTGTCGAACAAAAAAAGTCTATGACGGAAAATTGGGGTCACCGCAAGTGTGCCCCCAGTCCAAAAGCTGCCGATGTTTAACCGCGCGAGGTGACTTCTGCTTCAACTGCTTGGCTGAAGTCTGTTCGCTTGCTCCGGAAAGAAGCGTTCGAGTCCGTAACCTTCGCCGAACATGACATCGTGCTGCAGCAGGCGATAGTCGCGGATCAGCGGGTCAATGCGTCCCGACAGGGCCCAGTCGGCCTGTGCCTTGTTGTTACGGCCAATCAGCAGATGACGGTCAATCACGGAGTAGCGTTCCGAAACGCGACCCAGCATGCCCGTATAGTAGGGGTGACGGTAGCCCGCCATGCGGACGATGTAATAGGGAAGCTGCGAGGGACTGACCGAGCCGATATCCTTCTGGCCGCCGCGCTTGGACGACCAGACGACCAGCGGTGTCTCGTGTTCGCGCTTCATGGTCGTGACCGATGCCTTGCGCGTGGCGACGACATTGGCCATGTAGCCGCTCTCGGTATAGACTTCGTTCAGCGGCGGCAGGTGGTCGCCGAACAGCACGATGATGGTTTCGCGACGGCGCTTCTTCGCCCAGTCCATCAGCGCCTTCAGGCTCTGATCCGATTCCTTGACGCCCTGGGCATAGGTCGCAAGTGCGCTTGCGCTGGCATCCGACAAGGCCGGAGCGTCGATTTCGATCGTGTTCTTGACGTAACGGTTGCGCTCGTAGGGGCCATGGCCCTGCAGCGTGACGGCGAAGAAGAAGAAGGGCTTTTCGGTGTTGTCTGCCTGCTTGATGATGTAGCGCGTCAAGGCTTCATCGGAGGCGAAGATGCCGCGCTTGTCCATCGCGGGCATGTTCTCTTCCGAATGGAACTGCTGGAAGCCGAGCGACTGATAGACATTGTTGCGGTTCCAGAACCAGCCCTGGAAGGGGTGGAAGGCCTGGGTCACGTAGCCCTTCGATTCAAAGAAGGTGGCAAGAGATGGCACCGGGCGGCGGATGTATTGCTGATATGGAATGCTGCCGTAGGGCAGGAAGGCATTCGAGAATCCGGTCAGGGCCTCAAATTCGACATTGGCCGTCATGCCGCCGAATTCCGGTGAGAACACGTTGCCTGACTGGCTCACACGGATGGTCGGCATGGGATCTGCGGAAAATCCGACGCTCTTCATGCGAGTGGGATCCCAGAGAGACTCGCTCATGACGACAATCACGTCGGCCTGGCGACCGGAAAAGAAGGAGGCCGGCAGCAGATCGGTCTGGATGTCAGTGACTGCGACATTGCTGTATCCGTCGGGCGCCGCCACGTTGGCCATCGGCACGTTGAATGCGAACGCCAGGAGAAAGCCGTTGTGGCGATAGTTTTCATTCTGGTCCCACATCATGGGCACGATGTTCAGGCGGTCGCGGAACGCAGAGAACGCCATGGGATCCATCAGTGTCACGAATCCGGCCAGAAGCGGGAACGAAATCGCCAGACGGACACCGCGACCGGCCAGGTTGATACGTGGGAAGACCTTGCGGCTCTTCCACAGCAGCGTGATGAAGCCGAGGATGAAGACGATGCCCCCGACTGCAAGCCCGATCGCCTTCAACGGCTCGGCCGCAACCATGGCCGGCATGAGCTGCATGATCTGACGACCGAAAAGCAGGTCGCTCGGGAAAAGCGGATCTGACAGGAAGAGCTGCTTTTGCCCGGAAAAGAATGCCGGCAGCAGCAGCAAAGGGCCGACGAGCAACGTCGACTGATAGGCCTTGCCGATGATCGCGTCTGCGAAGGCGAGGATGAGGAACACGATACCGATTGCCACGAGGCCCGGACGACTTGTCGAGGTCACGTATTCCACCACATCGACCATGCTTCCGCGGGCCAGGACCTCGCTCAGAAGAACGATCGCCGCAGCAATGAGCGCCGTGTTGGCCGCTTGAACCAGGAACTGGACGAGAGAGGACCCGCCAAGCTCGCGCTCGCGCCCCGCGCCGAAGGCGGTAAAAATGTTCGCGACTAGCGATTTCGGGCTGGTCTGGACCACGTCGAACTCCAGGTCATGTGCAGGTATCATGAAAGTTTCGCATAGGTGTCACATAAGTGTCATGAATGCTACATGAACCGATGCCCGAGAACCTTTGTTCCCAGAAATTCCGGTGGTTTGGTTAGCGCAGGCGCACCATATGAAGCGCATGCCATAGAAGCGGCGTTGCGATAGTGCTGACGAGCGGCTAAATCGGTGTCATGAGCGAAGCAAAGAAGATCTCCGACGTCCTGCGCATAGCGGTGGCACAGTTCAATCCGACGGTTGGCGACGTCAGCGGCAACCTTGCTAAAGCACGCGCTGCGCGCGCCGAGGCAGCCGGGCAGGGCGCTGATCTCCTGCTTCTGACGGAACTCTTCATTTCCGGTTATCCGCCGGAAGATCTGGTGCTCAAACCCGCCTTTCTCAAAGCTTGTCTGCAGGCCGTCGAGGCGCTTGCCGCCGACACCACCGATGGTGGCCCGGGGGTGATCGTCGGTTTCCCGCGTCAGGGCGAGAAGGGGCGGCACAATTCCGTGGCGATCCTGGATGGCGGCAAGATCCTCGCCTTCCGCGACAAGCTCGATCTGCCGAACTATGGCGAGTTCGATGAGAAGCGCGTCTTCGTCGAAGGCGATATGCCGGGACCCGTGAACTTTCGTGGTGTCCGCATCGGCGTGCCGATCTGCGAGGAGATCTGGAACGATCTCGGCGTTTGCGAGACGCTGGCCGAGACGGGGGCCGAGATCCTGCTTGTGCCGAATGGCTCTCCCTACTATCGCGGCAAGGTGGATGTCCGCCATCAGGTGGCGCTGCGTCAGGTCATCGAAACCGGGCTGCCGCTGATCTTCGCCAATCAGCTGGGCGGTCAGGACGAGCTGGTCTTCGACGGCGCAAGCTTCGCCTTCAACGGCGACAAGTCGCTCGCGTTCCAGATGAGCCAGTTCGAGGAGACGCTGTCGGTCACGACCTGGCGACGTACGGCCGATGGCTGGCGCTGCGGCGAGGGACCGATGTCGCGTATCCCGGAAAAGGAAGAGGCCGACTACCGCGCCTGCGTGCTCGGCTTCCGCGATTACGTCAACAAGAACGGTTTCAAGAGCGTCGTGCTCGGTCTCTCCGGCGGTATCGATTCCGCCATCTGCGCAGCGATTGCGGTGGATGCGCTCGGCGAGGAGCGGGTGCGTACGATCATGCTGCCCTACCGCTACACCTCGCAGGAAAGCTTTGCCGATGCCGAGGCCTGCGCAAAGGCGCTCGGCTGCCACTATGACATCGTGCCGATCCAGGAACCGGTCGAGGGCTTTCTGTCTTCGCTCTCGGACATGTTCGAGGGCACCGAGAGCGGGATCACCGAGGAGAACCTGCAGAGCCGTACGCGCGGTACGATCCTCATGGCGATCTCCAACAAGTTCGGCTCGATGGTGGTGACAACCGGCAACAAGTCGGAAATGTCGGTCGGTTATGCCACGCTCTATGGTGACATGAACGGTGGCTTCAATCCGATCAAGGACCTCTACAAGATGCAGGTCTATGCGCTCTCGGCCTGGCGCAATGCAAATGTGCCGCCGGGTGCGCTTGGGCCCTCGGGTGAGGTCATCCCGGCGAACATCCTGTCGAAGGCCCCCTCGGCGGAGCTTCGGCCGAACCAGACCGACCAGGATTCGCTGCCGCCCTATCCGGTTCTCGACGACATTCTCGAATGCCTGGTCGAGAAGGAGATGGGCGTGGACGAGATCGTTGCGCGCGGGCACGACATCGCGACCGTGCATCGGGTCGAGCATCTGCTCTATCTCGCCGAATACAAGCGCCGCCAGTCGGCGCCGGGCGTGAAGATTACCAAGAAGAATTTCGGACGCGATCGTCGCTATCCGATCACGAACCGGTTCCGGGATCGGTAGAGGATGGAATCGGATGATCTTCCATTCAAAAAGCTAAAAAAGCTTCTTGAGGGAGATCACCTGCACATCTCATTGCAGCTACGTGTGGCCTCCATGTATATGATTATATATGAGGATCTGAGGGATACCATCGAGCAGCGTGTAACCGGGTTCTTTGCGAATGATTGGGAACTAGTCGATGGAAAACTGCTGCCGACTGAGCTTTCTGAAGAATATCGAACTCTTCTTCGGGGTAAGTCGAAGTTTAAGGCTTGTCGTGATTTTCTTCGCGAGTTTGGTGCTACCTCTTCAGAGGACGAAGAATTTATAGTCAAGTTCATAAGCTATAGAGGTGAGGTGGCTCATCGTTTGTATTGGATAATGCTAGACGATAACGAGCCCGAACTTGATCTGGAAATGCTGATACAAGCCTTGTCTCTATCCGTCAAAATCGAGCGGTGGTGGATCAAGAACATAGAGCTTCCTACCAACCCAGACTTTGACGGAATCGATGTAAGTCTCGATGAAATTGAGCCAGGCCGACATCTTTTTTTGCGTCAGCTGATTCGCGTCGCATTCCAAGATGTTCTCGACGCAAGCGAAAGTAGAGTGTGATGACTAAGCGCAGTTCAGTCGAAATCTACGATATGACGACCCGCGAATGCGAGGTCGTCTGGCAGACGGAAGACCTCGTCGAGGCGCCGAACTGGTCGCGGGACGGCGCGTTTCTCGTCGTGAACGGTGATGGGCTGCTCTACGCGCTGCCGCTCGACGAGGATGAACCCGAGCCGGAACTGATCGATACCGGCTTTGCCGTCCGGCTGAACAATGACCACGGCATTTCACCCGACGGTGCCTCGATCGCCTTTTCTGACCATACGCTCTACGGCAAGTCCTGCATCTACATGCTGGGCGATGGCGATGATGAGCCACGTCAGGTTACCGACAAGATGCCGTCCTACTGGCATGGCTGGTCGCCGGACGGAAAGGAACTTGCCTATTGCGGTGATCGCGGCGGTATCTTCGACATCTACACGATCTCCACGAAAGGCGGGCCCGAGCGGCGCCTGACCAACGGCGAGGGGCACAATGACGGTCCCGACTATTCGCCTGACGGTCAGTGGATCTATTTCAACTCCAGCCGCACCGGCGCGATGCAGATCTGGCGGATGCGTACGGACGGGAGCGACCTTGAGCAGCTGACTTCGGACGGCTACGGCGACTGGTTCCCGCATCCGTCACCAGACGGGAAGAAGGTGCTGTTCCTCTCCTACGATGCTGATGTCACCGGCCATCCGCGTGACAAGCAAGTCAGGCTTCGGCTCATGGATGCCGATGGCGGAAATGTCGAGACGCTCATCGAGTTCTTCGGCGGGCAGGGATCGATCAATGTGCCGAACTGGGCGCCGGATGGTACAGCTTTCGCCTTCGTGCGCTATTTCCCATCACGGGATTGAGGTCGGCGCTTTTGGGTCTGTCGCTGCGGTCGCTCCTACGCTAGAACAGAGCCGTCAGGTGCCCGCCGCAAGGTGGGAGAATCGGGAAGCCGGTGAAAATCCGGCACGTGCCCAACGCTGTGAGGCGGACGTGATGCGCAGGGGAAACCCGACCACTGGAGCAATCCGGGAAGGCGCGCGTTGCGGATGATGCCCAGTCAGAAGACCGGCCTGGCGAGATAGACCGAACCCGCGTGGACGGCGGGTGGTTGCGCATTGTGGGGATTACGATGCACGACAGACCGAACGAGTTTCTCGTCCGGACAGCGCCCTTTGGCGAACAGGACAGAGACGCCGTCTACCGGGCCATCCACACGCGCCGTGACGTGCGCGACCAGTTCCTTCCCGATCCGCTGCCGGACGATCTCGTCCGCCGGCTTCTCGAAGCCGCCCATGCGGCGCCATCCGTCGGCTTCATGCAGCCGTGGAGTTTCCTGCTGATCCGCGATGCTCAGACCCGCGAAGCGGTCTGGCAGGCGTTCAGCCGGGCGAATGAGGAGGCCGAGGCGATGTTTCCGCAGGAGCGTCGCAGCGCCTATCGGGCACTCAAGCTCGAGGGCATTCGCAAGGCGCCACTCAACATCTGCGTCACCTGCGATCCGGATCGTGCGGGGCCGGTCGTGCTCGGGCGGACCCATGATCCGCGAATGGATGCCTTTTCGACCGTTTGCGCCATCCAGAACCTCTGGCTGGCCGCCCGGGCCGAGGGGGTGGGCCTCGGCTGGGTCAGCATCTTCCATGAGGCGGAGTTGAAGGCGATCCTCGGGATACCGGATCGCATAGCGATCATCGGCTATCTCTGCCTTGGCTATGTGGAGGAGCTCTATGCAACACCCGAGCTTGAAGTGAAGGGCTGGCGCCGGCGCCTGTCGCTCGACGATCTGGTTTTCGAAAATCGCTGGGGCGAAAAGTCGGAGCCCCCGGTCATTCCTGCAGCGGCTGCGGTCCCGGCGCTGCGGGGTTCGTGAGGTCGATCGTTCCCTTGTCCGATGGCAGGAAGACCGGACCCACCTGCCTCACGTTCAGGCTCGCCTCGTCCAGTTCTCGTTCCGAAGCGGTCAATGGTACCGCCTCGGTCCTCGCCTTTTTCGGCTTCACATCGATGATTGACGACTGGTAGTCGGGAACGGCCGGTCGCGGGGTCATGCGCTGATAGTATTGCTGCAGATTGCAGCCGCAGGAGGGCTCCGCATCGCTGCGGCGGTTGCGGTAGAGGAAGGCATTTGGGAGATCACGATAGGCCCGCCCGGTCGCCGCCGACACCATGTCCGAGGTCTCGCTTCGTTCCGGCGCGTGGAAGAACAATTCTGTCTCAGTCCCCGGACACATCTGCTGGCATTGCGCCGCGTCGCGGGCAAAGTTCATCGCCGACGTCTGAGACGAAATCGGAAAGAAACCGCCGTCGCAGGTGCGCACACAGAGCGTTCGGACATTGCCGCTCGGCAGCATCGGGATCGGTGGCGGCGTTTCGGAATAGGCGGCCTCCGCCGCGCGGTCGGGGCGGTAGGGTTCTGCCAGCGTGTCGAGATAGGGAATGCGTCGGTCTTGTTCGGGAAGCACTGCCTCGTCCGGACCGCAGCCGTTTTCTTCGAGTGCCGTTACCAGTGCAGCCCGGGAATCGGCGATCCGGTTCTCCCGCAGATCGGCAAGCCGAGCAGTCAGGATATCGCGATTGGCCTCCATGCGGGAAATCGCCGTCGCCAGATCACTGCAGTCGTTGCCGCCATCGGGGCGAATCTGGACAATCGACGAAGTCAGGCAGCGGAGCCTTCGCTGATCCTGACGTGCCTTGCGCAGTTCGATGTTCTGCTGGGCAATCGCGCTGGCATAGCTGTTGATCTCCGGGGAGGAGCCGCCTTGCTCGACCAGCACCAGTCGGTCGCGCAGACGTTCGCACAGGGCCGATGCTTCGGTGGCGC
Organism: Rhizobium sp. AQ_MP; assembly: GCF_014237835.1. Lineage (GTDB taxonomy): Bacteria > Pseudomonadota > Alphaproteobacteria > Rhizobiales > Rhizobiaceae > Allorhizobium. The sequence goes on from NZ_JACJVI010000005.1 coordinate 93,777, forward strand.
TCGGCACGAGCGCACCGAACGCAACCAACAAAGCGATGGAACTGATTATCCTGCGCGGCACATCCGGATCCCAGTGGTCGTTTGCAAGGCCGAACTCAAAATCCTTGAGGGCCAGAATAACCGAGTGCCGACGAAATGGAAATGACGCATGGCGGATGCGCGCGCTGCCATCCGCCATGCGGTGAATCACGCGGCCTGTGCAGCCGTCAGTGTCATCGGTCTTTCCAGAACGCTGCCGTCGATGGCAGCAACGGCCTTCATCCTGTCGAGCAGGTCTTCGGATACCTCCCAGGATACCGCGACGGCCTGGACGACGCCGATGCGGCGGGGTTCGCCGATCCGACTTCCCGGGCAACCCATGCGCTTGAACATGCGTTCCAGAAATACGTCGGTGACGGTGACGATGTGGCTGAGGCCGGAGGCGAGGCCGAGCTCACCCACGCCGCACATCAGTTCAGCAGCAGCGATCGTCACCTGGTTGCTGGCCCGATCCTGCGAAATCTCCGGATCGATGCAGAAACGGCTCGACTCCCAGATCGCCGCGCTGCGGATCTGTGGCCCATCGCCGAGGAGGATCGGAAAGGTGTCGTCGAGCATGTTGGGGCCCAGAGTCGGCAGCAGACGAAGAGATCCCCTCAGCTTTCCCTCGTCACCATAGGAGAGGACATAGAGCGGATTGGCCCGATCATACTCGTCGATTTCCCAGCTCTCGCGTACCTGGACCTCCCACCCAAGGAGGTCGTGGAAAACCCGCTTTCGCAGTCTGTGCATGGCGTCGATATCGGCCGGGAACTGGTTTTTGCGGCTACCATTGATGATCCTGATCATGCTTTGCTCCTTCTTGCAGAACGGAGCAGGCAAGATGCAGTTCAATGGCGCTGGATTAAACTGACGGTGGCGCCAGCTTCAGCAATTGCAATCTGTGATATGATCAGGGGATTTGCTGTAACGGCTCGGCAAGGCGAGGAATGAGACCCCGCCACACCGCCTCTGCGACGGCCTGGGCATTGTTGACGACATCGAGCTTCTGGCGTGCGTTGGCCATGAAGTGGCGGATGGTGCGTTCGGAAATGCCGAGGATGATCGCGGTTTCCCAATAGCTCTTGCCAGCGGCGATCCAGGCCAGCGTCTCTCGTTCGCGACGTGTCAAAGGACGAGCACGGGCCTTTTCCTGATGGTCGCTGACCGAAGCCCCGGCAAGACGCGCATTCAGAACGGTAGCAAGGCTCAAAATGTCCCTATCGTTCGTTCGGCGCCAGGCCGACAGATCATCTTGGCCCAAAGGCATCTCGACCAGCAGACAGCTCTGCCGACCGGCAAGCGGATAGCCGATAATCTTTGCGGTGCGGTGTGCGGTTCGGTGCAAGGACATGAATTCGATCGGCTCAAGCGCGGCAAGGACACCGGAGATCTGCTCCAGGGCGGGCTTGCGGTTCAGCGCCCGGATCAACTGTGGCGAATTCCGTCTCTGGCTGTGGAACACGTTGTGGGGACGCAGCCGTCCGCCTGCGATCACTCCATTCAGATAGATGATCGGGCCGGTCCTATACGCTGCCTGGAGCTTTGATATGACAGATGTCGGATCGGGGCCCGCCGGTCGGTCCAACCAATCCAACAGATCGTAATACGCTTCAGACCCGCCCATTAACCATGCCCTAGATTTCCAGGGAAGCAGTGTCGGGGTTAGCGCTTCACCTTGTCCAGAGGGCAGCTTTCGTGAAGCAAGCGGCGAAGCCGTTCGCCGCTTGCGCTCGTCCTTGTCAGCCTGTCGGCTGGGAAGCCTCAACCACTGCAAGGGCCGCCATGTTCACGACACCACGCGAGGTGACCGAAGTCGACAAAACATGTGCGGGCAGGGCGGCACCCAGCAGGATCGGGCCGACATGCAGCGCGTCCATCATCGTGCGGACAATGCCGAGAGAGATGTTTGCCGCGTCGAGGTTCGGGAAAACGAGGAGGTTTGCTTCTCCCGTCAGCGTGCTGTCCGGCATGGCGCGCTTGCGAAGTGTTTCGGACAGCGCGGAGCCTCCCTGCATTTCGCCGTCCACTTCAAGGTCGGGCGCAGCTTTGCGGATGATGTCGAGGGCCTGGCGCATCTTCGATGCGCTGGCTGACGGACGAGAGCCGAAGTTTGAATGTGACAGGAGTGCCGCCTTCGGCGTAATGCCGAAACGGCGGATTTCCTGCGCGGCCAGCATTGTCATCTCGGCGATTTCTTCTGCACTTGGATCATCCGTCACGAAAGTGTCGGTGAAGAAGATCGCGCCCCGCTGGGATATCAGGAGGCTGAGGCCCGAATAGTCGCGCACACCTGGACGTTTGCCGATGATCTGGCGGACGTCTCGGACATGGCGGTCAAATCGGCCTTCGACGCCGCAGATCAGCGCGTCGGCTTCGCCGCGCTTCACGGCGAGCGCGCCGATCACCGTTGTGTTGGTGCGCACGATGGTTTTGGCCGCTTCCGGATTGATGCCGGCACGCCCGACGAGCGCGAAGTAATCGTCGACATAGTCCCGATAACGCGGATCGTCTTCAGGGTTCACAAGCTCAAAATCGATACCCGGACGAATGCGAAGGCCGTAGCGCTTGAGGCGTGTTTCGATGATCTGCGGGCGGCCGATCAGAATCGGCTGGCCGATGCCGTCTTCAAGGAGGACCTGAGCGGCACGCAGGACACGCTCGTCCTCGCCTTCGGAGAAGATCACCCGCTTCTTCGCCGCTGACTTCGCGGCTGCGAAGATCGGCTTCATCACGAAGCCGGAACGGAAGACGAAGCGGTTCAGTTGATCGAGATAGGTGTCGAAATCGGCGATCGGGCGGCGGGCGACGCCACTCTCGGCAGCGGCCTTGGCAACCGCAGGTGCAATGCGCAGGATCAGGCGCGGGTCAAAGGGCGAGGGGATCAGGTAATCCGGGCCGAAGGTCGGCGTTTCACCTGAATAGGCTCTGGCCGCGACTTCCGAGACCTCTTCGCGGGCGAGCGCGGCAATCGCGCGTACCGCCGCCATCTTCATCTCTTCGTTGATCGTGGTCGCACCGCAGTCGAGCGCCCCGCGGAAGATGTAGGGGAAGCAGAGGACGTTGTTGACCTGGTTCGGGAAATCCGAGCGGCCGGTGCAGATCATGGCGTCCGGACGGGCGGCACGCGCTTCCTCCGGCATGATCTCGGGTTTCGGATTGGCAAGCGCCATGATCAGCGGTTTCGGCGCCATGCGTGCGAGCAGTTCGGGCTTCAAGACGCCGGCTGCGGACAGGCCGAGGAAGACGTCGGCATCGTCGATGCTTTCGGAGAGCGCGCGCTTGTCGGTCTCCTGGGCGTAGACTTCCTTCCAGGGATCCATCAGCTCGTTCCGGCCCTTGTAGACAAGACCTTCGATATCGTGGACCCAGATGTTTTCGCGCTTCGCGCCGAGGATGACGAGCAGATTGAGGCAGGCCAGCGCTGCGGCACCGGCGCCCGAGGCGACGATCTTGACGTCATAGATCTGCTTGCCGGCGAGCTCCAGTCCGTTGAGGATGGCTGCGGCCACAATGATTGCCGTGCCGTGCTGGTCGTCGTGGAAGACCGGAATGTTCATCCTGGCGCGCAGCTGGTCTTCCACCTGGAAGCACTCAGGTGCCTTGATGTCCTCGAGGTTTATACCGCCGAAGGTCGGCTCCAATGCCGAGATGGTGGAGACCATCTGATCAACGCTCGGGGCATCGATTTCGATGTCGAACACATCAATCCCGGCAAATTTCTTGAACAGGACGGCCTTGCCTTCCATGACCGGCTTGGAAGCAAGCGGCCCGATATTGCCGAGCCCGAGAACGGCCGTGCCGTTGGAGATGACGGCAACGAGGTTGGAGCGGGCGGTGTAGTCGTCGGCGGCTGCGGGATCGTCCTTGATGGCAAGGCAGGGCGCTGCAACGCCGGGAGAATAGGCGAGTGCGAGGTCGCGCTGGTTGCCAAGCGGCTTTGTGGCCTGGATCTCCAGTTTCCCGGGACGGGGGTAACGATGATAGAAAAGTGCCTGCTCGTCGAGATCGGCAGTCGGGTTTACAGCTTGTGGCGTGTTCTTGTCCTGGGAATTCATCAGCTCACCGGCAGTTTCTGGTCATCAAATCTGGTCTGCCCGTCATACACGAAATGACTGGGAGTGGTAGACTTTAGTTCCGTCAATGCCCAGCCTGGATCCCCCGACTTTTCAGGGCGCAGCGAGCCGGAATCGGCCTGATCACGGGCATGTCATCTTCCTGATACACGAGTCTGATTAAGCGCTGGGCAGACAGCGAAGAGGACCGTGCCGTGGAAGACGTCAGCGAAACACGCCATTTCAGGACCCTGTTCATCTCGGACGTGCATCTGGGATCGAAGGCCGCCAAGACGGACTTTCTCCTCGATTTTCTGCGCACGCACGAAGCAGACACGATCATCCTGGTCGGCGACATCGTCGATGGCTGGCGGCTGAAGCGCAGCTGGTACTGGCCCCAGCAATGCAATGACGTGGTGCAGAAACTGCTGCGCAAGGCCCGCAAGGGCACCCGCATCATCTACATTCCCGGCAATCACGACGAATTCATGCGGGATTTCCCAGGCATCCATTTCGGCGGCATCGAGGTCGAGCAGCGCATCACCTACGAGATGGCGGATGGCAAGAAGTATCTCGTGCTGCACGGCGACGAATTCGATGTCGTCGTGCGCAATGCCCGGCTACTCGCCTATCTCGGCGACTGGGCCTATGACACGGCGATTGCCATCAATGTCGTGCTTGCTGCCGTTCGCCGTCGTCTCGGCATGCCGTACTGGTCGTTCTCGGCCTGGGCCAAGCTGCAGGTCAAACATGCGGTCAATTTCATCGGTGAATTTCAGCGCGTCGTGGCCGACGAGGCGCGGCGTGCCGAGGTCGACGGGGTCATCTGCGGCCACATCCACCATGCCGTGATGGAGGACATCGACGGGATCTATTACGTCAACACCGGCGACTGGGTGGAAAGCTGCACGGCCATCGGCGAACACCCGGATGGACGTCTCGAGCTTATTTCCTGGGGACACAAGGTCAGCGAAGCTCCGACCGGCAAGCGTGCCGGCAAGCTGGTGCCGATACTGTTGCCGAAACCTCTTTCGGAGCCGTCACAGGACGATGGCGTGCGCGCGGCCTGAGCTCACGATTTGTTGCAAAGCGGTCATGGTGCACGCCATTCGCGCAGGAAAAAACAATTAACCGCTTGTAAAGCATTTGTTCCCGGACCCCGATGGTTATAGGGTGAAGCCATCTGTTTGATGATTTGCCGATCCGGATCGCCCGGGCGCGCATGGGGAAGTTGTCGCCACATTGAATCCGGTTGAGCCCGAAAACGCCCGTATCGAAATCGAGGATCAGCCGGACGGCAACGTTCGGCTGATCAAGCTTGTCGGGCGCTGGAAAAACAACAGTTTGAGCGACATGATCAAGTCCGCCGGTCCGCTGGTCGATACAACCGACGGGCGGCAGGAGACCATCGACATCGACGATGTGTCCGGCATGGATACGGCCGGTGCCTGGTTGATCCGCCGATTCGTCGCAGAACGACGTGCGCGCGGCGGGTCCATCGAGATTGTCGGTGGAACGGCCGAAATGCGCGAGCTGATCAATGCGCTGCCAGAGGCCGTAACAGCCCCCGAGACGCCTGTGGATCGGCGCAATCTCTTCGAACGCATCTTCGAGCCGGTCGGTCGCATGACCCTGAGCCTCTGGGACGATGTCGTCGCGATGATGTTCGTGCTCGGCTCTGCCGTGCGGGGCGCGCAGACCAAGCTTGGTCGGGGTGCTGGTGTCTCGCCAGCCTCGGTCGTCAACCAGCTCGACCACATGGGCGTGCGCGCCGTGCCGATCATCGTTCTGATGTCCTTCCTGATCGGGGCGATCATTGCGCAACAGGGCGCTTTCCAGCTGCGTTACTTTGGCGCTGAAGTCTTCGTCGTCGATCTCGTCGGTATTCTCCAGCTGCGCGAAATCGGCGTCCTCTTGACCGCGATCATGATCGCCGGCCGTTCGGGCAGTGCGATCACCGCTGAAATTGGCTCCATGAAGATGCGCGAGGAGATCGACGCGCTGAAGGTCATCGGGCTCAATCCGATCGGTGTTCTCGTTTTTCCACGGCTCGTGGCGCTGACCATCGCCCTGCCGCTGCTGACCATCGTCGCGAATTTCTCGGCGCTTTATGGTGCCGCCGTCGTCGCCTGGGCCTATTCCGGAATTACCTTTGACGTCTTCATCACCCGCCTGCATGACGCGGTCGACTATTCGACATTGGCGACGGGCATGATCAAGGCGCCGTTCATGGCGCTGATCATCGGCATCATCGCGGCGGTCGAGGGCATGAAAGTCGGTGGCAGTGCCGAATCGCTCGGGCGTCATGTCACCGCGTCGGTGGTCAAATCGATCTTCGTCGTCATCCTCGTGGACGGGCTGTTTGCCATGTTCTACGCGGCCATCAATTTCTAAGGGAAGGGCAGATGACGAGACCACCCACCGAGCGTGAGACCATTCTGTCTGTGAAGGACCTGACCGTCGGTTTCGGCGACAAGATCGTTCTCGACAAGCTCAACCTCGATATCTATCGCGGCGAGATCCTGGGTTTCGTCGGTGCCTCGGGTGCGGGGAAGTCCGTGCTGATGCGTACGGTTCTCAGGCTCTTGCCGCGGCGTTCCGGAACGATCGAAATCCTTGGCGCAGACTATGATGCGGTGGATGACGCGCAACGCATGGCGCTTGATACGCGCCTGGGGGTTCTTTTCCAGCACGGCGCCCTATTTTCTGCACTGACCGTGAAGGAGAATATCCAGCTGCCGATGCGCGAATACCTTGACCTGCCGCAATGGCTGATGGACGAACTCGCCTATCTGAAGATCGATTTGGTCGGTCTGAAGCCAGATGCCGCAGACAAGTACCCTTCCGAACTCTCGGGCGGGATGATCAAGCGTGCGGCCTTGGCGCGTGCGCTGGCCCTTGACCCCGATCTTGTCTTTCTGGACGAGCCGACATCCGGCCTCGATCCCATCGGAGCGGCCGAATTCGATGAATTGATCGCGCGACTGCGTGATACCCTTGGATTGACCGTCTATATGGTGACCCACGACCTCGACAGCCTGTTCTCCGTCTGCGACCGTATCGCAGTCCTGGGGCAGAAGCGGGTTCTCGTCGAGGGTACGCTGGATGACATGCTCGCCTTCGATGACGAGTGGGTCCAATCCTATTTCAGGGGCAAGCGTGCCCGTTCCATTCCCCGCGCGGAGCCTTCCGTCGGACATCCGGTAGAGTGAGCCATGGAAACCAAAGCCAATTACGCCATAGTCGGTTTTTTCACGATGCTGGTCATCGGGGCCGCCTTTGGATTCGTCTATTGGATGGCCGAATATGGCCGCGGCGGCCCGATGGCGCCGCTGGCCATCCGCATACCGGGTTCCGCCAACGGCCTCAGCATCGGCTCGCCGGTGCGCTTCAACGGCATTTCCGTCGGCTCGGTCCGCAATCTCTACATCGACAATGAAGATCCGAATTTTTCGGTCGCCTTCACGGAAGTTCGTGCCGATGCACCGGTCACGTCCGGCACGAAGGCAGTGCTTGAGATCCAGGGTCTGACAGGGGCTGCCTATATCGAATTGTCCGGCGGTGGACCGGGCTCCGGTGACGCCATCCTGAGGCGGGCGATCGACACCGGCGAGCCGGCAATCCTGACGGCCGAGCAGTCGAGTGTGACGAACCTGCTTTCAACTGCCGACCGCATCCTGCAACGTGCCGATGGGGCCGTGGCTGAACTTCAGGGTTTCATCGAAGATGCACGAGCGCCGTTGACCAACACTGTTCGCAATGCAGAGACCTTCTCGAAATCGCTTGCCGATAATGCCGAGGGCATCGACCAGTTTCTCAAGAGTGTCAGCGCGCTCTCCGATTCCGTCTCCGGTCTCTCCGGTCGCCTGGATTCCACACTGGCAGCGGCCGAAGATCTCTTCAGGGCGTTGAATTCCGAGAAGATCGACCAGATCCTGACCAATACCGAGCGGGCGACGGCGAGTTTCGCAGATGCATCCGACAAAATCGGGCCGGCGATCGACAGTTTCCGCGAAACCGCCGATACGTTCGAGCGTTTCGGCAACAATGCCGACCAGACGCTGGCGAAGGTATCACGACTGATCGATGCCGTGGACAGCCAGAAGATCGGGCGCGTCGTGGACGATGTCTCGGTGGCCTCCGCCGATGCGCGCGAGGCGATCGCGGGCTTCAAGGATCTGTCAACGAGCATCACTAGCCGCAGGGACGACATCGACCGCGCGATCGACGACTTCACCCAGCTCGCCAACCGCCTGAATGCCTCGTCCCAGCAGGTCGACGGGATCCTCAAGAAGGTCGACTCCTTCCTCGGTTCGGGTGACGCGAATTCGCTCAGCGTCGAGGCGCGCAAGACGCTGGAGGCCATCCGCGTGACGGCGGAGAACCTCAATGCGCAGATCGGTCCGATCGCGGCCAACCTGCAGCGCTTCTCGGCCACCGGGCTGCGTGACATCCAGACGCTGGTGAACGACACACGCAACACCGTTCGCGGCCTCAATGATGCGATCACCAATTTCGATCAGGATCCGCAGCGCCTGCTCTTCGGCGGCGACACGGTCAAGGAATTTGACGGGCGGACCCGCCGATGACGACAGGTTCCGGAAAGGACGACAGGATGCAAGGGTACGGAGCGCCTCTCTCTCATGCGTGGCTTCCGCGGTGGATATCGGCTGCGATTGTAGCCCCGGCACTCGGGCTCGGGCTCGTCGCCTGTGGCAGCGGCGCCGTCAATGACACCTTCGATCTGACGGCGTCGGTCAGCGAGGTCACGACGACCGCCAGCGCCCGTAACCGCCAGCTTTTGGTGGCAGACCCTTCGGCGCTCAAGGCACTCGACAGCGAGCAGATTCTGGTGCGTGTCTCCGGCGCGGAGATCCGTTATCTATCCCAGTCGCAATGGAGTGACCGCCTGACGCGCGTTGTCCAGTCCAAACTGGTCGAAGCTTTTGAGAACACCGGCCGACTGGGCGGTGTGGGCAAGCCGGGGCAGGGCCTTGCCATCGACTTCCAGCTCATCACCGATGTGCGAGCCTTCGAAATCTCCGCCGAAGGTGGTGATCGGGGTGTGGTCGAAATTTCTGCCAAGCTGCTCAATGATCGCAATGGCACCGTCAAAGCGCAACGTGTATTCCGCGCGGAGGTGCCCTCCTCGGGTTCGGGTAACAGCGCTTATGTCGCCGCACTCGATCGCGCTTTTGCTCGTGTCACGGCCGACATCGTGGCCTGGACGCTCCAGTCGATCTGAACTTCAGGCTTCAGCCTTTCGACAACAGAAAACCCCGGATCACTCTCATGATCCGGGGTCTTTCTTTGTCTCAATAGCCGCGCGATCGATGCCCGGCTCTCCTGGTCTCGTCAGCTGAAGCGGCCTGCCGCATGGGCGAGCATCGTGTAGACTTTACCGGTGTCCGAGGTCAGGTAGGACTGGGTGATCGACTTGTCACGGTCCGTCCGAGCGACGTCCTGCAGCAGCTTCTCGAAATCGGCGATGTAGCGATCGACAGCAACGCGGAATTCCGGTTCGCGATCGTACTTGCGCTTGATCTCGTCGAAGGTCTGCTGGCCCTTCAGCGTATAGAGGCGACGGGTGAAGATGTCGCGCTCGCCACGCTGATAGCGGCGCCAGAGATCCACCGAAGCGTCGTGGTCGATGGCACGAGCGATGTCGACCGAGAGCGAGTTCAGGGATTCGACCATGTGGCGCGGATTGCGCGTGTCGCTCTGGCGCGGGGGTTGGCTTTCGGCGACCGGACGCTGCGGGGCAGGGGCGGGACGTGCCGGGGCGGCTTCCGCAGGCTCTTCTCGCGACGCGCCGCGCAGGAGGTCGCTGATCCAGCCGCCGCCCTCCGCACGCGTGGCTGCTGTCGTCGACTGGGCGTATGGATCGGTCGCTCCGAGGCTTCCGCGCAGTCCGAGACTCTCGGTCTGGCGGACCGCCGGTTGAGGCTGCGGAGCTGCCGGCTGGCGGCGAACCGGCTCGGTCTGAGCCTCTGCAAGTCGGCGGGCTGCCGGTTCGGAGATTTCCAGCGTCTGGCTGGTGCGGCCGACGAGCTGCGAGATGTCCTGCAGTGCCTTTATCTGCTCGGCCACGGCGCGGCGCATCTGGGCCGCACTTTCCTTGGCTTCCTCCGGCAGATCGAAAGCGCCACGCTTCAGTTCGGTCCGTGTCAGGTCGAGTTCCTTGCGGATGTCGACGGCCGAGCGACGGATCTCGTCCGTGGCACCCGTGAAGCGCGCAACAGCTTCGTTGACTGCTTCCTGCATGGCCTGGCGGAGTGCCGCGGCAGCGCCTTCCGACTTGCGACCGGCTTCGCCGAGCAGGTGGTCGATGTCGTTGAGCGAGATTGCCAGGCCACCGCGCAGACGGTTCGCCAGTTCGCCGGACCGTTTCTCGGCCTCTGTCAGCGTCTTGTCGATGGAGGTCTGCGCTTCCTGTTCTGCAGAAAGCAGGGCACTGCGCATGTTGGCAGCGGTAATCTGCGCCTTCTTTTCGGTTTCGCCCAGCATCTGCCCGACATCCGAGAAGGAGGCCTGGACGCTGTTGCGCATGGTGTCGGCCGTGGACTGGGCACGCTTTTCGGTTTCGCCCAGGATCTGGCCGATATCCGAGATGGAGGCCTGAACGCTGTTGCGCATGTTTTCGGCCGTCGATTGGGCACGCTTCTCGGTCTCTCCGAGGATCTGCCCGATATCGGAGAACGAGGCCTGAACGCTCTGGCGCAGATTGCCAGCCATCTGGCCGGAGCGCTGTTCCGCGCGGTCAAAGGCCGTTTCGACCATCTTGCCGAGCGCCTGCATCGTCGTTTCGATTTCTTCGGAACGCTTCACGAGACCGATCGAGAGATCGCGCAGAGCCTGCTGGCGCTCCTCAAGCGTGCCGACCAGGTTCGACTGGGCGGCGGACAGAAGTTCCGAGGCCTTGCCGAGAACCTGGGTGTGGTCGCCGAAGCGGCTGACGATCGAAGAGACCTGCTGCAGGGTTTCGCCTGAAACGGCGGTCAAACGGGTGAGCTTGTCGTCCAGCAGTCGGTTCGACGTGGAGAGCATGTCGGTCGCCTGGTTGGCCGTTTCGCTGAAGCGGTTGGCCGTTGCACCGAGGCGGCTGTCGAGCGAGCCGATGCTCTGGACCGCCTGATCGATCATCGAAGACAGCCCGGCATTGCTGTCGCCAAGGCGATCTATGAGCTGCGAGGCGCTGGCAACAAGGTTGTGCTCGGCAGCGCCAAGCGTGGCGACAGCGCGCTCCGTGCGCTGGCTGATGGCATCGACCAGCGCGGCATTCTCGTTGCGCAGGCGTTCTGCGCTCTGTTCGGCGGCGGCCGCAATCTGCTCGGCGGCTGCACGGCCAGTTTCCGCATAGGCGTTAACGACGGGAGCGGCCTTTTCGTCGATCAGGCGCGACAGTTCAGCCGAGCGTGTCGACAGCATCGAGTTCAGTTCGCGGGTGCGATCATCGAGAACCGACCGGATCGAATTGCCGCGCGCTTCGAGCGCCTTTTCCACCGCATTCATGGTGGTGGCGAGCTCCTGGGTATTGCCGGAGATCGCGTCACGGATGGCGGCTGCGCGCTGCTCGAGGGTCGCACTGACGTCCGACAGCGTCCCGGACAGGTTAGCAACCTGGGCACTGACGAGCGCCTCGGCCTGCGTCACCCGGTTGGTAATGACGTCGCCAGCCTGAGAGAAGGTCTGGGCGATCGATGCCGCCTGGCCGGCGAGCCGGTTCTGGGTGTCGGTGATCCGCTTGGCAAGTTCCTCCGATCGCTCTTCGACGGTCCGATTGAGTTCGGCACTGCGCTCGCCGATCTGTTCTGCGAACTGCGTGGTCGTTTCGGTCAAGCGATCTACGGAACGCTGGGCTTCGGCATCGAGATCGCGGGCTGCCTCCGTTACGGCGCTTCTCAGTGCCGTCGCAAGACCTGCGGCCTTGCCTTCGATCGTGCGGTTGACGTTTTCCAGGCCGATGTTGAGGGCGCGGTCCATGGTCGCCAGCCGCTCTTCGATGACCGGCGTGCGGGTATCGAAGGTCTCGGCAACCCGGTTTGTGCCTTCATCGAGAGCCTGGGCCACTCGCATTGAAGCTTCGTCGCTGACGCGCTCGATCGCCGAGACCTTTTCGTCCAGACGGGCAGCGAATTTTTCACCGGCATCGTTGACGCGGGCATCGACGCCGTCAAGACCATTGCGAAGGCGGTCTTCCAGAGTGCCGAGGCTCTGCTCGATGCGTGTGCTTGTCTCATCAAGCCGGCTGGTCATGCCTGTCACCGACTGCTCGACGGTGCCGGAGAAGCCTTGGGCCGAACGGGTGATGTCATCCGCGGCTTCCCGGATCTGTTCGGTCAAAGCCCCGGCCGTGCCGCGCAGGCGCTCATCCAGTGCTCGGCTTGAATCGTCGATTGCCTTGCGGAGGTTGTCCTGGTGGTCTTCAAGGCTCATTTCGAGCATGCCGGCGCTGGCCGCCACGGAGGCACCGATGGACGTCGCGTGTTCTGAGAGGCTCGTTTCCAGTGCGTCGCGTGCATCGCCGATCGCAGTGGTGATCGCCTGTGTGCGGTCTTCGAGTGTGGCGCGGATCCGCTCATGGGTGGTGATCAGACGGTCATCGATGGTGCTGACGCCCTGATCGATGGTCTGGGCAATCCGCTCGGTATTCTCACCGAGCGTTGTTGCCAGCGCGCCGGTTGCGGCGTCCAGGCTGGAACGCAGATATGCGCCGGTCTCGGCGATGCGCCCGTCGATGGCATTGACCCCGCTCTGCAGCGTTTCAGCAATCTGGCTGGCATTGTCGGCAACGGTGTTCGAGATCGCATTCGAGGCGTTCGTCAGGACGCTGTCCAGCTGCTGCTGGCTTGCACCCAGGCGCGTTTCGAGATCCGAAATGCCGGTGGCCACGCTTTCTGCAATTCGGCCGGAGTGCTGGCCAAGGCTGCGTTCGATATCGCCTGTCGCATCCTCCAGGGTAGACGAAAGATACGACGTATGGCTGGCAAGAGACAGCTCCAGGCGCTCCTGATTGTCGCCATAGGCCGTGCGGATGGCTTCGGCCTTTTCGGCAAAGGCTGCATCGATGCGGCGGTCTGCATCGGCGACGGTCTCGATGATGGCCGATGCGCGCTGGCTCAGCGTTTCGTCGATGCGGCGCTGGCTGTCATTCAAGGTCTCAGAGAGATCCTGGGTGCGCGCCGTGAGCGTCAGGTCGAGTTCCAGAGTCTTTGTATTGAGCGCATCGATCAATTGTTCGCTCTGGCCTTCGACCAGGGTGGCAATGCCGCGCGCCTTGGTGTCGAGGGTTTCGGCGAAACGATCCTGATTGGCTTCCAACGCGTTTACGATGTGCTCGGCGCGGCTGGACAGCGTCTGCTCAAAGCGAGCCTCGTTGTCGGACAGTGCATTGTAGAGCGAACCGCTGCGCTCTTCCATGACCTGGTCGATGCGCTTTTGTGCGGTTTCGAGACTTTCCGTCAGGGCCGCGGCGCGCGCCGACATCGCATCGGCGATTTCCTGCGCCCGTTCCGACATGGAGCTGTCCAGCATTTCCTGGCTGGTGCTCAGCGTCATCGCGAGCGCGAGCGACTGGTCGGTCAATGTCGAGCCGAGGCGCTCTATGCTGGAATTGAGGATGCCGGAGATGGAATCGGTGCCGCCGTTCACGGTCTCGTTGATGCGCGCGAGGCTTTCCATCAGCTTCGAATCGAGAGAGCCGGAACGCTGATCGAAGGCGCTGGCGAATTCCGCCACGCGCTGGTCAAACGTCGCATTGATCTGGCCGATGGTCGTCTGGAAGCGATCTTCGAAGAGACCGGAGCGCAGATCGAGATCGACGATCGCGTCATCGGCACTTGCCTGCAGGCTCTGGCGGAAGCTGCGACCGCGCTCGTCAAGAGAGCTATTGAGGCGCGACAGCACGTCGTCGAGTGAGGAGGTAATCGCGCTCTCGCTGCCCTTCAGGGTCTCGGCGATGTCGCGGGTACGCTCGACCAGCGTTTCGTTCAACTGGCGCGCACGTTCGTTGAGAGCGGCGTTGAGCTTTTCGGTGTTCGCATCCAGCGTCGAGGCGCGGGTTTCGAATTCGCCCAGCAGTTCGCGGCCGCGCTGGCTCAATGTCGAGGTCAGCGACTGCAGCTTGGTGTCGAACTCGCTTGTCAGAGAGATGCCCGAGGCCGCAAGCGTCTGGACCATGCTTTCGGTTTTGTGCGCCAGCAATGAGCCCAGGGCCGTAACGGCCGCGTCGGACTTCTCCATGATGGTGGCGGCACGCATGTCGATCATCGAGGCGAACGCTTCACCCGATGTCTGCAGGCGAACCGAGATTTCCTCTGTTGCCAGAGACAGTTCTTCCTTCAGTTGCTCATGGGCGCCGACGATTGATGAACGGATGCGCTCTGCATGATTGACGATTGCGTCGCGTTCTGCGCCAAGCTCGTGCACGAGGCCGCGGACGCGCAATTCGTTGTCAGTATAGCTGCGTTCAAGCGCGGTGACTTCCGAATGGACCAGCGTCTCGAGTTCGGTCGCTCGCGCGATCGTACGCTCGATGCCTTCGTTCATGGCCGAGACTTCGCGGCGCACGGCCTGGCCGACGGTCATGATGCGCTCGGACGCGATGGTCTCCGGTTCGGCAAGACGAAGGGCGACTTCTGCCATGGAGCGCGCAGCGTTGCGCAAGTCATGGGCACGCGCCATCATGATGGCGAACGCAAAGAACAACATGATCGGCAGGAAGGTGCCGACCACGATGGCGACGACGCCCGGCATCGACACGATCTCTGCGAGCGAAACCGCCTGCCAGATCGCACCGCCGTAAAGCAGTTGCGTCAAACCGAATGCGCCAAGCACCCAGAGTGCGGAGACGATGGCGGCGTTGCGCAGCGCTGATGCGAGGGAGGCGCCGTCGAGAGACTTCAGGATGGCTGAGGGCGTGCGACGGGAGCCGTCATTGGCAGGTGCGAAGGACGGTGCCTTCGGAGCCGGTTCCGGATTGAGTTCGCCGGCGCGCGCGGAGCGGCGCTCGATTGTCTTCTTCGAGGCGGAACGCGGGATACTATCTGACACAGGTGCCTCCGGGGCGCGCGCTTGAGACCGTGCCTTGACAGGCGCGGCGGCTTCCTCACCGTCGAAATCGATGCTCAGGGCCGCCTCGAGAGCCTGGAACGCGTTCTCGTCAATCGAGTCGGTCTTCTTGTTCGCCATAGGGTTACGCCTCGTTACCGCTTACTCTCGGCTGGTCTGGCTGAAGTTGCGATGCCGCTCATCGCTGCGCTTCGTCCGGCACCCGCCGTTCACTTGAAAATCCGTCTTCCGCCACGTCAGACGAGTCTTCTTCTTCTTGCAGTACGGCTGCTGGCGCCACCGGCGTTCCCGCCGGAAGTCCTCGCACCGACTGGCTTCGGGACGGAGTACACACGCCTCGACCCAATCAACCGTATCGTACTGACACATTTGGTCATGCGATACAATTAATGCGCTCCCGGAGCTCTCGGGGTCGCGCCTCTTGTTAACAGTATTTCAATCAAGGTTTCGACCGAAAAGCCAGTCTGCGCCGGGGTTTAATTCGCGTTAACCATAGTGCGAGCTTTTTCGTGCCGTCCGCAGCATTTTTAACGCGATGCCCACTGCACCGCCGCAAATTGCAACCACCAAGAACAAGAAAAGAAGGATCACTGTCATGGCTGCTGCAGTCAATATCGCATTCGAAGCCCCCGATAATCTGAATGGTCTCACCCCGTCGCAGCATCGGCCGATCGATCTGGTGCATCTCGCCACCCAGACCAAAGGGGACAAGGCCCTGGAAGTCGAGATCCTCCAGATGTTCGCCCGGCAGGCGCGCGGTTGCCTTGCCGCTCTTGCCGCCCAGCGCAGCAAGGTGGAAGCCAAGGCTGCAGCCAACCGGCTGCGCAACGCCGCCATGGCCGTAGGAGCGCTCAGGGTTGCCTCGGCGGCCGATCTCATCGAGACCAGGGGCGCCAACGCCGACACGCTAGCCTCCATCTCCGCAGCGGTCCTTGAAGCCGAGCACTTCATTTTGAAGCTTGCGCGCTGATCTCGGTGGGCGCGTGGCAAACCCGGTGGTCGCTTCGGCGTGAGTTGACTGACTATCCGATTTAAGGGATGACTTCGCCGGTTTTTCCACAAAGGCGAAGTCTGGACAGGAACTCATGGCAAATATCAGCATCATCGCATTCGACGGCACACGTTTCGACATCGCGGCAGCCGACGGCTCCACGGTCATGGAAAATGCCGTGCGCAACTCGGTCCCGGGGATCGATGCAGAATGTGGTGGCGCCTGTGCCTGCGCCACCTGTCATGTCTATGTCGACGATGCCTGGACCGAGAAGGTCGGTCAGCCATCGGCGATGGAAGAAGACATGCTGGATTTTGCCGTCGACGTTCGACCAACTTCTCGGCTTTCCTGTCAGATCAAGGTGACCGCCGCCCTCGAAGGGCTCGTGGTTCACGTCCCCGAACGCCAGGGCTGATCACGGTTGTCAGCGCTACCGGACAAAAAAGCCCCGCTTCCGGGTTAGCGAAAGCGGGGCAAGGGGGCGCATCGCCAAACAGGCGAGGGAGGAAGCACCTGTGGCACCAGGACGCGCCGGGAGAACGGGGAAATCGGTTACGCTTAATCAACGTATTCGATGACACTTATATTTCAGATTTGTATCAAGAGCCACGCCCAGAAATTGCCGGTTATTCACAGGCGCGGCCACAAGCCTGACGCAAGCCGCCGCAAGAGGGCAACACGAACCCCTATGTTTCATGGATGAGTTCTACTGGTTCTCAAGGCTTTGGCGCCGATATCTGAGGATCCGGAGCATGCGGTCCTCGAAGTTTTGGGATTCAACCAGGTCGAATCGCATCTGCGCTTGGTCGTGAGCGACGGTAACCTCATCGGTCACTACTGAGACCTGATCCTGCAGGATCTCGCAGGTGCGCGCCGGCCGAAGCTTCTTCAGCCGTTGCTCGAGCTGTTTGGCATGCTGGCGGGCAATCTCGGCATGCCGCTCCTCGTGCCTCTTGATGTCGGCCGCCAGTGCATCCCAGAGCAGCGCCATGTCCTTCGAGGCTGTTTTACGGTTCTTCCAGCGAGGAAGTATCAGCTTGGTCTCGACGGTGACGCGCACGTCGTCGATGGCGCAGCGATTGCCGCGGCGGGTATAGGTGAGGTCACCGCCGAAGCGGATCTGGGTCGCGCCCGGATGACGGCTGCCGCTTGCCTGGGTGAATGGTCCCTTGCGGGCCATTTCGGCATCGAGTTCTGCGGCCGTGCGACCACCGATCTTGAAGTAGGTTGTCGATTTCTGCACGACGACTTCGGCGCTTGCCGAGAGCGGCAGTGAGAGGCCGGTCAAGACTGCCATAATGATGGCGGTCCGAAGACGGCGGATGTGCTTCATTCTTTTTTCCGCAATGTTGTATTCGTCGCGCCCTTCGGGCATAGCCAGACCCTGTCATCACTATCGCAGCTTCGCGGTTTTCCGTCGAGGGGATACAGGGGTCAGGTGGCCAGAGTTGATCAGACAATTTGGCGTGTAGGTCAGGGTCGGGCGCTCGACCTGACAGAGCGCGGTGCGATCATGGCGATCATCAATGTCACGCCCGATTCCTTCTCCGACGGAGGCCTGCATGGCACGGTCGATGCGGCCGTACGCCATGCCTTGGTCTGCATCGACGAGGGGGCAGTCATCCTCGATATCGGTGGCGAGTCGACGCGACCCGGCGCTGCGGAGGTCAGCGTGGATGAGGAAATCGGTCGTGTTGTCCCGGTCATTTCGAAACTGCGCCAGGAGACTGATGCGCTGATTTCGATCGATACCTATCGTGCCGCGACGGCAAGGGCGGCGATCGAGGCGGGTGCTCACATTATCAATGACGTGCATGGGCTGCAGCGTGAGCCTGATATTGCCAGGGTTGCTGCGGAGCATGGTGCCGGGCTCTGCATCATGCACACCGGTCGTGGCCGGGACAAGCTCGCCGATCCGATCGCCGACCAGAAGTACTTCCTCGGAACCTCGCTCGCCATCGCCGAACGCGCCGGTGTTTTGCGCGAAACAATCATGCTCGATCCCGGTTTCGGTTTCGCCAAGGAAACCACGGAGGAAAACATGGAGCTGATTGCGCGTCTCGAAGAGTTGCACTGTTTGGGATTGCCGCTGCTTGCGGGCACGTCCCGCAAGCGCTTCCTCGGTGCCCTGACCGGTCGCGATGCGCGGGACCGGGATGTCGCGACCGCCGCGACGACCGTGGCGCTGCGATTGAAGGGGGCCTCCGTTTTCCGCGTCCACAATGTCGCGATCAACCGCGACGCACTGCTGGTCGCGGATGCTATGCTTCTCGCCGAGCGGCGCCATGCTGCGGCAAAGGAAATGATTTGATGAGCGGTGTTTTCACCATCACCCTGAAGAACTGCGCCTTCTTCGCCCATCACGGCGTATTCCCTGAAGAGGGCGTGCTCGGCCAACGCTTCTTTGTCGACGCGGAATTCGATGTGGACGCAATCCAGGCTGCCGAGACGGACACTCTGGAAGGAACGGTGCATTACGGCATTGCCTTCGAGGTGATCCGCGACATCGTCACGGGCAGCCGGCGGCAACTCATCGAGGCACTGGCGCTCGCGATCGCCCGGGGGCTTCTCGACCGGTTTCCGGAAATCCTGCGCTGCCGGATCACGGTGCGCAAGCCGAGCGCCCCGATCGCCGGCATTCTCGACCATGTACAGGTGAGTGTTGAGCAATCCCGCGTTTAAGGGCTGGCAGGCGGCAACGCTTGGACTTGGCGGCAATATCGGCGATCCCGTTGCGGCAATGGCCGACGCCCTGCGTCGCCTCGATGAACGCGTGGACTGTCGCGTAACGTCGGTCTCTCGCCTCTATCGCACGCCGCCCTGGGGCAAGACGGACCAGGCCGATTTCTATAATGCCTGTGCCGCTGTCGAGACGCTGCTTGCGCCGCAGGAACTGCTGGCGGCCTGTCTCGAGATCGAGCGGACGATGAAGCGGGTGCGTGTTGAACGCTGGGGGCCGCGCACCATCGACATCGATATCCTGACATTTGCCGACTGGACGATTGATGCCGAGCACTTGAAGGTTCCGCATCCGCGCATGACGGAGCGCGCCTTCGTGCTGATGCCGCTGGCTGACATCGATCCTTTGCTTGTCGTCAAGGGGGAGACCGTCGCGATGTGGCTCGACAGCGCCGACCGTTCGGGCATTGCAGTCGCAAACGAAAACCGCGCCTGGTGGCGCGGCTGACGTCAAGACAATCGTGGTCTTGCTTGTTCAGTCGTTTTCTGCGGTCTCGGCCATGGCGGTTGCCTGGCGGTTGAGCTTCAGTCCGATGACCGGGATCATACGATCCTCGACCTTGACCGAAATGGTGATGTTCATCGCATCGTCCTGTTCCAGGCGAGCGACCATGGCGCCGTTGAGCTTGGCGCGATTGATGCCCATGACGGCGCGGTTGCCGGTGACGGTACCGGAGACGATATCGAGCCCCTTGCCGTCTGCGCCGTCGAGGAATTGGCCCTTGTAGCTGCCACCAGCCTGAGAAATGACGGCTGACATCGGCTGACTGAAGACGCCGACCCGGCAGGTGCCGTCAAGCTTCAGGCCGGTCTCCTTGCCCTCTGCCGGCAGGCCGGTGAGGCTGCAAGTGAACTTGGTGCCCTTGTACTTGCCGGCAACGATCTCGCCCGGACCCTTCCAGACCCCGGCGACGGATTCGAAGAAGCGCTTGTCGCGCGAAGCGGCATCTGCGACCGTGGCCGGCATGAGTCCGGCAACGGCAAGGATGGCGGCGCAACGGCCGAGTGTCGAGGAGCGAGAGAACATCGATTTGCCTTGGTACGAGAAACCAGAAACCCCGCGAAGACCCTAGCGGAAAAATGGTTAATGCATCATTGCCATTAACCTCAAATGCTGGTCTCGACAACCGGCAAAAGTCACTGGTCCAGCCGGTGTGGCCCCTCTGCCTCACCCGTTCCTGTCGCGATCCTTGCCGGTCATCGACGGCGTGAGGTCGCCAATGAAGTCACCGATGCCGGGGCGCTTGGCGGCGCGGAAGGGTAGAGGGCGGCAAAGATCCATCGCGGCAATGCCGATACGGGCTGTCATCAGACCGTTGATGACACCCTCGCCCAGGCGGGTCGACAGGCGGGCTGCCAGGCCATGACCGAGCACCTGCTGGGCGAGGCCATCGCCGATGGCGATGGAGCCGGTGACGGCCAGATGGGCGAAAACGTCTCTCAGGAGCCTCAGCATGCCGAAGGAGCCCGGGCGTCCGCCATAGAGGTCTGCCATGGCGCGCACGAGCCGCACGACTTCGAACAGGACATAGGCTAGGTCGACCACGGCGCGGGGGCTGACGGCCGTCACCACCGAAACCCGCTTCGCAGAATTGAGGATCAAGGCGCGCGCTTTTGCATCGAGCGGGGCAAGCAGCTCGCGCTCGGCGAGCTCTATCAGATGCGGCGCGTCGATGATGTCGTCTTCGATCGCTGCGAGCGTCTTCTGGCCACGCGCGGTCTCGGCCCGATGGGTAACGAGGTTCGTGAGCTTCTTCACGACAGCGGCGGCCTGCTTGCGTTTGCCGCTCTCAGCTGCGGCGTCCGCTTCCGCCTTCAGGTCCTGTACCGCATCGAGCCGCCAGAGGCCGACAAGTTCGCGGCCAACGGCAACCGCGAGCGCGACAAGGCCGACAGCAAGGGCCGAGAGCGCGAGATAGCCGAGCCAGTCTGCCCTGGCGAAAAGATCCCTCACCAGTCCATCGACCCAAAGGCCGAAGGCGAGCGACAGGAGAAGCCCGAATGCGCCGGTGGCAAGCTTGGCGAAGGAAAACCGCCTGCGCCGCGGTTCTGCGACAGGCACCGACGGAAGCTCGTCTGCGGCGGTGAAAAAGGGGTCTTCTTCGTCGGGGACGATCACCACCTCGCCGGCGAAACTCCGCGGCGGTCGGTTGATCGTCTCTGCCGTCCGGCCCGGGTTGGCATCCTGCTTTACGGTGAAGGCTGCGGGCCGTCTCCGGAGGTCCGGGCCAGGCGTGCCCGAGGTGCCTGTCGGCGGAACTGTCGGTTTCTTCATGCGAGGCGGTCTCCCAGCAGGAATTGCAGTGCCCGGTCGAGGCGGATATGCGGCACGGAAAGGGTGATGCCCTGCTTGTCATCGAGCTGCGGCGGGCGGAAACGCACAATGCTTAGGTCGGGTAGGGCGGCCGAGGGATCTCCCTCGTCCACGGAGCGGAAATAGGCTTCTGGGTCGCGTGGCAGGTCGCCCGGGAAAACCGCGGTCTTGCGGTTGCCGTCAAAGACCTCGTCGCCGATCCTCTCACCCGGCATCGGTGTCCCGACGATCACCGGAAGATCGTGGCCGTCCTGTTTGACATTGGCTTCGCGGGTCGCGCGGACCGATGCGAGCGCCATGACCTCGATGCCCGCGCCGCTCATGCCGATGGTCCGGATGGCGCGGTTGACAAGGCGCCGCGTGAGCACCTCCAGCCGATCGTGGCTCTCGTGGTGCAGATGGTCGGCCTTGGTCGCGGCGACCAGGACTCGGTCGATGCGGCGACGGAGGAGGGATGTCAGGATGTTGTTTGAGCCGGCGCGGAAGCAGGCGAGCACGTCGCCGAGCGCACGTTCCAGGTCCTGGACGGCTTCCGGTCCCCGGTTGATGGCCTGTAATGCGTCGACGAGGACGATCTGGCGGTCCAGCCGTGCAAAATGCTCGCGAAAGAAGGGCTTCACGACCACAGATTTGTAGGCTTCGAAGCGACGTTCCATCATCGCCCGCAGGGATCCCTTCGGCGCACGTCCCTCCGGAATGACCGGCAGGGGAGCGAAGGTGAGGGCCGGCGAGCCTTCCAGATCGCCCGGCATGAGAAAGCGGCCCGGTGGCAGGGTCGAGAGGGAACGTTCATCCGACTTGCAGCGCCTGAGATAGGTCGTGAAGGCTTCCGACAGACGACGGGCCGTCATTTCGTCGGCCGGGCCGTTCGGATCGACCGTTGCGGCAAGTGCAAGCCATTCCTCGGCCAGCTCGGCGCGCACGCCGCTCGCTGCGAGTGTCGCGGTGTTTTCCGAGAAGCCGCGATAGTCCTGGCCCAGAAGCGGAAGGTCCAGCAGCCACTCGCCCGGATAATCAACGATGTCGATCGAGAGCCTGCCGGATGAAAACATCCGGCTGAAGCTGCTTGCGCTCTTGTATTCGATCGTCAGCCGCAACTCGGAAATGGCCCGGGTCGATTCCGGCCAGATCCGGTCCTCAACAAGGGCGCGAATGTGATCTTCGTATTGGAAGCGAGGCACGGCAACATCCGGCTGCTCCTGGAGAGCGGCGCCGGTCATTCGTCCGGATCGAAGCGGTTCGAAGAGCGGCAGCCGGCCGCCATGCAGGAGATTGTGCACCAGGGACGAGATGAAAACCGTTTTTCCTGCCCGTGACAGTCCGGTCACGCCGAGCCTGATCGTCGGGTTGACGAGGTTAGAGGCGCGGTCGGCGAGATTGTCGAGCGCGATGGCGGCTTCGTCGGTCAGGCTGGTCACGGAAGGGGGCAAGGTCAGGTCCTGCTAGACTGTGGCGGGCAAGGGCGCGCATTCGGCACAAGACCGTGTACGCCCGATGTCCCCATATAGGAGCCGGTGATGGCGCAAAAAAGAGGCACACGTTGGCTGGGGGAGCCGTTAACCCACGAGAAAGTCGCGCAGAGTGTAAGTCTCGTCGCTCGCCGCGTCGATGACGGCAAGTCCGGAGGTCGGATAGCCTTCCGGAACGGTGCGAGCCATGACGTCGTTGCCGCACAGGCGCGCGAAGACCTCCTCGATCGCGGGGTTATGGCCGACCAGCATCAGGCCCTCGATACCGTGCGTCGAGCGCGCGATCTCGAGATAGACTTCCGCGGGTGCGTTGTAGAGTGCGTCGACGTAACGGAACTCGACAAGACCAGAGAAGACGCGATTGATGGCGTCTGCCGTCTGGCGGCACCGTTTTGCGGTCGAACAGACAACAAGATCAGGACGATAGCCCTTGTCGGCCGCGGTTTCGGCCAAAAGTTCGGCCTCGGCGAAACCCGCATCGGAAAGGCTGCGATCGAAATCGCGACCACCGGGCTCGGCCCAACCGGATTTAGCGTGGCGCAGCAGAAAGATGCGCTGGGGATGCTGAGTGGAGGGCGTCATCCGGTGTATTTCCGCGTGCGATCAAGCTGGTCTCTGAAGTACCGGTTCTTGGGGCTTGCCGTCAACCATCCGGCACCGATGCTCACATCATCCTATCGTTGTTTTCAGTTGGGTGTGGCGCCCAAGGTGGAAAAGAAAATTATGCTTAAAAAATAGAAATTTAGATGAAAAATGTAACAGATTTAAAAATGGTATGGAAACAGTCTCAAGGCTTGAACCGCTTGCCCTGAAAGGATATACAGCCGCCCATTGAGATGTTCTTCAGGAGAATCGCGTTGAGTGAGAAGATCAATCTTAGCAATTATGTCCTGTCCGAGGACGAAGAGTTCATGAACGCGAACCAGCGGGCCTATTTCAGGGCCAAGCTCATCGCCTGGAAGAACGACATCCTCCGAGAAGCGCGCGAGACGCTCGACCACCTCGCCGAAGAAAGCGCCAATCACCCTGACCTCGCCGACAGGGCTTCTTCAGAAACAGACAGAGCCATCGAACTTCGTGCCCGAGACCGCCAGCGCAAGCTGATCTCCAAGATCGACGCTGCTTTGCAGCGCATCGAAGACGGGACATACGGCTACTGCGAAGAAACCGGCGAGCCGATCGGCCTGAAACGTCTCGATGCCCGTCCCATCGCCACCCTGTCTATCGAAGCTCAGGAGCGCCACGAGCGTCGCGAAAAGGTCTATCGCGACGAGTGATGGGCAAGCCCCGACACCATTTGTCCTTTCAAAGACCCGCCGACGGCGGGTCTTTCTGTTTATCCTGCATCTGAGGCCAATTGGCCTCTGGTGAACCATTACGGATTACGGCTGGCGGACATTTCTCCAAAGATCCGAGCGATTTCGTTCTGGAGATTGGGTTCCTGGCCCTGTTGCGACGGCGGGGTTTGAGTGTCGTTTGAACGCGCGACGTCGGGAAGTACAGCCGTCACCGGTGGGCGCGGACGGTCCGCCCGTGTGTCAGGCAGGATCTGCGGCAACTGGGTTGCGGGTTTCGGCGCAGGATCCGCCGATAGATGCAATGCCATTTCCTCTTCCAGCACGCGCTCGAAGTCGCTCATGTCGCGCGGGGCTGGCTCGTTTGCGGCGATCGGCGGCTGACGCTCGATCACCGGTTCGACCTGATGCGGTTCGACCAGACGGGTGTGAACCGGCGTCTGGGCAGGGGCAAGCACCCGCTGGCGCGCGGCGTCCAGCAGATCTTCGGCGACCGGCGCATCGATGACTGGGGGCAGCACGACCTGTGGTTCAGCCCGATCCTGCCTGACTTCGTGGAAGGAGACGGGCTTCGGCACCTCAGTCATCACCGGTTCGACGGGTTGCCGCCGCATCGGCTCGATCGGCGGCGTTCCTGCCGTCGATTCAGCCTGCACAGCCGGAACCACCGCCGGCCCCTGGTCGGACGCTCCCGCCTCAGGGAGAGCGGCGTTCGTTACGGGTTCCGCACTTGCGACGACCATCGGCTCAAGCCTGGCAGACGGTTGCGTGGTGGGGGCTGCCGGCGGAGAGGATGGCTCGACGGGTGGGGTGACGGAAGCGGAAGCGGGAGTGACCGTCGTCGGCGGCGTTGATGGTCGGGGCGCCTCCACGACCGGGGAGGCTGTCGCGACCGGGACTGCGGCCATGGTCGCTGCAGTGGCCAGCGGCAGCGCTTCTCTCTGCGGTTGGCGTTGTTCTACGGGTTCGGCCGGGCGAACGGGCGCCGGCTGCGGGCGGCGTTCGGCTGCAATACTCGGCGACGGCGACGGCGACTGTGAGCGAAGCGGTGTCTCGGCTGCGACCGGTCGCATCGGCTCCGGCGTGGCTGTGCGTCTCGCCGGTGGCTCGATCGCGGCGGCCGGGGCCACGGGCATTGGCTCGGCCTGAGCCGGCGCGCTGCTTGCTGCGAGTGCTGCCGTTTGCGCGGGCTTCGGGAGTTCCTGCTGCTCGCCTGTTGCGTGTGGCAGAACCGTCTGCGCGTTGAGATAGGCGCGCTCATCACCGATGCCGCTCTCGATGACGATGTCGGTCGGCCCCCCGATCATCACGAGGTGTTCGATATTGTCGCGCCGAATCAGAACGATGCGTCGGCGGGTGTCGACAGCAGCGGCATCCAGAACCTGGAGGCGCGGCTGGCGGTTGCGTCCACCGCGCACAAAGGGTGAGGGTGCCCGGTTGCGCAGTATCCAGAGCACGATGAACAGGCAGAGCAGAGCCAGGCTGACGCCCAGCGCTGCAACGAGAAAACGATCGCCATAGGCCGAGATCAGGTCATTCAGCATGTCGTGCTCCTTTTGACTGGCTTTCTGGCAGAAGACGGCTGCGTCCGCAATCTAGCACAAGGGGTGGTGCTGCTGCTCTCGATCGCGAAAAGGCTCCCATAGATCGACCACGAATGCGGCATTCCTGTGGGAGAGCGGGCGCGCAGGGCGATCTGGCTCTTTCTTTCCTTTTTGCTGTTGCGGCAACTTGATAAACAGGTGAAAGCGCCGATTCTCGCTTGGTCGGATCGTCCGTGCGCTTAGGCAAGAGGCATCAATGACACGACAGCAGTTCGATCGAGATGGAGACGCCCCCCTGGTCGATCGCCGCGGTGGCGTCGGCATGGCGCTGCGCATCCTTCTGCTCGCGCTCGCCCTGATCGCGGCATCCGCCGCCTTCATTTTTTTCCGCGACCAGCTCGACAATCAGATGGTGCTGGGCGTGCTCGGCATCCTGGCGATGATGGGGATCTTCTTCATCGTCTCTGCTGTCATCGGGTTCGTCGAAGTGATGCCGCAGTCGAACAACGATGCGCTTGCACGGAATTTTCTCGCAAGCCAGCCAGAGGGGACACTGATCACCGATACCGAAGGCCGGATCGTCTTCGCCAACGCCGCCTACGGGGCGATGACGGGCGCGCGCAAGGCAACCGAAGTGCAGACGCTCGATGCGCTCCTCTCGCGCTACCGCGAGTCGAGCGAAGCGCTCTACCGGCTGACCAATGGCCTGCGCGAGGGGCGCGACAGCTATGAAGAGTTCCGGCTGCTGAAGCCGCTCGGTAGCCAGACGGCGAATGGTTCCGGCGCCCATTGGTACCGGCTCAAGGCGCGCCTTCTGCCGGGCGAACGACGGGAGAAGCCGCTGCATGTCTGGCAGATATCGGACATCACCGCCGAGCGTGACGATCAGGAGCGTTTCTTCAAGGAGCTGCAACACGCGATCGACTACCTTGACCATGCGCCGGCCGGCTTCTTCTCCGCCGGGCGCAAGGGTGAGATCTACTATCTGAATGCCACGCTCGCGGAATGGTTGGGCGTCGACCTCACGCAATTCAATCCTGGCTCCATGACGATCGCCGATCTGGTGGCCGGCGAAGGCATGGCGTTGATCAATTCCGTCCAGGCCGAGCCTGGCCAGGCGCGTACCGAAACGCTCGACCTCGATCTGCGACGGGTCAACGGTCAGAGCCTGCCGGTGCGCCTGGTGCACCGTGTTCGGGCTGCGCGCGATGGTGCACCGGGCGAGAGCCGGTCGATCGTTCTGGCGCGCAGCCAGGCCGAGGGCGGTGATCAATCCGATTCCGTTGCCTCGATGCGGTTCACCCGCTTCTTCAACAATACGCCGATGGCAATCGCCTCGGTCGATGGTGAAGGTCGAATTCTGCGGACAAATGCGCCGTTCATGAAGCTCTTTGCCGACATCATCTCGCGCGACGAGATCGAACGGCATGGCCGAATCGAAGTCGTCCTGCACGAGAACGAGCGCGAGGGCTTCCGTCAGGCGCTGGCTGCGGCCATGGATCGTCAGGTCGACATCTCGCCGATCGACAGCCGCCATCCGACCAATGACAGCAGGCATTTCCGCTTCTATGTCAATGCCGTGATCGACCAGAGCGACGAGGCGCCGGAAGAGGCGGCCATCGTCTATGCCGTCGATGTCACCGACCAGAAGGCGCTTGAAGCGCAGATGGCGCAGACGCAGAAGATGAATGCCGTTGGCACGCTGGCCGGCGGCATCGCGCACGACTTCAACAACGTGCTGACCGCGATCCTGCTGTCCTCCGATCACCTGCTGCTGCAGGCGCGTCCGTCTGATGCAAGTTTTGCCGATCTCATGGAGATCAAGCGCAATGCCAACCGCGCTGCCGTCCTGGTGCGCCAGCTGCTTGCCTTCTCGCGCAAGCAGACGATGCGGCCGAGTGTGCTCAACCTGACGGACGTGATCGGCGATCTCCGGATGCTGGTCGACCGGCTGATCTCCGGCACCAATGTTAAGCTCAAGGTCGAATATGGCCGCGACCTCTGGCCGGTGAAGACGGACCTGTCTCAGTTCGAGCAGGTGCTGATCAATCTCTGCGTCAATGCGCGCGATGCAATGCCCGAGGGTGGATCGATCACGGTCTCGACGCGCAACATCGATTCGGCGGAGGCAGGTGCCTTCGGCTATCGTGGCCTGCCGTCGGAAGACATGGTGCTGGTCGAAGTCGCCGATACCGGGACCGGGATTGCGCCCGAGATCATGGACAAGATCTTCGAGCCCTTCTTCACGACAAAGGAGGTCGGCAAGGGTACGGGACTGGGGCTTGCGATGGTCTATGGCATCGTCAAGCAGTCCGGGGGTTACATCTATCCGGAATCGGAAGTGGGCAGGGGAACGACCTTCCGCATCTTCCTTCCGCGGCATGTTCCTGAGGTGCAGGCTGAAGTTGACGCAAAGTCGGTCACTGCGACCGTCGATGGCGATACCATCACGGTGACCCCGGTCCAGGCAGCAAGCGAGGCGCAGGATGCCCCCGATCTCACGGGCAAGTCGGCTGTCGTGCTGCTCGTCGAGGACGAAGAGGCCGTGCGCCGTGGCGGCAAGCGCATGCTGGAGACACGCGGCTATACCGTCCACGAGGCGGGCTCCGGTGTCGAGGCGCTCGACATCATGGAAGAGCTTGAGGGCGAGGTGGACATCGTGGTGTCCGACGTCGTCATGCCGGAGATGGACGGTCCGACGCTGCTGACCGAGCTGCGCAAGAAGTATCCGGATCTGAAGTTCATCTTCGTCTCGGGTTATGCCGAGGATGCTTTTGCCCGCAATCTGCCGGCGGACGCCAAGTTCGGCTTCCTGCCGAAACCCTTTTCGCTGAAGCAGCTGGCTGTCGCCGTGCGTGAGATGCTGGACGGGCAGGGCTGACCACAGTATTGAGACGTCCGAAACGAAAGACCCCGCCGGATTGCTCCGGCGGGGTCTATCGTTTCTGCGATGTGCTTGTCGCTCAGCCGTTCATGGCAACGGCAATTTCAGCTGCCAGGCGCGCATTGTTCTCGACGAGCGCAATGTTTGTCTTCAGCGAGCGGCCACCCGTCAGGTGGAAGATGTTGTCGAGCAGGTACGGGGTGACCGCCTTGCCCGCAATCTCGTCGCGTTCGGCATTGGCAAGCGCGCGGCTGATATAGATTTCCATCTCTTCGCGTGGGATCTCGTCGGCTTCCGGGACGGGATTTGCGATCAGCATGCCGCCATCGATGCCGAGCTGGTCGCGCATCTTCTGGAAATTGGCGATTGCCGCCGGGCTGGGCAGGTTGAGCACGCTCTTGAGACCCGAACTGCGCGACCAGAAGGCCGGGAAGTCTTCGCTGTCATAGGTGACGACGGGCACGCCGCGCGTCTCCAGCACTTCCAGCGTCTTCGGGATGTCGAGGATCGCCTTCGGGCCGGCGGAGACGACAATCACCGCGGTGCGGGCGAGCTCCTCGAGATCGGCCGAGATATCGAAGCTTTCCTCGGCACCGCGATGCACGCCGCCGATGCCGCCGGTCGCAAAGACAGAGATGCCGGCGCGGGCGGCGGCGATCATGGTGGCGGCGACGGTGGTGGCGCCGTTGCGGCGCTCGGCAATCGCAAAGGCGAGATCGGCGCGCGATAGCTTCATCACATGCTCCATCTGCGCCAGCGCCTCAAGCTCTGCCGGTTCCAGGCCGATATGCAGCACGCCCTTGATGACGGCGATCGTCGCCGGCACCGCGCCCTGCTGGCGGATGATGTCCTCGACACTGCGCGCCATCTGCAGATTGCCCGGATAGGGCATGCCATGGGTGATGATGGTGGACTCGAGTGCCACGATCGGTGCGCCGCGCTGCTTGGCGGCACTCACTTCGCTCGAATAGGTGATGGGAAGGAGAGGGGAGATGGAACGGGTCATGGGGGATCTTCCGTTTGTAAATTCAGGTTCTCATGACAGGAAACGGGCCGGCGGGACAAGAGCCAACTGGCTCTCCAGCTTCGCCTGGGAGAGATTCTCATCGGTCGCATGGGGCGATTTCAGGGTGATGGCTGCGCTTGCGGTGCCCTGGCGCAGGGCTTGCGCCAGCGATGCGCCGGATAGGCGGGCGTTGAGGAAGCCTGCCGCGAAGGCGTCGCCCGCGCCGGTGACATCGGCAATCTCGGTGATTGCTGCGGGTTCGATCACGGCGACACCCTTCTCGTCGAAGGCAATGGTCGGGCCGCTGCCGCTCGTCACGCTGCCGCCTCTCAGGCCTTTTGCGCGCAGCAGGTGGGGCCAGTCTTCCGCCCGCTCGGCACGCCTGCCGGCAATGGCTTCGGCTTCCGCGCCGTTCATGAACAGATGGGTGAGGTGCGGCAGGGCCGCCTCGAACTTCACCACCTTGGCCGGCGAGATGGCAATCGCGGACAGGCCGAGGCCCGCTGCATCGCAGGCGCTGGCCAGGGCGGATAGCGTGTCAGCGCGCAGGTTCGCATCGGTCAGCACGTGGCCTGCTTCGGCAAGGCTGTCGCGAAGCGATCTCGCCTTGATGCGACGGGCCGAAAAGGCATCGTAGAGCGCCATGTCGGCGAGAGCGATGACCAGATTGCCATCACGTTCGAGGATGGCGGTGTAGCTCGGCGTCGCGCGGTCGAGGAAAATCACCGGCTGGTCGTCGAGGCCGGCCCGGGCGGCTGCTTCTGTGACGATCTGGCCGGCTGCATCGCCGCCGCGAGGGGCAATCAGCCGAACGGCGCGGCCGAGCCGCGAGAGATTGCAGGCCGCGTTGAAGACGCCACCGCCGGCTTCCTCGAACCAGTGGCCGGGATTGCTGGCGCCGGGTTTCGTGTCGCCAAACAGGCGTCCGCGCCGATCGATATGGGCTCCGCCGATCGCGACAATCTCGAACGTCATGCTCTCGTCTCCGCGACCGTGAAAGGGCGAATCGAAGCGCTGCGATCTGGACCGCGGCCGCCGATCAGGCCCGTTGCCTGATCGGCTGTGGGAAGCGGCGGAACAGATTTCGAACACGCCTCAAAAAGCGATTTCATATCAATCGCTTCGATTGCTCTTGCAAAATGAGAACAAAAAGAGTACATATTCCCCATCGGCGGCTTCATTGCCTATGCGGCCTCAATAACCTAAAGGTGGATCAAATGGCACAGAATTCTTTGCGGCTTGTAGAGGACAAATCGGTGGATAAAAGCAAGGCATTGGAAGCGGCGCTCTCGCAGATCGAACGCTCGTTCGGCAAGGGCTCGATCATGAAGCTCGGCGCGAACGAGAGCGTGGTCGAAGTCGAGACGGTCTCGACGGGGTCGCTCAGCCTCGATATCGCGCTCGGCATCGGCGGCCTGCCGAAGGGGCGCATCATTGAAGTTTACGGGCCGGAAAGCTCTGGTAAGACGACGCTGGCGCTGCAGACCATTGCCGAAGCCCAGAAGAAGGGCGGCATCTGCGCCTTTGTCGACGCCGAACACGCCCTCGACCCGGTCTATGCCCGCAAGCTTGGCGTCGACCTGCAGAACCTGCTGATCTCGCAGCCCGATACCGGAGAGCAGGCGCTTGAAATCACCGACACGCTGGTGCGCTCCGGCGCGATCGACGTTCTGGTCGTCGACTCGGTTGCGGCTCTGACGCCGCGCGCCGAAATCGAAGGCGAAATGGGTGACAGCCTGCCGGGCATGCAGGCTCGCCTGATGAGCCAGGCGCTGCGCAAGCTGACGGCTTCGATCTCCCGTTCCAAGACCATGGTCATCTTCATCAACCAGATCCGCATGAAGATCGGCGTGATGTTCGGTTCGCCGGAAACGACGACCGGCGGTAACGCGCTGAAGTTCTACGCCTCGGTCCGTCTCGACATCCGCCGTATCGGCGCGGTCAAGGATCGCGAAGAGGTTGTCGGCAACCAGACCCGCGTCAAGGTCGTCAAGAACAAGATGGCACCGCCCTTCAAGCAGGTTGAATTCGACATCATGTATGGCGAAGGCGTTTCCAAGACCGGCGAGCTGGTCGATCTCGGCGTCAAGGCCGGTATCGTCGAGAAGTCAGGTGCCTGGTTCTCCTACAACAGCCAACGTCTCGGCCAGGGCCGTGAAAACGCCAAGCTGTTCCTGCGTGACAATCCGGCGGTCGCTCAGGAAATCGAGATGGCGCTGCGCCAGAATGCCGGCCTGATTGCCGAGCGCTTCCTGCAGAATGGTGGTCCCGACGCCAATGACAGCGACGGTGCCGACGATATGTAATCACTTCGCTCAAGCGATGAATCGGAGCCGGCCGCGTTTGATCCAAACGCGGCCGGTTTTCGTTGCGGCTGCTGGACAGCGAAGGAGCCGGGCGATAAAAGCCATTGATTTTGCAAATTGGCCGGCTTCCCGGCCTGAATGAAGGGCGTGACATGAGCGGTGTAAACGACATCCGGTCGACTTTTCTCGATTACTTCAAGACGAACGGTCACGAGGTCGTTTCCTCCAGCCCGCTGGTCCCGCGCAACGATCCGACGCTGATGTTCACCAATGCCGGTATGGTGCAGTTCAAGAACGTCTTTACCGGCCTAGAACAGCGCCCCTATTCGACGGCTGCGACGGCGCAGAAATGCGTTCGTGCCGGCGGCAAGCATAATGACCTCGACAATGTCGGCTATACCGCGCGTCACCACACCTTCTTTGAGATGCTCGGCAATTTCTCGTTCGGCGACTACTTCAAGGAGCGCGCCATTGAACTTGCCTGGAACCTGATCACCAAGGAATTCGGCCTCGACCGCAATCGGCTTCTGGTCACCGTCTATCACACTGACGACGAGGCGCATGGCCTGTGGAAGAAGATCGCGGGTCTTTCCGACGACAAGATCATCCGCATCCCGACCAGCGACAATTT
This sequence comes from Rhizobium sp. AQ_MP, assembly GCF_014237835.1. Lineage (GTDB taxonomy): Bacteria > Pseudomonadota > Alphaproteobacteria > Rhizobiales > Rhizobiaceae > Allorhizobium. The sequence goes on from NZ_JACJVI010000005.1 coordinate 126,099, forward strand.
TTGGGCGATGGGTGACACCGGTCCCTGCGGCCCGTGCTCGGAAATCTTCTACGACCACGGCGATCACATCTGGGGTGGCCCTCCGGGGTCGCCGGAAGAGGATGGCGACCGCTTCATCGAGATCTGGAACCTCGTCTTCATGCAGTATGAGCAGGTGACGAAGGAAGAGCGCATCAACTTGCCGCGTCCGTCGATCGACACCGGCATGGGCCTCGAGCGCGTCGCCGCCGTCCTGCAGGGCCGCCACGACAATTACGACATCGACCTGTTCCGCGCGCTGATCGATGCATCCGTCGATCTCACTGGCGTCAAGGCCGAGGGCGAGCGCCGGGCCAGCCACCGTGTGATCGCCGATCACCTTCGCTCGTCCGCATTCCTGATCGCCGACGGTGTTCTGCCGTCGAACGAAGGCCGCGGCTACGTGCTTCGTCGCATCATGCGCCGCGCCATGCGCCATGCGCAGCTGCTCGGCGCCAAGGATCCCATCATCTACAAGCTGTTGCCGGTTCTCGTTCAGCAGATGGGCCGCGCCTATCCGGAGCTGGTCCGCGCCGAACCACTGATCTCCGAGACGCTGAAGCTCGAGGAAACCCGTTTCCGCAAGACGCTGGAGCGCGGCCTGACGCTGCTCTCCGACGCGACCGCGTCGCTGGACAAGGGCGACAGCCTCGACGGCGAGACCGCCTTCAAGCTCTACGATACCTATGGCTTCCCGCTCGACCTGACGCAGGACGCGCTTCGCGGCCGTGGCATCGGCGTCGACCTGACGGGTTTCAATGATGCCATGCAGCGCCAGAAGGCCGAAGCGCGTGCCAACTGGGCCGGCTCCGGCGACAAGGCCCAGGAGACCGTCTGGTTCGAGCTCAAGGAAAAGTTCGGCGCGACCGAATTCCTCGGCTACAGCTCGGAAACCGCCGAAGGCCAGATCCTGGCGGTCGTCAAGGACGGCAAGGTCGTGGAACAGGCCAGCGCCGGCGAAGAGGTTCAGATCGTCGTCAATCAGACCCCGTTCTACGGCGAGTCCGGCGGCCAGATGGGCGATACCGGCGAAATCATCGGTGAAGGTTTCTCGCTTGCTGTCAGCGACACCCAGAAAAAGGGCGAAGGCGTCTTTGTTCATGTCGCCACGGTTCAGAACGGCGTCGTCAAAGCCGGCGGTGCGGTGCAGCTCAATGTCGACCACGCCCGTCGCTCGCGCCTGCGCTCGAACCATTCGGCGACCCATCTGTTGCACGAGGCGCTGCGCGAAGTGCTCGGCACCCATGTCGCCCAGAAGGGCTCGCTGGTCGCGCCCGAGCGTCTGCGTTTCGACATCTCCCATCCGAAGCCGATTTCCGCCGATGAACTGAAGATCGTCGAGGAAATGGCCAACGAGATCATCATCCAGAATACGCCTGTCACCACGCGGTTGATGGCCGTTGACGACGCGATCGCGGAAGGCGCCATGGCGCTGTTCGGCGAGAAGTATGGCGATGAGGTTCGCGTTGTTTCGATGGGAACGGCAGTGCGCGGCGAAAAGGCCGGAAAGTCCTATTCCACGGAGCTCTGTGGCGGCACGCATGTGTCGGCCACCGGCGATATCGGCCTCGTGCGTCTTGTCGGCGAAAGCGCTGTTGGTGCCGGCGTGCGCCGTATCGAAGCGCTGACCGGTGAGGCGGCGCGAGCCTATCTCGCGGAGCAGGACGAGCGGGTGAAGTCACTCGCCGCGACGCTGAAGGTGCAGCCGACGGATGTCGTTGCCCGCGTGGAAGCGCTGGTGGATGAACGTCGCAAGCTCGAAAAGGAACTGGCGGATGCCAAGCGCAAGCTTGCCATGGGCGGCGGTGCTTCCGGAGGCGCCGAAGCGCCGAAGCAGGTCAACGGCATCAATTTCATCGGTCGCACCCTGAATGGTATCGACGCCAAGGACCTGAAGGGCATGGCGGACGAGGCGAAGGCCGGTCTTGCCACCGCCGTCGTCGTGCTGATCGCCGTCGCTGAAGATGGAAAGGCGAGCGCCGTTGTCTCGGTCACGCCGGATCTCACCGATCGTTGGAGCGCTGTCGACCTCGTACGCGTCGCCTCGACTGCTCTTGGCGGCAAGGGTGGTGGCGGTCGCCCGGACATGGCCCAGGCCGGCGGTCCCGACGGGGCGCAGGCGGATGCCGCGATCGCGGCGGTCGAAGCATCGCTTGCTTGAGCCATAGATGATTTCTGTCAATCAAGGCCGGGCTTTGCTCGGCCTTTTTGTTTAAGAGAATTGAGATTTACCGATCGATTTTGGGTTTTCTTCAGTCTTCTGCGATATCGGTAAGGCCCCTTAGAGGTGCTTGACTTGGCTGCAGTCTTCCACATTCCGACCCTCACCGTTTGCCTCGCGGCAACGCTGATCATCCTTGCCGGTTTCCTGACCTTGCTTTGGGCAACCGAGCGGGACAATCGGGCCCTTGGTCTGTGGTCGCTTGGTTTCTCAGCTGGCGCGCTGGGCATGGTGCTGGTCAGTCTTCGTGATGTGGCACTGCCGCTTCTGGCGCTTGGTGTTGGCAACGCCCTTGGCATTTACAGCCTGGGTCTGATCTGGATGGGGTGTCAGGCGTTTGAAGAGGAGCCGCGCAAAGGCGCGGGTCTGGTTGCGGCTGCTGGCGCCGTCGTTTGGCTGTCATTGTTCGCGCTTCCTGGTTTTTCCACGAACCTCGGTATGCGTCTCCTCGTCGCCTCCGTGCTCTATGCCTTTTATTCGTTCATGATCATACCGGTGCTGTTGCGCGGTCAGCGGCGCGAGCCTCTGCCTGCTCGCATGCTTGCCATTCTCGCCTTTGGCACACACGGTGCCGCCTATCTGGTTCGGCTGCCCTTGCTGGTGGTGGAGCCGGTTCAACTGGTGGCCGGCCATGCCCCGCTCTGGTACGGGATCATGACCTTCGGCTTCTTCGTTCAGGGTCTGCTCGCCGCACTCGCCGTTTTGGGAATGGTGCATGAAAGAGCCACTCAGCGATACAAGATCGCCTCCGAGACCGACGGCCTGACGCTTCTGAAAAATAGACGCGCCTTCATCGATTCCATCGCGACGCTTCGCGCTTCTAGAGCTGGTGAAGCTGAGGGTGCCGTGCTGGCGCTTGTCGATGTCGATCATTTCAAGCGTATCAATGACACCCATGGCCATGGTGCGGGCGACCTCGTGCTGGTGGAACTCGGCCGTCTGCTTTCTCGGGCCATACCGCAAGGGTGCATCGTTGGGCGGCTTGGCGGTGAAGAGTTCGGTGTCTATCTGCCGGCAGGGCATATTGGACAGCGAGCGGACCTGCTGGAAGATCTCAGGCTGAGCGTCGCTGAGATGATCGCCGGTGACGGGCATTCCTTGCCGAAGGTGACGGTCAGCATTGGTGCGGTCCTGTTGCCGCCGGGACCGCTGGACTTCCCTCAGGCTCTGGCGCTGGCCGACAAGGCGCTTTACGCCTCCAAGAAGGCGGGGCGGAACAGCGTAACATGGAGTGGTCAGGAGTCAGGCGGTGTGCTGGAGAGGTCTTCGAAGGCCGTGACTCCGGCACCAGAATTTGCCGCTCCTGTCTCCCGTTCCGCCGCCTGATCGCCTTCAGTTTGTGGAATGCCTCTCCGTCTGGGCGATCTGCGCGCGTGCCTCAGCCAGCGTCTCGACAAAGTGGACGCCATGATCCGGCACTTCCTGATGGTGCAGCATTGTCTTCAACTCGCGTCGCTCCGTGATGACGTAAACCTCAACTCCCTGCCGTATCGCCTTGCGGATGACGCTGGCGAGCAGATTGACGCCTGAGGTATCGACGAAGCGGATGCCGGAGCAATCGAGCACGAGATTGCGGTGGTCGTCACCGATGCGGTCGAGCGCGGCGCCTGCGGCTGCGACAGCACCAAAGAAAAAGGCTCCGTCGAGGCGATAGGTCACGGTATCGCTATCCGTCGCATCCAAAGGCTTTTCCGGCCCCTCGGCGGTCACCCGGATGCTCTTCGACATGTGATGGATGAACTGCAGCGCGGCCAACGAAAAGCCGACCACGATGCCTTCGGTCAGGTCGCGGAAGATGACAAGCAGGAAGGTGACGACAAGGATCAAAGTCTCGCCGCGCGAGGAGCGGATGAGAGCCGCGATCGCCGATTTTTCCACCATGTTCCACGAGACGACCGCAAGCACGCCAGCGAGCGCTGCAAGCGGGATGTAGGCAGCGAGCGGGGCGGCAATCACCATGAAGACAAGGAGAAAAACAGCATGCAGCATGCCGGACACGGGACTTGTCGCGCCCGCGCGGACATTGGTTGCTGTTCGCGCAATCGTGCCGGTGACGCAGATGCCGCCGAAGAGGGCGGAGCCGATATTGGCGACGCCCTGCGCTACCAGTTCCGTGTTCGAGCGATGGCGACGCCCGGTCATGCCGTCGGCCACGACGGCGGACAGCAGCGACTCGATGGCTCCCAGCAGGGCAAAGGCGATGGCATCGGGAAGAACGGCGATCGCCAGTTCCGGGGTGAACACTGGCAGGGAAGGGAGCGGCAGACCGGAGGGTATGCCACCGAATTTTGAGCCGATGGTCGCCACCGGAAGCTGCAGGATCGATGCCGTGACGGATGCGGCGATAACGGCGATCAGCAGGCCGGGCCAGGATGGCCGGAGCCGGCGCAGGACGAGGATGACGGCAATCGTGAGCCCCGCGACCGCAGCCGCCGAGGGTGAAAATCCCGGAAGGGCGGCCATGATCGCGCCGAGCTTTTCCGCAAGCGGCCCAGGTTCGCCATCGGGAAATGCAAGACCGAGAAGTTCGCCGATCTGGCTGGCGAATATGATCACGGCTATGCCGGCCGTGAAGCCGACCGTTACCGGATAGGGAATGAACTTGATGTAATCGCCAAGCCTCAGCAGTCCGCAGGCGATCAAGATGAGACCGGCCATGGCGGTTGCAAGCAGCAGTCCATCAACACCGTGCGTGGCGACGGTTGCGCTCACCAGAACGATGAAGGCACCTGCCGGTCCGCCGATCTGGTGGCGGCTACCGCCCAGCAGAGAGACGAGAAAGCCGCCGATGATCGCGGTGTAAAGCCCACGATCCGGCGTGACGCCGGAGGCTATGGCAATCGCCATGGAGAGCGGAAGCGCGACGATGGCCACTGTCAGGCCTGCCAGCGCATCCGCCTTGAAACGGGCAGGCCCATAGCCTTCGCGGAAGACGCTCACGGTCTTTGGCAGGATGAAATCGGTCATGGTGGTCATGCTCGCCGTTCAGGACATGGCCGGCCCCTCCCGCCATTCTGAAATGACATAGGACGCTGAGTCCCCGCTTTTGACAACATGGCCAAAGGGATACTGTGCCCCGGCATCATCACCGACTGTTCGCGCCCGTGGATTTTGCCTATGGTGGACAGGCATGAAGACCGAGACCACGTATCCCACGCTCATCGTCTATCCGCGCCGGGGACTTGCTGTCCTGTGGGCTGCGGGTTCCGCCATCCTGTTGTCCGTGGCTTTCGGCGGCCTCCTTGCCGGTCTTCTCGGTGGCGATTGGGCCAGTCCCATTCTGCTGGTTTATCTCGCCCTTCTTTCTCTGGCCCTTTATGGGCTGCGCAAGGGCTGGCGTGAGATCAGTACGGCGATGAACCCCGTGGTCGAGCTCAACAACGAAGAACTGATCGACTACCGCGATGACCGGCGCATCGCCTGGGCATCGATGACCGAACTCGCCCAGCGCCGGGTGGGCGGTGTCTGGGTGATCGATATCGACCATCTGGACGAGGAGGATCCGGACCGCCTCGAAACCTACGCATTGCCGCTGTCGGGCTATCACATTTCCGGCCGCAGGCTCGGTGCCGAGATCCGCAAACGCTTCGCCGAGGTGGATGCCGGCGGGGACATCGCTGAACCGGATGCAGAAAACCCGGCCACGTTGCCGTGACCGGGCTCTGGAATGCGAGGCTTTCGGCGGCTTATCAGGCCGCCATGGCCTTCTTCAGGTTCTCGTCCACCTTGTCGAGGAAGGCGGTCGTCGAGAGCCAAGGCTGATCCGGACCGATCAGGAGTGCCAGGTCCTTGGTCATGTAACCGGCTTCGACGGTGTCGATGCAGACCTTTTCGAGCGTCGTTGCGAACTTTGCGAGTTCGGCGTTGTCGTCGAGCTTGGCGCGGTGGGCGAGGCCACGGGTCCAAGCGAAGATCGAGGCGATCGAGTTGGTCGAGGTTTCCTGACCCTTCTGGTGCTGGCGGTAGTGACGAGTCACCGTGCCGTGGGCGGCTTCGGCTTCAACCGTGCGGCCATCGGGCGACAAGAGAACCGAGGTCATCAGGCCGAGCGAGCCGAAGCCCTGGGCAACCGTGTCGGACTGGACGTCGCCATCGTAGTTCTTGCACGCCCAGACGTAACCGCCGGACCACTTCAGAGCGGAAGCGACCATGTCGTCGATCAGGCGGTGTTCGTAGACGATGCCGATTTCGTCGAACTTCGCCTTGAACTCGTTCTGGTAGACTTCTTCGAAGATGTCCTTGAAGCGGCCGTCATAGGCCTTGAGGATGGTGTTCTTCGTCGACAGGTAGACCGGCCACTTGCGCATCAGGCCGTACATCATCGAGGCGCGGGCGAATTCGCGGATCGATTCGTCGAGGTTGTACATGGCGAGAGCCACGCCGGCGCCCGGCGCGTTGTAGACTTCCTTTTCGATCACTTCGCCGTCTTCGCCGACGAACTTGATGGTCAGCTTGCCCTTGCCGGGGAACTTGAAGTCGGTTGCCTTGTACTGGTCGCCGAAGGCGTGACGGCCGACCACGATCGGCTTGGTCCAGCCGGGAACGAGACGGGGCACGTTCTTGCAGATGATCGGCTCGCGGAAGATGACGCCGCCCAAGATGTTGCGGATCGTGCCGTTCGGGCTCTTCCACATTTCCTTGAGGTTGAATTCCTTCACGCGGGCTTCATCCGGGGTGATCGTCGCGCACTTGATGCCGACGCCGTGCTTCTTGATGGCGTGGGCGGCGTCGATGGTCACCTGGTCGTTGGTGGCGTCGCGGTTTTCGACCGAGAGGTCGTAATATTCGATCTGCAGATCGAGGTAGGGCAGGATCAGCTTGTCCTTGATGAACTGCCAGATGATGCGGGTCATCTCGTCGCCGTCGAGATCGACGACCGGGTTGGCTACCTTGATCTTGGTCATGAATATCCTCACGAGTTCTTGCCTGACGTGCAGGCGCGGGGAGGGCGCTCTGCCGATGGCCTGCCTATAACATTCTCTCAGGCCAAGGCAAACAGGAGAGGGGGCGTCGCGGCATTTTCTGGTTCAGACTTTTGGCGTGCGTTTCATCCCAAACTTGGTCAGCCTGAGGTCCCCGCTTTCGGCTAGAAACGTGTCAAATCAGATCCTGGGGGACATCATGAAGAGAAATTGGATCGTCGCGTTTCTGACGCTTTCTGCCGCAACGGCAAGTGCCGCCGACCAGACGGCGCCGGTGCGCGAGGTGGTTGAGGCGACGGCGCGCAATTGGGCGGCGGGATCGGGTGGGCAGGAGGAAGACGTCTTCTCGAAGGACCGTCTGGCGCGCCTTTTCAGCCAGGATTTCAGGGCTGCTTTCGAGGCGGCCTCGAAGAACCCACCCTATGATCCGCCGGAAGGTGAGACGACCGGCTTCCCCTTCGATTACGACCCGATCGCGCAGGGTCAGGACGGATGCCCGTTCGAGAACATTCGCATCGAGGATGATGGCGACGGACAGGTGACGGCGCTCTTCGACAATCGCTCCTGCTTCGAGGGCGAGGCTGAAGATACGGTGCTGATCTTCCATGTCGTTGAGGAAGGCGGTCGCGCCGTGATCGACGACATCTTTCCGGTGCAGGACGGCCAGAGTGGTGCCTCCATCAAGCAGGACCTGAAGACGCAGGGTGGCCTTTGAACGCCATCATGCTGGTCCGCATCGTCCGTCTTGCTGCCCTCCTGACTGCCCTGTCCAGCGCTTCCGCTGCGGCAGCCGATGCGCTCGAGCCGGTCAAGACGGTGATGCGGGTCGCCGGCTGGACTGATGGTATCACGGCCGGAATGAGCGTGAGCGGTTACTTCGACGAGAGCCTTCTCGCGTCGATCTACAGTGCGAGCTTCGCCGATGTCTATCGCCTGGCGCAGCGCACCGACGAGCTGCAGGACGGCAGCGGCTACATGCTGGGCTACGACGTCGTAATCGGCGGGCAGGACAGTTGCTCGCTCAAGGATGTCCGTTTCGAGGCCCGTCCTCTTCAGGATACCGTGACCGCCGTCGATGTCTATTTCGACGCGACGTCCTGCTTCGGGCACAAACCGGACCTCTCAAGGCCTCAGACTGTCTTCCACGTCGTCGAAGAGAACGGGCGCTTCGTGATCGACAACATCTGGAACGACGATTATCGCGACGGCGCAGTCGACAGTTCGGTCAAGGCGCAGTTCGCGGCCATGGTGAATGGCTATCTGCAGTTCCGGCTGACGGGATCCTGGCCCAAAGAATGACGCATGCCCTTTGCCTCAAGGCCATTTTGTGCCAATGGGGGCGCGAAATATCCACAAGGGACGCGTCATGGCAGGGACGAACAGCGAGCGCATTCTGCTGGCCGAGGGGCCGGCAATCATTCTGATGGAGCCACAGCTGGGCGAAAACATCGGCATGGTTGCGCGCGCCATGGCGAACTTCGGCCTTGCCGAACTCAGGCTGGTCAACCCGCGTGACGGCTGGCCGTCCGACAAGGCGCGGGCGGCGGCCGCCAAGGCCGATCACGTCATCGATGGAACCGTTGTCTTCGACACGCTCGAAGAGGCGATCGCGGATCTCAATTTCGTGTATGCGACGACGGCGCGCCAGCGCGACGGGTTCAAGCCGGTGCGCTCGCCTGTCACCGCTGCAGAGACGCTGCGCACGAAGTTCCGTTCGGGCGAAAAGACCGGCATTCTCTTCGGTCGGGAAAAGTCGGGTCTTTCGAATGAGGATGTCGCGCTGGCCGACGAGATCGTGACATTCCCGGTCAATCCGGCGTTTGCCTCGCTCAACATCGCCCAGGCCGTGCTCCTGATGTCGTATGAATGGATGAAGTCGGGCATGGACGACGTGCGCGCCGTGCCCTTCGATGCGCCTGAACAGCCGCCAGCCACCAAGGACGAACTCATCGGGCTCTTCGACCATCTGGAAGAAGCGCTTGAAGCGCGCAACTATTTCCATCCGGCCCACAAAAAGCCCAGGATGATCGAAAACCTCAGGGCCGTGTTCAGCAGACGCGCTTTCACCGCGCCGGAAATCCATGTGGTGCGCGGCATCATCAGTTCGCTCGACCGTTTCGCTCGCCCCGGACAGAAGGCGCCGGCCGCGAAGATGCTCAATGAGGTGCATTCGACAGATGACGACGAACGGAACGCCTGAGCTCAAGCCGATTCTCGTCTTCGATTCCGGCATCGGCGGTCTCACCGTGCTGCGGGAAGCGCGCCTCCTGATGCCGGAGCGCGGCTTTATCTATGTCGCCGATGACGCCGGCTTTCCCTATGGTGGATGGGAAGAGGCGCCGCTGAAGGCGCGGATCATCGCGCTTTTCGGCGAACTCCTTGCCCGCCACGATCCGGAAGCGGTGGTCGTTGCCTGCAATACGGCCTTTACGCTCGCCGGTGCTGATCTCAGGCAGCATTTTCCCGACAGGCGCTTCATAGGCACGGTGCCTGCGATCAAGCCGGCTGCGGAGCGCACCCGTTCCGGACTGGTTTCGGTGCTTGCGACGCCTGGCACGGTCAAACGCGCCTATACGCGCGATCTCATCCAGTCCTTCGCCTCGCAGTGCCATGTGCGGCTCGTCGGTTCGGAAAATCTGGCGCGCATGGCGGAAGCCTATATCCGGGGCGAGGTTCTCGATGATGCTGCCGTGATTGCGGAAATCGCGCCCTGCTTCGTCGAGAAGGACGGCGCGCGGACCGATATCGTCGTGCTCGCCTGCACGCATTATCCCTTCCTCGCCAATGTCTTCCGCAGGCTGGCGCCCTGGCCGGTCGACTGGCTCGACCCGGCAGAAGCGATTGCCCGGCAGGCGCGGCGTCTCGTTCCGCTGGTCGATGGGGCCGAACATCCCGATGATTTGGACTTTGCCGTCTTCACCTCCGGCAGCCCGGATTTCTCCACGCGGCGGCTGATGCAGGGCATGGGACTGTCGGTCAAGGTGACCTCCACGCCCTATTTGGCCTGAGCGGTCTTTTTGACGAGCCCGTGCCGTGCTACCTATGGCGGGTTGCCGGACGCTCAGCCGGTGTAGAGGAGCATTGCCCCCTTTCTTGTTTACCGAAATTGCGATTGTATTTTTCCTGACCGTCCTCAACGGCGTTCTTGCCATGTCGGAGCTTGCGGTCGTCTCTGCTCGCCCCGCGCGTCTGAAGGTTCTTGCAGACCAGGGAAGCCGCGGTGCTGAAACAGCCCTGAAGCTTGCGAGTGATCCTGGCCGCTTCCTGTCCACGGTGCAGATCGGCATCACGCTTGTCGGCGTTCTCTCCGGCGCCTTCTCGGGCGCCACGCTCGGTGCCCGGCTTTCTTCCTGGCTTGAAGTGCAGGGATTTTCGGAAGCGGCCGCCGATGCACTCGGCGTCGGTACCGTCGTGGTGCTGATCACCTATCTGTCGCTGATCGTGGGTGAATTGGTCCCCAAGCAGGTCGCGCTGCGCAATGCCGAGGGTGTTGCAGCCCGTGTCGCGATCCCGATGGCCGTGCTTTCGAAGGTCGCCGCACCGCTCGTCTGGCTGCTCAACGGGTCCGGCAAGCTGGTGCTGTCGCTTCTCGGCCAGAGCGGAGACGGCGGCGGCAAGGTGACCGACGAGGAAATCCGCACGGTTCTTGCCGAGGCGCACAGTGCCGGTGTGATCGAGACCAGCGAATCTGCCATGCTGTCGGGTGTGATGCGTCTTGCCGACCGCCAGGCGCGTGGCCTGATGACCCCGCGTCGCGACGTGGAGATGCTTGAGCTCGACGATACGATCGACGATATCCGGGAGAAGCTGCGGGACATTCCGCATTCGCGCATTCCTGTGCGCAGTGGCGATTCTGATGAAGTGGTCGGGGTCGTCCTGACCAAGAAGCTCTACGAGCGCATGGCGACAGGTGGACCGATCAATCTTGCCGAAATGGTGAGCGACGTGCCCGTCGTCTCGGATCTTGCCAAGGCGACCGATATCATCGAGTCCCTGCGCAAGACCTCCCTGCACATGGTGCTGGTCTATGACGAATACGGCCACTTCGAAGGCATCGTCACGTCGGGCGATATCCTGGAAGCGATCACGGGTGCCTTCAGTCAGGACGAGACCGAAGAGCAGGCAATGGTCCAGCGGCAGGACGGGTCCTACCTGGTCGCCGGCTGGACGCCGGTCGATGAGTTCGTCGACATTATCCGCGTGCCGATCGACCCCGATCCCGACTACACAACGGTAGCCGGCTTCGTCCTCGATGAATTGAAACGCATCCCAGAACTCGGGGAGAGCTTCGTCAAGGGCGAATGGCGTTTCGAGGTGGTCGACCTCGATGGCCGCCGCATCGACAAGCTGCTCGTTTCGCGCGTCGCCTCTTCAGAAACCTGAAAACCCCTTCGACGTCCTGCGACATTTTGTTGCAGATCTGCAACGGCTCGCCGCAAGTTTTGCAATCTCGAATTGCGCTCTTGCGGCGAGCTTTTTCGCGTGCCATGGTCCGGACATCCGCAACACGAACAACAGGAGGCGACCGATGACTCATTTTTCTCAGCGCATGCGCCTCTCTGGCGGATTGGTGTCATGGCATCACGTGGGCTATCCCACGCTTCTTCCATGCACCCGATGACTGTCTGAACAGTCATTTTTCCCTGCCTTTCCGGCGTTTTTCAACCATCCTGACGTGACTTGCCGCCTGCGCGTTTGAACGCGTCTGTCTGGCTGGTCCACGTCGCTTTTCATCACCGAAAGGACCTGGACGCTTATGCGTTCCGGGACGGACCAGTCATGCACAATAATCAATCTTTAGTTGAAATTCCGCTCAACGAGCGTATGGACGATCTCATCGAGCGCTTCGGCTCCTGGCAGCTTCTGGCCGCATTGGTCGGTGCCAGCTGGAGACGGCGACAGGTCCGTAATCTGACCACGCATCTGTCTCCGCAGTTGAGGCGCGATATCGGCCTGCCGGAGGAGGAGGTGTGGAGCAGACCAAGAAACCTCACCCTTTGGGATTTCCGGGTCTGAGGCGAGCAAGAGCGGTTCGGGCGACTGAGCCGTTCTTCCTTTTTTGCGCGCAAGAAGACCAGTCTCTGCAGTGGTCTTCTTTCCAAAGCCGCGCCGCTCCACGACAGTTGGGAGGCCACGTGATTCCCTTCCACGCATTGTCCCGGATCCTTGATGTCTCCCAAATCCACCATCATGACGGCCTTTTTCCTGCAACCGATCGCCTTCGGCAGCTGGCTGCCACAGATTCCGGGCGTGCAGGAGAGGCTGTCGCTGGGGCCGGCGGAGCTCGCGATTGCGCTTCTTGGCCTGCCGACGGGCATCCTTCTGATGCTGCCGTTTGCCGGTCAGCTCGTCGGGCGGATCGGCAGTCGCAACACCCTCATCTTCGGCTTTCCGGTCTTTCTGGCGCTGGTGCCGCTTCCGGTCGCGGCACCCGACATCGTCTCGCTGTTTCTGCTGCTCGTACTCCTTGGGATCGGTCTGTCGACGATTGAGCTCGGGCTCAATGTCGAGGCCGATGTGATCGAGAAGCGCGGCACGGTGTCGATCATGAACCGCTGCCATGGCTTCTGGAGCCTCGGCATCATGACGGGCAGCCTTGTTGGTGCGGGCTTCCTGGCGCTGCACACATCCCCCCTCGTGGCCATCGGCCTCCTGTCGCTGGTTCTGATGCCGGTCTCGGTGATCGTCTGCCGGGTGCTTCCGGTCCACGCGGCACCGGTTGCCGAAACGCAGCCGCGTTCATCCTGGCGACTGCCGAGCCCCGGGATCCTCGGCATCAGTCTCTTCGTCTTCGGCATCACCATGACCGAAGGGGCGGTGGCCGATTGGTCCGCCGTCTATCTCAAGGATGTGTTTCAAACCACGGGCATGGCGACCGGGATGGGCTATGTCGTCTTCGCGATGATGGTCTCCGTCGGACGCTTTCTAGGCGATGCGGCCAAGGAGCGCTTCGGCGCGGTGCTGCTTGCCAGGCTTTGCCTCCTCTTCGCGCTTGGCGGCATGCTGCTTGTGGTCACCGCACCGGTGCCGGCGCTCGTCTATCTGGGGCTTGCTTCCGTCGGTCTCGGTGTTTCCGTCGGTTTCCCGCTTGCGGTCACGGCGTCTGCCGATCTCGGAGACAGGCCGGCGGCTGAAAATGTCGCGATCCTAAGCTTCATCGCGCTTCTCGGTTTCCTGATCGGCCCGCCGATGATCGGTTTCGTCGCGGAGGTGCTCGGCCTTCGCAGCGGGCTTGCCACACTTCTCCCGCCGCTTGTCCTCAGCATTCTGCTCGCCGGTCTGCTCGGGTGCCGCAAGGTGGCCTGAAAGCCGCACTTCCCTGTGGGTTTCGTCGATGCGGGTGACACGGGTGCCACCAACTCTGTTAGTGACTACAGATCAACACATGATTTGAGGATGCCGTCATTGAAGGTCGGAATCGATATGGGAACGGTGCAGGGCGGTCAGCCTGCCAAGCTCGATATCGAGGAGCTTCTTGCGACCCGCCTCCTGGTTCAGGGCAATTCGGGTTCGGGCAAGTCGCATTTGCTCCGTCGCCTGCTGGAGCAGTCCGCCCAGTGGGTCCAGCAGGTCATCATCGACCCCGAAGGCGATTTCGTCACGCTCTCGGACAAGTATGGCCATGTCGTCGTCGACGGGGAACGCACGGAAGCGGAACTGGCCGGCATTGCCGATCGCATCCGCCGCCACCGCGTGTCCTGCGTGCTGACGCTGGAGGGCCTCGATGTCGAGCAGCAGATGCGTGCCGCCGGCGCCTTCCTCAATGGTCTCTTCGATGCCGATCGTGAATTCTGGTATCCGGTGCTGGTCGTGGTCGACGAAGCGCAGATGTTCGCGCCCGCCGTCGGCGGTGATGTTTCCGAAGACGCCCGCAAGATGTCGCTGGGTGCCATGACCAACCTGATGTGCCGTGGTCGTAAGCGCGGTCTGGCCGGCGTGATCGCCACGCAGCGTCTGGCGAAGCTCGCCAAGAACGTTGCGGCGGAAGCCTCCAACTTCCTGATGGGCCGAACCTTTCTCGATATCGACATGGCGCGTGCTGCCGACCTGCTCGGCATGGATCGCCGGCAGGCGGAGATGTTCCGCGACCTGCAGCGCGGCAATTTCGTCGCACTCGGCCCTGCCATGTCGCGCCGGCCGCTGCCGATCGTCATCGGCGCCGTCGAGACCTCGGCGCGCTCGTCCTCGCCGAAACTGATGCCGCTGCCCGATGCGCCCCAGGATGTCGAAGACCTGATCTTCACGCCGGATCCGGAAGAATTCACCCGGCCGATCGTGCGCCGAGCGCCGCCGGCACCGCGGCCGACGACCGACATTCTCGCCGAGCTCTCCCGCTCGACGCCCGCCTCCATCACGCCGGCGCCGAACGAGGCGTCGATGCGCGGTGCCGAGATGTCGGCGGAAGAGCGCGAGGACAGGCTGAGTGCCGTGCTCTCGGAAATCCTCGGTGATCCGCAGGCGGCCTATCGAACCGACAGCGTGCTCTATCAGGAGTTCTTGGTGCGCGCCCGTATGCGCCGCGTCGCCGGTCCGCCAATGCCGATGGGGGAGTTCCGCCGCCGGGTGGCGATCGCCAGGGCAGGGGTCGATGAGGAGACGGCTGCGAGCGAAGGCTGGCAGACGGCGCTGTCGCTCTCCGTCCGCGTTTCCGACGATCTGCAGGGCGTGTTCCTGCTGCTCGCCAAGGCCGCCCTCCGCAACGAGGAATGCCCATCAGACCAGCGGATCGCGCGGGCCTACGGCACGCATTCGGCCCGCCGCGCCCGCCGTCTCCTCGGTTACTTCGAGGAGCAGGGGCTGGTCGTCGTGCACACCGATTTCTCCGGCAAGCGCATCGTCGCCTTCCCGGATCTGGAAGCCGAAACGCAGCCCGGCGATCCCAACCAGGTGGATGCCGACGAGCAGACGCCCTCGGCTGCCGAGTAGGGTTCGTCCTGTCTTTTTGAGAGGCGGCTTACGCCGCCCGCTCTTCCCAGACCTTTACCAGCGCGACGATCGTCTCGACGGATTTTTCCATGTCCTGGACGCTCACCCATTCGAGCGGCGAGTGATAGGCATGGCCGCCGGTATAGATGTTGGGGCAGGGCAGGCCCATGAAGGAAAGGCGCGAGCCGTCGGTGCCGCCGCGAATACTGTGGCGGACGGGTTCGAGGCCGACGCGGCGGACCGCTTCCTCAAGATTGTCCATGATCTCCGGATGACGATCTAGGACTTGCCGCATATTGCGATACTGGTGCTTGACCGTGAAGCTATGGCTGGAGCCCGGATAGGTGGCCATGACCTCGCGGGTGATCTCTTCCAGCAGGTCTTCCTTCTCCTTCAGACCGGCTTCGGTGAAATCCCTGACAATGAGCTGCAGCCTGGCTGCCTCCATGCTGCCTGTCATGTCGACCGGGTGGATGAAGCCCTGGCGCCCGTCGGTGGTTTCCGGCGCGATGTCGCGGGGCAGGCGGGCGACGATGTCGCTTGCGGCCTTGATGGCATTTTCCATCTTGCCCTTGGAATAACCCGGATGCATGGCCACACCGGTGATCTCGATCGTGACGCCATCGGCGGAGAAGGTCTCGTTTTCGATCTCGCCGATGGTCGAGCCGTCGAGCGTGTAGGCGAAGCGGGCGCCGAGCTTTGCGAGATCCACCTTGTCGGCGCCACGGCCGATTTCTTCGTCGGTCGTGAAGAGGATCTTGATCGTGCCGTGCTTGATCTGAGGGTTCGCCATCAGGCCTGCCGCAGCCGTCATGATCTCGGCGACGCCTGCCTTGTCGTCGGCGCCAAGCAGCGTCGTGCCGTCGGTGGTGACGATATCGTTGCCGATCTGGTTGTTGAGCTGCGGATGGGAGGCAACGCGGATCACCTGGCTCGTGTCACCGGTCAGCGTGATGTCGCCGCCCTGATAGTTGCGCACCAGCCGCGGCTTGACGTTCGTGCCCGTGAAATCCGGTGCCGTATCCATGTGGCTGCAGAAGCAGATGACGGGAACGTCCTTGTCCGTGTTGGACGGGATCGTCGCATAGACATTGCCATGTTCGTCGAGATGGGCGTCTTCAAGTCCCAGCGCCTGAAGCTCGGCAACGAGAATGCGGCCGAGATCCTTCTGCTTTTCCGTCGAAGGCTGCGTATCGGAGGCCGGATCGGATTGCGTGTCGATGACGACGTAGCGCAGGAAGCGGTCGAGAACGGTGTCGGTCATGGCAAAACCTTTCCTGGTCTTCCTGATATCACTGGCTGACTTTTGTGCCCAAATGACGGTCGAAGAGGGTGATCATTTCCTGCGTGCGGGCATTGCCGCTGTCTGCGCCCAGCACGACGCCGATCAGGCGGCGGTTGCCGTTGCTGGCTGACGTCACGATGTTGTAGCCCGACGCCTTGGTGTAGCCGGTCTTGATGCCTTCCGCGCCCGGATACTGCACCAGGAAGGCATTGTGGCCGCGGAACCTCATCCCGCGAAAGGTCATGCCGCGCGAGGCAAACAGCTTGTATTCCTCGGGGAAGTCGCGCAGCAGCGCGAGGCCCAGGCGCGCCATGTCGGTGGCCGTCGTCACCTGGCGCGGATCGGGAAGGCCCGACGGGTTGGTGAAGACGGTGCTCGTCATGCCGAGCGCGCGGGCCTTTGATGTCATCATCTGGCCGAAGGCTTCCTCGGATCCGGCCAGTTCCTCGGCAACGGCGGTTGCCGCGTCATTGGTCGACAGCACGACCATGCCCATGACCGCCTCTTGGACGCTGATCGTATTGCCGGCGCCGATCGCGAACTTGTAGGGCTCCTTGTCATTGGCATTCTTGGAGATGGTGAGCCGCCGTTCCCAGCTGAAACGGCCCGAATGCAGCGCTTCGAAGGTGAGATAGAGCGTCATCATCTTCGTCAGCGATGCCGGGTAGAGCACCATGTCGGGGTTCTCGGCCTCGAGGATCTTGCCCGTTGCCGTATCGACCAGGATATGGGCATGGCCTGGCTTCTGGACTTCAGCCGCCGCCGGGCTGATGGCTGTGACAAGGCTTAGGAGGGCAAAGACGGGCAGGCGGAGAACGCGATTCATCATGAACGGGGAACGGCTTCTGTCATTGAGGATGACCCGGGATAGCGGAGTTGGCGGCTTCTGTCAGCCGTCACGCCGGCTCAGGTGGTTCTTTCTGCTGGATAAAGTGCGAGATCGTCGGTATTTTTGCGCTCGAAGTCACCGTTTACGCGTGTCGTTGTTGACATTTTTCTCCCACGCCACTAATGACGCCCCCAACGCCGGGCCGAAACGCCCGGTGTTTGTTTTGACATGTCCCGTGGTTTTCTCCGTTCGCTGACGTGAGAATCCTGTCGGAGCCTCGGAAACGGAGGCTCAGAGGAGGGCGTGTTTCCTTAAGGCGGCTTGGCAACAAACCGCTGTAACCTGTTGAAAGGAAATACGGATGAGCAAGCGCGCATCTTCCAAGTACAAAATCGATCGTCGTATGGGCGAAAACATCTGGGGCCGTCCGAAGTCCCCGGTCAACCGCCGCGAATACGGCCCGGGCCAGCACGGCCAGCGCCGCAAGGGCAAGCTTTCCGACTTCGGCGTGCAGCTGCGCGCCAAGCAAAAGCTGAAGGGCTACTACGGCGACATCCGCGAGAAGCAGTTCCGCGCGATCTTCGAAGAAGCCAACCGCCGCAAGGGCGACACCGGCGAAAACCTGATCGGCCTGCTTGAGTCGCGTCTGGACGCCATCGTCTACCGCGCCAAGTTCGTACCGACCGTCTTTGCTGCCCGTCAGTTCGTCAACCACGGCCACGTTTCGGTCAACGGCGTTCGCGTCAACATCGGTTCCTACCGTTGCAAGGCCGGCGACGTCATCGAAGTTCGTCAGAAGTCCAAGCAGCTCGTGACCGTTCTGGAATCGGTACAGCTCGCCGAGCGTGACGTTCCCGATTACATCGAAGTCGACCACAACAAGATGGTTGCCACCTTCGCTCGCGTTCCGGGCCTGTCGGATGTTCCGTATCCGGTCATCATGGAACCGAACCTGGTCGTCGAATTCTACTCGCGGTAATTGCTTGCGAGACGGATTTGTGGAAAGCCGCCCCTCGGGGCGGCTTTTTCTGTTTGCAGTGCAGCGTCGAGCGATGATGATGGCGCCGCATCGGATCGGGTAAGGGGAACGAGATGGATCTGCAGCTGATCGCCGACGAGATCGTCACGGCACTTGAGCCGCGCCTCGGCGAGGGCAAGGTCGCCGACTACATCCCGGAGCTCGCCCGCGTCGATCCGAAGCAGTTTGGCATTGCGATCACCACCGTCGACGGCAAGACCTACAAGGCCGGCCATGCGGACACGGCCTTTTCGATCCAGAGCATTTCCAAGGTCTTCATGCTGACGCTGGCGCTCGGCAAGGCCGGCGAATCGATCTGGAAGCGGGTGGGTCGCGAGCCGTCCGGGTCTTCCTTCAATTCCATCGTCCAGCTCGAGCACGAGCACGGCATCCCGCGCAATCCCTTCATCAATGCCGGTGCGATCGTCGTCACCGACATGGTTCTGGCAGGCCACGCGCCGCGCGAGGCGATCGGCGAATATCTGCGTTTCATGCGCTATCTCGCCGATGACGAGACGCTGTCGATCGACGAGAAGGTGGCGCAGTCGGAGCAGCGCACGGGCTATCGCAACTTCGCGCTCGCCAATTTCATGCGCGGCTTCGGCAATCTCGACCATCCGGTCGAGCACACGCTCGGCGTCTATTTCCACCAATGCGCGCTGGCGCTTTCCTGCGTGCAGCTCTCCCATGCCGGCCTGTTTCTTGCCAATCGCGGCACCAATCCGCTGACCGGCTTTTCGGTCGTTTCGCCAAAGCGCGCGCGCCGCATCAATGCCCTGATGCTGATGTGCGGCCATTATGACGGCTCGGGTGATTTCGCCTATCATGTCGGCTTGCCGGGCAAGTCCGGCGTCGGTGGCGGCATCCTTGCGGTCGCCCCGGGCAAGGCCTCGATTGCCGTCTGGTCGCCGGGTCTCAACAAGGTCGGAAATTCGGCGCTCGGCTCGGCCGCGCTGGAAATGCTGGCGGCCCGCACGGGCTGGTCGGTGTTCGGGACTTGATCTTCAGGTCCCGAGCAGGCATTGCATTGCCGAATTGCCGCTGAGGCCGGAGCCGAAGATGAACCTCGTCAACACGATCGACAGCCAGGATGCCGCCGCGCTGGAAGGCGAGGATGCGCTCGACCTGTCGCCCGTACATCCGGTGTTTGCCAAGGCGACGCGTTCGGTGTCGTTCAACAAGCTTCGCAAGCGCCTGATCCGCCAGGTGCGCCAGGCGATTGCCGATTTCGACATGCTGAAAGGCCAGCAGCGCTGGCTGGTGGGACTTTCCGGCGGCAAGGACAGCTACGGCCTGCTGGCCATCCTCCTCGACCTGCAATGGCGTGGGCTCTTGCCGGTGGAGCTGGTCGCCTGCAATCTCGATCAGGGGCAGCCGAATTTCCCGAAGCATATCCTGCCCGACTATCTGGCCTCGATCGGTGTGAAACACCGCATCGAGTATCGCGACACCTATTCCATCGTGAAGGAGAAGGTGCCAAGCGGTGGCACCTATTGCTCGCTCTGTTCGAGGCTCCGACGCGGCAATCTCTACCGGATCGCCCGCGAAGAGGGCTGCGACGCGCTGGTGCTCGGCCATCACCGCGAGGATATCCTCGAAACCTTCTTCATGAACTTCTTCCATGGCGGTCGTCTCTCCGCCATGCCGGCAAAGCTTCTGAACGACGAGAAGGATCTCTTCGTGCTCCGTCCGCTGGCTTATGTTGCGGAAGAAGACATGGCGCGCTTTGCCCAGGCGATGGAGTTCCCGATCATCCCCTGCGACCTCTGCGGTTCGCAGGACGGTCTGCAGCGCAATGCCATGAAGGAGATGCTCGCGGGGATCGAAGCGAAGATGCCGGGCCGCAAGGATGCGATGCTGCGGGCGCTTGCCCATGTCGATCCCTCGCATCTGCTCGATCCCAAGCTCTTCGATTTTGCCGGGTTGGCGGCCTCCAAGCCGGAATAACGGCAGCTTTCATGCCGTTGTCGCAGGATTGCTTTTAAAGACACAGGAAAATTGCCGTATTCGGGCCTGATCGAGTTCCAAGGCTGGACTGTGCGGGATGCTTCTTGCACATTCGCCCGGGTCAGGGGGCTGCTTCTAGGTGTTATGGCCGCCTGACGGAATTGCGTGGGAGTAGGAATGTCTGAGGTTGCTCAGCCTTCGGTATCGAGGCGTGCGGTGTTTCTCGTCGGAGGTTACGAGCGCAACGATGCCGCTGGCTTCTTCCGCCGGATCGGCCGCGAGATGGACCGTTTCCGCAAGTGCTGGTCCGTCGAGGCGACACTCGGATCCCCGGTCGATCCCGGACAATCAGTGGCCACCATGGCGGTTGCCGACTATCGCGGGCCGGATGGCATCTGCCAGTCGGAGATCACCTTCCTGAGCTTCGATGATATCGTGAAGCATGATGGCGCGCGCCCCTTCCTGGTCCGACTTGGGGCCTATCTCGTCGCCTTCTTCGACTATGTCGGGAGTGGCACGATGTTCCGCTTCTTTGCGACCAACTGGCGTTTTGCGCTCTACTTCCTCTACCCGTTCGTGATGCTGGCCTTCTTTGCCTGGCTGGGCACTGTCGCCTATCGTCTGGTGAGCGCTGCCGGACTTCCCGGCGGGCCGCTTCTGCCGGCGGTCGCGGGCCTGGCTCTTGCCTATGGCATCGGCCGGTTCATTGGCAGCCGCTACTTCGTCTTCCATCTGATGGATCTCTGGTCCTTCAGCCGCGAGCACCTGCATTGTCGGCGTCCGGGCATGGATCAGCGGATCGATGCCTGGGCCGCGCTGATCGCCGAGCGGTCCTCCGCCAGAGCGTATGACGAAATCCTTCTGATCGGTCACTCCACCGGCGGCGCATTGATCCTCGATGTCGCTCACCAGCTCGCAGAGAGGCTGCGTGGCGAGGGGCGTCCGGTCGATTTCAAGCTTGTCACAGTCGGCTCGACCTCTCTGAAGGTCGCGCTGCATCCGGCTGCCCGCCGCGCACGACAGCGGTTGCAGGCGCTTGCCGGGTATTCGGGCATCCGGTGGACGGAGTTCCAGGCACTCACCGACATCATCAATTTTTACAAATGCGACCCGTATGCGCGCGCTGGCCTCACGCATCAGCGGGCTGACCAGTTCCCGCGCCAGTTCCAGGTCCGCATTCGCGACATGCTGGAACGCGACGCCTATAAGCGTGTGAAGAAGAACTTCTTCCGTGTTCACTATCAGTTTATCTCGGCCAACAGCCGGCGCTATTTCTATGATTTCTTCATGATCTGTTGTGGCACGCGGCCGATCGATGCCGTAAGTGGCGACAAGCTGCCGCTTGCGGCAGAGGCAGGCAAGACGGCAGAGGCAGTATCATGATCCGCGTTTCCTTCATCCTCTGGGCCCTGATGCTGGTGACCTGGTGTGCCATGCGTTACCCGGCCATGCGCCGGGCGCGGCGGCAGAAGACCGCGGTCGACAAGCGCACGCCACTCGATATCTCGCTTCTGATCTTGTGCACTGTCGGGCTGGTCGTCATGCCGGTGCTGTGGCGGCTCGACGTCTTTGGTGGTTTTGCCGATCGCGGGCAGGGGGCGATTACCCTCGTCCTCGGCACGCTGACCGGGATTGCCTTTCTCTGGCTCTTCCGCCGCAGCCACAAGGATCTCGGCAAGAACTGGTCTGTGACGCTCGAAGTTCGGGAGGGCCATCAGCTGGTGACCGGAGGCGTCTATGCCCATGTCCGCCATCCGATGTATGCCTCGTTTCTGCTCTGGGGCGTGACACAGGCGCTTTTGATCCCCAACTGGATCGCCGGCCTCGCCGGTCTCCTCGCAGTGATGGCACTCTATGCGGTGCGGCAGTCCCGTGAGGAGGCGATGATGCGGGAAACCTTCGGCGCCGAGTATGACGCCTATTGCGCCCGCACCAAGCGTCTGGTCCCGGGCGTCTTCTGACAGCTCAGCGCCGCTTCAGTGCCAGCTTGATTTCCTTCATCGACCGCTCGTGCAGCTTCGGATTCTTGTCGATGTTGAAATGACCGATGCCCTTGATGGCGGTCTCGCCCTGGCGCAGGTTGATGTTCGCCAACTCGCCCTTGAAGCCGGGGGCCGGCAGGACCGGTGACCAGAGGTTTTCTCCCCCGGTGTAGAAATTCAGCGTCTTCTTGACGTTGCCGGGGACCGGACCCTTGCCGGTCGGGTCGAAGCTCAGGATCAGCGCGACCGGTATCTTCATCGGCTGCAGTGCGCTTGCCACCGAAAAGGTCATGTCGGCGCCGAGCGAGTGGCCGACCAGCACGATGGGACGGGCATCCTTGGAGGCGCGGTAGCGATCGGCGATCTTACGGGCAAAGGCCTGGGCATTCGGCAGCGACAGCACCTCTGCATTGATGCCTTCGGACTTTAACTCTTGCCCCAGCGTGTTCAGCCCGGTCGAGAAGATGTCGGCAAATCCGCGGAAGAGATAGACCTGACCGGCGGGCAGCTTGGGCTTTTTCGGTTTGGCTGCCGCGGCGGGCAGGGCGGATGCTGCCAGAATGACGGATGCATGGGTCAGTAAAGCGCGCCTGGAGATCATGTCTGGAAGTGGTCCTGAAGGAAACTGTTGTTTCGAATTCATGCATGATTCAAGGCTGCTGACAACGGGTCCGCAGCCCATTCAGCCTGTACTTTGTCCCCTGGCGCACGCTAGAAGGGGCTGCCGGTGGCACGCCAGTGCATGTTCCGGTCAAGCCAACAGGAGCTCTCTGCCCATGACCACCCCCATCGACATCGCCGCCCTCGCCAATCTCTTGCAGGAGGCAGCCGTCGAAGAGATCCTGCCGCGTTTCCGCAATCTCGGTGATGGCGACGTCAGGATGAAGACCGAGGCGATCGATCTGGTTACCGAAGCAGATGAGGCGGCCGAGCGGGTCATCCGCAAGGGGATCGAGGCGCTGATGCCGGATGCTCTCTTCGTCGGTGAGGAATCGGTTGCCGCCGAGCCGGCCCTTCTCGACAAGCTGAAGGATGCCGATCTCGCCGTTGTTGTCGATCCGATCGATGGTACCTTCAATTTTGCTTCGGGTCTCACGCTGTTCGGCATGATCCTCGCTGTCGTCTCGAAAGGGGAGACGGTCGCAGGTGTCATCTACGACCCTGTCGGCAATGACTGGGCGCTGGTCGAAAAGGGATCGGGTGCCTGGCTTCATCGACCGGACGGTAGCCAGGAGCAGATGCAGGTGCGTCCCAGTGGGTCGCTTGAGCAGATGATCGGGATTGCCAATACCGGCTTCTTCGACATCGAGACCCGCCGCAGGGTGCTCTCCAACCTCGCCGAAGTCCGGCTGTTCACCAGCTATCGCTGTGCGGCCCACGAGTATCGCCTGCTCGGTCAGGGACATATGGATTTTGCCATGTACAACAAACTGATGCCCTGGGACCACCTGGCGGGGGCCTTGATGATGCAGGAGGCGGGGGGGCATGTCGCGCGCTTCGACGGCTCGGCCTATCTGCCGCATCATACGACGGGCGGGCTGATCGTCGCCTCCGACGCAGATGCCTGGCAGGAATTGCGAGAGCGGATCTTCACCGTCGACTGACAACCAAAGGCCCGGATCAGCCGGGCCTTCTGTTTCTCAAATGGTTTCTCAGATCAGACCGGCTTGTTCTGCGCGTGGAAGAGCCGCCCCTTTTCTCCGATCAGGACGAAGACGAGGCCGATGATCGAGACGACGAAGAAGCCCGTGACCATGGGCAGTGCCGTGCCGTTGAATGCCTGGCCGATCACGGCACCGATGATCGAGCCGCCGATCGTGCCCATGAAGCCCAGCACGGAGGAAGCCGTACCCGCAACATGGCCGAGCGGCTCCATGGCCAGCGAGTTGAAGTTCGAGCCGATCCAGCCGAACTGGAACATCGCCAGCGAGAAGAAGGTGATGAACAGGAAGAAGGGCATCGGCTGCGGTCCGATGATCTGGACGGCCAGCCAGACGAGGTTGATGGCGATGAAGCCGAGCAAGGAGCCATGGGAGAGCTTGCGCATGCCGAAGCGGCCTACCAGCTTCGCATTGACGAAGGACGACAGCGCCATGAACAGGGCGACCGCAGCAAAGGCGACCGGAAACCAGACGCCGAGGCCATAGATGCCGACATAGACCTGCTGGGCCGAGTTGATGAAGCCGAACAGGGCCCCGAAGATGAAGGTGCTGGCGATCGTGTAGCAGAGCGCCACACGATTGGTCAGGACGATCCGGAAGCCATCAAGGATCACCTTGACGGTAAAGGGCCGAACGTCCTCCGGTGCCAATGTCTCCGGCAGGCGGACATACATCCACACACCGACAATCAGGGCAGTGGCCGCCATGAAGACAAAGATCCAGTGCCAGTCACCGAAAAGCATGATCACCTGGCCGGTCCCGGGGGCGACGACCGGAATGACCATGAAGACCATCATGATCAGTGACATGACTTCGGCCATCTGGCGCCCGCCGAAGACATCGCGCACGATCGAGACCGTGATGACGCGGGTCGCGGCGGATCCGATGCCCTGAATGAAGCGCAGCAGCAGCAGCGATTCGAAGGAGGGTACGAAAACGACGGCGAGCGATGAGACGACATAGATCGCCAGTCCGACAATCATCGGCAGGCGCCGGCCGAAGCGGTCGGCGATCGGGCCGTAGAAGAGCTGTGCGAGCCCGAAGCCGATCAGGTAAGCCGAGACGACATACTGACGGTGGTTCTCATTCTCGACATTGAGGGCCGCACCGATTTCCTGGAGGCCCGGCAACATGATGTCGATGGCAAGCGCGTTGAGCGCCATCAGGAATGCCATCATTGCGATGAATTCGGCACGCCCCATGGCCCCCAGTGTCTTTGGGCTGGGCTGTAATGAATCTGACATGAATTATGACCTTAGAACGGCATGAAGGCGTTGCTTGGGACAACGCCTTCATCGCCTGGAGTATTTGGCGGCCTCGCGGCCCGGGGATCAGGCAGCGCCGCGGACAGCGATGCCCTGGTCTTCGAAATGCTTCTGGAGTTCGCCCGCCTGGAACATCTCGCGGACGATGTCGCAACCACCGATAAATTCACCCTTGATATAGAGCTGCGGAATGGTCGGCCAGTTGGAATACTGCTTGATGCCTTCGCGGATTTCCATGTCGGCGAGCACGTTCACGCCCTTGTAGTCGACGCCGAGGTAGTCGAGGATCTGCACCACCTGGCCAGAGAAACCGCACTGGGGAAACTGCGGGCTGCCCTTCATGAACAGGACGACATCGTTCGTCTTGACTTCGTTGTCGATGAATTCGTGGGCGCTCATGTCATTCTTCCTTTCACATGCCGTTCAAGGCGGCAGCTTCGATCTGCCGTAGAAATAGCAATACGGCTTGGCTTTTGCCAGTGGCGAGTTTGCGACAAAACCCTGTTTTAGCGGTTGCGCTGACGGCTGCGCTTTGCAGCGGTGCGGCGGCGGCTGACCTGCTTGCGGGCAGGGGCCTTGACGCGCTTCCTGGTCTTGCGCACGAAGCGTCCGGTGGTTGCCGAGCGGGTCTGGCGTTTGCGCCGGCGGGTCGTGCCGCTGCGGGTGGTCTTCTTCAGGATTTCGTTCAAGACGCCTTTCACGACGTTGTTCACGATGTCGCCGACCAGATCTGCCATTTCACGCCCTCTCCCGTGCCTGATTGCTGATGGTTTTGTTCCAACTGCTCTTTAAATCAGCGCAATTCTCGTCTAGCAAGCGCCACCTGCGGCGGGATGCCGTCGACCGAGTGACCGAATTCATGATCCAAAGCCGTATTGTCCTGCATTTTCCGGGCTTCGAGCCGCTTGATGCCGAAGCCCATCGCCAGCGCTATCAGCGTTCGGCGGCGCAGGCGTCTGCCGTCTGGAAGGCGAAGTTCGCTGTCGGTGAACTGGCTGTCGATGACGGGGGCGCGCATTTCGATATCGAGGCGGAAGGCAAGGGCTGGACTGTGCAGTCGCGCCTTCACGTCTTCGACCACAACCGGTTGATCACCGCGATGCGAGCGGAGCCGGTCAGGGTGCAGCTTGCCCGTGGATTTGCAGCCGGTTTCCAGGTTGTCCGCCAGGGGGGCGCCTTTGCCTATCTGCGCCACGCATGGCGTTTCGGGCTGTTCTTCCTGTTTCCCTTTCTGTTCCTGGCTGCCGGCCTGGCGCTCGGCATCAACATTGCGGCTGTTCCGTCTACCTTTGAACTCGATGTCTGGTGGTTCCTCCTGACCGTGCCGGCCGGCTATTTCGTCTTTCGCTACGGCGTGCTGCCTTTCTCGGATCGCTACCATGTCATGCACCTTCTGGCGGATTGGCGACTTGCGGTCGCCGTGGCGGAGAACCGCCCCGAAGTGGCCTTGCTGGTTGAGCAATCGGCGGATCAGGCGATCGCCGCCCTGCAAAGGCCCGCTGACGAAATCCTCGTGACCTCGCACAGCATGGGGGCGAATTTTGCGATCTCGGTGATCGGCCGCATTCTGGAAAAGGCCCCCGATCGGCTGCAGAGACGCCGGATTGTTTTCGTCACCCTCGGTGGCGCGGCTCTGCAGTGCAGCCTGTTATCCTCCGCAGTAGTGTTGAGGCAGCGGATCGGCACGCTCGCCCGTCATGCGGCCGTCGACTGGTTCGAAATCCAGTGCCTGACGGACCCGATCCACCTCTACAAGTGCCACACGGTCGCGCTGTCGGGACATCCCGACGCGCCGCAGCCGAAACTGGTCTTTGTCCGGTTCAAGCATGCCCTTTCGGCTGAGCGCTACCGGAAAAACCGCCGCGATTTCCTCAGAATGCATCGGCAATACGTGCTGGGTCCGGATCAGCCAAGCGGCTTTGATTTCACGCTGATGACCGCGGGACCTCTGCCGGTCAAGTCCTTCGAGCAGCTTCAGTCTGCCACGCCGCCAGCACTCCCTTCCGTGACATGAAAAAAGCCCGCCGCTTGTCGCGGCAGGCTTGAGGCATTGGCTTGTCGAGGTCCGAGACGGTCAGTCGGGAACGCTGGTCTGCAGGGCGAGGGCATGCAGCACACCGCCCATATTGCCCTTCAGAGCCTCATAGACCATCTGGTGCTGCTGCACCCGGCTCTTGCCGCGGAAGGCTTCGGCGAC
This sequence comes from Rhizobium sp. AQ_MP, assembly GCF_014237835.1. Classification (GTDB taxonomy): domain Bacteria; phylum Pseudomonadota; class Alphaproteobacteria; order Rhizobiales; family Rhizobiaceae; genus Allorhizobium. The sequence continues at coordinate 153,370 of NZ_JACJVI010000005.1, forward strand.
GACCTCGGCGGCGTAGTGATCTCCGTCACCAGCGAGGTCGCGGATGACGACCTTTGCCCCCGGAATGCCGGCCTTGATCATGTCTTCGATGTCGCCTGGTTTCATCGGCATGTAATGGATCCCTCATGCAAATCAGCAGTGCGAAAACTATCGTGCATTCCCCGAAGTCTTTCAATGGGGTAGGTGGCGCCTGCCCCATGCTCCACAGGCATGTGGTCGAATGGGTCAGGCGATCTCGCCATCCATGAGGGCCGGGAACCAGGCCTCGTGGGCCTTCTTCAGGTCCTCGACCGCAACAGGCTTTGCATTACCCAGCACGACGTTCGAGCCGCCGGTGCGGCCGATCCACGGGCAGAAGACGCCTGCGGCTTCGGCACGGACCTGCACTTGGTCGACATCGGCTTCCTTGACGGTCAGCACGTAGCGGCCCTGGTCTTCGCCATAGAAAACGGCGATCGGGTTCGCATCGTTCAGGGCGTTGATGTGGGCGCCGATGCCGGACGCCATTGCCATTTCCGCCACAGCAAGGCCGAGGCCACCCGACGAGCAGTCGTGTACGGCAGTTGCAAGACCGTCCTGGATCAGGCCGCGGACGAAATCGCCGACCTTCTTTTCATGCGCGAGATCGACATGCGGGGCCGGACCGTCGGTGCGGCCATGGATGTCGCGCAGGTAGACGGACTGGCCGAGATGCGTGCCCCAGCCGGAGGGAGCGCCGGCCAGCAGGATCGCTTCGCCCTGAGCGGCAAAGCGGATGCGGGCCATCTTCTTCCAATCCTTCATCAGGCCGACGCCTGCGATCGTCGGGGTCGGCAGGATGCCCTGGCCATTGGTCTCGTTATAGAGCGAGACATTGCCCGAGACGATCGGGAAGTCGAGCGCCTTGCAGGCCTCGCCGATGCCTTTGATGGCAAAGACGAACTGGCCCATGATTTCGGGGCGCTCAGGATTGCCGAAGTTCAGGTTGTCGGTCGCTGCCAGCGGAAGCGCGCCGGTCGCGGTGATGTTGCGCCAGCATTCGGCAACCGCCTGCTTGCCGCCTTCAAACGGGTCGGCTTCGACGTAGCGCGGGGTGACGTCGGAGGAAAAGGCGAGCGCCTTGGAGGCGTGGCCTTCGACGCGGATGACGCCGGCATCGCCGCCCGGAAGCTGCAGCGAATTGCCCTGGATCAGGGTGTCATACTGTTCGTAGACCCAGCGGCGCGAAGAGTTGTTGGCGGAGCCGACGAGCTTCATGAGAGCGTCTGCGACGTCGCCGGCCGGGATGTCGTTCTCGGCGAGCGGGGCAGGGACCTTCGGCTCGATCCAGGGACGGTCGTATTCCGGAGCCTCGTCGCCGAGTTCCTTGATCGGCAGGTTTGCGACTTCCTCGCCCTGATGGATAACGCGGAAGCGCAGGTCGTCGGTGGTGTAACCGACGATGGCGAAGTCGAGGCCCCACTTGACGAAGATCGCCTTGGCGACCTCTTCCTTGGAGGGCTCGAGCACCATGAGCATGCGCTCCTGGCTTTCCGACAGCATCATTTCGTAAGCCGTCATGCGCTCTTCGCGCACCGGCACCTTGTCGAGATGCAGCTCGATGCCGAGGTCGCCCTTGGCGCCCATTTCAACGGCCGAGCAGGTGAGGCCGGCAGCGCCCATGTCCTGGATGGCGATGACGGCGCCGGTCTTCATCAGCTCGAGGCAGGCTTCGAGCAGGCATTTTTCGGTGAAGGGGTCGCCGACCTGCACGGTCGGGCGCTTTTCTTCGATCGACTCGTCGAATTCGGCCGATGCCATGGTCGCACCACCGACGCCGTCACGGCCGGTCTTGGCGCCGAGATAGACGACGGGCAGACCAACGCCCTTAGCCTGGGACAGGAAAATGCCGTCAGACTTCGCAAGGCCCGCTGCAAAGGCGTTGACGAGGATATTGCCGTTGTAGCGGGCGTCGAACTCGACTTCACCACCGACCGTGGGGACGCCGAAGGAATTGCCGTAGCCGCCGACACCGGCAACAACGCCAGCCACAAGATGCTTGGTTTTCGGATGATCGGGAGCTCCGAAGCGCAGCGCGTTCATGGCGGCGACCGGACGGGCGCCCATGGTGAAGACGTCGCGCAGTATGCCGCCAACGCCGGTTGCCGCGCCCTGATAGGGCTCGATGTAGGACGGATGGTTGTGGCTCTCCATCTTGAAGACCACGACGTCACCGTCATCGATGTCGACAACACCGGCATTTTCGCCCGGGCCCTGAATGACGCGCGGGCCCTTGGTCGGCAGCGTCTTCAGCCACTTCTTGGAAGACTTGTAGGAGCAGTGCTCGTTCCACATCGCCGAGAAGATCCCAAGCTCGGTGAAGGTCGGCTCGCGTCCGATCAGGTTCAGGATGCGATCGTATTCGTCCGGCTTCAGGCCGTGGCTTGCGATCAATTCTGCGGTGATGGGACGGGAGTTGGAAACGGTCATCTGGCTCTCAGGACAATGGGAGATCTGGGGGAGATCGGTTTCGAGGCAGGCTATAACCCAAGCCTGCGCCCGGCGCACTTGAAAAATGCGGCCGATCAAGCCTTTCCCGCGGCTTTCCCGGATGTGACGCGGTGCCTCCGCGTAACAGTCAGACGATAGCGCTGGTGCCAAGCGGTGACTGGTCGAGAATTCGTCGAATGGTCTTCAGGCCCTCGGTCGAAATCGCGCGTTCGCGGCCCTCGCTGAAGCCGACACGGACATGGTGATAGACGCGCGCCGAGCGGGCCGGCTTAAACTCGTCCTCGTCGTCGATCAGCACGTCGGCATCCAGTACCGCCTGCTTGAAGGTGCCGGACAGCCAGGGTTCGGGAAGCTTCAGCCAGAAGAAGGGGAGGCGCGGGTGGGAGCGGAATTCCTTGCCGGCAAAGAGCTGGCGAACCAAGGCTTCTCGCTCCCCAATCTCGGTCAGGACCTTGCTGCGGATTTCGCCGGCAGCACCGGAAAGCACAAGCCGCGCCGAGAGTTCGGCGAGCAGGAAGGGCAGGCCGCCGCTCACCATCTTCTGGGTGACGCGGACCCGCTGGCTCATATGCGGCGGGCAAGCGACCCAGCCGCCACGCACACCGGCTGCGACCGACTTCGACAGGCCGTTGAGAAGAAAGGTCCGATCCGGCGCGAGTTCGGCGAGCAGCGGAATGCGGTCGTCGATCATGCCCCCATAGAGATAGTCCTCGATCAGCCAGACATTGTATTTGCGGGCGATGTCGACGATCTCCTTGCGGCGGGAGAGCGGGAGGGTCACAAGCGTCGGATTCTGCCCTGAGGACATGATGAAGGCGGCCTTGGGGTGCTCGCGGGCGCAGACCCGCTCGAAATCTTCGGGCAGGATGCCGTTCTGATCCGAATCAACAAGCGCAATCTGGCGGCCCATCAGGTTGGCGCTGCGCGACACCTGCGAATAGGTGAGGTGCTCGCAGACGATGCGGTCGCCGGCGCCGCTCACAGCTGCGACGACGGCGTTGATGCCGGCATGCACGCCAAGCTGCGGCAGGACCTGATCGGCCTCGGGCTTCCAGTTGCCCGAGGATAGCCATTGGCGGCCTGCTTCCAGCCAATCGGAGGAAAGGGTTCGGGTGTAGCTTGAAATCTCGCCCGGATATGCCGATGCAATCTCGGCCATGATCCGCCCCACGGTCTCCGCCTGGCCGACGTCGATCGCGGCCGTGGTGTCAAAGCGCAGTTTTCCGGGCGGCGGGACCATAGCCCGAGTGCCACCATAATTGATCGTCACGGGATCGCGGGCCGGCACGCGCCCATCGCTGTTTCCCTGCACATAGGTGCCACGGCCCACTTCGCCCGTGACCAGCCCGCGTTCCCGCAACAGGGCATAGGCGCGCGAAATTGTCCCAATTGTTACCCCGACGTCATAAGCGAGGTCGCGCTGTGGCGGCAGCTTGGTGCCGTGGGGCAGAGTGCCAGATTTGATGGCGCTTTCCGCCTCGTCCGCGATGCGGATGTAAAGCGGTCCAGTTCCGTTTTCGAGTGAAGGAAGCCAATTTGTCATGATGACAATTCTTTAGATTGTCACCGTTGGCGTGTCAATTCATAGCTTCATAAGGCTCAAAACGGATGAGCGATATTGGGAATGATGACAATGGTTACAATTCTTGAGGAGTATCGGTCTGCGACCTATGCGCAGGTGCCCGCCCCGCCGATGGGGACCCAGCAGCGGCTGATACGGTGGATCACGAGGGTTTTCATGCTGCGGCGCACGCGCAATCAGATTGCAGACCTGACACCTGACCAGCTCAAGGACATCGGCATCACACCTGAGGAGGCAATGCGCGAGATCCGCCGGTCGCGTCTGTTATGGATCGATCGGCCGCTCTTTCCCCCGCTCTGACCCGTTCGCTGCAAAAATGCGACGCGGTTTTTGGCAGAAACTGCTTGCTACCATGGAGCGCATCGAGTGGGCATCCGCAATGCCTGTGCTTGTCGCGGAGTTGTGCTGCGTGCCGGTGGTGATCAGCTAGAATTTATAGGCCACTGCAAGACCTGCATGGCTGCTTCCGTCATTGTCGCGACAGAGGCCCGCATTCGACGCGTGATCGACGGTTGCCAGGAGATGGACTTTCTCCGTGACACGCACCCCCACCGCTGCATATTCGCGGAAAAGGGCTGCGCAGCCGAGCGAAGGTCCGCGGTGCCCGTTATCATGCAGTTTGCCGTTGTGGATCGCCCCGCCAAAGCCAAAGTCGAGATATAGGCGTTCCGTGACGTCGAACGTCCAGTTGATGCCGGTAAAGGCAAAGCTTGCCTCATCTGTCGTGCTGATCATGGCACCGGCATGTATCCGGGGCCGCATCATCTTGTCGCGCAAGTCGACTGCCTCGTCACTATTGAGTGGATCAAGGAAAATCACGACATTTGGGAAGAAGCCCTGCTCAAAGGAGCTGTCTGACTGTATAGATCCGGCTGCCCCAAACCTTGCTTCATCAATGGTCCAGTCACCGGCATACGCGCTGTTGATCGCTTGCGGTAAGGCGAGCGCAGCCATTAGTCCAAAAACAGAAAACAATACACGCTCGATACCCAATGCCATTGCATCCCCCCTGCAAGCATCCTTAACCGAATGTTAAGTTAGGCTAGCACGGTCTTGCGGAAGTGCCATGGCACGGATGCTACAAGCTGTGGATACTTGCCTTCAGCAGCTCTTTTGGCCATTTGCCCAGCGAACAACGTCCTGGCGAATGCGTGGCGCGAGATCCTCGTTCAGAAGAGGGCCGAAAGCATCGAGACGCGGAGGTTTTCCCTCTGCCTGGACCACGAGAACGGGACGGTCGTCGCGTGAACCCTTGCGAACGAAGAGGATCCGTGGGCGCCCGGAAAAGGAACTGAGTTCCGGCGACAACTGGTAGGTCTTGAACGCGGGGTCTGCGGATTTGAACCAGCAGCTGTTCGCAGCGACGGCCACCTTCTCCATGATGTCGAGAGCCGACTGTCCACCGGCCGGAGGCCGAGGAGCCTCGGGTTTGCAGGCGGTGAGCCCGGCTGCGGCAAGGAGTATGGCGGAGATGGCGAGGCGACGCATGGGCGATCTTTCGGCTGATGGCCGCCTTCCATTAAAGGTCTGTGGTTAAGCGAAGCTTACGTCAGGCCGCGATGACGTCCAGCGCCGAAGCGAAGATGCCGCGGCCGTCATTGCCGCCATGGGCGGCTTCAATGAGGTTTTCCGGATGCGGCATCATGCCGAGCACGTTGCCCTTGGCGTTGATGACGCCGGCAATGTCGTTCATCGAGCCGTTTGGATTGGTGCCGTCGGCATAACGGAAGACCACCTGGCCATTTCCCTCGATCGCCTTCAGCGTCTCGGTATCGGCGAAATAGTTGCCGTCGTGGTGGGCGACCGGGCAGCGGATGATCTGGCCCTTGGCGTAGGCGCGGGTGAAGTCGGTATCGGCGTTGACGACTTCTAGCTTGATTTCCTTGCAGACGAATTTGAGCGAAGTGTTGCGCATCAACGCGCCCGGCAGCATGCCGGCTTCGACGAGGATCTGGAAGCCATTGCATACGCCGATGACCTTGACGCCCTTCTCAGCCTTTTCCTTGATCGCCTGCATCACAGGCATTCGGGCAGCGATTGCGCCGCAGCGAAGGTAGTCGCCATAGGAGAAGCCGCCGGGGATGACGATCAGATCGACATCCGGGATCTCGGTCTCGGTCTGCCAGATCGTGACGGGCGCATGGCCGGAGATCTTGGTGAGGGCCGCGATCATGTCGCGGTCACGGTTGAGGCCTGGGAGCTGGACGACGGCTGATTTCATGGCTGTGGCTCAAACCTTATCTGGGCTTCCTGAAACTCGCGCAGTTCCAGGCGATTTTCAATCCGATCCAGGCGTGTCTCGTGACGCGCCAGCGTGGTATGGATGTTGTGAATGTCCTGATGCACGGAGACGAGTGCTCCCCGCATCGCGTTCATCTCGGCGCGCAATTCCCGCTGTCCCAGCTTAATGTCCGCAACATCAGCGTGAATCCGCTTCAAAAGCTCGAACATCAACTCGCTGGTGACTTCAGCCATCGCGCATCTCCTACAACCCTCAGGCGATGGAGATAGTATAGTTCTCGATGACCGTGTTGGCGAGAAGCTTCTCGCACATTGCCTTCAGGTCGCCTTCCGCCTTGGCCTTGTCGTCGCCGGCAAGCTCAAGATCGAAGACCTTGCCCTGGCGGACCTGGCCGACGCCGTCGAAGCCGAGTGCGCTGAGCGCGCCTTCGATGGCCTTGCCCTGAGGGTCTAGAACGCCGTTCTTCAGGGTGACGGTGACGCGTGCCTTGATCACTGATCTCTTCTCCAAAGCTTACTTGACGAGAACCGGGCCAGTGCCGCGCACCGGTTCGTTTTCATTCATGATGCCCAGACGGCGGGCAACTTCCTGGTAGGCCTCGAGCAGGCCGCCCATATCGTGGCGGAAGCGGTCCTTGTCGAGCTTCTCGCGAGTCTCGATGTCCCAGAGGCGGCAGCTGTCCGGCGAGATTTCGTCGGCCAGGATGATGCGCATCATGTCGCCCTCGTAAAGGCGGCCGCATTCGATCTTGAAGTCGACGAGCTGGATGCCGATGCCGAGGAAGAGGCCGGAGAGGAAATCGTTGACGCGGATGGCAAGTGCCATGATGTCATCGAGTTCGGCAGGGTTGGCCCAGCCGAAGGCGGTGATGTGCTCTTCGGACACCATGGGGTCGCCGAGCGCGTCGGACTTGTAGTAGAATTCGATGATCGAGCGCGGCAAGACGATGCCTTCCTCGATGCCGAGGCGGGTCGAAAGCGAGCCTGCGGCGACATTGCGCACGACGATCTCAAGCGGGATGATCTCGACTTCCTTGATCAGCTGCTCGCGCATGTTCATGCGGCGGATGAAATGTGTGGGTATGCCGATCTTGTTCAGATGCGTGAAGACGTATTCAGAGATGCGGTTGTTCAGAACGCCTTTTCCGTCGATGACTTCATGCTTCTTCTTGTTGAATGCCGTTGCATCATCCTTGAAGAACTGGATCAGCGTGCCGGGCTCGGGACCTTCATAGAGGATCTTTGCCTTGCCCTCGTAAACGCGGCGGCGACGGTTCATGGGTTGTTTTCTCTGTTGTTGGCATCAAGGCGCCTGACGCGCGGATGCAGTGGATCGGTCATTGAAGCGGTCCCATAACGGAAAACCTCGGTTTTCACAATGCGCAGATCACCCCTTCCTGCCAAAACGTCGCGCCTTCAGAGACTCACCCGGAATCGCGGAAGTTTGCATTGCACTTTGTACTCCCTTTTGATTAATGGGGAAACCAAACCGCACAATGACGGCGTATAACGGGAGATCGATATGAGCGGCATGAATGATCGCGAAAAGGCCTTCGAAAACAAGTTTGCCCACGACCAGGAACTGCGCTTCAAGGCAGAAGCCCGCCGCAACAAGCTTGTCGGTCTCTGGGCCGCTGGTCTGCTCGGCAAGGCTGATCCGGACGCCTATGCCAAGGAAGTGGTTGCCGCAGATTTCGAAGAAGCCGGTGACGAAGACGTGATTCGGAAGGTCAAGGCCGATCTGACGGCCGGCGGCGTGTCGATCACCGACGAAGAGCTGCGCGCCAAGATGATCGAGTTCCTCGGCCAGGCGATCGACCAGATCCAGAACGCCTGATCGTTCTTCGACAAGCAGTCTGAAGGAACCCGCCCGGCTCAGGCCAGGGCGGGTTTTCTGTTTCGGAGCAGCGTCGTCACGTCGGCAAAGCCTGCCGGTCGCGCCATTCCGTAGCCCTGCAGGACATCGCAGCCGAGGCGCGCGAGGATTCGTGCGTGTTCTTCCGTCTCCACGCCCTCGGCCGTCACCTTGATCCCCAGAGAGCGGGCGATCTGGATGATCGACTTGACGAGAACCCGTTGCTCCTGGCTTTCGGGCACGTTCTCGATCAACTGCCTGTCGATCTTGAGCGTGGTCGGTTTCAGGTTCAGCAGTCCGACGATCGAGGCATGGCCGGTGCCGAAATCGTCGATTTCAATCTGGATTGCGAGCCTGCGGAGCGTGTCGAGATTGCTCATCACCGCGGAATCCTGCCGGTCGAGGAAAACGCTTTCGAGAAGCTCGAATGAGACCGTCCCTGGCGTGATGTCGAGATCGGCCAGGCCGCGGGCAAGGTCCGGATCCGTGAGGCGGCGAGCGGAGACATTCACCGAGATCTTCGGCGGTGCGATGCCTTCCGAGCGCCAGGCCTCAAGATCGCGGAGCGACTTTTCGAGTATCAGCCCGTCGATCTGGGCAAGTACGCCGTATTCCTCGGCAATCGCCAGGAACTTGTCGGGGCCGAGAATGCCGCGTGTGGGGTGGCGCCAACGGGCAAGGCATTCGGCGCCCACGATCTTGCGTGTTTTGGCATCGAACTGCAGCTGGTAGTGCGGGAAGATTTCGTCATTTTCCAGTGCGCGCAGCAGCTCGCTCGACATGCGGCTGCTATCGGCAATCAGGGTTCGGCTGGCCGGGGCGTAGAATTCATAGCGGTTCCGCCCGAGATTTTTTGCCTTGTAGAGGGCGATGTCGGCGTTCTGTAGCAACTGCTTCGGGTCGATTTTGCGCGTCATCGTGTGCGCGATGCCGATGCTGGCGCCGAACCGGCATTCCTGACCGTGATACCATGCGGGCTGGCGCATCTGCGAAATGATCCGGCTTGCCACGGCAGCCAGGGTCGCAGACGAGCCATCGTGATCGATGAGAACGACGAATTCGTCCCCGCCTATTCTGGCAGCAAAATCGGCAGCACGGATGTTCTCGCGCAAGATCCTGGCGGCGAGCGTCAGCATGGCGTCACCGGCGCCGTGGCCAAGCGTGTCGTTGATCTGCTTGAACCGGTCGAGGTCGATGTGAAGCGCGGCAATGCCGGAGCCCAGCGTGCCGTTGCCGGCGCGCCATTCCTCCAGCTTCATTTCGAGATAACGGCGGTTCGGCAGGCCCGTGAGATAGTCGTGCAGGGCCGAGTGCTCGGCCTCCAGCCTCGTCCGTTCAAGTTCGGCGTTGCGTGCCTCGGCGAGCGTCTTCTGCTGTTCCAGTTCCTGTCGCAGGCGTTGGTCTTCGGTGACGTCCCAGTTGACGCCGATCAGCTTCAACCGGCCATCATGATCCATGAAGGGCAGGCTGTTTGACCGGATGTAGCGGATGCTGCCGTCCCTGGCGATGATGCGGTAGTTGTCGGTGAATGGCTTGAGCTCGGCAATCTTTGCGGCAACATGGGCGAGTGTGCGGCTTCGATCATCCGGGTGCAGCTTGCTTTCCCAGAAGCCGCCGATCGGCACGTCGCGGTCGTGATCGACCTCGAAAATGCGCCGCATGCCTTCGTCCCACTCGCTGGTCCCTGCCTCGAAATCTGTTTCGAAAATGCCGATCCCGGAGATGTCGATCGCCAGTTTCAGTCGGCGAGACAGGCTTTCCAGCCATTCTTCCTGCTGCTTGCGGGTGCTGATGTCGGTGTCCGTGCCGATGATGCGGGCAGGATTGCCGTCTTCGTCGCGCTCGACGCAGGCGCCGCGGCATTCGATCCAGACATAGTGGCCGTCCCTGTGCAGTTCGCGATACTGAAACACGCTGTAGTCGGGATCGCCGGCATTCTGGCGTTCGATGCAGTGGACGACCCGTTCGCGATCCTGCGGGTGCACAAGTTCGAGCCAGGCTTCCATGGTCGGCGGAAAGGGGTCATCGGGACCCATGCCGCGGATCTGGCGCCATATGCTGGAATAGTAATAGTCCCCGGAGCTGCGCTGATCCCAGACACCCGAAGTGGAGCCGACCAGCGCGTGGTTCCAGCGGCTTTCGCGCTCCTGAACCTCAGTGAGTTCCCGGCGAAGTTCGGTGATGTCGTTGAGCTGAAGCAGGGTCGATGCATGACCCGCGCCCAGGGTTTCCGGGCCGGTGAGGGTGGCGATAAAGTGTTGTTGATTCCTGCCCTGGGTAGCGACCTCAAGCGTCGAGGGCGTGCCGTCCATCAGCCGGCTGAGCGCCAGGACCATTTTCGCGGCATCTGCTCGGGCGAACCACGCGACGATGTTGTCGCCCCTCGCGATCACGCCTTCGGTCGCCCGGCACATGGCTTCGTTCATCGCACGGATGATACCGTCGGGATCAAGCCATGCTGCAGGCCAGGGTATGTTGGAAATTTCAAGTCCACCCGCGCCAGGATTGGTGGGGATGGCAGCTTCTGGGCGCAAATTCATGCTCCTGGCTTCGCAAAGTTGCAGGAAGTCTAGGGCTGCGCACTTAAGAAGGATTTAAGCTGGGCTTACCAGGACGACAATTAACGCGGTCTTTGCAATTGGTAAGCTTCCGCCCGCATCTGGGGCCGGGCGGCGCGGCCACCTGTCACGGCTGCAGGCGGCCGAGGAACTGGGCAAACACCATCGTGCCCTCCGGCCAGGGGCCGTGGCCGGACTCGGCGTTGATGTGACCTGATTCACCGGCGTCGATCAGGAAAGAGCCCCAGGCGTTGGCAATGTCCTCTGCATGGGCATACTCTCCGAACGGATCATTGCGGCTCGCGATCATGATCGATGGGAAGGGCAGGGGCAGGCGCGGATACGGCCCGAAAGTCATCAGATGCTTCGGGCGAATCTCCGGGTTGGCCACGTCCGGTGGCGCTACCAGGAAAGCGCCGGCAACCTTCTTCTTCATCTCCGGGATGGCATGTACGATCGCCGGTATGCCAAGCGAATGGCCGACCAAAACGACAGGCTTGGTAGCCGCGTTGACTTCGTCCGCGACGCGGGCCACCCAGTCTTCGCGCACAGGCTTGGACCACTCCGCCTGCTCGACGCGTCGCGCCGTGGAGAGCTTTTGCTCCCAGCGCGTCTGCCAGTGGTCAGGTCCGGAGTTGGTATAGCCCGGGACGATTAGAATTTCGGCTTCAGAGACTTTCATGGCCCCTATCTGCTGTCCCGATGCGGAGACGTCAAGATTTTGGAGGATATTTTGGCGGCGGAAAATCCGCTTCGAGGTGGGCTTTGGCGAGACTTGTCTTGGCTTCTGAGGGCTTGCAGGCCGCTTTTGGAACCGCGAACTTATGCGGTTTTCCCGGCAGCCTGCTCCGCGTTGCGCGTTCACGGCTTCGTGCGCCGATGCTGCGCGACAGAAAGGCCATTAGCTGATAACCTAATCACTTAATTCTCTCGGCGTTGTGGGCGGAGGAGCCTAGGCCCTGAGAATGACGGCGCGACGTCGCGACCGCTTCGGCCCGATGCCGCCCACGCATTTCACTTTGCAGCTTGCAGACCCTGTTGCTCGAGGAGGAAGTGAGAATGTCGACATTTCATGTCATGACAGGTGCCACCGGCACCATCATACGTCCGGCAGTGCGCAAAATCGGCGTGTCGGACGTGTTTTCCGCGTTACGCGAAGGTTATGAGGATTTTCGCGAAAAGCCTTCACACTACGCCTTCGTCGCACTTATCTATCCGATTGCCGGTGCGATCATGATCGGCTGGAGCGCCGGCGTCGAACTGTTGCCGATGGTTTATCCGCTCCTGACGGGATTTGCCTTGCTGGGTCCGCTTCTTGCACTGGGTCTGATGGAAATCAGCCGGCGCCGTGAACTTGGACAGCCCGCCGACTGGTCCAGCGTCCTCGACCTCCTGAAGTCACCCTCCCTTCCGTCGCTCCTGATGATGAGCGCCTATCTTGTGACGCTGTTCATGATATGGCTGGTGGTTGCCCGGGGATTGTATCTCTCGATGATCGGCGATTACCCGGCACCAGGCCTGTTTGCCTTTGCCAGTGGCGTCTTCGATCACCCCAACGCGGGCGTCTTCCTTTTCTGGAGCAACGCGATCGGTTTTGCCCTTGCGCTGGTCGCTCTTCTGATCAGCCTCGTGGCTTTTCCAATGCTCTTGGATCGTGATTGCGGCGCTGCTTCGGCAGTCTCGACGTCGGTCAGGGCGAGCCTTGCCAACCCGGTTCCGGTCGCCCTCTGGGGCCTCATGGTCGCCGCGCTTCTGGCGATCGGGATGGCAACGCTGATGGTCGGCTTGATCGTCATCGTGCCCGTGCTCGGCCATGCGACCTGGCACTTCTATCGCCGGCTGGTGGTTTAGGGCGGCAGCCTCAAGTGCTGCTGAAGATATAGGCCACCGTTGCGAGAACCGCCCAGACGAGGGGCAGTATCTGCGCGCCTCTCGTCCTCTTGGCGATCGCCATAAGCGCCGATGTTCCCAGCGCTGCACCAAGCAGAAAATTGCGGACAAGCGCGCGGCTGCCATCGGTCTCGATTGCCGAGGGATCTAGACCGGGCTCAAGCTCCGCCATCCATTCGTAGCCGCTTCCCCGCAATAGAAGCAGGCCGAAAATCGCCAGAACAGGGATCGCCGACAGCAGGAGGCGTGACAGGTGCGGCATGATTCACTCCCCCCTTCAATCAAAACGGGCGCGAATGTCTCCGCGCCCGTCCAATCGTCCCATGCCCGACCGCCGGGTGTCAGCCGAAGACGCGAGCAAAGATCGTGTCGACATGCTTGGTGTGATAGCCAAGGTCGAACTTTTCGCGGATATCCTCTTCCGAAAGGGCGGCGCGCACCTCTTCGTCGGCCAGCAGCTCTTCCAGGAAATCGGCACCCTTTTCCCAGACCTTCATCGCGTTGCGCTGCACGAGGCGATAGCTGTCCTCGCGCGAGACGCCGGCTTGCGTCAGCGCCAGAAGCACACGCTGGCTCATCACCAGGCCCTTGAACTTGTTCATGTTCTTCAACATGTTCTCGGGGTAAATCACGAGCTTTTCGATGACGCCCGCCAGACGGTTGAGGGCGAAGTCGAGGGTGATTGTCGTATCAGGGCCAATGGCGCGCTCGACGCTCGAATGGCTGATGTCACGCTCGTGCCAGAGGGCGACGTTTTCAAGCGCCGGGGTCACCGACATGCGTACCAGGCGAGCGAGACCGGTCAGGTTTTCGGTCAGGACCGGGTTGCGCTTGTGCGGCATGGCGGACGAGCCCTTCTGGCCCGGCGAGAAGAATTCTTCCGCTTCCAGAACTTCCGTGCGCTGCATGTGGCGGATTTCGATTGCGACGTTTTCGATCGAGGAGGCGATGACGCCGAGGGTGGCGAAGAACATCGCATGGCGGTCGCGCGGGATAACCTGCGTCGAGATCGGCTCCGGCACGAGGCCGAGCTTGGCGCAGACATGCTCCTCGACGCGCGGGTCGATATTGGCAAAGGTGCCGACGGCGCCGGAGATCGCGCCGGTCGCGACTTCCGCACGGGCGTTGACGAGGCGGTCACGGTTACGGGCCATTTCGGCATAGAAGCGGGCAAAGGTCAGGCCCATGGTCGTCGGCTCGGCATGGATGCCGTGACTGCGGCCGATGCGGACCGTGTCCTTGTGCTCCAAGGCGCGCGCCTTCAGAGCTGCCAGAACGCGGTCCATGTCGGCGAGCAGGATGTCGGCGGCGCGCACCAGCTGAATGTTCAGCGTCGTATCGAGCACGTCGGACGAGGTCATGCCCTGGTGGACGAAGCGGCTGTCCGGACCGATGAATTCGGCGAGATGGGTCAGGAAGGCGATGACGTCGTGCTTGGTCACGGCTTCGATCTCATCGATACGGGCGACGTCGAATTCGGCCGGGCCGCCCTTTTCCCAGATGGTGCGGGCGGATTCCTTCGGGATCACGCCGAGATCGGCGAGCGCGTCGCAGGCATGGGCCTCGATCTCGAACCAGATGCGGAACTTGGTTTCGGGGGACCAGATGGCGACCATTTCCGGCCGGGAGTAACGCGGGATCATCGGGCTCGTCTTTCGTTGGACTTCACAAAAAGCTGGCCCCCCTTAGCAAAGTGGGGCCGCAAGCTCAACGGCTGCGACGGGCCATCACCAAGCTCAGCACCAGAAGCATGGCCAATCCGGCCGGCAGCAGATGACGCAGCCCGAGCACGGCGAACTGGTAGAGGGCAGACGCGGTGGTGAAAATCTGCTGATAGGCCCAGATGCGCGAGAGAAATGGCGCGTGCCAATGGGCATAGAAGGTTCGATATTGCAGCGCATAGACACCGGCGATCGCACCAACGGTGACGACACCGAGCAGAAGAAGCCAGGCTGCGAGAACGGTTTGCGGGGCGGCCTTGTGTGTGACAGCTCGGATGCAGGGCAGCGCCACGAGCCATCCCAGCATGCCGCCAAAGCCATAGATCAGGGTCAGCGCCAGGTCATGGCTGCTGGTCGCGCGACCGAAGAGGTGAACCGACAGCTGAAAGCTCAGCGCCATGGCAAGAGCCCAGCCGATTGCGCCGCCGAGCCAGAAGCCTTTGGGCGGAAGCAGACGAGCGATGAAGCGCTCTGATCCCTCAGGCATGGGATGCGCGGCTGTGGCGTTCAACTGTCCTGATCCCCTTCCGCCGTGCCCTGCGACCTGTCAGCCCCGTCCGGTTTCGGCTGCCTTTCGCAGAGTGTCGACCGTCTTGCGGTAGTCGTCAACGCCCTTGCCCTTGAAGATCGCGGAACCCGCGACCAGGGCATTCGCGCCGGCCTTGGCGATTTCGGCGGCATTCTCCGCCGTCACGCCGCCATCGACTTCCAGATCGATCGGGCGGTTGCCGATCAGGGCCTTGGTGCGCGCAATCTTGTCGGTCATGGCGGGGATGTATTTCTGGCCTCCAAAGCCCGGGTTGACACTCATGATCAAGATCAGGTCGAGATCATCCATCACATGCTCGAGCACGGAGAGCGGCGTGGCCGGGTTGATCGAGACGCCGGCCTTCTTGCCAAGTGCCCGAATGGTCTGCAGCGAGCGATGCAGATGGGGCCCTGCTTCCGCATGCACCGTGATGATGTCGCAGCCGGCATCGGCAAAGGCGGCGAGATAGGGATCGGCCGGCGCGATCATGAGGTGGCAGTCGAAGACCGCCTTGGTCCAGGGGCGCAGCGCCTTGATGACGGCCGGACCGAAGGAGATGTTCGGCACGAAATGGCCGTCCATGACGTCGAGATGCACCCATTCGGCACCGGCCTCGACGACATCGCGCACTTCTTCGCCGAGGCGGGAGAAATCGGCAGCGAGAATGGAGGGCGAAATCAGGAGGGGGCGGGTCATCGGGGGCTCCTTGCCAGGCAGGATCAATGTTTGCGTCCGCATATCATCGGCCACCGTAGGCGGCAACCATGCCTTCGAATGAGACGCCGCCGCTCGGAGGGCGTTGCGCCCTTGACGATTGCCGAGCTGCCCTTCATCCCTTCGAGACAAGCAAAGCAGTCTGGGAGGACGACATGGCCAAGTTCGCGATCATAACCGGCGGCAGCTCCGGCATCGGCCGGCACCTCGTTTCGGCCTTCGTGCGCGAAGGGTATGACGTCGCCTTTACCCACCTCGCCCAGCATGCTGCCGCCACAGAGGTCGAGGCCGAAGCGGCAGCGCTCGGCGGTCGGGCGATCGGCCGGGAATGCGAGGTTGCCAACAGTGCTGCCATCGAGGCCTTTCTCGATGAGGTGACCGCCTGGGCGGGACAGGTGCCGGATGTGCTGGTCAACAATGCCGGCATTCAGACCTGGGCCTCGATGCTCGAGCTTCCCGAAGAGCGCTGGGATGCCGTGATCAGCACCAATCTCAAGGGCACTTTTCTCAACACCCAGCGTGTCGCCCGCCGCATGGTCGAGGCGGGCAAGGGCGGCTCGATCATCAATCTCGGCTCCGGCTGCAACAAACATGCCTTCCCGAAGCTCGTCGACTATACCGCCTCCAAGGGGGGCATCGAGCAGCTGACCAAAGTGTCTGCCGTCGAGCTCGGGCCGCACCAGATCAGGGTCAATTGCGTGGCGCCTGGCGCCATCGAGACGGCGCGCACCCAGGCCGAGGCTCCCGACTATGCCAAGACATGGGGTGATGTGACACCGCTGCGCCGTGTCGGAACTCCAGAGGATATCGCAGGCCCCATCCTCTTCCTCGCTGGCTCGCAATCGGGTTTCGTCACCGGCCAGACGATCTGGGTGGATGGCGGCGTGTTCAGCCAGGCCTTCTGGCCCTATCGCGACTGAGAGGGCTCTTTACTGCGTCCTTTCGGGAACGGCCACGAAGCGGTCGTCGCGCCATTCGAGCAGGCGATAGGGATTTTCCGTCAGTTCGTGATCGTCTCCGAAGCCGATCGGGCCGATCGCGGTTTCGAAGGTGGTGCCGACCAGCGCATCGCTCATCGGCGTTCCCATGGCGGTGGATATGCCCCAGGCATCTGCCAGGATCGTCACGCCAGCATGGGCCGGCAGGACATAGCCTTCCGGCGCAATGCTCGCCGCGGCGAAATCTGCGGTGATCGCCGCTGCCGATGGTCCTTCGGGCGTTTCGACGAGGCCGACCGCCAGAACGCCGTCTTCCAGGGGAACGGGTTCGTCGGCGGCGCGCATGGCTTCGCCGCCTAGCAGCGTCAATGACAGGGCTTCCGCCTTCGCATCGCGGGCGATGATCGAGACGTCATTGCGGTCGCCGCCGACAAAGGCATGGGTGATGCCAGCGGTTTTCAGCCGCCGGACCAGAGTCAGCTGCTGTTCCTGGCCTGGGCGGAAGGTGTCGATGAAGGCCGGCTTCAGACCCTTTTCCTCCAGGCTGATCCGGATCGCTTCGGTGAGTTCACGGCCACGGATCGTCCCGTCCTCGAGAAGAGCCACGGGCTCGCCGGCCCAGTCGCGCAGGATGATCTCTGACAGCCTGGCTGCCTCCTGGTCGCCATTGGGTGCGAGGCGGTAAAGCGGCCAGCCTTCCTTGATCGCGTCTTCCATCACCCCTTTCCAGCGCACGGACAGCGTGAAGGCGGGAACACTGGCCTCGGCAAGGCCTGGCAGGGCCTCTTTCAGGCTCTCGCTGCAGAGGAAGCCGATCGCCGCCCTGGCGCCTGCAGCAGTGACAGCATCGGCCACCGCCTTGCCGCTTCCTTCGCTGCAATTCTCGTCGATTTCGACGATGGCGATCGACAGCTTGTCAGCCGCCAGCGCTGCACCCCGGCGCACCTGGTCGCCGAGAATGGCATAGGGGCCGGTCTTCGGCGCCACCACGGCAAGTTTGAGCTCTGCCGCCGCACTCGGGCCAGCGCCCAGCGCCAAGAGAAGAGGGATCGAGAGCCAGGATGTCCGCGGTCGGCTTTGTGTCATGGCGCGATCCTAGCCGAAAGCGCAGGCGATTGGAATTGCTGGCTTTCCGGTCATTCGCCAGCCGATAGAACGAAATCGTGATGGCGTTGTGGAAAAGATAAGACCCGCGGCCCATATTGCGGTGTCTTGTGGGGCAGATACCAAGGGGAGACGTGAGTTTGAGCATGCAAGGTGTGGATCCGGTCGTCTATCGCGAGGCCATGAGCCGGTATGCGGGGCATGTGCAGATCGTGACGACGCAGTTTGAGGGCATTCGCCGTGGTGTGACCATCACCGCTGCCTGTTCCGTATCCGACGGCCCGCCCATGGTGCTGGCCTGCCTCAACAACAGCAATCCGAACAATGCCGTACTGTTCGAGAGCCCGCATTTCGTGCTGAACACGCTGGCCGCCCATCAACAGGATCTCGCCAATGCCTTTGCCGGCTTTGGCAAACTCTCCTCCGAAGATCGTTTTGCGCTGGCCGAATGGCAGGTGCTTGAAACCGGCTCGCCGGTGCTTTCCGATGCTATCGCGGCTTTCGATTGCGTTGTCACCGATCGGAAAGTGACGAGCACCCACACGGTGCTGTTCGGCGAGGTCAGGGCCGTACATTTCGGTCCGCGTGAGCCGTCGCTCATCTATCTGGACCGGGGCTATCGCACGCTATAAGCTTCCTTTTGACCAAGGGAGGAGATATGGCAGAGACCTCGGGAAAGGCACTGCCGGAGACGATCGATGGCATCATCGATCTGCTTGCGGCTGAGGATTATCTGGCCGGCAGGCCGCTCGCGACCGTTCTGTTTCTGGCGCTGAAGATGCAGCGGCCGCTCTTTCTCGAGGGCGAGGCGGGGGTCGGCAAAACCGAAGTCGCCAAGGTGCTGGCCAAGGCCCTCGACCGACCGCTGATCCGCCTGCAATGCTACGAAGGCCTCGACGTTGGCTCTGCCGTCTACGAGTGGAACTATCCGGCGCAGATGCTGGAAATCCGCATGGCCGAAGCATCGGGTACGTCGGATCGTTCGAAGCTCGAACACGATATCTTCTCCGAACGCTATCTGATCCGCCGGCCCGTTCTCCAGGCTCTGCAGGGCGAGGCGGGCCGCGCACCTGTCTTCCTGATCGACGAACTCGATCGGACCGACGAAGCCTTCGAGGCCTTCCTCCTGGAAGTGCTCTCTGATTTCCAGGTGACGATCCCGGAATTCGGGACCGTCAAGGCCGCCGAGCCGCCCATCGTCATCGTCACCTCGAACCGTACCCGCGAGGTGCATGATGCCCTGAAGCGCCGCTGCCTCTACCACTGGGTGGACTATCCGGCAGCGGCTGAGGAACTGGCGATCATCCGTCGGAAGGTGAAGGGCTGCAACGAACAACTTTCCCGGCAGATCGTCGCCTATGTCCAGAAACTGAGGACCATAGACCTCTTCAAGAACCCCGGCATTGCCGAGACGATCGACTGGGCAACGGCACTGACCGAGCTCGACCGCCTGGCGCTTGATCCCGAGACCATTGCAGACACGCTGGGCACGCTTCTGAAATACCAGGAGGACATTGCCCGCATCCAGGGCAGCGAGGGCGAGAAGCTGTTGTCCGAGGTGAAAGCCGAACTTCTGGCGAAGGCCGGCTGAGATGGAAAGCTTCGGGCCGCATCCTGCCAGTGGACGCGACGGCATCGTCGTGCCGCCGCCGGTCAAGGGCGATGGACGGCTCGCGGACAATATCGTGCATTTCGCCCGGGTCCTGCGCAAGGCCGGCCTCAAGCCCGGGCCCGGTGCCGTGATCGATGCGATTGCCGCTGTGGACGCGATCGGCATCGGCTCGCGGGTGGAATTCCATGCCGCGCTTTCCGCCATCTTCGTCAAGCGGCACGAGGACCAGCCTGTTTTCGACGAGGCCTTTTCGATCTTCTGGCGTTCACGGGATCTCGTCGGCAAGATGATCCAGCTGATGTCGCCGGTGGCGGCGATCGGAGAGCGGCAGAAGCCGAAGGCAGGTGGTGCGCGCGTCAGCGATGCGCTGTTTGCCGACCGCAAACGCGAGCCGAAGCCGCGCGACGAGCCGGATGTCGAGGTTGATGCCCGTCTCACGGTTTCAGGCCAGGAGGTGTTTCGTCGGCTTGATTTCGGCCAGATGACGGCAAGCGAGTTAAATGAGGCACGCCGCGCCATCGAACGCCTCGCCATGCCGCTCGATCTCGTTCAGACGCGCCGCTACAGGGCTTCACCCAAGGGGCGTCTCATCGATCCGCGTGCCACCGTGCGTCAGTCGCTGCGAACCGGTGGCGACCTGATGCTACCGAAGTTTCGAGAGCGTCGACAACAGCCACCACCGCTCGTCATACTCGCCGATATCTCCGGCTCGATGAGCCAGTATACGCGCATCTTCCTGCATTTCCTGCATGTTCTGACCGAACGCCGCCGCCGTGTGCATACCTTCCTCTTCGGAACGCGGCTCACCAATGTCTCGCGTCAGCTTCGCCATCGCGATCCGGACGAGGCGATCGCCCAGTGCACGGATGCCGTGGCCGACTGGTCGGGCGGTACGCGGATCGGAGAGACGCTCAAGCTTTTCAATCGCCACTGGGGCCGGCGCGTGCTGGGGCAGGGCGCCGTGGTGTTGCTGATCACCGACGGGCTGGAACGCGACGAGGTCGATCTCCTGGCGCGCGAGACGGACCGTCTGCACCGCTCCTGCCGCCGCCTCGTCTGGCTCAATCCGCTCCTGCGCTTTGCCGGCTTCGAAGCACGAGCCCGTGGGGTCAGGGCCATGCTGCCGCATGTCCACGAACTCAGGTCCGTGCACAATCTGGAAGCGCTGTCGGATCTGGTGCAGTCTCTGTCCGGTGCTCCGGATCGGGACTGCGATCCCAAGCGTTATCTCGGTTCTCAAAGGAGCCTCTCGTGAACAGCGAAACGTCCGCCCGCGACCCCCTTTTGATTGCCGAGGCCTGGCACGCCGCAGGAAGATCCGTTGCCATTGCGACCGTCATCGAAACCTGGGGCTCGGCGCCCCGTCCGGTCGGCAGCCATCTTGTCATCGACGGCGAGGGTAATTTCGAGGGCTCGGTCTCCGGCGGCTGTGTCGAGGGGGCGGTGATCACAGAAGCGCTCGACGTCATCGAAAGCGGCAAGGCTAAGATGCTCGAATTCGGGGTTGCCGACGAGACCGCCTGGCGGGTCGGCCTCTCCTGTGGTGGTCGCATCCGTGTCCATGTCGAAAGGCTCGGCTGATGGATGTTGCAACGCTTGCGGCGCTGAATGCCGCCAAACGCGATCGACGCGGGGCCGTGCTGGTGAGCGACCTGACCGCCGGGACGTCCCGACTGGTGACCGAGGATCAGATTGCCCCGGATGCTCTGGGCAATGAAATCCGTGCGCGGCTTCTCTCCGGCAAGTCGGGGATCGTCGAAATCGAAGGCAAGAGCCTGTTCCTCAACGTGCATCTGCCACCGCCAAGGATCGTGGTGATCGGGGCCGTCCATATCAGCCAGGCGCTGGCGCCGATGGCCGCACTGTCAGGCTTTGCGGTGACGATCATCGATCCGCGCACGGCCTTTGCCACGCCGGAGCGTTTTGCCGGCATCGATCTCAGGGCGGACTGGCCGGACGAGGTCTTCGGCACCCAACCGCTCGACCGCTACAGCGCCATGGTGGCCGTCACCCATGATCCGAAGATCGACGATCCCGGCCTGATCGCCGCCCTGCAGGCGGGCTGCTTCTATGTCGGCGCGCTCGGATCGCGCAAAACGCATGCGAAACGAGTCGAACGGCTAACGTCACTGGGTTTTGGTTCTGCGGCCATCGACAGCATTCGTGCGCCGATCGGCCTTGATATCGGGGCGGCAACGCCGGCGGAGATTGCGGTCGCCATTCTTGCCGAAATCATCCAGTCGCTGCGCCACCGCAGCCTTTCTGGTTCCGCGACATCCGCCGAGGCCGCGCCGTGAAGTTCGGTCCGGTTGAGATCAGCGAGGCCAAGGGCGCGATCCTTGCGCATTCCCAGCCGCTCGCCTCCGGCAAGCTGCCGAAGGGCCATCGCCTTGAGCAGGCCGATCTCGTTCGCCTGGAGGAAGCCGGCATAACGACGGTGATTGCCTGCCGGCTGGAGCCGGGCGATCTCGCCGAAGACGAGGCCGCCGAGATCCTGTCCTCGGCGATTGTGCTGCAGGGTCTCTCCCGCAGTCCGGCCTCGACCGGGCGGGTCAACTTCTATGCCGGCGAAAACGGCTTGTTCCTCGCGGACAAGTCTCTGGTTGATCGTTTCAACAGTGTCGATCCCGCCATCACGCTTGCCTGCCTCTCGGACCGCTCCGACGTGCGGGCCGGTGATCTGGCCGCAACGATCAAGATCATCCCGCTTGCGGTTGCCGGTCACAGCGTCGAGGCAGCGGCTTCGATCCTCACTGATGGTTCGGTGTTCCAAGTGGCAGGCTATCAGTCCCGTCGCGTGCATCTGATCGCCACGCAGCTGCCCGCGCTCAAAGCCTCCGTCATGGACAAGACCGCGCGCGTGCTCGAGGCACGACTTGGCGCCTCGCAGAGCCGGATCGTCTCCGAAGACCGGGTGGCGCATCGGGCCGAGGCGGTGGCGGAGGCCATCAAGGCGGCACTCGCGGAAGACAAGGCGGAAGCCGGTCAGCCGCCGCTCGTCATCGTCTTCGGTGCGTCTGCGGTTGCCGATGCCGATGACGTCATTCCCGCTGCTATCCGCCTTGCCGGTGGGGTGGTCGATCAGGTCGGTCTGCCCGTCGATCCCGGCAATCTCCTCGTTCTGGGGCATGTCGGTAATGTCGAGGTCATCGGCGCGCCCGGCTGTGCCCGCTCGCCGAAGGAAAACGGCTTTGACTGGGTGCTGAACAGGATCCTTGCCGGTCATCCGCCGGATCGGGCCGAAATGACGGGCTGGGGTGTCGGAGGTCTCCTGATGGAGATCCCTAGCCGTCCGCTGCCGCGGCTTGCCGCGACCGCTTACCCCGATCCTGCGGCGCTTGGGCTCGTCGTGCTGGCTGCCGGACGGGCCAGCCGGATGGGTGAGGAGGGGCGCCACAAGCTCTTGGCGGAATTCGAGGGCGAGCCACTGGTCCGGCGTTCTGTGCGTCAGGCGATCGAGGCCAATATCGGCCCCGTTGCCGTCGTTACCGGTTACCGCAGCGCAGAAGTTGCGGATGCTCTTGCCGGCCTCTCGGTCGAGCTTGTCGAGAATGCCGATTTTGCAAGCGGTATGGCGACATCGCTCAAGGCCGGGCTTGCTGCCGTCGAGGCGAAGGGCATTGCCGGCATGATGATTCTGCTGGCCGACATGCCGAATGTCTCCGCCGCCGATATCGCGGCACTCGCCCGTGCCTATGGGAAATCGGGCGGCAAGGCGATTGTGCGCGCAGTCTCCGACGGGCAGCGGGGCAATCCGGTCATCCTGCCGGCCGCAACCTTCGAAGCCTTGAAGGCGCTCGAAGGCGATATCGGCGCCCGACCTGTGATTGAAAGTTCGGGGCTTGCCGTGATCGATGTCGAAATTGGACCTGCCGCGCGTCTTGATGTCGATACCCCCGAGGCTATTCTCGCGGCAGGCGGCATCCTGAGAGGCTGACGATGGACAATGCGGCGATCGAAGACATGTTCGAGTCGGTCGGGCCGGTAACGATCCGCCGGATGTTTGGTGGCAAGGGCATCTATGCCCGTGGGATCATCTTCGCCGTCGAACTGCGCGGTGAACTGATGTTCAAAGGCGACGACGAAAGCGCTCCGCTCCTGGAAGAGGCGGGCGCCCGGCGCTGGCACTATGAAGGAAAGAGCGGCAAGCCTGTCGCCATGCCCTACTGGACGATCCCTGACGAGGCGCTCGATGATCCTGACTTGATGGCGAAGTGGGCGCGGATCGCGCTCGATGCGGCGATTCGGGTTACCGCGCGTGAGGCGTCTCAGCGCAAATAGGTCAGAATCGTCTGGGTAAAGACCGACAGCGGCTGAGGCAGATCGTCGAGGTCGAACCAGCCGATCTCGGACAGCTTGTCGGGCTCGGTCAGTTGCGGCTCGCCGGTCGTGTCCTCGGTGACGTAGAGGAGTGAAATCCAGTGCTGGCGGTCGGCTTCGATCAGTTGTTCCGTCATTCCCAGATATCGGATAGCACCGATTGCAAGCCCGGTTTCTTCCTCGGCCTCACGGCGCGCGGCGATCTCGGCTCGCTCCATATGGTCGACTTTGCCGCCGACAATGTTCCAGTGGCCGGCTTCGGGGGCCTTCATTCGCTTGCACAAAAGCAGTTTGCCATCCCGAAGGATGGCAAGACCGACCCCGAGACCGGGGAAATCAAGACCGGGCTGACCCACGGGGATCAGGCCTTGGCGGCAGCGACGATCAGCATGAAGGCCGGGATGTCGTCGCCGAAGCCGACGGGCGTCGGGCCGTCGTCATGGTCGTGATGACGGTTGCGGCGGCGATCACGGTTGTCGTCATTGGCCGGATAGGGGTTGTTGCGGTTGTTGCGCGGGTTCTGGTCGCGGCGCTTGTCCGCCCTGCGCTCCGTTGCCACCGCTTCCACTTTGACCGCTTCCATCACCTGTTGTTCCTCTGCCGGTTTGACTGGTTCGATGCGAGCCTCAGAAGGCTTTGCATACTCGCTGCGCGTATCGGATTTATGACCGCCGCGCCGCTCGCGACCCTTGTCGCGACCGCGTTTTCCACGGCTTTCGTCATGGCTTTCCGCCGGCGCCGGAAGGGCCGACAGGTCTCCATCGAGCCACTCGATCTTCTGGTCGATCAGCTTTTCGATGGCATCGAGGAACTTGGTGTCGCTGCGCGTCACCAGGGTAAAGGCAGCACCCGAGCGTCCGGCGCGGCCGGTACGGCCGATGCGGTGGACATAGTCTTCGGCGTGAATCGGAACGTCAAAATTGAAGACGTGGCTGACATCGGGGATGTCGAGGCCGCGGGCCGCAACGTCGGAGGCGACGAGCAGCGTGATCGCATTGGCCTTGAAATTCGCCAGCATGGTCGTGCGCGAACGCTGGTCCATGTCGCCATGCAGGGCGCCGACGGAGAAACCGTGGCGGTCGAGCGAGCGGAAGAGGTCTGCGACGTCCTTCTTGCGGTTGCAGAAGATGATCGCGTTCTTCAGGTCGTCCTGGGCGCGGATCAGATCACGCAGCTTCGAACGCTTTTCGTAATCCTTGTTGTGGCAGGCGACGAGGCGCTGGGTCACCGTCTTTGCCGTCGAGGACGGGGGGGCGACTTCGATACGCTCGGGGTTCTGCAGGAACTGGTCGGCCAGCTTCTGGATTTCCGGCGGCATGGTCGCCGAGAAGAACAGGGTCTGGCGGGTGAACGGGATCATCTTGGCGATGCGTTCGATGTCGGGGATGAAGCCCATGTCGAGCATCCGGTCGGCTTCATCGATGACGAAGACTTCGACGCCCGTCATCAGCAGCTTGCCGCGCTCGCAGTGGTCGAGCAGGCGGCCCGGCGTGCAGATCAGGACGTCCGCGCCACGCTCGAGCTTGCGGTCCTGTTCTTCGAAGGACACGCCGCCGATCAGAAGCGCCACGTTGAGCTTGTGATTCTTGCCGTATTTCTCGAAGTTCTCGGCGACCTGGGCCGCGAGTTCGCGGGTCGGCTCGAGGATCAGGGTGCGCGGCATGCGGGCGCGGGCGCGGCCCTTCTCGAGCAGCGTCAGCATCGGGAGAACGAAGGATGCGGTCTTGCCGGTGCCTGTCTGGGCAATGCCGAGGATGTCCCGCCGCTGCAGGGCCGGCGGGATCGCGCCTGCCTGGATCGGGGTCGGGATCGTGTAGCCGGCATCAGTGACGGCAGAAAGGACTTTTTGGCTCAGGCCAAGGTCAGCAAAAGTGGTCAAAGGGAAGTAGTTTCCGTTCCTGTTCTCGCGAACATCGCTCAATAGCCCGTGAGATCGGGCGCCAATGGTTGCGGCGAATAGTGGGAAACTGCCGGAAAGTCAAGGAAACGGGCGGATTTACCCCTACAAAGGCTTAATAAGCACGATTAATTCCATTGCGCGCTACAAAGGATCTGAAAACCTGTTGTTGGGCACACCTAAATCTTGGGCCGAATCGGTTTTCTGCCTGGTCAATTGATCAACGGTGTCAGCTTCATTCCGGCGTTGAGAAAACGCATGGGATCGACCGGGTCGCCATGGCGGCGCACTTCGTAGTGCAAATGCGGTCCCGTGGAGCGTCCGGTGGAGCCTGACAGGCCGAGGATCTGCCCCGGTTCAACGACATCACCCTCGCTGACCAGAATGCGGGACATGTGACCGTAGCGGGTGGAAAGCCCGAGACCATGGTCGATCTCAACCATGTTGCCATAGCCGCCCGAAAAGCTCGCCGTCACGACTTTACCAGCACCCGTCGAGCGGATCTCCGTGCCCGTCGGAGCGCGGAAGTCGATGCCTGCATGCATTGCGAGCCCGCCGAAAAACGGGTCTGGACGGTTGCCGAAACGGCTGGTGATTTCCTGGCCGGGGGCCGGATTGGCGAAAGGAAGGCGTTTGGCAGTGCCGCGCACGGTTTCAAGGCGTGTGAGTGCCGCGTCCAGGGCATTCAGGGAGGCGTTGAAATCGCGATCCGACTGCGGCGCGAGATAAGGCCCGCCAATGGCGTCAGCCACCGGCAGAGAGGCTTGCTCGTCGATGGGAACTCCCTGACGCGTCAGTATCGCGGCAATTTCGTCCGCGGTCTGGGAGGCGCTGTTTGCAAGTTCCTCTATGCGCTGCAACTGCTCCGTCTCGATCTCCTTGAGCGACAGCGTCATGTGAGAGAACAGCCGGTCAGCCCGATCGGCGACGTTGTCGCTTGTCATGGGGACATAACCCAGGGCAAGCGCCGGCTTGTTCTCAACATCCGCTGCAGGGCTTGGATCTGTTTCGCCCAGGAGGGCGGCGAAGGCCTGCCGCCCCGTGGCCAGCGACGCGCTGTCCTTGCCGTCGATCAGGGGTTTTTCCGTCGGAAGAGGACCGTCGTCCGGCAAGGCTTCCGGCGTAGCGCCGTTCTGCAGGAGTGCTCCGATCCGCCCATGCCTCGAAGTCAGGGCCATCTGTTGTTCGAGGAGTTTCTCGACCTTTTCCTCGACCACCTGCTGGTCTAGCAGCTGGCGAGAGGTGACGCGGTCGACCTGAGCGCGCAGCGCTGCGATCCGGTCTTCGTATTCATGCTGCATGCGGGCCTGGCGCGCCATGGTTGCGCCGATCAGGTTGTCGCGCAAGACAAGATAGGTGGTGGCGCCGAGATAGCCGATCATCATGGTGCCGATGAAGCAGATGCCGAGCGCCATCATCCAGGGGCGGACGGTCATATGGCGTATGCGGTCACCGCTCGCCAATATGACGATGTGCTGTTCCTTGCGCTTTCCGAAGACCTGGCTGTTCGAACCCGTCGTCACGCTGACCCCCAATTCGTGTCGGGCGGGATGCTGTCGCAGCTCTGCCCGATCCGGCGAGTCGCCTGTCCGATCCGCCTTTAGCAATTACGCATAATTAGGGTTAATGAAGCGTTATCCGATTGGATTTACGGGTCAAACGGACGAATTGTTCTTGGACGACAACGATCGGTAGAAGGACGGCGTCAGGCCCGCCTCGGCACGTGCAACGTCGTTGAATGGGGCTTTCAGCTGTCCACGGAAATTGGCGCGCACCAGTTCTTGAAATGCCTTGGCCGGATCGCGCTTTTCGCGGGCGCAGAGGAAGCGAAACCATTTGGCGCCCACCGCCACATGGCCTTTCTCGTCGTCGTAGATCACTTTCAAGACCTCGGCGCTTTCGATGTCGCCGGTCTCGCGCATTTTCTCCTGCAAAGACGGGGTGACGTCGAGCCCGCGTGCTTCCAGAATTAAGGGCACCACTGCCAGACGGGCGGTGAGGTCATTCCTGGTCGAGTGGGCCGCCTGCCAGAGGCCGTCATGGGCCGGCATGTCGCCGTAATCGGCGCCCAACGCCCGCAACCTGTCGCGCACCAGCCGGAAATGTTTGGCCTCCTCGTAGGCCACCTTCATCCAGCCGTCGAAAAAGGAATGCGGCACGGGCTCGCTTGCAAAGCGGGCGACGATGTCGAGCGCCAGGTCAACCGCATTCAGTTCGATATGGGCGAGTGCGTGCAGAAGCGCGATCCGGCCTGGCAGGGTGTGCAACGAGCGCTTTTCGACTGCCTTGGGTGGCACCAGTTCCGGTTTTGCCGGGCGGCCCGGTCTGTCCGGCAAAGGCGGGTCGAGCGGCGAGCGAAGGGAGAGGCGCCGCTCCTGCCAGCGCAGTGCTGCGGCTTGAGCGAGCGCCGTCTTTTCGTCGAGGTCGGCGCTCAGGATTGCGAGAGTGGCAGCGCCGCGAAGGGAATGGAAAGCCGTCTCGGGCTGCTTCGTCTCGGGCATGTCAGAGGGCCTGCGCCGCCTTCAGAACGGCTCCCGCATGGCCGGGCACCTTCACCTTGCGCCAGACCTCGGCGATCTTGCCGGACTTGTCGATCAGGAAGGTCGACCGTTCGACACCCATGTAAGTCTTGCCGTACATGCTCTTTTCCTTCCAGACGCCGTAGGCTTCGAGCGCCTTGTGTTCCTCGTCGGCAGCGAGCACCACGGACAGGTTGTGCTTGGCGGCAAACTTGTCGTGGCTCTTTACCGAATCAGGGGAGATGCCGATGACGGTCGCGCCGAGCTTTTCGAATTCGGCAGTAAGGCCTGAAAAGTCGACGGCTTCGGTGGTGCAGCCGCTCGTGTCGTCTTTCGGGTAGAAATACAGAACCACGGGTTTTCCGGCAAAATCGGAGAGCGAAACGGTGCCGCCGCCGTTGCGGGGCAGGGAGAAATCGGGGGCCATGTCCCCGGCAGTCAAATCCGTCATGGGATAACCTTTCTTTTGCCCGTTTTGTGGGTGAATGTGGGCGTCATCGATATATAGTCCGCTCCGCAGTCGTCCAGAGCGACTTGTTAGCGGCATCGATCGACGGAGACAATCACCAGGACATGTCGGAGATCCGGGGCGAAAAGCTACGGTTTCGCAAGCGGGACATTCCACCGCTGCATTCTCTTCCGTCTGCCCAGGCCGAGGATCCCTTGATCGTGCATTGTCCGCCGCCGAAGCGCTCGCTGTTGCGGCGCTTTCTTCGGGTGCTGGCAGGTTTTGCCGGGCTGTGGCTCGTGGTTCTCTTGGGCGTTTATGCGGTGGTCGAGAGCGGGACGCTTGATGCGGCCCTGACGCAGCGCGCCCAGACCGTCCTCAACAGAGCACTCGGGCCACAGTTCAACGCCAAGATCGGCGGCACTGAAGTGCGCTTTTCCAGCGGATTGGAACTGACCGTCGAGGCGCGGGATGTCACTCTGCATGAACAGGGCGGCGGTCAGGAAGTCGCGCTTACCGATTCTGTCCGATTTATCGTCGAACCGCTAGCATTGCTCGGCGGACGATTCTCGATTCGCGAAGTTGTCAGCGAGGGCATCAATCTCGATGCCACGGTGCTGCCGAAGGGCGAACCGATCGACCTCTCCAACTGGCGGATAGACCAGGTGCCGTCCCGGCTGGCCGACGCCTTCGCGGAACTCGACCGGATGCAGGGTTTCATCACCCGGGGTGGACTCGACCGGATGCGCATTGCGGGTCTCGAAATCGCCTCCACAAGTGCGAGCGGTCGTCCGCTCACCATTGCCATCGACGATATCGTGCTCGAACGGGGAGAGGACGGCTCGCTCTCCATCTTCGGCGTGGTTGCTGTAAACGGGCAGCAGACCGAACTCACGGCACTGACGACGAATGTCGCAGGGCGGGCGAGTTCGCTTACGATGCGGGTGGCCGATATCAGGGTGACGCCCTTTCTGTTGCGGCGGTCGCACTCGGGTGAGGCCCGCCAGGGGATTGACGGGTCGGCCGAACTTCTGCTGACGGCACGGCGCGAGGAACAGGGGCAGCAGCCCTATGTGTCCCTTGGCATCAACATGCGTGATGCAAGCCTCTACTCCGATGGCCAGCGTCAGGCGCTGAGCGATGCGCGGCTCAAGCTGTCCTATGACTTTGTCAAGGAGACCATAGAACTTGCCGATTCAACGGCGCGTTTCGGCGAAACCGTGGTGCCGCTGTCAGGCGGTGTCATCGATCTCGACCGGCTGCCGGAGGGAAAGAACTTTGGCAAGGGCTTCGGTATCGATGTTGTCGTAACCGACGGTCGGGCCAATGTTCCAAGCGCGGGCGAGACGCCGTTCCCCTTCTTTCTGAAGGGCTATGGCCGATACCTCGTGGCAGAAAACCGGTTGCAACTCGACACGCTCGATGTTTCGACGCCGGCTGGCAATATGCGCGGCAAGCTGCAGGTCGGGTTCGGCGGCACCGGACCGGAGATCCGTTTCAATGCGCAGGTGCAGAACATGCGCACCAGCGTCGTCAAGCAACTCTGGCCCTATTGGATCGCTTCAAAGCCCCGGAAATGGGTGCTCGAAAACATCTTCGGCGGCCTCATCCCGCAAGGCACGATCGATGTCTTCATTCCGCAGAACCGCTTGTCGATCGATCCGAAACCGGTGCAACTGAATGCCGACGAGTTGAAGATCGGTTTCGACCTCGAAGATGCGCGGCTCAACCTGACAGGCGACTTGCCTCCGCTGCGGGATGTCTATGGCCGCTTCGACATGGCGGGTGAACGTGTCGACGTTGCCATCAACTCCGCCGGCTCGTTCTTTCCCTCTGGGCGAATGGTGAAGCTGGAACGCGGTCGTTTCGTTCTGCAGAATGCCTATGAGAAGCCGTTGATGGCCGATCTCGAACTGGACGTCAGCGGTGCTGCCGATGCCGTTGCCGAACTTGTCTCGTTCAAGCCGATAGAGGCCCTGAAAGTCGTTGATTTTCAACCCTCCGACTTTACCGGGCAGGTCCGCGGGCAGGCGAAGATCCGCGTCGGTCTCGCGCCGGATCAGGCACCACCCGAGCCGAGCTGGAATGCCGAAGTCGCGCTCGACGATGTGGATGTGGCCAAGCCCTTCGATGGGCGCAAGATCTCCGAAGTCGAGGGAGTGCTGCTTGTCGATCCCCAGAAGGCTGTGCTGAAAGCCTCGGCGAAAATCGACGACGTGCCGATGGAGATCGATCTGACCGAACCGGTTCGTCGTGGCGACGGCGCCGTGCCGCGCGAACAGGTCGTGACGGCAACACTCGACAACGCGGCCCGCAACAAGATCGCGCCGGGGCTTGATGACATTGTCAACGGCCCCATCAAGGTTGAGCTCCGACGGCTCGGAGAAAACCGTCAGGCCGCTTCGGTCGATCTCCGGTCTGCAAGTCTCACGATCCCCTGGGTCGGGTGGTCCAAGGGGCAGGGAATCGGTGCCACGGCCACCTTCGAACTGACGAAAGAAGGCAAGCAGTCGTTGATCCGCAAGTTCGATCTTGAGGGCGACGGTTTCGGTGCCTCGGGCGAAATGACGGTCGACGACACAGGACTCGTGGCGGCCAATCTGTCGCGGGTCCGGCTCTCTCCGGAAGACGAGGTCGCTCTGACCGTGCGTCTCGCCAAGGGCGTCTACTCGGTCGTTGCAAATGGCAGGGCCTTCGATGCCCGGTCTCTGATTTCGACCCTGCAGAAGCCTTCTGGCGAGGGAAGTGGTTCCAGAACCTCCCGAACGTCGCTGAAGCTCGAAGGACGGTTCGATCGGGTGATCGGTTTTAGTGGCGAGCAACTGGCCGGCGTATCGGTCGTCTACAGCTCTGCCAGAGGCCGTGTCACGGGGGTCGACTTCTCCGGGGTGACGGGCAGCGGCCAGGCGCTGGTTGCCAAACTGCGACGGCCGGACGAGTTGCGCGAGCTTTCTGTGACGACAAGTGATGCCGGTGCGGTGCTCCGTTTCTTCGATGCCTACAAGCGCCTGGGCAGCGGTCTTGCCAATCTGCGTCTGACCGAAACCCGGGAGGGCGCCTGGAGCGGCAATCTCGATCTGCGCAACTTTCAGGTCGAGAACGAAGAGCGCCTGCAAACGATCGTTTCCGCGCCGGCCGGTGCCGATGGCCGCAGTCTGAACAACGCCGTTCGCAGCAATATCGATGTCAGTTCCGCCCAATTCCAGCGCGCCTTCGCGCGGCTTGCGCTGGTTGACGGTACACTCAGCGTTGAGAACGGCATCGTGCGCGGTGATCAGGTCGGTGCGACCTTCCAGGGGATCGTGCGCGATCAGTCTGGACGGATCGATGTCACGGGTACCTTCATGCCGGCCTATGGCCTGAATCGCCTTTTCGGCGAGCTGCCCGTCATCGGTGCCATCCTGGGCAATGGCCGAGATCGTGGTTTGCTCGGCATTACCTTCAAGCTCACGGGCGCGACCTCCAAACCCAATCTCGCCATCAATCCGCTGTCGATCATTGCGCCGGGCGTCTTCCGGCAGATCTTCGAATTCCGCTGAGTGGGCCGTCGTCAATCGCGCTCGATCATGATCACCGGAAGGGCAAGCTTTCGTGCCGCGATGATCTTGGCGTAACCCGCCGGGCCGCCGGAGTTGCGGCAGGCGATATGTGTCACGCCGTGGGCGGTGAAGAGATCGGCCTCCCGATCTGGGTCGCTGGATGGCTTGCCGAGCACCAGGAGATGATCGGGGAAGGCAAGCGGTGTCTCCGGCGGATCGACCATGCGGATGATGAATCGGCACTCGGATCGGCTGACAAAGGCGTCCAGATATTGCCTCCCCAGCGCGAGGAACACCGTCGATCCCGAGGGCAGGGCATCCGCTGCCTCCTCGAGCGAGGCAACCGATTTCCACCGGTCTCCCGGCTGTTTCTGCCAGCGTGGCCGAAGTCTCTGCTCCAGCGGAACCTTCGAGATCGCGGCCGCCTTGATGGCGTTTTCGCTGATGCGGCGGGCAAACGGATGCGTGGCGTCGATCAACCGGTCGAAGCCTTCGGCGCGCAGATAGGCGGCAAGCCCGTCCGCGCCACCGAAGCCGCCAATCCTGACTGTGCCTTCCGGCAGGATCGGATCCACCGTCCGCCCGGCCAGCGAGGTGGTCACGGCATGGCCTTGCGCCACGAGCTCGGCGGCGAGCGTCCGTGCCTCGGCCGTGCCCCCGAGGATCAGGATCTTTTGCGGCTTTGCCTCATCCTCAGGGCGCATGGGCAATGATCGTTCCCTTGCGGTCCGTGACGATGATGTCGACGGCCACGCCGCTGTCGCGCAGCACGCCTTCCGCCGTCTTTCTGGCGGCGTCCGCTACGGCTGCCGCTATGTCGATCCCTTGTCTCGTCAAGATTTCGAGCACTTCAAGCGCAGTGTTGGCGTTTTGGATCGAAAGACGCAGTTCAGGCGCCAGCGACTGCGTCTGAGGCAGCGCCAGATAGAAGGCGTTGTCGACCTGGCTGCGGGATGAATGCAGGTCGAGCGCGCCCTGGGCAAGCTTCGACATCTTGGCGAAACCGCCTGCAATCGTCAGGCGCGGCACGGGATGGGCCCTGAGATATTTGAGCAGTCCGCCGGCGAAATCGCCCATGTCGATCAGCGCGCCATCGGGCAAGGCGTAAAAATCCTGGGCCGCCTTTTCGGAGGTCGAGCCTGTCGCACCAAGCACATGGGTAAGCCCTTCCGCGCGCGCCACGTCGATGCCGCGATGAATGGAATGGATCCAGGCCGCACAGGAGAAGGGATGAACGACACCCGTCGTGCCGAGGATGGAGATGCCGCCGAGAATGCCGAGCCGCGGGTTCCAGGTCTTTTCGGCGATGAGGGCGCCGCCCGGCACCGAGATCCGGATTTCCACATCCGGTGGCACCTGATGTGCCGCCGAAAGAGCCTCGATCTCGGCCGTCATCATGGCGCGCGGCACCGGGTTGATCGCTGCTTCTCCAACGGCGATCGGCAGACCCGCCTTGGTCACCGTGCCGACGCCGTCGCCGGCCACAAAGCGGATGCCGCTTCCGGGGGCTAGGCGGGTCACCTCTGCGATTACGGTGGCACCATGGGTCACATCCGGATCATCACCGGCATCCTTGACGATGCCCGCAAAGGCGCCCCCGGCGCTGAAGCCTTCGCGGGCCAGCGCGAAGGCGGGTGTTTCGCCCTTGGGAAGCGTGATCGAGACGGGATCCGGGAAATGCCCGGTCACAAGCGCCGTGTAGGCCGCCTTGGTGGCTGCCGTCGCGCAGGCGCCGGTCGTCCAGCCCGTGCGCAGCGGCGCGCCCTCGGGCTTATCCAGCCGCTGGCCTTCCTTCGCGTCGTTTCGCTCAGCGTCACTCATGGCTCGCTTATAGGCGAGGCGGCCCGATTGAGGAAGGCAGCAGACGGCACCTTCGATGCGGAAAGCGGCGTCACGGAATTGCAATTTCTTCGGACGGGGCCTAGACCATGAGCATGAGTGACACGACGCGTCTTGCCCTGCCAACAAGCCTGCCGGCCATCGAGCCCGGTCATGTTTGGCTGGCCGGCGCAGGTCCCGGTGACCCGGGGCTTCTGACGCTGCTCGCGGCCAAAGGGCTGTCGGAAGCCGATGTCATCGTGCATGACGCGCTCGTCAATGAAGACTGCCTCAAGCTCGCGCGAACCGGCGCCGTGCTCGAATATGCGGGCAAGCGGGGCGGCAAGCCCTCGGCCAAGCAGCGCGACATTTCACTGCGTCTCGTCGAACTCGCCAAGGCCGGCCATCGTGTGCTGCGGCTGAAGGGGGGCGATCCCTTCGTCTTCGGGCGCGGCGGCGAAGAGGCGCTGACGCTCATCGAACATGGCGTGCCCTTCCGCATCGTGCCCGGCATCACCGCCGGCATCGGCGGTCTTGCCTATGCCGGCATTCCCGTCACCCATCGGGAAGTCAACCATGCCGTCACCTTCCTGACCGGCCATGATTCTTCCGGTGTGGTGCCTGACAGGATCGACTGGGAAGCGATCGGTCGCGGCTCACCCGTCATCGTCATGTATATGGCGATGAAACACATGGGCCAGATCGCGGCCAATCTGATGACGGCCGGGCGTCACGCGGACGAGGCCGTGGCCTTTGTCTGCAATGCGGCGACGCCGGAACAGACCGTTCTGGAAACCACGCTCGGGCGGGCCGAGGCCGACATGCTGGCCGCCGGCATCGAGCCGCCGGCGATCGTCGTGATCGGCGAGGTCGTTCGCCTCAGGCCCTCGCTCGACTGGCTTGGAGCGCTGTCGGGACGCAAGCTTCTGCCCGATCCCTTTGCCGTGGAGCGGAAAGACACGGCATGAGCGGACTGCTGATCGCCGCGCCGGCCTCCGGTTCGGGCAAGACGGTGGTAACGCTCGGCCTGATGCGGGCGCTGGCGCGGCGTGGGCAGGCCGTCGCACCCGGCAAGGCTGGCCCTGATTACATCGATCCCGCCTTTCATGCCGCAGCCAGCGGCTCTCCCTGCTTCAACTTCGATCCCTGGGCCATGCGGTCCTCGCATCTCCAGGCGCAGGCCGCCCGCTCAGCGGCGAGCGGCACCCTGATCGTCGAAGCGATGATGGGCCTCTTCGATGGTGCCGCCGATGGTCGCGGCAGTGCCGCCGATCTCGCCGCTCTCCTGTCACTGCCCGTGGTGCTTGTCGTCGACTGCGCGCGCACCTCGCAATCCGTGGCCGCACTTGCCACCGGCTTTGCGCGTTACCGCAGGGATGTGCAGGTGGTCGGGGTCATTTTGAATCGCGTCGGCAGCGACCGGCACGAGAGAATGCTGCGTACCGCCATGGCGGAAACAGAGTTGCCGGTCCTCGGTAGTCTGCGTTCCGATCCTCAGCTCGCGCTGCCCGAGCGTCATCTCGGACTCGTCCAGGCTGGCGAACATTCAGCGCTTGAAAGCTTCATCGAGCGCGCCGCCGATGCCGTCGAAAGCGGTGTTAATCTCGACCAGGTGGTCACGCTGGCGGGGAGGGCGCCTCCGCCGTCCGGCATCCCCGCTGTCACAGGCATTCCGCCGCTTGGCCAGCGTATCGCTGTTGCCCGCGATGTCGCCTTTGCCTTCTCCTATCCGCATCTTCTTGAAGGCTGGCGTGCCCAAGGTGCGGAACTCTCCTTTTTTTCACCGCTCGCCGATGAAGCGCCAGCAGGCGACGCCGATGCGGTCTATCTTCCAGGCGGCTATCCCGAACTGCATGCCGGGGTTCTCGCATCCGCCGGGCGGTTTCGCTCCGGGATGGCGCAAGGTGCAGTGCGTGGCGCCAGGATCTACGGCGAATGCGGGGGCTATATGGTGCTCGGCGAGGGCCTGATCGATGCTGGCGGAGACCGGCATGCCATGCTCGGCCTCCTGCCGCTGGTCACGAGTTATGCGGCGCGCAAACGCCATCTCGGCTATCGACGCCTGCGGTCGCTTGCGCCTGATTTTCTGGCCGGGCAGTTCACCGCGCACGAGTTTCACTATTCCTCGGTTATCTCCGAGGGGGAAGCGGATCGCCTGTTCGAAGCCGAGGATGCGCTGGGCGAAGCGCAGGGGTCCGTGGGGCTGAGGCGTGGCGCAATCGCCGGCTCCTACATGCATCTGATCGATATCGCAGGAGAGGTGCCATGAGCGGACCGATCCAGCATGGCGGAGGGCTTGCTGCCGCGGCCGCGGAATTCGGGGGGCAAATCGAGAACTGGATCGATCTGTCGACCGGCATCAACCCGTGTCCGCCGGCCTTGCCGGAGATCCCGATGCGCGCCTGGCATCGCCTTCCGGACCAGGAGCGCGAGTTGGCCGCCCGGCAGGCCGCGCGCCGTCACTATGGTTCCGGCTCCCGCCTGCCGCTTCCCGTGCCCGGCACGCAGTCGGTCATTCAGCTTTTGCCACGGTTGGTGCCGGTCGGCCGCCGTGTCGCGGTTCTCTCGCCGACCTATGGCGAATATGTGAGAGCCTTCACACTTGCGGGCCTTGCCGTCGATCAGATCACCGATCTCGACGCTGTCACCCGGGATCACCACCTCGTCGTCGTGGTCAATCCCAACAATCCCGACGGACGTCTTTTTCCGCGCGAAACGCTCTGCCGGCTCGCGGCCGATCTCGCCACGCGTAACGCGCTGCTCGTCGTCGACGAGGCCTTCAGCGACATGGAGCCAGGTGACAGCCTTGCGGGGGAGGGGCGCGGCAACCTCGTCGTATTCCGTTCCTTCGGCAAGTTCTTCGGACTGGCCGGCATCCGACTCGGTTTCGTGATCGCCGAGGATCGGCTGACGGCGCAATTTGACGAATGGCTCGGACCCTGGGCGGTCTCGGGTCCGGCGCTCATTCTGGCAGAGCAGCTGATGTCGTCTGACACCGGACCCATCCGTGCGGATATTCGCCGGCGATTCGAAGGGCTTACGGCGGTTCTGCGCGAGGCTGGTCTGACTCTTCGCGGTGGTACGCAGCTTTTCCAACTGGTGGAAGACACGCATGCTGCGGCGCTGCATGATCACCTGTGCCGCCATCATATTCTGACGCGCAAGTTCGATTATCGCAGCGACTGGCTTCGCTTCGGGCTCGCTCCCGACGCTCAGGGCGACCGGCGGCTTCTCGACGCACTTCTGTCCTTCCGGAGGCCGACGGCATGAGCCATTTCCTCGTTCTGCTTGCTGCGATCGGGCTCGACCGGGTCGTCGGCGATCCGCCCTCATTGTGGCGCCGCATCCCGCATCCGGTGGTGATCTTCGGCAAGGCGATCGATCTCTTCGAGACGCGGCTGAACAGGGCGAGCTTCACGGCAGAGGGCCGGCGTCTGAATGGTGTCGTGACGATCATCGCATTGCTCGTCGCGTCCGTCGTTGTCGGCCAGCTTCTGACCTCGATTTTCCATCACCTCGGCTTCTTCGGTGTCGTCCTCGAAATCGTCGTCGTTGCCGTTTTCCTGGCCCAGAAGAGCCTTGGTGATCACGTTCAGGCGGTGGCGCACGGGCTCTTGCAGGATGGACTCGAAGGCGGTCGTCAGGCCGTGTCGATGATCGTCGGTCGAGACCCAAAGACGCTCGACGAAGCCGGCGTCTCGCGCGCGGCGATCGAGAGCCTGTCGGAGAATTTTGCCGACGGCGTGGTGGCGCCGGTATTCTGGTTTGCGATCGCCGGCCTGCCCGGCATCCTTGCCTACAAGATGCTCAACACGGCTGATTCGATGATCGGGCACAAGAACGACCGTTTTCGTGATTTCGGCTGGGCGTCCGCCCGTCTCGATGATCTCGCAAACTGGCCCGCCGCGCGGCTGTCGTCCGTCTTCATCGCGCTCGCCGCAGCATGGAGACTGGGTGCGGCTGCCGGACGCCGCTCGTTTTCCGCCGCGCTGCGTGACAGCGGGTTGCATCGATCGCCCAATTCCGGCTGGCCGGAAGCCGCGATGGCAGGCGCGCTCGACCTGCAACTCGCCGGGCCACGGGTCTATGGCGGCGTGCGGGTCAGCGAACCGATGATGCATGCAGCCGGACGAAAGGATGCGGGTGCGCGCGATATCCTTCTCGGAATTCGCGTGTTCTACACCGCCTGCACGTTGATGGCGCTCTCGGTCGCAGGGGTGTGGTTGATCGGCTGCATCGCCTAAGCCGTCGCCAGTCTGTCGGTGTTGGGGGCTTATCGCCTCAATCGATCCCGGCTGCGTCCTGGAGCCGTTCCAGCTTCGGCACGATGACGTGGCGGTTGTTCTCTATGACGATGATGCCGTCCTTGCGGAGCTTGGTCATCTGGCGGCTGACGGTTTCAATTGTCAGTCCCAGGAAATCGGCGATATCGGCACGCGAGAGCGGCAGATCGAAGGTCTGCGTTCCCTCGCTCTCCGGATCGATGTGAGTCGCGATCAGGTATAGAAAGCTCGCCACCTTTTCCTGGGCGGTCTTGCGGCCCAAGGTCAACATCCAGTCGCGGGCTTCGTCGAGCTCCTTCAGCGACTGGGCATGCAGCTTGCGCTCCATGTCCGGGACTTCGCCGACCATGCGGTCAACGATGTTGCGCGGAAAGGTGCAGATTTCGGTATCTGTCGCGGCTTCTGCCGTGATCGTGCTTTCGCCGAGGAAAGGGCGGCCCAGAAAGTCTGGGGCAAATTGCAGGCCGACGATCTGCTGGCGGCCATCGGCCATCATCTTCGATAGCTTGATCACGCCCTTCAGGATGTTGCTGTAGCTGCCGACCTGTTCGCCCTGGCCGATGACTTCATTGCCCGAGTCGATCCGGCGGCGCATCGAGTGCTTGTTCAGCTCGGTCAGCTGAGAGGCGGTGAGCACCGAACAGAGACCGCCGTGACGGGCTTCGCAGGAACGGCAAACGGCCGGAGCCTCGCATTCCGGGAAGTGTTTTCTGTAGGTGTCCATGGTCGTGCCATCCCGTGGGACCGGTTCGCGACACACACCGTCGAGCCCGGTCGGTGGCCCGTTTCGGGCCGCTGAGTTTCGATAAACTCTACGTGAGAAATGTATCAGCAAATTGATCGAAGTCAAAGGGCGGCTCTGCTGACGGCGCTATCTTTGGTCGTAGCTCGACACGTCTCAAGGCAGCGCAGGACCATGCAAAACACCCTTCTTTCCAAGTATTCCGGCGCTGTTCCCCGTTACACAAGTTATCCGACCGCGCCACATTTCAACGAGACGGTGGACTGCGGCAAATATGCACAGTGGCTTAGGGCGATCACGGGACGCGAGCAAATCTCGCTCTATATTCACATTCCCTATTGTGACCGGTTGTGCTGGTTCTGCGCGTGTCACACAAAACATACGCTGAAATATGAGCCGATCGCGATCTATCTGGAATCGTTGAAAAAGGAGATCGCAGCCGTCGGTTCGCTCGTCAGCCGGGAGGCAGCCGTCACAGCCGTGCATTTCGGCGGGGGATCGCCGACCATGGTCCGTCCTGAGGATATGATCGACCTGATGGCAGCTTTGAGAGCTGCCTTCCGGTTTGCCGAGGATGTCGAGATCAGCGTCGAGATGGATCCGAACGACCTCGACGAGCCGCGCTACGACGCCCTTGCCGCCATCGGCATGACCCGTGCAAGCCTGGGTGTCCAGGACTTCCACCCTGAGGTGCAGAGAGCCATCAATCGCATTCAGACCTTCGAGCACACCAAGTCCGTCGTGGACGCTGTGCGTGCGCGAGGCGTGCATTCGGTCAACTGCGATATCCTCTACGGGTTGCCGCACCAGACCGAGGCGACGCTCACCGAAACCGTCAAAGACATCCTGTCGCTTGCCCCGGATCGCATCGCGCTGTTCGGCTATGCGCATGTGCCGTGGATGAAGAAGCATCAGACGATGATCAAGGAAGAGGTGCTGCCCGGTCTCGAGGAGCGTTTCGCGCAGATGAACCTTGCCGCTTCGATGCTGATTGCCGCCGGCTATGAGCCCGTCGGCATCGACCATTTCGCGCTGCCCTCCGACCGGATGGCAATTGCGCAGAGGGAAGGGCGCCTGCGCCGCAATTTCCAGGGCTATACCGATGACGCGGCGGAAGCCCTGATCGGCCTTGGCGCCTCCTCGATCGGGCAATTGCCGCAGGGTTACGTGCAGAACATGCCTGCCACGGGCGAATATCAGCGCATGGCGGATGCTGGTGGATTGACGGCTGTGCGTGGCATCGAGGTCAATGCTGAGGACCGACTGCGCCGCCGGGTGATCGAGGAGATCATGTGCGCTTTTGCCGTCGAGTTCTCGGATCTGCGGGCCGAGTTTGGCGATGCGGCCGAGGCTATCGTCGCCGAGGCAAGAGCTTTTGCACAGTCGAACCAGGATGGGATCTGTCTTGTCGAAGGCGACCGCTTCGTCATCACCGAGATCGGTCGTCCTTTCGCCCGGACCATCGCTGCCGTCTTCGACAGCTATCTCGGCAATGGCAAGGGACGCCATTCGATTGCTGTTTAGGCAACACTAACGTCGCAAATTTCACCGTCACCAAATTCCACCATTGGCATTTCACGCTGTTTTCCTTATGTGGAACCCAGAATTTGAGACATATGAGGTACTGGCGTGACCGCTACATTCGACAAAGTTGCCGACATCATTGCTGAGACCAGCGAAATCGACCGCGAGACGATTACGCCGGAAAGCCACACGATCGATGACCTCGGCATCGACAGCCTCGACTTCCTCGACATCGTCTTTGCGATCGACAAGGAGTTCGGCATCAAGATCCCGCTTGAGCAGTGGACGCAGGAAGTCAATGAAGGCAAGGTCTCGACCGAAGAATACTTCGTTCTGAAGAACCTCTGCGCCAAGATCGACGAACTTCGCGCCGCCAAGGGCTGACCCGTCTCCAAAGGAGCGGACATCGTCATGCTGCTTGAATATTTCCAGATGATTGACAAGGTCGAGAGCGTGGATCTCGGCCTTGGTCGTTTGAAGGCCACCTCGGTGGTGCCGATGGAAAGCCCTGTTTTCGAAGGGCATTTTCCCGGCATGCCGCTGGTGCCCGGCGTGCTGCTGATCGAAACCATGGCGCAGGCCTCCGGCATGCTCTTGCTCGCTGTCAAGGACTTCGAGGCCATGCCCTTCCTGATGTCCGTCGATGGTGCCAAAATGCGCACCTTCGTTGAGCCTGGTGCCGTCCTCGATATCGAGGCGGAACTCGAGCATGACGGGTCGGGCTTTGCCGTCACCAAGGCGAAGATCACGAGCGGTGGCAAGAAGGTCTGCGACGCTCAGCTGAAGCTGCGCACCATGCCGTTCTCCGAAGTGCCGCTCGCGCCGATCGTGCGCAAACGCGCCGAGGAAGTCGGCCTGATCGCCGCTATGGCCGCCCGGGCCTGAGGCGCATTCGGCCGCAAGCGCGCAATCTCCTATTGACCTTGGGGCCTTATTCGGGAAAACCCGCATTTTACGTCGGTGAGCCTGCCGGCGAGAGGATTGCATATGGTCAAGAAACCGAATGATGTGGTGATCACCGGTGTGGGGATCGTCACCTGCCACGGCACCGGCAAGGACGCGCATGTCGCGCTGCTCTCGGCGAAGACTGCGCCGGAACCGGTACTGGAGACCGAGAAGTTCGCACCTTACGTCGTACACAAGCTGCCGGACATCGACTGGTCTCAGCAGATCGCAAAGCGTGGAGACCAGCGCCAGATGGAAAACTGGCAGCGCCTCGGCGTCTTCGCAGCCGGCCTTGCACTTGACGACGCCGGCATGAAGGACGATGCGGACGCCTGCGGGACCATGGACCTGATCGTGGCGGCCGGTGGTGGCGAGCGTGATATCGCCGTTGACAGCCTGATCGTCGACGAGGCTCTGAAGCGCAACGACCGTGAAAAATTCCTGATCGAGAAGCTCAAGACCGAGCTTCGCCCGACGCTCTTCCTGGCGCAGCTCTCCAACCTGCTCGCCGGCAATATCTCGATCGTCCACAAGGTCACCGGTTCCTCGCGCACCTTCATGGGCGAAGAGGCCGCCGGCATCTCGGCCATCGAAACGGCCTTTGCCCGTATCAAGGCCGGCCAGTCGACGCATACGCTCGTCGGTGGCGCCTTCGTGTCCGAACGTCCTGATATCCTGCTGCTGGTCGAGGGCATTCGCGCCCATCAGACCGGTCCCTGGCAGCCGCTCTGGTCGCGCGATGGTTCCTCGGGCGGTGGCATGATCCTCGGCACGGTCGGCGCCTTCCTGGTGCTCGAATCCCGCGAACATGCCGAGGCGCGTGGCGCGCATATCTATGCCGTGCTCGATGCCGTCGAAGGCGATCGCGGCAATCGCGACGAGGGCAAGCTGGAAGCGCGCCTGGCCCGCATGGTGCCGGAAGCCGCGTCCCTGTCTGCCGCCGATACCGTCGTCTTCTCGGGCGCGTCCGGTCTGGCCGAACTCACGCAGCGTGAGAAAGCTCACCTTGCGGAACGTTTCGCCGGCATGCCGGTGCGTGGTTATGCCGGCTCGATCGGTCACTCGGTCGAGGCACAGTTCCCGGCGGGTCTGGCACTTGCCGCCCTTGCGATCGATGCCGGTGCCTCAGTGCCGGCTTTCGATGCCGCGAGCGAAGCCGCGCAGGCTCATCCTGCCAAACATGCCATCATCTCCACCGTCGGCTATGTGCGGGGCGAAGGCCTTGCCGTGCTCTCGGCGAATGCGTGAGGAGGATAGATCCATGACCGACAGCCGTTTCAAGGATCATCTGGGCCGCCCGATCATCGCCGTCACCGGCATGGGTGTCATCACCTCGCTCGGCCAGGGGCTTTCCGACAACTGGTCGAAGCTGACCTCGGGCAAGTCCGGCATCCACTACATCAAGCGCTTCGACACAGAGGGCATGTCGACCCGCATCGGTGGCACGGTCGATTTCATCGCCGTGCCCGCCAATAATGCCGTCGAGCGCTCCTATGCGCTGGCCCGTGAAACGACCATCGAGGCACTGGCCCAGGCCGGCATCAATGGCGACTTCAACGGTCCGCTCTTCCTCGCCGCGCCGCCGGTCGAGCCGGAATGGCATGACCGCTTTGCGCTTGCCGAACGCGCGCCGGCCTCGACGCAGCCGGGCGATGCCTATGACCGCTTCCTGGCTGCGATGCGCGAAAAGCCGGACCCGGTCTTCCTCGAAGCTGTGCAGTTCGGTTCGATCTCCGAGCGTCTGTCCGACAAGTTCGGCACGCGTGGTCTTCCGGTGACGCTGTCGACGGCCTGCGCGTCCGGTGCCACCGCCATCCAGCTCGGCGTCGAGGCGATCCGCCAGGGCCGCACGGAGCGGGCGCTGACGGTTGCGACCGACGGCTCGATCAGCCCGGAGGC
Organism: Rhizobium sp. AQ_MP; assembly: GCF_014237835.1. Classification (GTDB taxonomy): domain Bacteria; phylum Pseudomonadota; class Alphaproteobacteria; order Rhizobiales; family Rhizobiaceae; genus Allorhizobium. Next base: position 196,517 of record NZ_JACJVI010000005.1, read on the forward strand.
GGTCATCCGCTTCTCGTTGCTCTCGGCACTCTCGACCCAGAACGATCCGCCGGAAAAAGCGTCGAAGCCGTTCAGCAAGGAACGCGATGGTTTCGTCATCGCCGAAGGGGCGGCAACCCTGGTGCTGGAATCGCTCGAAGCAGCAGTTGCCCGTGGCGCCAAGGTGCTCGGCATCATCAAGGGCTGCGGCGAAAAGGCCGACCATTTCCACCGGACGCGCTCCTCGCCGGATGGCGGTCCTGCAATCGCAACCATCAAGGCAGCGCTTGCGGATGCCGGTCTCTCCGAAGGAGCCATCGGCTATATCAACGCCCATGGCACCTCGACGCCCGAGAACGACAAGATGGAATATGGCGCCATGCTGTCCGTCTTCGGCGACCGGCTGAAGGACGCCATTCCGTGCTCGTCGAACAAGTCGATGATCGGCCACACGCTGACGGCCGCCGGTGCAGTCGAAGCGGTGTTCTCGATCCAGACCATGCTGACCGGCACGCTGCCGCCGACCATCAACCACACCAATCCCGATCCCTCGATCGTGCTCGATGTGGTGCCGAACGTGAAGCGGGAGGCCTCCGTTTCGGCTGTGCTCTCGAACTCCTTCGGTTTTGGTGGTCAGAACGCCAGCCTTGTCATGACGCGGGAACCGGCGTAAGCGGCTCCGCAACATCGAACAGACCAGATTTGACGCCCATCGGGCGGGGATAAGAACTCATGCGCGCATTGCAACTCGTCGAAGACCGCAAGCTTGAAATCGTCGACCTGCCCGAGCCGGATGCACCGGGTCCGGGTGAGGTGACGCTGCGCGTCAAGGCGGTTGCGCTCAACCATATCGACGTCTGGGGCTGGCGCGGCATGGCGTTTGCCAAGCGCAAGATGCCGCTGGTCATCGGTGCGGAAGCCTCGGGCGTTGTCGAGGCGATCGGTCCCGGCGTCGGCAATATCCTGCCGGGTCAGCTGGCTGCCGTCTACGGCGCGCGCACCTGCGGTCTCTGCAAGCCCTGCCGTGAAGGCCGTGACAATCTCTGCGAAAACGTCTCCGGCGTGCACGGCTTCCACCTCGATGGCTTCGCGCAGGAAAAGATCAACCTGCCGGCTCGTCTGCTGGTGCCGGCACCTCCGGGCGTCGATGCTGTTGGTGCCGCTCTTGCTCCTGTCACCTTCGGCACCGTCGAGCACATGCTCTTCGACAATGCCAAGCTCGAGCCGGGCGAAACCATCCTCGTGCATGCGGGTGGTTCCGGCATCGGTACGGCGGCCATCCAGCTTGCCAAGAAGATCGGTTGCACCGTCATCACCACCGTCGGTTCCGACGACAAGATCGAGCCGGCCAAGGCGCTGGGTGCCGATCACGTCATCAACTACCGCACCGACCGCTTCGAAGGTGTGGTGCGCAAACTCACCAAGAAGAAGGGCGTCGACGTCGTCTTCGAACATGTCGGCAAGGATACCTGGGCAGGCTCGATGCTCTGCCTGAAGCGCGGGGGCCGTCTCGTCACCTGCGGTTCGACCTCTGGTGTCTCGACCGACATGAACCTGATGATGCTCTTCCAGCAGCAGCTCAAGCTGCTCGGCTCCTTCGGCTGCCGGATGGAAAACATGGCGAACGCCATGCAGAAGATGGCGCGCGGCATCGTGCATCCGGTCATCGACACCGAAGTGACCTTCGACGATATCGACCGGGCGCTTGCCCGGATGGAAGGTCGGCAGGTCTTCGGCAAGATCATCCTGAAGATGGACTGACCGCGTGCGGATGCTCGTCACCCGCATCGTTCTGGCGCTGCGCAAATTCTATCAGTGGTCCGTCGCCCAGGCGGCCTTCGGCTTCCTGACGGCCTTGAAGATCCTGCCGGCGGATGCCGCGATCAACTTTGCCGATCGGCTGATGCGCTGGGTCGGGCCGAAGACCCGGCGGCACCGGCTGATGCAGGTGAACCTGCGCAATGCTTTCCCGGAAAAGTCCGAGGCCGAGCGCGAAGAGATCGCTCTGGCGAGCTGGGGCCATATGGGCCGGCTTGCCGCCGAATATGTCTTTCTCGATCGTCTGTTCGACTTCGATCCGGAGAAACCGGGCGAGGGCAGGGTGGAAGTGTCCGGTGTCGAGCAGTTTCTCGACCTGCGCGACAATCCGCGGCCCTTCATCGTCTTTACCGGCCATACCGCGAATTTCGAGCTCCTGCCGGTCGCAGGTGCTGCCTTCGGGCTCTATGTCACGGTGCTCTTCCGGCCGCCGAACAATCCCTATATCGCCGAGAAGGTCTTCGAGTTCCGCCGTAAGCGCATGGGCAAGCTCGTGCCGTCGCATGCCGGCTCGTCCTTTGCGCTGGCGCGCCAGCTGGAGCAGGGCGGCGGTGTCGGCGTGCTGGTCGACCAGAAGTTCTGGAAGGGCGTCGAAACGCAGTTCTTCGGCCAGCCGGTCAAGACAAATCCGCTGCTCGCCAAGCTCACGCGGCAGTTCGACTGCGAAGTCTATCCAGCACGCTGCGTTCGCCTGCCCGGAAACCGTTTCCGCCTGGAGATCGAGCCGCGAATCACCATTCCCCGCAATGCCCGTGGCCAGGTGGACGTGGACGCCACCGCGCAGGTGTTGAACGACAAGGTCGAGGCCTGGGTGCGGCAGTATCCGGAGCAGTGGCTCTGGTATCACGACCGTTGGGCGATCAAGGACAAGATCTGATCGTCATTCGTTCAGTCATGATGACCTGACGATTCGCCGGGCCGCCGGAGGCTGCGCGCGAATTGCCCTTATCTTTCGGGGTTTCAGGACCTTCTTCGAAACATATCAAAGATATTTTTTGGGCTGCGCCGTAACCCGCTGCTCGTGCCGATTGAACGTGACGCAACCTCATGTTACCCACGCCGAAACTATGTGATTTGTCGGGTGATTTTGTCACAATCGAAGATGAGGTTGCGAATGTCTTTTGGCGAATTCCGTGATTCGAATCTGCGCGCAATGTTCGAAGCGGTTTCGTTGAAGAATCTCCAGTTGCAGCAGGCCATCCGCAATGGCGACGACCGTCTCGTACGGATGCTCGATCGGGAAATCGATCCGTTGATCACCAGCCTGATAAGCTATCGCGCGACGGATCTCGATGATGTCTATCTTCAGTTGCAGATCCTCACCAAGCTTCTGCGGGAGGACGCGGATGACGGGTCCTGCGTGCTGCGTCACGCGTCGATGCTGTCGCTGCTCGTCGAGCGGTATTTTGGTCCGAAACGGAACCAGCAAAGCCCGGCTGCCCATCTGTTCGGGGCACCAGAACCCCGCGATGGTGACGACGAACAGCTCAACGAGGTCATCCTCAACAATCTGCCCGAGCGCGTCGCCGTCGTCACGCGTGACTGCCGTTATCTGTTTGCCAACAAGGCCATGGCCTGCATGCTGGGCATGCGCCAGATCGAGGTCATCGGACGCAGTGTCTTTGACCTTGGCCTTGCCACCGGTTCACATGACTGGCTTCAGGATGCGCTGGATGCGGCGTTTTCGGGACGATCCGGATCCTTCGTCGCCCATCTTTCGGCGGCCACCGTATCGGGGGAGATGCCGGGACGTTTCAGTCCGCTTTGTGCAGCGGACGGCAGTATCAGCGGGGCGATTCTCACGCTCGGCGAGAGCGAGCCGGTTCTGGGTGGCGTCGCCGCGTGAGCGTTTATGCGCGCGCTGCGCGAGGCGAACAGGCTGTCGGATTATGTAGCCTGCAGTTCCTTGTCGGTAACACCCTGCAGGAGATGTTCGCGTTCAAACGCAATGTGACGGCGAATTCCCTCAAAGAAGCCGCGCAACATGTAGCCCACGGCCTCCATATTGACCCGGTCTCCTGAGCCGAGCTTCAGGAGCGCATCGGTCAATTCCTCCGCGAAGCACTCGTCCTCGCAATGCTCGAACTTCAGTCGCTCGAGGGTCGGACCAAGCGCGTCGGTTGCGTCCGGATTGGACTGCAGCTGCGGGAAGAGCACCGTTTCCTCGTAATGGTGGATGCCCTTGATCAGCGGGCCAAGCGCCTTGGCCGCATAAATGCATTTCTGCCTGTTGACGTTGGCCGGCAGTGAGTCGGCGATGTCTTCCAGTTCCTTGCAAAGGGCGAGTTGCTCGGTATGGGCACGATCAAGCCAGGCGAGGTCGCGCGTGCCGGCATCCAGCAGACGATTGCCCGTTCTGTCGCCGCCTGTGTCTCGTTTGCCGTCTCGAATGTTCGTCAGCATGTCCGCTTTCTCCAACGGGTGCTCCCTTCAGAGGGGCTCCCTCCGCTCCAAGACACGCGCAGCGGGCTCTGTACCCGACCAGCTCAAGCCTTGGTGCCTGAGGGCTCGCCATCCCGATTGCTGATTTGCAGCCTCGCCAATTTTGTCGGCAACCGCATTGACCTGGATCAAGGTGGATTGGAGCCCCCGGTGCGATTGGTGCATTCGACGCGGGAGGAATCTCCTCATCAGGCGAAGGCCCCCGCGAAGTGATCAGCAAGCGTTGGGGGATTCCAACAATGAACTACACGTTAGAGACACTGGTGATGGCGGTGCTCGCCTTCGCCGCGCTGCTCGGGGTGGCCTTCACCCAGGACAGCCTCTTTGCAGCCCATATGTGGGTTGCCTTCTTCGTGCTCACCGCGGGCACGATCGTCATGCTGCGCCGGATGCAGTTTGCTCCGTCTGCGGCATCCTCCCCCGCCTCCAAGCCCAAGGCGCCGCCGTCGGAATATTTCGACGAGGTCGTCCGTTATGGTGTCATCGCGACCGTCTTCTGGGGCGTCGTCGGCTTCCTCGTCGGTGTGGTCGTGGCTTTGCAGCTCGCCTATCCCGATCTCAACATCGAGCCCTGGCTGAACTTCGGGCGTCTGCGTCCGCTGCATACATCCGCCGTCATCTTCGCCTTCGGCGGCAATGCGCTGCTGGCGACCTCGTTCTACGTGGTCCAGCGCACCTCGCGCCAGCGCCTGTTCGGCGGCAATCTCGCCTGGTTCGTGTTCTGGGGCTACCAGTTCTTCATCGTCATGGCGGCTACCGGCTATCTCCTGGGCATCACCCAGGGTAAGGAATATGCCGAACCGGAATGGTATGTCGATCTGTGGCTGACCGTTGTCTGGGTGGCCTATCTGATCACCTTCATGGGCACGATCATGACCCGGAAGGAGAGCCACATCTATGTGGCCAACTGGTTCTACCTGTCCTTCATCATCACCATCGCGATGCTGCACATCGTCAACAATCTGGCGATCCCGGTCTCCTTCCTCGGCACCAAGAGCTACTCCGCTTTCGCCGGTGTCCAGGACGCGCTGACCCAGTGGTGGTACGGTCATAACGCCGTCGGCTTCTTCCTGACTGCAGGCTTTCTCGGCATGATGTACTATTTCGTGCCAAAGCAGGCCGGTCGTCCTGTCTATTCCTACCGCCTGTCGATCATCCACTTCTGGGCCCTGATCTTCATGTATATCTGGGCCGGCCCGCACCACCTGCACTATACGGCTCTGCCCGACTGGGCGCAGACGCTCGGCATGGTGTTCTCGGTTATGCTGTGGATGCCGTCCTGGGGTGGCATGATCAACGGTCTGATGACGCTTTCGGGCGCCTGGGACAAGATCCGCACCGACCCGATCATCCGCATGATGGTCATCGCCATCGCCTTCTACGGCATGTCGACCTTCGAAGGGCCGATGATGTCGATCAAGGCCGTAAACTCGCTCAGCCACTACACCGAATGGACCATCGGTCACGTTCACTCGGGCGCTCTCGGCTGGGTCGGCATGATCTCCTTCGGCGCGATCTACTACCTGACGCCGAAGCTGTGGAACCGCAACCGCCTCTACTCGCTGCGCCTGGTCAACTGGCACTTCTGGCTCGCCACGCTCGGTATCGTGGTCTACGCTGCCGTGCTCTGGGTTGCCGGTATCCAGCAGGGTCTGATGTGGCGCGAATATGATGCCCAGGGCTTCCTGGTCTACTCGTTCGCCGAGTCCGTCGCTGCCATGTTCCCCTACTATGTCCTGCGTGCCGTCGGCGGTGCCATGTACCTCGCAGGCAGCGTGATCATGGCCTACAACATCCTGATGACCATCCTCGGCTACGAGCGCCAGGAAGCCCCGATCCCCGGATCGGTCGCACCTGCTGCCCTGCAGCCGGCTGAATGAGGAGGGCTCCCATGTCCATTCTTGATAAACACGCAATCCTCGAGAAGAACACGAGCCTTCTCTTCCTCGGTTCGCTCCTGGTGGTCACCATCGGCGGCATCGTCGAGATCGCTCCGCTCTTCTACCTCGAGAACACCATCGAAAAGGTGGAGGGCATGCGTCCCTACTCGCCGCTCGAACTGGCCGGTCGCAACATCTATATCCGTGAAGGCTGCTATGTCTGTCACAGCCAGATGATCCGCCCGTTTAAGGACGAGGTCGAGCGCTACGGTCACTATTCGCTGGCGGCGGAGTCGATGTACGACCATCCGTTCCAGTGGGGATCGAAGCGTACGGGTCCGGATCTCGCCCGCGTCGGCGACCGCTATTCGAACGAATGGCACGTCCAGCACCTGACCGAACCGCGCGATGTCGTGCCGGAATCGATCATGCCGAGCTACTCGTATCTGAAGACGACGCCGCTCAAGGTCGCGAACGTCACCATGGATCTCAAGGCCAATAGCCTTGTCGGCGTTCCCTATACCGAGGACATGCTGGCGCAGGCGGAAGCCGACCTGGTCGCCCAGGCCGATCCGAACGCCGATACCTCGGGTCTTCTGGAGCGCTATCCGAAGGCCAAGGTCGGTGACTTCGACGGCGATCCGACGAAGCTCACCGAGATGGACGCACTCGTCGCCTATCTGCAGATGCTCGGCACGCTCGTCGACTTCTCCACCTACGACGACGCAAGCGGTTACCGCTGAGGAGGGCGCCATGGAAACCTATACCGCCATGCGCCACTTCGCCGACAGCTGGGCTCTGCTCGCCATGACCCTGTTCTTCGTCGGCGTCGTGCTCTTCACATTCCGCCCGGGCGGCAAGAAGCCTGCCGACGACGCGGCCAGCATCCCTCTCAAGGAGGATTGAACAATGGCAGACAAGAAACACATCGACGAGATCAGCGGCGTCGAGACCACCGGCCATGAGTGGGACGGCATTCGCGAGCTGAATAACCCGATGCCGCGCTGGTGGGTCTATACCTTCTACGCGACCATCGTCTGGGCGATCGGCTACACGATCATGTATCCGGCCTGGCCTTTGCTGACGGACAGCACCAAGGGGCTGCTCGGCTATTCCAGCCGTGCGGAAGTCGCAGCTGAGCTGACGGCGGCGAAATCCGCCCAGTCGGTCTATCTCGACAAGATCGCAGCCTTGCCGCTCGACCAGATTGTCGCCGACAAGGAACTGACCCAGTTTGCCGTTGCCGGCGGTGCCGCTGCCTTCAAGGTCAACTGCTCGCCCTGCCACGGTTCGGGTGCCGCCGGCGGTGCCGGCTATCCCAACCTCAACGACGACGACTGGCTCTGGGGTGGAGACCTCGAAGCGATCCACACCACGATCGCCCACGGTATCCGCTACGATAAGGATCCGGAGACCCGCGTTTCGGAAATGCCGGCCTTTGCCGACATTCTCGACGCCGAGCAGATCAAGCAGGCGGCTGCCTATGTCGTCAGCCTGACCGGGACACCGCTCGATCCCTCCATGGTCGAACCCGGCAAGCAGGTCTTTGCGGACAACTGCGCATCCTGCCACGGGGAAGATGCCAAGGGTAATCGCGACTTCGGCGCGCCGAACCTCGCCGATGCCATCTGGTTGAAGGTGGATGGCGAGGCGCAGATCGCGGCGCAGATCCGGCAACCGCGTCACGGCGCGATGCCCGGCTGGGCTGCCCGTCTCGGCGATACCACCGTCAAGCAGCTGACTGTATACGTGCATCAGCTGGGCGGCGGCGAATAACCTCTCCTTCCTCCCAGACTCTGGGCTGCATCTTTTGATGCGGCCCATTTTTTTGTTTTGATATCAAAAATCCTATGTATTGCGACGCTTCGCCGCTGCTTGACTTAAGTCAAGGCGGGCTGGCGCCCGAGATGGGACAAGGCGAGCATCAGCAGAAGGTTTTCGTCCCATGAACATGCATGCCGATCAGACCCGTGCCGCCGAGGCGCCTGAGATCGAGAGACTCGATGCCGAAGCGGTCATGTCGGCCAAGAAGCGCGGACCGCTCTATGAGGCCCGCAAGAAGATCTTTCCAAAACGCGCCGAAGGCAGTTTCCGCCGTTTCAAGTGGATCGTCATGGCGGTCACGCTCGGCATCTATTACCTGACGCCCTGGCTGCGCTGGGATCGTGGTGCGTTCGCACCCGATCAGGCGGTTCTGATCGACATTGCCCATCGGCGCTTCTATTTCTTCTTCATCGAGATCTGGCCTCAGGAATTCTTCTTTGTCGCGGGCCTGCTGGTCATGGCTGGCTTCGGTCTTTTCCTAATTACCTCAGCCGTTGGTCGCGCCTGGTGCGGCTATACCTGTCCACAGACCGTATGGGTCGATCTTTTCCTCGTGGTGGAGCGTTTCATCGAAGGCGATCGCAATGCGCGGATCAAGCTCGAATCGGCCCCTTGGACCTTCGACAAGATCTGGAAGCGTGTCACCAAACACGCGACCTGGATCCTGATCGGCGTGCTCACAGGCGGCGCCTGGATCTTCTACTTCGACGATGCGCCGTCGCTGGCCATGGATTTCCTCACCGGCAATGCCGCGCCCGTCGCCTACATGACCGTCGCCATTCTGACAGCCACGACTTACGTCTTCGGCGGTCTGATGCGCGAGCAGGTCTGCATCTACATGTGCCCCTGGCCGCGCATTCAGGCCGCCATGCTCGACGAGAATTCTCTGGTTGTCACCTATAACGACTGGCGCGGCGAGCCTCGCACCCGGCACGCCAAGAAGGCGATCGCCGCCGGTGAGCCGGTCGGTGACTGCGTCGACTGCAATGCCTGCGTCGCCGTCTGTCCGATGGGCATCGATATCCGTGATGGCCAGCAACTTGAATGTATCACCTGCGCGCTCTGCATCGATGCCTGTGACGGCGTCATGGACAAGATCGGCAAGCCGCGCGGCCTGATCGCCTATGCGACGCTCGATGAATATCAGTCGAACATGGCGCTCGCCACGAATGGCGGGACCTGCAGCATCGACCCCGCCAAGGTGCGCAACGCCGATGGCAGCTTCTCCGACAAGATCCGCCATTTCGACTGGCGCGTGATCTTTCGTGCGCGCACGCTGCTTTACATGGGTGTCTGGACTGCCGTGGGGCTGGCTATGCTCGTTGCCTTGCTCGGACGCGATCGGCTGGAGGTCAACGTTCTGCATGACCGCAATCCGCAATTCGTCCTCGAATCGGATGGGTCGATCCGCAACGGCTATACCGTGCGCATCCTCAACATGATCGCAGCACCACGCGAGATCGAGGTGTCGCTCGATGGCCTGCCGGACGCCACGATGAAGATCAACGGCATCAACCAGCCTCCGGCTCGGACGTTCACCGTGTCCGTGGAGCCGGATGAGGCCACGACACTGAAGGTCTTCGTGACACTCGCCGGTGACAAGGTCACCGACGACAACCAGGACTTCCAGTTCATCGCGAAGGATACCGGCAGTGATGAGCGGGACGTCTATGATGCAGTCTTCATGGGTCCGGGAGCAAAGAAATGACCACCGACACAAGGAAAGCCTTCACCTTCACCGGCTGGCATATGCTGGCGATCATGCTCGCCTTCTTCGGCACGATCATCACCGTGAACTTCACCATGGCCTATTTCGCGACGTCGACCTGGAGTGGTCTGGTGGTGAAGAACACCTATGTCGCCAGCCAGGAGTTCAACGGCAAAACGGCAGCGATCAAGGAAATGCTGGCGACGGGGATCGCCGGCGAGCTCTCTGTCGATGCCAAGGGCCTTCGCTACCGGCTGACATTGCCGAACAATGTGCCTGTCGTTGCCGACAGCGTGCTTGCGCATTTCAAGCGCCCGGTGGGCGAACATCAGGATTTTGAACTGGTGATGACCCCTGCCGGTGATGGTCTGTACCTCGCTGAAACGGCGGTCCTTCCCGGCAGCTGGATCGTCGAAATCAAGGCCACCAAGGACGGCAAGATGATCATGCACGAGGCGAAGCGGATCACCGTTTCGGGAGAATGACGATGAGTTGTTGTGCAGCAGGCACCGAAGGCGCCCTCGACATGGAGCGGGCAGGGGTCTCGCTCCCATCGGCGGAGGAGCTGAAACTCTCGAGCCGTGCGGTCGGGCCGGGCCTCTGGCAGGTCGACATGAGTGTGCCGGCCGTGCATTGCGGCACCTGCATCACGACTGTCGAGGGTGTGCTGAAGGCACTTCCGGAAGTGGAGCGCGCGCGGGTCAACCTTTCGACGAAGCGTGTCTCGGTCGTCTGGAAGGACGTGGTCGACGGTGTCGAGACCGATCCCGTCAACCTTGCCCGCGCCATTGCCTCGACCGGCTACTCAGCGCATCTCTTCACCGCAGCGGAAGAAGCATCAGACGCGCTGCGCAACCAGCTTATCCGGGCCGTTGCCGTTTCCGGTTTTGCCGCCACCAACATCATGCTGCTCTCGGTCTCCGTCTGGTCGGGGGCGGACGCTTCGACGCGCGATCTCTTCCACTGGATCTCAGCGATGATCGCCGCACCGGCGCTCATCTATGCCGGCCGGTTCTTCTACGAATCGGCCTGGAACGCGCTGAAACACGGTCGTACCAACATGGATGTGCCGATCGCGATCGGCATCACGCTCTCCTATTTCGCCTCGCTCTGGGAGACCATCCATCACGGTGAACACGCCTATTTCGATGCGACCGCCTCGCTTCTCTTCTTCCTCCTGATCGGCCGCACGCTGGACCACATCATGCGGGATCGGGCGCGCTCCGCGATCAGCGGGCTTGCCCGCCTCAATCCGCGCGGCGCCATGGTCATTTCTGAAGACGGCTTGCGAGAATATCGCGCCGTCGACGAAATCCGCGTTGGCGATCAGGTTGCGATTTCCGCCGGCGACCGCATACCGGTCGATGGTCTCGTCGTATCCGGTGAAAGCGATCTCGACATGTCGATCGTCAATGGCGAAAGCGCGCCGGTTTCGGTCCGCCCGGGATCGGAAGTCCAGGCCGGGACGCTCAGCCTCACGGGCTCGCTCACCATCCGTGCGACAGCGACCGCCCAGAACTCGTTCCTCTCCGAAATCATCCACCTGATGGAAGCCGCCGAAGGGGGCAGGGCGCGCTATCGCCGCATCGCCGATCGCGCCGCACAGTATTATTCGCCGGCCGTCCATCTTCTCGCGATCACCTCCTTCGTCGCCTGGGGGCTCTACGACGGCGACTGGAAACACGCGATGATGGTCGCGATTGCGGTTCTCATCATCACTTGCCCCTGTGCTCTCGGTCTTGCCGTGCCTGTCGTCCAGGTCGTTGCCGCCGGTCGCCTGTTCAAGGCGGGTGTCATGGTCAAGGACGGTTCCGCCATGGAGCGGCTTGCCGAGATCGAGGCGGTTGCCTTCGACAAGACCGGCACGCTGACACTCGGTCGTCCGCGCCTTGTCGATGCCGCACGCCTGGAGCCCGTCTCCTTTGCCGTCGCTGCGGGACTTGCCGCCAATTCCCGCCATCCGCTGTCGCGGGCGCTTTGGGCCGCCTATGGTGGCCAGCCTCGCGCTTTCGATAGCGTCCGGGAAGTGCCCGGCGCGGGTGTCGAGGCGGAAACGGGAGAGGGCGTCTGGCGCCTCGGCAACCGGCGATTCGCCTGCCCCGCCCAGGCTGGCGGGGCCGACGACAAGCCCTATTCCGAAGTCGTTCTCTCGCTCGATGGCACCGAACGCGCCACATTCCTGTTCGAGGATACGCTGCGACCGCGCGCACGCGCCTCGATCGCTAGCCTGCGTCAGGCGGGTCTCGACCTCGGCATCCTCTCGGGCGACCGCGCCCCTGTCGTTGCGAAGGTCGCCACCGACATCGGGATCGAGAATTGGCGGGCGGGCCTCAGCCCCCGCGACAAGGCTCAAGCCTGTGCCGAGGCGTCCGCTCGGGGGCATCGTGTGCTGATGGTCGGCGACGGAATCAATGATGCACCGGCGCTTTCGGCCGCGCATGTCTCGATGGCGCCGGCCACCGCCGCCGATGTCGGACGTCAGGCCGCCGACTTCGTCTTCATGCGCGACGGGCTCGAAGCCGTGCCCTTCGCGATCGAGGCCTCGCGTCGCGCCGGGCGTCTCATTCGCGAAAACTTCGCGCTCGCCATCGGCTATAACGTCATCGCCGTCCCGATCGCGCTTCTCGGTTACGCCACACCGCTGATCGCCGCCGTCGCCATGTCGACATCGTCCATCATTGTCGTCGCCAACGCGCTCAGGCTCAACCGGCTGTCGCTCGATGAACGGACGCTCTCGGAACGCCCGGCACCAGGTCTCTCGACGACTGCCTCCGACGAAGCGAGGATCGCCGCATGAACATGTTGATTTTCCTCATTCCGATCGCGCTCTTCCTCGGCGGGCTTGGCCTCTTCGCCTTTCTCTGGTCGCTCAAAAGTGGTCAGTACGAAGACCTCGATGGCGCGGCTTGGCGGGCGATTACCGAGGATGAAGACCATCCCGCACGGTGAGACAGTCTGTTGACCAGTTGATAAAGATTTTTGCTTGCCGCACCGCACCCATGATGCGACAAAGCGGCCTCCTAATCGATTTACATGCGGAGGTCTTGTCGTGCAGCAAGCGGAAATCGGACTGATCGGTCTTGGAGTCATGGGCTCCAATCTGGCGCTCAACATTGCCGAGAAGGGCAATCGCATCGCGGTCTTCAACCGCACGCCGGCGCGCACGGACGAATTCCTCGGCGAAGCCGGTGATCTCGCCGACCGCATCATCGGCTGCCATACGATCGAAGAGTTTGTTGCTGCGATCCGTCCGCCCCGCCCGATCATCATCATGATCAAGGCTGGCGACGCCGTCGATCAGCAGATGGCAGCACTTCTGCCGCATCTTTCCAAGAACGACATCATGATCGATGCCGGCAACGCCAATTTCCGCGATACAGTCGCACGCTTCGAACGGCTCGCCGGGACCGACGTCACTTTCATCGGCATGGGTGTGTCCGGTGGTGAGGAAGGCGCCCGCCACGGACCCTCGATCATGGTCGGCGGCACCGAGGAGAGCTGGAAGCGCGTCGAGCCTGTCCTGACCTCGATTGCCGCCAAGTTCAACGGCGATCCTTGCGTTGCCTGGCTCGGAACCGATGGCGCCGGCCACTTCGTCAAGACGATCCATAACGGCATCGAATATGCCGACATGCAGATGATCGCAGAAATCTACGGCATCCTGCGCGACGGCCTGAAGATGTCGGCCGCCGAGATCGGCGAGATCTTCGGTCGGTGGAACAAGGGCCGCCTGAATTCCTATCTCATCGAGATCACCGAGAAGGTCCTGAAGGCCACCGATCCGGAAACCGGAAAGCCGATGGTCGACGTGATCGTCGATTCCGCCGGTCAGAAGGGGACTGGCAAGTGGTCGGCCATCGAGGCGCAGAACCTCGCGGTCGCCGCCTCCGGCATCGAGGCGGCTGTCTCCGGTCGTGTCCTTTCCTCGCTGCGCGAAGAGCGCATCGCGGCCGAAAAGCTCTTCGGCCTGCCGGCGCTGGCGGAGGCTCCCAAGGACAAGGCCGCTTTCATCGCCGATCTCGAAAACGCGCTCCTCGCCGCCAAGATCGCCGCCTATGCTCAGGGCTTTGCCGTCATGTCCTCGGCCTCGGAAGAATTCCACTGGGCGCTCCCGATGCCGACGATCGCCAAGATCTGGCGTGCCGGCTGCATCATCCGCTCGCAGTTCCTCGACGAGATCACCTCGGCCTTCACCAAGGATCCGAATGTGCCGAACCTCGTTGTGACGCCGGCCTTCGCGGAGATGGTCAAGGAAACGGATGGGGCGCTGCGCCGCGTCGTTGCCCATGCCGTTCTGTCCGGCCTGCCGGTTCCGGCGCTGGCATCTGCGCTTTCCTACTTCGACACCTATCGTCGCGGCCGGGGTACGGCGAACCTTATCCAGGCGCAGCGCGACTTCTTCGGGGCCCATGGCTTCGACCGTCTCGACGGCAAGGACATCCATCACGGCCCCTGGGCGGGCCAGTTCTGATTCGGTCCTTCGCGACAAGTCATCTGCTCGTGGCCCGGTATCGGATGATGTCGGGCCTTTTTCGTCGCAGATCTGCCGTGACGGACATGCACAAGCTTCTTGGCACCAGGGCGGGCGGCTGCACGGACATCTTGTTGCTTCTCCGCGGCCGCCGCCCGAATTGCGCTGGATCCCGTTGTCGGGCTGCTGATCCGCGATCAACCATTGCCACGGATGATCCTGATTTCACATAAAGAGCGTCCCTGGTGCGAGGCGGTCGCACCGGACTGGAGCGCGCCTTCAGATGATCCGACGTGATCGTCTGGAAATTGTCCTGTGAATAGTGATTCAACGCATGCAGATTGGTTAAATTCTGACCTATTCGTTTACCATTGGATTAACGCCTGTCGCCTAGCCTCCCGCTGCGGTTAATGAATCCGTTCCAATTTCAGGCGTGTCCTAATGGTCTCTATTAGCTTTTCAACACTCGCTCTCGGCGCTTTCGCCCTTCTGTCTGTCTTCGCTGCATTGTATGGGCGGCATTGGCGCCAGGAGCCGAAGCGAAACGAATTTGCTTTGTTTTCGGGGGCGTGCGGACTGGCGTCCCTTGGGGCTTTGCTCTCATCCTTTGCAGACGGCAGCTTTGGGCTTTTCACGATTGCTCTGGCACAAACACTTATCCTGGCAGGTGCTGCTGTCGCCTGGCAGGGCATTCGTGCCTTCGACCATCGCCGGCTCGATCTGAAGCTTGCAGCAGCCGGTCCGCTGGCCTTTCTGTTGCTGGCGACATCGGCGCCGTTGCTGCAGGCCAGCTTTGGCGCTCGCTACTTCCTCGCCGCAGTGATCGGAGCCATCTATACGGGGCTCGCCGCCTGGGAACTGAAATCCTCCGAACACGAAGAGCAACTCTCCAACCGGCCCTTCGCCTATGTCTGGTTTGCAGCACTCACGCTCGTCCTAATGGTATCAGGCCTTAGCGCCTCTCTCTCGCCCGTCACACCGGTCGATCTGGCTCAATCCGTTCCGCTCTGGCTGTCGATCGCAGCCTTCGCGATCTTCCTTCATGCGTTTATCGCACCCCTGTCGGTGTTCCTTATGCTGCGGGACCGGTTGCTCGTCGAACATCGCTGGTCGGCCGCGACCGACGCACTGACCGGTCTTGCAAACCGGTTCACCTTTCTCGACATGCTCCAGACGCTGTCCACCAAGGTTCGCGGGGAGGGCGCATTCCTCTATGTTGATGTCGACCATGTGAAGCGGATCAACGACCACTATGGCCACTCCGGCGGTGACCAGGTGCTGAAGACCTGCGCCGAGCTCATCTTGCGCGAACTGCCGGAACACGCGCTGCTTGGGCGACTGGCCGGTGCTGAGTTTGCGGCCTATGTGCCCTTCTGCAAAGTCGAAGAGGCGGAAAAGCTCGCGCATATCATCCATGACAGCGTCGAACAGCAGATGTTCTTCCTTGGCGGCGAACTTGTCCCCGTGACCGTCAGCGTCGGTGTGGCTCATGGGGCGATGCAGGTGACAGCCGATGAACTCCTGAAGCGGGCAGACGCCGCGCTCTACACCGCCAAAGTGAACGGTCGCAATTCGGTCGTCGTCTGGTCGGACGGCCAGCGACCGTCCTATGCCTGATCCCAGCGTGGTTCGCTGATACTCTGCAGGAGGTCCGGGTCGACACCGTCGATCCGGGCGATCACCGCCTTGGCGAGCTCCCGGCCGGACTGGCGGACATCCTCGTATACGGCGATGATGTCGGGGCGTATCCAGTTGAGGATCGGCGTGCCCTGTTTGGCCACCAGATCAATCTCGACGCCGACGCGCTTTCCGGCGGCTTCGATCCCGGCATTCGCGGCGATCGCGCTGCTGCCGGATGATGATATCAATCCGTCCGGTGCGTCCGGCCCGCGCATCAGCGCCTCCACCGTTGATCGGATCTGGCCGAGCGTGGCGTCGATGTTGATGTGCAGCGGCACCTCTTCGGCGCCGAATGCCTTCAGTCCGCGCATGAAACCGTCAAACGTATGCTGATAGTAAGTCAGCTTGCTCGGAGGGGGGAGGAGGGCGATCCGCCGACGTCCCCGTTTCACCAGCCGTTCCACTGCGCCGAAGGCGAAGGCCTCGTTATCGAAGTCGTGGAAGGGATGCTGGATGCCCATGTCCGTGCGGCCATGGGTGACAAAGGGCATGTTCTGTTCGGTGAGCAGCCTTACACGGGCATCGTCCGGTTCCGTGCGAGAGATGATGACCCCGTCAGCCGAGCCGGTTTCCAGGATGTATCGGACCGGCAGCATCGGATCCTTGGTATGCGCATGGGGCGTTACCACGATGTGGTAGGGCGTTCCCGACAGGACTTCCGATATGCCCACAACCATCTGGTTTGAGAAGCCCAGGATTTCCTCGTCAATGCCAAGAACCAGGGCGATCACGTTGGTCTTGCCGGTTCTCAAGCGAACGCCGGCCCGGTTCGGCTGGTAACCCAGCTGTCGCGCAACCATGCGCACGCGTTCCTTGGTTTCTGCACCGATGTCGGGCGCGTCTTTAAGGGCACGCGACACGGTGGTGATGCCGAGTCCGGTCATGAAGGCGATCGTCTTGAGCGTCGGACGCTCCTTCGTCGCGATTGGGCGGTCCATCAGGCCGCTTCCCTGCAGATCTGTCATCTTGTCCCCACCGGTCTTACAAGTCCCGCTTATAGTTGGCTTTTCCCTTTCTGCATACCTGACGAGCGACACCTCCCTACCATCCCTGAGAAAGAAAAATCTGAAACGATACAGTGGATTTGTCGAGCCCTAATTCATGCTGCGCTGCGTCGAATATCAACCACGGATAGCAGAGGTCTACTTGCCCGGCCCGTCCATCTCTCGTTACATCGCCATGACGCGAATGCAGCATTTTTTTCCACAAAAACCTGTATCGTATTTCTACTACAACGTTTCTGCGCATGTTGCTGCGCAATAACGGACTTCTCCAAAGCGATTTGGATGGGTGCGATGGAATACACGCTCTCGCTGAAATGCGTCTGTAATGGAAAATTTACAATCCGGTAGGTTGCGCTTCAAAAAGCTTTGTCATAAGTTTTTCCGGCAACGTTTCAGTGAGGGAGGAGACTCATGAATTTTCGTAGCTTCGCGGCAGCTTTGGCCGCAACAGTCGCCATGCCATTCGCAGCGGCTCACGCCACCGATCTCGAAGTAACCCATTGGTGGACATCCGGCGGTGAGGCTGCGGCTGTCGCCGAGCTCGCCAAGGCTTTCGATGCCACCGGCAACAAATGGGTCGACGGCGCCATCGCCGGTTCCGGCGGCACGGCCCGCCCGATCATGATCAGCCGCATCACCGGCGGCGATCCGATGGGCGCCACGCAGTTCAACCACGGCCGTCAGGCCGAGGAACTTGTCGAAGCAGGCCTGATGAAGGACCTGACGGCGGTCGCCGAAAAGGAAAAGTGGAAGGAAATCGTCAAGCCGGCGAGCCTTCTCGACAGCTGCACGATCGACGGCAAGATCTATTGCGCCCCAGTCAACATCCACTCCTGGCAGTGGCTGTGGCTGTCCAATGCCGCGTTTGAAAGTGCCGGCGTTGCCGTACCGAAGAACTGGGACGAGTTCGTCGCAGCCGCTCCGGCGCTTGAAGCCAAGGGCATCATTCCGCTCGCCGTTGGTGGCCAGCCGTGGCAGTCTGCCGGTGCCTTCGACGTTCTGATGGTCGCCATTGCCGGCAAGGACACCTTCTACAAGGTCTTCAAGGACAAGGACGAGGAAGTCGCCGCCGGCGCCGATATCGCCAAGGTCTTCAAGGCCGCCGACGATGCGCGTCGCATGTCCAAGGGCACCAATGTACAGGACTGGAACCAGGCCACGAACCTGGTCATCACCGGCAAGGCCGGCGGCCAGATCATGGGTGACTGGGCTCAGGGCGAATTCGCGCTCGCTGGCCAGGTCGCCGGCAAGGACTACACCTGCCTTCCGGGCCTCGGCGTGAACGAGATCATCTCGACCGGCGGTGACGCCTTCTACTTCCCGGTCGTCGATGACGAAGCCAAGTCGGCAGCCCAGGACGTTCTGGCTGCCACGCTGCTCGCACCGGCTACCCAGGTCGCCTTCAACCTGAAGAAGGGCTCGCTGCCGGTTCGTGGCGACGTCGACCTCGCAGCCGCCAACGACTGCATGAAGAAGGGCCTCGACATTCTCGCCAAGGGCAATGTCATCGAGGGTACCGACCAGCTGCTTTCGGCCGACAGCCAGAAGCAGAAGGAAGACCTCTTCTCCGAGTTCTTCGCCAATCCGTCCATGACCGTCGAAGATGCGCAGAAGCGCTTCGTCGATATCATCGCTTCCGCTGAATAATCGCGGGTGACCTGTCCGGTCAGGGGCGTCCCCTGGCCGGACATTGGCCATTTTCGACCGGGTAGGGCACTCGTGCCCCGTCTTGCCGGCCGTGTGCGGGATGCGTTGGCGTTTCAGCGTTGCGGCTCGGTTCGACCACGCCCGTGTCCAGGACGAGGAGGACTGACCCATGGCAAGCCCGTCGCATGCCGGTCGACCCAACAAGCTGTTTCGCAACCTGAACGCCAAGATCGCTTCCATCCCGATGGTGCTGACCGCGCTGGTCATCTTCCTCGGGGGCACCATCTGGACGGTCGTCTATTCCTTCACCAATTCGAAGCTGCTGCCGCGGGCGAACTTCGTCGGTTTCGACCAGTACGAACGCCTCTGGGATGCACCACGCTGGGTGATGTCGATCCAGAATCTGGCGATCTACGGCATCCTGTCGCTGATCTTTTCGATCGTGATCGGCTTCGTGCTGGCGGCGTTGATGGATCAGAAGATCCGGTTTGAAAATGCGTTCCGCACCATCTTCCTTTATCCCTTCGCGCTCTCTTTCATCGTGACCGGTCTGGTCTGGCAGTGGATCCTCAACCCCGATTTCGGGGTGCAGTCGATCGTGCGCTCGCTGGGCTGGGAGACCTTCACCTTCAATCCCCTCTACAATTCCGAGATCGTCATCTACGGGATCCTGATCGCCGGTCTCTGGCAGGGAACGGGTCTCGTCATGTGCCTGCTCCTGGCCGGCCTGCGCGGCATTGATGAGGACATCTGGAAGGCGGCGCGCGTCGACGGCATTCCGATGTGGAAGACCTATCTCTTCATCGTCATCCCGATGATGCGGCCGGTCTTCATCACCACGCTCGTCATCATCACCTCCGGCATCGTCCGCCTTTATGACCTCGTCGTTGCCCAGACCAGCGGCGGCCCCGGCATCGCCTCCGAAGTGCCTGCAAAATATGTCTATGACTACATGTTCCAGGCGCAGAATCTCGGTCAGGGATTTGCTGCCTCGACCATGATGCTGCTGACGGTCGCCATCGTCATCATCCCCTGGGCCTATCTCGAATTCGGAGGAAAGAAGCGTGGCTAATCCCGGTACCCTGAACACCGCGGCTGCCGGTTTCGATGCAGTCTCCGATCGTCTTGGTCCCGGACCGCGGGGCGCCAAGCCGAAGCGCACCTTTTCCGGTCGCAACATCATGCTCTACGGGTCGCTGATCTTCTTTGCGATCTATTATCTGGTGCCGCTCTACGTAATGATAGTCACCTCGCTCAAGGGCATGCCGGAAATCCGCCTCGGCAATATCTTTTCACCGCCGGTCGAGATTACCTTCGAGCCCTGGGTCAAGGCCTGGGCGACCGCCTGCACCGGTCTTAACTGCGATGGCCTGTCGCGCGGCTTCTGGAATTCGGTTCGCATCACCGTACCGTCGACGCTGATCTCGATCCTGATCGCCTCGGTCAACGGCTATGCGCTCGCCAACTGGCGATTCAAGGGCTCTGAACTGTTCTTCACGATCCTGATCATCGGTGCCTTCATCCCCTATCAGGTGATGATCTATCCGATCGTCATCGTGCTGCGCGAGCTTGGCATCTACGGCACGCTGACCGGCCTCGTGATCGTGCACACCATCTTCGGCATGCCGATCCTGACGCTGCTCTTCCGCAACTACTTCACCTCGCTGCCGGAAGAGTTGTTCAAGGCGGCGCGCATCGACGGTGCAGGGTTCTGGCAAATCTATCTTCGGATCATGCTGCCGATGTCGCTGCCGATCTTCGTCGTCGCCATGATCCTGCAGATCACCGGCATCTGGAACGACTTCCTGTTCGGTGTCGTGTTCACGAGGCCCGAATACTACCCGATGACCGTGCAGCTCAACAACATCGTCAATTCGGTGCAGGGCGTGAAGGAATACAACGTCAACATGGCCGCAACGCTTCTGACCGGCGCCGTGCCGCTCATCGTCTACTTCATTTCCGGGCGCCTGTTCGTCCGGGGCATCGCCGCCGGCGCAGTCAAGGGTTAAGCTCATGTCGCACAGTGTATCGATCAAGAACCTCTCGTTGAGCTTCGGCGCCGTGAAGGTGCTCGAAAACCTCAATCTCGACATCGTCGACGGCGAGTTCATCGTTCTCCTCGGCTCGTCCGGTTGCGGCAAGTCCACGCTTCTCAACTGCATTGCCGGACTGCTCGAGCCGACCGACGGTCAGATCTTCATCAAGGGCAAGAATGTCACCTGGGAGGAGCCCAAGGACCGCGGCATCGGCATGGTGTTCCAGTCCTACGCGCTCTATCCGCAAATGTCGGTGAAGAAGAACCTGTCTTTCGGCCTGCAGGTCGCCAAGATGCCGAAGGACGAGATCGAGAAGCGCGTCCAGCGCGCCGCAGACATCCTGCAGATCGGGCCGCTGCTCGATCGCAAGCCGTCGGCACTCTCCGGTGGTCAGCGGCAGCGCGTGGCAATCGGCCGTGCGCTTGTCCGTGACGTCGACGTCTTCCTGTTCGACGAGCCGCTGTCGAACCTCGACGCCAAGCTACGCTCGGAGCTGCGCGTCGAGATCAAGCGCCTGCACCAGAACCTCAAGAATACGATGATCTATGTCACCCACGACCAGATCGAGGCGCTGACGCTGGCCGACCGTATCGCCATCATGAAGAGCGGCGTTATCCAGCAGCTCGCAGATCCGAACACAATCTACAATCAGCCGAAGAACCTTTTCGTCGCCGGCTTCATCGGTTCGCCGTCGATGAATTTCCTGCATGGCGAATTGATCAACGAGGGCGGCGAGGTGTTCTTCCGCACCCACAATGTGCTGTTTTCGATGAAGGGCTACCGCTCGCAGGAGCCGCTGATGGGCGGTCGCAAGGTCGTGCTTGGCGTTCGTCCCGAGCATATCAAGGTCGACGAGGAGACCGGCATCAGCGAGTTGCATGAGGCGGTCGTCGACATCGAAGAGCCGATGGGCGCCGACAACCTGCTCTGGCTCAAGCATGCCGGCCACACCATGTCGGTGCGCATCGGCGGCACCCGCCGCTATGCGCCCGGCGCCAAGGTTCGCCTCGGCTTCGACATGGAGGTCGCTTCGCTGTTCGACGCGACGACCGAAGAGCGCATCTGACACCTTCCCCTCGCGTCCCGGACTGTGACCGGGACGCGTTTTTTCTTCCTTAGGACTGAAGTCATGAACCAGAGTGCGAATAGCGGCGTGATCGATCTCCACGGCGAGTGGCGCCTCGCCTCCGTCGACGGAGACCACCAGGCGGCGATCACGCTGCCAGGGGATGTGCATTCGGCCCTGCATGCTGCCGGTCTCATTCCGGATCCCTATTTCGGCCGCAACGAAGAGGTCGTGCAGTGGGTCGCCGAGCGCGACTGGGCCATCGAGCGCCGCGTGATCATCCCGGACATTTCCGGCAGCTGGTATCTCGACATCGACTATCTTGATACGGTCGCCGTCGTCTTCGTCAACGAAGTGCCCGTGCTGTCCGCCGACAACTGCTTCCGCCGCTATCGGCCCGATGTCAGCCATGCGCTTCAGCCGGGCGAGAACACCGTTCGGATCGTCTTTCATTCGAGCATCACGGCCGGCGCCGAGCGCCAGGCGCGTCAGCCGTTCTACATCCCGTATTCCACTGGCAACTGCCCGATCCCCAACGGCAACATGCTGCGAAAGCCGCAATGCCATTTCGGATGGGACTGGAATATCGCCATTGCGCCGATCGGGCTCTACGGCACGCTGTCGCTGAAGAAGCTCGACCCCGCCCGCATCGAGCATGTCGAGACCGAGCAGGTCCATCATGCCGATGGTCGCGTCGAGCTCAAGGTTACCGCTACCATTTATTCTGTCGAGCCTGCCGTCGTGCCTGTGCACTTCACGCTTGATGGAGAACGTGTGCGGCTTGATGTCGGCATTTCAGCTGGCGAGACGAAGGTTGTGCATGTCTTCGAGATCGAGAGCCCGCGCCTCTGGTGGCCTGCAGGTTCTGGCGAGCAGGTGCTTTATACCCTGACCGTCGATCTGCCGACGGAAACCGTCACCCGCCAGATCGGCTTGCGCAGCGTCGAACTGCTCACCGATCCCGACGCCGCCGGCAGCCGCTTTGCGCTCAAGGTCAATGGTCGCGAGATCTTCTGCCGCGGGGCAAACTGGATCCCCGCCGACGCGCTCTTCTCTCGCTCGTCTGAGGAGAAAACGACCGATCTGCTGAATTCGGCCATCGCTGCCAATATGAACATGATCCGAGTCTGGGGCGGCGGCTTCTACGAACCGGACTGGTTCTATGATCTCTGCGACCGGCTCGGCCTGATGGTCTGGCAGGATTTCATGTTCGCCTGCAATCTCTACCCTTGCACCGAGGACTTCCTCGACAACGTCGCCCACGAGGTCGAATACCAGGTCAAGCGCCTGTCCAGCCACGCCTCCATCGTCATCTGGTGCGGTGACAACGAGCTCGTCGGCGCGCTCACCTGGTTCCCGGAATCCCGCGACAACCGCGATCGCTATCTCGTCGCTTATGACCGGCTCAATCGCACCATCGAGCAGGGCGTCAAGAAGACTTTTCCGCAGGGCATCTGGTGGCCGTCCAGCCCGGCCTCGGGCTATCTCGATTACGGCGACGCCTGGCATGCCGACGGTTCCGGCGACATGCATTACTGGTCGGTCTGGCACGAAAACAAGAGTTTCGATAATTACCGAACCGTCAAACCGCGCTTCTGCTCGGAATTCGGCTTCCAATCCTATACGTCGCTGCCGGTCATCGAGAGCTTTGCGGACAAGGCCGACATGAACATCGCCTCGCCGGTGATCGAACTGCACCAGAAGAATGCCGGCGGCAACGAGCGGATCGCGGGCACGATGTTCCGCTATTTCCGCTTCCCGAAGGACTTCGCCAATTTCGTCTATCTGAGCCAGATCCAGCAGGGTCTCGCCATCAAGACCGCAGTCGAATACTGGCGGTCGCTGAAGCCGCATTGCATGGGCACCATCTACTGGCAGCTCAACGACACCTGGCCGGTCGCCTCCTGGTCGAGCCTCGACTATGGCGGCAGCTGGAAGGCGATGCATTACATGGTGCGCCGCTTCTTCCAGCCGGTCGCCGTCGCTGCCATTCCCTCCGAAGATGGCACGACGATTTCGCTCTCCATGGTCAACGATACGCTCGATAGCGTCACCATCGACGCCAATCTCTTCGTGCTCACGCTGTCGGGGGATCGCATTCCGCTCAAGAGCGTGCAGGGCGATTGTGGGCCGGATGCCGCCGACCTGCTCGTCACGCTCGATGCCAGCGAGATCCCGGCAGACGGTCTGCTCGCCTGGAGCTTCATCGCTTCGAACGGGATGAGCGGGGAGGGACATTTCCTCAACGGCACCTACAAGGCGCTCGATCTCGAGCCTTCACGCCTCGAGACCGCCATCTCACCGACCGTCGATGGCAGCTTCGAGATCACCGTCACCGCCCATGGGCTTGCGCTTTTCGTCATGCTCGAAAGCCGCACTCCCGGCCGCTATTCGGACAATGCCTTCGATCTCTCGGCAGGCGAGAGCCGCCGCATCATCTTCACACCCGAGACCGGGCTTCCCGCCGGAGCGCTGCCGGACTTCCGCATCTACGATCTCTACACCTGCCAGTCGGCGGACTGACAGGCTCTTAAGACAGGATACCAAGTCCCTGGGCGCCCGATCCAAGGACATACGAGGAGGAGACTACCCGATGACGAAACTCGGCTTCCAGCTTTACAGCGCCCGCAATTTCCAGCCCTTCAGTGGCATCTATCCGAAGCTTCAGGCCGCCGGTTATGGCGAGGTCGAGGGTTACGGCGCCCTGTACGCCTCGCTGGCCGATGGTGAGCTCGACGCCTTCCGCAAGGAGCTCGATGACAACAGCCTGACCATGCCGACCGCGCATTTCGGTCTCGACATGATCGAGAACGATCCGGCCCGCGTCATCAAGATTGCCAAGACGCTCGGCATCGAAGCCGTCTACTGCCCCTATCTGATGCCCGACCAGCGCCCGACCGATGCCTTAGGCTGGTTTGCCTTTGGTCAGCGCCTGCAGGCCGCCGGCAAGCCGCTGCGCGATGCGGGTCTCGTTTTCGGCTGGCACAATCACGACTTTGAATTCGCGGCCCTGCCGGACGGCTCCACCCCGCAGGAACAGATCTTCGCCGGCGGTCCCGAACTCGACTGGGAAGCCGATATCGCCTGGGTCATCCGCGGCAAGGCCGATCCCTTCGCCTGGATCGAAAGCTACGGCAAGCGCATCAGCGCCGTGCATGTGAAGGACATCGCGCCGGCGGGCGAAAATACCGACGAAGACGGCTGGGCCGATGTCGGTCACGGCACCGTCGACTGGAAGGGCCTGGTTGCGGCGCTGAAGAGCACCCGCGTGAAGCATTTCGTCGTCGAGCACGACAATCCCAAGGATATCGACCGGCTGATCACCCGCTCGATCGCATCCTTCAAGACTTATTGAACCACTCGCAGCAAGCAGGACATTTCCATGGCACGCGAACTCGGCGTCGGCATCATCGGATGCGGCAATATCTCCACCACCTACTTCTCGCTGGCGCCGCTGTTTCGCGGCCTGAAGGTCGTTGCCTGCGCGGATATCAATCCGGCAGCCGCCGAAGCCCGGGCTGCTGAATATGGCGTCAAGGCTCAGACAATCGATGAGCTCCTCGCCAATCCCGAGGTCGACATCGTCGTCAACCTGACGATCCCGGATGCCCATTATCCGGTTTCCAAACGGATTCTCGAAGCCGGCAAACATGTCTATTCGGAAAAGCCGCTGGTGCTCTCGCTCGAACAAGGCGAGGACTTGCGTGCGATTGCGAAAGCCAAGGTCCTGTCGGTCGGCTGCGCGCCTGACACCTTCCTCGGCGGTGCGCACCAGCTGGCCCGCGCCTTCATCGACAAGGGCGGCATCGGCCGTGTCACCTCCGGCACCTGCCATGTCATGAGCCCGGGGATGGAAATGTGGCACCCGAACCCGGACTTCTTCTTCCTGCCCGGCGGCGGCCCGGTCCTCGACCTCGGCCCCTATTACATCGCCAACCTGATCAACCTGATCGGCCCGGTCAAGCGTGTCGCGGCGCTGACCTCGATGGCCAACGAGACCCGGACCATCACCAGCCAGCCGCGCAACGGCGAGGTGATCCCGGTCAAGACGCCCACCAATATCCATGCGCTTCTGGAATTCCAGAACGGCGCGACAATCACGCTGTCCGCCAGCTGGGATGTCTGGAGCCACCGGCACGCCAACATGGAACTCTACGGCACCGATGGCTCGCTCTACGTGCCGGATCCGAACTTCTTTGGCGGCAATGTTGAAGCCTCCGGTCGCAACAAGGACATTCAGCCGCTGGAAGCCTGGGATCACCCCTTCGGCCGCAACAACCAGGAGAGCCCGCAAGGTCCACGCGCCAACTACCGCACGGCCGGCCTCGCGGATATGGCTGTCGCGATCCTCGAAGGCCGTGATGCCCGCTGCTCGCTCGACCGCGCGCTGCATGGTGTCGATGTCATGGTGTCGATCCTGAAGTCGGGCGAGACGGGGGAATTCGTGACATTGTCGACAACCTGCACCCAACCGGCTGCCCTGGGTATCGACGAAGCGCAGGCTCTGCTTAGATAAGGGGAGTGGTGTTGCTTGCCCCTCATCCCCCTGCCGGGACCTTCTCCCCGCAGGCGGGGAGAAGGGGGAGCACGGCCGCCGCATCGGCCTTCTCCCCGTTCGCGGGGAGAAGGTGGCGGCAGCCGGATGAGGGGCAGCATCGCTCAACAGACATCTGGGAGAGAACCATCCATGACCTATACACCCGCCGAGAACCGCTATGAGCGGATGATCTATAATCGCTGCGGCAAGAGCGGGCTGAAGCTGCCGGCGATCTCGCTCGGCCTCTGGCACAATTTCGGACAGGACACGCCGCATGCGACGAAGCGGGCGATCTGCCGCACCGCCTTCGACCTCGGCATCACGCATTTCGATCTCGCCAACAATTACGGCCCGCCGCCCGGCACCGCCGAGGAAGCCTTCGGCGAAATCCTGCGCACTGACTTTCGTGGCTACCGCGACGAGCTGATCATCTCGTCGAAGGCCGGTTATGGCATGTGGCCCGGTCCTTACGGCGAATGGGGCAGCCGCAAGTATATCATCGCCTCCTGCGACCAGAGCCTGAAGCGCATGGGCCTCGACTATGTCGACATCTTCTATTCGCACCGCTTCGACCCGGATACGCCGCTTGAGGAAACCTGCGGCGCGCTCGATCACATCGTGCGGTCGGGCAGGGCACAGTATGTCGGTATCTCCTCCTACAATTCGAAGCGCACCCGCGAGGCCTATGAGATCCTGAAAAGCCTCGGCACTCCGCTTCTCATCCACCAGCCCAGCTATTCGATGATCAATCGCTGGATCGAGGAAGACGGGCTGATCGACACGCTCGAAGAGCTCGGCGTCGGCTCGATCGTCTTCTCGCCGCTCGCGCAGGGGATGCTGACTTCGAAATATCTGAACGGCATTCCGGAAGGCACCCGCGCGAGCCAAGACAAGTCGCTCGACCCGGGCTTCCTCAATGAGCGCAATCTCGAAAACATCCGTGGCCTCAACCGTATCGCCGAGAAGCGCGGCCAGACGCTGGCGCAGATGGCGCTTGCTTGGGTGCTGCGCGGCAAGCGCATCACCACGGCGCTGATCGGCGCATCCAAGCCCTCGCAGGTCGAGGATTGCGTCAAGGCGATCGAGACGCCCGATTTCACGGCGGAAGAACTCGCAGAAATCGACGTCTTCGCCAAGGACGCCGATATCAACCTGTGGGCGGCCTCAGCCGAACGCAAGGGCCCGCCGCGAAAGAAGAAGTAACGAAAACCCTCCCCTTGAGGGGGAGGGTCGGAGCGTAGCTCCGGGGAGGGGTGACGTGGAAGAGTTTAGCGTCGAATGGAGATGCCAAACTCGCATGGTTCACCCCCACCCGCCGCTTCGCGGCGACCTCCCCCCTCAAGGGGGAGGTGGCACAGCGGCCGCCGTCTCCGCCTTCTCCCCGCCTGCGGGGAGAAGGTCCCGGCAGGGGGATGAGGGGCATCTTTCACGTAAAATCAGCCATCAGGCAGGAGGAAACACACCATGATCATCAACCCCATCCTGCCGGGCTTCAATCCGGACCCGTCGATCTGCCGCGTGGGCGACGACTATTACATCGCCACCTCCACCTTCGAATGGTATCCGGGCGTGCAGATCCACCATTCTCGCGACCTCGCGAACTGGGAGCTTGTGACCCGACCGCTCAATCGAGCAAGCCAGCTCGACATGCGCGGCAATCCCGATAGCGGCGGCGTCTGGGCGCCGTGTTTGTCCTATGCCGACGGGCTGTTCTGGCTGGTCTATACCGACGTCAAGCGCTTCGAGGGCTCGTTCAAGGACGCGCATAACTACATCGTCACGGCGCCTTCCATCGAAGGCCCTTGGTCGGACCCGATCTACGTCAATTCCTCCGGCTTCGACCCCTCGCTCTTCCATGATGACGACGGCCGCAAGTGGTTTCTCAACATGCAGTGGAACCACCGCCCCGAGGCGCGCAACACCATCGGCCATGCCAAGTTCGACGGCATCCTGCTGCAGGAATGGGATCCGAAGACGCAAAAGCTCACCGGCCCGATCAGGAATATCTTCGAGGGCAGCAAACAGGGGCTTGTCGAAGGCCCGCATCTCTTCAAGCGCAATGGCTGGTATTATTTGACCACCGCCGAAGGCGGCACCGGCTACGACCATGTCGTGACCATGGCACGCTCCCGCGCGATCGAGGGTCCTTACGAGATGCATCCGGACACGCATCTCATCACCTCGAAGGACAACCCGGAAGCCGTGCTGCAACGCGCCGGCCATGGGCAATATGTGGAGACGCCGGACGGTCAGGTCTACCATACCCATCTCTGCGGCCGCCCCATGGCCCCGAAGCGCCGCTGCACGCTCGGCCGCGAAACGGGCCTGCAGAAATGCGTCTGGAAGGAGGATGGCTGGCTCTATCTCGAGCAGGGCGGCGTGGTGCCCGCGGTTGCAGTCCCGACGCCCAATGGCGCCACGAAACGCGAGGAACCGGCTGAGATCGTCAGAACCTTCGACAGCGCAGACTTACCGAAAGAATTTCAGTGGCTGCGCACGCCGCAGCCGGAGCGCCTGCTCAGTCTGAGCGAGCGGGCAGGGCGCCTGCGCCTCTTCGGGCGCGAGAGCATCGGGTCCTGGTTCGAGCAGTCGCTCATTGCTCGTCGCCAGGAGCATCATCGCTTCCGTGCCGAGACGCGGCTTGAATTTGCGCCAGAAACCTATCAGCAGGTGGCTGGCCTCACCCATTACTACAACCGCTACAAGTTCCACGCCCTGGGTGTCTCGACAGACGAAAAACTGGGCCGCTCGCTGATCATCCTGTCCTGCCCGGGCGACTACCCCTCCGGCAATCTGACCTTCCCGATCGGCATGGGCCAGTCGATCCCCGAGGGCGCGATCGATCTCGCCATGGAGATCACCGACAATGACCTACAATTTTTCTGGCGGGTGGCAGGCGAGGGCGCTTGGCAGGCCGTCGGCCCTGTCCTTGACGCCGGGGTCGTCTCCGACGAGGGCGGTTTCGGCGAGCACGGCTCGTTTACCGGCGCCTTTGCCGGCATGTTCTGCTTTGACATCACGGGACGCGGCAAGGCAGCGGATTTCGAGCGGTTCGTCTATCGGCGCGGGTGAGGGGCACACGCCGGTTTCACCCATCGTCATCCTCGGGTTTGTCCCGAGGATCTACTCACGTTGCAGTCAATTCAAAGGTAGCGGATGCTCGGGACAAGCCCGAGCATGACGACGTTTGTGGATCAAGTCACCCCAGCCTTTCCGCATGCCACTTCAGATGATCCTCCATGAAGGTCGAGATGAAGTAGTAGGAATGGTCGTAGCGCTCATGCATGCGCAGCGTCAGGCCGATATCGGTCCCCTTCACCGCCTCCTCGAATTTCCAGGGAGCAAGGCCCGTCTCCAGGAAGCTGTCCGCCTTGCCCTGGTCGATCAGGAATTCCGGGAAGCGGGCGCCGTCTTCCACCAGCGCGCAGGCATCGTATTCCCGCCACTTCACGCGGTCAGAGCCGAGATACTTTTCAAACGCATCCTGCGTCCAGTCGGCGGTCAGTGGATTGACGATCGGTGCGAAGGCCGAGCAGCTCTTGAAGCGCTCAGGGTTCTTCAGCGCAATCGTCATGGCACCATGGCCGCCCATGGAATGGCCGAAAATGGCCTGGCGGTGCATGTCTGCGCGGAACTGTTCAGTGATCAGGGCAGGCAATTCCTCCGTGATGTAGGAATACATCTGGTAATGCTCGGCCCAGGGCTTTTCCGTGGCATTCAGATACATGCCCGCACCCTTGCCCATCTTCCAGTTGGTGAGTTCGTCGGCCACGTCATTGCCGCGCGGGCTCGTATCCGGGCAGACGACGATCAGGCCGAGCTCGGCGGCCATTCGGCGGTATTCGCCCTTTTCCATGACATTGGCATGGGTGCAGGTCAGGCCCGAGAGATACCAGAGCACCGGCCGCTTTTCGGTTGTCGCCTGGGGCGGTACGAAGACGGCGAAGGTCATCTCGGTGCCGGTCGCTTCCGACTGGTGCGAGAAGACGCCCTGCATGCCGCCGAAGGCGGTGTTCTGGGAGAGGATGTTCATGGAGATCTGTCCTTGTTTCATGCCCAAGGGGCTTATTTCTTCACTCGACGACACAGCCGGTCGAGCGTTTCTAGGAAGGCTGAGCGGTCGCGCGGCGAAAAGGCGGCATTGTAGCCCTTGCTCTCGCCGGTCTCGCGGAGATGTGCCCCAAGGTCGCGCATGGCCGTCGCCATGCCGATATTGGCCGTGTCGAAGATCCGGCCCGTCGGCCCTGTGACCAACGCACCGGCGGCCACGCATCGACCGGCGAGCGGCACATCGGCGGTGACCACGATGTCACCTTCGCCGCAGCGCTCGGCAATCCAGTCGTCGGCCGCATCGAAGGCGCCTGACACGATGACATTCTTGACCATCGGGTCACGCGAAGGGCGAAGGCCGGAATTGGCGACGAATGTCACCGGCAGATCATGCCGTTCGGCAACCTTCAGGATCTCCGGTTTCACCGGACAGGCATCGGCATCGACATAGATTTCGGGCATCGGCTATCCTTTCCGCAGCATATCCACATGCGGAATCCCATCCTCCAGATACTCCTCAGAGATCACCTCAAACCCTAGCGATCCATAGAATTTCTGCAGATGGCTCTGCGCCGAAATCTCGATCGGTTCACCCGGATAACGTCTCTCCACTTCGGCAATTGCCTCGCGCATCAGCGAGTCGCCCAGCCGCTTGCCGCGATGGTTGGGCGAGACCGCCACGCGTCCGATCCGCGGGTGCTGCTCCGGTGTCGGACGCCAGAGCCTCGCGCAGGCCAAGAGTTCGCCATCCTGCAGCAGCCGCAGATGCAGGCAGTCCTTGTCGTTGCCGTCGAGTTCCGGATAGGGGCAATGCTGCTCGACGACGAAGACGTCGACGCGCAGCTTCAGCATGTCGTAGAGGTCTGCGGCGGAGAACTCGTCGAGCCTCCGCACGTCGACAGTGTAAGGCACAGGCATCAATAGACCACGACGCCGCGGATCGATTCACCCTTGTGCATCATGTCGAAGCCCTTGTTGATGTCCTCGAGCGGCATGGTGTGGGTGATCATCGGATCGATCTGGATCTTGCCTTCCATGTACCAGTCGACGATCTTCGGCACGTCGGTGCGTCCGCGTGCGCCACCGAAAGCGGTGCCCATCCACTGGCGACCGGTGACGAGCTGGAAGGGACGGGTTGAAATCTCCTGGCCGGCACCGGCCACACCGATGATAACAGACTTGCCCCAGCCGCGATGCGCCGATTCGAGTGCCTGTCGCATGACCTTGGTATTGCCGGTGCAGTCGAAAGTGTAGTCGGCGCCGCCGATCAGGTCACCATTGCGCTTCGTCATGTTGACGAGATAGGGAACGATGTCGTCGCCGACTTCCTTCGGATTGACGAAATGCGTCATGCCGAATTTCTCGCCCCATGCCTTGCGGTCCGGATTGATGTCGACGCCGATGATCATGTCGGCACCCGCCAGGCGAAGACCCTGCAGCACGTTCAGACCAATGCCGCCGAGACCGAAGACGATGGCCGTCGAGCCGATCTCAACCTTGGCCGTGTTGATCACGGCGCCAACGCCGGTCGTCACACCGCAGCCGATATAGCAGATCTTGTCGAAGGGCGCCTCGGGATTGACCTTGGCCACAGCGATTTCCGGCAGGACCGTGTAATTGGCGAAAGTCGAGCAGCCCATGTAGTGGTGGATCTTGTCCTTGCCAATCGAGAAGCGGCTTGTCCCATCCGGCATTAGGCCCTGGCCCTGGGTCGAGCGGATCGCCGTGCACAGGTTGGTCTTGCGGGAAAGGCAGGAATAGCATTCGCGGCATTCCGGCGTGTAGAGCGGAATGACGTGATCGCCCTTCTTCACCGAGGTGACGCCCGGGCCGACATCGACGACAATGCCTGCACCCTCATGGCCGAGGATCGCCGGAAACAGACCTTCCGGATCGGCGCCCGAAAGCGTGAAATCGTCGGTGTGGCAGATGCCGGTGGCCTTGACCTCGATCAGCACTTCGCCGGCGCGCGGGCCTTCGAGCTGAACGGTCATGACCTCAAGCGGCTTTCCAGCCTGCACGGCAACGGCGGCGCGAACATCCATGGTTTTTCTCCCTGACAAATCGTTGGCGGCGACTTTGGCACGGCAGCACCATCGGGCTCAAGAGCTCGCGCCAAATTTCTCAAAAGTCTGATTTTTATTGCCTATTTGGTTCGGATCGCGGGGAAATGCGGTGCTGCTTCCGGCCGCAACCTGCCTGTCAGCCGGGGATCCTGGAAGAGTTCGACCAGGCGCTTGTACACCGTGAAGCCGGAGCGCTGGTAGAAGGCCAGTGCTGCCGGATGATCGAGATGGCAGGTATGCACCCAGAAGCGCGTAATCGGCTTCGCCCAGGCCGTCTCGATCGCCGCATTCATCAGGATTCGCCCGGCGCCGGCGCCAATGAGGCTCTGGTCCAGGCCGAAGAAGGCCAGCTCGCATTGGCCGGGTTCGCGGAAGTCGAGCTCCAGCAGCCCGAGCCTCTCGCCATCTCGGGCCATCGTGTAGATTTCGACCAGTGGATCCTCAATGATTGCCTTCAGCGCGTCTTCGGCCATCACGGCGCGAGAGACCCAGAGCCAGTCCTCGCCAACCCGGCTATAGAGTGCGCGATAGTCATCGATCGTCGGCTTCGGCCATCGTTCGACCGAAAGTCCTTCCGCCGGCGGGTTGGGCCGGGGAGCCGGCTTCGCCTTCATTTCAAGGCAGGTGACGATGGTTGCAACCATGTTGTCCGGCACGTCGAAAAAGCCGGCAGCGAGCGTGTTGTTTTCTGTGTCCATGCGGCTTTTGGACCGCGACGGCGTGGCTCTGTCAAGCGCGCCTGCTCTCATCACTCACAGGAACAGGCGGTCGCAGGCGTAAATCACCGCATAGGCATGCATGGCCAGTGCCGCATAATAGCCGAAGCCGGTCATCAGGCGCTCCGACGCGTTCATCGGCAGGAGCGCCTCGCGCGGCTTCACCGACTTCGTCCGGATCATGCTCAGCAGAATGAAGATGGCGAGCCCTCCGATCAGCATCGGTGCCTGGAGGCCGATCCGCCATCCGACCCAGAGGATCACGCCCGTCACGATAAAGCTGGTGATCGCCAGCGCTCTCTGCCCCTCAAAGACCTGGCGCAGAACCTGCCCCCCGTCGAATCGGTAGGTCGGCAGGAGATTGAGAAGATTGAAGGCGCCGAGAATGACGAGAAAGACCAGCGCCGGACCATCCATGCCGACCGGGTGCGGGATGCCTGCCACCGACTGATGGGCCGCAACCAGGATTGGGACCAGCAGGGCGGAGAAGCCGGCGCCCATCAAGGCGCAGGTCGCGATCTCGAAATGGCTGTTGTAGGGCCGTCCTCCAATGGCGACGCCTCCGAGAAGCGGCACGAAGATCATCCTGGCGCTCGGGTGACCGAAGGCCCGGTAGGCGACCATGTGTCCGAGTTCATGCAGCAGGATGACCAGAGTGAGAAAAACGGACATCATCAGGCCGGTCGCCGTCAGGCCGAAGAACGGCCAGAGCATCAGGGTCGAGACGATCACGAGGACCGTCTGCCATGCTGGATGCTCGAAATGCAGGAGGCTGGAACTGGGCCGCTCCTCGATATGGTCGCGAAGCGAGGCGAGTTCGCGGGCGAGAGCCATGCGTCGGAACAGGTAGAAGGCGAGGCCGCGATAATTGTCGGTCTGCACGAAGGTTACCCGGCTGCCCAACGGGGTTCGCTCCACCTTCCGGCTCTCGCGATAGCCCTCCCAGAAGGAGGGATCGAGCGTGCTGTCGCCGATGACCCTGAGATCGCAGGAAAAACTGCCGGTTGCCGTCATCGCGGTCCGGTCGACGATCATGGTTCGACGCGCCGGCTGACCGTAACGGTCGAGATGGCGGTAGGCGAACTCCACGAGATCGGGCTTGCCGTCTACGGGGGTGACGGAGATCACATTGGGGTGCCAGGCCGTCTGGTTGCCGGCAGGGCGTGTGACGTTCCAGACCTCTTCCGGTCTCTCATGCACGAGCCGGCTGACGCGGATCGTTCTGCGTCCCAGCGGTGCCGCCATCAGGAGCCACAGCAGGCCGAGATTGAAGGCGGCCAGAAACACTGCGGCCTGATGCGTCGCCAAGAACTCTCTCCCGAAGGTGCTGAAATGCAGACCCAAACTAGGCGAGAGGCGTTAGAATTTCGTCGACGAAATCGCTAAAATGCCGTGTATCCCAGACTGGCGTCAGCCGGCTTCGACAATCTCAGGTTTTGGCGCTGCACGCTTCTGTTCCCGCCACAGGATGAAGAGGCCGGATCCAACGATGATCAGGATGCCGAGCCATTTCGAAGGGGTCGGGAATTCGTCGAAGAGGACATAGCCGAGTGCGACGGCCGCGATGATTTCAAAATACTGGAAGGGGGCCAGCACGGACAACGTCGCCATGCGGAAAGCACGCACGACCAGCAGGTGGATGTAGCCCGAGATGGCACCGAGCAGGATCAACAATCCTAGGCCCAGGGACGATGACGGTAACGAAATCTCAAAGTCAGCCTCGCCGGCTGCCGTTCCCATGAGCAGGGCTGCGCCCATGAACAGGGTTCCGCCGATCCCGGCCATGGTCTGCATGGTTATCGGCGTGTCGGCCTCGCCGATCGCACGGTTCAGGAACATGTAGAGCGCATAGAGAAAGGCGCAGGCGACCGGCAACAACGCCGTTACACCGAAGACCTGGTAGCTCGGCTGAATGACGATCATGGCGCCGCCAAAGCCGACAGCGATTGCCAGCCAGCGGCGCCAGCCGACTTTCTCCTTGAGGAAGAGTGCCGACATGGCCGTCAGGATGAAGGGCTCAACGAAATAGATGGCGAAGACATCGGCAAGCGGCATGTATTTGACGGCCATGAAGAACATCAGGCTCGCCGCACCGTGGATGGCGCCGCGAAGGAGGTTCATCCAGGGACGTTTGGCCGAGAAGGCTCGAAGGCCGTTCAGCGCGATAAGCACCGGCAGGACCGAAGCGAGCTGGAAGAAGAAGCGATAGAAGGTGACCTGGCCCGGCGACATGCCTTCGACCGTCGCCATGTACTTGGCGATGGCGTCCATCACCGGGAGCACCAGCATGCAGCCCGCCATCAGGACCATGCCGCGGAGGGGAGTGGAAGAGGCGTTGTTCATGGCGGGGAGACTCATGCATGACGAAGGGCACGGATTGAGCAGACCATGCACGGCGCAGGCGCGTGATCAAGCAAAAGAGATTTGGAACCTTTTCCGACCTTGCGCGTTTTCTGAGCGTTTGCGCAGCGTCTGCTGGTTTCGGGTGACGGCGGTTTCGCACTTGTCAGTGGCGTCTGCAGAAAGCCCCTCGGTTCTTGTCCGTGCTAAGGTACGTTTAAGAGCGGAGCGGTTCCTCCCGCCGGTTTCAACGAACCCGGCGGCTCTGAACGATCAGGAGAGCACGCATGCCCAAAGGCAGACCCATCCCCCGGATGACCGATTCGAGCGACGATACGCTGGGAGGGCGCCTGTCGGCCGCCCGTGACGCATCCGGTCTGTCTCTCGCCGACGTGGCAAACCGGATCGGCGTGAAACGGGAAAACCTGCTTGCCTGGGAGGCCGACCGATCGGAGCCGCGCCCCTCCAACCTTATCGATCTGGCCGGAATCCTTGGTGTCTCGCCGATGTGGCTGATGACGGGTGTGGGATCCGGGCCGGTCCAGGAAGCCGGCGATTTGCCGCTCGAAGCCCTGAAGCTCGAACTTCAGCGCCTGACGGATGCGCATCGGGAATGCGGACGACTGATCGAAAAGATCTCGCGGCAGATCGAGATCTATGAAAGCCGGGACGAGCGTCACAGCGGGCGCGGCGATTTCGACGGGCCGGTGATGGGGCGCGCCTGAGCGCTCATGCGGATTGGTCCGGCGCTGTCGGACCGAACACGTCCTCGAATGCTTCCCGCAGCCGCATGTCGACATCGGCCATCATCACGGGTAGGCCAAGGTCAACGAGGCTGGTGACGCCATAGGCGGAGATCCCGCAGGGCACGATCCCGGTGAAATGGCCAAGATCGGGGTCGACATTGATCGACAGGCCGTGAAAGCTGACCCAGCGGCGCAGGCGAATCCCGAGTGCGGCGATCTTGTCCTCGCTCATCGTGCCATCCGGCAAAAGCGGCTTTTCGGGCCGGCGCACCCAGACACCGACTCGGTCTTCACGGCGTTCGCCCTTGACGTTCATACTGTCGAGCGTGCGGATCACCACTTCCTCGAGCGCTGCCACATATGCGCGCACATCCTGTCGCCGGCGCTTCAGGTCGAGCATGACATAGGCCACCCGTTGTCCCGGCCCGTGATAGGTATATTCGCCGCCGCGGCCGGTGGCGAAGACGGGGAATCGGTCCGGCTCGATCAGATCCTTGGAATCGGCACTGGTACCCGCCGTATAAAGGGGAGGGTGCTCCACCAGCCAGACCAGTTCATCGGCCTTTCCATCGGCGATCAGCGCCACCTGCCGCTCCATTTCGGCGACTGCTTCCTCATAGCCGACGAGCCCGTCGGAGACCCGCCAACGCACCGGGTGCGAGCCCTCGCTGGCATGCATGGCGTGGTCGAGTTCGGTGCGGAGCATGAATTCTGCCTTCGGCTGTGGATTGGCGAAAAGCCTTGTTTTCCCTGTATTTGGCAAGAAAAGCCCGGGGTTTCAAGGGCAGTCCGCGCTGCTGTCTGCCCGGCTTTTCCACCGGGCATGACGAATTTTCAAAAATCTGTCACGCCGGGCTTGTGGACCCCAGAGGCTTTTGCTACATGCAGCCCCGCCGGAGCAATTCGGCGCCTACCACGATGCGGTCGTGGCGGAATTGGTAGACGCGCAGCGTTGAGGTCGCTGTGGGGCAACCCGTGGAAGTTCGAGTCTTCTCGACCGCACCAAAAAAGAACCCGGCCTTCGTGCCGGGTTTTTTGTTGCCGTGATTTCAACGACTTCTCAGTTGGTGTCACTGGGAATGTGACTGTCGACGCCGAGCGTGGTGATGAAGTTCTTGACGTCGCTGACGCCCTTCACGCCCAAGACCTTCAACTCGATCATGCGTCGCTCCTCGGCCGTGTCGACCGAGCCGCGCAGCGTCACGACATGACCGTCGACATGGATGTCGAGACCGGCCAGCAGGGTGTCGTCCAGCCCGTCAAGTGCTGTCGCGATATCGGATTCCAACTGATCGTCGTCTTCGCGCCCGTGCGTGGTGGGCAGAACCGGCGTCGCGACGTCAGGCTCGAAGCCTTCCGCGTCAACGGTATCCACTCGAAAACCCTCATTGCGGTCTCGGTCGAAGTTGGCGCCGGTCTCGCCGTAACCGCGATTCTCGACCGGGCTAGCGGTGGCCCCTGGGCCGTCGGCATAGGGCCAGCCGTCTCCGATGTTGCGCTGATCGTAGTCGCGGTAGTCGTCCTCGCGGGAAAACTCGGTCTTGCGGTCGTCCTTGGCCATGGAGGGCTCCTTCATGTCTCTGTCTGACGGAGATAACGCCCGGTGACTGGCTTTGTTCGACGTGGCGCTCAGCGCGCCGACTTTTCCCATTTCTTGAGCAGGCGTTCGCGCTTGAGCCGCGACAATTTCTGGATCCAGAAGACGCCATCGAGCTGGTCGATCTCATGCTGCATGCAGATCGCGGCAAAATTCTCGAGATCCTCCTCGGCGACCGTGCCATCCAGGGTCTGGTAGCGAATACGGATCGCCCTCGGTCGCGTCACTTCGTCGGTGAGGCCCGGCATGGAGACACTGCCTTCGGTCTGGGTGATCATCTCCGGCGAGGACCATAGGATCTCCGGATTGACATAGTCGCGCCGCCCGCCGAGCTCGGGGAGCTCGATCACGGTCAGCCGTTTCGCGATGCCGCAATGGGGGGCGGTGATGCCGACCCCGGGAGCAGCCTTCATCGTCTCGTAGAGATCGTCGGCAAGAGTGGCGAGTGCGGGTCCGAAATCGGCGACGGCTTCCGCCACGGTTTTCAGGGCTGGGTCCGGATAGCGGCGGATGGTCAGGCGGGTCATGATGGGCTCGTGTCTGGAAGCATGAGATGGGCGGTGGACTGCCGTGTCCCCGGCCAGGCTATCAGGCCCGGCAGGGCTTTGCACAGGGCTTGGCAATTTTCCGCTATCTGCTTGTTGACTTGAAGGTTTTTGCGGCCATTCTCCGGGCGTCGAGGCATCCCGCCAGGAGGTGAGGTTCAAATGACTGAGAACGAAGACGAGCACCTCGACCGCCCGGTGGCAGACGAGCTTCATGACGATATCTACGACGAGGAAGGCTCCATCCGTCACGACTTCCTGACGATGGTGGGTGCGGCGATCGCCGATCGCGACGTGCTCTTCCTGCGCCAGAACGTCGCCAAGCTGCACGAATCGGAACTCGGTGACCTGATCGAGGCGATCCAGCCCGACCAGCGTCTTGCGATGATCCGCCTTCTCGGCGACGACTTCGACATGACGGCGCTGACCGAAGTCGACGAAGCGATCCGCATGCAGATCGTCGACCAGATGCCGAACGAGCAGATCGCCGCGGCGATCGGCGATCTCGATTCGGACGACGCCGTCTACATCCTCGAAGACCTCGACGACGAAGACCGCGAGGAGATCCTCGCGCAACTGCCATTTACCGAGCGGGTCCGCCTGCGCCGGGCGCTTGACTATCCCGAAAGCTCGGCAGGACGGCGCATGCAGACCGAGTTCGTCGCCGTGCCGCCCTTCTGGACGGTCGGCCAGACGATCGACTACATGCGCGACGAGGAAGATCTGCCCGAGAGCTTCACCCAGATCTTCGTCATCGATCCGACGTTCAAGCTGCTCGGCGCCGTCAATCTCGATGCGATCCTGCGCACCAAACGCGCGGTGAAGATCGAAACGATCATGCATCCGACCAACCATCCGATTCCGGCCGAAATGGACCAGGAGGAGGCTGCCCAGCTCTTCGAACAGTATGACCTTCTGTCGGCGGCCGTCGTGGACGAGAACGAGCGCCTGGTCGGCGTTCTCACGATCGACGACGTGGTCGACGTGATCCAGGAGGAGGCCGAAGAGGACCTGCTGCGCCTTGGCGGTGTCGGTGATGAAGAACTTTCCGACACGGTCATCGAAACCTCGCGCTCGCGCGTGCCCTGGCTTGCCGTCAATCTCGTCACCGCCTTCATGGCGGCCTCGGTGATTTCCCTCTTCGAGGCAACCATCCAGGAGATCGTTGCGCTGGCGGTCTTGATGCCGATCGTCGCCGGCATGGGCGGCAATGCCGGCTCTCAGACGATGACGGTGACGGTGCGGGCGCTCGCGACCCGCAATCTCGACATCCACAATGCGTTCCGGGTCGTACGCCGCGAGGCCGGCGTCGGTCTGATCAACGGCGTCGTCTTCGGCTGTACGGTCGGGCTTGTCGCCGGTCTGTGGTTCCAGGATATCTCGATCGGCGGTCTCATCACCACCGCCATGCTGATCAACATGTTCGCAGCCGCTATGGCGGGCATCACGATCCCGCTGATCCTCAACCGCGCCGGGGCAGACCCCGCCGTTTCATCCGCGGTCTTCGTCACCGCGATCACAGACATGACCGGCTTCTTCTCGTTCCTCGGCCTTGCGACCTGGTGGTTCATGTGACAAGCGGCACAGCGGATGCGGGGCGCGCTTGTTAAGGCACCGCTGCCCGGCAGGCGAAAAATTGACTTGTACGTAAAAGTCAATATCATGCACGGTCAGACAGGATCGGATGGCCGTGAAGAAATTTTATAGCATAACAGAGCTCACGCGTGAATTTGGTGTTTCGACGCGCACCTTGCGTTTCTACGAGGACGAAGGTCTGCTGCATCCGGAGCGTCGGGGCCGCACGCGTCTCTATCGCGCTGCCGATCGCCGTTTGCTGCAGGAAATCCTGCGCGGCCGCCGTATCGGCTTCACGATCGCCGAAATCCGCGAAATCGTCCATGTTTACAAGGAGCCCCCGGGCGAAATCGGGCAGCTCAAGCTGATGATGAAGAAGATCGACGAGAAGCGCGAGGACCTGCGGCAGAAGCGTCGTGACATCGACGAGACCCTGTCGGAACTCGATCAGGCCGAGGAGGCCTGTCTCACCCGCCTGGTCGAAATCGGCGTCGGCACCTGAGACAAGCGCGCACACTTCATCCGAATCAGATCCAGCGCCGCGTCCGCTTGCGGTAGCTTTCATAGTCGAAGCCGAAGCGGGCCTCCAAGTGGCGTTCCTCGCTGGGGATCGCCACCAGCCGTGTGGCCGTGACAGAGACGAAAGCCGCGACGAAAAACCAGCTGTTACCCGACATCAGACCGAGCGCCAGCGTGAACAGCGTGTAGCCGAGATAGATCGGATTGCGGCTGAAGCGGAAGGGGCCACAGGTCACGAGGTGACGGGCGCATCCCGTGTCGAGCACCGGCGTCTGGCGCTCCATCAGCGTGCGCACGGCCCATATGTCGAGGCTGACCGCAAACAGAGCAATGGTCAACCCGATCGAAGGCAAGAGAAGCGGATGCGGCGACGGCATGGGCTGAAGGGCCGCCATGCGGCCGGCGACGATGGCCATCAGAATGCCCGTCAAATAGAGCAGGGGTGGCCAGGGATATCTCAGAGGCTTCGTACGGTAGGCATTCATTGAAGAACTCCCCCCTCTGCCAAATCTCGATCCTATGCGTCCTCTCGTCGAGACTTGATCCTATGGTGCAGACTGGCTCGTCAACGTGCACTCTTGCGCCAGAGTCTGTATGCGCTGATCCTGATCGCCCAAGATTGCGCCGGACTGGAGTGGCTCGAACAGGTTCTCCGCCTGGAGCCGCTCGAGCGTGCAGGCGCAGAAGCGCTGGCAGAGCTGAGCTTCGTTCCCCTGGTCGAGACAACTGGCCTCGCAGCTGCCGATATAGCCTGCGATGGGATCGGCCGCCGGTGGCGGCACGACCAGGCTGAACAGGTA
This sequence comes from Rhizobium sp. AQ_MP, assembly GCF_014237835.1. Lineage (GTDB taxonomy): Bacteria > Pseudomonadota > Alphaproteobacteria > Rhizobiales > Rhizobiaceae > Allorhizobium. The sequence continues at coordinate 237,563 of NZ_JACJVI010000005.1, forward strand.
AAGTCCGGCGATCAGCACCGGCTGGTGCAGCAGATAGACGGTGAGCGAATGGCGGCCGCCCCAGCGCAACCAGCGCGGACCCGCCGGCAGCCGGTCGATCCATGCGAGCCGGTGGCGGTCAACCATGAGGCGTGCAACCGCGATGCCGGTCAGCAGCGCACCGATCCAGGGCAGGAGGGGCACGTAGTCGTTGGACCGCGGCAGCGTCTCCGACAGACCGAGGAACAAGAACCAGGGCGCGTCGAAGGTCGGCGAGCGCAGCAGTTCGGGCAATATGATCGTTATCCCGGCGGCCACCAGCGTTAACAGCGGGGGCACGCGCAGGAAGAGGAGGCCGATCAGGCTCGAAAGGGCGATGGCATGCAGAATGCCGAAGAAGATCCAGCTGTCCGGTGTGAACCAGTAGGTGGCCACGGAGATCGCCGCTGCAGCAGCGACGATGACGCCCAGCCGTCGCAGGAAGGGCTGCAGTCTGAGCTTCGGATAGTGGGCAAGCACGAGGCTGAAGCCGGCAAGGAAGAGGAAGCTCGATGCAATCATCCGGGCATAGAGCTTCAGGAAGCCCTGTGTCGAAGTTCCGGGCGCCAGATAGCCGAAGAATTCCAGATCCCAGCTGAAATGATAGGTCGCCATGGCGATCAGCGCGAGACCGCGGGCCGCGTCGAGCGCGAGCAGGCGCGGTCGGGGCGGGGCGGCTCGGGGATCGGTCTGGTCTGCCACGTCGTCTTCCTTCAGCTCTTCAGCGACGTCCGTGTCATCGCCTTGCGGTTCGGCGGGGTCGTCACCAAAGACGGCAAATTCAAGGCCTTGGCCAGCGACGCCCCGTGATCAGGTATCGCTGCTGTTGATGAGGGCAAGGCGCGCCTCGGAGAAAAACTGCCGGCGCAACAGCACGATGAAGACCAGCACGGTCGCGATCATGAAGACCCAGGGGCTCACGAACCAGCCGAGATAACCGATGGAATAGAAGATTGCTCTCAGGCCCATGTTGAAGTGGCTGGCGGCGATGATGTTCATCTGGATCGTGCGTTCCGCCGCCTCCATGGCCCGCTTCGGGTCCTTCTTGGCCTCCTCGCTCATCGGGATCGCGCCGAACAGGATGGTGCAATAGTTGAACAGACGGTAGGACCAGCCGAACTTGAAGAAGGAATAGGCAAACAGCGCGATCAGCCCGCAGACCTTGAGTTCAAATGTCGCCCGGCCGCCCTGCACGATAAACGGGATGTCCTTCAGGATCGCATCGACCTGTTCGGTCGCCCCGAGCAGCGCAAAGCAGCCACCGATGGCGAAGATCGTCGTCGACGCGAAGAAAGCCGTGCCATTCTGCAGGCCGCCCATGATCTGGGTATCGATCATCTTGAGATCGCGATTCATGGAATTCAGGATCCATTCGCGCCGCCGCTCCGCCATGGCTTTGGTCAGGCTGGTGCGTTGCCAGATGACCTGCTCGCCCGTGATGCGCGCATAGGCCACCCAGAGCAGGATGAAGAGCGCCATGGCGCAGTAGTCGACGATGGTCATGTCAGCGAATCCCTCAAGGTCCGATGGCGTGCGGCATTATCCCGTGGAGCGCCTTCTCCACAATCAGAATTAACCAATTGAAAGATATTGGCCTGAATTGGGGCGGGGCTTTGCCGGTGGTCCGAAATCCACAGTTCCGCTATCTCATTGAAATTTCGACAATCCATGCAGCCTGTGCATGCCTGCTACGCAATCTGCGCCTTCCTTTTGCCATTTTTGCAGTTGCGAACCGGCTCCGATTTTAATAGATCAGGCGTCAGAAAGCGGTCGGGGGACGGCTTTCCTGTGAATGTGTTCTCACACGGAGTTTTCATGGAAGGCAGTTTCCAGAAGTCGTGCTGGGGTGTCACATTCCGTGCCTTGATGGGCTTTGCCGGCGTTATGTGCCTGGCCTACCTTTTCGGCACGATCTGACATCCGCCACAGGCGATTGATCAAACAGCGCGGTCCTCACGGCCGCGCTGTTTGCGTTTCGGCGCTTTCGATACCATCTCCACCATGTCGCGGCCATGAAAGCCGATGTCGATTGCAAGGAGCATTCGTGTTACGCGATGCTCTAGGGTCGAAACCCAACCAGGATAGCGGTTCTGTTGGCGATGATGGGATTGAATGGAAGCAAACAAGCGCAAGGCAAGACCCATAGGTCTTGTCGAGCATTGATTGCGATCAGTCGGCCCATCATTGCCAATCCTTCGGACAAGCTCGCTCTTGTGCCTGCGGGCGTCGGAAAGGTTTGAAAATGATCAGCATTTCCTGCACCTTTCCTCCTGCTCAGTCACAAGAGTGAGCTTGCATAACCACTATCCTGATTGGGTTTCGACCCTAGCCTTTGTGCTTTCTTATCCCGCATGCGAGGAGCCCCATGTTTCTTTCGGTTTTCGACGTGTTCAAGATCGGCGTCGGCCCCTCGAGTTCCCACACCATGGGTCCGATGACGGCGGCCAACCGGTTTCTCGAGCTCATTCTCTCCGACCAGTGGCCACGTCCGGCAGGTACGCATGTCGCCGCGTTGAAGGCCAGTCTGCATGGATCGCTCGCCTATACCGGCATCGGTCACGGCACCGGCAATGCCGTCATCATCGGCCTGATGGGGGAGGCGCCTGATCGTGTCGATCCCGATCGCATGGAGACGATCATCGCGGAGGTCGAACGGACCGGCCGCGTGACGCCGCCCGGCCATCCGCCTTATATCTTCCAGCCGAAGGACGATCTCGTCTACGACAAGAAGACGCCCCTCTCGGGCCATGCCAATGGCATGCGACTGTCTGCACTCGACAGGGACGGGCGCGTCCTGCTCACCCAGATCTATTATTCCATCGGCGGCGGCTTCGTCGTCACCGATACCGAGCTTCTCGCCATGCAGAAGCAGAAGAAGCAGGCCTCTAGCCAGAAGGTGCCCTATCCCTTTGCGTCGGCAAAGGAGATGCTGGCCATGGCTGCGTCCTCAGGCCTGTCGATTGCCCAGATGAAGCGGGCGAATGAGGAAGTGGTCCGCAGCCCCGAGGAGCTCGATGCCGGTCTCGACCGGATCTGGGATGCCATGTCGAGCTGCATCGATCGCGGTCTGCGCCAGGAAGGCCAGCTACCGGGTGGCTTGAAGGTCCGCCGCCGGGCCAAATCGATCCACGACAAGCTGCAGGAAGAATGGCGCTCCAACCGCCTCAATCCCGTTCTCGCCAATGACTGGCTCTCCGTCTATGCCATGGCGGTCAACGAGGAGAATGCCGCCGGTGGCCGTGTCGTGACCTCGCCGACCAATGGGGCAGCCGGTGTCGTTCCGGCGACCATCCGCTACTACCTGCATTTCCATCCCGATGCCGACCAGCAAGGCATCCGGGACTATCTGCTGACGGCAGCAGCCATCGGCGGGATCATCAAGCACAATGCCTCGATTTCTGGCGCGGAAGTCGGCTGTCAGGGCGAGGTCGGTTCGGCCTCGGCCATGGCCGCCGCCGGTCTGGCTGCGGTCATGGGCGGCACGCCGGAGCAGATTGAAAATGCTGCCGAAATTGCGCTCGAACATCATCTCGGCATGACCTGCGACCCGGTCGCCGGCCTCGTGCAGGTACCCTGCATCGAGCGCAACGCGCTCGGCGCCGTCAAGGCCGTCACCGCCGCGTCCCTGGCCTTGAAGGGCGACGGCCAGCATTTCGTGCCGCTGGATGCCGCGATCGAAACCATGCGCCAGACCGGCAACGACATGAACGAGAAATACAAGGAAACCTCGCTCGGCGGGTTGGCCGTCAACGTTGTCGAATGTTGATACGGAGTCACTCGATCTTCGGTGAAAACTGATGCATGCGATGATTGTCTTGCTGAGCAAGCTTAGAGCCTCTCTGGATGGGAAGCTCTTTGAAAACTGTTACGCCTGCAGACTGCTGTTGGATCTTGTTTGGATATGCCTCGGAATTCTCGGAATGTATTTCGCAGTCTATAGATTTTTAGAGTCGTGAGAGAATTCTCGGCGGTCTGTCGGTCTGAATCGTACAAAGCAGATTCGTGAAACCTCTGAGAATTAGAGTAGGGATGATGCATGCAATATTCGTCTTGATAAGCAAAATTAATGATTTTATTGATAAGAGAATTTTAAACGACTGCGTGAATTGCAGGGTGGCTTTGGATTATGCTTTGGTGGTTTTTGGCGTAATCGTGTTGTACTATAAGGTTGCATCTGTTTGGGGGGGTAAACGAAGTGGCAATGCTTCAATCCGGCGTTGCGTAAAGGAGCTGGAGATCGGTCCGAGGAGCAATCGAGATCGCACTCCAGATCCAGATTCGTGCTGGTTTCCAGGGCTTCATTCTCAACAGCATGTGAGACATTCTCCCCGCGGCCCTTACGCCACCGAATCTGTTGAGCACATCACCTCTGCGACACCCCGGCCCTTGACCCGCCGCAGGGACAGGCTATCTCGGATGTCATGGCACTGCATCTCCTCAAGCTCTGCGTCGGAGCCGACTCCATCGATGATCTGCGCGACTGGGTCGCCGAACGCTGCCTCGTGGCGGTTGCAGCGGGTCTGGAGCCGCATTCCTCGCATGTCACCCGCATGGTCCCGAAGCGAACGGAAGAATTGCTTGATGGCGGATCGCTCTACTGGATCATCAAGGGCCAGCTTTCGGCCCGTCAGAAGCTGCTTGATATCAAGACCTTCACCGGTGGCGATGGCATTACGCGCTGTGAGCTGATCCTCGGACCCGAAGTCATCGAGGTGGCGCCGGCACCGCGCCGCCCGTTCCAGGGCTGGCGCTATCTGGAGGCGGATGCGGCGCCCCGCGACCTGTCAGCCTCCGGCGCCAATATCGAGAACATGCCCGACGATCTGAAGCGGGAACTCGCGGAACTCGGCCTGCTCTGAAGCCGACACGCGCTCAGGCTGCTTGTGCAAATCAGGCTCGCCCGCTAGCCTCGCCATCGGGGATCGCCGTGCCGCTGGGGCCAGACGTGTGATCCGGGATCCGGGGGGATCATGAAATTTCTGTTGTTGCCGTGCCTGGCGTTTTCGCTTCTTGCGACCGCCGCTTCTTCCGTTCGCGCGGAGGAGCCGTCCATCGATCTGAAGCTTTTTGGGAAACACGAGATCGAAGGCGGCTTGAGCACCTGCCATCTCGCCTTCTGGCAGAGCAACAAGGATCCCGACACCGACAAATACGCCTATCTGATCTACATGCCCTACGACAAGGATGGCGTCGAGATGCAGGCGGTCGTCGAAATCGGCAAGGAAAAGATCGCGCTCAATGAAAGTGCACGCGGCGATTTCGATCCGCCGTCGCGGCTCGGTTACCGGCTCTATTCCAGTGTCGACCATGAGACGCATGTGCTTGTGCGGATCGAGGAGGCCGTTGTCACCGGCTCGCTGCAGACGATCGGCAAGGCGACGGTGACCGTGGTGCGGCCGGATCTTCCCCCATTTGTTGCGGGCGCCAAGGGAGTGATCGGTTGCCCTGGAGGATCTGAACCTGAGACGGCTGCGGCGCCTGCCGAACAGGTTTCCGATGAGGGCGCCGCCGCGGGCGGTGCGTCGCCCTATACCGGACCTGTCGGTCTGCCGCTTGCGCCGCCGGTCCTGCTTGCTTCGACAAATGAGGTACCTGCTGCCGTGCGGCGCGAGATTGCGACCTATGCGCCGGATCAATGCAGCGAGCCTGATACGCTGGCCTATCCCGGCCAGCGCTATGGCCTGTCCGGCAGTTTCATTCTCTGGGAAGTACCGTGTTTCCTCGGTGCGTACCAGGGGACCAGCATCTTCGCGATCACCCAGGATCCGCCTTCCGACTGGGCGACGATGCTGAGCCTGCCCAATCCGCCGGCGCTCGAGGGCGAGAACAATGCCCAGATGATGAACCCGGAGGTCTTTGCCGAGAAGGGCGTGTTTCTCTCGACCTCGCTCGGGCGCGGCGAGGGGGATTGCGGCACCTATCAGGTTTTCCGCCTGATGGATGCGCCGGGCGAGACCTTCGAATTCCAGCTGATGGAGTATCGCGAGAAAATCGAATGCGACGGCGTGCAAAGCGAGCCATCCGAATGGCCGCTGCAGTTCTCAGCCGGGGAGTGAGGCTGCGTTTGGCGCGTTGAAGCGCCGAGCGCCTCAAATTGTGCGCCTCTAAGCTGATCCGAAGCCTTGTGGGTCGATGGTGTCCTTTACGGCAAAAGCGTGCTATGGGCGCGGCCATGACGACGGTACCCGACTTCCTGACCCGCGCCATTCCCGGTCCCGCCCCCTATGGGCGGGCGGTGTTTGCCGTTGCACCTATGATCGACTGGACGGATCGGCATTGTCGCTTCTTCCATCGCCAGCTTTCGGCCCGCGCGTTGCTCTATACCGAGATGGTGGTGGCCGATGCGATCATTCATGGGCCGCGGGAGAAGCTCTTGTCGTTCAGCGATGCCGAACATCCGGTGGCGCTGCAGCTCGGCGGGTCGGATCCGGCAAAGCTTGTCGAGGCGGTGAAGATCGCGGCCGATTACGGCTATGACGAGATCAACCTCAATGTCGGATGCCCGTCGGACCGTGTGCAGTCGGGGACCTTCGGGGCTTGCCTGATGCAGACGCCGGAGGTGGTCGAGGCCTGTGTGGGCGCGATGAAAAAGGTGGCGACGGTGCCGGTGACCGTCAAGTGCCGGATCGGGGTGGACGAGCAGGAGCCGTCGGAGGTGCTGCCCGATTTTCTGGCCCGGATGATCGGGGCGGGCGCCGAGGCGATCTGGATCCATGCCCGCAAGGCCTGGCTGAAGGGGCTTTCGCCGAAGGAAAACCGGGAAATTCCGCCGCTGGATTACGAACTCGTCACCCGGATGAAGCGGGAAAATCCCGGTGTTTTCCTCGGCATCAATGGCGGGATCACCGATCTCGATCAGGCGGTTTCCCATCTCAGCGTCATGGACGGGGTGATGCTCGGGCGGGCGAGCTATCACAATGCGACGCTTTTGACCGAGGTCGATGCCCGCATCTATGGCGAAGCGGCTGTTTCGGTCGACTGGGACCGGGTGCGTGATGCGATGATCGGTTATGCGGAGCGGGTGATCGCTTCGGGCGGACGGCTCAACCATGTGACGCGGCATATGGTCGGGCTGTTCCAGGGCTATGCCGGGGCGCGCCGCTACCGGCAGATCCTGTCGTCTGAGGCGACGAAGCCGGGTGTTTCGCCGGATCTGATCGCCGAGGCCTTTGCGGCGGTCGACATTGCCAGCGGGCCTAAGACACAGGGTACGTCCAGCGCTTCTGCCGCTGCGGAGTAAGTCCTAGCGCGGCATTTCGGCGTTTTTCTGGACGGCGTTTTTCTGGTCCTGGAAACGAAAATGGCGTCCCGGGGGACGCCATTCGAAATCTTGATCAGGCAGCCTGGATGTTGACGGCCTTGGGGCCCTTGCCCATGCGGTCCGGCTCGGTGTCGAAGGTGACCTGCTGGCCGTCCTTCAGGGTCTGGAGACCCGATGCCTGCAGCGCGGAGATGTGGACGAAGACGTCCTTTGCGCCGCCTTCCGGGGTGATGAAGCCGAAGCCCTTGTCCTGGTTGAAGAATTTAACGGTGCCCTTGGTGGCCATGGGAGAGTTCCTTATTCCCGTGTTGTCGTCTGCGCCGCGGCCGGCGGACCGGAAGCGGCAAGGTAAAGTTCCGCCGAAACGGAACCGTCGAGTGGTCGCGATAACGGGGAAAGAACGTCTACCGGCGGGAGAAAGCCCCCAATGACCGCGCGGGCGGTCGATACAAGTCAGTCCAGTCTCCGGGATCAGTGGTGCCCGAACGTCGAAAGAGGTAGGGTCATTTCGGAATCTTGGCAAGTACGAAAAGTCACAGTCTGGCCGACAAAATCGTCTCAACGGGCTGAAATCCTTGGGAATTAAGGGGTGGTACCGTTTCCATGCCGAGCCCGGTCGTGCAGCCCGAGCCTGACCGCCGCCACAATCGCGACCGGGGACAGAGACGTGTTCCGTCTTGAAGCAGCCGCCATCCGGGTTTAGGGGAGAGGTGGCTGGGCGCGGGAGTGGATGAGTATGGCGAAGACGGGTGCCGCAGTGATCGACCCTTACGAGCTCCTGGGCGTGGCCCGCGATGCCGACGAGGCCGCCATCAAGGCCGCCTATCGCAAGGTGGCGAAGACCGCCCATCCGGATGCCGGCGGCGATGCCGAGGCTTTTGCCAAAATCTCCGCCTGCTACGAGCTGCTCAAGGATCCCGTGCGCCGCCGGGTGTTCGACGACACCGGTTACGATCCGCAGCTTGCCGAGCCCGCCGACCTCAAGGGGCTGATGGTGCTGGAAACGCTGATCAACGACATGATCCTCGACGAGCGCGAGCCGGGCAGTTTCGATCCGGTCGCCGGGCTGCGCCGCAAGCTCACCGACGACATCCTCAAATGCCGCTTCCACATTCTCGAGCTGGAGCGCCACCGGGCCCGCGTGCGCAAGCATCTCGACCGGCTCGGCCGCCGGCCCGACACCGACGTGCTCGGCTCGATGCTGCGGGCGCGGGCGCAATCGATCACCGATGCGATCAAGGCTTCGGATGCGCAGATCGCCGCGATCGAGCGGGCCTATTCCATGCTCGAGGGCTATTCCTACGAGATGGAGCCGTTGCCGGCCGAGATCGAGGCCGAGGATCTGCCGAAGGCGGCGGAGTAGAGAAGCTTTTCCCCTCCCAAACCCTCCCCACAACTCTCCCCACGGGTGTGGGGAGGGCTTAACCCGCCGGCCCTGATCGCGGGTGCCCTTGCCTGCGGCATCCCCCCCTCTGTCGGCTGCGCCGACATCTCCCCCACAGGTGGGGAAAGTGGAGGCCTCGTGCTTCGACGGGTGCCACCGTCCCCTTGAGGGGGAGGGTCGGGCCGCAGCTCCGGGGTGGGGTGACCACCTGTCCGGAGATCCGCTGTCGCCCAGCCTCGTCTCGCCCCCACCCGCCGCTTTGCGGCGACCTCCCCACTCAAAGGGGAGGTGGGTGTGCGGCGTCATGCGTGCGGTCCCTGGGCAGCCTGGCATGACGCATCCTGCGCCACGGGCCGGACGGCGGCGGGGGGATTTGCGGCCGGGCGCTTCTCGGGCTCGGGCTGGCGCCAGAGGCGGTCGCAGAGGGCGGTCACTTCCGGGGCGGGGTCGCTGGCATGCCAGGCGGCGAGCGCCGCCCTTTCGCTCGCCGGATGCGGGCCGGGGCGGGTGTGGATGCGCGCAACGATCGCCAGCGCCTGGCGCAGGTGATTGGCCGCCTCTCTGTCCTCGGGCCATGTGCCGGGGGCGGTGCTGTCGTCCAGGGGCGGGAGCAGGTCGGCGGCCAGGGCCTGGAACTGCCGGCGTGCCTCGGGTTTGGCGCGGAGGGCGCAAGGTGGCAGCCTTTCGTCAGCGTTCAGCGGGTCGTTAGGCCGAAGCGCTGGGCCGCTGCAGTATCGGCTGCGCCGGCATTGGCGCCGTGGGCAGCGCCGCGGCAGGCCGCGTTTGTCGAAGGTTTCGCGCAGCAGGCGCAGCGTGAGTGGTTCGGGGCCGGGGGTATCTCGGGTTTGTCGGTCTGGCATGTCGGGCTCCTTTCGGTGATGAGGGAATTGGCGAAATAGGGAAATTCGGAAGGGGCGGGGCCCATCTCCCCCCTTGCGGGGGAGAAAGCGATTTCGATGAATTGGCCCGATCAGGGCCAAACATCAGAAATCGCAAGAGGGGGGCTCGGTCAGGGGAGTGCCCACGAAACTGGGCCCCTCTCTTGGAAAATCTGAAGTTTAGGCGGCTTGCGCTCGCCTAAGCCTTCGATTTTCCGTTCTCCCCCTCAAGGGGGGAGATAAAGCCTCGCATGCTTCGCCACCGGTCGGATCTTCATCCTCCGGGTGGGGCATTCAAGTCTCGGACGAGGCGCCAGAAGCAACCTGTCTAAGTAGTTTATGTGGCTCCTTCCGGCGCCTCGTTCGGCGTCTATTCCCGCTGCATGCGTCTCTCTGGCAAGGCGGCGACGGTCTTCGGGTCAGGCCCGAGGATGACCGGGCGTAGGGTCCGGCTTTGACAGAGTCCCCTCGAAGAAGTGTCTGCCAGAGCCTGGCCGGTGGCCCGGGAGGTTCCCGCCGGATGGTGCACCATTCCGACCGGGACCCTCGCCCGGGGGATGCGGCCATGGTCATTGGCGACCTCGGTCCTCATCCCCGCCGTTTGTTTCGCCCCGCTGTCTGGGTGTTCGCGACAGCGCGGGCGCCTTGTCTGTGTGCCTCTGAGGCACGTCCTTCCGATCAGGGTATCCAGGTTCTGGGGACATCCGACCCCATCACCCTCGTCAAGCCCTTCGTCCGGAGGGAGACCGTTGCAGCGGGCCGGGACTTCAGGTCTGCGACAACCCTCCACCCCGGCGCCGGCCCCGCCTCGCCTGACATCGCATCGTCAGGTGTATCCGAGGGCGGGACGGGGATTAGGATAAGAGGGTGGAAATGGGCGGGGATGAAAAAATGTGTGGGGGTTTGATTTTGTTGGAGGATTTTTGGAATTCATCCCCCTTGCCAGAACCTCAAAGGCAGAAAGTTCCACTGTCTGCCGAAACACGATGCACTGGAGAACAAAAAAAGTCGCCGATCCTTGATCCCGCCAAGAATGGAACGGCTCGCAATTGGGTTGAATAGCATTATTCTTTCTCCCAATGATGGAGGAGGTCTTTGGCATGCTTTCAGTGGCTCAGGTTACTAAGTCGCGCCTAGTGCTTGCGACAGGCGGATGCGTAAAGCAGAAGGCCACTCCGATTGAGACATTCGAGAATGTGCGGCATCACATCATGCGCTATGTTTCTCGTAAAATTAGCGGCCTTCCTCAAGACCTTAAACTATTGGAATCTTACGAGAACATTGACGGCAGTGTCACGACGTCGTCGCTTGCAACCGATGCGGGATCAATTTGGATAGTGCGTTTCAGCGAGCCCGATGAAGGGACCCCAGGGCGCTCTTGGGTCGTGGAACTCAGCGTTGGGATGTTTGATAGCGAGGTGCTGCTAGGGTGCCGGTTGTACTGCTACTCTCGCAATTACGATTTCGACTTTGAGCGATCCGTCCCGCGCGGGGTTCGCGCGATTGTGGAGAGCATCGGCTTATCGGAGTACGGTGTGTCGCTTAAGTCTGTAGCCGCAAAGATCGAAACTGAAGCGGACGTGGGCTTCCTAACTAAGTTAATCAAGAACCCCGCAAGATGGCGAAACGTCGTAGTGATCTCCAGTGACGAGGGTAATCGAACGCTTGTCGATGCGGATCGGCTGGCGAAGAGCATGAGTGGAGTCGCGCACGTTTACACCATCACTCCACAGGCATCTTATCTATTGTCCGCAGTCATCGGTAGAGAGCTGTCTGTATTCGATAGAGGTTTGCGCATATACCGCCCCGCGTTTTCTGACTTTGATGACAAGTCGCAGCACCCATTGGTGCTGCGGCGTCAGCTAGTAAGTGCGTCAGATGTTCAGCATGGCGGGTATGAGTACTGGATCAAGGAGCTATGTTTTCAGGCTTCAGTAGAGCGAAAGGACCTTGCTCAAAGGGTCCCGAGCTTTGTCGATGTTCGGCTTGCCGCTTCCATGGTACACCTTAATTCTCTAACTGGAGCAGGAGGCGCCAAAGCGGAGGAGGTTATTTCCGCCGAGCGCAGAGCTAGAATGGCTGCCGAAACTCAGGCGGAACAATCGTTTTCGCTTGCTGTTCAAGAAGAAGAGCTTCGAGCAGAGGTGGAGCTGCAGCGTGATAGTTATCGGTCGCAATTACTTGCCGCACAGAGTCGTATTGAAGCTTTGGAAGCTCGGCTGGTTTCAGCGGGAAAACTTGCGGAGATTGGGGAGCGGCCAAGCAGCTACTCGGACATCCCCGAGTGGGTCGAAACCAATTTTGCAGGTAAGTTGATTCTACATTCACGTGTGCAGCGGGGATTGAAATCAGCCGTCTTTGAGGATCTGAATATCGTATGTGACACCTTATCCTTGCTTGCAAACGAGTATCGTCAAGTCTGCTTGGGGCAGATGAGAAAAGATGAATTTGAGCAAATTCTGCGTGAAAAACACCTTGATATGAGCGGTTCCATTAGTGAGAGTAGGGCAAGAGAATATGGCGACGAATATTATGTCCAGTGGGGAGGAAAAAAAGAGTTCCTGCACGGCCATGTGCAAAAGGGAAATTCTCGCGAGGAGCGCTACTGCTTACGAATATACTTCTTTTGGAGCCCGCGCGACGGGATCGTCGTAGTTGGTTGGTTGCCTTCACACCTAAAGAATAGATTGTCGTGAGTTCTTGGATATCTGCTTATGTCCGCGACAACAGCCACACCAACCCGACCACCAGCGCCACCGCCACACCCCGCACAAGCCATCTCACACTGCGGGAGCGGCTGCGCCAGCCGGCGGTCATGTAACTGAGGATATCAGAAAGCAGGGCTGCGAGGTCTTGCATTGGGATCCGCGAGTGGTGTCCGTTGAAGTTGCACTCTGCCCCTCCCTAACCCTCCCCACAAGGGGGAGGGGATGCCCCTCATCCGCCCTTCGGGCACCTTCTCCCCGTAAACGGGGAGAAGGAGGGGTCAGCGCCCCGGCCGTCCCGTCTTGCCCTTGGTGCGGCCCTTGCGCTTGAGGTCCATCGGATCCTCGTAGGAGCCGGCGCCAGCGCGGGCGCGGATGATGGGGCGGGGGTCGTCGGAAACCCTTGAGCCTGGGGTACCCCCCTCTGTCGCCTGCGGCGACATCTCCCCCACAGGGGGGGAGAGCGGGCTGCGGGCCGGCTCGGGCTTCGGCTTTTCCGGGATCTTGCCGGTGACCGGTTTTTCGGTGCGGCCGACGGTCATTTCGTCGAGAGTGTTCTTGCGGAAGTAGGAGCTTCCCGCGCCGGATGTCGGCATGGGGACCGCGCCGTCGGCGCCCATGTCGTCGAGATGGGGTTTGGAGAAATAGCTGCCCTTGCCCTGCGGAGCGCCGGATTTGTTGCGGCCGGAGGGGGAGATGCGGGGTGCGCTTGAGGTTGGGGTACCCCCCTCTGTCCTGCCGGACATCTCCCCCTCAAGGGGGGAGATCGATGTGGGGCCGGTGTTGCGGCCCTTGCCGCCTTCCACCGCCTTCGCCTCTTGCTTGGCGATCGGGTCGTCCATGGCGGCGAGTTCGGCGGCCTTGAGGCGTTTGATTTCGTCGCGCAGGCGGGCGGCCTTTTCGAAGTCGAGGTCGGCGGCGGCGTCGCGCATGTCCTTTTCCAGCGCGTTGAGATGGGCCTGGAGATTGTTGCCGACGAGGTGGCCGCCATCGGCGAAACCCTTGCCGGAGACGCCGGAGATATCGGCGCGGACGTGGTCGCGCTCGTAGACCGAGTCGAGGATGTCGGAGATGCGGGCCTTGACCGATTCCGGCGTGATGCCGTGTTCGATGTTGTAGGCCATCTGCTTTTCGCGGCGGCGGGCGGTCTCGTCCATGGCGCGCTGCATGGAGCCGGTGATCTGGTCGGCATAGAGGATGACCTTGCCGTCGACGTTTCGCGCGGCGCGGCCGATGGTCTGGATGAGCGAGGTTTCCGAGCGGAGGAAACCTTCCTTGTCGGCATCGAGGATGGCGACGAAGCCGCATTCGGGGATGTCGAGGCCCTCGCGCAGCAGGTTGATGCCGACGAGCACGTCGAAGGCGCCGAGGCGCAAGTCGCGGATGATCTCGATGCGCTCCAGCGTGTCGATGTCGGAATGCATGTAGCGGACGCGCACGCCCTGTTCATGCAGGTATTCGGTCAAGTCCTCGGCCATGCGTTTGGTGAGCACGGTGACGAGGGTGCGGTAACCCTTCTGCGCGGTTTCGCGGATCTCGCCGAGCACGTCGTCGACCTGGGTCTTGGCCGAGCGGATCTCGACCGGCGGGTCGATCAGGCCCGTGGGGCGGATGACCTGTTCGGCAAAGACGCCACCGGCCGCTTCCATCTCCCAATTGCCGGGGGTGGCGGAGACGGCGACCGTCTGCGGGCGCATGGCGTCCCATTCCTCGAAGCGCAAGGGGCGGTTGTCCATGCAGGAGGGCAGGCGGAAGCCGTATTCGGCGAGCGTCGCCTTGCGGCGGAAGTCGCCGCGATACATGCCGCCGATCTGCGGGATGGTGACGTGGCTCTCGTCGATGAAGATCAGGGCGTTGTCGGGGATGTATTCGAAGAGCGTCGGCGGCGGCTCGCCGGGCTTGCGGCCGGTGAGGTAGCGGGAATAGTTCTCGATGCCGGCGCAGGAGCCGGTGGCTTCGAGCATTTCGATATCGTATTTCGTGCGCTGTTCGAGGCGCTGGGCTTCGAGCAGGCGGCCGGCGCTCTCGAGCTCGGCGAGGCGGTGCCTGAGCTCGTCCTTGATCGACTTGATGGCGCCGTTCAGCGTCGGGCGCGGGGTCACGTAGTGGCTGTTGGCGTAGATCTTCACCGACTTCATCTCGCCGGTCTTCTTGCCGGTGAGCGGATCGAATTCGGTGATGCTCTCGATCTCGTCGCCGAACAGCGTGATGCGCCAGGCGGCATCTTCCAGGTGGGCGGGGAAGATTTCGATCGTATCGCCGCGCACCCGGAAGGAGCCGCGGACGAAGTTGATCTCCTGGCGCTTGTATTGCTGGGCGACGAGGTCGGCGAGCAGCTGGCGCTGGTCGATGCGGTCGCCGACCTGCATCTGGAAGGTCATGGCGGTGTAGGTTTCGACCGAGCCGATACCATAGATGCAGGAGACGGAGGCGACGATGATGCAGTCGTCGCGCTCCAGGATGGCGCGGGTGGCGGCGTGGCGCATGCGGTCGATCTGTTCGTTGATCGAACTCTCCTTCTCGATGAAGGTATCCGAGCGCGGCACATAGGCTTCCGGCTGGTAGTAGTCGTAATAGGAGACGAAATATTCGACCGCATTGTCGGGGAAGAAGTTCTTGAACTCGGAATAGAGCTGGGCGGCGAGCGTCTTGTTCGGCGCCAGGATGACGGCCGGGCGCTGGGTTTCCTCGATCACCTTGGCCATGGTGAAGGTCTTGCCCGAGCCGGTGACGCCGAGCAGGACCTGGGACCGCTCGCCGGAATTCAGGCCCTCGACAAGGTCGCGGATGGCGGTCGGCTGGTCGCCGGCGGGCTTGTAGTCGGAGGCCATGCGGATGGCGACGCCGCCTTCGGATTTCGCCGGGCGATGCGGGCGGTGGGGCACCCAGAGCTCGCCGTTCTTGAAGAGCGGATTGCCGCTCTCGATCAGCTTCGAGAGGGCCTCGACCGTGGCGGTGACGGCGCCGGTGGCGAGCGACTGGGCTTCCTCGAGCGAGACGTCCATGCCGGCGATCGGATTGAGGCCGGCCGCGGCGCGGGTCTTCGGGTCCGAGGAGGCGCCGATCGAGACGCCGCGGGAGGTTTTGGAGGCGGTGGTGTTTTTCGCCGTGGTGGATTTCTGCGCTTTTTCGAGCGCCACCTTCTCGGCGTGCTTGCGCGCCTCTACCTCGATCTTCTTGCGGTGCTTGCCGGCCTTGGAGGCCAGTTCGCGCTGGCTCTCGACCGTCGAGGCCTCGGCCTCGGCCTCCAATTGCTTCACCCAGTCGGAGACGGAGCCGGAGAGCGGCGCGCCTTCGAACGGAGTTTGCGGGGCTTCCTCGAAACGATCAGAGGGGGCGGAGGATTTGGGAGATCTGGCCATGCCCGGAATATGGAGAAGGGCGGCGGCAAAGGGAAGGGGCGGGGCTGTGATAATCAGAACAAAAACGCAACGTTTGGAGCTGGTTGTTGCCAGCGTGGTGGCAGGAGTATGGAGACGTCAGTGCTTGAACACGTTGTCGCGATGCCAGCCGAGATAATGCGGGTGCGGGCGCAGGTGGCGCGGTCGGGACGATCGGTGCGCTGTCTCTCACGTCGCTCAAATAGCAACTGTCACTTGCGGGCCAGTTGCGGTGATGAGGCGGTCGATCGGCGGGGGCGGTGGGGCGTTGGAAATCAGTTCGTCGACATCTGCGAGATTGGCGAGTTTCACCAGGGCTCGGCGGCCGTATTTGCTGGCGTCGACGGCGAGCATGGTGCGTTCTGCCTGACGCATGGCGGCCTGGACGGCTGCCACTTCGGCGTGGTCGTCATCGCCGATGTCGCCGGCGGTGTCGATGCCGCTCACGGAGATCACCGCGTGATCGAACTTGAACCGGCCGATGAATTCCGGCGTTTCGGCACGGAAGACGCCTGCATCGACGGGCCGGACGAAGCCGCCCGGTACGGCCACGGTGAAATCGCTGCCTTCGGCGAGCAGGGTTGCGACCCGCAGGCTGTAGGTGACGATCCGCAGACCCTGGTGACCGAGCAGGGCCCGGGCGACGGCCTCGCAGGTGGTACCGGTGTCGATGAAGAGGGCTGAGCCGTTCGGGATGCGCTCGGCGACCGCGGCACCGATCCGTTCCTTGGCTTCGGCGTTCTCAACGCGCCGGGCGCGCAGAACCAGCGGATCGATCGGTTGCGCCAGCGTCGCACCGCCATGCAGCCGTCGGACCTTGCCCAGGTGTTCGAGCTCCTGGACATCGCGCCGGGCGGTCTGCGTGGTGACGTCGAAATGCCGAGCGATATCCTCAAGCGAGAGATAGCGCGCCAGTTCCAACTGGCGCAGCAGCGCGGTCTGGCGCCGCGTCTTCTTGTCCATGGACTCTATCAAGTCAAATCCCATTCCCCGGCCGATCCCGGGTTAGAAGCTATCGCGCCGGCAGGATGGCGGCAATGGATCTCATCGGCAGCACACAGGAACGGGACGGATCGCTCCGTCCTGTTCCCGTTCGGCTGTCGTAAAGACTTGCGCTCAGAACCGGACCTTCAGGCCCGCATTCACGCCATGGGTTCCACCATCCGCCGATAAAGCACCGACATAGTCCAGCGAAAGCGTTGCGCCGGGCTTGAGATCGAAGCCGACACCTGCCTTGACAAAGGCCGCATCCCTGTTGGCTCCGGTCCCTTCGACCGCGAAGGCGTTGCCACGGGAAAAAGCCAGCTGCGCCTGGGGTGTATCGCCGAAGGCATGACGCCAGCCGGCTTCACCGGACAGGCGCACCTGCTGATCTCCGAGCATGACCTCGGTTCCGGCCCGCAGACCCAGCGTCGTGAAGGTCGTGTCGACATCAAAGCCGGAGCCATGGAGGCCTGAGGCACCGCCGCGTTCACCAAAGCTGCCTGCATCGACGTGGACATGGGCGAGCCCCGCAAAGGGCTCGATCGTGCCATAGGGCATTTCGAAGCCGTAGGCGGCTTCGCCATAGACCTGCAGTGTCAGAACGTCGATGTCGGAGGCGAGGCTTTCCGTCAGCGTACCGAAGGCGACATTGCGCGATACGTTCACTTTACCATAGGCAGCCGAGGTGCCGTAGCTCAGCCGCAGGCGATCGAGAACGGTCGCGCCATAGAGGCCGAGCGTCACCGTATCGGCGTCCGCAGAGGCATTGTAACCGCCACTCGACACAGCCGTCTTGCCATACCCCATCATGACGCCGAGGCGCGTGGACGGAGAGGCGAGGGCATCCAGACCAAAGAAAGCACCGCCCGAGTTGCGATCGAGATCTGCAACGCCCGACATTTGCGTGCTGCCGCGCGCGCCAAAGGTACTGATCCATGGCTGATAAACCGGATCTGCGAAGGTTTTTGGGTCGAGAGTGCGGAGATGACCGGTCACCGCGTTGCGGGCAAACTGGCTTTCTTCGGCAAAGGCACCTGCAAGCGAGGGATAGATCTCGCCGGAGAGCTGGCGCAGGCCCGCGTCTGCCGCCCTGACATCAAGCGTGATCATCGCGTCGTAAACAGCGTTTCCGGTTCCTAAGCCTTCGACGACAGGCGCAACCCTGCGGCCATTGCGAGTGGAGGCGATATCGGCAAAGGCGGTGCTGTTGCGATCGAGGCGCATTTTCACGCCATTCGCCCCATAGGTGAGGTTGGGTGCGAGGAAGGCGGCGCTGGTGCCGACGGAGGAGAACGTGCCGGTGATGCCGTTGCCGGCCGTCAGAATGTCGTAATCGGTCGCCGGCAAATAATTGCCGCTGGTCGGAACGAAGTAAAGCTGGCCGCCGAGGGCGATGGCACCTGTCGCCACCAACTTGTCGGTGTTGCCGTTGCTGTCCACCTCGACCCGGAAGGTCGAGCCCGGATCGAAGGTGACATTCCCGTTGACTTTCAGCGTGCCGATGGAGTTGCCCGGAGCCAGGACCCCGCCGCTGGCGATCCTGACGTTACCGACCGTTCCCGCTCCCCCGAGGGTCCCGCCGGCGAGCACCGTGGTCAGTGACGAGGATGCAATGGAGCCGTTCACCGAGAGGAGGCCCGCTGCGATCCGTGTCTCGCCGGTATAGGTGTTGGTGCCGCGGAGGTCGAGTTCGCCCGCGCCCTGCTTGATCAGTGCCCCCGTGCCGGAGATCACGCCCTGATGACGCACTTCGTTTTGTGCTTCGGCGATGCTGATGGTGCCGCCAGTGCCTTCCAGACTGATGTCTCGGACCAGAGACTTCATGCCGAGACCCGCCACCTGCAGTCGGCCGTCGGCCAGACGAAGTCTGGCGCTGGCATTGCCGAGTGCGGCATCCTCGTCGACGATGACCGTTCCGCCGTCGGTGATCAGCGTTTCGTCAATGAAGCTGTGATCGTCGATGCAGTAGTCCAGGATCGCCTGACGCAGGCGGCTGTCGGTGCTGGCACAATCAAGCAGCGTCTTCTTTTCGGCGAGCGTCAGGCCGGACAAGCTTGGCATGCCGTTGTCGTCGGCGATCTGACCGAGATAGAGATCGGTGCGCATGTTGTTCCGCGTCAGGTGGAACACCTTGCCCTTCTCGGCGAAGACGTTGGCGGCAGCGCCCCAAACCAGGCGGTTCTGCCCAGTTGTGCCTTGCGCATCTGTGTATTTCTGGATCGCCGGGCCAACCCATTTCAAGTCATGGGCGGTTAGCTCATGGTCGCTGAGGGGCGTCTTGCCATCATTTGAGTAGGCGACCTTGTCGATGACCCCGAGATAGGGGTTCGTCGGATCATCGGCCAGTTTCCACCACTTGCCATAGGGACGGGAAACCAGGAAGTGATCGATCTTGCCGCGGTCCCAGCTCGCCCAGGTATTCGTCTGGTCTTCGCCTGCGCTTGGCCAGGTCGTGCTGCCGTCCTTGAGCGGATGGGGATTGAACGGCTCGCGCTCCGAGGGGTTCTGCAGGAGCATGAACTGCTTCTTCAGAATATTGAGGGTCTGCGGCGTGTTGCCGGCGACGGGATAGGTTTCCGGTGCGAACATCCCATCCGGAATTTGCTGATTGGTCAGAGTCTGACCTCGGTTCGCCGCGATGAAGGCGTCGAGCGCTGCCCGGTCCAGGGCATATTCCGTCAACAGCCGATAGTAGAAGCTGTTGTTCGATTTCAGGTAGTCCCGAAGCAGAAGCTTCTGCTGGTCGACATGGTGGAGGCCGCGCTCCGAGACATCTCCGGCATTGAAGTCGCCGGCTACGATGACAGGACCGTCGATGGTGCGAGACCAGTTGACCAGATTGCGTGCTTCGGAGATGCGTGCCGTGGACTGGTCGGCATAGTCGAAATGGACCGAAGCAAGCGTTGTCTGGGGCAGCTTGTTCTGTTCGCCGAGCGTGACATAGGCGAAACGATTGCCCTGGGTGCCGCTACCGGACACGCTTCCAGGAGTCGCAGCCAGACGAGTGGTAATGCCTGTGTCGCCGGTCTGCGTACTGGTGTATTCGCCGAGACCTTCATTGCGCAGAATGCCGGGGATCTGAGCGGTGTAGGCGCTGTTGGCGCGCAGTTCCTGCCAGGCGAAGACGTCGTAGTTGCCGTTCTTCAGGAAGTTGGAGATGCGGGTGAGATCGCTGGCAAAACGATCATTCCAGGTATTGATGGTAATGAGACGAAAGGTCCCGTCTGCCGCGCCCGCCGAAGCAGCCGTTCCATAAATGGCGGCGCAGCAGACCGCGATCGCAAGGATCGACGTGCTGCTGCGCCGGGCAATATTTCCTGCCTTAAAATGTACTTTTTGTGACATTATTATCGCTCCGTAAAATGCAAACGTCATGAAACAGAGGAAAAATCTCTGTTGCCGCGCGTTATTACAGAGGCAAATGTAACCTTTATGACATTTTGAGGCGCAGGCATGATGCAGCGCTCACGGCGCCGGCTGTTTTGGCCGACGCTCGTGCATTGTCTGGCGATGAAGCTTGTCGCTCCCCGTGAGCAGGCGGGGCTCACGGGAGCTGCACCCAGCTGGTTTGGAGGTTATGCCACCGACAGATGCTGGCTCTTGCTCTTGCGTTTCAGCGGTGTGGTCGACTGGTGGTCGGCGATCCAGGTCTCCAGCGCGCTCGGGGGCATGGGGCGGGCGAAGAGGTAGCCCTGGGCGGTGCTGCAGCCGAGACGGGCGAGGATGGCCGCGTCTTCGGGGGTTTCGACCCCTTCGACCACGATTTCCAGCGACAGCGACTGGCCCAGGCTCACCATGGCGGCAATGAGTTTCTGGTTGGTCTCGCTGCGGGTCACGTCCTTGACAAAACTGCGATCGATCTTCAGCCGGTCGACCTTCAGGCCGATCAGATAGGCCAGCGAGGAATGGCCCATGCCGAAATCATCGACGGCGAGCTTGTAACCGGCCTCTTCCAGGCTCTTCAATTGCGCGTCGGCCAGCGCCGGGTCGAGGATGGCCTCTTCGGTGATCTCGACTTCGAGCAGTGCGGGGGCGACCTCATGTTCCCCGGTAATCCGCTGGAGCATATCGGCCACCGAGTAGAGGGCAAACTCGCGCGGCGAGACATTCAGTGCCACCGTGACATCGGTCAGGCCGAGTTCCGGCAGTCGACGGGCAAGACGACATGCGTCGCGGGCAATGCGGGCCGTGAGTTGCTCGGACAGGTGTACGGCGCGCGCGGCGTTGACGATCTCCGGCGGCGAGATGAAGCCGAGCTGCGGGTGTTGCCAGCGCACCAGCGCCTCGAACCCCGTGATCCGGCGCGTCGAGAGATCAACCTGCGGCTGGAACCAGGCGCCGAGCGCTCCGCTCTGAATGGCGCGATCGAGATCCTGTTCGATGATGCGCTTTCGCTCTGCGTTGCGGCGCAGATCGGGATCGAATTCGCGCAACTGACGCCGGTCCCCGCGTTTGGCATCGTACAGCGCCATGTCGGCGCAGGCGAGCAGTTCCTCTGCATTTTCGGCATGATCGGGGTAGGCCGCCAGGCCGACGCTGAGGCCGACCACGGCCTGGCGCTGGTTCCAGTGGATGGGCTGCCGACTGGCCTCCAGCACGGCGGCGGCATGGCCGCGGGCCCGCTCGAGAGCGGCCGCGCCGCTGACGATCACGGCGAACTCGTCGCCACCCAGCCGGGCAATCAGGCTGCCGTCTTCGATCACCGAGGACAGACGCGCGGCGATTTCGCGCAACAGAGCGTCGCCGGCACTGTGGCCCAGCGTATCGTTGATCGACTGGAACCGCTCGACATCGAAGATGACGAGGGCAACCTGCTCGCCGATCACTGACGCGCGGGCGAGATCGCCGGCGAGGCGGCCGTGAAAGAACATGCGGTTGGCAAGCCCGGTGAGCGTGTCACGGTTGGCGAGCGCTTCCAGGCGCGAATTCTGACGCAGGATGTCGCTGTTGGCGCGTGTCAGGCTGTCGGCGAGCGCCGTGGCTTCATGGCGCGCCATCTGGCTGCCGACAAACATGCGCTCAGCCCAGAGACTGCGACGAATGAAAACGATCACCATGAGGCTGAGGCAGATGCCGACCAGCATCTCGTTGAGGCGGCCATAGGTCATGAGATTGACCATCAGGGACACGAGAATGGGTATGGAGAAGCTCAGTGCGAGCGGCGTGTAACCGATCTGCTTGATGACGGATGCCGAGGCCATGCCGCCCATGACCATCAGCACCGCCGCATGCTGGCCGAGCGGCTCAAAGTTGGTGATTGTCCACGGCAGCGCAGCCCAGACCAGGCCGAGCACGAAGGCACCTGAGGACAGGAGCTTCAGGCTGGCGTTTGGACGCGACGTCAGTATGCCGCGCCGCGCCAGTGCGCCAATTCCATAAGCGCGCACGGCGATCACCATGACGGCCGTGCCATACCAGGCGAAGTTTCCCCAGTGGATCGTGGCCTGGCCATAGAGAATGATGACGCAGACTGTGAGCGTGATGAGGTTCAGGATCAGGCTGGAACGATGGCCGGCGGCGATATCCGCCACCTGAGCTTGCAGAACCGCCGGCAGCGTTCCGCTCTCTACGCTTCTGGTCAACCACATAAAACAAAACCCATACCGATCGCAATAATCCTCAATAACATGAGCAACTTAACGGGATGTTACGGTCTCTTTGCACAATTTAACTAGACGGGGCCGGGAAGGGGCGGTCGGTTGCTCGGGGAGCATTTGCCTCAAATAAGTGAGGCTTTGCACGATCTGGCGGGTGCTTTAGTCCTTCCTCAGGTTGTGAGAGCGGCAGGTCCGGACGGCCATTTGACGGTTGAGCTCAAAGGCCACTTCGCCGAGTCAATTCCGGGTAATTCTGGTATCCAGAGGTCAAGGGGCGACTCGCCCGATGCCCTGATCTCGCTCCTCTCACTTATGAGTGTCTCATGCCCAGCTTTTCCCCCGCGGCGCTCTGGCCGATCCTGCTTCTTTCCCTGTCCAATATCTTCATGACCTTCGCCTGGTACGGCCACTTGAAATACAAGACCTCCGCCCTCTGGGTGGCCATCCTGGCCAGCTGGGGCATTGCCTTCTTCGAATACTGCTTGGCGGTCCCTGCCAACAGGATCGGGGCCGAAGTCTATTCGGCAGCCCAGCTCAAGACGATCCAGGAGGTGATCACGCTCATCGTGTTTTCCGGTTTCTCGGTGTTCTTCCTGAAGGAGAGCCTGACGATCAATCACGTCATCGGCTTTGCGCTGATTGCTGCGGGTGCGGCCTTCGTGTTTCGCGCATGACAGAGATGGCGCGGTGTTGGACCGCGCCATGCTCGCGATCTGGCTTGCCTGCCGCCGGCTTAATGTGCCGGGGCGTCCTGGACTTTGCCGAGACGCCAGGCCGGGATGACGATGGTCAGCAGTAGCACCGTGTTCAAGACCACATTGACGGTTGCGCCGGCGCTCTGAGGCGCTGTTCCGCGGCATGGACGCGCGGTGAACCTTTTCCGTCAGGCCTGTGGCACGGGGGTGGGCTTTCCCGAGGCGTCGAGAGCCACCATGACAAAGGTCGCTTCCGTCACCTTTTCCATGACATGGGTGAGGTAGCGCTGGGCCCAGGTTTCCACCTTCAGGGTCATGGAGGTGCGCCCGACGCGGGCAATCTCGGTGTAGACGCAGAGTGTATCGCCGATCTTGACCGGCATGGCGAAGGCCATTTCCTGCACCGCAGCCGTCACGACGCGGCCGCGGGCACGCTCGGCAGCCCTTATGCCGCAGGCGAGGTCCATCTGTGCCATGACCCAGCCGCCGAAGATATCGCCGGCGGCGTTGGCGTCTGCCGGCATGGCGAGCGTTCTCAAGGTGAGTTCCCCGGTGGGCGTGTTGCTGTCTAGGGTCATGAATCTTCGATTCTCCAAGGGTGCGGGGCCTAGGAAAGCCACTGCGTGGAGAAGCACCACTACTAGATTTTACGGGCGAAAAAATGCCCCTCAGAAGTCATAGGCCGGCATTCAGGACTTTCGAACTGATAAATATCAAATTTTAGCCACTCAAAACACTATGGGGGTGGAGCAATGAAATCGATGTCTCTGTCAGTGCGGCTCTATGCACTTATCGCGCTCGCTCTGGCGGTGCTCGTGGGAGCGCTGACTTACAGCCTATTTCATTCCTATGACTCGCTTGTCCACGAGCGCCGTCTGGGATTGGCGCAGATCAATGACAATTCG
Organism: Rhizobium sp. AQ_MP; assembly: GCF_014237835.1. Taxonomy (GTDB): domain Bacteria; phylum Pseudomonadota; class Alphaproteobacteria; order Rhizobiales; family Rhizobiaceae; genus Allorhizobium. Next base: position 261,370 of record NZ_JACJVI010000005.1, read on the forward strand.
ATCGCGATCCTGAACAAGTATTACAAGATGGAGCAGGAAGGCACGCTGACGCGCGAGGAGGCTCAGGATCGAGCCAAGGACGTCATCGGCGCGATGCGCTACGAGCCCGACGGCTACATGTGGATCAACGACATGCAGCCGGCGATGGTCATGCATCCGATCAAGCCGGAACTGAACGGCAAGGATCTGAGCCAGAACAAGGACCCGAACGGCAAGTTCCTATTCGTCGAATTCGTGAATACCGTGAAGTCCGGCAAGGAAGGTTTTGTCGACTACTACTGGCCGAAGCCGGGCTTCGAGGAGCCGGTCGAGAAGCTCTCGCATGTCATCGGTTTCCAGCCCTGGGGCTGGGTCGTCGGTACCGGCGTCTATTCGGACGATCTGGCTGCATTGTTCCGCGGGACCGCGATCCAGTATGGCGTGCTGATCGCGCTTGCCGGAGCCGGCATGCTGTTCTTCGCCTATCTCGTGGTGCGCAGCGTCGTCAATCCGATCAACCGTCTGAAGTCCGCCATGAGCGATATTGCGGAAGAAAAGGTCGATATCGAGATTGCCGACACAAACCGTCGCGACGAACTCGGCGGCATGGCCAAGACGCTGGAAGTGCTGCGTGACAGCGTGCGCGATCGCATCGAGCTGCGCGACCGCGAAGTGGAGCAGCAGGCGAACCTGAACGGCGAGCGCGAACGCAACGAACTCAATCTGCGCTCAGCCTCCGAACGGCAGAACCATGCGATCAACGCTCTGGGCTTTGCACTCGAGCGGCTGGCCGAAGGTGACCTCACCGTGCAGATCGGCGTGATCGGCTCGGAATACGAAAAGCTGCGCGACGACTTCAACCGTGCGGTCGAGTCGCTCGGCAGCGTCATTGCGGCGATCAACCAGACGAGCGACATCGTGACGTCCTCGGCCGGCAATATCAGCGAGGCGACCAACAACCTTTCGAAGCGCACCGAACAGCAGGCGGCGGCACTCGAAGAGACGGCGGCAGCCCTCGACGAGATTACCGCAACCGTGCGCACGGCGGCCGAACGCGCCAACGAGGCACGGCAGATGGTGGCGGAGACCAAGTCGAGCGCCAACCGCTCCGGCGAGATTGTGCGCAATGCCGTTGATGCCATGGGCCGGATCGAGGGCTCATCGCAAAAGATCAGCCAGATCATCTCCGTGATCGACGAGATCGCCTTCCAGACCAACCTGCTGGCGCTGAATGCCGGCGTCGAGGCAGCACGTGCGGGTGAAGCGGGTCGTGGCTTTGCGGTTGTTGCCCAGGAGGTTCGGGAACTGGCGCAGCGCTCGGCGAATGCCGCAAAGGAGATCAAGACGCTGATCAGCGCGTCTGCGGCGGAAGTCGACACCGGCGTGGGTCTTGTCCGCTCGACCGGCGAGGCGCTCATCGAGATCGAGGCGCTGGTCAACCGCGTCAACGAGAGCGTCAACACGATTGCGACCGCGGCCAAGGAGCAGGCGACGGGGCTTGCCGAGATCAACACTTCGGTCAACCACATGGACCAGATGACGCAGCAGAACGCGGCCATGGTCGAAGAAACCTCGGCCGCCGGACAGTCGCTGGCGGAAGAGAGCTACAACCTGCGCCAGCTGCTTTCGCGGCTGAAAGTCAACGCGAACCAGGTGTTGGGCGGTCACCGCCGGGCGGCCTGACGGCGGAACCAGACACAAGAGACGGGGCCGGCGGAGCAATCCGCCGGCCCTTTGCTTTCCGGCGGTTTCCAGTCCACCTCGTTCATGGCGCATTAAGTCGAAATGACTTAGGATACCCCAAGTTGTCCCATTCCGGGCCATCGAGGGTGAAATGAGTATCGTGTTTTCGTCCCTTGGCCGCCGGCTGACGGTGGTCGCGTTTTCGGCTCTCCTGCTTGGCGGCTGTTCCGGCAGCGATCGCATTCCGCTTGCCGATGTCGGTGGGCCGCGTGCCGGTGACGAGTTGGTCGGCCGGGTGGATTCCAGGCGGGATGGGCGCGTGCTTGTCGGGCGGATCGGCGACCCGCAGGCCGAAGCGGCCGCCTTCGCACCGCCGGCTGGTGCAAACAACGGCGGCAGCCAAGGGATCGACTATCTCGCGACGGCCGAGCCGACGGTCGATGGTGGGGGCGCGCACCAGAGGACGAGCGCCATGGTCATCCCGGAAGGCGGCGTCAACATCGACGGCGAACTCGGCATCGGCGCTGCGCCGCAGGTCTCGGATGCCACATATGCGGATGCGACAAGCCCGGTCGGGGTTCAGCCGCATCTGGTCACCTCGAACGGCGCTATGGCGATGGCCGAGGGCAATACCAGCCAGCCTGTGGTCGACGGGATCGGCTTCGACGAGCCGACTGAAATCGTGACGGGGCCGCGCGGCCCGCAGGCGGTGGCGCAGGGAACGCAGGTGGCCGGCGCGATGCCGGAAGAGGGCCAGATCCTGCCGCTTTCGGTGGACAGCGGCAATTCAGGCATGAGCGATCCGGTTCCGGTCCAGCCCCGCCGGGCGGCGACACAAGCGGCACCTGCGGGCAAGGACTGTTCGCTTTATCTCGACAAGCGCAACTGCCGCTGAGATTTGTAGATTGATCGCTGGAGGTTTGCCGGCAGAGCATTTGGTACCCCCCTCTGTCACTGCGTGACATCTCCCCCACACGGGGGGAGAGCGGAGTGTCGCGTTTGGCGATCTGACTGCGGTGCAAAGCGGGACGAGGGGGCCGAGAAGGACACCAGCGGACGCGGGCAGGACTTTGCAGCGCCGTACTGACTGGGGCTGTGGCGGGCTTGCGGGTGGGGCGGGCAGGGCCTAGAGGCTTTTGGGTGTCCGTCGTCCTGTTCGCTTACACATCGTGGAGCCGAGCGGGCGCCTGATCCTGCCGTCTTCGGGCCGCATCAAGCCGGCTCGCTGTTTCCCGGAGTGCCCCCATGCCGCCGATTGCCGATATCCTGATGTTTGCCGCCATGCTGGCGGCGGCCGGCGCCGTGGCGGGGCTGCTTGCCGGCGTCTTCGGCATTGGCGGGGGTGCCGTGCTGGTGCCGGTCTTCTACCAGGTCTTCGGCTATGCCGGGATCCCGGAAGAGGTGATCATGCATCTTTCCGTCGGCACCTCGACGGCGCTGATCGTGCCGACCTCGATCCGCTCGTTTCGGGCGCATCAGACGCGCGGCGCTGTGGATACGGGGCTCTTGAAGGGCTGGGTGATCGCGGTGCCGCTCGGGGCTCTGGCCGCGACCGTCGTTGCCGCCTATGTTTCGAGCGCGGGTCTCAGGCTGTTCTTCGCGGTGATGGGCCTGGTGCTGGCGGCGCGCATGCCCTTCCTCTCCAACCGGATGCATCTCGGGACGGAACTGCCGGGCCAGCCGTGGCGGTTCCTCACCGGTTCGGCGATCGGGTTGTTCTCAGGGCTGATGGGGGTTGGCGGCGGCGTGTTCAACAACACCTTCATGACGCTCTTTGGCCGGCCGATCCACCAGGCGGTCGCGACCTCCTCGGGCGTCGGCGTGCTGATCTCGATCCCGGCCTTTTTCGGCTTCATCTATGCCGGCTGGGGCGAACCCGGCCTGCCGCCCTTTTCCACCGGCTTCGTCAACTGGATCGCCTTTGCGGTGATTTTTCCGATCGCCATGCTGGTCACGCCCTATGGCGCGCAGCTGGCGCACAGCCTCAACAAGCGGCAGCTGGAGATCGGTTTTGCGGTGTTTTTGTTGTTTGTGTCGGTGAGGTTTTTCTGGAGTTTGGTGTGAGGGGAGGCTGTTAATCGATCACCCGCCAATTGAGGCGCACTCACAGAGTGCAGGTCACGGAGCAAAAAAATCCGGTTAGCGGTGCCAGTTGATATGTCCTAGCCTCTGGCTGCCCAGAATCGACGCGAGTAATCACTCTTGCGTGGTCCCCTGATCGGAATCTCAAATCGCGCGCTATGTTTGCCAGACCTGTAAACAGTGGACGAAATCCATATCCGTGTCCCTCACGATCATCGTATCGGGACACACCTTCCGAGAGCGCTAGTTCTATGGCGCGCCCGTGGTCTCTTAAGCTTTCATGCTTCGGGTTCGAATTCAGACTAGCAAGGATGCCTACGCCGTGATCCGCAACAACAAACTCGAACAAGCCCGGGGTTAGCTTAAGGCCGATGTATCCTGTGTCGATTTTTTGGCTGTGATCAATGATGTTTGACCAGAGCTCGCCAATAGCGGCCACGAACTTCCCAGTGTGATCATAGCTGAAACCTGCCTGCGCACCGACGCGATTGATGCGGTTGATTAGCTCCATCCAGATGTAAGGTTTTTTGATGATGGTAGAAACTGGGACATAGCCATGAGTAAAAGGCTCTTGAACAAACCAAGCTCTATCACGGTCTGTTATGTAGCGACAAAAAAGAGGGGCTTCGAGCCACGATGAGCGGCTGCCCGCCAGCGTAAATTCGGGGAAAACGTGTGCAAGCTCTAGATATGCAACAAGACTCTCCGCTTTGCACGCGGGAAGTTCTTCTGGGTTGAACTCCCCGCAGTGTAGGGCCAACGACAGATCTTCGACTAGCTCAAGTGTAAGACGTTCTATGGGACACCTTTAGATCGAGGCTTTAGCTTGATCATAAAAGCGGTCGCGAAGAAAGAGTGTCTGTTCGCTTAAGTTGTGATCTAGGAGGTCATCTAACTCTGCGGGCGTCGCCGTCTTCACTGGGTGCCAGCCCAGCTTCGCGTTTCCTGAACGGCTTGCACGCCGGCGCTTTATCGTTTTCATGTATGCCATTGTGTCGATGTAAACCACACGCCGGAAACTTTGTCGAAGCTGTGTAACGACATCTGGGTCGCCACGAACGACGATATCCAAAGGACGGCCTGACTGCTGCGCAATGCGGCTCAATCCGTCAATATGAAACTGGCGCCGAGCCCTTTTGCCTGCTCCGGTAATGAATTCATAGGAGATGATTCCAATTTCATCACGTTCTTGTATAAATCTGCTCCACCGTTCAAAGTCGTGCAGCGTCCGCGAGTTAACGTGGAGAGCACAAGCAATACCGCTTTGCTCAAATTCTCTCCAGACTATGGCTATCCGCTTGATAGCGTGCAGATCGTCTGTTCTGGGTTTATCTAGCAACAAGCTGAAATTGGGAGCCGTAACCAAATCAATCCCCAATTCGCGCAGATCATCCAAAATGGAGGTTCGACGATCTTGCAGCGTCCACCAGGGCTCAATCCGTTCGTCGTGGTCGACGCCGCTAAGTACGATCTTCGCTGACACATCAATCTTAAATGCGGCGGTAAGGGCTTCTCGTGTTGAATACCGCAACTTGGCCTGCGAAAAATCCACGACATCATGAAGCCGCAATGCGAATACGCTGCCCGACGCGGCTCGGTGGCGGCTTGTACCATGATAGATCATTGGCACAACCTGATAATCGCCTTGGCGATAATTACCTAAAACTCGCGGAATATTTGAAAGGTCAAATCCGGTAATCTCTCGGTTCTGTTCAATGTACACCGCTGGCTTTTTTACGCAAACAGATGAACATGAGTCGGGCTCGCCGCAACAAAGGTCAGTACAGTCCCAGATTGAATCTCTTACAGCCAAGCCCCCGCAAAACCTAAGTGACGGGCAATTCATACATCCTAGAGCCCGCGGGTATCTATAGGGATCGTCTGAAAGCGAGCGTATGAGTACGTCTGTGCTCCGAGGGTCTAGCAAAGCGAGACCTCCGCTTTTCCAGCCAGCTTCATAACTCGTCGGACTACGCCACCTGCAGTCCCGCCGCTGCTTTCAAGGCTAGCTAACACGTCCGAGGAGGGGGAGTGATAGTCGCCAACGATTTTGTTTTGGCGCCGCACAGTGACCGAATTACTGCCTAGCTCTATAATTAATAGTTCGCCCTCATTCAGCACAACTCCGTCCTTGAGATTTATCAAGGCACATCGGGGTTTGCTATCTGGATGTTGGGTGAATAAATCCGGAGTTGATAGCTCCGCACGCTTGCGATCTATGTATTTCAGAATAGTCGCTCGAGTTCGAGCTAAGAATTCAATTCCCATTCGACTTCTCCGTGACTACTGGCGTGTAAAATTTAGATCTACCTCTGCTATGCTCTCTTACGACGCCGCGCGCGGCTAGGTTTGCTAGCCGATTATTCCACGCCGTTGTATTTTTTGTCCTTTCCGCATCCCCGAAATTCTTCATCAAAAAATTGGCATCGACCTCTCCGAATTTCAATACCATTTCAAATGTCATCTGCTGTTTCGGATCTAGATTACCTATCAATTCAATGTTTTGTACGTCGTCACTATCGCCAACTTCACACGCGACGATCACATCATTTTTGGCGCTGGCAATGACCGAAACTTCGTCCCATACTTCGCTAAGCGCGTTCGCGACGACGGGATAGTATGACGAATTTCTCGCACGAAGATAATCCTTGAGCGCAAATACTGACTCCCTAAGATAGCTCGCGGTGGCGACATCAATTCCCGAAAAATCCAAAAACAGAGGCTGTGGTTGCGCCTGCGTCTGGGGAAGCCTCCTGATCATATCTGCGAAAGCAATTTTTCCGTTCACCGCGCCGGCCAATACCGGGCTATCGGAAATCTCGATCAAGAACATTCTCACTTGCGTCACCTATCTCACGTGTGTTGTGTGAGATATAGATCTTACGGTGGATCTCGTCAAGTGCGCTCGATAGTGAGGGGCGTGAGGTGATGCTTCCGCTCGCTTTGCGAGCAGATTTTGTATCCACGGGTGAACAGCGATTAATGAGTGCTTGCCGAAAACCGTCACCCGCTGTGAAGGAGGGGCACCAATTGCCAGCCCTCATCCTGAGGTGTGAGCGGAGCGACCCTCGAAGGACGAGGGCGGGTGGGTTGGTCTCCTGGCCTTGATCCTTCGAGGCCCGCGTTCGCGGGCACCTCAGGATGAGGGGTGACGTGGTTTGCTTGGCTTGGCGCACGATCGTGTTAGACGTGGACGCTGCGGGTAAAGCCCCCTCCCAAACCCTCCCCACAAGGGGGAGGGCTCAACCTTGCGGCGCCCTTGGTGCGTTGCGGCTCACACCACCACGCCCGTCCGGTTGCTCGACATCGTGAGCTTACGTTCGGCGCGCTCCTGCTGGGGGGAGCGGTTGTAGAGTTCGCGGTAACACTTGGAGAAGTGGGAGGCGGAAACGAAGCCGCAGGCGACGGCGACTTCGACGACGGGCATGGAGGACTGGACCAGCAGGTGGCGGGCGCGGTCGAGGCGGATTTCGAGATAGTAGCGGGCCGGCGAGCGGCCCATTTCCTGTCTGAACAGGCGCTCGATCTGGCGACGGGACAGACCGGCGTCGTCGGCGATTTCGAGAAGCGACAGCGGCTCGGAGAGATTGGCTTCCATCAGCTCGATAATCTGCAGCACCTTGGAATTCTGCACACCGAGGCGAGCTCTGAGCGGAAGCCGCTGGCGGTCGTTGGCGGAGCGGACGCGATCGGTCAGGTGCTGTTCGCAGACGCGGTTGACGAGACCTTCGCCGAAATCCTGACCGATCAGGTTCAGCATCATGTCGAGCGAGGCGGTGCCGCCGGCGCAGGTGTAGAGATTGCCGTCGACTTCGTAGAGGTCGGCATAGACTTCCGCCTGCGGGAAGGTTTCGGAGAAGCCGGGCAGGTTTTCCCAGTGGATGGCGCAGCGCTTGCCGTTCAGCAGGCCGGCCTGGGCCAGCACATGGGCGCCCGTACAGAGCGAGCCGACGGCGACATTGCGGTTATAGGCCTCGCGCAGCCAGGCATTGACCGACTTGTTGTTGAACTCCTCGACATAGATGCCGGAACAGACGATCGCCATGTTCGGGCGGTTTTCGCCGCCGAGGAAACGGCGCTCGTCGGCGAGCGAGGAATTCACCTCGATGCCGATGCCGGAGGAGGAATAGACCTTCTGGCCATCGACCGAGGCGAGGCGCCATTCATAGGCGGCGTAACCCAGCATGCGGTTTGCTATGCGCAGCGTCTCGATGGCGCCGGCGAATGGCAAAAGGGTGAAATGCGGGACGAGGAAGAAGACGATCGATCGCTTCTTGGTCTGTGGCTGCTGCTTGCTCATGATGTTGCCCCGTGGTGTGGCTGCCGTTCCCTTGTTTGATGGCATGCTCCGCCTGAATTGATCGGCGCGATTGTCGTTTTACGACATTGTCATCCTATCGCGCGTCGCGACCGTATCGGCAATCGCTAAAGAACGACATTTTCCGACTTTTTTCAGGCTGCGACGCCGTGCAGCGGGCTAGTTTGGGGGCAATGCTTGCAGGTGATTGAAATGCCATGGCTTTGCCGAGGACTGCAGAAGGCGGCGGAAGAATAGCCATTGCCCCATTTGCGACGCGCTGGGGCGATGGCGTCGCAAATGGGGCGGGGCCAGGGGAAGCCCCAGGGCGGTCAGCGGCTGGTGTCGTGCGCAGGCCAGCCGAGGTCCTTGCGCAGGTCGAAGGGAAGGGCTTCGAGGGCTGCAAGCTCCAGACGCCGGCGGCGGTGGTCGGCGAGCGTTGATGCCAGGACGTCAAACCTGGTTGCGAGGCGGCCGGCCGCCGCCTTCGCGATGCCGGCCAGCGTCGGGGCGGCGGTGGCGCTCGGGGTGGTCGGTGAATCACAGCAAACCATGGTCATGGTCGTTATCCTCTTGGGTTGTGTGGCCCCTTCGTCATCCCATGCCTTTCATCGGTGGCAGGGGCCTGTCTTCTCTATCGCTCACGCCCATCAATCACTCAAACGAATGTTTCTGATGCTTGTCATTCTGAAAGTTGATGTATTGGCGATGGTGGGTGAGGCCGAGATCATCGCGCAGGGCGGGGCCCAGCGGCGCGAGCGTGCGGCACGCGGCGGCACGCATGGCGCGGCGGCGGGATGCCTCCACGAGCGTGGCACAGGTCAGCTGCAAGATCTGGAGCGGGTTGCGAAACATGGCGGGTGATCCTCCTTTCTGGTCGTCTGAAGAGAAGGATGCACCCCGATTGACATTCAATCAAACGCAATAGTATCGTTCTCACGTTCAATTTTGTTGAAGGTCTATCGTCATGACGCTCATGCTGCGCCAGCCGCTTCCGCTTCTCGACAACGATGTTCTCCGGACCTTCGTGGCGATTGCCGAAACCGGCAGTTTCACCACTGCCGCCGACCGGGTGTACCGGACGCCGTCGGCGGTCTCGATGCAAATCAAGAAGCTCGAGGAGCAGCTGAACGTGACGCTCTTCCTGCGCGATGCGCGCTCCGTGACACTGACGGAGAGCGGCGAGGTGCTCTTGCCCTATGCAAGGCGCATGCTCGCCCTGTCGAACGAGGCGGTGGGGCGGTTTCGCATGCCCGAGATGAAGGGGGTGGTCAGGCTCGGTGCGCCGGACGACATCGGCGAGCGTTTCATGCCGACGATCCTGAGGCGCTTTGCCGAGCTCTACCCGCTGATCATGGTGGATCTGACGGTCGACACCTCGGGCGCGCTTCGGCGGCGGCTCGCAGAGCAGCGGCTCGATCTGACACTGATCAATTGCGCGCCCGGCGCCGTCGTGCATGAGGGCGAGGTGATCCACCAGGAGCAGCTGGTCTGGGCGGGCGCCAAATGCGGCACCGCGCATTTGCGCGATCCGCTTCCGGTATCGATCTGGGAGGATGGCTGCTGCTGGCGGGCGGATGCGCTGGCGAGGCTCGACAAGGACAAGCGGCCGTATCGCATCGCCTATCTCTCGGCTCACACCATGGCGCAGCGTGCGGCCGTGATTGCCGATCTTGCGGTGGCACCGCTTCCGCGCAGCTACCTGACCGACGACATGACGGCGCTCGGGTCCAAGCACGGGCTGCCGGAGCTCGGGTCCTTCGAGGTGCGGCTGCTTACCGGCAAGGAAACATCGGAGACGATCCAGGCGGTGGCCGACAGCGTGCGTTATGCCTTTTCCGAGATGATCGGCATGGCGGCGTAAACGGTCAGCGATTGGCAACTTATAGAATTAGGGAAATGCCGAACGGGCTTGTCAGCCGGTAGGCAGTAGGCAGCAGGAATTCAGCGCGTATGGTGGACGAAACGAAGGGCCTGACGCTTCAGGATTTTGCGGGCCAGGCTTACGACAAGCTGCGTTATGGCGATACCGACCGGCAGGGGCATGTGAACAATGCCGTCTTTGCCACATTCATGGAAACGGGGCGGGTAGAGCTGATCTACAACCCTCAGGATCCGTTGCTGGACGAGGGCTTTTCCTTCGTGCTCGCCAAGCTCGACATCAACTATATCGCCGAGGTCTTGTGGCCAGGCACGGTGGAGATCGGGACGCGGGTGGTCCGCGTCGGGCGGTCGTCGGTAACCATGCAACAGGCGGTGTTCCAGAACGGCAAACTGTGTGCCTCGGCAGAGACCGTGGTGGTGCATTTCGACGAGGCGACACGCAAGTCGCATGCGTTTTCGGAGGATCAACGGGCGAAGCTCGAGGGGTGGATTTCTGCGAAATAGTGGATCAGGAGTTGGCGCTGCGCCAAAAGGCTGCGCCAACTCCGTTCACGGATGCATTATGGATTGGCCGAAAGGGCTTCTGCCAGGAAGCCGGTGACGACGAATGCGATCTGCCCGTGGATCTCCTCACGGCTGCGGCTGCCGCCATCCTTGCAGACGATCCCGTCGCCGGGCGTTTCCTCTTCGATCAGCGCCCCCGCATCGGGCTTGCAGAGTTGCATGAAGCTGAAATGCATGGCGTCGGGGATCGTCACATAGGTGGAGGATTGCTTTGGTAGCGCTTGTGCGAGGTAGCCGCTCTCGCGTTCTGCCGGCATGTCCCCGATATCGGTGCCCGCCGCGATGACCAGAGCGTCAGCCTTGATCTCTGCCAGGCTTTGCGGCGAAAAACCCCGCGCCAAACCGAGATCGAGGGAGACGAAGGCCCGGATGCGCGGATCCGCCAGGTCTTGCTCCAGTTGCCGATTGGTAAGGCCCAGTTCGCCAGACAGGGCGCAGGCGCGGGGACTGCTGTTAGCCTCACACTCGTGTGCATGGCGCCGCGTTTCGAACCGGGCGCCTGCAAGCGCAGCAACCGTCCATCCACCGAGGGAATGTCCAATGGCGGCGATGCGCTTTTTGTCGATCTCGCCCGCGAGCCCGGTTTGTGTTGTCAGCGCATCGATCACGCGGCTCAGGTCATGCGGGCGTTCCCACAGCATTGCGGCACGCGCGGGGTCTCGGTCGAAGGTGGTTGTGCCTGGGTGGTCGGGTGCGGCTACGATGTAGCCCTGGCGAGCGAGAGCGTGGCCAAGCCAGCCGAGATTGCGCCAACTGCCGCCATAGCCATGGGAGAGGACGATGAGGGGGTGTTCGCCTAGCGCTGGAGCGGCATCGCGCCTCGCCGCATTGCCGAAGAAGACCTTGTTTTCGCCAACGGTTTCGACCGTGCCTTCGTCAGCGGTCGGATACCAGATGACGAGATGCAGCGGGCGAGGGCTGCCCTCGCCGATCTTGACGTCGCGAAAGCCGACCTGGTCGGCGCCGTCGGCAAATGAAACAATCGACAGCCAGGCAAGGCCTGTCGATAAGAGAGACTTCAGCATCACGATCTCCTTGAGTGGATCTAGGGAAGATCGACATGCATTCGGATTGAATTGGGAGAGACCTCGAACGCGATCCAGGACCTCAGAGATCGCGCAGAGGGCAAAACGGCCGCTAGAGGCCGGCGAGATGGTCCGTTTCGCCCAGCGTGACGACGGCGCGGCTCTTCCAGAACGCGTGTTCGGCCAGATGGGTGATGCTGCCCGAGGACACGGGAAAATTCACCCGCCCGAGGCTTTCGATTGGCATGCCGATCCACCAAGCGATGACGAAGGTCAGTGCGAAGCCGTGGGTGACGACGATGTGGGTCTGTGACGCATCAGTCTGCAGCGCGTTCATGGCGCGGTAAATGCGTATGCCAGCCTGCCGCCGCGTTTCGGCGCCTTCGATGCCGCCGGTATCGTCTAGGCCACCGTGGGCAGGGACAGGCCGACGGCGGTCCGTGAGCCAAGCCTGTGGTCGACCCTCGGCTACACCGCAGCTCACTTCACGCAAATCAGACGTCAGGTCAGGCGCCAGGGAGAGATGACGACCGATGATTCCTGCGGTTTCGCGGCATCGGAGGAGGTCCGATGAGGTCAAGGTTGCGGCCCTGCCAGCCGTGAGTTCACCAAGGCGGGCCGCGATCGTCAGGGCCTGGCGATTGCCGAGATCGGTCAGCGGTGTATCGTACCAACCGCCAACGCGGCCTTCGACATGGTGCACGGATTGTGGATGGGTGACGACATAGAGCGTACACATCGGCCGCACTCTCCCTCTGGTTGTTCTGTCTTTTCATACAGAAAGGGAAGGCGGGTCAAGCCGGCGAGGCCGAGCGGCCCCAGTATCTTCGCCGCGTGTTAGCGTTCTGCTGGTGCGGCTGGGCCGGACAACTGGCGTTCTACCGGGCGGAGTGGCGTGTAGACTATTGCGCGCAGATTCCAGGTTGTTCCAGATAAGTCGTTTCAGGCCTCGGCATCCAGGGCTTCGGTCTTGGCCGCCATCGCTGATGGTTTGCGGTTCGACGGCAGGCCCAGGGTCAGCAGAAGGCCAGCGATGATGACGAGTGCGGCACCGGCAAAGACCGGAATCGTCGGAATGTCGGCAAAGAGCAGGTAACCAAACAGGGCTGCCCAGACCAGGCTTGAATATTCCATGGGGCCGACGACAGACGCGGGCGCGAAACGGCAGGCTTCGAAGAAGCAGAGTTGTGCCAGATAGATCTGCAGGCCGATGGCCGCCATCAGAGCCAGGTCGACCAAGGATACCGGCGAGCGCCATTCGAGGAAACCCAGGCTCAACACGAGAAAGACCAGGGAGGTGGTAAAGAGCTGGACATCGGTGCTTTCTCGCGCGCCGCTCTTGCGCGTGAGCACCACGGTCAAGGCCCAGAACAGGGCTGAGCCGAGCGCATAGAGAACCGGGAGCCCGGCAGTGTCGATGCTCGGTCCGGCTGCAACCACGGTGCCGACAAGACCGAGCGCGACAGCCAGGCCGTGGGCGAGCCCCACCTTCTCCTTGAGCAGGAGCATGGAAAACACAACGATGATCAAAGGCGCGGTGGAATAGAGTGTCGTGACATCGGCCAAAGGCAGCGCGTTCGCCGCCTTGTAGAAACAGAGGGCCGAGAGGAACTGGAGGGCGCCACGGATGGCTGTCGGCAGCTTGTGCGGGCTCGCCGCAAAAGCCCGGAGCGTCGCCTTTCGCCCCAGGACCAGAGTGATCGCGAGCATGGCGGCGCTGCGCAGAAAGATCAGTTGCCAGAGGGAGTAGTCGCCGCCGAGCCATTTCATGGTGGCATAGTGGAGCGTATAGAGCGCGTAGCTGGCGAGCGCCAGCAGAATGCCGAGCCATTTCCGGTCTGCGATCTCAGCCATTCCCTTGTTCCTGTAGCATGCGCGGCCGTGGCGGCGCGGGCCCGAATGGCACCACACCGCCAGCCTACCGGATAAAGCACGAGGGCGCTCGCGGGCTGGTCCAGGTCCGACAGAAACAATCCCATCTCGTTCGGTCGTCCGAGACGTCAAGGATCGTGCCCGCGGGGACTTCTTCTGACGGCCCGACCTTTAGCTGCCGAGCTGCTCATAAAGCGCCTGGCTTTCCGCCAGGACCTCGTCCAGCCGGCGGCCTTCCTGAAAATGGGCGAGGTGGTCGGGATAGGCGACACCGCCGGGCACCTTGGGGCAGATCTCGGGGGCGCGCAGGCGCGTTTCCACGGGGATGACGCCGGCCCAGACCGGTGAGTCGACATCGGCGGGGTCATCGGAGACGCCGCCGGAGCGGATCTTGGCCGAGGCCTCCTCGATGCGCATGCCGATGACCATGGTGCCCTTGGCTTCCTGCGGGTCGTTTTCGCGCAACACGCCCGTGCGGCCGGGATAGAAGCGGTCCACGACGGCATCCAAGGCCTCGGCCTTCTCCTCCGGGTCATCGATGATGTGCGCGGTGCCGAAGCACATGGCGGAGCGGTAGTTGGCGGAGTGGTGGAAACCGGAGCGGGCGAGCACCAGGCCATCGAGATGGGCGACGGTGAGGCAGACGGGGATACCGGACTTCTGGGTCTTCAGCATGCGGCTCGCCGACGAGCCGTGCCAGAACAGCCAGTCGCCGTCGCGCCAGTGGATGGTCGGCGTGCAATAGGGCTGGCCGTCGATGACATAGGCGACGTGACAGAGGAGAGCCGCATCGAGCACGGCATAGACGACCTCGCGGTCGTAGGCTGCGCGCTCATGCAGGCGCTTTGCCCGGTTGCGCGGGGTGACGGGGAAGGATTGCGGGTCGGGTCTGTCGTTCATGCTTGCCTCCTTGCGGCTGATGCGGCAGGGATAATCGGATCAATTGGTCCAAAGAAGATCCACCATGACGCAAAAACTGCGAACCAATTCCGACTGGTCTGCCAGCACGCCGATGTTGCCGGCCAAGGGCCCAAGGCGGCTGGCGCTTTATCGCGCGCTGCGCGGGCTGATCGAGAGCGGCCAGATGAAGCCCGGCGACAAGCTGCCGACGACGCGGGACATTGCCGGTCGCTTCGGCATTTCGCGCGGGGCGGCGGTTGCGGCCTATGAAATGCTGGTGGCGGACGGCTTTGCCGAGGCGCGGGTGGGGGCGGGGACCTATGTGGCCGAGGCCGTGCCGCGGTTGCCGGCACCGCCCGAGCCGCAGGTGATCGAGGCCGAGGAGGCAAAGCCGCCGCTGCCCGGGGCTCTCGGCTGCTCGACGGCGGACGAGACGACGCTCCGCATCTTCCGCATGCTGATGAACCGGCATCTGACCCAGCCATCGGCGCGGCATTTCCATTACAACGACCCGGCCGGAAGCCTGGCGCTGCGTGTCGAGGTCGCGGCTTACCTCAAGGCGGCGCGAGGGGTGACTTGCGAGCCGGATCAGGTGATCATGACGGCGGGCACGCAGCAGGGGCTGGATCTGGCTGTGCGGACGCTGCTCAAACCCGGCGATCCCGTCTGGATCGAGGACCCGTGTTATGCCGCCGCCCGCGAACTGTTCGAGGGCACGGGGCTTTGCGTGACGCCGGTTCCCGTCGATGGCGAGGGGATCGATGTGGCCGCAGGGATTGCGGCTGCGCCTGCGGCGAAGGCGGTCTATGTCACGCCGTCGCATCAATATCCGCTGGGTGTGACGCTTTCGATGGCCAGGCGTCTGGCGCTCATCGACTGGGCTCGGGCTACGGGCGCCTATATCATCGAGGATGATTACGACAGCGAGTTCCGCTTTGCCGGGCCGCCCTTGAGCGCCCTGCAGGGCATCGATGGCGAGGGACGGGTGATCTATCTCGGGACGTTTTCCAAGACGCTGCTGCCGGGCTTTCGCTTCGGCTATCTCGTGGTGCCCCGGGCCTTGCGTGAGGGGGTGCTGACCATTCGCCGGCTAACGGATCGCTTTCCCTCGACGCTATCAGAGGATGCGCTGACCGAATTCCTGCGCGACGGGCATTTTTCGGCGCATATCAAACGGGCGCGCAAGCGGGTGAAGGCGGCGAGGGATGCGCTGGTCGCGGCGCTGCGCTCGAACAGGCTGACGGTGAGCGTGCCGGAGCAGGGGCTGCATCTGGTGGCGGAGCTCGACGGCGCGGAAGACGATGTGGCGCTGGCGCATGAGGCACGGGCGGTGGGTTTCGGGGTGAAGGCACTGTCGCCGCTTTATGCCGGGCCGACGGAGCGGCGAGGGCTGGTGGTGGGGTTTTCCGGGTTTGAGCCCGAGTTTCTGGCGGCGGCCGCGCGGCGGTTTGCGGCGGGGCTTTGACGCGAGTGGCGGCGGTGATTGCAGCAGGGCGACGGGGGCAGGGCGTTTGCCGTGGGGTACCTCCCTCTGTCGGCTGCGCCGACATCTCCCCCACACTGGGGGAGAATGGGCCGTCGCGTATGCCGCTCTCTCGGTGATCCCAGAGGCGGATGATGGGCGGCGTTTCGGCCACAGGGGGGGGCGCCGAACGCCATCGTTTCCTGTTGGGGAAGAGCCGTGCCTTTTCGACCGCATGGTGCCGGGCCTCGACGGCTGTTGTTCCCAAACATAGTCACCCAAGAGGATGAATCCGCGGGGTGAAAACTCCTCGGCATTCAGCTGGAATTAACAGAGACGATTCGATGCTATTGCGTGGGGTGTGTCGCGGCACCTGCTGCGTGCCAGGCGGGTAAGACGATCACCTTCGACAGCCGTTCCTTTCTCCAAGGCAGCGGTGGTCGCGGCGGTCGGCCTTGTCTCGCGCGAAGCCGGCATACCCCTACGCAACCCTGCAATTCAAAGACCAACCACAGCGGAACATGGCACAGATGCCCAGTGAGACACCCAAGGCGAGAGGCATGACATCAAGGATCCTATCGGTGCTGGCCGGCACGGCGCTCATGGGATTGGCGGCGGCCGGTCCAGCCCGGGCGGTGATCATTCTCGACAGCACCTGGGCTGCTCAGGGGGGGGCGGTCGGGGCGGAAGGCGAGGGATTTGGCGCGGCCAAGGCGCTCGCCATGGAGCCGCAATTCTGCGCCATCATGAGCTTTTACGACGGCGAGCAGATCGGCGGTTCCGGCACCTGGATCGGCAATGACGCGGATGGCACAGCCTATGTTTTGACCGCGGCGCATAACTTCGGCACCGGCAACGACCCGGACAACTGGACCTATTACACCCGCGCCGGCACCGAATTTTCCGGCAAGGCCGTGCATATCCATCCCAATTACGACGCAAACAGCGACGACACGCCGGGCTATGATCTCGCCATCGTGGAACTGAACGGACCGGTGGAGGATTGCGATACGCCACCGCTCCTCTATGGCGGGAAGGATGAACTCGGAAAAGTCGCCACCATGGTCGGCTTCGGCTCGCGGGGCATCGGCTCGGTCGGTCAGGATGACAAATACTACAAGAGCGAGGATGCTGCTGCGGCGCGCAACATCATCGACGTGGTCGAGGATCCGGCCCCCGACGGCAAAGGCGGCAACCAGCTGCTGGTCGACTTCGACAGCGAAGATGGCGCCAACAATGTCTTCGACAACAGCGATCCCATGCCGGTGGATGAGTATGAGGGCGTGCTGGGCTCGGGCGACAGCGGCGGCTCGCTCTGGATCGAGACCGACGAGGGCTGGGCCATTGCCGGGGTCAACGACTGGGGCGACGATGCCGTCTATGGCTCGACGGGCGGTTTCGGCCGTGTCAGCCCGCAATATGAGTGGATCAAGTCGATCTTCGATGCGAAGTTCACCGGCGAGTAGGCGGCGGACGGGGTGATGCTGGAAGGCAAATGGTTCTACGGCAAAGGCTGGGTGAAGGTGCTGCGGCGGCGGATACTGGCCTTTCGCGGCTTCAAGGATTTGAAGGTGAAGCAATTTGGCCCGGTGCGCGGGGCCACGCCGGAGGTGCTGGCGAAGATGGTGGTGGATCCCTCGGGGATTTTGGGGTGAAGGTGTGAGTAACTATCAGCCTAATAGCTGCTTTTGAACAGTCCCGGACGCTACAATTCGTTTTGGCTTCACTTTCAATTAGCATTGGAACTGTTCACTGCGGCTCTCAGCCAGTCATTCTAGCTTTCGTAGGGACGAAAACATTGCTGCCAAATCAGAATTGGAGAAGTCTTGTTTCGGAATGTTCGGCCCTGTTGAATGTCGTGAGCGATACGCGTGTTTGGCATTCTCGTTTTCTTCGCGGTTGCGCATTTCGCTTGCCCACTCCAGTTGTTGAAGCCGTTCGGTGAATTCCTGTTTCTTCGAATAAGGTACCGAAACCGGCGCATAATTCTCGATCGCTTCGATATGGGTAAGCCAGTCCGCGATCTCCTGTTCGGGGTCGGTGCTTCGTGGAATGGTGTCTACGCTGAGAGCATCGACCGCTTCCTCGACGGCCTGTTCAAATCGCTCCATAAAGACGTCGGGCATATCCAGTGTGGCGGTATTCAGGCTTTGAGCAAGCTTGGCGAGTTCCTCAAGTTCCATTGCGTAGTCTCGATCCTCGCATACGAACCTGTATACTTCGCGGCGCAGATACCGGCCAAAGGATCTGGCATGTGGCAGATGGCTGTATCGTCCATCTATCAGCGCTTCAGCAAGTTGGGGTAGCTTTACAGGATCTATCCAATAGGCTTTGGACAAATCGGACCGCCGCAACCTTCGGCAGATTTCGAGGTCGCCAGTTAACAGGATCAGGTCACCAACCAGATCTGCCATTTCATGTAACGGCAACTGACTTGTTAACCGGGTGGCAGCGATGTTTTGAAGCAACAGTACAGCAACCTCCAATTTCATAGGTGCTGAACCGTTAGTCTTGACCAAATCCCAGAACTTTACAGCAGTCTGCCATCGAGGCAATGAGCCAGC
Organism: Rhizobium sp. AQ_MP; assembly: GCF_014237835.1. Lineage (GTDB taxonomy): Bacteria > Pseudomonadota > Alphaproteobacteria > Rhizobiales > Rhizobiaceae > Allorhizobium. The sequence continues at coordinate 279,682 of NZ_JACJVI010000005.1, forward strand.
CATCACCTTCAGAACATTCGCGTCCATTGCCTCTCGCGATAGGAAATCTTGGACGGAAGGATTGATGAAGTTGACACGGTCATCGTCAATTACCACGAACGAGGATTTAACTTCCCGGATCGCTTCTTCAAACATGGTCTCACGCAAACCTTGTTCCGAAATAACCCCGAAACGGACCACGGCGTTCTCGAAGAAAGGACGAAGTTTTTTCACGGAAGCACCGTTGCCACGCCATACCTCGGCCTCACAGTAATAGAGGGAGTACAACATTGCCCTGGCCCTTTCGCTGATGTGATGCCTGAAGGCCTTTTCCCAGATTTTGTCTGGCCTTTCCAAGGTCTCCAGAAAATGAGCTGGATATTGCTCTGGTAGTATTCCGCGCTGACCTATCTCGTCCGTCATCCACTGGACGATGCGTGGCATATAGTTGCGATGATCAACGATCTGACGAACGGTATCCCCGGCTAAAAGGGCCTGTATCGAGCGCTGATCAATATTTGCGTGGTAAAGGTGATTATAAAGAATGCGCGCCTTCAGCTCGCGCGTATAGGTGGCTAGATTGAGAACAAACTCGGACATCCGAACACGGCTCTCATCCAAAGCTTCTGAAAAGGTCAATGCGGCCTCCCAGATATAGGCTCGAGTTGTCAGAACGAAACGCTTGGTCTTGTCTCGGTGGATCATTGCCATGAAGCGGACAATCTTGCTGTCCTGGCGTGCAAGCGCGGCCTGGTCCAACTGGATCTTGCCTAGGAAGTCGTCGAATACAAAAATTTGCTGCGCTTCGGCTCTGAAGGCTCGAAACCCGTCCTCGATGGAACCAATAGCCACGAACTCCCAACCGTCATCGCTGTAGTCCGCGGCAATAACTTGCGATAGCGTGGTTTTGCCAACGCCTGGCGGCCCCGAGATAATCAGACAATGTCTGTCCTCAAGGATACGAATTGACGCCGCCAAACTGGGATTAGCGACATAAACCTTGAGGATTCGCTCCAACTGGTAATCGTCGGCCGCAGAGAAAACTGCAATATCATTATTTAGCAACCTCTGGAGCACCGCGCTGCTCGATAGCCAGAGCTTGATGTTTCGCTTTTCGACCTGTGAATGCCGTCGAAGCAGTGCATTGAGTTCAGTGCGCCCCCAAATTCGCGACGCCGTCGCCGACGAGTAGTTCAGCAAAGATGCCAATTTGGATTTACGTGGCTGGGTGAGTGGCTGCGAGGTAAGAAAGTAGTATTCGACTGGCTTGAGCTGAGCGACCTTAACAGACTCTTTCTTTGCTGAGGTTTGGAGGCTTGACCACGTGCTGGCTTTGTAGTGCTTTGCTTGCAAAATGATGTCACCGTCGGCACGCGAATGTCGACCATCCATTCCACCATCAGCGCCTTCCGCGAAACGCTCAAAGCGCAGGCCTGTTTCCGCAGCCAGAAGATCGATGCAAAGCCCCTCGAATTCAATCGGCGAGAGATTAGCGAAGTCATAGATGTCAGTCATCGGCACGAACCCCATGTGTTGTGACAATGATATCCGAGAAATTGTTGTGGAGCACTGAGCCAGCTGAGATTGCAACAGTTTTGAAAGTTGCACCTGCAGTATCAGAGTAAGGTCGCCGCTTTGCAATTCGCTATATCTGCTGATACGGCGCCGGGGCATCGCGAAGGCGATGCTGCTCATTGAATCTCGGAGCGTTATCCCAGCCCTGTCTGGTAGCCGCGTAGCGGCTGACTACAGCGCCCAAAGGGGCGTTGCGAGCGAACTTGATATCTAGAGGCTCAAAGCCGCATGATTTGCTTTCCGCTATATCCTTCAAGCCTCCAACGCCCCAGTCAGAACAGAGCGACCTCGCCTCTTACTCCCTGCTCCTCCTTCTCCTCCGCCCGCCACCGTCCCCATCGCCCTCCGCCAGAACCTTCCGCTCCGGCAGCGTCACCACACTCGCCAGCTTCGGGAAGGGATCGACCTTGTTCGGCAGCGCCATGGCGTCGATGAAGAGTTGCTGGAAGTGGGGTTCCAGCGCCGTTTCGATCTTTTCGATGCGGGTGACGGTGTCCTCGATTTCGCGGCGGTGGTCGCGGTTGAGGAGGGCCATGAGGGCGCCTGTGCCGGCGGCGTTGCCGACGGCTTTGACGTCAGAGAGTTCGCAATCGGGGATGAGGCCCAAGACCATCGCGTATTTCGGATCGATGAAGGAGCCGAAGGCGCCGGCGAAGCGGATGGTGTCGACGGTTTCGACCTTGAGCTTTTCCATCAGGAGCTTGATGCCGGCATAAAGCGCGGCCTTGGCGAGCTGGATGGCGCGCACGTCGTTTTGGGTGACCGTGATCTTCTGGGCGCCGTCATGCAGCAGGTAGGAGAAGGTGCGGCCGTTTTCGAGGATGCGGGGGCTTTTGGCGGCCATCGCGCCATCGACGACGCCATCGGCGGAGATGACGCCGGAGAGGTACATTTCGGCGACGACTTCGATGATCGCCGAGCCGCAGATGCCGGTGATGCCGGTCTTTTCCGCCGCTTCGGCAAAGCCTTCCTCATCCGACCACTGCTCGACGCCGATCACCTTGAAGCGGGGTTCGAGGGTTTGAGGGTCGATGCGGACGCGTTCGATGGCGCCGGGGGCAGCGCGCTGGCCGCAGGAGATTTCGGCACCTTCGAAGGCTGGACCGGTGGGCGACGAGGCGGCAACCGTGCGTGTGCGGTTACCAAGCACGATCTCGGCATTGGTGCCGACATCGACCATCAGCATCATCTTGTCCTGGCGGTGCGGGCCTTCCGCCAGGGTGGCGCCGGCGGCATCCGCCCCGACATGGCCGGCGATGCAGGGGAGCAGATAGGTGCGGGCACCCTGATTGAGCGAAAGCTCGATGTCGGAAGCCTTGCAGGAGACGGCGCCGGATACCGCGAGCGCAAAGGGCGCCTGGCCGAGTTCGGTCGGGTCGATGCCGAGGAAGAGGTGGTGCATGATCGGGTTGGCGACGAAGACGGCATCGAGGATGTCGGTGCGGGCGACGCCGCCTTCGGTGCAGACCTTGTCGACGAGATCGGAGACGGCCTGGCGGACGGCCTTGGTCATGGCCTCGCGGCCATCCGGGTTCATCATCACATAGGAGACGCGGCTCATCAGATCCTCGCCGAAGCGGATCTGCGGGTTGGACGCGCCGGAGGAGGCGACGATGCGGCCCGAGAGCAGCGAGACGAGGTGCATGGCGATCGTGGTCGAGCCGATGTCGCAGGCGATGCCATAGGCTTCGTTGTGCAGGCCGGGCCAGAGCGCAATGACGGTCGGGCGCGAGGTGACGCTGTCGCGATGGATCGCGGCGGTGACGGTGAAATTTTGCCTGCGCAGGATCTTTTGCGCCTGGGCCAAGAGATAGGGCTCGATCTGCAGATCGGTATAACCCCAGTCCTTTTCCAGCATGACCTTCATGCGGTCGAGATCGCCGAGCGGCTTGTGCATGTCGGGTTCGTCGACCTCGACATAACACAGATGGACGGCCGGGTTGCGCTCGATGACGCGGTCGGAGGCTGCCTTGCGCACGACCTGGGCATTGACGACCGTATCCTGGGGCACGTCGACGACGAGATCGCCCTGGATGGTGGCCGAGCAGGAGAGGCGACGGCCCTCGGGCAGGCCGCGAACGCGGTCATAGCGCTCTTCCTTTGGGCCGATGGGGGAGATGTGATCGTTGGACGAGGTGATGCCGTGTTTGGCGAACTGGCCTTCCTGGACCTCGATCTGGCAGCGCCCGCAGGTGGCACGACCGCCGCAGACGCTCTCGACATAGACGCCGAGCGTGCGGGCTGCCTCGAGCACCGGAGTGCCGACGGGGAAATGGCCACGCTTGCCGGAGGGCATGAAGAGGACGAGGGGGTCTTGGTTGGTGGCGTCTGTCATGTTCTTTATCCGCGTCCTCTCAGGGCGCCAGTTTGATATAGGCGAGCGCGGCAATCAGGGCAGCCGCGAGCCCAGCTCCGGAAATCCAAGTAAATTGGTTGATCCGCCTCGCGGTCGCCAAGTGGGGTGCCTTGGCCACGATCACAACCAATGCCAAGCCGATCGTGACGACGAGGAGGATGGCAGGAAGCAAAAACGCCTGCAGTGACTGGCTCGCTTGCGCGAATTGCTGCTTGTCCGGAAACGCGCCCAGTCTGAGAACGGCAACGACGATAACCGCAAATAGTGTCGTATACAGAAATTGCTTCAGCATAGCGGATCCCGCGCGTGGACCAGTGCTCTGTCCTTACCTTTCAGCGGAATACCTGCCTTCACACAACGAACTCCGGCGGTGCCGGAGGTCATGAAGAGGACGAGGGGATCTGCGGTCTCGGTCATCAGGGTCTTTCGGTTTCGAGGGACGTTTCCCTCTTTGTTGGTGGAGGGGGTATACCCCCTCATCCGGCGCTACGCGCCACCTTCTCCCCGCTGGGGAGAAGAGGCGCCTCAACCGGTCTTTCCCATCACTCCGTCGGCGCACCGCCACCGACACGTGCCGCGCGACCGCCGCGGCGACCGCCGCCGGTGGCGGCAGAGGCCGGGGCTGCGGCGGGGGCTGCATGGCCGCCACCTTCGGCGGGCTTGTAGTCGCGATAGGTCTTGATCCAGTTGTAGCAATTCTCGTCGGTGCCATTGAGGACATTGGCGGCGCGGACGGCTTCCATTTCCTGCGGGCGGCAGGGGTTCATGATGGCGGATGTCATGCCCGCACCGATGACCATCGGGATGAAGCCGGCATTGATGCCGTGGCGATGGGGCAGGCCGAAGGAGATGTTGGAGAGGCCGCAGGTGGTATTGACCTTCAGCTCCTCGCGCAGACGGCGGATCAGGGCGAAGACCTGGAGGCCGGCCGAGCCGATCGCGCCGATCGGCATGACCAGCGGGTCGACGACGATGTCATGCGGCTTGATGCCGTAATCCATGGCGCGCTCGACGATCTTCTTGGCGACGGCGAAACGAACGTCGGGATCCTGGGAGATGCCGGTCTCGTCGTTGGAGATGGCAACGACCGGGACATTGTACTTGGCGACGAGCGGCAGGATGGCTTCGAGCTTTTCTTCCTCGCCGGTGACGGAATTGACCAGCGGGCGGCCCTTGGCGACCTTGAGGCCGGCTTCGATAGCGGCGGTGACGGAGCTGTCGATCGCCAGCGGCACGTCGACGAGGCCCTGAACGATTTCGAGCGTCTGGACGAGCAGGCCCGGCTCGGTCTCGTTCGGGTTGACCGAGGTCACGCCGGCATTGACGTCGAGCATGGTGGCGCCGGCGGCGACCTGTTCCAGGGCATCCTTGATGACGGTCTCGAAATTGCCGGCCTGCATTTCGGCGGCGAGCTTCTTGCGGCCCGTCGGGTTGATGCGTTCGCCGATCACGCAGAAGGGCTGGTCGAAACCGATGATGATTTCCTTGGTGGCGGATGCGACGATGGTGCGGGTCATTTCAGTCCTCCGGTCGATGCCGGCTCTCGCGCGGCGAAAATGGGATGTGCCGGCAAATGCCGGACAAAGGCAAGGCGGTTGTTCAGTGTTGCTGCGCGTGGGCAGCCCTGGCGGCGAGTTCCTGCTGGTCCTGGACCGGATCGGCACCGATCTCGCGCATGCGCTCGGCGGCGATATCGTCGGCCCGGGCATGTTCGCGCTTCCAGGGCTTGCGACCCTTCAGAATGCCGGATTCATGGACGATTTCGGCGACATATTCCTCCTGGCGATAGGCCATGACGTGTACGCCCGAGACGCCCTCGATCTCCTTCACCTCGTTGATGATGTCGATGCAGAGCTGCTTGCCTTCCTTCTTCTGATCCTCGGCGCCTTCCAGGCGCTTGATGACGTGGTCGGGAATGTGGATGCCCGGAACGTTGGAGCGGATCCACTTGGCGGTCTTGGCGGAGGCCAGCGGACCGACACCGACGAGGATGTAGCATTTCTCGTGGAAGCCGAGGTCGCGGACCTTCTTCATGTATTCGCGGAACATCGGCACGTCGAAGCAATACTGGCTCTGGACGAACTGGGCACCGGCCTCGATCTTCTTGCCGAGCCGGTAGGGACGGAAATCGTAAGGCGGGGCAAAGGGGTTGATCGCCGCCCCGAGGAAGACCTTCGGCGGGCTGGTCAGCTTGCGGCCGGACAGGAATTTCGACTGGTCGCGCATGGTGCGGACGGTTTCCAGAAGCGACATGCAGTCGAGGTCGAAGACGGGCTTGGCACCCGGCTGGTCGCCGGCCTGCACGCCATCGCCCGTCAGACACATGATGTTGGCGACGCCCATGGCGGCGGCACCCAAGACGTCGCCCTGGATGGCGATGCGGTTCTTGTCACGGCAGGCGATCTGCATGATCGGGGCGTAACCCATGCGGGTCAAAAGCGCGCAGATGCCGACCGAGGACATGTGGCAGTTTGCGCCGGACGCATCGACCGCATTGATGCCATCCACCCAGCCGTCGAAGACCTTGGCACGCTCGTAGACATCTTCCGGATCGGCGCTGTCGGGCGGGTTCAGCTCGGCGGTGACGGCAAACTCACCGCGGCGGAGCACGCGTTCCAGCCGACCAAGCGAGGAATGGCCGGGCAGGGGATCGAGCGGCAGGTGAACGCCAAGCGGATTTTCGTCGATCTGGGCCATGCTCAGGCTTCCTTTGCCGTGTTCTTTTCCCGCTCGGCGGCGGCTTCCGCCGTCACCCGCAGCCAGGAGGATGTTTCGCGCAGCGACTGGTTGACCGGCTTCTGAACTTTGAGGATCGCGTCGCCGGCGACCATGTTGCGCGAGCCGTTCCAGGCCTGGACCCAGACGCAGGGCATGTCGGGCTCGACTTCGCAATTGCCGTTGGCGCGGACACCGCCGCAGGGGCCGTTGCGCAGCTGTTTCGGACAGTTCATCGGGCAGGACATGCCGGTCGAGGACAACACGCACTGGCCGCACATGCGACAGTCGAAGAGCAGGCCCTTCACATTGCGTTCGACGAAGGTGATCGGCTTTTCGACGCGGTTGTAGCCGAGCTTCTTCCAGACCGGGTGGAGGAAGAGGAAGGCATTGGCGAAATTGCGGTAGAACCATTCGAGGAAGCGCGAGTTGCGCACCGCCCAGAGACGGATCGTGTAGGAGCGGCGGGCGCGGCGGTTGGGCGAGACACCCGCAGGCGTGAAGGCGCCGCTGGCAGCCTTGGCGCCCGGGGCGGCATTGCCCTTCTTCGGCGGGCCGGGATCGACGAGTTTGGGTTCAGCCATTGTCGCGGCCTCCTGCATGGACGAGGGCTACGAGGCGGGCCTTGTCGTAAGCCGCCTCCAGTTCGGCGGCAGCACTTTCGGCTTCGGCGTCCAGATCATCACCGACCGGGACCGGATCGGCCTTGCGCCAGTCGGCGAGATAGGCGTCGGTTTCGGCAGCGCCCGAGCGCATCGCCGCCATGTCGATTGCCTCGGTGAAGCGCAGCGAAAGCTCGCGTTTTGCGGATTTGCGTCCCTGCTTGACGATCACCTGGGCCGGGATATCCCGCCAGTAAACGACGATCTTGTCTGCCATGCCACTCACTCCCTTTCAGGGCAGAATGCACGGGGGGCATTCGCCGGACTGCGCTTTTCACGACGTCGCTTATCGCCAAAAACGACGCTGCCACGATCGGCGATGTTTTTACCAGATTCGGCGCATTAGGCCGCACCAGATCCACGACCAGAGGGTGGGGGGAAAGCGGAGTGCGGAGGGGCCCGGCGGCATGTGGGGCGCCAGGCGTCCGGCCAGCGCGTCCTCGATCGATTGGCGCGTGATGTCCAGAGCGGCAATGGTCAGCAGCAGCGGATACGTCGAAATGAAATCGGAGGGTGCTGGTTTTGTGCGGACCTCGTACAGCGTGCCACCTGTGTCGGTGCCTGCATCAACCAGATGAAGCGTTGCACCAAAATTTTCGGCATCGTTTTCGCGCAACGACCAGTAGCCACCCATCTGGCCGCGATAGTTGGGATTGATGCCGGCATGCAGGTTGATGACCGGGCAGGGCAGGGCGGCCAGTTGTCGTACCGACATCAGGCGGGTCGAGACGAGCAGGATGGCGCCGGGCTTCAGTTCATCGACGAGTGCCGCCGTTTCCGGCGCGTTGATCGAGGTGACCGGGTGGATCGGGACAGTCTGCGGAAGTGTGCGGTCGAAGTTGTGACGGGTGAGCAGTTCGGCGACACGGCGGTTGGCGGCACGGCGCAAGGCGCGCGCTGCGATCATCGTTCCAAGCTGGCCGAGCGCGTTGATCCAGCCCAGGCGACGGGCCCGCCGCCTGACGATCTCCCCCTTGCTCTCGGCCTCTTCGAGGATGACCTCGACGTCCATCCCGGATCTGGCGAGATGCTGGATGACGATCGTGGGATTGAGCCCACCGGCCGTCATGACGACCACCTTACGGTTCCGGGACACTGGCATGGGCATCTGCATCAGACGACAAGCGAAACCACGGCAACGGCGGTGTAGACGACAAAGCCGGCGACAGCCAGTGACAGGAGGCCGATCAGGCAGCCGATGACGACACCGAGACCGTCACGCTGGGAATGGGCAAAACCGAGGACTGCCAGAGCAAAGGCCGGGGGCCAGTTGCCAAGCGGGATCGGCAGGAAGACGACGATGGCGAGAATCAGCGCGAGGACGCCGATCAAACGCTCCGCGAACCGGCTCCCGAAGAGCCAGAAGCGCGGCACCACCAGCTTTTCAGCCCAGCGCATCCACGGCACGAGGCGTTTGACGATGGCTTCGAAGGTCTGGGGTTCGACGCCGTAATCGCTGACGATGCGAGGGAAGAAGACCCGCCCGCCGGGCGACGCCATCATCTGCCAGGCGACGAAGATCAGCGGCAAGCCCAAAATGAAGGTCGCCCCGGGCGGCAGAGGCACAAGGTTGGGCAGGGCGAAAACGAGGAGAAAGGCGCCGAAGGATCGGTCCTGTAGGGCGATCGCAATATCACGGATCGTCACCTTGCGGTCGGTCGTGCGGGCCAAACGGACGAGGAGGTCCGAAAGATTTTCTGGATGGTTGCTTTCACGCGCGGCGGCGAAACCTGCCGCCCATGTATCTGCCCTGTCGGTCATTTCTCATTCTCTTGGTTTTTGTTGACCTGTCAGCCAGTGTCACAGACGGTGATTACAACCGGATTAAAGCGGATCCGTGTCGTGTTCACGGTTTCGAGAATGGTGAAGGGAGCGTGAATGCTGCCTTCTGCTTTCCGTAGAAACCGTCCTAACCCCTTGCCTTGATTTTTTCGTGATGGCTTGTCACCTAATCCTGCTTGAACAGGTAGACGGGGAATCAGGATGACTGTTTTTGCTCATCGCACGGTCGGCACCCTCGCCATGCTTTTGGTGCTGACGCTGGGGCTCTCTTCCTGCGGGAATACGATCCGCGGGATCGGCAATGATGTCGGCAATGCGGTTGACGCGACCAAGGATGCCGGGCGCAGCGTCGCGAACTCGATCCGGTAGCCGATTCATTTCGGAAAGCGGAGAAATCAGTCGGCCGGCGCGGTAGCGCGTGCGGCCTCGAGCAGTTCCGGCTGCAAATCACCATAGCCCGTGAAGCGGTATTCGTAATCGAGCTTCAGGTATTCCGCCGCCCATTTTGCCTTGGCCTGCAGTTCGGCGTCTTCGGTCTGGGCGAGATAGACAATCTTCGTGTAGTTCCCGAAGACCATGTCGCGCAGTTCGGGGTGCCGATCGAGTTTCAGCGGTTCGATGACGAAGGCCTCGAACTGCCTCGTGATCAGGTCCGTCAGGTAGAAGGCGGTGAACTCCGTCTCGCATTCGGCGAGGAATTTTTCGGTGCCGGTGAAGAAGGCATAACAGTGGGGACCGGAGAGGCGGGTCAGCCGCTCCTCGGCGCAGATCCGGTCGATCTCGCCCTGGGTGCCGCATTCGGCATAACCGATGAAGATGTTCTCGTGGCCTGCAGCCCGGGCTTCGGCGATCTTTTCGCGCAGCGCCGGCGCGATCTTTTCCGGCCAGACATGCCAGATGGCGGGAAGACATTCCAGGCTCAAATGGTCGAGCCCGTTCAGCGCCTTCACCGCCAAGATTTCACGGGCAATCGCTCCGCAGGCGATAACATGAACCTTTTCCGATTTGGCGCGTTGTTCCATCGCATTCCACTCGTCACCCAGACAGAAGGTACATCAACATGATGGCGAAAAAACTGACAGCCGGCGCAGCCCTCGTTCTCACCATCTTCGCACTGTCGTCCTGCGGCAACACGATCCGTGGTGTCGGCCAGGATGCGGCCAACACCGTCAATGCAACGCAGTCTGCTGCCAATAACGTTGAAGGTGCAGCAACCCGCTAACCTGGTCTGACGACCATATCGCCCGCCACGGCTGACACAGGAGGAGAGCATGACGCTCGAGACGATCGCCAAGGCCAGTGCCATCTACATGCTGGCGGCCGTCCTGTATGCCGGAGGCCATGTCGCCTGGCAGAGCATGATGTCGGCACCGCAGGGCGCATATGTGGAAGCCGGCCTCTAGGGCCGGCTTCTTTTCTTCCAGTCTCAGGCGCGGGCGCCCATGCTGTTGTGCTTGCGGGCAATGAATTCCTTTGCCGTTTCGACCGCGACGGCGGCATCGCGACAATAGGCATCGGCTCCGACGGCCTTGCCGAATTCCTCATTGAGCGGTGCGCCGCCGACGAGAACGACGTAATCGTCGCGGATGCCCTTTTCCTTCATCGTGTCGATCACGACCTTCATGTAGGGCATGGTCGTGGTCAGCAGTGCCGACATGCCGAGGATATCGGGCTTTTCACGCTCAAGCGCTTCCAGATAGTTTTCGACCGGATTGTTGATGCCGAGGTCGATCACGTCGAAGCCCGCACCTTCCATCATCATGCCGACAAGGTTCTTGCCGATGTCGTGGATATCGCCCTTGACCGTGCCGATGACCATCTTGCCCTGCTTCGGTGCGCCGGTGGCGGCAAGCAGCGGACGCAGAATGTTCATGCCGGCCTTCATCGCATTGGCGGAGAGCAGAACTTCCGGAACGAAAAGAATGCCGTCGCGGAAATCGATGCCGACGATGCGCATGCCTTCGACGAGCGCCTGGGTCAGGATGTCGTAAGGTGCCCAGCCGCGATCGAGCAGAATCTGTGTCGCTTCCTCGATCTCTTCCTTGAGGCCATCATAGAGGTCGTCATGCATCTGCTGCACGAGTTCCTCGTCGGAGAGTTCGGAAAGAATGATGTCGTCTTCGGCCATGGTGGTGCTTCCCGCTTCTTTTCAAACGCGATTCCGGTCGCGCCGGGCATGAGACTGCCCGAAGGAAACTTAAACCTCAAGTTCGTGAAAAACTCTTTTCGATTACGACGCGCCGCCCCTGAAAAGCGACGGAGACAGACAAGCGTGAGAAAAGCCGATGTCTGTGAGACGCAAGCCGTTGGCGCATAAAGGATGGTTTCACATGCGGATTGGAATAGCATAATGGAGGAGAGAAGCAGCGCGGATGAGCGCTCGAGCGAGGAAGCAGACATGGATGACATTACGGCAGAACCGGGCGCAGGCCGCCGCCAACGCGGCGAAGGACGGGGGGCCGCGGCCCGCAGAGCATCGCGCAGCGGCGGCGGTGCCGGTCCGTCGATGCCCTATATCACCCGCAAGATCAAAACCTATGAGGTGCTGGACGAGGAGGGGCTGGAACTGATCGAGCGCAATGCCGATACCGTCCTCGAAGAGATCGGCATCGAATTCCGTGAAGACGCCGAGGCGCTGGAACTGTGGAAACAGGCCGGTGCCGATGTCAGGGGCGAACGGGTGCATTTCCCGAAGGGCCTGTGCCGCGAACTCCTGAAGACCGCGCCTTCTGAATTCACCTGGCACGCCCGCAACCCGGAGCGCAATGTGCGCATCGGCGGCAATGCGACGGTGTTTGCACCGGTCTACGGTTCGCCCTTCGTGCGCGACCTCGAAGGCAATCGACGCTATGCGACGCTTGAGGATTTCCGAAACTTCGTAAAGCTCGCCTATATGGCGCCGTCGATCCATTCATCGGGCGGCACGGTCTGCGAGCCGGTCGACATTCCGGTGAACAAGCGTCACCTCGACATGGTCTACAGCCATATCAAATATTCCGACAAACCGTTCATGGGCTCGGTCACGGCACCAGAGCGCGCAGAAGATTCGGTCGCCATGGCCAAGCTTGTCTTCGGTGACGACTTCGTCGAAAACAATTGCGTCATGCTGAACCTGATCAATGCCAACTCACCGATGGTCTTCGACGAGACCATGCTTGGCGCGGCCAAGGTCTATGCCCGTCACGGCCAGGCTTCGGTGATTTCGCCGTTCATCCTGTCGGGCGCCATGAGCCCGGTGACCGTCGCAGGCACGCTGACGCAGATCCTGGCGGAAGTTCTGGCAGGCGCCTCCTTCACCCAGCTCATCCGTCCGGGTGCGCCGGTGCTGTTCGGCACCTTTGCCGCCTCGATCTCGATGCAGTCGGGTGCGCCGACATTCGGTACGCCGGAACCTGCACTGGTCTCCTATGGTGCGGCGCAGCTCGCGCGGCGCATGGGCCTGCCTTTCCGTACCGGTGGCTCGCTCTGTGCCTCCAAGGTTCCGGATGCCCAGGCAGCACACGAGAGCGCCAATACGCTCAACATGACACTGCTTGCCGGGGCGAACTTCGTCCTGCATGCCGCCGGCTGGCTCGAGGGCGGACTTGCCGCCTGCTACGAAAAGTTCATGATCGACCAGGATCAGCTCGGCATGATGCAGAAGATGGCAGCGGGCGTCGATCTGACGGAAAGCGGCCAGGCGATGGACGCCATCCGCGAGGTGGGCCCCGGCGCGCATTATCTCGGCTGCGCCCACACGCAGGCCAATTTCCAGACGGCCTTCTATCGCTCGGCGCTCGCCGACAACAATTCCTTCGAGCAGTGGGAAATCGAGGGTCGCAAGCGGATCGAAGATCGCGCCAACGCGCTCTGCCGTTCGTGGCTCGATGCTTACGAAGCACCCGCTCTTGATCCGGCGATCGACGAGGCACTCCTCGCCTATGTGGCGAGCCGCAAGGATTCGATGCCCGACGCCTTCTCCTGAAAGGGTCCCGTTGCCAGGGAGCAAGGCGGAGCTAGCCAGGTTGCCGACATGATCCAGGAGGAGGTCTGGCGACCGCATTACAAGATCGAGGGGCCGCGATGAGCGGCCCTTCTTCCGTTCTGACCGAGATCGAGGCGCTGCTTGCGCCGCACGGGCTTTCGCTGCGCGGGCTCGTTCGCTTCGGGCCCGAAGATGCGGCGCCCATGCTTGACGATGGCGCGCGCGCTGAGGCGGTGCTGTTGATTGGCGCGGCGGGTGGAGCGATGTGGCCGCATTTCGAGCGCTGGCGGATGTCACAGGCCGATCGAGGGGGTGCCGATCCGCTCGACCGCTGGTCGAAGATCGTGATCGACGAGATTGGCAATCGCATCGGGGCAGAGCCCTGCTACCCGTCGGATCCGCCTTACCAACCCTTTCAGCGCTGGGCCATGCAGGCGGAAGGGCTGGAACCCTCACCGCTCGGCATTCTCATTCATCCACGCCTCGGCCTCTGGCACAGCTATCGCGGCGCGCTCATGTTTCGCGCTCTGGACGGCGCGGTGGAAACGCCTGTTCGCAGCGAGGTCCACCCCTGCGATACCTGTCGTGACAAGCCGTGCTTATCTACATGTCCTGTCGGAGCCGTCTCGCCCGATGGCTTCGACGTTGCCGGCTGTCGAAGGCATCTCGTCACGCCGCAAGGGCAGGGCGGCTGCATGACGTCTGGCTGCCTGGCCCGCAACGCCTGTCCCGTCGGTGACGCGTTCCGGTATCCGGAGGCACAGCTCAAGTTTCACATGGAGGCGCTCAGGCTGCCGGGAACAGACGGGTCCGCTTCGAGACCCCGCACCTAAACCGGCAGGGCACCGTGCAGATGCAGCGGATGTCTAGCCTCACGTTTCAGCAGGCATTGATTCGTCCTGGTGCGGTTGGAATTCATGGGAAAGGATGCCCAGCATCAGGTCGTCATGCCAGACACCATCCACAAAGGCCGTTTCCCGTTCGCGCCCTTCAAGGACAAAACCACACTTCTCGTAGGCTCTTATTGCGCGCTTGTTGTAGGCAAGAACACGCACGCCGACCCGATGGAGGTCCATTTGGGTGAAGGCGTGGTGCAAAAGCAGGCAAATTGCCCGGGTTCCCAATCCCTTGCCCAGCATCTGCGGATCGTAAATCGCGATTGCCATGGAGGCGCGCCGGTCCTGAGCGTTGATGCTGTGCAGCTTGATTTCCCCGACCAATCGTCCATCAACTTCGATGATCCGGGCGTTCACGTCTTTGGATTGGCCGAGTGCCCAGGCCTCGGCTGCTTCCATTGTCATAGGTTTGTGGTCGGCTTGGCTCACGCCGAACATCCACGTTATGTCCGGGTCATGGCCGAGTGAGAACCGTGCCGCGGCATCACCTGCGGTCGCGAATCTTAGGCGCAATCTTGGCGCTTCCATCACGTTCATGGGTTCCCTCGGTCGGAAAGTCTGGTCCAGGTCGCCAGGTCAGATCGAAGCTTGCACAAAGATCCCGGCAAGAAAACTGCCGGCGCTCGGTTGTTGCTGTTGACCAGGCCAGGAGACAGACTTCACAAATCGGGGGATAGTCGCCATGAGGGAGGCTCCACCGAGGGTCCCACGTGCATTCCCCACTGAAGCTCATCGTTCTTCTCGCCGGATTACTCCTGCCCTCGCTTGCCGTTGCGGCTTGCGAGGAGATGCGCCAGGAGCAAGAGAGCTATCTCGTTTGCCGTTTTGATCCTGCAAAGAACGATATCCGCCTCCACCTCGCCTCTCCGGAGGGCCTGCCCTATGGCGGATTTGCGGGGCTGCGTCGCCAGCTCTGGGCCGAGCGGCGGGTTCTGGTCTTTGCCATGAATGCCGGCATGTATCACGACGATCTGTCGCCGGTCGGCTACTTCGCCGAGTATGGCAAGGTGCTGAAGCCGGCCGTGACCGGAGGCGGCTGGGGGAATTTTCATCTGCTGCCGAATGGCGTCTTCCTAGTGAAGGACGGCAAAGCGTCCGTCATGGAGACCAAGTCCTTTGTCGCGCGTGGGATTGACCCGGACTTCGGCACGCAATCGGGCCCCATGCTGGTCATCGACGGAAAGCTGCATCCTCGCTTCCTGGCCGACAGCGACAGCTTCAAGATCCGCAACGGTGTGGGCGTCGATGCAGACAGCCGGGTCGTGATGGTCGTGTCGAGGGTGCCGGTGCGGTTCTACGACTTCGCGACCCTTTTCCGCGACCGTCTCGGCTGCCAAAACGCGCTTTATCTCGACGGCACGATTTCCAGCGTCTTCATCGCCGAAGAGAATCGGATGGACCGGCTTTTCCCGATGGGGCCGATCCTCTCCGTCAGCATGCCGATCCCGCAATAGTCGGTCGGTGCATTCGGCTGCGCAAACCGTCGTGCACTCTTGCTGCAATGGCGCTAGAACCGTTCATTTCCAAATGGAATCAGTTCTGTTGGCTGAAACGGAGTCGGATGGTCGCCCGGCTGGCGCGCGTCGTAGCCATAGCATACGGCCAAGCCAGCCGGGCGATCAGGCGGCCCGTTCCCGCCGACCCGAAGGGCCGGGCATATTTCCGCCGGGATCAGTAACGATCGTCTCGCCCATACCTCAGGGTATGCGCTGCGCCGATCGTCGCTGCCCCGACAAAAATCTGCTCCGGCAGAACTGCTTCCATTTAGAAATGAACGGTTCTACACGGCAGCCTTCGGGTAGGCGCGCTCCAGACCGCCGGAACGTGACAGGCCGGTGCGAAAGGCGGCGAAGGCCGGGTGCTGGCTGGACCGCGCGGCTTCCATCAGACGGATCTGCAGCCGGCCAGGGGCATTGTTGCCAATCCATTCCCCGTTGCGTTCAAGCTTCAGGGAATTCAGAAAACGCGCTTCCGATGCGATATCGAGGTAAAGGTACAGCCCTTCAAGAAAGGCATCGTCCTGGGCCGGGTTTTCGAAGATGAGCCGCAGGAAAGCCTGGTCGGGCTCCTGCATCGAGGCGATCTTGGCGGCGACTGTGTCGCGGTCCGGGAATGCGGACATGGGCTTACTCCCTCAGGTGGTCGACTGTCCGGACAGCCGTACCGTCGCCGGTCGCATGTCCATTAGGCCCAGCTACAGCATGGCAAGTTTGCCCCAAGCTGGTCGCCGGACTTCAGCTTGTACCGTTCATTCGTGGCGCAGGGCATCGATCGGGTTCATCTGGGCGGCGCGCCTTGCCGGGAAATAGCCGAAGATCATGCCGATTGCGGCCGAAAAGGCGAAGGCAAGCAGGATAACCGAGGGACTGGCGACGAAAGGGACAGACATCAGGCTGACCGCCGTGTAGGCGATGCCGAGGCCGAACGCGATTCCGACCACGCCGCCGAAGACGGACAGCGTGATGGCTTCGACCAGGAACTGCATGAGCACCTGACGCTCCACCGCGCCGATCGCGAGCCGAATGCCGATCTCGCGGGTGCGTTCCGTGACCGAGACCAGCATGATGTTCATGATTCCGATGCCGCCGACGAGCAGAGATACGGCCGCGACCGCGCCGAGCAGTCCGGTCATCAGTGTCGTGGTACCGGTGAGCGTCGCAGCCATCTGCGTCATGTCGTTGACGGTGAAATCATCGTCGCGGCCGGGGACGATCTTGCGTCGTTCGCGCAGGAGCCGTTCGACATCGGCCTGGACCTTGGCGGTAGAGACACCGTCTTCGGCCGAGAGCATGAGGCTGGAGACGTCGCTGGAGCCGCTGATGCGCCGCTGAAAGACCTTGAGCGGCATCATCACCACGTCGTCCTGGTCGCTGCCCATGCCGCTCTGGCCCTTCTTTGCCAGTACGCCGATGACCTGGCAGGCGACACTGCCGACGCGAATCATCTGATCGACGGCGGGGGTCGAGCCGAAGAGCTTCGAGCGCACCGTTTCGCCGATCAGGCAGACGGCCTGGCCGCCACGCTCTTCGGAGGCAAGGAAGCTGCGGCCGGTTGCGAGCTCCCAGTTCTGTGCCACCAGATAATCGCCGCCCGAACCGATGATCGCGGTCTGGCGGCTCTGGCCGCCGAAGATGACCGTCTGGCTGGACTGGTTGATGGCCGCCACGGCGCGAAGCCCGGGGATCTGGTCGCGGATCGCCTCTATGTCGCGGATCGTGAATTTCTTGGCATCCGTGCCGGCGCGACCGGGGCCAAACTGGCCGGGACGGACGAACAGAAGGTTGGTGCCGAGCTTGGAGATTTCGCTCGTCACCTGGGCTGTGGTGCCATTGCCAATCGTGACCATGGCGATGACAGCCGCGACACCGATGACGACGCCGAGCACGGTGAGAAAGGAGCGCAAGAGATTGCGGCGAATGGCACGCAGTGCCAGCTTCAGGGTCTCAAGAAACACTGGCGACCTCCGCTTTCGCATGGCTGTCGCACTGGATATGGCCATCGACAAAACGCAGGGTGCGCTTGGCATAGGCTGCGATATCGTCTTCGTGGGTGACCATGATGACGGTAATGCCATGATCCCGGTTGAGCCCGGTGATCAGCTCCATGATCTCGCGGCTGGTCCTTGTGTCGAGATTGCCGGTCGGCTCGTCGGCCAAAAGCACAGCGGGGCTGGTGACGATGGCACGGGCAATCGCGACGCGCTGTTGCTGGCCGCCTGAGAGTTCCTGGGTGGTGTGGTTCTCGCGACCGGAGAGGCCGACCTGCGCTAGCGCCTTCAGCGCCCTTGCGCGCCGCTCGCGGGCGTCCATGCCGCGATAGACCAGCGGCAGTTCGACATTTTCCACGGCGGAGGTGCGGGCGAGAAGATTGAAGCCCTGGAAGACAAAACCCAGCATGTGACGGCGCAGCAGCGTGTATTGCGCCCGGTCGAAGTCCGAGGTGTCGATGCCCTGGAAAAGATACTGGCCCGAGGTCGGCACATCGAGGCAGCCGAGGATGTTCATGGCCGTCGACTTGCCGGAGCCGGAAGGGCCCATGATCGCGACGAATTCATGCCGGTCGATGGTAAGGTCCACACGGTCGAGGGCGCGGATGGTCGCCTCGCCGCGACCGTAGATGCGGGAAATCTGGCGGAACTCGATGAGCGGGGCAGGGGCCATCACGGATCTCAGCGACTGCGGACGGTCTGGTCGGTGATGACCCGATCGCCCTCCTTGACGTCGCCCTTGACGACGACGGTGTTCTGACCGTCCGAGGCGCCGATCTCGATGTTGACGGCGAGGGGCTGGCCATTGCGCAGCAGCCAGATCGTCCGCTCCCGGCCGGTCGGCTCAGGCGCGACGGGCGGGGCCTGGCGGGGCGGACGAAACAGGCTGAAGACGCCGGTGCCGCCACTCGTCGTTTCGGTGACAGGGGCAGGCGGAGCATAACGCAGGCCGGCATTGGCGATCAGCAAGCCGTCCGTGACCTGTTCGACGACAATGTCGGCTGTGGCCGTCATGCCCTGCCGGAGCAGCAGGTCGTCATTGGCGACCGACAGGATACCCTTGTAGGTAACGACATCATTGACGGTTTCGGCGGCGTAGCGGATCGACGTGATCTCGGCCGGGAAACGCTTGTCGGGAAAGGCATCGACCGTGAAGCTTGCGGTCTGGCCGACCGTGACGCGACCGACATCGGCCTCGTCGATCGACACCTGCAGCTCCATTTCGCGCAGGTCACCGGCAATGGTGAAGAGGGTCGGGGCTTCGAGCGAGGCGGCAACGGTGGCGCCCGGATCGACATTGCGCGACAGGACGATGCCATCGATCGGCGACAGGATGGTCGCCTTCGACAAAGAGAGCTTTGCCTGTTCGAGTGCAGCCTCGGCCGAGATCACGTCGGCTTCGGCGCTCTGGCGGGCGGCCGATGCTGCCTGAAAGGTGAATTCCGCCGTGTCGAGATCCTGCTGGGTGGAGACGCGGCTCGAGACCAGCGCCGTCAACCGGTCGAGCTTGGCCTTGGCCGATTGTTCATCGGCACGCGCCCTGGAGACGGCAGCCCGAGAGGACGCCAGGGCCGCCTGCTTCGCCTTCAGATCGGCGTTTAGCTTGTCCGTGTCGAGGCGGGCGAGCACTTCGCCCTTTTTCACCTCGCTGTTGAAATCCACCAGCACTTCGCGGATCGTGCCCGACTGTTCGGAGGAAACATCGACCTGGACCGTCGGCTCGACGGAGCCCGTGGCGGTGACCAGAACCGTGAGGTTGCCGGGTTTCAGTTCTGAGGTCTTATAGCTCACCGTCGTGCCGTCGGAAGACCAGAGATAGGCGCCATAACCGAGAGTGGCGAGAGCCAGAAGCCCGACAAGCCGCAAACCCCACCGACGCTTCGGTCGCGCGGCCGAGGCGAGAAGGGCCTTGAGTTCTTCGGTCCCGGAGGCGGTCGAGGGTCTTGCGTCGTCGGTCACGTCTTGTCTTTCACGGTCATGTCGGTCCTGCCTGATCCTGCACCCGTCCGCTTCCCTAGCCCTTGATCGCGGTCAAGCGGGATCTGCCTTGCAAGGATATGGAGATAGACCTTCGGCGCGGAAATGACAGTGAAAGATTGGTAAGGTCGAGGCGTGCGGCAAGAGTGATGGCGGATGGGGTGTCCGCATGATTACGACCAATAGCGCAACTGCTGAAAACACATACTAGAATTTGTGTCTGTCCGCCTTATATTGCCCAACGAATTTAGGCCAAATTTTATGGCAGGATTGGGCAATGGCAAGACACAAACTCACTGAGAAGGCATGCAAGGCGTTATCGGAACCGGGGATCTACTCGGACGGGGATGGGCTATACCTGCGCGTTCGGCCAGGCGGATCTAAACAATGGCTTTTCGTCTATCGAT
The DNA here is from genome assembly GCF_014237835.1 of Rhizobium sp. AQ_MP. Classification (GTDB taxonomy): domain Bacteria; phylum Pseudomonadota; class Alphaproteobacteria; order Rhizobiales; family Rhizobiaceae; genus Allorhizobium. The sequence goes on from NZ_JACJVI010000005.1 coordinate 299,482, forward strand.
GGGAAGGCAAGCGCGCCGAGTTGGGGCTAGGGGGCTATGGTGCTGGCACCGCGCCTGTCTCCGTTTCCTTGGCTCGTGATAAGGCTGCAGCGATAAGAGACATGCTAGCACGCAAAGAGGATCCAAAGGCAGACAAGAAGACCGGCGCGACTTTTGCGGAGATCATGGAGGACGTCATTAAGCTAAAGGCCAAGTCGAGCAAAAACGAAAAACATCGCCAGCAGTGGGCAATGACACTGCGCGAATATGCCAAGCCGCTCCATGACTTGCCGGTGGCTAAGGTTACGATAGACGACGTGGTCAGGACGCTTAATCCGATATGGGAGAGCAAGCCGGAAACGGCAGATAGAACGAGAATGCGCATTGCTGCCGTGATGGATGCAGCGAAGGCGAGGGGCTTGTTTCAGGGCGATAACCCAGCTGCATGGCGCGGCGCATTGGAGAACCTGCTGCCGGCGCGCAATAAGCTTTCACGTGGGCATCATCCAGCGCTCGACTACAAGCTAATTCCAGCCACCATGAGGGCGTTGGGGGAATCTAGTGCAGTGTCTGCGCGAGCTACCGAATTGCTCTGCCTGACGGCTTGCCGGTCCGGTGAGGTTCGTGGCGCAGTATGGTCCGAGATCGACATGGATGGCGCGTTGTGGGTGATTCCGGCGAAGCGCATGAAGGGCGGGGCGGAGCATCGCGTTCCGTTGACCGACAGGGCTATCGCCATCCTGAAGGCGCAGAAGCAAGCGGCGACGAGTGATCTTGTCTTTGAGGGCGGGAAGATCGGCACGCCCATCAGTGACACGGCGATGAACAAAAGCCTGCGCGCCGCTTCTGGCGTCAAGAAGGTGACGATCCACGGGATGCGAAGCACATTCAGAGATTGGGCCGGTGACGAGACCCACCACCCGCGCGATGTGATCGAAATGGCGCTGGCACATGCTGTTAGGGACAAGACGGAAGCCGCTTATCGTCGTCAGGATGCATTACAGAAGAGAAGGGCGCTAATGGACGATTGGGAGGCGTACTGCGCTAGCTAGGCGCATTTTCTCTATTGACAAACTTGTAGAATGCCTTTAATGTCCGTTGGCTTTGACAACAGATAAGCCAATCAAATCACATTCGTCAATCTACCAGTTTATTCAAGCCTGTCAAGAGGAGATTTTGAAAAAGATGGAAAAAGCCGCCAACGACAACAAACCCCGCCTCATGAACCCCAAGGAAGCAGCGGAAGCCACTAGCCTTTCGCGGACGCTGCTGACGCTGATGGCTGCGGAAGGGCAGTTCCCCAAGCCGGTCCAGCTAACCGAGCGACGCATCGCATTTGTGCGGGCTGAGGTTGAGGCTTGGCTCGATCAGCGGATTGCAGCGCGGCAGGTGGCGGCATGAAGCGCGAGACCATCCGCATGCTGAGTGCACATGTAGACGATGACGAATGGATAAACATTGCGCGACATGAGGCCGGTCACGCTGTTGCAGCTATCCTTGGCACCATCGACGTCTACGGCAATACGTTTGGAATCCACAAAGTCCACATCAGGCCGAGGGGTACAAACTTCTTTCTGAGCAGGAAGGGGCTGCCCATTTACGCCTATGGGCTTTGCGAGATTACCGGCCTCTACACTGCGAGCGTTGGAACGGCGGAATTCGTCAAAAGTACGCAGCCCAAAATGGCCGACCACTACATCAAGTGCGCTGAATGGGAGATCATCGGGTGCCTCGCCGGACCATATGCGGACATGGTGTCTCGTGGGCACAAGTCCCTCAAGTCAATCCACTGGAACGCAATATGTAGCGGCGTCGGGGAGTCCGACTTCGAATCTCTCTTCGCGCTTTTCGATGACCTCAAGATCCTTGCCGGGCGGCGCGCTGGCTTGGAGAAGCTAAAGGACAGGACAAGGCGTCTTGTCCTCGACAACTGGCTGGCCATTGATCGGCTCGCCGCCGCACTGATGGAAAAGAACAGCATGAGTTGCGCCGATGTCATGAGCGTCATCGGTGACTTGCTGCCAGACAGACAGCCGCAAGCGCTAGCCGCTTAGGCAATTACCTAAATACAGGAGACCAGATTGAGAATCATATCAATCCGCCGCGAAACCGCGAGCGGAAACACTCTTGCACGCTTTGATGCCGAGTTGGCGCCTGGCGTTAAAGCATACGGACTGAAGCTCGTGCAGGCCAAGACAGGCCTTCGCGTCTTCGGACCGTCCATAAGCGGAGGGCCAGCCGTAACATTCGCGCCCGAAGTCGCAGCGCAACTTGCAATCATCGCCAGTGGGGAAATCGCCCGTCATGAACACAGCATTTGATTTAGTGTCACGCCTCTCCTCAAGGGAGCGTCAAGCCTCAATCTTGGAGACCCGAATCTCCAAATACCTGGAACTGCGTTCCGGTGTCACCATGGTTGAATTGGCCCGCGATATCCCCGGATTTGCAGGCTCCGAAATGTGGGGGCGCGAAGACCAGAATGTGGTCCTTTGGGCGGACATGTCCCCCGCGGCAATATCCGCAATGAAGAACCTCATCGAGGCGGGCCGCATAGTTCCGACGGCGACAAACTGGCTTGTTTATAGCTTCGACGGCGGCGTGCTCGACATGCCCCTGGCCGATAGCGTCAGCCGCAAATACAGCACGCCGCACTGGCTGCCCGTCGTATTTGCTGGCAGCAGGGAGGCCGTGTAATGGCCCCATTGAAAAGCAAGGCGCCAAAGCGCGTTGAAGTTTCCGATCTCGTTCTCGAGTTCCAGAACGCCATCATCGACTTGGACCTTGGGAATGGCGATGCCCGCGACTATGCGGAGGCGATTACCGCAGCCGCCACTCGGATGGAAGCCGGCATCCAAGCCCACGTCGACAAGCGCGTTGCCTATCGGCTACGCTTCACCGAGCCGGCCAATGACAACACGCCGCCTAAGCTCGTGTCCTCAGCTGATTTCGTTCGTGGTTTCCAGCCGCCCGACTACGCCATTGAGGGCATTGCACAGAAGGGCTTCGTCTACTCTCTAACGGCCAGCACCGGAACGGGCAAAACTGCCGTTGCACTTTTGCTTGCGCTTCTTACGGAACAGGGGCGGGAGCTTGCTGGCCGTGAGGTCTCGCAGGGGCGCGTTGTTTACTTCGCGGGCGAAAACCCCGATGACGTCGCAATGCGCTGGATTGGCATTTGTCACGAGCGTGGCTTGGACCCGACAAAGCTTGACGTGCATTTCATCACCGAGCGCTTTTCTATTCCTGAAGCAATTGAAGCTATCCGCACTCAAGTCGAGGCGATCGGCGGTGCCGGCCTTGTCGTGGTTGACACGTCAGCCGCATACTTCCAAGGCGACGACGAGAACGGCAACACCGCTCTTGGCGGACACGCTCGAGACTTGCGGGCGCTTACTACTCTGCCAGGCAGGCCGTGTGTTATCGTTCCCTGCCATCCGACAAAGAACGCCGCCAACGACAACCTGCTCCCACGCGGCGGCGGGGCCTTTATCGCCGAAATGGACGGCAACCTGACTTTGTCGAAGACTGGCGAGGCTGTCCGCCTTCACTGGCAGGGCAAGCACCGCGGGCCGGACTTCAAGCCGATATCTTTTCGCCTGCAGACAGTCAGCGCGCCTCAGTTGGTCGACAGCAAAGGCCGGCCGGTTCCAACCGTTATGGCGGTCCCCATGTCGGACGGCGAGTCGGCGGCCACACAGCGCCCCCTTGACGGGCCGAACAGGAAGGCCCTAGCGGCACTCCACGAGCTTTATGCGGATGGCGAGCCAGTGACTATGGCAAGCTGGCGGGCGAAGTGCCGGGAGGTGTTTGACGACGGCACGGGCAAGTCTCGTGGCACGCTGGACCAAAAGTTCAACCGGGCAAAGACGGCGCTACTTGAGCAGGGCCGTGTCGAGAAGGTTGACGAGGGCTTTGTCCCTATAGAGCCGGCACTTTAGCCATGTACGGTGATGTACGCGTACATGTACGTACACGCGTACATCAACACATCACCGGCATCATCAGGCATGTATGTACGTGTACGGACTCTTATAGTCCGTACATGCGTACATGCTTGAGCCCCGGTAAAATTAGAAATTCAAAAACCTGAGGAGAGAAAGCACATGACCAGCGTGATCCCCCTGACAGAAACATACAAAGGCCTCCACCCGACTAGCGGAAAAGAGGTGACGGTCGTCGGCATTGATGCCAGCGGCTACTCGCCGCGCCTTATCATCATCCGGAACGACTCTGCCGGCATACAGGCCGAGGTGGTCGATTATGTCGATGCACGGCGGGGAGCTTGACGCCACCCTGGCCACCGCCCTAAATCCGACCAACGGCCAGCGGTGGCCACCCACAGGCGGCGGCAGGAGCAAAACCATGTCGCTTGGCGCAGGCGCTCGACGCCTATCGGAATATCAAAACCAGAAGATGACCGTCGGCTGTGATCGCTGCGGCTTGAGCCGACGTTACGACGGCAACGCTATGATTCGGAAACTCGGCCCTGACCTGGTGCTGCCAGACCTTCTGCGCCGGATAGCCAAGGCCGAAGGCTGCAGCTTGATAAACGCGCCGACGCCGAACGGCTTAAGATGCGGGCTGCGATATGGGCGATAAAGTGTTGCTCACCATCATGTCGCTCATGATTGCCGCGACGCTTATCTCGGCGGGTGTGCAGGTAGTCTCCGTCGTCACTGCCTGAACAACGAAAGCACCATGTCAGCGCTAGTGTTTGCAATAGACAGCGACTGAATGGCCAACTGCTCTTGGGTCTGCTGGGCCTTCAAGCGTGTAGACGCCTCGTTCATGTCGGCGTCCACCAAACGTCCGATGCCCGAAGCTATACTGTCATAGAGTTTTGACGCAAATTCGCTCTGCATGTCGATCCGGCTTTGGACCGCGCCAAGCGCTGCTGCGCCGCTGACAGTTTTCTGGAGCATGTTATCTACTGCAGAAATATAGGATGACAGAGCGACGTTTCCGGTAGTGATGTCTATTCCCAAGAAATCGAACGTCGTAAGATCGTCGGGATCTGATGGAGATCCACCCGTCGTACGCTCATGTTTCGCGACATTGTCGATGAAGAATGTCGAGTTCAGTCCTTGATACGGACGAACTGCTGTGTTGATGTCTGCGTCGACTCTGCCTCCAGTGGCACTGAAGAGTACGTCAGAACCCGATGTTACGTATGCCAAAACCGTTGCGTAGTCTGCAGCACTACCTATGCGCCCATCTGCTGTACCTAGTGCCGCGTCCACAGCGGCCTTGTTTACCGTATGTGTGGTCACAGACATGGGGCCGCCGCCGGGAACTGACATCGCTAGCGTAAAAGAAAAGTATGCGTCATCCAGAACGCTGAAAGGGGATGTGAAGTTAAACGAGGCCTTCGGATATGGGTTATTCACTAGTTTTATGGGAGGCCTGTCGATTCCGAACGCATAGCCTCCCGCCAAATTAGACATAACGTTGGATATCTGAATGCTATGGCCAATCTCACTCCCCTGATTAGGGATAATACTCACCTGAACGGCACCAAAACTATACGCGGCGTTTGACAGGACGCTGAGTGAACTTAAGTTGAAGGCGTAATCGATTACCGTCTTCAGCGCACTCTGGTTCGGAATTGCACCATCCACCCTTCCAAGCGCGGCGTTTACAACGGACTGGTTTATAGTCACCTGCGCTGACTGCCCTGGCCCATATACGCTGCTATTCAATGTAGCATCGAAGGTTATCTCATCCGCCGCAGCAAATGTAACTGGCCAAGAGGTGAGCACACCTGGATATGTGATTTCAGAATAGGCTAGTGCGCCGATGAAGGGATCGACGTCGATACCACCAACATCTTTTAGCCCGACGCCGCCGGGCGCATTAGGATCCGGCATGGTGATTTCGAATCGCTGTTGAAGGATCGCGCCTCTACTCTTGTTGAACAGTGCTATGTCCGACAATTCAATATTAGCTGTCTTCACACTAACTCCACCCGATCCATCTCTCACGAAGCTGGAAACGACGGATCTTTTGGCTGTGCTCAAATCTACATCAACGTTAAGCCAATTCTGTCCACTGAAACTCGCGCTCTCCGAGATGCTAACCACCTGCTGCTTCAGTTGCTCAAGTTCCTCTTGGATCTTTGATCTGTCGACACCTTCTTCTGCTGCGGCGACGAGCTTGGCCTTAAACTCACTCAAAACGTCTGCAACGGCGGACATGCCGGCATAAGCTGTGTCGACGGTTGCTCCACCTAATCCAAGTGCGTCCTGCATGGCCGACAGGGCCATATTGTCAGACCGCATAGTGGTCGCCACGGACCAATATGCCGAATTGTCAGAAGCTTGGCTCACGCGCAGGCCGGTCGAGACTTCGCGTTGGGTAGTGGCCAAATTATCAGAAAGCGTGCGGAGTGTTTGAAGCGCTGCGGTGGCAGCAGTATTTGTCAAAATGCTTCTCATGATACTCGGTTAGCCAGAATCAATAAAACAACTTTCTAGTGCATTTCGCAGAGCTAAGGTTAATCAAAAGTGAAAATTATAGCTCAGATTACAAGAAATTTATGGTGCATTGTTGTTGAAGACGAGCTGTTGGGCAGCCACCCAGCCGGGCATCCACTTCCTTGCCGATTCGGCTTTCGCCAAACCCGCGGTCACCTCATGTGCAGAGTTTTTTCTGGGTTTTGATTTTTTTAATCAAACCCGCCTTTACCGGCAGGGGTCTTATTCTTATCTGCAATTTAGCATCCCTGATGTTTGAAAACCCGCTGCAGCGACAGCATGCGCAAAGATCCGAACAACGGACAGCGCTCTCGAACCTACGAGATCCACGTGAGAACTACTGCACAGCACCGCGCGGCCGTGGCCGCTTGGCGCGAACACGCGCCCGCAAACGATTCTGACATTTTCACCACTTCGAGATCGTCTTCACCTCGTCATGCCGGTCTATCCGATGACTTGGCCGTGATCCTTAAATGGCGCGCCATTTCTCGTCCTCCCGCGGAACCGCTCCGCACAAACTGGTCGATTATACCGGCCAATGACAATTTCGAGGAAGAGGAGCGCGACGACGAGCCGGCGCCGCCCATAGTCGAATGCGAGCACGAGATACGCCCGACCGTTGGAGCCCTGATGGCTGCGGTCAAAAACGTAGAGCTCGAACCTCATCGCCCAGGCCTCATAGACAGAAGACCCGTAGGCGGCGACATCGAGAAGCGTGGCGGACAGATTGTACGGCTTGGCGCGCTGCGCTTCGGGATCATGCCGACTGTTGCAGATGGCACGACGACACGCCCTGGCAATAACCGGCAAATCATCTCATGGCGGGGAAAACGCCCGGTGGACCGCTTCGGACGAGCTAAGGGTGCAGATCTTGATGAAGAGGAGGAGTTTGCCAAGCGGCAACGCCTCGCCAACTGGCTCGGCTGCTACGCTGGGGAATTCATACCGCAGACTGCCGAAAGTCGAAGAAAGGCGCGAGAGCGTGCAAATCGCGTCAAAGATAGGCCGCTCCCGGCACTGCCGCCGACGACCATGCCGCTGAACGAAGCGAGGGCTTTCGCCGGTTTGCCACCAGTTGAGCAAGATCCCCGGCCAGTGCTCCCTACTGGATCGCTGGATGTCGGCGACATTTTCTCGTCATGGGTGGCCATGCCGAAGAAGGCGAACCAGGGGGCAACGATCCGTGATGATGAGCATACCTTTGACCGTGCCGAAGTCGTTTCAAAACTACCGGCGCAAGACGTCACCGTACTGGATGCGGCCCTCACGGCGCGCAACATGACCGACATTGGCAACGTGGTAGGGTTCGCAGGAAAAGTTGCGGAGCGGAAGGGGCGCCAGGCGCTGCAAGAAGCCTGCGAACGCCTTTCGAAGATTTTGTCAGCTGCATGAGTCCCATTTTGCAGACTGGCGCGGATAATAGATATCGGGCCTCTCGTAGGGTTCCTAACTAGCCAGCCCTCGGGCTGGCTTTTTTCTTCCCCATTGCCGGAGGCGCGGATGTCCCGCCACGGCGATAAATCCACCCGCGCCGGCGACGCCGGGTGTCGATCGCGCGCCGGCCAGGCTTCGCGCTTGGCCGGTTGCTGCGTTTTCCTTTCTCCACTTATCTGGAATTTCATCATGATGAAAAAAACACTGACCTCCGCCGAGGCGGAGGAGGTCATCGCGGCTGAGCTATCAGTCTCGCCCTCAGTCGTGCGGGACACTGTCCGGCGACTTCGCGAGGCCGATCGCATCTCCTCCGGCCGAAAGGCCACATTTACGTCGCGCGAACTGGCGCGCATCATTTTGGCGCTATCCGCCAATCGGGCCGTTACCTGCGTAGCGGCAGAGATGCAGACCGGCGACCTGCCGCGCACTGCAGGCGACGGTGCCATCAATGCCGAAACCGAGCTTACGGACCTTCTGGACCAGGCAGCAGGTCTTGCCGGTGGGGACATCGACTTCCGGTCCGGTGACATCTTCCTGTCTGAAGGCGGCTTCATGACAGTCGCCGCCCGTCGCTTCGAAGCCGATCCAGTCACTCGGATCTACAAGCGCGGCTTCAGTAGCCCTGACCGCATGACCCGGCTCGCGCTTATCCCGCTGCCACTGCTCAAGCGGTTGGCCACGCAAATCATCACTTGAAGGTGACACATGAAGAATATCCCCCGGCCCGAAGAGCATTCGGCCGACTTGATGGCTCTCGTTGAGCGCCAGACAGAGCTAATCAAACGGCAGGCGGCGAACCGACAAGAGCTCGCCGCGATCCATGCCAAGGCGGCAACGCCGCCGCAGGAGCACAAAGATCGCGTGGCTGCATTGGTCGCCGGTATCTCCTATGAGCCCCCCGCGGACGACCGCGATGCCATCGCGCGCCTGGTGCGGGAAGAGCGTGACATCAAAGACGCGCTTGACGAAATCGCCCTGAAGAAGAACGAGCTCACGCGGCAGGCTTCGGCGGCCATCGTGAAGAGTTTCCGACCTGAGTATGAGGCAATCGCCACCGAGTTCTACTCGGCTCTTTGCCTGGCGGCCGCCGCTCACTGGAAGCTCGGCGCTCTTCGGAGAGACTTCATGCGAGCGGGTGTCGACCCCACGGGGCTCACGGACTTCGGCCGCGACTTCTTCGGAGCGCCGAGTGATCGAAACAACGACCTCGCTATCGACCTTCGTAAGGCGGCTCGCAACGGAGTGATCAAGGAAAGCCAAATCCCGGTGGGGTATCGCTAATGCAGACGGCAACCAAGAATGACGACCGCGGCCAGGAAGCAGAAGCTACCGAGGCGAAGGTACCAACGCCGCCGATTGGCCTGAAGGCCGCCACCCAACTGCTGAAATGGCTGGAGCGGCACGGTGGAAAAAAAGAATAGCCTCTTCAAGCCAGTCATCACGGCGGACGGCACCTTCTCAGGCTATGGCGCAGTCTTCGACAACCTCGACAGTCACCGCGACGTCATCCGCCGCGGATCCTTCGAGAAGTCACTGAGAGCTTGGCGCGTCAAGGGGCGACTGCCCACGATGAAGCTGATGCACGGCAGCAGCAGCAACCCCTTCAGGCACGACGACTTGCCCATCGGCGTTTGGACTGAGATGCGCGAGGATAATAGGGGTTTGTGGGTTGAGGGACGTCTCTTGGCGCTCGATACAGACCAGGGCAAGCGCTTGCTTAGCCTCATGCGTGCTGGTGTTCTGGACGGCCTCTCTATTGGCTTCGTTCCTGAGCGCACCTCAGTCGGCAAGGGCAACGTGAATCGCTACCTCGACGAGATCGACCTTCGGGAGCTCTCCCTCGTCGATGAGCCGTCCAACGACTTGGCCCGTGTCGTTCCCGTATCTGACTACGACGAGGCTGCAGAGCGATTGCGGCAAGCACTCGCGCAAACATCGACAAAATCTGAACCAGTCGATCCGCTCGAGAAGTTGCGGGCAGCGCTGGCTAAGCTCTAATTCACCAACAATCACGATAGGAAAACACAATGGCATTTGCAGGACTTCACGTAACCACCGGCTACGTCGGCCCGAGCTACGGTCGCAACCTCATCAAGGGTGCGGCACTCCTCACACGCATCACTGGGAGTGAATCGTTGGCCTCTGGCGGCACCACTACGCTGGTGGCGCCCGCAGACCACGAAGTTATGGGGCCGCCCATCTTCCGCGTTCAGGCGGCAGCGGATTCGTGGGTAGCGATCGGCCCGAGCCCGAACGCTTCGACCGGCGCTCGCACACTTTGCCGAGCCGGTGAAGATTATGACTTCTTTGCCGAGCCTGGCTGGAAGGTGGCCTGGGTGGCGGCGTAACCGACAGGGGCCGGGGGCCTTCGATGTTCAAACGGTCTCGCCCACGGACCGGCGCGGTCCCACATCGTGTATTCGTCTTGCCCCGGTTCAAATAAAAATCTGGAGGCCCTGATGGCCAAGGAAAGTGCGGCTTTCAGGGTGCCAAAGCACCTAGAAAAGCCTACCCAAACATGGGTTAAATCGGTCATTTCTGACTTCGATCTGGAAGAACATCACTTCAAGCTACTCGTCTTAGCCGCGGAGGCGTGGGATCGAGCGAACGCAGCGCGTCGTGTCGTTGAGGTCGAAGGGCTCACCTACAATGACCGCTTCGGGCAACCTAAGGCGCGTCCTGAAGTGGCCATTGAACGAGACAGCCGGATCGGCTTCGCCAGGCTGCTTCGTGAGCTCGCGCTAGACGGCGTAGACACCCCGGAAACACCGCGCCCACCGCGGACGGCTGACTACGGGAATCGACGCTAATGCCAGTTCGCCGGAAAGTGAACCGACGGCGCGCGTCGGCGTCTTTGGATGCTTGGTCGGTCTACCTAGAGGCCGGCTTTGACTTCTTCGAAGACTTGCCGTCGGCAGGCGTTCTCGTCGACGAAACCGGCAAGCCATCAATGGAAGACGCCGCAGAGGCTTGGCAAGCCTATGCGGACGATCTGCTGGCAATATGGGCCATCAGCCGACGCCATCACGAAAACGACCCGTGGGCCGTTGAGCAGTTCGGATTGCCACGAGGGAGGTTGCGCCGATGCCGGTGAGACGTAGACAGAACCGGCGAGCGAACCGCGCCGACTTCGACGTGACGCCTGAGATGCTGGATGCGTTTAAGGACTACATTGACAGCGACGAGCGGCCGGGCTGGCCTGAGCAATGGCGCTTGCATGGTTTGCTGGCCGATGCTGGTGTGTTGGCCACGCCGTTCTGTCCGCCATTCGTGTGGCATCCCCACTCACATGCGAACTGGGATGCGTGCCCTGATGCCGTAGCGATTTATCGGCGGCTGGTAGCAGCAGGAAAATGAGCGAGGGTGAAAGCTACAACTTTCACCCTCGATTTCTAGCTCACAAGTGCGGCGATTGATGCGCCGAACCTCACCAAAGTGGCAATCAAACCGTACGGCAACGACCGTACCGCCTGGCCAATGCTCCAAACGTGGGCTGAGATCGGCCCAAACTTGGAGTATGCGTGCTCGAATCCCTCGTCCAAAGCGATCAAAGCATCTTCACGAAACTCCTTCTCGACTGAGCACCAGACGAGAAAGCGTACGATCTTAGTGGGCGAATTCGCCATTGTTATTCTCCTGTGGACGGAGAACACGTGGTGCTTCAAGGAAGCTGACCGTTCTTTCCAGAGCCCTCGCACCAGGTGTCTCAAGTCGGAACACCTTCTTCGAACGGCCGCCCCTAACAGGCTCCGGATCGCTTTTGCTGGCCGAGATCATCCCCTTTTTCTCCAGTTTGGAGAGTGCAAGGTAGAGTTGGCCGATGGCCACATCTCGCCCAGTTAACTGGCTAAGATCGGATTGGAGGTTGGAGCCCCATGCCCGGTCTTGCAGCTTGTTGATTGAAGCCAGAAGCTTCAGCTCAAACGAACCTAGTTCGCGAACTTCTGCCTCCGGCTGGCGAATTGCCGTATGAACTTGTTCATTCATTTCATCTCCTTGGTTGGTCCGGCCACCATGACCGGATGACGTATATATATAACACGGTGTTGAGTATTTCAAGAGCCGTGTAGCTGTCATGTTTTGGGCGGCAACTGCCCGCCATCACACGCCAATCACCACTAATCCAAAACCACCCCGTGGCCCCCGCCGCGGCGCGCAGTCGTGCATAGAAGGAAGCCTAGATGACCGACCATTTCGACGTGGCGACAGCCGCGGCGCGCAGATGTGTGCGCAAATTACTCAAGACTGGGGCGCCCAACGCCATCGTTGCTGACGCCTTCATCGCCCAGGCATTGGCAGTATGGGCCGCGGATACAGGAAGGCAGCATGACGCTGAGGCGATGCTGGCCACTTGGGTAGCAGTCCGCGACTTCGGCGAGGTGGTGGGCTGATGGCGACGCAAGATCTCGAGCGACTGGTCGTTCAGCTTAGTGCGAACCTGAAGGGGTACGAAAACGCCATGCGCAAGGCGCAGGGCATTACCAACCGCCAGCTGCGCGCCATCGAAAAGCGCGCAGAGAAATCAGCTAGCACGATTGGCGCATCATTCGGCCGACTTGGCGGTGCCTTTGCGGGAGCGTTCATAAGCGGCGCAGCCTTGCGGAACGCGCAGGAGCTCATCGACACCGCCACGCAGATCCAAAACGCGCTAAAGGTTGCCGGCCTCGAGGGCGAGGCGCTTACTGGCGTTTACGAAAAGCTCTTCGCGAGTGCGCAAAAGAACGCCGCGCCTATCCAGTCGCTTGTCGACCTTTATTCAAAGCTGTCCTTGACACAGAAGGAGCTCGGCGTCAGCAACGAAGAGCTCATCAACTTCACCGACAAGGTTGCACTAGCGCTGCGTGTTGGCGGCACAGATGCCCAAGCGGCCAGTGGCGCGCTTCTGCAGTTGAGCCAGGCGCTCGGTGGGGGAGTCGTGAGATCCGAGGAGTTCAACTCGGCGCTGGAGGGTACTCCCACCATTGTCCAAGCGGTTGCGGCTGGCCTGAAGGAAGCCGGTGGATCCGTTGCGACGTTGCGGCAGCTTGTCGTTGACGGCAAGGTGTCTTCTGAAGCCTTCTTCCGCGCATTCGAAGCTGGCTCAGTGACGCTCGAGAACAAGGTCGCCGGTTCTGTCCTCACCACCGCGCAGCAATATGAGAAGCTCAGAAACACGCTTGTAGACGTGGCCGGCAACATCAACGCGGCGACCGGTGCGAGCGACAAGGCTGGCGAAGCGATTGAACGGCTTGGGGGCGCCGTTGAGGTGCTTGGCGAAGTCATCGTCCGGATCGCCAACGGCCCGATTGGCCAATTTCTTGGAAAGCTCGACGAACTTGACCAGAAGGCGCGTTCGGTCCTTGGGTTCCTCGCCAACTTCTCGCTGAACGACGAGATCTTCAACAGCCTCATTGCGCCAGAGGTCGATACCGCGCCCGCAGATGGCGACATCGCGTCGCTCGAGCAAGAGCTCAAGACCCTGCAGGACCGCATCGCCCTCAACACTGAACTCGGCTTCGACAATACCGGGGCATTAGCCCGCCTTGGCGAGGTGCAGGATGCCATAAACCAAGTGCGCGCATCAGCGGGCGGTTTGACGCCTGAAGCCATCCAAGACTACGCGGCGCGCAATGGCATCAGCCAGGCGTCGCCGAAGTCTGGGCGCTTGCCAGCCGCACCTGCCGTGGTCGATCCGGTTTCCATCGCAGACTTCAAGCCACCAGCCGGCGGCAAGTCGGGCGGCGGGGGACGCGCTGGAAGCAAATCCAAACGCTCTGACTTCCAGCAGGAAATCGAGCAGATCCGCGAACGCACAGCCGCACTGCAGGCTGAAACGTCCGCTCTCGCTGGCCTTAACCCGCTGCAGGACGATTACGGGTTTGCGCTCGAAAAAGCCCGCACCACGCAAGAACTACTAACCGCCGCCCAACAGTCCGGGCTGGCAATCACGCCGCAACTTAAGGCGACGATCGACCAGCTGGCTACGGGATACGCCAACGCGTCCGTTGAGGCGCAGAAGCTATCCGACAGCCAAGAGAACATGCGGCGGGCCGCCGAGGACTTCCGCAACACGTCGAAAGACGTTGTTTCGGGGTTCATCAGCGACCTGCGCAGCGGCAAGTCCGCGGCGGAAGCGTTGCGAAACGCGCTGGACAAGGTGTTGGACAAGGTCATCGACATCGCCCTCAACTCCGCCTTCGGAATCGGCGGCGGCGGTGGTGCCGGCGGCTTTTTGGGTGCTATCGGCTCCATCTTTGGCTTTGCCAAGGGCGGCTATACCGGCAATGGCGGCAAGTACCAGCCGGCCGGGGTGGTCCACAAAGGCGAATACGTCTTTGACAGGCAGTCGGTGCAGAAGGCTGGCGGACCAGCGGCGCTGGACGCCATGCGGCGCGGCCTGAAGGGTTACGCAAGCGGCGGCTATGTAGGTTCGGCGCCGACGCTGCCTAGCATGCGCAAGGCCAGCGGCCAGCAGCAGATTGGCGTTAGCGTTGGAGTGCAAGTTGATGAGACTGGCGGCTTACGAGCTTACGTCAAAGAGGTTGCGCAGCGTGAAGTTTCGACCGCGGCGCCAAAGATCGTGGAAGCCGCAAACAACAACGTCGTCCCGACAATGGCGCGGCATCAGGCCCAGAAAGCCGGCGCCGATTGGCGCACGTAATCGCCGACAAGGAAACAACCTCATGCAAATTTCTGAGTGGCATCCCTGGTCGGGGTGCTCGCCAATCTCGCCAAGTTGCCGCGCCTGTTACGCGGTGCCTACGGAAGCCGGCCCCCTTGTCAACAGCACAGCGGAGGGCCGTTTGGTCTTCAACGGCAAGCTACGACGCAATGGCACGGCGAAAGAAACGTTGGCTACCGTGCGCGGGGCGATGGTGGCGGTGCTGCCTCACGGCGATCTCTTTCACGAGAATGCGCCGGACGAATGGCTCGACGACGTATTTGAAGAGATGGAGCAAAGCCGGTCCCGCTTCTTCATGATCCTGACCAAGCGCACCGAGCGAATGCTTTCGTACATCGAGAGGCGCTACGGCGGCCGAAGCGCGCCGGGTAATCTTGGATTCGGCGTGTCTGTTGAGCGCCAAAAAGAAGCAACACAACGCATCCGAGACCTTCTGCGCGCTCAGGTCCAGTTTCGATATCTGATGTTCTTCAGCCTCGTGGGGCCAATTGACTGCGTCGCAATCGCCGACGCCTCCGCATACCGATCGAAGATTCGGCAGGTGATGATCGAGCGGTCCAAGGGTGATGACGACTGGTACTCGGAAGTTACCGAGTTTTTCCGATCGGCGAGTATTCCCGTCACCGAACATGTGCTTGCTGACGAAGTCGCAAAGCGCGGCTTCTGATGCGACGGGGCGGCCTTCGGGCCGCCCTCAATGCGCCACCGTTAGGCGCCTGTTTCCGGCTTTGGCTCCTTCTTCGCGCGAGGCGGGCCAAAGACCAATCTCCGGAAAACAAATGTGTTCCCGCTGAAGGCGGCTGTCGTCGCCACTATGCCTATCACCACCGCTTCGATTTCGCCGATGCTGCCACGGCGCCAGAGCACCAAGCTGAGAACGAGAAGCGCAAAGCACAGAGAGACCACAAAGATGGCACTTGAGGCTCGCCAGTAAGAGCTCTTTAGATCTCGAATATGCTTCTCGACTCTGTGCACCAACTTCTTAGCTGCGGGAGGGGCGGCTTGGCTGCTCGCCCACTCGGGGGTGCCAAGAAAGTCTCCGTATTCTTGGATACCGCCATTCATTCGCTGATTCAGAAACGCGGCCAACCCTTTTTCATATTTGTTAAATTTAAGAAACGGCTGCAATTCGGTTGAATGCACTCCCGCATAATTCCGCACGTTGTTCAAAAAATTCAGATAATCGCGGGAGACTCCACTCTCCAGAGCTAGAGCGATAACCTGGAGCTCTCCGTAAGCAAACAGCGCAAGTGATATGGAGAAGAATATAGCATAATGCTCACCAAGCTCTGTTCCGCTTATTTCAATCAAATTGTTGTCGATCAAATACAAGAAAATAGTCGCTACAGCCAGAGGAATGCCGATGAATGAATAAATTCTAGAAATTATGTCCCTTCTCTCTTCAAGGTTGAACTTGTAATACTCCCATGCGTTATCAAAGTCGCGCAGAATTATTTCCGTGATCGCCAACTCGCTGACGTCGTATCCCAAAACTGATTTCTTCAATGGCAATTCAGGCATTATTCACACCGACTAAGATTTTCTCTTCACAGCCGCGGGCTTGGGCTGCTCTTAGCTATTTGGCTCGATTCCGCTACAAATCCGTGCCGCGTAATACGCCCACATTTTCACATCGGTCTCTTCCTCTCGATGTTGCGCCAATTCCGCAAAGCAGCTTTCGAAGTTATTTTGCTGGAGACCCAATGAAGCCGCAACCGCTACAGCCGCTAACAAAATCGATGTGCAGATAGCCTTTGTACTGGTGTCGAGACTCATTCGCGGCCTATCTCCCATTTAATTGAAGGTAGAGTGAATTTTTTTTCGCAACCACGCAAGAGCCATCTCTTTGATCTTAATTTAGAGTTTTGACAAATTTGTAGAACGATAGTAAAAACAATGATTTAGCATGTTGACGCCTTTGCTTTTTGGCGCCATGTTCTGCCCATGGAAACGCCAACGAGGGCAAGGAAATGACCGCAGCAGTGACGGAAATGCCGAGACGTGATGATGCCAAGGAACGCGCCGCAAACTACCGCGCCAACTCCCGCAAGCTGATTTTGTCGGAAGAGCATGTAAGGCGCCTTCATGCGCTGATGCTTTCCGCCGAACGCCTTTCCGATATCCTTGAGGATTACGATGATCCAAACGGCGAACTGCGTGCCCTGGCCGGGATCATTGAAATGGCAGGCACCGAAGCGCGGGCATTGTCTGACGTGTATCGGGGGTGATTGAATTGCGGCCCGTTGGCGCAACTGGATAGCGCGGCGGATTTCTACCCTGCAGGATCGTGGTTCGAATCCACGACGGGCCACCATATTGCAGACAGCGGGGGCGAGGGCACCACCATGGAAGCCTCACCAGCTTCACCGGACCACCGCGCCGCGCTCGGCTTTGGCTTTGAGCGCGGCATCCATTTCAACGAAGAAGGAAGGACTAGGCGATGAAGAAGGACGAGGCGAAAGCCAAAATAATCGAAGAGTTCCGCCGATGGAGCGCTTTGCCGGAAAACCGGAGTGAGCGGCTGAATGGCACTAAGGCACTTCTGATTTACAATAAGATTCGCGATGCCAAGCCGGATCTGTTCACGTTCAGGTCTGCGAACAGTGACAAGTGGCAAGATGTCCAGGGATGGCTGCGAAGCGCTGGCCTCATTTCCGACTGAGTGCGGCATACATTCGGCTAGGCCGAATCGTCCTGCCGGCCAATCGCCGTGCGCAACCCATGGAAGACCCGCCGGCAAGACGTCAGAAT
The DNA here is from genome assembly GCF_014237835.1 of Rhizobium sp. AQ_MP. Lineage (GTDB taxonomy): Bacteria > Pseudomonadota > Alphaproteobacteria > Rhizobiales > Rhizobiaceae > Allorhizobium. The sequence goes on from NZ_JACJVI010000005.1 coordinate 316,780, forward strand.
TCAGAAGGGCAGGGCGCAAATCAAGGAGGCGCTGATATTATGGCAAACGTTAGGTCGCCCGATTTACGCCATTGATTTTATTGCGTTTTCAGCCGTTTTGGCGGATGGGGTGGGATTCGAACCCACGGTAGGCTTTCACCTACGCCGGTTTTCAAGACCGGTTCCTTAAACCACTCGGACACCCATCCGGACGGGTGCGTTATGCGCAAAGCGGTGCGATTTGGCAAGGGTGGGCTCTGTGAAATGTCGAGGGGCAGGAGGAGCAGGGAGAGGAGGCCTCACCGCGATCAGATCCTGCCGGTAACACACGCGACCGAAAGGATGTATTAACCATGTTGCCAGCTTTTGCCCCGGCAAAATCATTCAAATTGTGACTTTTCCCATTTTGGCCATTTTTGCACAGGCTTGATTGCGCGCAAGTGAGCGGGGCATGGGGGCCTCGCAGATAGGGCGCGGATGAACAGCGCCCGCGATCTGAAGTGGGACACATGCATCTTGCGACGCGCGGCCGGCTGGCCATTTCCGGGAAGTGGCTCGGCCTTGTGGTGCTTTGCGCCTTCACAGCCTCCTGTTCCACCACCAAGGACACGGCCGACAAGCCGAAACGTTCCAACGAATACTTCGCCGAGTCGGTCTATGGCGTGAAGGCGAGCCCGAGGCTTGTCGAAAGTGGTCCGATCCCCAAGGGCGGCGGTCGTTACATGGTGGGCAAGCCCTATGTGGTGAGGGGCAAGACCTTCGTGCCGAAGGAAAACCCGCGCTACGACAAGGTGGGTGTTGCCTCCTGGTATGGCGATGCCTTTCATGGAAGGCTGACCGCCAATGGTGAACTCTACGACAAGGAGCATCTGTCGGCGGCCCATCCGACTTTGCCACTGCCGAGCTATGCACGCGTCACCAATCTCACCAATGGCAGCTCCGTGATCGTCCGCATCAATGATCGCGGGCCCTTCCATCAGGGCCGCATCATCGACCTCTCGCGCAAGACGGCCGATCTGCTCGACATGAAGCACAGCGGCACCGGCGAAGTGCGGGTGCAGTACATCGGACCGGCGCGGATGGACGGGCATGACATGCCCTATCTGATGGCTTCCTATATTCCCAAGGGCCAGCGCGGGCCGGTCATCGATCCGGGCGGGCAGATCGCTTCGGGCGTCATGGTGGCGTCGAACGACGTGGCCGTGCCGCAGTTCAGGCCGACGGTCGCGCCGACCTACCAGACGGCGCTGAGCGGCTCGACGCCGGATGGGGCAGGGGCGCAGACGCTTGATGCGCAGCGCCTGATGCAGGGCGGGACCACGGCTGCTGCCGGGGCCGTGCTTTCCGGAGAAAGCTTCGCGGCCCTGCCGGATTTCGGACCGATCCCGATGCCGCGGCCGCATCACATCGATGGTTATGATGGCTCCGGTTACGCGGCAGCCTATGTCGAGGCGAAGCCGCAGGCCGGAGCGCTTGCCTTCGACGCCATTCTCGTGCGCAATGACAGCCTCACCGAGCGTTCGATTCTCGCCTCGGTCGCCAGTGGCGGCATCCGGCTCTCGCAGGGGCAGTGATCCGTCGGCGACCGCAAGGGCAGGGCGCCGGATCCGCAAGTCCTGCCGCCAAAGACCTGCCAGCCGAAGTGTGATGATGCGTTCCCTGTTTTCCGTTCTCGCCCTATTGGTCTCACTCGTTCTGCCGCTGTTTGGGGCTGGCGAAGGGCTGGCGCAGACCGTTCCGCCGCCGCAGCTGATCGAAAGCAAGGCCGGCCAAGTCTATCTCGTCGAAGCTTCAACCGGAACCGTTCTACTTGCCAAGAACGAGCGGCAGAGTTTTGCGCCGGCCTCGCTTGCCAAGCTGATGACGCTCGAAGTGGTGTTCGATGCCCTGAAGAAGGGCGAGATCCGGCCCGATACGATCTATCCGGTCTCCGAGTTTGCCTGGCGCACGGGCGGTGCGCCTTCGCGGACCGCAACCATGTTTGCGGCGGTCAAGAGCCAGGTGCCGGTTGCCGACCTCATTCGCGGCATTGCGGTGCACACGGCCAATGACGGCTGCCTCATCATAGCCGAGGGCATGGCGGGATCCGAGGCGAAATTCGTCGAGCGGATGAATGCGCGCGCCGCCGAACTCGGTCTCGCCGACAGCCGCTTCGGCAATGCCACCGGGCTGCCGCATCCCGACAACAAGTCGACACTCTACGATCTGGTCAAGCTGTCGCGGCACCTCGTCGAAACCTATCCGGATCTCTACAAGACCTTCGCGCTGCCGGAATTCGAGTGGAACAAGATCCGGCAACGCAATCGCAATCCGCTTCTCTCCTTCGGCGCGGATGGGCTGGGAACCGGCTTTGCCGAAGGCAGCGGCTTTGCGATGATCGCCTCCATGGAACGCGACGGGCGTCGGCTGTTTCTGGGATTGAGCGGGGTTGCGACGGACAAGGAGCGGACCGAAGAGGCTATGCGGCTTCTCAACTGGGGTTTCGACAGTTTCGAGATGCGCACGCTGTTCCAGGCCGGCGAGGTGATCGGTGAGGCGAGCGTCTATGGTGGCGCGCTGTCGGCGGTGCCACTGGTGTCGGCAAAGCCGGTCGAGGTCTATGTGCCGGTCAACAATCCCGAGCGGCTGCAGGCGCGCATCGTCTATCGCTGGCCGCTCAATCCGCCCGTCGCAGCCGATGCAGAAATTGCGACGCTGAACGTCTTCTCCGGCGAGCGGCCGCTGGTCAGCGTGCCCCTGAAGAGTGCTGCGGCCGTCGAGGTCGGGACGCTTCGCCAGCGAGCCTGGGACGCGGTGATCGAGCTGTTGTTCTTCTGGATCTGACGGAAAATTTGCAAGGCTGCTGTTCTTCGCGGTTTCGCGTGGCATCATCTTGGTTTAGAGCCGTAGGCAGGTCCTGAAGGGCAAAGAGTTCAGACGCCCCAGGCGGGAAGTAGGCAAGGCATTGGCGACGGCGCGCGGATTGTTCGTGAGTTTCGAGGGAGGCGAGGGGGCCGGGAAATCGACCCAGATCCGTCTGCTCGCCGAAAACTTGCGCGCGGCCGGCCATACGGTGGTCACAACCCGCGAGCCCGGCGGATCGCCGGGTGCGGAGGCTTTGCGGCATGTGCTGCTGTCGGGTGCGGCCGAAGCCTTCGGCGTGCGGATGGAAGCGCTGCTGTTTGCCGCTGCCCGGGCCGATCATCTCGACTGCGTCATCCGACCGGCGCTTGCGCGTGGCGAGGTTGTGCTCTGCGACCGCTTCGTCGATTCCTCGCGGGTGTATCAGGGGGTGACCGGCAACATAGAGCCGCCGCTGATGGCCGCCCTCGAGCGCGTCTCGATCGGCGGGACGATGCCCGACGTGACGCTGGTTCTTGATCTGCCGGCGGAGATCGGCCTGCAGCGGGCGCGAAGACGAGCGGGCGAAGAAACCGAGGGAGCGTCACCCGACCGCTTCGAGAAGGAAAAACTCGAGATCCACGAGAAGCGCCGGCAGGGCTTCCTCGATATTGCCTCGCGTGAGCCGGATCGCTGCCGGGTTTTGGACGCATCGCTCGACAAGGGGCGGATTGCACGCGATATCCTCGCGGAGGTGCAGCTGGTCATCGCCAGGCTTCAAGGCTCGCGCCATGACGGCGGGCAGGCGGCGCGACCATGAGCGAGGAGAGGGCAGGGCTGCTCGACGGAGCGATCGCACCCGTCAGCAATGTCAGGCTTTTCGGGCATGAGGCGGCGGAAGAGTTTCTGGCGCGCAGCTATCGCTCGGGCAAGGGACACCATGCGATCCTGATCGAGGGACCGGAGGGGATCGGCAAGGCAACGCTTGCCTTTCGTTTTGCCAACCACATCCTGCGCCATCCTGATCCCGCGACAGCACCGGAGGTGATTGCCGATCCCGATCCCGCCCATCCGGTGACCCGGCAGCTGGCATCCGGGGCGAGCCACAATCTCCTGCATCTGTCGCGGCCGGTGGATGAAAAGACGGGACGCATCAGGACCGCAATCACGGTCGACGAGGTGCGCAAGGCCGGGCATTTCTTTGCCCAGACATCGGGGACGGGCAACTGGCGCATCGTGATCATCGATCCTGCCGACGATCTCAACCGCAATGCCGCGAACGCCATCCTGAAGATCCTCGAGGAGCCGCCGAAGCGGGCGATGTTCCTGGTTCTCTCCCATGCGCCGGGCAAGCTCTTGCCGACCATCCGCTCGCGCTGCCTGCCGCTCAAGCTGCAGGAGCTCTCGCCGCAGGCGATGGATCAGTCGCTGGGGCAGCTGGGGCTTTCCATTCCCGCCGACAAGCGCGAAACAGTGCTGTCGCTTGCCAAGGGCAGCGTGGCGCGAGCGCTGAAGCTGGTGAATTACGGCGGTGCCGACATTCTCGATGCTTTCGAGCAGATGCTGGCCGCCTCGGGGCCGGCGCAGAGGAAGCTTATGTACAAAATCGCCGAGGCACTCTCGGGCAAGGACAGCGAGGTTGCCTTCGGCTTCTTTGTCGAACATCTCGGCGATCATCTGGCCGAGACCGCGCGCCGCCTGGCACTCTCGGGCGATCTTGCCGCGGCGGAGCATTATGCGCGGCTGACATCCGTGATCAACGAGCAGCTGACCGTCGCCTCAGCCTATAATCTCGACCGCAAGCAAACCATGCTCGACGTGCTGGCGGCGATCGTGCGCTGAGGGCGGCGCGATCGGCTTCGTGGCGCTGCAGCAAAACGGATGTTCCTAAAGCCGCCGGAATGTTTTAAGAGCGTTCGACCCCATTTGTTTTTGCCGTTCATGGCCGGATCTACCGTGCCGCCATTGTCCGGCCCCAAGACAATCGCAACCGACGAAAAGACAACAAGAAGCCATGAGCGATCCCTTCTACATCACCACTGCCATCTCCTATCCGAACGGCAAGCCGCATATCGGCCATGCCTATGAGCTGATCGCGACCGACGCCATGGCGCGGTTCCAGCGGCTCGATGGCCGGGATGTGTTCTTCCTGACGGGCACGGATGAACACGGGCAGAAGATGCAGCAGACGGCGCGCGCGGAAGGCATTTCGCCGGAGGAACTTGCCGAGCGGAACTCCAACGAATTCCGCGAGATGGGCAAGCTGCTCAACGCCTCGAACGACGACTTCATCCGCACGACCGAGAAGCGCCATCACGAGACGGTGCAGGAAGTCTGGCGGCGGATGGAGAAGAATGGCGACGTCTACAAGGGCGGTTATGCCGGCTGGTATTCGGTGCGCGACGAGGCCTATTACCAGGAAGAGGAAACCGAGCTGCGCGCCGATGGCGTGCGCTACGGGCCGCAGGGGACGCCGGTCGAATGGGTGGAAGAGGAGAGCTACTTCTTCAAGCTCTCCGCCTATGAAGACAAGCTCCTCAAGCTTTACGAAGAGCAGCCGGATTTCATCGGCCCGAACGAGCGCCGCAACGAGGTCATTTCCTTCGTCAAGTCGGGTCTCAAGGACCTGTCGATCTCGCGCACCACCTTTGACTGGGGTATCAAGGTGCCCGGCGACGACAAGCATGTGATGTATGTCTGGGTCGATGCGTTGACCAACTACATCACCGCGACCGGCTATGTCGAAGATAAAAACGGCCCGCGTGCCAAATACTGGCCGGCCGACGTGCATATCATCGGCAAGGACATCATCCGTTTCCACGCCGTCTACTGGCCGGCCTTCCTGATGTCGGCGGGCCTGCCGCTGCCGAAGCGCGTCTACGCCCATGGCTTCCTGCTCAACAAGGGCGAGAAGATGTCGAAGTCGCTCGGCAATGTCGTCGATCCCGTGAACCTCGTGAACCATTTCGGCCTCGACCAGGTGCGCTACTTCTTCCTGCGGGAAGTCTCTTTCGGCCAGGACGGCAGCTATTCGGAAGAGGGCATCGGCACACGCATCAATGCCGATCTCGCCAATGGCATCGGCAATCTGGCCTCGCGCTCGCTCTCGATGATCAACAAGAACTGCGAGGGCAGGGTGCCGACACCCGGTCCGCTCACCGCAGAAGACGAGGCGATCCTGAAGATTGCCGACGAGGCGATCGACATCTGCCGCGAGGAGATGGGCAAGCAGCAGATCCACAAGGCGGTCGCTGCCATCATCAATATCGTCAACGAGGCAGACCGCTATTTCGCGGCGCAGGCGCCGTGGGTGTTGAAGAAGACCGACGAGGCGCGCATGGGCACGGTGCTTTATGTGACCGCTGACGTCGTGCGCCAGATCGCGATCCTGTTCCAGCCGATCATGCCTGAAACCTCGGCGAAGATCCTCGATCTCGTGGCTGTGGCAGAGGAAGACCGCGTGTTTGCGAAGCTCGGTGCCGCCGGTCGGCTGCAGCCGGGCACGGAACTGCCGGCGCCGTCGCCGGTTTATCCGCGCTACGTTGCCCCGGATGCGGGCAAGGCCTGAGACGATGTTGATCGATACCCATTGCCATCTGGACTTCGCCGACTTCGACAGCGAGCGCGACGAACTTGTCACGCGCGCCCATCAGGCGGGCGTGAAACAGATGGTGACGATCTCGACCCGGGTTCGCAAGCTTCCGACGCTTTTGGCGCTGACCGAGCGCTATCCGAGCGTTTTCTGCTCGGTTGGCACACATCCGAACAATGCCGGCGACGAGCTGGATGTGACGGCGGACGAGCTGGTGCGGCTGGCGGAAAGTCATGAGAAGATCGTGGCGATCGGCGAGGCCGGGCTCGACTATTTCTACGACACGCAGAAGCCTGCGGACCAGAAAACGGGCCTGATCCGCCATATCGAGGCGGCGCGGCGCACGGGGCTACCGCTCGTGATCCACAGTCGCAGTGCCGACGAGGACATGGCCGATATCCTGACCGAGGAAACAGGGAAGGGCGCCTTCCCTTTCATTCTGCATTGCTTCTCGTCCGGGCAGGCTCTGGCCGATACCGGCGTCGCGCTCGGCGGCTATGTTTCCTTCTCCGGCATCGTGACCTTTCCGAAATCGGAAGAGCTGCGCGAAATCGCGAAAAGCGTGCCGATGGACCGGTTGCTGGTCGAGACGGATGCGCCGTATCTGGCGCCGAAGCGCTGGCGTGGAAAACGCAACGAGCCGTCCTATGTGGTGAACACGGCGGAGGTTCTGGCGGAGGTGAAGGGCGTGAGCTACGCGGAGATGGCTGAGATTACGACCGAGAATGCCTTCCGCTGCTTCTCGAAAATGCCGCGGGTGGCTTGAGGGAGCTTTGATGAAGGTCACGCGCCGGTTCACGCTGCTCGGTTGTTCCTCGTCTCCCGGCGTGCCCAGGATCAATGGCGACTGGGGCAATTGCGACCCGAATAATCCGCGCAATCGCCGGACGCGTGCCTCCTTCCTGATAGAGCAGATCGGGGCTGATGGCGGCAAGACGGTTGTCGTCGTCGATACCGGCCCGGATTTTCGCGAGCAGATGATCCGCGCCAAAGTCGAGCGCCTCGATGCCGTCGTCTACAGCCACGCACATGCCGATCATCTGCACGGCATCGACGATATCAGAGGCTATTTCATAACGCAGAAAAACCGGATCCCGATCTATGCGGAGCCGTTCACCATGGCCCGGATCGAGGAAGGTTTCGGCTATTGCCTGAAGACGCCGCCCGGCAGCAGCTATCCGCCGATCGTCGCGCCGGTGGTGGTCGAAAATCTGGCCGAACCGATCGTCATCGATGGGGCAGGCGGTCCCATTCCGCTTCTACCGCTCCTCCAGCAGCATGGGGATATCATCTCGCTTGGGCTGCGAATCGGCGACGTGGCCTATTGCTGTGATGTCTCCGACTTCCCAGAGGAAACCGTCGCCCAGCTGTCAGGCCTTGAGCTGCTTTACCTCGACGCGCTGCAGTACCGGCCGCATCCGAGCCATCTCTCGCTCGAACAGGCACTCGGCTGGATCGAGCGTCTGGCGCCCAAACACGCGGTTCTGACCCATATGCATACGCCGCTCGACTATGAAACAGTCATGGGAGAGACGCCGCCGCATGTCGAGCCGGGCTACGACGGACATACTTCGGAATTTCATATAGATACATGAAATAATTAATCCCATTTTTCAGCAGACCCCTACAGGGCATTGCTGACGCGTGCTTTTTTATCCTGCGATCACTTCCATTCTCGTCAGATAGACGAGGAATGAAACGATGGCGAAGGTCAGCAGGGGCTGTCGCATGATGGGTTGACTGACCAGTCTGGGGATCGTGGCGCCGGCAAGTGCGGTCAACCACCCACCAGCCCATCGTTTCATGCATCAGCACCAGTCCTGCGCATACGATGCCCACGGGCGGCGAGACCAACCGTGGTTTGGCGTAGCATGAGCGCCGCACTCGGCAGACTGGCGGCGCAGGCAGTGACAAGCAAAAGCGGTTCAGATCCATGGGTGCTCCGTGCGGACGGGATCTGAAGAGCGAGCCTTGTGCCATTGCAGCCTGGATGGCGAGGGGACCCGGAATGCCGCCTGCGACACACGTGGTCTCCGCCACGCCGGGAAGGCACAGGTTGCCTTGCCGCAATTTTGGGCTTAGTGCGGAAAACATAAGCAAGTGGAGACTCTTCCGCGATGAACTTCATGCGCACTACGCATCTGCGGCAGATCGCCCGCTGGCTCGCAGATCGGCCCGTCTTCGCGCCGATCCTGACCGGCGCGACGTTTGGCGACCGGCTGATCGGTTGCCTGGGTGCGCTGATCGGCATCTGCCTCACCGGGCTGGTCTGCAGCCTGGCGATCGGCGGAGATCCTGAGATTCCGCTGATTGTAGCGCCGATGGGCGCTTCGGCGGTTCTCTTGTTTGCCGTTCCTGCAAGTCCGCTTGCGCAGCCATGGCCGATTGTCGGCGGCAATACGATCTCCGCACTGGTCGGCGTTGCCGTCGCGCAACTGGTGTCCGACCCGCTGCTGGCCGTGGGGCTCGCTGTTTCGCTTGCCATTCTCGCGATGTCGCTGACGCGGTCGCTGCATCCGCCGGGTGGCGCAGCCGCGCTGACTGCGGTCATTGGCGGTGCAGCGGTATCCAGAGCAGGCTTCTGGTTTCCGCTTGTGCCCGTCGCCATCAACGCGCTCATACTGGTCGCTCTGGGCGTCCTGTTTCACCGGCTTGCCGGCCGACGTTATCCGCATCGCCCGGCCGCTGCACCCGTCAACCAGCATGAAACAAAGGACCTGCCGCCGGGTCTGCGCGTCGGCTTCACCAGCGCCGACATCGATGCCGCAGTGGCCAAGTTCCACGAAACTCTGGATGTAAGCCGAGCCGATCTCGATGTTCTCTTGCGCGAGGTCGAGCAAGAGGCGCTAATGCGCCAGCACGGCGCGCTGTCTGTCGCGGATGTGATGTCACGCGATGTGATCACCGTGGCCGCTGACGAAACACCGGATGAAGCCCGCCGACTTCTTCTGCTGCACAAGGTCCGGACGCTGCCGATCCTTGACAGCGCTGGTCGGCTGGCGGGTCAGGTTGGACTGCGCGAACTTGCCGCGGCTTCGGATGCCGAGCGGCTGCCGATCGCTGATGCCGTAACCGCCACGCCGACGGAACCGGCGGTCGGCTTGCTGCCAAGGCTGACGGATGGTCTCAGCCACATTGTCGTCGTGACCGACGATGATAGGCACGTGCTGGGGGTCGTGTCGCAGACCGATCTCCTGGCCACGCTGGCGCGAAGCCTGTCACACGGTGCCGGCGTTACGGCGAAAGCGGCGGGTTGAACCGCAAAGCGGCCGGCAAATTCAGGCCGGATGCAGCGAAGGCCATATCGGATAGTTCCATAATCCATCTTATGCGATCTTTGTCTGTAGGGGCTATTTAGTAATGCGACAGTTGGGCCAGTTAGAGATGCGACAGCCTCGCCTCTTGATGCACTGGTCAAT
>NZ_JACJVI010000050.1 GCF_014237835.1 Rhizobium sp. AQ_MP
CCCGAGAAGGCTGAGATCGTTCGTCGCATCTTCGTGCTTTACGCCGATGGCATGTCCCCGCGAGACATTGCCCAGCTCCTGAACAAGGAAGGTGTCCCCGGTCCACGCGGCGCCAAGTGGCGCGATACTGCCATCCGCGGTCATGTCAGCCGTGGCACCGGCATCCTCAACAACGAGAGCTACAACGGTCGAACCGTCTGGAACCGACGCAAATATCGTAAGAGCCCACAAACCGAGAAGCGGACTGCGCGCGCCAACGACGCCAGCGAGTGGATCTTCACACCGGCACCGCGAATGCGGATTGTCTCCGATGAACTCTGGCAACGCGTCAAGGAGCGCCAGAGACAGGTTGGCGAGAAGTTCGACTACGGTCAGAGCAACCGGCTCAACACAACCCACCGTCCGGAATACCTTCTCAGCGGCATGCTCCAATGTGCCGAATGCGGCGGACCCTATGCCATTTCGGGCAAGGACCGCTATAGCTGCACAAACCGCAAGAAGCGCCTGCCGATCGACGACCTTGGCGGTGAATGTTGCGGCAACAGCAAGACGATCACACGGCATGAACTGGAAGAGCGCGTGCTCAACTGCCTGCCCGCCGCCTTCTATTCGCTCGAGATCTTCGATCGTATTTCCAAGAAGATGATCGCCTTCGAGACCGGCAAACTGACGGCGATCCCGTCGCTGAAGGATGAGATCGCCAAGGAACTGTCTGCCATCGAACGACAGCAGAAGAACCTGGCCCAGCAGATCCAGGAACGCCTCGCCGAAGGCCGGCCGCGGCTTGCCATCCTCGATGACCAGCTCGACGAACTCGAAGCAAAACGCGAACAACTCGCCCGTGAGCTTGCCACCGTCGAAGAGCCGGCACAGGATTTCAAGGGGAGGATCGAGAAGCTGAAGACGCAGTTTAACCCGGCAAACATCGGGATTGCGATCCGCAAGCTGATCTTCCTCGCCCGCAACAACGCGGATGAAGCTGCGAAGCGCCGGCTGATGCCGATCGTGCGTGACCTCATCCAGACCGTCGTCATAGGCAAGACGCCTG
>NZ_JACJVI010000051.1 GCF_014237835.1 Rhizobium sp. AQ_MP
TCATCTGGCCTCTCGTATATTTCCGTGTACGATGATAGGAAAAGTGGCAAGACGGGGATGCTTCGTCCGCATTTGTGAACGGTCAACATGTTTAGTCTGGATGACGCCTATCTTTTCGCCCAGGTTGTCGAGCACGGTGGATTCACCGCTGCTTCCCGCGCGACCGGCATTGCAAAATCCACGTTGAGCAAGCGAGTCGGGATGCTCGAAGAACAGCTCGGTGTGCGCCTTCTGCACCGTAATTCGCGCACGCTCTCAATGTCCGAAGCTGGAGACGAATTTTTTCGCCATGTTTCCGCGATGCTTATCGAGGCCGAGGCGGCGGAAGCACGCATCAAGAACCGCCTTGCCGCGCCTCGGGGAAATGTGCGCGTAACAGCTTCGGTCATCACGGCGCGGCATCACCTCGCGCCGATCCTGCCTGCGGTCGCCGACAAATACCGTGACGTGCAGATCATGCTGCACGCGACGGATCGCATGGTCGATATTGTGCAGGAATCCTTCGATATTGCCCTGCGAGATCATCATGACCCGCTTCCTTCTTCAGAGCTGTTGCAGCAGCGCATCGGCTTTGAGCCCGACCTTCTCGTCGCCGCGCCGAGCTATGTCGAACGTGCGGGCACCCCGGCCAATCCTGAGTCCCTGCAAGCCCATGAGGGCTTGCTGAATGGTTCAATCACCAAGCCGCCATCGTGGTGCCTTCAGGATGTGAAAGGCGTCAGCCTGAACGTTACGGCGAGAATGCGAGCTTTTTCCGATGATCCGGAAACCCTTGTGAGCATGGCGCTAGCAGGGCTGGGTATCGCCGCGCTGCCGCGCTGCATATGCGAGCCGCATCTGGTTCGTGGCACGTTTGTCCGCATTTTGCCGGACTGGATCGCCGGGGGCGCAACCACGACATTGCTGATTCCACATCGACGCGGCCAGTTGCCTGCCGTCAGGGCGATAGCCGACGCACTGGTCGGGACGCTGCGAAGCAGACTGCAGGGCCAATCGGCTCGTAATCCACCGCTTCCAGTGCTTTGAAGTCAAAACTGTCCACCA
>NZ_JACJVI010000052.1 GCF_014237835.1 Rhizobium sp. AQ_MP
GTCAGCGACTGGGGTGAAGTCGTAACAAGGTAGCCGTAGGGGAACCTGCGGCTGGATCACCTCCTTTCTAAGGAAGCATCCTTATTAAGTGGTTTTGGCAAACCTTTCCTGTTCTTCGAACAGGGGTGCCAAAACGGCCATACGGCACACTTTTAAGCAGCTTTTTAGAACATAGATCGGACCAGTCAGGTCACGATCGCAACGTAATACGCCGGACAGATGCTTGCATCGTCACGGTATGGCGTAAGATCGCCGTCCACGTTTCTCTTTCTTCAGAAGACAAGGACCACGCTTTGGTCGTTTGAGGCTTTCATGTCTCGGACGGCTATGTGTTGTTCCATCCTTATGGGCCCGTAGCTCAGTCGGTTAGAGCACACGCTTGATAAGCGTGGGGTCGGTAGTTCGAGTCTACCCGGGCCCACCATGATTTGCCTTTGCGCTTTTGAGCGCATCTGGTGATTTTGGACGGTTTGGATGGATTTGTGGTTTAAGCGTTGACGGATCTCTTGGTTATGGCCTTGAGGTGCAACCTGAATGGGGCTGTAGCTCAGCTGGGAGAGCACCTGCTTTGCAAGCAGGGGGTCAGCGGTTCGATCCCGCTCAGCTCCACCAAGGTTTTGGTGTTGATGCGGTGCGGCGACCTTGTCTTTGAAGAAATAAAAGTTTGCACCTGGCGACATACCATGTGCCTGTTCTGTCTACATTGTGAAGAGAAGATTGATCTGGAGGCTTCCAGGTATGGGGTTTTACCCCGTGTCCGAGCCCGATCCTGATGAACCTTGTGATGGCCTAGCCGGCCGGAACCTGGGGAAGGGTCGGAGGTAGGTAGGAAGCCTGTCGCTCTGGTCGTTCGTTGTTGGTGACTTAGGTCACCTCTGACGGATTGCTGATGATCGTTGCCTGACCGCGCGATCCCGGATTTAATCTCGAGAAGCTGGTCTTAAA
>NZ_JACJVI010000053.1 GCF_014237835.1 Rhizobium sp. AQ_MP
GACAGCGTGTAGACAAGGGCCTGCCCCTCCGATTTCAGAGATGCAAGCGTTGCACCGCCACCGCTCACCGACAGGAATTCGGCGACTTCACTTGGCGTCAACACACGTGCAGCACCCGTGCCGGTCGCAAAAACCACAGAACGGTCACCGGCAACCTGCGTACCGGTGAAGCCGCCATTCTCACTGCGGTTACCGTCGTCACCACCCCAGAAGATGTTCAGCGATCCCTCCGCCTGGTCTGTCACCGGACGACCATTGGCAATCGCGCCAAGCAGTTCAGCGCCGAATGGATCAGTATCCCTGTTGCCGCCCTCCAGGGCTTCTTCCTCGACATAGCGGTCCAGGATCGTCCCAAGCGCAAACGGCGTATCATCAATCACCTTGACCGAGAAGGTCGAGGGTTCGGTCACGTCACCATCGCTATCCGTGGCCGTGAACTGGAAGGTCAGAACCTGACTGTCCTCTCCCGGAACAGAGCCCTGGTGATCAAGCGTGTCATAAAGCTCAAAGGCATAGGAGCCGGCTTCACCATCCGACAGTGCAACCGAGAACACAACATTGGCAGCAACAGCCGCCTCTCCATTCGCCGGCATGACCGTCGGAACAACGTCACCAGTATAAGCCAGCAATATCTGCTGACCGCCAACCGTGATGATCTCAAACTTCAGTGGTTCGCCATCAGATGTCAGATTCAGGGCCTGCAGGTTCGTTACGGCCTGAGGACCGAACTGGACAGAGCGGTCACCTGGCTGGCCATTGCCATCATTGGCATTGTCCGCGCCCCAGAAAACGGCCAGTGTACCACCCGTCTTGTGCGTCGTCCGGTTCAAATCGACGAGACGATCTCTGTCTCCATCACCACCCCGGTCCTCATTGCCGTCGCCGGCAACCTGACGCTGTTCTTCCTCGACGACACCGCC
>NZ_JACJVI010000054.1 GCF_014237835.1 Rhizobium sp. AQ_MP
GACGGGCGTTTTCGGCGATGAAACGAAGGCGGAGCCGTCGGGTCCGACCGTCGATGTCAAAACGCTGCACGCGAAAATCGGGGAACTGACACTGGAGAATGATTTTTTATCCGGTGCGCTCGGCAAGGCGGGATTGCTGGGCGGAAAGAAATGATCGACCGCGAGCACAAACTCTCCGTCGTACGCCAGGCGAAGCTTCTCGGATTCAGCTGTGGCAGCGTCTATTATCTGCCTCGTCCGGTGTCCGACGGCGATCTGACCTTGATGCGGCGGATCGATGAACTGCATCTCAACCACCCGTTCGCGGGAAGTCGGATGTTGCAAGGGCTCTTGAGAGGAGAAGGGCTGGAGACCGGGCGGCTACATGTCGCCACGCTGATGAAGAAGATGGGTATCGAGGCGATCTATCGCCGCCCGAACACATCGAAACCGGCACCTGGGCACAAAATCTATCCCTACCTTCTGCGAAAGCTGGCGGTCACCCGGCCTAACCAGGTCTGGGCGATGGACATAACGTATGTGCCGATGGCGCGGGGATTCGTATATCTGTGCGCCGTCGTGGACTGGTTCAGCCGAAGGGTTCTGTCGTGGCGGCTATCGATCACGATGGAAGCGGACTTTTGCATCGAAGCAGTCGAGGAAGCGCTGGCCCGTTACGGTAAACCCGACATATTCAATACCGACCAGGGATCGCAGTTCACCTCAATGGACTTCACGGCGGTGCTGAAGAAGGCGGAAATCGCCATCTCGATGGATGGTAGGGGTGCCTGGCGGGACAACGTCTTCGTCGAGCGGCTCTGGCGTTCGATCAAATACGAGGAGGTCTACCTCCACGCCTACAAGACCGTGTCCGAGGCCCGCGTCGGCATCGGCAGATATCTGACCTTCTACAACAGC
>NZ_JACJVI010000055.1 GCF_014237835.1 Rhizobium sp. AQ_MP
ACATGTTGAATTGCTGACGGGTGATGTCCGCCGTAGACGGTGGACAACCGAGCAGAAGCTGACAATCATCGAGCAGAGTTTCGAACCAGGCGAGACGGTGTCTTCGGCCGCTCGCCGCCATGGCGTCGCGCCCAATCTGCTTTACCGCTGGCGCAGGCTCTTGAGTGAGGGAGGTGCTGCAGCCGTGGATTCGGACGAGCCGGTTGTCGGCAATTCGGAAGTGAAGAAGCTGGAGGATCGTGTCCGCGAGCTGGAGCGCATGCTTGGCCGCAAGACGATGGAGGTCGAAATTCTCCGCGAAGCCTTGTCCAAAGCAGACTCAAAAAAACGGATATCGCGGCCGATCTTGTTGCCGAAGGACGGTTCCCGATGAAATCAGTCGCCGACACGCTGGGCGTATCCCGTTCCAACCTGATCGAGCGGCTGAAAGGCAGATCGAAGCCGCGTCGCTCCTATCACAAGGCCGAGGATGCAGAGTTGCTGCCGATCATCCGCAGGCTGGTGGATCAAAGGCCAACCTATGGCTATCGGCGGATCGCCGCGCTCCTCAATCGCGAGAGGCGAGCCGCCGATAAGCCTGTCGTCAACGCCAAACGGGTTCATCGCATCATGGGCAACCACGCCATGCTGCTGGAGAAGCACACCGCCGTTCGCAAGGGCCGCCTCCATGACGGCAAGGTGATGGTCATGCGCTCGAACATGCGCTGGTGCTCGGACGGGCTGGAGTTCACCTGCTGGAATGGCGAGGTCATTCGTCTCGCCTTCATCATCGACGCCTTCGACCGCGAGATCATCGCCTGGACGGCGGTCGCCAACGCGGGCATCTCCGGCTC
>NZ_JACJVI010000056.1 GCF_014237835.1 Rhizobium sp. AQ_MP
CGAACCCACGATACCCTTGCGAGTATGCCGCATTTCGAGTGCGGTGCTTTCGACCACTCAGCCACCTCTCCGGTCACGTTGGTCGGCGCTCTTGGCGCGGGCTGTCTCTTAGCGGCAACTCATCGCCCATGCAAGAGCGAATGTGACCGTTTGTGCACTCCGGTGCGAAATGCCTGCAGTCGTTTGACTGCATACCCTTAGCCGGAGCCATCCCTACCTCGGGTGTATGCGACGCCTTCTCGTCAGTAAGATGAGCGTCGTACGCCGCCGAGGGCTTCTGATTGGCGGCTTTCGCTTCGGGAGCCCCCGCGTTTATCTGAGGGTTGGTCGGCTGGTTCCAAGGATTTGCCGGGCGTGGGACAGCCAGGTGATCTTTTGATGGGGTGGGGCCATCAGAAGGGGGTGTTGCCAAATTGCGCCGGATTGAGGGGATCTGGACGGGAATCTAGACCAGAGAGATCCTTTCGCATCTGAAGATATCGTTCACCATGTTCCGTTTGTCCACGGCGACCTCAAGGACATGATCGCTCTGTTGGTCGATGTCTCGTGCTTGAGTGGAGCAAGGGCGACTGCCGCTCGATGCGTGGGCCCTCTCTGCTTCCACCGCCCGCGGTGGGCTCACCATCGGGATTTCACTTCGGTCGGGCCGAAGGGAGGTGCGGAGGTGTCCTTGGGACCCCGCACGGTGGATCGGTGCCAATGCCGCCAGCCAAAGTCTCACTTGAAGGTGACCTTGCCCCGCTGAACTAATCCATTTTGAAGTAAGCTCTGGCCCATCGAGAGGACCAGAGAATGAAGCGCAACC
>NZ_JACJVI010000057.1 GCF_014237835.1 Rhizobium sp. AQ_MP
ACTGAGAAGGTCGGCAATAATTGCCACGCTTCTCACCTTTGCTGATCCCCTCACGACAACTGCCAAACCGGAATTTCGTCCGATACGCGCCCTTGCCAGGTCATGACGACCTGGCTCTGGCCGGGGCTCCCAAGCTGTCCCGGCCAGGCTAAGCATGTCTCTCACGCGCAATCTGTTTATGAATGAGCACCCAATGCCCAAGAAAGTTTTGTTCTACGCCCGCTACTCGACCGACCGCCAGAATGAGGTCTCGATTGAGACCCAGACCGAACTCGGCAAGAAGTTCGTTGCCGACAGGGGCTGGACGCTGTGCGGCGTTTACTCCGACTCCGCAATCAGCGGAACCTCGTTCACCTCTCGCCCCGGCATCCAGCAGCTTCTCGCGCATGTGAAGCGCGAACACATTGATGTGGTACTCTGCGTCAATGTCGACCGCCTGTCGCGTGATGTCGAGCACACGTCGAAGATCCTGAAGGATCTCAATTTCCAGGACTGCGCCATCTGGACCGTCGAAGCCGGCCGGGCGGTCACAGATATGGAACTGCACATGCGTTCCACGATGAGCCATGAACTCGTCGAGCAGGGCCGAACCCGCACCCGCGAGGGTATGAAGACGGCGGTCCGCAAGGGGAAGGCCTCGACTTGCCTAGCCTATGGCTACAAGCTCTCGCAACAGCGTGACGAACTCGGCGACCGCATCAGGGGATTGCGGGATATCGATCCCGAGAAGGCTGAGATCGTTCGTCGCATCTTCGTGCTTTACGCCGATGGCATGTCCCCGCGAGACATTGCCCAGCT
>NZ_JACJVI010000058.1 GCF_014237835.1 Rhizobium sp. AQ_MP
TCATCGACGATCGTGAAGACCCGGAACCTGCGGCCATCGGTGAGTTGATCCGACACGAAGTCCAGCGACCAGCGATCATTGGCCGTCATCGGGATCAGCATCGGCGCACGTGTGCCGATCGCTCGTTTCCGGCCGCCTCGCTTGCGCACCGTCAGCTTCTCCTCCCGATACAGCCGGAAGAGCTTCTTGTGGTTCACACGGTGCCCTTCGCGCTTGAGCAGCACGTGGATGCGTCTATAGCCAAATCGACGGCGCTCATGCGCCAATGCTTTCATTCGCTCGCGAAGACGATCATCGTCGCTGCGCCTGGTTTCGTAACGGACCGTCATTCGGCAAAAGCCGCTGGCTTTACACGCCCGCCGTTCGCTCATCTGGTGGTGATCCATCAGATGCACGACAGCTTTCCGCCTTGCTGCGGGCGTCACCACTTCTTTCCCAGAAGGTCTTTCAAAGCTGCATTGTCGAGCATCGCGTCCGCCAGGAGCCGCTTCAGTTTCGCGTTCTCGTCTTCCAGCGTCTTCAGCCTCTTTGCTTCGGACACGTCCATGCCGCCGAACTTCGCTTTCCATTTATAGATGCTGGCATCGCTGACGCCGTGCTTGCGGCAAAGCTCCGACACCGACGTGCCTGCCTCGTGCTCCTTCAGTATCCCGATAATCTGTTCGTCCGTGAAACGGTTGCGCTTCATTCTCTGGTCCTCTCGATGGGCCAGAGCTTACTTCAAAATGGATTAGTTCAGCGGGGCAAGGTCA
>NZ_JACJVI010000059.1 GCF_014237835.1 Rhizobium sp. AQ_MP
CTTCTACAATCTGAAGCGCCGCCACTCGACACTGGGCTATCTCAGCCCCAATGACTTTGAAACAAAGGTGGGATTAGTTTAACTCGGTGTCCGAAAAACCGGCAGCAGGCCATCCAAGGCTCATGTATTGGAAGGTTGAGGAACATGGACCGGCTGACCCACATCTGAGGGTTGAAAGGTCGTCTTCGTGAACACGGCTTCACAGGTGGAATGCTGATGAAGCTGCAGAACACGTGAGGCGGCGCCATCCTATTACTGTCGTATATGTAGGTCGCCCCTATGGGGTCACGGGGAGAATGTAGCCAGACCATGACATTTGCATCGACTCGCGGAACGCAAGGGAAAAGAATGCGAACGGCAGCCTCACAAATACGCTGACGTCCAGCATATGAACGAGCGGAGGCATTATAGAATGACAACGAATTATTGCGTCTCAACAGAATTTACCCTGATATTCATCATGTTGGCGCAGTTACCGTAGTGGTCAGGGATGGGGAAAGCCCATCACAAGAATGAAGGGGCACGGCCACTGAGGTACCGTACAATTTGGGAATAAAGCCGGTGTTTGACCTCACGCACAATTGCCTATTGCGATGGAACCGCTAGGAAAGCCGCGTGGTAACTGGAAACGGAGAATCTCATGTGCGGCATCGTCGGCATTGTCGGTAACAAGCCCGTGGCGGAGCGTCTGGTCGACGCCCTGAAGCGGCTCGAA
>NZ_JACJVI010000006.1 GCF_014237835.1 Rhizobium sp. AQ_MP
GGTTGCGCTTCATTCTCTGGTCCTCTCGATGGGCCAGAGCTTACTTCAAAATGGATTAGTTCAGCGGGGCAAGGTCATCGTCATCCTCATTGCAGGCTTCTGGCGTGGGCCGCGTACGGGACTGATCCTCATCGGCAGCGGTTCAAGTGCATTGCTCGTCCACCAGCTTGTGCCGGGTGTCTGGTACATCCTCGCCGGAGCACTCGGCGGCGTCGCCGTCGCGGCCTTGAGCTCGCTCGCCAAGGGGGAGAGAGCATGACCGTAGACTTGAACACGCTGCTTGCGATCCTCGCCATGGCGGCCGCCACCATCACCACCCGCCAGACGGGCTTGCTGGTCGGGCGCCTCCTTCGGCTGTCGCCCAGGGCAGAAGACATCCTCGCCGCCATCCCGCCCTCGGTGCTGATGGCCGTGGTAACGCCGACGGCCTTTGCCACGGGGTGGGCCGAAACGGCGGGCTGCGCGGTTGTTGCACTGGCGGCAAACCGCCTGCCGCTTCTGCCGGCCGCTGCCGCCGGCGTCGTCACCGTTGCCGCCTTGAGAGCCGCCGGTCTCTAGTCGTCAAAAAAAAGAGCGCCACTCCGGCGCCCTTCGATCTCACGGTTCTTCGTATTGAATGAAGGTCGGATCGGCCAGATCCGCAAAGCGGGTGAATTCCGACTGGAAGGCGAGCTTCACGGTACCCGTCGGTCCGTGACGCTGCTTGGCAATGATGACATCGGCCGTTCCCTTGACCTTGTCCATATGCGCTTCCCATTCCGGATACTTTGGATCGGCGGGGTCACGGGGCTCCAGGTTCTTGACGTAGTATTCCTCGCGGAACACGAAGAGCACCACGTCGGCGTCCTGCTCGATCGAACCCGATTCACGAAGGTCGGAGAGCTGCGGACGCTTGTCTTCGCGGCTTTCGACCTGACGCGAGAGCTGCGAAAGGGCAACGATCGGAACGTTCAACTCCTTGCCGAGCGACTTCAGACCCGTGGTGATCTGGGTGATTTCCTGCACGCGGTTTTCGCCCGCCTTGCCGGCGCCGGTCATCAGCTGGATATAGTCCACGACGAGGAAGTCGAGACCGCGCTGGCGCTTCAGGCGACGGGCACGCGCAGCCAGCTGGGCGATCGAGATACCACCGGTCTGGTCGATGAACAGCGGCACCTTCTGCATGGTCTGGGAAAAGCCCACGAGCTTTTCGAATTCGTGCTCGGTGATGTCACCGCGGCGGATCTTCGACGACGAGACTTCCGTCTGCTCCGACATGATACGGGTGGCGAGCTGTTCGGCTGACATTTCGAGCGAGTAGAAGCCGACGACGCCGCCGTTCTTCGCCTTGAAGGAGCCATCCGGCAGCACTTCCGGTTCGTAGGCGGCTGCGATGTTCCAGGCGATGTTGGTGGCAAGCGAGGTCTTGCCCATACCCGGACGTCCCGCAAGCACGATCAAGTCGGAGCGCTGCAATCCGCCCATCTTGGCATCGAGCGACATGATGCCGGTCGAAATGCCCGAGAGGTTGCCGTCGCGCTCGAAGGCAGCCCCCGCCATGTCGACGGCCTGCGCCACCGCGTCCGAGAAGGACTGGAAACCCCCATCGTAGCGGCCGTTTTCGGCCAGAGCAAAGAGGCGGCGCTCGGTGTCTTCGATCTGCGCCTGCGGCGGCATGTCGAGCGGCGCGTCATAGGCGATGTTGACGACGTCCTCGCCGATCTGGATCAGCGAGCGGCGTAGCGCCAGGTCATAGATAGCGCGACCATAGTCTTCCGCATTGATGATGGTGACCGCTTCGGAGGCCAGGCGCGCGAGATATTGCGCGACCGTCAGGTCGCCGACCTTCTGGTCGGCCGGCAGGAAGGTCTTGATGGTGACCGGGTTCGCCGTCTTGCCCATGCGGATGATTTCGGAGGCAACCTCGAAGATCTTCCGATGTAGCGGCTCATAGAGATGGTCGGGCTTCAGGAAGTCCGAAACGCGATAGAAGGCATCGTTGTTGACGAGGATGGCGCCGAGCAAAGCCTGTTCGGCTTCGATGTTGTTCGGAGCCTCCCGGTAGAGCGGCTCAGTCGGCTGGACCGGGCTCAGTTTGCGCGCAGCATCGTTCATTCGTTCGCATCCAATCCATGTGTCGGCGGTGGCTGCACCATAGCGAGAACGTGAGGCGGCGAAATGGCTCGCGCAGCAACCCACATTGATTCACAGGCGCCTCATCGCGACTTCAGAAAAAGCCGAGGTTTCGGATCTTTTCGGTTGACTGTGACATTCAACGAATCGGCCTCGGGAACGCACATTCTAGCAGACTGTAAGGTCGGTATGCGCGAAAAACCCGGTCGCGATGGTCCGCGAAAGGCGGGATGGACTGCATGAAACGGACTGAAGTGTCCGGCTGCGGGTCCGCTCCATTCCGATATTGCATGGCTGCCATGGCACAAACACGCTTGAATACCGCACTCCAGCGATTAAATAGGGACAATATAGATAGCAACCTAATTATTAGGAGGCGTTGCGGATGTCGCGGCAGTCCCAGAACGAACAGCTTTTCGACGAAATGTCGGCTTTCAACCGAAAGCTCCGGGCCTTCTTTGACGCAGCCGTGCGCGAGGAGGGGCTGACCCTTGCTCGGGCTCGTGCGCTCTTTGCCATCGCTCGCCGCGGTCCGCTGACCCAGAAGGAACTGGCCGAAGAACTCGAAATCGAGACGCCGACGCTGGTCAGGGTTCTCGATGGCATGGCGGGCCAGAAGCTGATCGTGCGCACTGAAGACCCGAACGACCGTCGGGCCAAGCGGATCGCCATGACCGAAGCAGGCAAGGTGGCCTTCGACAGGATGTATGTTCTTGCTGCTGGCTTGCGCGAAGAAATCGCGGCCGAAATCACGCAAGGCGACCTGGAGATCGCCCTGTCGGTCGTCCGGCGGCTGACCCGCAACCTCCAGCGTCTCGACCAGGAAAAGGTGCGGACATGAGCTCCGTCATGAAGGCCGCTACGCTCGTTCCGGCAGACGAGGCCAGAGCGCCTGCGCCGCCACCTGCTGCCGACGCGGCCGCTCTGGCCATGCCGCCGGCCAAGCCGCTGGGGCTGGGAGCCATCTACATTGCTTCCGGCCTCCTGCTGTTCATCACCCAGGGACTGGGCATGAATATCGTCAACGCCAATCTCTATCAGTTGCAGGGCGAGTTCTCGGCGACCGCCGTCGAGGCCGCCTGGCTTTCGGCCGCCTATATGGCGCCCTATGCCACGCTGTCGATCGCGCTCTTCAAGGTGCGCACCCAGTATGGCCTTCGCCCCTTTGCGGAGTGGAGCATCCTGCTCTTCGTGGTGGCCTCGGCGCTCAATCTCTTCGTCAACGACCTGCAGTCCGCCCTTGTCGTCCGCTTCATCAGCGGCTGTGCCGCAGCCCCGATCTCGACGCTCGGATTCATGTATGTGCTGGAGGCGTTTCCGCTGCAGCGCAAGCTCACCCATGGGCTGAGCATTGCCCTCATGGGCACACTGTTGGCGGCCCCGCTGGCGCGGATGATCTCGCCGAGCCTGCTTGAGGTCGAGGGCTGGCAGGCGCTCTATTCGCTGGAGGTTGGTCTGGCGCTCGTCTCCATGGCCATCATCTTTGCCCTGCCGCTCACCCCGCCGCCGCGCGCCAAGGTGATCGAGCGCATCGACATCCTTTCCTATCTGCTGCTGGCCGCAGGCATCGGCTGCCTTGCCGTCTTCCTGACGCTTGGTCGTCTATACTGGTGGTTCGAGACCTGGTGGCTCGGCGCCTTGCTCGCGGCATCGATCCTTTTCCTCGCAGCAACCGCCTTGATCGAAGCGCACCGGACCAATCCGATGCTCGACTTTCGCTGGATCTTCTCGCGCGACAATCTGCACATGGCTGCCGTGCTCCTGGTCTTTCGCGCCGTGTCGTCCGAGCAGTCATCGACCGCCGTCAGCTTCTTCCAGCAGATCGGGCTGCTCAACGACCAGCAGTTCGCGCTCTGGGGCTTCGTTCTTGTGGCTTCGGTTGCTGGCGGGCTGTTCTGCATGGTCCTGATGTCCTCGAGGTTCGTGGCCGCAGCGCATGTCATCGCCTTGGTGCTGATCGCTGCAGGTGCCTATCTCGACAGCCAGGCCACCAGCCTGACGCGCCCCGAGCAGTTCTATCTCAGCCAGAGCATGATCGCCTTTGGGGCGGCGATGTTCCTGCCTCCCGTCATGGCCAAGGGCTTTATGGCAGCCTTGCAGAAGGGGCCGACCTACATCGTCAACTTCATCGTGATCTTTCTCTTCACCCAGATCACCGGAGCCCTTTTGACGACCTCGTTCCTCGCCACCTTCGTCACCATTCGCGAGAAGTTCCATTCGAGCCATCTGGTCGAGAGCATCCTTCTGACGCGGCCCGAAGTCGCCCAGCGAGTCAGCCAGTTGGCTGGCGCCTACGGCAAGGTCATCAGCGACCCGAGCATCCTCAAGGCAGAAGGGCTCACGCTGTTGTCACAGCAGGTGACCCGCGAGGCCTATGTCCTCGCCTACACCGATACCTTCCTGCTGATTTCACTCGTGACGACCGCAGCGCTCGCCGTGCTCCTCGTCCACCTCGCCTGGAAGGGCCTGCGCAATCTGCGTGCCGCCCCGGCCGGGCAAGCCCTCCAATCCTGACGTTCGAAAGAGTGTACCGCCATGTTGAAGAAATTCCTGACCCCCGCCACCATCCTGATCATCCTCGGCGCTCTAATCGGCACCTCTCTGGTGCTCTACGCCTGGCGCCTGCCACCCTTCACCAGCTCCATCGAAATGACCGACAACGCCTATGTCCGGGGCTATGTCACGACCCTGAGCCCGCAGGTCAGCGGCTATGTGGTCGACGTGCCGGTCCAGGATTACCAGTCGGTGGAGAAGGGCCAGCTCCTCGCGCGTATCGATGACCGCATTTATCGCCAGAAGCTTGCCCAGGCCGAAGCCGCTCTTGCGACCCAGAGGGCGGCCCTCGACAATTCCCGCCAGCAGGAGACGGCAGCCCAAGCCCGTATCGCCTCCAGCGAGGCTGCCGTCGATTCGGTAAATGCGGACCTTGAGCAGGCCGAGAGCCAGTCCAACCGCCAGGACAGCCTGATCCGCAGCGGCGTCGTTGCCACCAGTGCCCAGGAACAGGCCCATGCTGCTCGGGACCGGGCCCGGGCAGCAATGGCCCAGGCGAAGGCCGCCGTCGAGGTTTCCCGCCAGGACCTGCAGACGATCATCGTCAACCGCAACTCCCTTGAGGCGGCCGTCGCCAACGCTCAGGCGGCAGTCGAGCTCGCGAAGATCGATCTCTCCAACACCGAGATCCGGGCTCCGCGCGATGGAAAGCTCGGCGAGGTCGGTGTCCGCGTCGGCCAATATGTGGCGGCCGGCACCCAGCTCATGGCAGTCGTGCCGAAGGACGTCTGGATCATCGCCAACTTCAAGGAGACCCAGCTCGCCGGCATGACCGTCGGCCAGCCCGTCGAGATCCGTGTCGATGCGCTGGACCGCAAGGTCCTGAAGGGCAGGGTGGAGCGCTTTTCGCCCGCGACCGGCTCCGAGTTCTCGGTCATCAAGGCTGACAATGCGAGCGGGAATTTCGTCAAGATCGCCCAGCGTATGGGGGTGCGCATCGCCGTCGACGACACCACGGAGGCCGCATCGCTTCTGACCCCCGGCATGTCGGTCACCGTACGCATCGACAAGAGCGTCGGTCCCGCCTGAGGGAGACACTGTAGGACAATGAAAAAGCCCGGCTTTGCGGATGCAAGGCCGGGCTTTCCGTGACTGTCACACCCGAAGGTGCAAAAGCGCTTAGCGGTCTTCGTCGCCGTCGAGGTCGGCTTCCGGATCGAAGAAGTCTTCCGGACGCAGCGCATCTTCGTCAACGCCGTAGATGGCGTCGGCCGAGGTCAGGCTCTCGCCCTTGGCCTGGCGCTCGGCTTCTTCGGCCGAACGGGCAACGTTGAGCTCGACGGTCAGCTCGACTTCCGAATGCAGGTGCAGCGTGACCTGGTGGAGGCCGATCGACTTGATCGGGGTGTTCAGCTCGACCTGGTTGCGGCCGATGTTGAAGCCTTCGGCAGCCAGGATCTCGACGACGTCACGGGCGGCGACCGAACCGTAGAGCTGGCCGGTTTCGCCAGCCGAACGGACGACGAGGAAGGACTTGCCGGCGAGAGCGTCGGCGACCTTCTGGGCTTCCGACTTGCGCTCGAGGTTGCGGGCCTCGAGTGTAGCGCGCTCGGCTTCGAAACGCTTCTTGTTGGCTTCGTTGGCGCGCAGCGCCTTGCCCTGCGGCAGCAGGTAGTTACGGGCGAAGCCGTCGCGAACCTTTACGGTTTCGCCCATCTGGCCGAGCTTGGCGATGCGTTCGAGGAGAATGACCTGCATTGTCGTGTTCCTTTCAGTTTTCAGTCAGTTTCGGAGTTTTCGGTGTCGGCCTTGCGGGCCGGCGTGAGGGCAACGGTCCGCCGGGTATCGGAGAGGCCGATGATGAGGGGGATCATGAGCGGCAAGAGCATGATCGAAGAGAGATAGGCGAGCACCAGGGCCGGCAGGCGCCAGTCCTTGCCGCGCGTCTTGTGATGCATGGAGGCAAAGCCTGCCATCAGGAAGCCGGCGCCGAAGGTCCCGCAGACGGTGGCGCCGATCATCGCCGGCACACCACCGATAAAGCAGGCGATAATGCCGGCGAGAAAGATGAAGACCGTGTTGCGGTTCATCCGAAGCGCCGAGGGGAAATCCTCGCGCGGACGCTTGTTGCGCCCTGATGCCGTCACGATCCGCACGGCGATGTAATACATCATCGTCAGAAGCAGCACCCAGGTGCCGCCCTGGATCATCGGCAGCAGGATGACCATGGTCCGCTTCAACTGTTCAAGGGCAACCGCATCCGGCAGCATGGCCGGATCCTGCGTGCTCATCGCCTGCACCATGGCATCCACCAACTGGCCGGTGAACTCCGGTCCGAAGCCGATGATGACACCGAGCACGACGACGGCGATCGTCACGAAGCTGCAGAGCTGCAGGATGATGTCCGACAGCGGGTACCAGGCCATCAGGTGGTCCGGACCGCCGATCTCGGAAGCCGGACGCGCCAGGCTCGACAGGTGCGCCAGCCAGCCGGCAGGCGCCAGCGTGAAGATCGACATGCCGAAGGCGAACATCGGCGAGACGCTGATGGTGCCGAGCAGCGCTGCGGTGACGATGGCGGTGATGGATGCGACATTGCCCCAGCCGAGGCCGACGATCAGCACAGGCAGGGCGGAGGCTGCGTAAAGAAGCGAGGCAAGCGATGGCTGTGCCGCAGCGCCCATGACCAACAGGGCGGCAGTAAGACCGGCAACGAAGCCGGTGGTCAGCAATTTGACATCCAGTTTTTGCACGTCGCTGTCCTGCTGGTTCAAGCAGTTAGGGGAGGGGCCTCAAGCGATTGCGCAAAAAGCATCCCCAACATGGGATTTCGCCTGACGTCGCGGCAGCGCGCCATCGGGCAGTCGGTTCCGATCCGCGCCCAACGCGGAAGGGATGAAGCCCGCCGACAGGAGCCGGCAGGCTTCAGATCAGATCAGGCGACGACGTACGGCAGGAGGCCGAGGAAGCGGGCGCGCTTGATGGCCTGGGCCAGCTCACGCTGCTTCTTCTGCGAAACTGCAGTGATACGGGACGGAACGATCTTGCCGCGCTCGGAAATGTAGCGCTGCAGGAGACGGACGTCCTTGTAGTCGATCTTCGGTGCGTTCGCGCCCGAGAAGGGGCAGGTCTTGCGACGACGATGGAACGGGCGGCGTGCCGGAGCAGAGGATGCATCAGCCATTGTGTTTTCTCCTATTGCTCGAGATTAAGCGCGGTCTTCGCGCGGACGGCGCTCGAAGCCACCTTCACGGGGGCCACGGTCCGGACGCGGACCACGATCGCCGAAGTCGCGGCGCGGGCCACGATCGTCGCCTTCGCGGCGCGGACGGTCGTCACGGTCGCGCTTCTGCATCATCGCGGACGGGCCCTCTTCATGGGCTTCGACAGCGATGGTCATGTAACGAAGAACGTCTTCGTTGATGCGCATCTGGCGCTCCATTTCATGGACGGCAGCCGCCGGAGCGTCGATGTCCATGAGAGCGTAGTGAGCCTTGCGGTTCTTCTTGATGCGGTACGTGAGGGACTTGAGGCCCCAGTTTTCGATGCGCCCGACCTTGCCGCCGTTAGCTTCGATGACACCCTTGTACTGTTCGACGAGGGCATCAACCTGCTGAGCGGACATATCCTGCCGGGCAAGGAATACGTGTTCGTAAAGAGCCATGTAAGCTTTGCCTTTTCTTGCGGTTGTCGTCACCCGGATCCGGCGCTAAGCCTCACAGACTGCTCCTGTGCGGCAAGCCGCGGCAAGAAAAGTAGTGTGTTCGAGACGGTCGAGAGCGGAGACACGGGAGACCGGAAACCCTTAATAGTTCCTGCTGCAGACCTTGCGAGCCTGCCAGCCCTCCGTTCAGCCACCAGCCAGAGGACCGGGTGTTGTGAACGGCGCGCTTATACCCCTCTTGGCCATAAAAGCAAGGGCCGCACGGCATTTTCTGCCGGCGGCCCAGGTGCGGGGTCGGAAAATACTTCGCTGCCTCAGATTTGTACCAGCGCCGAGGTGTAGCCCACATAGGCCACCAGCATGGCTCCAGCGGTGAGCCTGCGAACTCCGAGATGCGACAGAAGCAGGAAGGCGAAGCCGATCGTCACACCGAGCATGACGGGCACGTCAAAGCTGCCGAACCGTGGTGCGACCGCAATGGGCTGGATGACGGACGTCACGCCGAGGATGAACAGGATGTTGAAGATGTTCGATCCGACGATATTCCCGATCATGATACATGATATCGGAATGCTTGCGCACCGCTGACATGATGCCGGTTGCCAGTTCCGGCAGCGAGGTGCCAACGGCCACGACGGTCAGGCCGATGACGGCTTCTGATACGCCGAAATCGCGGGCGAGGTTGGTTGCTCCGCGGACCAGAAGCTCGGCGCCGACGAAGAGGGTCACCAGGCCGCCCAGGATGAGCAGCGCCATGAAACCGCTTCCGAGCGTCTCATGTTTGACTTCTTCTTCTGCAACGTCCTCGACGGTGCCCTTGCTGTTGAAATAGGCATAGGCCACATAGGCCAGAAGAACAGCGACCATCACAAATCCGGCCAGCCGTCCGATGGCCGCAAACTGCGTCAGCCCGAGGAGCAGGATCGCTGCGGCCACCATGACATAGCTGTCACGCTTAACCCCTTTGTCCCAGTGGGTAATGGGCAAGATCATCGCACAGGCGCCGATGATGAGCAGGATGTTGGCAGTGTTCGATCCAACGACATTGCCGAGTGCAATGTCAGAAGAGCCGCTAATCGCCGCGCGCACGGACACCAGCAATTCCGGCATGGATGTGCCGAAGCCAACGATCACGAGAGACACGATCAGCGTCGGAATGGCGAGCTTCTGGGCGAGTGCGATGGAGCCGCGCAACAGCCATTCCGCCCCGAAGTACAGTCCGACCAACCCGCCGGCAACCAACAAGTAATCCAATTCAATCCCCCAGGTTTTCGGCAGCAAGGCCAGTCTTCGATCGCCGTCGCAAGTGGTGATGCACTGCAGCGATGTACAGGTCACGGCCATTCACGTTTTTGTTGGTCGAACGGCCGGAGATAATGCCGCTGCTTAGATGGGCATCGGATAGACGCGGTGGATCTTCGCAATCTCCTGCAGCACCTCATCTGCAAGCTTGAGATCGGAGCCGCTGATATTGATCTTCAACTGCTCCATCGTGGTGGCGCCGATGATCACCGAAGCCATAAACGCACGTGTCAGGCAGAAGGCGATCGCCATGGCGGAGGGATCCAGTCCGTGTTTGGCCGCAAGCTCGACATAGGCGCGCGTCGCGGATTCCTGATGCGGGACAAGACGACCGCCGATGTCGCCGTTGATCGAACCGCGTGACCCGGCGGGCTTCTTGCCGTCGAGATATTTGCCCGAGAGGATGCCGCCGGCCAGCGGCGAATAGGCGAGTAGGCCGACATCTTCATGGTGCGAAAGTTCGGCAAGGTCGAGATCGTAGTGCCGATAGAGCAGATTGTATTCGTTCTGGATCGTCGCGATACGGGGAAGCCCCTTGGCTTCGGCAAGCGTCAGATATTTCTGCGTGCCCCAGGCGGTTTCGTTGGAGAGGCCGACGGCTCTCAGTTTGCCGGCCTTCACGCAGTCACCGAGGGCGTCGAGAATTTCAGCGATGTCCGATGCTGCTTTGGCCTTGTCCTGCTTGAAAGGGTTGTAGTTCCACGCGCCGCGGAAATGGAAATGCCCGCGGTTCGGCCAGTGGATCTGATAGAGATCGACATAGTCGGTTTTCAGCCGCTTCAGGCTGGCATCGAGCGCTTCCTTGACGACGGCACCGGTGATCGGCTTGCCATCGCGGATATAGGGACGACCCGGGCCCGCGACCTTGGTTGCCAGTACCACCTTCTCGCGATTGCCGGTTTTCTCGAACCAGTCGCCGATGAGGCGCTCGGTATCGGCGTATGTTTCCGCAGACAGCGGCGTTGTCGGATAAAGCTCGGCCGTATCGAAGAAGTTCACACCCTGGTCAAGCGCGTGGTCCATCTGCGCATAGGCTTCCTCGCGCGTGTTCTGGGAGCCCCAGGTCATCGTGCCCAGGCAGATTTCGGAAACAAGGATATCGGTGCGGCCGAGCCGGTTCATCTTCATGGGAAAGCCTCTGATGTCGAGAAAATTGCCTGCGGAGGCGGAGGGCGGTGCGAGACAATTTAGGCAGAAATTGATGTACCGCAAGATGCCGATAGCTGTGGAACAGCCCGGTCGAAGTGACGGTTCGAGGGGGCGTCACCGGGGTGCAAGGCTTGACTTACAAGGCCCATCTGTGAATTGACAGGGAAAAACCAAGGGAGAAACGCCCATGTCAGTCGCATTCACCTTCCCGGGCCAGGGCAGTCAGGCCGTCGGGATGGGCAAGGACCTTGCCGACAATTTTGCAGAAGCCCGTGCCGTTTTCGCAGAAGTTGACGAAGCGCTCGGCCAGAAACTGTCCGACATCATGTGGAATGGTCCGGAAGAGACGCTGACGCTGACCGCCAATGCCCAGCCGGCGCTGATGGCTGTCTCCATGGCCGTCATTCGTGTGCTTGAAGCCAAGGGCCTGGATCTCAAGTCCAAGATCGCATACGTCGCTGGTCACTCGCTCGGCGAGTATTCCGCCCTCTGCGCTGCCGGAACCTTCTCGATCGCCGATACCGCACGCCTTCTGCGCATTCGCGGCAACGCCATGCAGGCGGCCGTTCCCGTAGGTGAGGGCGCCATGGCTGCCATCATCGGCCTGGAGCACGGTGATGTGCAGGCGATCTGCGCGGAAGCTTCCGCAGCCGGTCCCTGCCAGATCGCCAACGACAATGGCGGCGGTCAGCTGGTCATCTCGGGCGGCAAGGCTGCGGTGGAAAAGGCGGCAGCTCTTGCCACCGAAAAGGGCGCCAAGCGCGCCATCATGCTGCCGGTGTCTGCACCCTTCCATTCGGCTCTGATGGGCCCGGCGGCCGATGCCATGCGCGAGGCCCTTTCCAAGGTCGAAAAGAAAGACCCCATCGTGCCCCTCATCGCCAATGTGCGCGCCGCTCCCGTGACCTCAGCGACCGAAATCGCCGATCTGCTCGTCGAGCAGGTCACCGGCCAGGTGCGCTGGCGCGAAACGGTCGAATGGTTCGGCGCCAATGGCGTGACGACGCTCTATGAGATCGGCTCAGGCAAGGTTCTGACGGGTCTCGCCCGCCGCATCGACAAGAACATCAACGGCGTCGCCGTGAATGGCCCGGCCGATATCGACGCGGCTCTTGCCGCACTCACGGCTGATCGCCTCAACGAACAACAAGGAAAACGATCATGTTCGATCTGACCGGCCGCAAGGCTCTCGTGACCGGCGCCACAGGCGGCATCGGCGAAGAAATCGCTCGCCAGCTGCATGCCCAGGGCGCGATCGTCGGCCTGCATGGCACCCGTGTCGAAAAGCTGGAGGCGCTGGCCGCCGAACTCGGTGACCGCGTCAAGATCTTCCCGGCCAACCTTTCGGACCGAGATGAAGTGAAGGCACTGGGCGAAAAGGCCGAAGCTGAACTCGAAGGCGTCGACATCCTCGTCAACAATGCCGGCATCACCAAGGACGGCCTGTTCGTCCGCATGTCCGATGCCGACTGGGATGCGGTTCTGGAAGTCAATCTCACCGCCGTCTTCCGCCTGACCCGCGAGCTGACCCATCCGATGATGCGTCGCCGCTTTGGCCGCATCATCAACATCACCTCTGTCGTCGGCGTCACCGGCAATCCGGGCCAGGCCAACTACTGCGCCTCCAAGGCCGGCATGATCGGCTTTACCAAGTCGCTCGGCCAGGAAATCGCCACCCGCAACGTGACCGTCAACTGCGTCGCTCCGGGCTTTATCGAGAGCGCCATGACCGGCAAGCTGAACGACAAGCAGAAGGAAGCGATCATGGGGGCCATCCCCATGAAGCGCATGGGCACCGGTGCCGAAGTTGCCTCCGCCGTCGTCTACCTCGCCTCCAACGAAGCCGCCTACATGACCGGCCAGACGCTGCACGTGAATGGCGGCATGGCGATGATCTGACCGAATTGCCGGAAAGAGCCCTTGCGCAATAGGATGTTGACCGAGGCGAAGGGGCGAATTTCTGGCTTTGCGGCGCGCTTAAACCGTGTTAAGCGCTCCATGACTGTGAGCAGTCGCTCCGTCTCATGAGCCGAAGTTTATGCTTTTGTTTGCATAAACCGCTCTGGGTCAGGGCCGAAGGGTTTGCTGGTGGGGACGAAAGCGTCACCGGCTGAATGCAGGGCAGGGTAGCCATTACGGCTCCCTCTGAATTTTAGAAGGTCGAGGATACCGACATGAGCGATATCGCAGAACGCGTGAAGAAAATTGTAGTTGATCATCTCGGCGTTGACGCTGAAAAGGTCGTCGAAGGCGCGAGCTTCATCGACGATCTGGGCGCTGACTCGCTCGACACCGTCGAACTCGTCATGGCCTTCGAAGAAGAATTCGGCGTCGAGATCCCGGACGATGCAGCGGACTCGATCCTGACGGTCGGCGACGCCGTAAAGTTCATCGAGAAGGCCCAGGCCTGATCGATCAGACTGCTGCGGAAGGCGGGTGCGAGCCCGTCCTGTCCGCTTGGGCCCGCGATGAGCGGGCCTTGTTGTATCTGGACCTTTGTTTACAGTGACTTCGGTCAACGAATTTGGGGTGGGCTTCGCACGATGAGACGTGTCGTCATCACCGGTACCGGCATGGTATCGCCTCTGGGAGTGGGTACGGAACTGACCTGGCAGCGGCTTCTCGCCAGCCAGAGCGGCGCTCGCCTGGTCACGGAATTCGAGGTCGAGGACCTGCCGGCCAAGATCGCCTGCCGTATCCCGACCGAAGGTGAAGGCGCCTGGAATCCGGATGACTGGATGGAGCTCAAGGAGCAGCGCAAGGTCGATCACTTCATCATCTACGCGGTCGCAGCGGCCGATATGGCGCTGAAGGATGCCGGCTGGGAGCCGAAGACGGATGACGAGCAATGCGCCACCGGCGTGCTGATCGGCTCCGGAATCGGCGGTATCGAAGGCATTGTCGAAGCAGGCCACATCCTGCGCGACAAGGGCCCGCGCCGCCTGTCGCCCTTCTTCATCCCTGGTCGCCTGATCAACCTCGCTTCCGGCCAGGTGTCGATCCGCCACAAGCTGCGCGGTCCGAACCATTCCGTCGTGACCGCCTGCTCGACCGGCGCCCATGCCATTGGTGATGCAGCCCGTCTCGTCGCTCTTGGCGATGCCGACGTGATGGTCGCCGGCGGCACGGAATCGCCGATCAGCCGCATTTCGCTGGCCGGTTTCGCTGCCTGCAAGGCGCTGTCGACAGCCCGCAACGACGATCCGACCGCCGCCTCGCGCCCCTATGACAAGGACCGTGACGGTTTCGTTATGGGTGAGGGCGCCGGCATCGTGGTTCTCGAAGAACTGGAACACGCCAAGGCACGCGGTGCCAAAATCTATGCCGAAGTCGTCGGCTACGGTCTGTCGGGCGACGCCTTCCATATCACCGCTCCCTCGGAAGATGGGGACGGCGCCTTCCGCTGCATGACCATGGCGCTGAAGCGCGCCGGCCTGAAGCCGTCCGACATCGACTACATCAACGCCCATGGCACCTCGACCATGGCCGACACGATCGAACTCGGCGCCGTGGAGCGACTGCTCGGCGACCACGCCGAAAACGTCTCGATGTCGTCGACCAAGTCGGCGATCGGGCATCTGCTCGGCGCCGCCGGTGCCGTCGAGGCGATCTTCTCGACGCTCGCCATCCGCGACAACATCGCGCCGCCGACGCTCAACCTCGACAATCCCGATGTCGAGACCAAGATCGACCTCGTGCCGCACAAGGCGCGCAAGCGCGAGATCAATGTCGCCCTGTCGAATTCCTTCGGCTTCGGCGGCACCAACGCCTCGCTGGTGCTGAAGCGCTACGAGGCCTGATCGGGTCGGGCGGAGGGGCATTGCTCCGGCCGCCCTCGATTGCACGGAATGACGGCGGACTGCTCTTGCCCGCCGCCACTGTCTGCGGGTAGAAATCTTCCCAACGCCCGGCGCATCTGTGCCGGACGATGACCCGGATTTTTGCCGCATTGCTGGATGAAACAGCCGCGAGTGCGAAACAAAGAAGGATTGCCGGTGACCGACAACAGCCAGAACGGCGGTAGCCAGAACAACGGTGTCTCCTTCGGCCGCGATGCCGATAGCCAGCCGGGCAAGGGACCCTTCATTCCGAAATCGCCCAACGAGGCGCTGCGTCCCGAACGAGTGCCGCAGCCGCCGCGCCGTTCGCGCAAGGCGCGAAGCCAGCTGGTCATTTTCCTGAATTTCCTGATGACCATGGTGGTCTTCGTCAGCGTCGTCGCTGTGGCCGGCTTCTTTTATGTGATGGACGCCTACCAGAAGCCGGGTCCTCTGGCCGCAAACACCAATTTCGTCGTGCGCAGCGGCGCTGGCCTCGCCGAGATCGCCAACAATCTCGAGCGCAATGGCATCGTGTCGGATGCACGCATCTACCGCTACGTGACCACCACCTATCTCCAGGAAGGTCAGACTTTGAAGGCGGGCGAATACGAGATCAAGGCCGGCGCTTCTATGAAGGACATCACGGCGCTGCTGGAATCCGGCAAGTCGATCCTCTACTCGGTGTCGCTGCCGGAAGGCCTGACGGTCAAGCAGATATTCCAGCGTCTCGCCAACGATCCCGTGCTCGAAGGTGACCTGCCCGCCGAATTGCCGCCCGAAGGCAGCCTGCGCCCTGACACTTACAAGTTTACCCGTGGGACCAACCGCGCCGAGATCGTCGCCCAGATGCGCGCCGCCCAGGAGCGCCTGATCGACCAGATCTGGGAGAAGCGTGATCCGGATCTCCCGGTCAAGACGAAGGAAGAATTCGTCACGCTGGCATCGATCGTCGAGAAGGAAACCGGCAAGGACGACGAGCGCGCCCATGTCGCCTCCGTCTTCATCAACCGTCTGAACAAGGGCATGCGCCTGCAGTCCGACCCAACCATCATCTACGGTCTCTTCGGCGGCGACGGCAAACCGGCCGACCGTCCGATCTTCCAATCGGACATCAAGAAGGAAACGCCCTACAACACCTACGTGATCAAGGGACTGCCGCCTGGACCGATCGCCAATCCGGGCCGGGCCGCCCTCGAGGCTGTCGCACATCCGTGGAAGACGGAAGACCTCTATTTCGTCGCCGACGGCACCGGTGGCCATGCGTTTGCGGCCACCTTGCAGGAGCACAACGCCAATGTGCGCCGCTGGCGTAAGATCGAGGCTGAACGCGCCCAGCAGACGCCGGCAACGTTGGATGTCGAGCCGGAAGCCGATCCGACGGCCAACAACTGAGACTGGCGAGGGGCAGGGATATGACACTGCAATCCATGACGGGCTTTGCCCGGGTCGAGGGCTCGTCCGGTCGTTACCGCTGGGCCTGGGAACTGCGTTCGGTCAACGGCAAGGGGCTCGATCTGCGCACCCGCCTGCCGCAGGGTCACGAGGCGCTGGAAACCGATATCCGCCGGCTCGCCGGCGAACGGCTGACGCGCGGCAATCTGCAGATCGGCCTGAGCGTTACGGTCAGTGAAAACCGCGTCGAGGCGGTCCTCAACCGCGATGCCCTGGCTGCGGTTCTGGCGCTGCGCGATGAACTGGGCCCCGAGATTCTCGATCCGGCACCCCTTCGCCTCGATACGCTGCTGTCAATCCGGGGGCTCGTCGACATGCGCGAGGCGACCGACGATGCCGATGCCATTGCCTCCCGTGACGCCGACATTCTCGCTGGTCTTGAGCGCGCCATTCTCGCGCTCGCCGAGATGCGCACGATCGAGGGTGGCGCCCTGCGCCGTATCCTCGAGGAGCATATCGGCAAGATCGAGGAGCTCGCCTTGCAGATCGAGGCAGACCCGTCTCGCTCGCCCGAAGAGATTGCCCGACGGCTGGAGGCCCAGCTTGCCAGTCTGATGGATACGACCAGCGGACTCGATCGTGACCGGCTCCATCAGGAAATCGCCCTGATCGCCACGAAGGCCGATCTGCGCGAAGAGATCGACCGGCTGAAGGCGCATGTCACGGCCGCCCGCGAACTGCTGGCAGCAGGTGGCCCGGTCGGTCGCAAGCTCGATTTCCTGGCGCAGGAATTTAACCGAGAATCAAATACTATCTGTTCCAAATCGAATTCTGTCGCGGTCACGGCCGCCGGCATCGAATTGAAGGTCGTCATCGACCAGTTCCGCGAACAGGTTCAAAATCTGGAGTAGTCATGGCCGCTGCCGCCCCCCAATCCGTCAAGATCGCAAGGCGCGGCCTGATGCTGGTCATTTCCTCTCCCTCCGGTGCGGGCAAATCGACGATCGCCCGGACGCTGATGGACCGCGACCAGCACATCAGCCTTTCGGTCAGCGTCACAACGCGCCCGCGCCGCCAGAGCGAGATCGAGGGAGTGCATTACCACTTCGTCTCCCAGCGCGAATTCGAGCGCCTGCGCGACAGCGACTCGTTGCTCGAATGGGCTGAGGTCCACGGCAATTACTACGGCACGCCCCGTGAAGCCGTAGAAACGGCAATGGGCGAGGGCCGCGACATGCTCTTCGACATCGACTGGCAGGGCGCCCAGCAGCTGCAGGAAAAGATGTCGGCCGACGTCGTCTCGATCTTCATCCTGCCGCCGACCATGGCCGAACTGCAGTCCCGTCTGCACCGTCGCGCGGAAGACACCGAAGAGGTGATCCAGACCCGCCTCAACAATTCCCGCGCCGAGATCGCCCATTGGCGCGAATATGACTATGTCATCGTCAACGACGACCTGAACTCGGCTTTCGATGCCGTGCAGTCGATCGTCAAGGCCGAGCGCCTGCGCCGCGACCGTCGCCACGGTCTCTTCGATTTCGTTGAGGGCCTGATTGCCTGAGGCGATGAATGGGCTGGAATGAAAAAAGGGCGGCGCGATTATCTCGGCCGCCCTTTTCCGTTTTCACTCGCCACGCGGAAAGCGCTGGCTTTCCTCGAGGATGTTGAGGTCCATGTGGTTGCGCATGTAGCGCTCGGACGCCTTCTGCAGCGGCTGGTAATCCCAGGGGAAATAGGCGCCGTTGCGAAGCGCCGTGTAAACGATGTGGCGACGTGCCTGGCTCTCGCGGACCGCGGCATCGAAGCGCGAGAGATCCCATCGTCTTGAGGCTTCCTTGCTGAGTGCTTCGAAGATCTCGGCCGCAGCCGGGTCCTCAGCGAGATTGGTGAGCTCGTAAGGGTCGGCTTCGAGATCGGTGAGGATCGGCGGATCCGCTTCGCAAAGTGTCAGCTTGTAACGGGCGTCACGCAGCCCGACCATCGGGCTGACCGTGCCCTCGGCGGCATATTCCATCGGTACGATCCCGCGGCCACCTCTTCCCGTTGCAAGCGGCATCAGATCCTCGCCATCGGTCCAGTCGAGAATGGTCGTGATGTCGATGCCGGCAAGGCCGGCCAGCGTTGGCGTGACGTCGAGCGTCGAGACTGGCGTCGTTACCAGACGTCCCTCGATACCCGGGACCGCCATCATCATCGGAACCCGTGCCGAGCCCTCGAAGAAGTTCATCTTGAACCAGAGGCCGCGCTCGCCGAGCATGTCGCCATGGTCGGAGACGAAAAGGATGACGGTGTTGTCGGCCATTCTCGTGCGGTGAAGCACGTCCAGGATGTCGCCGATCTTGTCGTCGACATAGGAGATGTTGGCGAAATAGCCCTGACGCGCCCGCGCGACGTTCTCGTCGGTGATGTCGAAGGCGACATGATCGCAGGCATCCATCAGCCGGCGCGAATGAGGGTCCTGTTCGTCATAAGGGATCGCAGGCACGCTGGGCTGAAGGGCCTCGCAGCCCTCGTAGAGATCCCAGTATTTCCGCCGCGCGACATAAGGGTCATGCGGATGGGTGAAGCTGACCGTCATGCACCAGGGGCGCTGGTCATGGCCGCGTGAGAGGTCGTAGAGCCGGCGCGTGGCGTTGTAGGCCACCTCATCGTCGTACTCCATCTGGTTGGTGATCTCAGCGACGCCTGCACCGGTGACAGAGCCGAGATTGTGATACCACCAGTCGATGCGCTCGCCCGGCTTGCGGTAGTCAGGAGTCCATCCGAAATCGGCGGGATAGATGTCCGTGGTCAGCCGCTCCTCGAAACCATGCAGCTGATCGGGTCCGACGAAATGCATCTTGCCGGAGAGGCTGGTCTGGTAGCCGGCGGCCCGCAGGTGATGCGCAAATGTCGGGATATCCGAGGCGAATTCTGCGGCATTGTCGTAAACGCGGGTTCGGCTCGGCAGCTGTCCGGACATGAACGAGGCGCGCGCCGGCGCGCAAAGTGGGCTTGCCGTGTAGGTGTTGGCGAAGCGCACGGAGCGCTGCGCCAGAGCTTTCAGATGCGGGGCATGCAGGAAGTCGGCGGGACCATCCGGAAAGAAGGTCCCGTTGAACTGATCCACCATCAGGATCAGGATATTCGGGCGTGATGTCACGGGTCTTTGACCTTACAGACCGAGGGAGGACTTGACCGCCGCGTCGCCCGGCTGGCCGTCGAGAGTGGTAACGCCCTTGAGCCATGTGTCGAGCACAGAAGGGTTCGCCTTCAGCCAGGCGGATGCTGCTTCTTTCGAGTCCTTTCCGCCAAGGATTTCGCCCATCAGCACGTTTTCCATCGAGACGTCGAAGGTCATCTGCTTGAACAGCGTCGCGGCGTTCGGGCAGCTTGCGCTCCAGCCGGTGCGTGCCAGCGTGTAGACCTCCGCACCACCGAAATTGGGGCCGAAATAGGCGTCGCCGCCGGAGAGATAGGTGAGGTCGAATGCCTCGTTCATCGGATGCGGCGCCCAGGCGAGGAAGACCACGCCCTTGCCTTCCTTCGTTGCCCGCTCAACCTGCGCCAGCATGGCCTGCTCGCCGGATTCGACCAGTTCCCAGCCCTTAAGGCCGAACTCGCCAGCATCGATCATCTTCTGGATATTGGCGTTTGCGGGTGCGCCCGGCTCGATGCCGTAGATCTTGCTGTCGAACTCGTCCGGGTTCTTCCCGAGATCGGCGAAATCCTTGATGCCCTTCGCAGCCGTTGCCGTCGGCACGGCGAGTGTGAACTTTGCGCCTTCAAGGTTCTTTTCCATCACCTCGATGGCCTTGGCGCCGTTCAGGTCGTCGATGAAGGCCTGCTGTGCGGGCATCCAGTTGCCAAGGAAGACGTCGATCTCGCCATTCTTCATCGACTGGTAGCCGATCGGAACCGACAGCGTCTTGACGTCCGGCTCATAGCCGAGCGCGTCGAGAACGACCGATGCAACACCATTGGTCGCAGTGATGTCGGTCCAGCCAGGATCTGACAATCGGACGACCTTGCAACTGTCGGCGTCCGCGGCCGCCACCGAGGTCGTGATCAACAACATTGCCAGAGCAGCGAGCCCGCAAAGGCGTGTGCTGGACGTGAGTGTCTTGCGCATGATGGTTCCCTCTTGTTGTGATATTGGTTACTCTTATTCAAGAGATGCGCCATTGACCTGTGAAGCGGGAGATTTTTGATGTTTCACATAGAATCCTTTTATGTCTGAGGCGTTGGTCGATCTCGGGTGGATGCGATTGCTGGTCGAGGTCGACCGAAAGGGTTCCCTGTCGGCCGCTGCAGAGGCCCTCGGCCTGACCCAACCGGCCGTGAGTTATCAGATCC
Organism: Rhizobium sp. AQ_MP; assembly: GCF_014237835.1. Classification (GTDB taxonomy): domain Bacteria; phylum Pseudomonadota; class Alphaproteobacteria; order Rhizobiales; family Rhizobiaceae; genus Allorhizobium. Next base: position 20,269 of record NZ_JACJVI010000006.1, read on the forward strand.
GCCTTCTGGAGCAGCGGTTTGGTCAGCCCTTGCTGCATCGCCTGCACAGGGGTGTCAGGTATACGGATGAAGGGCGTCGGCTGCTCGCGATTGCGGAAAGAACGGTGTCGGAGGTAGATGCCCTGCAGCGCAGTGTGCGCGCGGCGCGCAGAAGGCCGACCGTGCGGCTCGCCACAGATTACGCCTTCTCAAGCCTCTGGCTCATTCCGCGCATGCATGCCTTTCGGCAGCACCATCCGGAAATCGATTTGCAGATCGTGGCAAGCCAGCGCCTCGGTCATCACTGGCGCGAGGATGCGGATCTCGCTGTCGCTTTCGGGGCGGGCAGCGAGTTTGGCCCGGATGCCCGTCTGCTGATGCCTGAGCGTGTCGTACCAGTGTGCACGCCCATGCTTGCACGCAGTCTCGCGGACGCGCCGGGCCTGGCGATCCGGCAATGCCCCCTGATCCATCTCGAAGCCGAACAGGTCTCGCCCTGGCTCGACTGGCCAGCCTACCTGTCGCGCCTGAAACGGGGCGAAAGCCTGGAGGACAGTCCGGGTGATCTTCGTTTCAACACCTATGCGCTCGTGGTTCAGGCGGCCATGGCCGGGCAAGGTGTCGCCCTTGGCTGGCTGGGCATCGTGGACCACCTGCTGGACGCTAACCTGCTGGTCATGGCAGGCGACATGGTCTCAGTCCAGGGGCGGGGTTATTGGCTGGTACCCGGCAGCAGCAGCGAAGCCGTGTCATTGCTCGCCGCTTGGTTGGTCGACGAGGCCTCTGGTTCATCTGCCCAGCAAATACCCCACTGAAACAGCGAAGAAAACGCAGCATTGTTCAATTTGCGCAATTCAACAATGACTAATGTTTAACCATTGTATTGCATGATTTCGATGACGCTATGGTTGTGTCGTCTTAGCGAATACTAATGCAATGCTGGGGATCGTGATGAGACTGACAGATGTTTCAGTGACTTGGCGCCTCACGATGGCGCTTGCCATACCGCTCGTGGCTCTGGCCGGCCTGGCCTATGTCGAAATCAATACGACGTTTGCTGCTTACCAGCACGCGCGCCACCTGAACGTCGTGAGCGCGGATCTGGGTGTCATCGGGGATCTGGTGCATGCGCTCCAAGGGGAACGGGCTGAAGCAGTGGGTCTGCTTGCTTCCAAGGGGCGGGAGCATGGCGCCGAACTTCAGGCCGCCCGAACAGCAGGTGCGCCCGCCCTGGACAAGATGGATCAGGTTCTCGCCGACATGAAGGCCGAGGGCGACCCAACTCTGATGCGCCACGAACAGGAGCTCGAGGTGGTGCTGGCAAAGCTTCCACAGATCCGGGCCTCGACAGACAATCTGACCTTGGCGCCCACGGAGGCGTTCGTCTACTACACTGATCTCGTTCACCGTCTGATGAATGTCTCGCGCGAGTTCTCGCTCGCAGTCGGCGCCCGAGGGGTTGTCGGCAAGATGATGGCCTACAGCCTGCTGATGAACGCCAAGGAAGTCGCCGGGCAGGAGCGCAATTTGGGGCACGCCTTCATTTCCGAGGGCAAGTTCGACGAGGCGCACTATCTCGATTTCCTCGGCATGTTCGGCTCGCAAAAGTCACTGATCGACCAGTATCTCGAACTCTTGCCGGACGAGGTTCGTGAGCACTATCGCGACTCTCTTCACACGCCGGATGCCGAGGCGGTCGAGGATATCCGCTCGAAGATGATGGTGGGTGGCCTGTCTGCCGACCTCAGTGTGTTCGACAGCGGCGAATGGCTGGAGCGTTCGGCGCGCCGAATCGAGCGCTTGAAAGAGCTCGAAAACGAAACACTCGCAACGATCGTCGTCGATGCCCAGAACATGGCTGCGGATGAATACGAACACCTGCTGCGCGTCGCCGGGATCACCGGTACCGTCCTGACCTTCGCCTGTTTCTTTGCGATTTCTCTGTCACTGACCGTCGTGCGGCCGCTGCGTCGCCTGACAAGGACGATGAACGACCTCGCAGCCGGGAATGTTGAAGTCGACATGATCCGCGCGGAGAGCAAGGACGAGATCGGACAAATGGGTCGGGCCGTCACCGAATACATCGCGCTTGCCAAGGCTCGCATGATCCGGGAACGCCAGGAGCAGGAGGAAGCAGAGCGGATCAAGCGAGCGGCTGAACTGGAAGCCGAGCGGGAACGGGCGGAACGTGCCGCGGAGATCGCTTACGCCGTTGAACAACTGGCCAGTGGTCTGGATGCATTGTCTTCCGGTGAGATCGGCTACCGTCTTTCCAAACCCTTCGCACCCTCCCTCGATCCGCTGCGCCTGAGTTTCAACGGCTCGATGGAGCGGCTGTGCGGCGTGATGGCGACCATCCGCCAGAGTACAGGACAGTTGCATGGCGGCTCCCAGGAGCTTCAGCTGGCGGCGGACGATCTCGCCCGGCGCACCGAGCGCCAGGCTGCGGCACTGGAGGAAGCTGCGGCCTCGATAACCCAGATCACCGCGACCATGACGAGCTCGGCGCAACGGGCGGAAGAAGCCGGCCATCTGGTGCGCGAAGCGAGCCTGACCGCCCAGAAGTCCGGCGCCGTCGTATCGGATACGGTCAAGGCAATGCATCATATCGAACAGTCCTCCGGACAGATCAGCCAGATCATCTCGGTGATCGATGAAATCGCCTTCCAGACCAACCTTCTGGCGCTGAATGCCGGCGTCGAGGCAGCCCGCGCTGGGGAAGCTGGCAAGGGCTTCGCTGTCGTTGCACAGGAAGTCCGAGAGCTTGCCCAGCGGTCTGCCAATGCTGCGCGTGAGATCAAGGCCCTGATCAACCGATCGACCCAGGAAGTCGAAGCTGGTGTCCGACTGGTCAACGAAACCGGAACGACCCTCAGGGGCATCGAAGACCACGTGATGAAGATCAACGAGCGCGTCGCGGCCATCGTTGCAGCTGCGAAAGAGCAGTCGGCTGCGCTCAACGAGATCAGTCAGGCTGTCAGCCAGATGGACCAGGTGACGCAGCAGAACGCAGCGATGGTCGAGGAAGCAAGTGCTGCGACATCGAGTGTGGCAACCGAAGCAGACCGGCTCAATGGCCAGATCGCCATGTTCAAACTGCCCGGGAACGAGAACCGTCAGCGCGGCCGAGAGGCCGCCTGACCCGCCGAGCCTGCCACTCAGAGCAGATTGGCGATGCGACAGAATTCCTCGACGCTGAGCGTTTCCGCCCGGCGTTGAGGATCGATCTCGGCGCGGGCGAGCAAAGCTTCCCCGCCGATCGGCTTGAGGCTCTGCCGGAGCATCTTGCGACGCTGGCCGAAGGCAGTCTGGGTGACCTTTTCCAGCTTGTCCGGATCACAGGACAGGGGCTTTTCGATTGGCACGAGATGCACCACGGTCGAGGTGACCTTGGGCGGCGGCGTGAAGGCCTGCGGGGGAATGTCGAAGGCCATATGCGCCTCCGTCCGCCAGCCGCAGAGCACCCCAAGCCGGCCATAGTGATTGTCGTCCTCACGCGCCACGATGCGCTGCCCGACTTCCTTCTGGAACATCAGCGTCAGAGACTGCCAGAAGGGCGGCCATTGGCGTGGCAGAAGCCAGTTGACCAGCAATTGCGTGCCGACATTGTAGGGCAGGTTCGCGATGATCTTGACCGGCTCGCCACGAGCCAAGTTCTCGAAATCGGTCTTCAGGGCATCACCCTCGATCACCTCAAGGCGACCGGGATAATGGTCGGCAATCTCCTGCAGGGCCGGCAGGCAACGCGGATCACGCTCGATCGCAATGACCTTCTTCGCGCCAAGTGCCAGGATTGCACGCGTAAGACCGCCTGGACCCGGCCCGACTTCGATCACCGTCACGCCTTGAAGGGAACCTGCATTGCGGGCCACCTTCTGGGTGAGGTTCAGGTCGAGAAGGAAGTTCTGTCCGAGCGCCTTCTTGGCATCCAGTCCATGGCGCGCAATCACATCGCGCAGCGGCGGCAATCCATCGAGCGCGGCCATCAGCGTGACGCGTCCCTGGCGCGTGCCATGCAATCCGCCATCTGCAAGGCTGCAACGAGGCTGGTTTCCTTGGCAAAACCGCTGCCCGCCAGACCGAAGGCCGTCCCGTGGTCGGGCGAGGTGCGAATGAACGGGAGACCCAGCGTCACGTTGACGCTGTCGTCGAAACCGAGTGCTTTCGCCGGAATCAGCGCCTGGTCGTGATACATGCAGATTGCAACGTCATAGCGAGTGCGCGCGTCGTCGTGGAACATGGTGTCGGCGGGCAGGGGGCCGAAGGCATCGATGCCCTCGTCACGCAGCCTGCGGATCGCGGGATGGATGATGTCGTCGTCCTCATGGCCGATGGTACCATTCTCGCCGGCATGCGGGTTGAGGCCAGCAACCGCCAGACGTGGCGAGGCCATTCCAAACCGCTCCGCCAGATCCTTCGCGACGATCCGGCAGGTGTCGACGATCAGGTCTTGCGTGAGCGAAGCGGGGACATCCTTGAGCGGGATATGGATGGTCACCGGAACCGCCTTCAGCTTCGGCCCTGCGAGCATCATCACCGGCATCACGGAACCGCCCTTTGCCCGCGCCGCCAGATCGGCGAGAAACTCGGTATGCCCGGGAAAGCCGAAGCCGGCTTCGTAAAGCACGGATTTGGCGATCGGGTTGGTAACAACCGCACGCACCGCACCCACGAGGCACAAAGATACGGCAGTCTCGATGGCTGCAATCGTGCCGCGGGCGTTTGCCACGTGGGGCTTGCCTGCCAGGACGTCCACGCCAGTCGGAATGGCAAGAACCGGCAGCGCACGCGGGAAAACGTCTGCAGCGCAGGCCGCATCCGTCTCCTCCAGGTCGAGGTCTATGTCCAACTGGCGGGCGCGCACCTTCAGGACGGACGGATCACCGACGTAAAGGAAAGGCGGGAGACCGAGTTCATGGCGATTAAGCCAGGCTTGCAAAGCAATGTCCGGCCCGATCCCGGCAGGATCGCCCTGGCTGAGCGCCAGGGGAAGAACGCCATTGGTCATGGATCGGCCTTTCGCCGCTTACTGCATTACGATCTGGGCCTTGGAGCGCAGTTCCTCGAGGTACTTCTCGGAATTCGGGTTTTCACCCTGCTGCTCCTTGCCGATGTCCTCGGCACGAAACACGACTTCTGCCGCGACGTCGTCCGACACCTGGCGCTGGTTGCAGATCGCGAGATACTCAACGCCGCGCTCGGTCACGCGGGTTGCCGTGGTCCCGCCCTTTGCCTTTTCGACCAGCGGCTTCCATTCCGGCGGCATTTCCGGCTCAAGAACACGGCCGAGATTGCGGATGGACACGTCGAGATAATTCTTCGCGAATTCCATCGCCTGATCGCAGCCGGGGAAAGAAGCACGCGACTTCTCGGCCTCAGCCTTGCGCTTCCCGACAGTGCCCTTCTTCGACGCAGGCACGACAAAGATGACCTGCTTCAGGAAGTACTCGGTCGTGATCGGCTTTTGCTTGTTCTCGAGAAGACGGGTGACGAGATCCTCGTTCGACAAACGCCCACGAGAACCTGCACCATAACGGGCGTTCACGAGACGTGGCCAGCTCATGGACACGGCGATGAAAGCCTTGAAATGCGCGGCACCCACGCCGGCCTGGTCGAGCACGGAGTTGAGCTGCGCAATCGAGAGCTTGTTTGATGAGGCAAACCGCTCGAATGAGGCGTCGACGTCAGCCGTGCTGACGGACATTCCGACACGTGCGATCTCTTCACGCTTCAGCGCTTCATTGACCAGCTCTTCCTTCGCGATCTTCTGCAGATTGCCGGTTCGCCGCTGCAGCTTGAGGAATGCAACGCGCCGGCTGACATCTCCAGTGGTAATGGCGGTCTTGTTAACGACGGCGACCACGGAAGTCGCGGCCTGAGCCAGCGTCGGCATGAAGATCGGAGTGGGGCTTACGCTTAAGGACAGCGCGATGACGCCGGCAAGCAGCAGACCGGTGCCCTTCTTCGCAATGGCCATCTGTCATCCTTTCTCCGGAGCGGAACTCATCGCTGCGGACATAACTCTTCGCATAGATTTTAGAACTGCCGCACGGATTGCACAATCCATGCGGCAAAACAATGACCTGTCGCGCAGCGACGCGAACTCACCGGATCGCGGTGTCCCTCACGTTGATCTCTCCGAGCGTGCGGAACACCAGTCTTCCGCCGATTGTCCAGTCGTTTGCTGTCTGGGCGTTCGGATCATATTTGTCCGAGTAGCTGATCGTGAACACTGTGCACTCGTCCGCATAGGATAGTCCCACGCTGCGGCGGTTGAACTTGTTTGCGTCGATGTCATAGTTCAGCGAACCGAACACGGACCAGTTCTCGGTGACCTTCACGGTGGATGACGTGGCGATTGTCTGATTGTCGGTACGGTACGAGTATTCCGGACGGGCATCGACCTGCGAGAAGGTGACACTGGTCGTGAACCTGTCCTGAGAATATGTCGCATTGACGTCGGTTCGGCGAATATCGAGCGATTTCTCATCCAGACGAACACCGGCACTGACCGACAAGCCCATCGGCAGATCGAACCCGGCCGACGCGACATAGTCAGAAACGTCGGTCTCCAGACCGGATCGCGTACCGACGGCGAGCAAATCCTGGGTCGCATACGAGTTCAGACCGGCCAGATGGTAGGATTGGCCAATGACCGCTCTAACACCGACGCCGTTATCGAAGCTGCCGGTGTAGCGCATGCCAACGTTCGCACGCGTGCCACCCTCGACACGATCGAAGCCCGAAAATTTATTGCGCGAGAACAGGTTGCTCGCATCAAACACCAGGCTTTGGGCGTCTTCGTTCGGAAGCTGACCCGGATAGCTTTCGTTGTTGCGGGCGTAAATCTGCGCGATCGGTTCAATGATGTGAGAGCTGTTGGCTGTGGTGATCAGCCATGGATACCGCGCCTCAATCCCGGCCGTTAGCATGCCTCGAGTTGGGAGGTCATTTGACGTGTAGCCGCCCGTATAGTTGCCGGGCGCGTTCATCGCGAGACCATAGACATCACCGCGAGCGGCCAGCAGCGGTGTGATCTGCACACCACCGGGACCGTCGAAGGTGCGCTGCCACTCCAGTTCGCTGGACAGACGGCCCATATGCCCCTTGAGACCGCGATAGACATCGAACGAACCATCGCCGTTGAGGTCGGCAAACTCGCTGGAGAAGCGCGATAAGGACGTGAAGTTCAACGTGCCGGACAACTGCCCGCCGGCAACGAGTTCGGGAGCATAATAGCTGTAGTCGATCACCGGCAGAACGGTGGCCTGCTTCTTTTCCGACGTATCGTTTACATCGGCGTCCTGCACGTCGAAATAATAGCCGCGCATGTCGAAGAAGTTACGCTCGCCAATCCCGGTGAGGTAAGCGACATTGGTGTGGGTTGCGGCATTCAAACCTTCGACACCGTAGGTGCGTGCGAAATTGTTGTCGCTCTGCACCATCACATCCCAGCCGAATGTCCAGCGTGGATTGATCTGGAACTCGCCTTTCGACGCCACGAGGCCGCGCAACTCGCGCGAGGCGTCACTGGTGCCGGCGGTGAACCGGTCTGTGTTCATTTGACTGATGCCGGCGAAGCGGAGGTTCGCCTGGCCTTTTTCAAAGCGCTGGCGGATTTCGGCTTCAAGCAGCACGCCCTGCGCCGTGAAGCCTGTCGCGGTCACCGTGGCATCACGGTCCGGGGCAATTGCGATGTAGTAGGGCACAGAAATGCCGAAGCCGACATTTTGACCCGAGCGGAATCTGGGGAACAAGAAGCCCGTCTTGCGCTTTACGGTGTTGTCCGGCACGACGATGAACGGCAGCGTCACCAGAGACTTGCCGAACAGTTCGAAGCGTGCGCGTTCGAGACGAACAGTGTGCTTCGTGCCGTCCTGAACCACGCGTTCGGCCTTCACCTGCCAAAGAGGAGGCCGAGAGGGGTTTTCAGCGCAAGGAAGGCAGGCCGTGTAGACGCCCTTGTGCAGGATCATCTGGTTGCCGCCAACCCGTTCGGCGGTTTCTGCGACGAGACGTGTATTGTCGGTTGTCTCAAGGCGGAGCGATTGCAGGAAGCCGTCCGAGAACTTGTTCGTCACGTCCAGCGAATCCGCATAGATGCGGTTGCCGGTCGGTTCGACGAGTTCGATATTGCCGGCTGCGGTCACGCGGCCCGTTTTCTGGTCGTAGACGACCTGACGGGCGACCATCTGGTAGCCGGCATAATTGATCTGTACCGCGCCATTCGCGACAACGCGCTCGGCATCACGGTCATAAACGAGTTCATTGGCTGCAAGAAGCAGCTTTGCGTCATCAGGGACGGTGCCTGCAGCCGACGCGGAGTCGGACAGGCTCTGCGCATGCACGAGAGGCGCGGTGGGCGCCATCGCGCACACAGCGACACTGGTCAGCAGGGCTACTGAGAGCCTCCTGATATTCCCGCGGTCTTTTACCGCCACTAACCATCCTCCTTGTGAAGCAGAATCGTTGCCCCCAATGCCATCGCTACGACAACTGGGACCCAGGCCGCAACATACGGCGGCATGACGCCGCTGCTTCCGAATGCCCTGACGAGCACAGAGACAACATAAAGCACGAAGCCTGACAATATTCCACCCAGAATCACCGTTCTCGATTGGTTGATACGGCTGAATTTCAGCGACACGGTTGCCGCAATCAGCGTCATTGCAACCATCAGGAATGGCATCGAAAGCAGCGAATGGAACTGGGTTTCCAGAGCGTAAGGAGCTATTCCAAACGACCGCGCGACTTCAATTTTCTGAAAAAGATCATAAAAAGCAACGCTTTCAGGTCTGGCCAGCCGCTGCTGAACGAATTCCTCGTTGAGATTGGTCGCGACCCGTGCTTCGGCAAGGCGGCTCTGGATCTCGCCGGGACGCGTCTCAAGAACGTCGGTAAGCTTCCAGTAACCATCTTTCAAGGTAGCTGTGCGCGCATCCTGACGCAGGATGATGCGGCCCTCCTTGTCGAAGTGCAGCAAGACCGCATCTACGAGCAGGGTCCCGTCCTCCAGGACAGACCGCGCGCCCAGAGCAACATCGGTATCTCCACTTGATTGGCGAAGCCACGGGATCGGGGCCGGTTTTGCGCTGCCTGCAGCCTCACGCCACCGTGTTTCGATCTCGGTCCCTTGGCGCTCTCCCCAGGCTGCCAGCGGGTTGATGACGAGCGTCGTGAGAAGGCCAATCAGTGTCGCGCCGATCAGGAACGGCGCCATGAATTGCCAGACCGAGATGCCCGCCGCGCGAGCCACGACGAGCTCGGACTTGCGATTGAGCGCGATCAGCGTTGCCATGCCGACGAAAAGACCGATGAACGGAACCGTTTGCTGCAGGATGAGCGGAAGGCGGAGCGCCGTGAGGTAGAGGACGCCCGTCACGGAGTAACCCGGGAGATTGTCAAAGCGGCCGGATGTTTCTGTGAAATCGATCAGATAGGTGATCGAGATGACGCCGAGGAAAAACCAGAGCGTCGTCATCATATAGCGGCGGAAAAAGTAAAGGCCGAGGGTCCAGATCACGCGGTGCCTCCCGCATTCTGGCCAAGCCGCCTCTGAGTCATGGCAACGGCTTTGTTCAAGAGCGCGGATACTGCCTTGGGAAGCCGTGGGCTGCGGTTTGTCGCGAGCATGAAGGTCGCTGCCCCGCCGCTTGCCAGCGGAACCAGATACTGCAAAGGCACGAACGCCGTAGAGGTTTCCGCAAGCGAGGTCACATAGTTCGAGCCCCAGAACACCGTCAGCGCCATGATCAATGCTGATGCCATCGGATGGAGTCTTGCCTCGCGATGGGAGCGGGCGTCGCCGCACATCATCAGGCTGATGAGGGCAAACACCAGAGGGAAGAAGGAGGCGGTGATCCGCCGATGCAATTCTGCCGAGAAGTCGTTTGGGTTGCTGACGTAGCGCTCATCCAGCGGATCAGGGTCCGCAAGGTAGAGGATATCACGGTCCTTGGCGCCGTAGCGCGCCTCACCGCGCTCTTCTGACAGATCGGAGAGGTCGAAGGCGTATCTGTCGAAGCGGATGACCGTCACGTCTCCATTCGGCGCCTTCCGCTGGACTTCTCCGTCCTGCATGATGAGCGCCTTGCCAGTTTCCTCCACTGCGCCCTCACGCGCGTAATAGATGAGCTCGGACGACGGATCGCGAGAATCAGCCACCAGAAGCCCCTTCATCTGACGACCGGCCTGCCGCTCCGAAATCTGCACGAAAAGTCCCGGCTCGATCTGTCGAAAGGTCTTTTCTTCGATCACGGAGGAGAGCAGGTCGGCATAGGCGGTGGCGATCATGGTGCGGACATTGACACGCATCGCCGGTTCGACGAAGCCGATCATGACGAACGAGAATATGCTCAAACCACCGGCCAGCATCAGAAGCGGGCGCTGGATCGTCCGCCGCGGCGCGCCGGCGGCATCGATCACCGCAAGCTCCGAATCGTTGTTCATCGTCGTCAGCGTGTGGGTGATGCCGATGACGAGGGCGAAGGGCAGTACGGTTGAGATGATCGTCGGGAGGATCATCGTTGCCAGCAACATGAAGGATCCCACCGACTGGCCGCTATCCGTGACCAGGTTGATGCGCCGCAACACCTGCGTGGTCCAGATGATCGCCAGCACCGGCACAAGCGCCGTGAGGAACATCAGGACGACCCGTCGCAGAATGTATTGTTCGAGTATCTTCATAGGGTTCCCTTGCTGGCGCGACACGCAGACACCGCGCCGAGGATTGGCTTTCTCTACGATGCTTGCGGCGATTTGGCGACCGTCGAAAGGCAATTTCCCCCGCTTGGTGAAATCCTTTTTTCGGCAACCGCGATAAATCGGACACGCCCCGACCCTGGGCGCGGCATTCAGGGGATTGGCATCTAATCGCGTGGCCAAACTCTTGCCATCGTTCGCGAAAACACCATGATCTCTTCAGGACTTCTCCCCACGAATGCAAGGTGCCCCTTATGTCGTTGAAACTCGCCGTCTCCTTCGCCAAGTCTCATTCACCGGCCGGAGGGCTTGCCATCCTTTTGACGACCTCTGGTACGGATACGCCGGCTGGGGCTTCCGAAGCGGATCCGGCAAAAGTCTATGCGCGGGCAGCCAAGGCGGCGAAATTCTCCGGCAAGTCGCTTGCCACGCTTGACATCGTTGCGCCGCATGGTTCGCCGCTTGACCGATTGGTCGCTCTCGGCCTCGGCAAGGGCGACAACCTTTCGGCCCATGACTGGCTGAAAGCCGGAGGCGTTGCCACGGCGGCTCTCAAGGGTGCCGAGACGGTAACCATCTATCTCGACGTGCCCGGACTTGAGGTCTCGCCGAAGGCCGCCGCCGATTTTGCACTCGGCATGTTGCTGCGGGCTTACAAGTTTGACATCTACAAGACCAAGAAGAAGTCGGAGGACGAGGAGGATAAGGCCGACAAGACGATCAAGGTAACCATCGTCGCCGCCGAGGCGTCTGCGGCCAAGAAGGCCTTTGCCGAAACCGAAGCGATTGCCGACGGCGTCGTTCTCGCCCGCAACCTGGTGAACGAACCCGCCAATGTGCTCGGCCCGCTGGAATTCGCCGCCAAGGCCAAGGAGCTCGAGAAGCTGGGGGTCGAAGTCGAGATCTTGACCGAGAAGGAAATGAAGAAACTCGGCATGGGCGCGCTTCTCGGTGTAGCACAAGGCTCGGTCCGTCCGCCTCGCCTGGTGGTGATGCAGTGGAAGGGTGGCAAGTCCAAGGACAAGCCGCTGGCCTTTGTCGGCAAGGGCGTGGTCTTCGATACCGGCGGCATCTCGATCAAGCCCGCCGGTGGCATGGAGGATATGAAGGGCGACATGGGCGGCGCTGCTGCCGTCACGGGATTGATGCATGTTCTGGCCGCCCGCAAGGCCAAGGTGAATGCCATTGGTATCCTCGGCCTCGTCGAGAACATGCCTGACGGCAACGCCCAGCGTCCCGGCGATATCGTGACCTCAATGTCGGGTCAGACGATCGAAGTCATCAACACAGATGCGGAAGGCCGCCTCGTGCTCTGCGATGCGCTCTGGTACTGCAACGACCGTTTCCAGCCGGCCTTCATGATCAACCTCGCCACATTGACCGGCGCGATCGGTGTTGCGCTCGGCAACCTTCATGCCGGCCTTTTCTCCAACGACGACGATCTGTCGGAAAAGCTCCTCGCCGCAGGCCTGACGACCAACGAACGGCTGTGGCGTATGCCGCTCGGCAAGGACTACGACAAGATGATCGACTCCAAGTTCGCCGACATGAAGAACACCGGTGGACGGCAGGCCGGCTCGATCACCGCCGCCCAGTTCTTGAAGCGCTTCGTCAAGGACACGCCCTGGGCCCATCTCGACATTGCGGGCACCGCGATCGGTTCGCCGACCGATGAGATCAACCAGTCCTGGGCCTCTGGTTACGGCGTGCGTCTGCTGGATGAGCTTGTCCGCGCGTACTACGAATCTTGATGATGGCGAGCGCATCCGTGGCCGACGTTCTCTTCTACCATCTGACGGAATCGAAGCTGGAGGACGCGCTGCCGCCGCTACTCGAGAAGAGCGTCGAGCGGGGCTGGCGCGTCGCGGTCCAGACCTGCGATGCCGAACGCCGAGATGCTCTGGACGCGCATCTGTGGACCTATCGGGAGGAGAGCTTTCTGCCGCATGGCACGGAGGACGGTGCCTCACCAGAGCGCCAGCCGGTTCTGTTGACGACAGTTACGGACAACATGAACCAGGCCAGTGTCCGCTTTATGGTCGATGGTGCAGAGCCTCCGGCGGACCTTCCTTACGACCGCGTCGTCTTCGTTTTCGACGGCTACGATACGGAACAGCTTGAACGTGCTCGCGCTCAATGGAAGCGGCTGAAGGGTGAGGGGCATTCGCTCACCTATTGGCAGCAGACACCAGAGGGGCGTTGGGAAAAGAAGGCGTGATTGGGAAAGGGCGTTTCAGCGGCGCCCTTTCTCGATCTCAGGCTTTCATGATCGTCTGGCGCAAGAAGCTGTAGCCCATGGCGGTCCGCCGCGCCATTTCCGCCGAATTGCCGGCCCCGCCATGACCGCCGGAGCCATATTCGTGGAAGAGAGGCAGGTGTCCGGCCCCTTCCAGCCGCATCGCAAAGCGCCGCGCATGCGAAGGATGCACCCGGTCATCATTGCTGGAGCTTTCGATATAGACGGGCGGATAGGCTTGGTCCGATGCCGGCTTCACCTGATGCAGGGGTGAGTAGCTGAGGAGGAACGCGCGGTCTTTCTCGTCGTCCGGGTTGCCGTATTCGTCGATCCAGGCCCGCCCGGCGGGGAAGAGATGGAAGCGGGTCATGTCGAGCACCGGAACCCGGCACCAGACGGCGCCGAAATCATCCGGATAACGCGTCAGCATGACGCCGGTGAGCAGGCCGCCATTGCTGGCGCCGGTACAGGCAATCCGCGACGAGTTCGTATAGCCGCGCTTGATCAGATCTCGGGCGATCGCGACAAAGTCCTCGTATGCCTTGTGGCGGCCTTCACGCTTCACGGGCTTGTGCCAATCCGGCCCCAGTTCTGAGCCGCCGCGGATATAGGCCTGCACATAGGCGCCACCCTGTTCCAGAAAGCGGCCGGTAGTCCCGGAATAGTGCGGCGCAAGAGGTGCAGCAAAACCGCCATAACCGTAGATCAGAACCGGAAGCTCGCCCTTCTTCCACACCTTCGGCAGCACCAGATGGTAAGGCACATTGGTGCCATCCTCCGATATCGCTTCCAGAAGTTCGCTGGTCATGCCCTCCGCGTCAAAGAACGCGGGCGATGTTTCCTGCGGCACCAGCGCAAGCGGTTCCCTAGTCGGATTGCGGTCCCGGTCGGAGGGGGCGAGCGTGTATCGGGTCGGAGGCACCAGGAAGCCGGAGCCGATCACATGAAGCGTGTCGTCTCCCAAATGCAGGTCGGCGTGAAGCGGCGTGAAATAAAGCGCCTCGATGCCGTCCGGCAAATCGATCCGCTGGGGCACCGCTTCCTCTTGCGTCAGATCGAGTGCATAGAGTTCGGGCGAGAGGCGATCATCGACGGTGTAGATCGCCCAGTGGCGGAGCAGGGTGAAGTGATGCACCGCGCGGCCCGGCTGCGGCTCCACCAGAATGCGCCGCTTCGGCGCCAGCGGTTCAGAATCGAACGGTGTCAGCGCTTGCAACACCAGGCTGCCAGACGCCACCTGCTCGTCGCTCTTTGCGAGCCAAAGGATGTGGCTGTGGTTGATGTCAAAGCCGATGTCCCGTGGCAGCGGCAATCGGCGGGCGGCGCCATCGGCGTCCTCGACATGAAGGCTGAGCTTGCCGATCTCGTGGTTCGCCATGAAGACCCGGATCTGTCGCGTGTCGGGTCCCGTGTGCCCGCCGAGTTCGGGGTCGATGATAAAGCCATAGCCAGTGACGTCGGTGGCAGCAGCTTCAAACAGGATCTCCGCCTCTGCCGGGGCTTCGCCCCGACGCAATCGCCGTCCGACCCTTGGCCAGCCGGATTGCGTGGCGGAGAAGGCGTCGATCGATCCGAAATAGGCGATCTCGTCGGCGCTGAGCCAGGACGCCTGAGCCCGGACTGCCGGCGTGTCGAAGCCACCGTCCACCACTCGTTTCGTTTCCAGATCGAACTCAAGAAAACGCGTCAGGTCCGAGCCACCGTCGGACAGGCGCAGCAGAACGCGCGTCGGTTCGAAGGGGCAGGTGACACAGCCGCCGAAGATCCAGCGTTTCCCCTCTCGTGCGCAGAAAGCATCGACATCGAAGACCGGATCCCAAGCTGCATCGGCGCGCGGCGCATCAGTCGCCGGCAGTCGGCGCAGGACGCCGAGCGGATTGTCTCGGGACCGGTTGAAATCGAACAGCCAGTCGCCGCGCTGCGTGGGCACGATCAGCCTGTCCTGGCGCTCCATCATCGACCGAAGTGCCTCGGCGTCTGCCTCCATTTCAGGTGTCGCCAGTGCCTCGTGAGAACGTGCGTTCCGTGCGGAAATGAAGGCCAGCGTCTGCGGATCGTCATCCTTTTCGAGAAAGAGATCCATGGCGCTGCTCCTTTGCATTTTCATCATTGCATTCGCTCAGGCGAGATCGGTGCGACAGAAGTCCTCGCCCACATGGTGGAAGGGCCCTCCTTAGGCCTTGGCGCCTGCATAGGAAAATCAGTCGCCAAAATTGAGGCAGGCCGGATGGTGCCCCACGCCATGGCGCGAAAAGGCGTCGATGGCGGCAAGCCGCCTGATGACCTGGCCTGCGGTCGCGTCGTCCTTGTTTTCGAGAGCTACGACACGGAACAACTGGGACGGTCTAAGCGGCTGAAAGGCGATGGGCGCGCGCTGCCCTGCTGGGAGCAGACACCGGAGGGGCGCCGGGAAAAGAAGGCTTGAACACTGTCTGAAGATAACAGGTGGAAGGGCTGCCTTGGGCAGCCCTTCGCGTGAATGGTGACGTCGATCAGCCTCCGGCTGCAGCGCGTTTCGAGGGGACCCCGCCATCATTCGCGACTGGCATGGACACGCGTCTTGACGGCGCTGCGGTCTCCAGCTTGAAGTGGCTGATCAGCCGTGAAAGATTGACCGCGTCGTCGGCCAGCCGGTTGGTGCTTGCTGTCGTCTCTTCGACCATGGCCGCATTGCGCTGGGTGAACTGGTCCATCTGGCCGACGGCAGTGTTGACCTCCTGCAGCTTGTGAGACTGCTCCTTGGCCGCTGCCGCGATCTGGTGGACAGACTGGTTGATGTGCATGACATGGTCCCTGATCCGGGAGAGCGCGTCTCCGGTTGCCGTGACCAGCCGCACGCCGATGCCGACCTCCTCGCCTGACTTGGTGATCAGCGACTTGATATCCTTGGCCGCACCCGCCGAACGCTGGGCGAGTTCACGCACTTCCTGCGCGACGACGGCAAAGCCCTTGCCGGCCTCGCCCGCGCGCGCGGCCTCGACACCGGCATTGAGCGCGAGAAGATTAGTCTGGAAGGCGATCTCGTCGATGACATTGATGATCTGTCCGATCTCGCCGGAAGCCTGCTCGATCCGGCCCATGGCCGCAACCGCGTCACCAACGACCGAGCTCGATTCTTCGGTGCTGCGGCGCGCTTCGTCGACCATCTGTGTCGCCAGCAACGCCGTCGCGGTCGATTGCTGGACAGCCGCAGTGATCTCCTCCAGAGCGGAGGAAGTCTCTTCGAGCGCCGCAGCCTGCTGTTCGGTTCGTTTTGCAAGATCGTCGGAGGCGAAGCGCAACTCGCCGGAGCCGGACCTGATCTGGTCGATGGAGGTGCGGACTTCAGAGACGACTGTTCGAAGGACCTGCATTGTGCCGTTCACATTGCCCTGAAGCTCGGCGAAAGCTCCGTGGAACTCGCCGCGCATCGCATCGGTCAGGTCGCCCTCGGAAAGACCGGCGATGACGCGCCGGGTTTCCGCGAGGCCTGTATCGATCGAACGAACCAGATCGTTCATCGAGGTGGCGAAGGCGTTCAGATCGGGGAATTCAAAGTCTCGGTCGATTCGCTGCGTGAAATCTCCGGCGATAGCCGCCGCACAGACCTGGCCGATGCTTTCCTGCAACTCGTCGCAACGCTGCTTCATCCGGTGTTCCTGGGCGTTCATCTCCCGCACCCGCAAACCGTTCTGCTTGAAGACGTCGACGGCGCGGGCCATGTCACCGATTTCGTTCTGCCGCTCGAGATAGGCGATCTCCACGTCGAATTCGTCGCGTGCCAGGCGCCCCATGACGCGGGTCATCCGTTCGATCGGCTTCGTGACGCCGCGGGCGACGAAGAGCATGGCAGCGATGCCTGCCAGTGCACCGACGACCAGGATCGCGGCATTGCTGAGAAGCGACAGGTGGAAGTTGCTGGCGCTTTCTTCGAACATTGCGGCAGCCGCGTCGACATTGGCGTCGCGGAAGGTGTCCGCAAAGCCGTCCATCTCGTCATAGGCAACGACCATCTCGCCCGTCAGAAGCGCGGCAGCGGCAGCCTTGTCGCCAGCGCGCGACAGCTCGATCATGCGTTGGCCTTCCGCAAGATATCGTTCGGCGCTTGCCTTGAAGCCTTCGAAGGCCGGACGTTCGGCAGGAAGCGTGATCATTGCTTCGTAACGCGCCATGCGGTCCCTGAGCTTCTCGACCTCCTTGGCGACAGCAGCATCGGCGGCGGCAAGTGTCTCAGGAGTGGTGCTGAGGATATGCCGCGTCTGCAAGGCACGCAGATTGGCGATCGAGATGTTGAGACGGTTGGTGATATCGACGACCGGCACGGATCCCTGCGCCAGCCGCTGGACATTGGAAAAGACGCCGTTCATCGACCAGAGGGCAAAGCCGCCCTGGATGACAAGCAGTGAAAGAAGAAGCATGAAGGCCCCGAGAAGCGAGGCTTTGATGGACAAGGGTTTCGTCGACATTGAGCAGCTTTCCATTCGCTCCGGGCCGCACCGTCATGGCGCCGCTCGCGGGGGAGGGAGTGCTCCGGCTTCATCGCCGAGGCGCGTATCTGTCGTGCAATTTTCCAGAGGCAAAGCTTCGCCGCTCCCTGCAACGGGTGGGCCGTTGGGGACACAAACGCGGTCACGCTCAGACACCGTACAAGAAGGCTGACGGCACTCGGACAAATGCACTGTGGATTGAAGTAGGCGAACCTAACTCGCGGAAATGATGTGGCGAGGACTTTAATAGTTTACTAAAATGCCCGCTTCAGTTGCAAAATACCGTAAAATAGCGATGTAAAAAGCCTGTGAGTTCCATGAGATAGCTATGAAACACAACCAATTGCTGAAATTCTGTGAGCCAAAAGCCTCAAGGCCCAAAGACGAAGCTGCAGAAACGTGGCAAGCATAATCAGCTTGCCATGCCCTCTTCATACTCTGCCGAGAGCTCCAGCCACTGCTCTTCCGCCTCCGACAGCTTTGCCGCCGCTTCTCCGCGTTGTTTTGCCTTCTCCGCCGCTTTGGCTGGCGCTTTTTCATAAAGCGCAGGGTCCGCGAGTTCCTTGTCGAGCGCCTGAATCAAAGTCTCCAGCTTCTTCGTCAAGGCTTCGACTTCGTTGATTCTTTTCTTCAGCGGCGCGAGGCTCGCGCGCTTGTCGGCAGCCGCTTTACGCTGTTCGGCCTTGTTGACGGTTTCAGCGCCACCCTCGCTCCTGTCCTTCTCGACAGGCTTCTTGCCCGATGCGATGATCAGCGACCGATACTCTTCCATGTCGCCGTCGAAGTTCGTCACGGTGCCGTTGTTAACCAGCCAGAGCCGGTCGACGGTCGCCTCAATCAGGTGGCGATCGTGAGAGATCAGGATGACGGCACCCTCATAGTCGTTGAGCGCCTCGATCAGCGCCTTGCGGCTGTCAATGTCGAGGTGGTTGGTCGGTTCGTCGAGGATCAAGAGGTTCGGCGCGTGGAAGGCCGCAAGCCCCATCAGCAGACGCGCCTTTTCTCCGCCGGAGAGATCCTTGGCTGCCGTTTCCATCTTCTCTGTCGCCAGCCCCATCTGGGCGACACGGGCACGCACCTTGGCTTCCGGCTCTTGGCTCATGAGGCGGCGGACATGATCGACGGGGCTCTCGTTCGGGATCAGGTCGTCCAGCTGATGCTGGGCAAAGAAGCCGATCTTCAGGCTCGGCGCCGTCTTCAGTTGCCCGCCCTGGGCTTCCAGCCGCCCGGAGATGAACTTGGCGAAGGTTGACTTGCCGTTGCCGTTCGAGCCGAGCAGCGCGATGCGGTCGTCGTTGTCGATCCGGAGATTGAGGTTCTTCAGGATCGGCTTGCCAGGCTCGTAGCCGACAACTCCGCCGGAAATGGCGACGATCGGTGAGGCCGGCTGCTTTTCGGGTTTTGGGAAGGTGATAGGGTGAACGTGGTCCTCGATGACGGCGGCGACCGTCCCCATGCGCTCCAGCGCCTTGATGCGGCTCTGTGCCTGCTTGGCCTTGGTCGCCTTGGCGCGGAAGCGGTCGATGAAGCTCTGCAAGTGTTTGCGGGCGGCGTCATTCTTCGCCTTGGCCTTCATCTGCAATTCGTCGTTTTCGGCCTTCTGCCGCTCGAAGCTGTCATAACCGCCGCGGTAGAAGGTCAGCTTCTTCTGGTCGAGATGGACGATCGAATTGACCGCGGTGTTCAAGAGATCGCGGTCATGGCTGATGATGATCACGGTATGCGGATAACGCCGCACATAGTCTTCGAGCCACAGCGTGCCTTCGAGATCGAGATAGTTGGTCGGCTCGTCGAGCAGCAGAAGATCCGGCTCGGCAAACAGCACAGAGGCGAGCGCCACGCGCATGCGCCATCCGCCGGAAAAGGACGAGGCCGGGCGCAGCTGCGCCTCGTGGTCGAAACCGAGGCCGGAAAGGATCGTTGCTGCACGCGCTTCGGCCGAATGCGCGCCGATATCGGCAAGCCGCGTCTGGATTTCGGCAATGCGATGCGGATCGGTCGCCGTCTCGGCTTCCGCAAGAAGCGCCGTGCGTTCCTTGTCGGCGGAAAGCACGATCGAGATCAGCGACTCCTCGGTCCCGGGCGCCTCCTGCGCCACCTGGCCGATCCGGGCATTCTTCGGGATCGAGATCGAACCGCTTTCGGAGGCGAGATCACCGGTGATGATCCGAAACAGCGTCGACTTGCCGGCCCCGTTCTTGCCGACGAGGCCGGCCTTGGTACCGGCCGGCAAGGATACGCTGGCATGGTCGATAAGCAGGCGTCCTGCAACGCGGGCGGAGATGTCGGTGATCGTAATCATGGCACTGGCTTTTGGCCGAAGTCACGGCCAAAGGCAAGCGCGCGTGGGCAGGTCTCGCGCAGGGATCAGGCGACCTGTTTGTGACCCGGCTTGTAGCCGATGATCGGCTGCCGCGGGTTCTGCCGGGCGAGGATGGTCGCCGTCTTTGCGATGCCAAGCCAGCTGGCTGGATCGGCCGCCTCGTGCGCCATCGCATGACCGATCGCCAGCGGCAGGCCCCCGACCTCCTGTGACGTTTCCGACGCGAAGACGAGGTTGTTTTCCGCTGTAGTGAACAGCCTTTCGGCGATGATGTGCGCTTCGTCGGCATTGATGCCCTCGAATACGAAGGCAAAGGTGTCGGCCTCGATGCGGGCGATGACGTCGTTCTTCTTGATTGCCTTGCGGAAGATGCCTGCGAGGCCCTTGATCAGCTTGCTGACCGCTTCCTCGCCGAATTGGTGCTGCAGGCCGGGCAGATCGAGGATCTCGATGAGGACAAGCGCTGCCGGATGCGAGGGCGACGCATCGGCATGAAGCTCGTCCAGCGTCCGGAACAGGCTGATGCGGTTCGGAAGGCCCGTGAGCCTGTCCTTGGTCATGGCGGCTTGAGCGGCCCGGATTGCCCTGTCGGCGCTCTTCAGGCTTTCCAGGCTCGCTGTTACATCGGAGGTCAGCTGCGTTTCGGCACGCACCATGTCCAGCCCGATCGCGGAAATCAGGTCGAGTTCGGCCAGTACCTGTTCCAGTCCGCCGCCCAAATCTTCGCGGATCGAGCGGATGACGCCTTCAACCGAATTGGTGAAGGCCCGCTTTTGCGTCAGGCCGAGTGCCAGCTGTTCCGTGAGCCGCGTCAGCGTCTTCAGCGCCTCCGTCTGCAGTCTTTCCGCCGTCATGCCACAATGCCCGGGCAGGCGATGCTTGAGACCGAGATTGTCCAGCGCTGCCTGGGTCGGGCGGGCGCCCAGCTCGGCGATGTCGCGCGCGAGTTCAGGATTGCCGCCGCAAAAGGCTTCATGCACGAGCTCGAAGTTTCGCGGAACTCCGGCGATCTGGTGTCTCAGCATGAAGACCGTGATCTTCTGCAACTCCTCCGCTGAACCCGTATTCGGTGGCGCCTGCATGCCCGCTGTCCCCTTGCTCCGTCTTGGCGCGCAGTTTGCCCGACATGGCTGCATATTTCGTTAAGCCATGATCGTGCTCCAGCCGTGTGGTTAGCCTGGGGTGAACGCACCGTATGGGGTGCTCAGAGATATGCCGTGCCCTCACTGCGCACGAAATAGATCAGGTCGAGCGAGAGACTTGGCTTGCCCATGCCAGTCAGCCCCGCATGCACCTGTCCGCGATGATGGGTCTGGTGGTTGAAGAAATGCGTGAGCGCCGGCCAGAGTTTATGTGTCACCAGTTCCGATGACGCGACGGGAGTGTAGCTGAAGGATGCTTCGAGCTGTTGAGGGGTGAGGCTTTCGACGGTGCGGATGATGCGTGCATCCTCCTCGACCCGCGCTGCCCTCAACGCCTCGAAATCCGGGCAGGGTCTTTCATTCAGCGCCTTTGGCTTCGGGCCTTCGCCGGTGATGCGGTTGAGCCACACGCGGTCAGCGATCAGGATATGGCTGAGCGTGCCGAAGACCGATCCGAAGAAGGCACCGGTATCCCGATGAAGCTCCTCATCCGTCAGGTCTGCGCTGGCGGCATAGATGAGTCGGTTGGCCCAGGCATTATAGGCTGCGAGCATCTGATAGTTCTGCATGGTGCACTCCTGAATGGCGTCCGAAACGCAGTCTAGCGTGCTTCGACCGAAATGGGGGTGATGGGATCCATGAAAAAAGCTGATTTGCATCAAGGCGCGTGATCAGCTTGTCTGGCGCGACGCCAGGAGAACCCGATGACGATCACGCTTTATTCGCTGTGCGGCGCCGATGTCGCCCGACCCTTTTCGCCCCATTGCTGGAAGGCCGTGATGGCCCTTCATCACAAGGGTCTTGCCTTCGAGGAGCGGCCGCTCGCCTTCACGGCGATCCCGACGGTTGAAGGCGGCTTCTCCAGGACAGTCCCGATCCTGCGGGATGATCAGGAATTGATTTCCGACAGCTTTCGTATCGCGCTCTATCTGGAAGAGACCTATCCGGAACAACCGAGCCTGTTCGGCGGGCAGGGCGGAGTTGCCGCCGCACGCCTTGTCGAGGGCTATTCTCAACATGTCGTCCATCCCGCGATCACCAGGATCGCACTGGTCGACATCCACGACATGCTGGCCCCGGCCGATCAGGCCTATTTCCGCAAGAGCCGCGAGGAGAGGCTTGGAAAGACGTTCGAAGAAATGGCCGCAGGACGGGACGCCGCCATCGCCGCATTGCCGGCCGCTCTGCAGCCACTCCGCCACATGCTGGGCTTCCGGCCCTTCGTCGGTGGCGCCGCTCCCCTGTTCGGCGACTACATCCTCTTCGGTGCGCTGCAGTGGCTGAGGATCACCACGGGATCCATCCATCTGCCGCCAGACGATCCGGTCAGCCTCTGGTTCGATCGATGCCTCGGACTCTATGACGGCGCTGCCCGTGCCGTCGTCTAGGAGGGCAGGATAGGCTGATTGTGACGTCGTCGTGAAATTGTTGACCCCCTCTTGTCTTCGTGATTCGGGGCGGGTAGATACCGCCCACTTTCCCTGACAGACAAAAGGATGAGACAGATGGCGATTGAACGCACCTTCTCGATGATCAAGCCCGATGCCACCAAGCGTAACCTGACCGGTGCGATCACCAAGGTTTTCGAAGACAACGGCCTTCGCGTCGTCGCTTCCAAGCGCGTATGGATGTCCAAGCGCGAAGCCGAAGGCTTCTACGCCGTTCACAAGGATCGCCCCTTCTTCGGCGAACTGGTTGAAGGCATGACCTCGGGCCCGACCGTCGTTCAGGTTCTCGAAGGCGAAAACGCCATCCTGAAGAACCGCGAGATCATGGGCGCCACCAACCCGGCCAACGCTCACGAAGGCACCATCCGCAAGATGTTCGCCCTGTCGATCGGCGAAAACTCGGTCCACGGTTCGGATGCTCCGGAAACCGCTGCCCAGGAAATCAAGTACTGGTTCGCCGACACCGAAATCGTCGGCTGAATCAAGTCCTGAGGCATGCGCCTCAAGACATTGGATTGATTGATGAACCGGAGCCGAGAGGCTCCGGTTTTTCGTTGCGTGAAGCATAGACCAAGATGGCACCCTATGCCGCGGGGCAGGTCTGATCCTTGCCATAATCGGCCGTGCCGTCCGCACCGTAAACTTCGGGATTGGGCGCGTAGACCGGCCCCACCACAAGCGCTTTGCCCGGCATGATGGTTTGATCGAGGCTCGAGGTCAGCGTCGTCTCGATGGTCTGGATGACCTTGTCCTCCCCGTCGAGAATCCGGATCGAAATGGCATAGGGACGATCCTTGACGACGCAATGCACAGGTGGACTTTCCAGCGACACCTTCTCCCAGAAGGGAAAGATCCTGGTTCGGGTGACCAGAGCAGCCCCGCCGGCGGGGTTCTCGAACCTCGCTTCGACGAAGCTCGGTTCCGGCAGGGGACCGTTGCGGGCGAGGGTCACGACATAGGTGGCCTGTGCGACACGATAGTTGAAGATGAAGATCTTGCCCGAGAGCTTCAGCGGTTCGTCGACATCCTCCCGCTGGCAGCCCGAGAGTGGCAGCAGCCCACCGAGCAGGGCAAGGCTGATCAAGATCGCCTTCATGGCGCGGCTTCCTTCTTCTTGCGCTGATAATGCCGGTTTGCCTTCACCCTGTTGCCGCAGACGGCCATGTCGCACCAGGTGCGGCTGCGGTTCTTGCTGCGGTCGAGGAAGAGCCAGCCGCAATTGCCGCAGATTTTTATCCGCTCCGGCTGCGGCTCGCAGATTAGGCCGAGCGCCGAGTGGGCCGTGGCCGCCTCCAGGCTCGCGTCGTCCGGAGCAGCGCGCAAGGCGATGGCAGCGGCCTCCAGAAGATTGGCCAGCTGTTCTCTACTGTCATCGCCCACCACGCGGCGCCGGAAATAGGCGTCGATGGCCTCCCTCAGCTGCAGGAAGAGCGTCTGGTTGTTCTCGGCAACCGGTCTCAGTGTCGTGAATCTGCTCCGCTCCGCAGACAGGTTTGCGGCCGCCGGCGCAAAGGCTTCGAGCTGTTCGGGCACGGCGAAACGATCACGCCGGCCCTCAGGGTCGTGACGGAGGATGACGCTGTTCGCCACATCGAAGGCGAGCGCGCCACCGGCAAAACGGTGCGGAGTCCAGGTAAAGCTCATGGAGTCAATATAACTGGTAAAAGCAATTTTGTAAGTTATAAATGCAGCGGGAGGGATGCATGGCCTACCTGCTGCAACAGCTTCTGAATGCGCTGCCCATGGCCGGCCTCTATGCCTGCCTCGCTTTCGGTTACGCGCTTGCTTTCGGCGTGACGAAGCGGCCCGACATCACCTTTGGGGCACTGGTCGCCTTTGCCGGCCAGATCTGTCTTCTGTTCACCGATCTTGGCTGGAGCCGCCTCTATCTGGTTTTTCCAGCCGCCATGTCCCTTGGGCTGGCAACAGGCCTTGCCTATGCGCTGCTGGCCGGCCTGTGGAACGCGCGCCATGTCATGCTGCCCCTGCACAGGCGCTCACCCAATGCCGTGATCGTCGCCTCGCTCGGTGCCGTGCTGCTGCTTTCCGAAGCCGCGCGTCTGGCGCTCGACACGCGAAGCCTCTGGCTGCCGCCGATAGGCAGGCAGATCGTCACGCTGATGGAGGTCGATGGACGGACCATCGGGCTCAGCATGCTGCAGATCCTGCATGTCGGTTTGATGGTCCTGCTTGTGGCGGTTGGCCAGGCTGCGCTGTCTGCCAGCCGGGCAGGGCGGCTGTGGCGGGCCGTCAGTCAGGATCCCCTGGCAAGCCGTCTTGTCGGGGTCGATGCCGATGCTGTGTTCGTCCTGTCGTTGATGGCTGCGTCACTCTTCGCGGCGCTGGGCGGACTGTCGGCAACCGTGCTCTACGGCACCATGGATTTCGGCGCAGGACTGATGTTCGGACTGAAGGTCGTCCTGGTGGCGGCGGTCGGAGGCTATTCCCGGCCGCTCCGGTCGGCCATGGGGGCCGCAGCCGTGGCCTTTGCCGAAGCCCTGTGGAGCGCCTATGGCCCGATGGTCTGGCGCGATGCCGTGATCATATCAGCGTTGGTCTGGCTTTTGGTGATCAGCCGCCGCGAGCGGATCATTCCTTGATCCAGCGATCCCGCGCGCTGTCATCGGCATCCTTGGCCGCAACCCAGTCGCCGCTCGACCCATCCTGGCCGTGCTCCTTCTTCCAGAAGGGCGCGGAGGTCTTGAGGAAATCCATGACGAAGTTGGCGCCGTCGAAGGCTGCCTGGCGATGCGGTGCCGCGGCAATCACAAGCACGATCTGCTCCCCCGCCTCGATGCGGCCGTAGCGATGGATGGCGGTCAGCCCGATAAGGGAGAAACGATCGATGGCCAGCTGCGCGATGCGCAGCATTTCGGCTTCGGCCATGCCGGGATAGTGTTCGAGCTCCAGGGCAGAAAGCGTGCCCGCTTCGTTACGGCAGAGGCCGACGAAGGAGACGAGCGCGCCGATGTCATGGCAACCCGCCGTCAACAGGCGTGACTCCGCGGCTGCATCGAAGTCGTCACGCTGCACGCGAATGGTGGGCGAGAAGATTGCCGTCACAGCTTTGTCTCCAGCCTGCTGGGGATCAGCCCCCGGTCATCGGCGGAAAGATACCGATCTCGCGGGCGCCTGCGATCGGCTCGTGATGCTCCACATGCTCCTGATTGATCGCCACCCGGATGGCACGCGGCACCCGCAACGCCTCCTCATAGCCTTCGCCCAGGGTTGCAAGCCATGTCACCAGATCGCCGGCGGTCTTCACCTCCGCCGGTATGTCCAGCTCTTCCTCGCCCTTGCCGATCCGCTCACGCACCCAGGCGAAATAGACGAGCTTCACCATCTCAATCCACCATGTGCTTCAGGCCGGCGCGGAAATAGTCATAGCCGGTATAGATGGTCAGAATGGCCGCGACCCAGAGCAGCGTGATGCCGGCTTCGGTCGTGTAGGGCAGAACCTTGTCGCCGGCAGGACCTGCCAGCAGGAAACCGAGCGCAAACATCTGCGCCGTCGTTTTCCACTTGGCAATCCGGGTGACCGGAACGGAGACTTTCAGCGCCGCCAGATATTCGCGCAGGCCCGACACCAGGATCTCGCGGCAGAGAATGGTGATCGCCGCCCACAGTGACCATCCGGCAATGGTTCCGTCAGCCGCCATCAAGAGCAGCACCGAGGCAATCAGCAGCTTGTCTGCGATCGGGTCCAGCATCTTGCCGATATTGGACGTCTGGTTCCAGATCCGCGCCAGATAGCCGTCGAGATAGTCGGTGATCGACGCGACCACGAAGATCGCCAGCGCCGTCCAGCGGGCGAAGTCGGAGCTTTGCAGCCGGCCTTCCAGGAAGAAGCACACGACGATCAGCGGCACGGCGAGAATGCGGGCGTAGGTCAGGAGATTGGGAATGTTGTATGCGCGCGAAGCCATGATGCCCTGTCTGTGAATTCTGATGCGTCTTTAGATGTGATGGGTTTCGGTTGGGCCCGTCAACCCAAGAATTCTGAATAGCCTGTTCGATGCGGTCGACTTCGGCTGCGTCGTTTCCGTGTCAATCACCGCTACTTTCGTGAAAATGATTGTAGATGAGACGGGCCACGGCCTCGGAAATGCCTTCGACAGCCATAAGATCACTGACGGCGGCTCGGGATACAGCCTTTGCCGTGCCGAAATGCTGTAGCAATGCGCGTTTGCGCGTCGGCCCGATCCCGGCAATCTCGTCGAGCGGGTTCTTCACCATCTCCTTCTTGCGCCGTGCCCGATGCGATCCGATCGCAAAACGGTGGGCTTCGTCGCGCATGCGCTGGATGAAGTAGAGCACCGGGTCGCGCGGTGGCAGCGTGAAGTCCGGCTTGCCCTCGACGAAGAAGCGCTCGCGCCCTGCATCGCGGTCGACACCTTTGGCGACACCGATGGCAATCACGCTCTCGGTGATGTCCAGGTCAGCAAGAATCTTGCGCACCGCCGTCATCTGCCCCTGGCCGCCGTCGATGAGAATGACGTCCGGCCAGGCCGGGAAGGCGGCATCCGCGGAATCCTCGGGCGCGACGCTTCTGTCAGGCTTGCCCTCTTCCTTGAGCAGGCGGGAGAAGCGGCGGGTCATCACTTCGCGCATCATGCCGAAGTCGTCCCCAGGCGTAATGTCCGTCGATTTGATGTTGAACTTGCGATACTGGCCCTTCACGAAGCCTTCCGGCCCCGCGACCACCATGCCGCCCACGGCATTGGTGCCCATGATGTGCGAGTTGTCGTAGATCTCGATGCGGCGCGGCACGTAAGGCAGCTGGAAAGTCTCGGCGAGCCCCGCCAGCAGACGCGACTGCGATGCGGTTTCGGCAAGCTTGCGACCATGCGCCTCCCGGGCATTGGCGCTCACGTGATCGACGAGATCCTTCTTCTCCCCACGCTGCGGCACACTGATCGAAACCTTGTGGCCGGCCTTTTCCGAAAGCGCCGTGGCCAGCAGATCCTGCTCCTCGACCTCTTCGGAGAGAAGGATCAGACGCGGCACCGGCTTGTCGTCATAGAACTGCGCCAGGAAAGAGTTGAGCACCTCCGCTGCGCTGAGCTGCGGATCCGCCTTGGGGAAATAGGCCTGGTTGCCCCAGTTCTGGCTGGCGCGGAAGAAGAAGACCTGGATACAGGACAGCCCGCCTTCGTGATGGATGGCGAAGACATCCGCCTCGTCCACCCCGGCCGGATTGATGCCCTGGTGGCTCTGGACATGGGAGAGGCCAGCCAGACGATCGCGGAACACGGCGGCGCGCTCGAAGTCGAGATCTTCCGCTGCCTCGTTCATCGCGCGCGCCATGGCTTCCTTGACGTTCTGGCTTTTGCCCGAAAGGAAGTCCTTGGCCTCGCGCACCAAGCCGACATAGTCCTGGTCGCTGATCTCATGGGTGCAGGGGCCCGAACAGCGCTTGATTTGGTAGAGAAGGCAGGGGCGTGTGCGGCTCTCGAAGACGCTGTCGGTGCAGGTGCGCAAGAGAAAGGCGCGCTGCAGCGAGTTGATCGTGCGGCCGACGGCGCTGGCGGAGGCAAACGGGCCGAAATAGTCGCCCTTGCGAGCCCGCGCTCCGCGATGCTTGTAGATCGCCGGAGAGCGGCTGTCGCCAGTGATCAGGATATAAGGAAAGCTCTTGTCATCGCGCAGCAGCACATTGTAGCGCGGCCTGAGGCGCTTGATCAGGTTGGCTTCGAGCAGCAGCGCCTCGACCTCGGTCCTGGTCGTGACGAATTCCATGTGCACGGTCTCTCGCACCATGCGCGACAGGCGGTTCGAATGAACTCGGCCTTGCGCATAGTTGCTGACGCGCTTCTTCAGGCTGCGCGCCTTGCCGACATACATGACGTCGCCGTCCTTGTTCAGCATGCGATAAACGCCCGGCGCATTCGGCAGGCGCTTGACGAATTCGCCGATCAGATCGGCGCCGGTCAGTCCGGCCTCGTCGAGGCCATCGACATGCCAGTCGATCTCGATGCCGGGGCGGGTAACATCCGCCTCGACCACGATATCGTCGTCGTCCTCTTCCGTGCCGTCATAGAGAACGCCGCCATCGGGCAGCTTTCCTCCATTCATTCATTGATCTCCGTGCCGTGCCAAATCAGATGCTGGCCTCCGTCCAAGGCGATCATTTGGCCGGTGATCGACGGCGTGTCAAAAAGAAAGCGGATCGTCCGGCCGAATTCCTCGAGCGATGGCCCTCGTTTCAGGGGCAGGCTGTCGACCTGAGCCTGAAAATCCTCAGGCCGCTGCCGCTCGGAGATGAGGGTAGGGCCGGGGCCGATGGCGTTCACGCGGACACGGGGCGAAAAGGCCTGGGCGAGGGTCTGCGTCGCCGTCCACAGCGTCGCCTTTGAGAGCGTATAGGAAAAGAACGTCGGCTTCAGTGCCAGCACCCGCTGGTCGATGATATTGACGATCAGGCCGGAGCGATCCTCGGGAAGGGCTTTGACCAGCGCGCCGCTCAGTATCGCCGGAGCCCGGACATGCAGATTGAAATGCCGGTCGAAGATTTCGGGATCGAAATCGATGGCGGAGTCGTCTTCGAAGACGGAAGCATTGTTGACGAGCACCCCAACGGGCCCGAACTCGGCCTGGGTCCTCGAGATCAGGGTCCCGGTCTCGGAAATGTTACCGAGGTCCGCCTTCAGCGCGATCGCCCGTTTTCCCTCGGATTGCAGGTCGCGGGCCACAGCCTCAGCGGCCTCAATCGATCCGTGTGCATGCAATGCCACGGCAAAACCATGTGCGGCCAAGTCTTCGGCGATCGCCCGTCCAAGTCGTTTCGCGGATCCGGTGATCAATGCCACCTTCGGGATGCCGTTTTGCATCGGTCTAACCTTGTTCTGCATGAGCTGTTGCGCTGCATATATGGCGCGTCTCCGATATTTAAACGGGCATGACTTGAAACTTTCGTCACCCGTTTCTGTCAGGCAGCCGTGTAACGTTAAAGTATAACGTCGGAAAACTCTGAGTATATCCCGTAAACCATTTGTTATGGTTAACGAATCGTTTGTGTCTTTTAAGCAACGTCCCGATTTGGTCACTGCTCTGCCACAATCAATTCACATTTTGGCTCTTCCATTTCCTCAATTTTTATTCATTTAGACAGTCGGAACGGACAGGGAATACCCACTAACGTTCAGGCCGCCGTTGGTTCTTAGTGAAGAGCGGCCCGGAACCGAAAGGAGACTAACATGCGTACCCTCAAGATCATGCTTCTGGCATCCGCCACCTCGCTCGCAGCTTTCGCCGCCCAGGCAGCCGACGCAATCTACCAGGCCCCGGAAGCCCCGGCTGCTGCTGAATCCTATTCTGTACCGGCAGGAAACTGGTCGGGTGCCTATGTCGGTGGTGGTCTGACCTATGACTTCGGCAAGTTCACCAGCTCGACCAATGGTCGCGACGCCAAAGGCCTCGGCGGCACCGTCTACGGCGGTTACAACATGCAGAGCGGCTCCATCGTATACGGTGGTGAAGCCGACATCAGCTATGCCGGCGAAGATGGCAATGCTGGCAGCCAGGCTCCGGTCGGCGCCCTGAAGGGCACCCAGGGCGTCAACGGCTCCGTTCGCGGTCGCGTCGGCTACGACCTGAACCCCTTCATGGTCTACGGCACGGCTGGTCTGGCTGTTGCCAACCACAAGCTGGAAGGCGGCGGTGCCAATGACGAGAAGCTGGCCGCCGGTTACACGGTCGGCGCTGGTGTCGAAACCTTCGTCACCGACAACATCACCGCGCGCGTAGAATATCGCTACAGCGACTACCAGAAGCGCGATTTCAACCTCGGCAACTCGACCATTTCCCGTGGCTTCGATGACCATTCGGTCAAGGTCGGCATGGGCGTGAAGTTCTGATCCACACGATCCAGAAATGAAGAAAAGCCGGGGCATCGTCCCGGCTTTTCTGATTCTGGTGGAAAGCTGCGGCAGGTCAGGCCTTCGGCCTGAGGGCGGGGTAGGGCTCGAACTGCCTGGCGAATTTCGCCGGCCATTCCGTCAATGCTGCACGGCCGTTCTCCCATTCTCCGGGGAAGCGCAGCATCAGATATCCAAGCGTCGCGGCAAGCGCAAAGTGCCCGGCATGCAACTTCTTGCCGGTTTTTGGCAGGTGCTTGTCGAGGTGATCCAGGCTGCGATTGATCTTTGCCCATTGCCGGTCGATCGCATCCTGGCTGACCAGTTCCGGTGGCCGGAAACGCTTCTCGTAGACGATGGCAAGCAGGCAGTCGCTGATCCCGTCGGCCAGTGCTTCCAAGACCTCGGCCTCGGTCCGCTTCTCGTCCTTCTTCGGATAGAGCCGCTTGTCACCGATCCGGTGCAGATAATGCATGATGGAACGGCTGTCGAAGATGGCAAAGCCGTCCTCGGTGATCAGCGTCGGGATCTTGCCGAGCGGATTGGCGGCCAGCAGTTCCGGCGGGTTTTCCGCCGTGTTGACCCTGATTTCCTCCAGTTTGATGCCGAGATGGCGGGCCGCCATGCGAACCTTGGAGGAATAGGGAGAGGCGGGCGCGAAGAGCAGCTTCATGACGGTTTCCTCCGGCGCGTGTTGCGGATTCATCGGTTGGGCGGGACGCTGATCTCGGATCGGCGGCAGGATCGGTTGTCGACCTCCGGGCAGGAACGGAAGCCAAGCGAAGGATCGAGACATATCCTGATTTCATCGACTCTCTCCCTATCACAGGTCACGGCTACTGCCGAGCGGGTGAGACCTGGATTGCTGCCGATGAAGGCGGCCTCAACCGCCTGCGGGGACGTTCGGCTTTCGATGCTTACATTCGACAGCTCATTTGGAATCCGAATTTTCTCATAGGCCTGGCGTACCAGGCTGAAGTAGTCGCTCATGCCGAGACCCGAGCAGGACCCATGTTTGCGCCATTGATGGCCGATCAGCCCCATGCTGGGCATGATGTCAATCACGGTTCGCCCTATCCGCTCCGGGACACGGCTTCCCTCGGCTGTGGGGCAGTTTTCCGGCCAGCCTTGTTCGTTCTGCGGCCAGAGACCATGGACCACCCACCCGAACTCCTTGCCCTCGCCGCATTGCTCACGATTGCGCCCCGCGGCCTCGCTGTCGCAAAAGGTCGGCGACCAGGACAAGGCCAGCACGTAGAAATCAAAGCCGCTCCCTTGGGGTGCGTTCCCAGTATCCGGCCCGGTCTCCGGCTGACGCAATTCGGGAGAGCGCGGCGAGGAGGATTCGGTTGATGGCGCAGTCGGGTTATACCGTTCGCCGGGGCCGTCGGCCGGCAGCAGACTGTAGACGACCGAGGCCGCGAGTAGCAGCCCGAAGGCGTAAAGACCGGTATAGCGTCCCATGCAGTGCCTCGCTCACTCTTCTCCGCGAAGCCAGAAGCAGCGATGCGAGGCATAGCGGTCCTGCGCCATCAGCCGCTTGAGTTCCGGCAGCGCCAGATGCATCTCGTCCTTCAGCGTGTAGGGCGGATTGACCACGATCAGGCCGGTGCCGGAAAGCCCCGTCTGGTCCCGGTCACTTTTCACATTGAGTTCGGCGCAGAGAATCTTCGGGACATCAAGCGCCTGGAGCGCCTCGTGGAACTCCTTGATCGGCGCGCCCTTCTTGATCGGATACCAGAGGCAATAAACACCGTTGCCGAAACGGCGATGGGCCTTGGCAAGGCCATCCACCAGTCGCTCATACTCGCCTTCCTTCTCGAAGGGCGGATCGACCAGCACGATGCCGCGCTTTTCCTTCGGCGGCAGATGTGCGTTCAGCGTCAGCCAGCCGTCAAGTTCGGTCACCCGCACCTGGAAATCGCCTTCGAACAGACGGGAGAGGGCGCGCGAATCCTCCGGATGCAGCTCCATCGCCGAAAGCCTGTCCTGCGGGCGGAAAAGGTCCCGGGCGAGTTTCGGCGAACCCGGATACTTCAGCAAAGGGCCGCCCGTCTCGCGGCCCGGGTTGAGTGCCTTTACCGCATCGAGATAGGGCGCCATGATCTCGGCCACCTTCTCCGGCAGCTCGGCGTCGATCACCTTGCCGATGCCTTCGAGCCATTCGCCGGTCTTCTGTGCCTCCTCGGAGGAGAGGTCATAGAGGCCGATGCCGGCATGGGTGTCGAGCACGCGAAAGGCCTTGTCCTTCTGCTGCAGGTAGACGATCAGCCTGGACAGCACGAGATGCTTCAAGACATCGGCAAAATTGCCCGCGTGATAGATGTGGCGATAATTCATGAAGCGTTCCGATGGCAGTGATGAATTGTTCGAATGGGGCTTTTGAGCGTTCCGGCCTTGGCCTATAACCGGCCCATGAACATCCAGAGCCCCATCCGAAACCGGTCGATCGGTCATACGGCCTGTCCGCATGACTGTCCATCCACCTGCGCCCTCGACGTCGAACTGACCGAGGACGGCCGCATCGGTCGCATGCGCGGGGCAACCGAGAACAGCTACACCGCCGGCGTCATTTGCGCCAAGGTCGCCCGTTATGCCGAGCGGCTCTATCACCCCGACCGCCTGATCAAGCCGGCGCGCAGGGCAGGGGCCAAGGGTGCAGGCCAGTGGCAGGATGTCACCTGGGAAGCCGCTCTCGACGAGATAGCAGATGCCTTCGTCAAGGCCGAGCAGCGGCATGGTTCGGAAGCCATCTGGCCCTATTTCTACGCCGGCACCATGGGCCTCGTGCAGCGCGATTCCATTGAGAGACTGCGCCACGCCAAGAAATATTCTGGCTTCTTCGGCACGATCTGCACCAACATGGCCTGGACCGGCTATGTCATGGGCACCGGCACGCTGCGCGGCCCGGACCCGCGCGAGATGGCCGTCTCCGATTGCGTCGTCATCTGGGGCACCAATGCGGTCACCACCCAGGTGAATGTCATGACCCATGCCATCAAGGCGCGGAAAGACCGTGGTGCCAAGATCGTGGTCGTCGACATCTACGACAATCCGACGATGAAGCAGGCCGATATGGCCCTGATCCTGAAGCCCGGCACCGATGCAGCACTCGCCTGCGCCGCCATGCATGTCGCTTTCCGCGATGGTCATGCGGACCGCGAATACATGGCGAAATTCGCCGACGATCCGGTAGGTCTGGAAGCGCATCTCAAGGACAAGACGCCGGAATGGGCCTCCGCCATCACCGGCCTCTCGGTCGAAGAGATCGAAGCCTTCGCCCGCCTCGTCGGCCAGACGAAAAAGACCTATTTCCGCCTCGGCTATGGCTTCACCCGCAGCCGCAATGGTGCCGTCTCCATGCATGCGGCCCTGTCGCTCTCGACCGTGCTCGGCGCCTGGCAATACGAGGGCGGTGGTGCGTTCCATTCGAACAGCGACATCTTCCAGCTAAACAAGGCGGAACTGATGGGCACGGCCATGGTCGACCCCGAGATCCGCATGCTCGACCAGTCGCAGATCGGCCGCGTGCTGACCGGTGACGCCGAGGCGCTGCGCCATCGCGGCCCGGTCGATGCGCTGATCATCCAGAATACCAACCCGGTGAATGTCGCGCCCGAACAGCGGCTGGTGAAGCAGGGCTTCCTGCGCAACGACCTCTTCGTTGCCGTGCACGAGCAGTTCATGACCGAGACGGCGGAACTCGCCGACATCGTGCTGCCGGCCACCATGTTCGTTGAGCATGATGACATCTATCGCGGCGGCGGCCAGAGCCATATCCTGCTCGGGCCGAAACTTGTCGATGCGCCGCCCTTGGTGCGCACCAATCTCTTCGTCATCGAGGAACTGGCCAAGCGCCTCGGCGTCGCGGATCGTCCCGGCTTCGGCAAGACCGAGCGGGAGCATATCGAGCACATGCTCGCGGTCAGCGGCAAGCCGGATTTCGACACGCTGATCGAGGACAAGTGGCTCGATTGCCAGCCGGCCTTCGAGGACGCGCACTATCTGAATGGTTTTGGCCATCCGGACGGCAAGTTCCGCTTCAAGCCGGATTGGGAAGGGACGCCCGCTCCGAACAAGCCACCCGCAAGGCTCGGCTCTCTTGGCCCCGTGACGCAACTACCCGTCTATCCCGATCAGGTCGACCTGATCGAAGTGGCCGATGCCGAACATCCCTTCCGGCTTGCGACCTCTCCGGCACGCAACTTCCTCAACTCCACCTTCGCCGAGACCAAGACCTCGCGCGACAAGGAAGGCCGTCCTGAGGTCATGGTGAACCCCGCCGATGCCTCAAGCCTCGGCCTCGCCGATGGCGATGTTGTCCGCCTCGGCAATTCCAGGGGCGAGCTGCGCATCCATGCGAAGATCACCGATGCCGTGAAGCCGGGCGTGCTGGTGGCCGAGGGCCTGTGGCCGAACAAGGCTCATCTCGATGGCGAGGGCATCAACGTCCTGACCGGTGCGGATCCCGCTGCCCCGCATGGCGGGGCCGCGTTCCACGACAACAAGGTCTGGATGAGAAAAGCATAAATATGAGCATTTTCGACAAGGCCCGGATCGCGATCCTGGAAGACAAGACGCTGTGGAAGGGCTGGAGCCACCTGCGCGGCATCACTTTCGATTTCTTCCGCGAGGGCAGGGCGCCCCACCGCCTCTCCTGGGAGGTCTTCGAACGACGCGAGGCAGTCGGCATCCTGCTGCACAATGTCGAGCGTGACACCGTGACCCTTGTGCGGCAGTTGCGTATTCCGGCTTATCTGATGGGCGATCACGCCTATCTGCTGGAGGTTCCGGCCGGCTTCATCGACGAAGGCGAAACGCCTGAGGAAGCAGTGCTGCGCGAAGCGTTGGAGGAAACCGGCTACCGGATCACAACGGCACGACCGACCTTTACAGCCTATATGTCGCCGGGATCAGTGACCGAAAAGCTGCATGGCTTCTACGCCAGGGTCACCGATGCCGACCGGATCGCACAGGGCGGTGGCCTCGAAGATGAGCAGGAAGATCTCGAGATCGTCGAACTGCCCTTTGCCGAGGCGCGAGAGATGGTCCAGACTGGCGAAATCGTGGATGCCAAGACAATCATGCTCTTGCAATGGGCGGCGTTGGACAGCAAATGAGCGCGTGCCTCAGGCGCTGATCAACCTGGCGCTTGCGTCCGTCCCCGATGAGAGCCGCTCGACGCTGCCGTCCGCGCGCATGGTTACCTGCCCCGATGCCACCAGCTTCAGTGCCGCCGCATAGGTCTGGTGCTCCACCGTCAGCACGCGTGCCGCCAGCGTCTCTGCCGTGTCATCGATCAGTACGGGCACGACCGACTGCGCAATAACAGGGCCTTCATCCATGCCTTCGGTGACGAAATGCACGGTGCAGCCGGCGACCTTCATGCCCGCGTCGATGGCTCGCTGATGCGTGTTGAGGCCCGGGAACAGCGGCAGAAGGGAGGGATGGATGTTGAGGATCCGTCCTTCATGCGGACGGATGAAATCGCCGGATAGCAGGCGCATATAGCCCGCGAGGCAAACAAGGTCAGGACCGATCTCGGCGAGTGCGGCGAGGATGGCAGCCTCGTGCTCACCCTTTGAGGCATAAGACTTGCGTTCGAAAACGTGCGTCGGAATGCCCAGCGCTTCTGCCTTGGCAAGGCCGCCGGCCTCGGGCTTGTCGGAGAAGACGGCTACGATCTCGGCCGGGTAATCGGCTGCTTCGCAGGCTTTTGCCAGCGCCAGCATGTTCGACCCGCCGCCGGAAATGAAGGCGACGACGCGTTTGCGCGATCCGCTCATAGGGCGAGCGTACCCTTGTAGGTCACGCCATGCGCACCCTCTTCGCGGGCGATCATGCGACCCAGACGGGCAACGGTCTCACCTTCGGCTTCCAGCACCTTGGTGACCTCGTCCACCTTGTCGGCGGAGACGACGACGATCATGCCGATGCCGCAGTTGAAGGTGCGCAGCATCTCGTTCTGGGCAACGCCGCCGGTCTTGGCGAGCCAGGAGAAGACGGCTGGAACTTGGAAGGAGGAGAGATCGATCTCGGCAGCCAGATGCTTCGGCAGCACGCGCGGGATATTCTCCGGGAAACCGCCGCCGGTGATATGGGCGAGCGCCTTCAACGCCCCAGTTTCCTTGATCGCCTTCAGAAGCGGCTTCACATAGATGCGGGTCGGGGTCAGAAGCGCTGCACCGAGCGACTGTCCTTCGGCGAAGGGCGCCGGCGCATCCCAGGCAAGGCCCGAGAGTTCGACGATCTTGCGCACCAGCGAAAAGCCGTTGGAATGCACGCCCGAGGAGGATAGGCCGAGGATCACGTCGCCTTCGGCGATGTCGCCTGCCGGCAAAAGCTCGCCCCGCTCGGCAGCACCGACGGCAAAGCCTGCAAGGTCGTAATCGCCTTTGGAATACATGCCCGGCATTTCGGCCGTCTCGCCGCCGATCAGTGCGCAGCCTGCCTCGCGGCAGCCGGCGGCAATGCCCTGGACGATTGCCGCACCCTGGTCAGGGTCGAGCTTGCCGGTGGCGAAATAGTCGAGAAAGAGCAGGGGCTCAGCGCCCTGGACGACGAGATCGTTGACGCACATGGCAACGAGGTCGATGCCGACGGTGTCGTGAATGTCGGCGTCGATCGCGATCTTCAGCTTGGTGCCGACGCCGTCATTGGCGGCCACCAGGATCGGGTCCTTGAAGCCCGCGGCCTTGAGGTCGAAGAGGCCGCCGAAACCGCCGATCTCGCCATCCGCACCGGGACGGCGGGTCGACTTCACGGCCGGCTTGATCTTCTCGACCATCAGGTTGCCCGCGTCGATGTCGACGCCCGCATCGCTATAGGTCAACCCGTTCTTGCCAGCCTGGCTCATGCCTGCCTCCGATCCTGCGAGAATTTCGGCTGGCCATGGCATGAAGAGGCGTCTGATGCAAGCAGCGAGCCGGAGAAGCGCACGATTTCCCGGCCATTCTCGGCTCTGATCCCATCTTCTCGCTGCCGAACCGGCCGCAGTTCTTGACCAAGGCTTCTGCGGTAACCTATCTCCTGTTACGGCGTTGCAGCAGAGAGATTTCGCCTCGCCTGGAGCAGAACGTAAAAACGGAGACGGACATGCCTCGCTACATCAGTGGAATTGGCCTCCGCCGCCAGGTCCTCTTCTGGCTCTTGACGCTGGCTGTCTTCATCGCCTTCCTGATGCTGTTCTCGTCGATCCTGCTGCCCTTCATCGCCGGCATGGCGCTCGCCTATTTTCTCGATCCGGTCGCCGACCGGCTGGAGCGCATCGGCCTCAGTCGCCTGATGGCGACGATTGTCATTCTCGTATCCTTTGTCGTTGTTTTCGTGCTGTCGCTGATGATCATCATTCCGGTGCTCGCCAGCCAGATGAACGACTTCATCCAGCGGGTCCCCGGTTATGTGACCCAGCTGCAGAGTTTCATTGCCACCTCCAACGCCTCATGGCTGCCGGATTGGGTCAATGGCCAGATGGGCACCATCAAGGAGAACTTCTCGCGCTACATCAGCCAAGGCGTGGGCTTCATCGGCACGCTGCTCGAACAGATCTGGAACTCCGGCAAGGCGCTGCTCGATATCGCCTCGCTGCTCGTCGTCACCCCCGTTGTCGCCTTCTATCTGCTGCTCGACTGGGACCACATGATCGAGAAGGTCGACAGCTGGGTGCCGCGTAACCAGGTGGCAACCGTCCGCAAGTTGGCGACGGAACTCGACAGCACGATTGCCGGCTTCGTCCGTGGCCAGGGCTCGCTCTGCCTGATCCTTGGAATCTTCTATGCGATCGCGCTTTCGGTCGCCGGTCTCAACTTCGGCCTGCTCATCGGCTTCTTCACCGGCATGATCAGCTTCATTCCCTATGTCGGCTCGACCGTCGGCCTGCTTCTGTCGCTCGGCGTCGCCCTGGTTCAGTTCTGGCCGGATTTCATCTGGGTCGGCGTCATTGCCGGCATCTTCTTTTTCGGCCAGTTCATCGAGGGCAACATTCTCCAGCCCAAGCTGGTGGGGAAAAGTGTTGGCCTGCATCCGGTATGGCTGATGTTTGCGCTGTTTGCCTTCGGTGCGCTTTTCGGCTTTGTCGGCGTGCTCGTGGCCGTTCCGGCCGCAGCGGCGGTCGGCGTGCTTGTTCGCTTCGCCATCTCGCGTTATCTTGAAAGCGATCTCTATTACGGAACGACGGTCGCGATTGCGCCTCCTTCCCCCGCCGTGGCCGAGATCGCTCCCCCTGTGAACAGAGACGTGCCAGAGGCATGAATGACTGACGCCAAGATGGCTCCCGAAAAGCGCGGAGCCGCAGAACAACTGCCGCTCGCTTTCGAGCATGGCTCGGCGACCGGCCGTGACGACCTGCTGGTTTCCGAGCGCATGGCGGCTGCCGTGTCGATCGTCGACGCCTGGCCGAACTGGCCCTCGCCGGTGGTCATCCTCACGGGACCGGAAGGCTCGGGCAAGTCGCACCTCGCGCAGATCTTCCGCGACACCGCCGGCGCCACCGATATCCTGCCCAAACCGGGCGAGAAAGCTTCCGAGGCCGCCGCTGCCGGCCCGGTGCTGTTCGAGGATGCCGACCGGACGGGTTTCGACGAGGTGGAACTCTTTCATGTCATCAATGCCGTGCGCCAGCACGGCACGACCTTGCTCATCACCTCGCGCAGCTTCCCGCCATCCTGGAATGTCGCTCTGCCGGATCTGAATTCTCGGCTGAAGGCGGCCACCGTCGTGGAGATCGGAGCGCCGGACGAAGAGCTTCTCGGCCAGCTGATCACCAAGCTCTTTGCCGATCGCCAGCTTTACATCGATGACAAGATTGTCGGCTATATCGTCAGTCGCATGGAGCGTTCCTTCTCGGCCGCCCAGGTGGTGGTCGATCGAATGGACAGGCTGGCCCTTGCCCGCCGCGCCAAGATCAGCCGCAGCCTGGCCGCAGAGGTTCTCGAAACTCTTGAGGCGGCCGATATCCGGGAATAGTCGTCGTCACAGATCTGTCGTCAAACTGTTATAATCGGCACCAACGACAAACGAAGGGGCGAATCATGGACAGCGCAGTACACGGCACGGATGGCGAAACCGGTCTGGAGGTCGCGCCCGCCGAGGATCTGCTGACCAGCCCACTGCGCTTCATCAACCGCGAATTCTCCTGGCTCCAGTTCAATCGCCGTGTTCTCGAGGAGACGCTGAACACTGCCCACCCGCTTCTGGAGCGCGTGCGCTTCCTGTCGATCTCGGCAGCGAACCTCGACGAGTTCTTCATGGTGCGCGTGGCCGGCCTCGAAGGTCAGGTCCGCCAGGGCATCGTGATCAAGAGTCCCGATGGCAAGACGCCCGCCGAACAGCTCGATGATATCCTGAAGGAAATCGACAACCTGCAGATGGAGCAGCAGGCCTCGCTCGCCGTCCTGCAGCAATACTTGGCCCAGGAAGAGATCCTGATCGTTCGCCCGGCGGCCCTGTCCGAGGCGGACCGCGGCTGGCTCGAAACCACCTTCGAGGAATCGATCTTCCCGGTCCTGACCCCGCTCTCGATCGACCCGGCCCACCCGTTCCCCTTCATCCCCAACCTCGGCTTCTCCATGGGTCTGCAGCTTTGCTCCAGCCGCACCGGCGAGCCGATGACCGCGCTTCTGCGTCTGCCGCCCACCCTCGACCGTTTCATCCGCCTCCCGGATGAGGGCGCCACGATCCGCTACATCACGCTCGAGGATATGGTCGGCCTGTTCATCAACCGGCTTTACCCGGGATATGAGGTCAAGGGCTTCGGCACCTTCCGTATCATCCGCGACAGCGATATCGAAGTCGAGGAAGAGGCTGAAGATCTGGTGCGCTTCTTCGAGACAGCGCTGAAGCGTCGCCGCCGCGGCTCCGTCATCCGCATCGAGGTGGACAGCGAGATGCCGGTGGCGCTGCGCCAGTTCGTGGTGCATGAACTTGGTGTTGCCGATAATCGCGTTGCGGTTCTCCCGGGGCTGCTAGCGCTGAACACGATTTCCGAAATCACCAAGGCGCCGCGCGACGATCTGCGCTTCGAGCAATACAATGCCCGCTTCCCGGAGCGCGTGCGCGAGCATGCCGGCGACTGCCTCGCGGCGATCCGCGAAAAGGACATGATCGTCCACCACCCCTATGAGAGCTTCGATGTCGTCGTGCAGTTCCTGCTGCAGGCTGCCCGCGATCCCGACGTGCTCGCGATCAAGCAGACGCTCTATCGGACCTCGAACGACAGCCCGATCGTCCGCGCCCTGATCGACGCTGCCGAGGCCGGAAAGTCGGTAACCGCCCTGGTCGAACTCAAGGCCCGTTTTGACGAAGAAGCGAATATCCGCTGGGCCCGCGACCTCGAGCGTGCCGGCGTGCAGGTCGTCTTCGGCTTCATCGAACTCAAGACCCACGCCAAGATGTCCATGGTCGTGCGCCGCGAGGATGGCAAGCTCCGCACCTATTGCCACCTCGGCACCGGCAACTATCATCCGGTCACCGCGAAGATCTACACGGATCTCTCCTTCTTCACCTGCAATCCGAAGATCGCCCATGACATGGCGAATGTCTTCAACTTCATCACGGGCTACGGCGAGCCGGAAGAGGGCATGAAGCTTGCGGTCTCGCCCTACACGCTGCGCCCGCGCATCCTGAAGCATATCCGCGAGGAAATCGAACATGCCAGGGCCGGGCGTCCGGCTGCCATCTGGATGAAGATGAACTCGCTCGTCGATCCCGAGATCATCGACGCACTGTATGAGGCAAGCGGAGCAGCGGTCGAGGTCGACCTCGTCATTCGCGGCATCTGCTGCCTTCGCCCGCGTGTGCCCGGGCTCTCCGACAACATCCGCGTCAAGTCGATCGTCGGACGTTTCCTGGAGCACAGCCGCATCTTCTGCTTCGGCAACGGCCATGGCCTGCCCTCGGAAAAGGCGCTCGTCTATATCGGCTCTGCCGACATGATGCCGCGCAATCTCGACCGCCGGGTCGAAACTTTGGTGCCGCTCATTAACCCCACTGTCCATGAGCAGGTCCTGTCCCAGATCATGCTGGGCAACCTGATTGACAATCAACAGAGCTACGAGATATTGCCCGACGGTACATCACGGCGAATTGAAGTGCGACAGGGTGAGGAACCTTTCAACGCCCAGCACTATTTCATGACCAATCCGAGCCTGTCTGGTCGCGGAGAAGCCTTGAAATCAAGCGCACCGAAACTGATTGCCGGTCTGATTTCCGGCAGGAAACGATAACACTGGTACCTCATGACAAGATCTGAAGCGCAGGGGCGTCTTCCCGGTATCGCCCCTGTCTCCGTTGTCGACATCGGCTCCAACTCGATCCGCCTCGTGATCTACGAGGGATTGTCCCGCGCACCGACGGTTCTCTTCAACGAGAAGGTTCTTTGTGGTCTCGGCAAGGGGGTCGCCACCACCGGCCGGATGGACGAGGATGGTGTCGAACGGGCGCTGGTTGCACTGCGCCGCTTTCGTGCCCTCTCCAACCAGGCCCAGGCTACGCGTATGTATGTGCTGGCGACG
This sequence comes from Rhizobium sp. AQ_MP, assembly GCF_014237835.1. Taxonomy (GTDB): domain Bacteria; phylum Pseudomonadota; class Alphaproteobacteria; order Rhizobiales; family Rhizobiaceae; genus Allorhizobium. Next base: position 61,930 of record NZ_JACJVI010000006.1, read on the forward strand.
GCGGCCGCGCGTGAGGCGTCCAACGGTCCGGATTTCATCCGTCGTGCCGAGGAGATTCTTGGGCACGAAATTCAGGTCCTGACCGGCGAGGAAGAGGCGAAGTATTCCGCGCTTGGCGTGGTGAGCGGCTTCCATGATGCCGATGGCATTGCCGGCGACCTCGGCGGCGGTTCGCTGGAATTGATCGACATCAGTGGCAAGAGCTTCGGTCAGGGCATCACGCTGCCGCTCGGCGGCCTGCGCCTCTCAGAAAGCGTCGATGGATCGCTGCCCAAGGCACGTGGGCTCGCCAAGAAGCTGGTGGCCGATGCATCGCTCCTGAAAAAGGGGCAGGGACGCACTTTCTATGCGGTCGGCGGCACCTGGCGCAACATCGCCAAGCTGCACATGGAAATCCGCAAATATCCGCTGCACATGATGCAGGGCTATGAGCTGCCCTATGACGAGATCGCCTTCTTCCTCGAAGAGATCATCTCCGGCGCCAACAGCCGCGACCCGGCCTGGTCGGTCATTTCGAAGAGCCGCCGCAACCTGATCCCCTTTGGCGCGATCGCCATGCGCGAGGTGATTGAGATCATGCAGCCGAAAAGCGTCTGCTTCTCGGCCCAGGGCGTGCGCGAAGGCTATCTGTATTCGCTGCTTCTCGAAGAGGAACAGGCGCTCGATCCGCTGATCGAGGCGGCTGACGAACTCGCCATCCTGCGTGCCCGCTCGCCCGAACATGCCCGCGAACTCGCCGCCTGGACCGGTCGCATGATGCCGTACTTCGACATCGAGGAGACCGAAGAGGAAAGCCGCTATCGCCAGGCGGCCTGTCTGCTGGCCGATATCAGCTGGCGCGCCCATCCCGATTATCGCGGCCTGCAGGCGCTGAACGTGATTGCCCACTCCTCCTTCGTCGGCATCACCCATCCGGGCCGCGCCTTCATCGCGCTCACAAACTACTATCGCTTCGAAGGCCTGCATGACGACGGCCAGACCGGCCCGCTGGCGGCGATCGCCACCGAGCGCCTGCTCGACCGGGCAAAGCTTGTCGGCGGCATGCTGCGCGTCGTCTACCTCTTCTCGGCCTCCATGCCGGGGGTGGTCCACAATCTGAGCTTCCGTCGCTCCTCCAATCCCGAGCTCGACCTCGAATTCGTCGTGCCCAAGGCCTACGAGGACTTCGCCGGCGAGCGGCTCGATGGCCGCCTGATGCAGCTGTCGAAGCTGACCGGCAAGCGGCTGGCCTTCGTCTACGAATAACCGGGGATTGCCCGCAGCCAGGATATCGATAATTCTCTGATCGGAACCGCGCCTTGGGCGCGGTCCTGACGGCTTACGCCGTGCTGTGGTCCAACTCCGGGGTGTAGCGATATGGTGTTCGGCAGGCTTGGCAGAGGTCGCAATCGTCTGGCGCGCGAGGTGGTCTCCGCGACCGTACGGGCATTGCCGCTACTCTTGGCCACGGCAGCTTGTGTGTCGGCGGAGGATGCCCGCAAGTGGATGGGCGACCAGCAGGAGAACGTTGCCACGCTGATCTATGGTGTGCCGCAGAGCGACGACGCGCCGATTGCCTTCCGATGCGAGCTGCCGGCCCGCGACTTCTTCATCACCATGGCCGTGGACCCGAACTTCGAGCCGAAGGCAGGGACGGTTCCACTGACGCTGACCGCGCCGCCATCGATGGAGCAGCTGACGCTCGAGGCGGACATCCTGTTCATTGAGGACATGGAGGTTACATTCCTGGAAGCCAAGCCAGCTTTCGACGTGCCGATTGCGCGGATGCTGAAGCAGGGCAACGAATTGCGCTTCACGCTAGGCGAAAAGACCTTTGTTTATCCCCTGGCCGGGGCGGCGGACGCCATGGGACCAATTGAGGCGGCCTGCGCCAAGCCCACTTGAAGGCCGGTTTGCTCTGTCTGCCAGAACAACAATGGCGCGGGACCACTGGCCCCGTGCATTGACGTGATGCGACCGGATCGGGCGGCGCCTGCCGCCCGACCCATGCACGAATGACTGCCGCTTACTTCGCCGCGAGGAAATCGCCCACTTCGAGCAGGACGAATTCGTTGTCGTCGGCTTTATCCAGAGCGCGACCCGCCGAGAAGGGCAGGTTGTTGTCGTTGCCGACGATGATGTGGGTCGGATCGACCACATCGACATTCTCGATGGTGACGAAGGGCATGTCATAAAAACCTTCGCCGCCGCCTTGGCGCTTCTTGTTGTCGGGGTCCTCGATCTTCATCAGGTCGATATAGCCGATCTTGCGCACGGCCTTGCCGGCCATCTCGTCCGTCATCTCGATCTTGTAGATGCGCTTGTGCTTGGCGGGAACGGCAAAGCAGTCGGCAGCTGGCGCCTTCGGATCGGCGCAGGCCTTTTCAACGACACCTGCACCGTTGTCGCGCTCGATGACCAGCGCCGTCGTTTCGTCGATCATGTTGAAATCGCCGATCGCCTCGCCGCCTTCGGACAGCGGATAAAGCCAGGTCTTGCCGGTCCAAGCCTTGGAGGCGGCATCGAGTTCGATGATGCGCAGTGCGGTGAGGCCATCGGCCTTTTCGACCGAGCCGTCTTCGAGATAAAGCGGACCTTCGAGCATGCCATAGAGCTTCGTGCCGTCCTTCGACATGGCGAGGCCCTCATAGCCGCCGGAGCGCTTCAGGTTGAAGGCCGGCATCTTGGCGGCCGGATTGGCCGGGACGACGATGGTCGGATTGTCGGGCGACCTAACCTCGATCTCGCCGGCCTTGGTCGCGATGACGTCGGTCAGCACGCCCTCGGTCGAGAACTTCAGGATGTAGGGGCCGAGTTCTTCGCCGACCCAGAAACCGTCCGCGACCGGCTGGATGGATTCGACGTCGAAGTCCGCACCCGTCAGATAGCGCTTGTCCGAACCTTCCATGGCGATCGGGAACGGAGCCTTCTTGTCGGGATCGGAGAGGAAGAGGGTCTTTTCGACCTTTACCGAACCGGCATCCCAGTCGAAGGTAAGGTGATGCAGCATCAGCATGGCGTCGGTGGAGTTCGTCTTCGAGCCGAAGCCGTTGTCCGAGAGGCTCCAGAAGCTGCCGTCGGGCATGGCCTTGATGCCGGAGAAACCCTGCAGCGGCTGGCCGTCGAAGGGCAGCGAAAGGCCGGTCAGGCGAACGCCGTCCTTGCCGGGCACGCTGCCGAGCGCGTCCGCACGCTTGCGGTCGGCGGTCGAGAACTTGCCGGAGGTCTTGAGATAGGCCGGCGCATCGGTGGGTGCGGCGATGATGGTATTGGCTGGCAGGATCGCGTGGTTCACGAGCTTGGTCGAAAAGACCTTCTCTTCGGCCGAGGCCTGGGAAACGAAGAGAACGAAGAGGGCAGCAGACGTCAAAAGAGCTTTGGTCATGGCGTCACCTTGTTGGAAGGGAGGAAACGCCAGAGTGCTATTGAGGCTTCATGTCGCACCGATTGCGATCAGGTGAAATTTCGATGACGTCAGCGGTTACCCACAGGCGCCCCGAGCCATCCAGGCAGAACGCCGCGATCCTCGCCCGTGACGGCCGCCTCGACACAGGCCGCGAGACTGCCGAAACGCATGGCCCGTCCGGTGAGGCCCGGGCCGTAATGGGCATATTTGCCGGAATTGGTCATGATGACCTCAGCATCGACCGGTATGACAGGCTCGGTCACCATGCACCAGCAGGTGTCGTTGACGAGCGTGACGCCGAACGCCGTGAGCACGGCGACATCGCCCGAAGCCTCCGCCTTGGTCATCTCCGCGCGCCCGCAGGTGACCACCAGTGGCACATGCGGAGCCCGTGTCTTGTTCCGACAGAGGGCTGCTAGGGCGGCAAGCTCGGTGGCCGAAAAATGCGGGTTACCGAGCGATACAAGCTGTACTGGGCCAGCCTCTGCACCGTTCAGTTCTTTCCAGGCCCGCAGCAGGTCCTGGTGGGTCAGCGAAATGGTCGGCAAGTCGAGGTCTGCGAATGAATTGGGCTCAAGTGCTTCCGGCGTGACGCCGGCGATGTGGAACATCGGCGCCGCCGAGGTGGTGGCAAATGCTGCACCGAAGGCCTTGAGAGCGTCTGTATCCGGGCGGTGCCCGGACACCCCCTCGACCAGCGGAATGGCCTCGGGCGAAACGGTACCGATCAGATAGCCGAGCAATGGCCAGAGGCTGTCATCCACGCCCTCGAGCGGTGGCACGGTGACCCGCACCTGCGGGGCACGCTCCTCCGGCAGATGACAGCCCGCCTTGGGAGCCCGTCCCGTCAGCGCGATCGCGATGTCGAGATAGTCAGGATATTTCATCGTCCGGGCGCCGAGCACGCTGTTGGCATAGACGACGGCATTCGATTCCGCCCAGACGATCTGCTCGTCGCGCGCGGGCCGGTCGTCGAGCAGATAAGGCGCGCAGGTGAAGGTCGCTTGTGCCCCCATTGCCACATAGGCATCCGCCACAGCCGCTGCCGGACGCCCAAGCGTGTCCGGAACACCCTGCGCCTGCCAGCGCCGGTGATCGACCGAAATCGCATTCAGCGTCGTCGGCACCACGACGCGACCGCCGAGATCGCGCAGCTTCTCTGCAAAGGCGAGACCGCCAGGACCGGTATAGATGCAGCCGTCGATATGGGCGCGAGTGATGTCGATGAGTTCCGTCGCGCCTTCGAGCGCCGCCATCCTGAGCACGATCCGCATGGCAACCGCTGCCGCTTCGCCCCGCTCTCCGGCGAGAATGGCCTGGTCCTGATCCGTCAGCGCGATGTCCGAACCAATCCCTGCAACGGCATCGCTGATCCGGACCCGCCTGGCCATCTTCAATGCCGCAAATGCTTGCTTTCCGACCGCAATCACCGGAATCGACCGCGCGAACACCTCCTCAGCGACGATGACGCCAAGCGTGATGATCGCTTCTGGATGTTCAAGCACGATGGCGGCAGGCCCTTGTCCATTGAGGATCAGTTCGAGGATGACGCCGCTTCCGGTGCAGGAGCCACGGCTTGTCGGCAGGGCGAGCACGCGGCCTGTCAGTCGCTCGCCGCTCAACGGGTGATGCCGGTCGATGATCTCGCCGGTTGCTGCGTCCGCACCGCCCCAGAAGCTGAGCGCCGTATCGGTGAACAGCACCTCTCCCTCCGCAGAGCCTGAAACGAGCACGCGGCCGTTGATATCGACGGTGTCATGGAGGCTGCTCATCATTCCGCCTCCGTCAGTGCCAGGACCGCAAAGCTCGCCAGCCAGTGTTCACCCATATAGTCGCCAGCCACATGCGCGATCCCGGCTTGCAGATGCCCATGCGCGGCCTCGATCATCACGGGCCGGCGCGGGTCCGTGTCGGGCAGGGTGCCCGCCAGAGAGGTCCAGCACCAGGCGCGGCTGAGGCTCAGGCCATCGAGATGGGCGATCTTGCCATCCGAGCGATCGGAAACGGAGGCGGGCGTAAACAGCGTGCGCGGCTGGCTGGCTGCGATGTCAGGCAGGAAACCATCGAACCAGCGGGCGAATTCGGCAGCCGGCAGAAGCCGGCGCATGCATTCCGCTTCGATCAGCGTCGGTGACAGGAAGTCGTCGCCCGAGGGCTCGCCCCAGGCAGGGCAGGCGGTGTCAGCGCCGTACCAGCGTTGCGCCGTAGCCCGCAGTAGATCGAAGAGGCTGTCGTCTCCGGCGGTCTCGGCATAGTCGGCGGCGAGCCTCAGCGCAAAGGCCGTGTTGTAATGCGTGCCTGTTCGCACCGGATAGGTGGCAAGCGGCAGGAAGTCGCGGAAACGCTGGACGATCCGCTCTGTCAGCGGCGACAACGCCTTGGTCCAGGCGGGATCCTCATGACCCTCAAGCTCGGCGGCAAGCTTCAGCAGCCAGCCCCAGCCATAGGGACGCTCGTAACCGCGCGCCATCGGCCGGTCGAAATAGGCGCATTCGCCGGCGATCCTGTCGGGCACCAGCATCGTTGAGAAGAGATCACGGATCGCCTGCGCCTGCGGGATCTTGGGATGAAGGCGCAAGAGCCGCGCCAGCATCCAGTAGCCATGCACGCAGGAATGCCAGTCGTAGCTGCCAAAGAAGACCGGATGCAGTTCGGATGGCGTCTTCGCGTCCTCAGGCCCTTCGAGCCCATGCAGGATGTGATTGGGGTATTCGCGGGTGACATGGCCGAGCGCGATCATCGCAAGGCTAGAGGCGTACTCGGATGTCAGCCGCGAAGTCATCCCTTATTCCCCAGTTCGAGCCGGTCGCCCCAGTCGGCCCGCCTGATGTCCTTGAAGGCCTCGCCGTCGCGCTTGCTGAGCGTCAGCTCGGCAGCCGTGCCATCGGTTCGACAGAGCTTGACCCGCCCGACACCGCCATTGACGCGCGGCGGAGACAGCACCCGGTCGCCGCGGATCGTGACAGGCTGGCGCGAGGCAGCGATGAAGATGTATTTCTCGTCTTCCCACGGCACTTCGGCGCCCTTGGCCATCCGGTGCACGCGCGAGCGCGCCACGCGCCTCGAGAAGTGGCACCAGTCCGGTGCCACGATCGGACAGTCTTCAGAATGCATGCAGGGGGCGACAAGGTGGGCGCCGAGGGATCGAAGTCTGTCGCGAACGGCCAGAATGCGCTGCCAGCCGGCCGGCGTACCCGGCTCGATGACGATGAGCATACCCTTGGTCAGTGTCCAGAGTTTTTCCGTGACAGTTCCGATGGTTGCCGGCGGAAGCTCGTCCAGAACATAGGCAAGCGTCACCAGATCGGCTGGTCCAAGCGCCGGGATCTTGCCAGTCACGTCACCCGCTTGCCAGTGGCTTTTCACGCTACCGGAGGCGGCGAGTTTTTCGCCGACGCTGCGGATCGCGCCACTCGCTTCCACCATCTCGGCGGATGCCAGACTGCTCCACGTATCTGCCGCCGCCCAGAGTGCCGTGCCGGGGCCACAGCCGAGATCGATCAGTGTCTCCGGCTGAAAGTCCGGTGCCGCGTCCTCGACCATGGCCAATGCCGCGCGAACGGCGGCAAAGGTGGCGGGAAGGCGGGTCGCGAGATAGGCTTTGGCGGCCAGCGCATCATCGATATGAAAGCGTCCGTCGCGCACTTCGCGTCGGTAGCGATCCGAGAGAATCGAGCTGGCCTTGGCGAGTTTTTCGAGAGGTTCGCCTGAAAGCATCTGGTCGACAGCAGAGCGGAGAGGTGCGGGAAGCTCCATGATGTCCCTCAGCCGCGCCGTGCCGCCCATTCGGGGCGGAGGATGGACATGAGAAAGAAATCCGAGCGGCTGCCATCGGGCAGCAGCGCCGCCTCGCGCAGCACGCCTTCCTGGATGAAGCCGACCTTGCGATAGACGGTCTGCGCTCTCAAGTTGCCGCTGACCACATCGAGCCAGAGGCGATGGGCATTGGTTTCGAGGAAGGCAAAGTCGACGGCACCGGCAAGCAGCGGTGTGCCGACGCCCTTTTCCGGGCTGGAGACAGCGATGCGCTTGACGCAGGCATTCCCGTCGCGCCGGTTGAGATCCATCAGAATGACAAAGCCGAGCGCCGAACCCTCAGGATTCTCGCCGATCAGATAGGCGAAAGCCGGATTGGCCAAATGCGCCCTGTGTTCGTCGAGGCTGTAGCGGCCGACGAACTGGTCATAGCCCGGCTTGCGCTCGGTCTCCATGACGAACGGGATATCGGCCTCCGTCGCACGGCGCAGAACAAGCGCCGTCACGGATCAGAACTCCACCGCTTCGACGCGCTTGCCGACGAAGCGCAGGCCGACGCCGCCGGAGATGAGCTTTAGCGCGAGGTCGCCGAACAGCTCCTTTCGCCAACCCTGGAGCGCCGCCACTTCCGCCTTCTCGCCTTCGGCTGCGATCTTTTCGAGATCGTCGCTGTTGGCGATGACCTTGGAGGCCACGCCATGCTTTTCCGAGGTGAGACGCAGCAGCACCTTGAGGAGTTCGACGGCCGATTGCGTGCCTTCGGGCGCATGGGTGTGGCGCTGGAGATGCGGCATTTCCGACTTCGGCAGCGCGAGTGCGGCATTCACCTGTTCGAGGATCGCAGCGCCGGAACTCGAGCGCTCCCAGCCCTTCGGGATGGTGCGGAGCCGCCCGAGCGCCTCCACATCCTTCGGCTGCTGCTGGGCGATCTCGTAGATCGCATCGTCTTTCAACACGCGCGAACGCGGCACGTTGCGCGAACGCGCCTCGCGCTCGCGCCAGGCGGCGACATACTGCATGACGGCAAGTTCCGTCGGCTTGCGCAGCCGCATCTTCAGCCGCTGCCAGGCCTGTTCGGGCGGCAGGTCATAGGTTTCGCGGGATTCGAGGATCGCCATTTCCTCGGTCAGCCATTCCGCCCGGCCTTCGGCATCCAGCTGGCCTTTCAGCTTCAGATAGACGTCGCGCAGATGGGTGACATCGGCCAGCGCATAATCGAGCTGCTTTTCCGACAGCGGACGGCGGCTCCAGTCGGTGAAGCGCGAGGTCTTGTCGATATGGACGTTCTTCACCTTCTGCACGAGTTGGTCGTAGGACACGCTGTCGCCGAAGCCGCAGACCATGGCCGCAACCTGCGTGTCGAAGATCGGATGCGGGATCAGATCGCCGAGATGGAAGATGATTTCGATGTCCTGGCGGGCCGCATGGAAGACCTTCACCACGGCCGGATTGGCCATCAGCTCGAAGAACGGCTTGAGGTCCAGGCCCTTGGCCATCGGGTCGATAATGTACTCATGCTCCGGGCTCGCCATCTGGATCAGGCAGAGTTCCGGCCAGAAGGTCGTTTCGCGGAGAAATTCCGTGTCGATCGTGATGAAATCGGATTGAGCGAGGAGGCGGCAGGCCTCTTCGAGCGCAGCAGTGGTATCGATCATTTCGGCTCGGTCATGGAAACTACAGGATCAACCTTAGTTTCCCTTCTGGCCTCCGATGTCAATATGAACGGCCCCGAAACCGGGTCCGCAGCAGTTTTCGAGGCGGAGAAGCGCCTTATTCGTCAGTCTCTCCGGTCTTCAACGCGGCGATGTTCTGGCTGTGGACGGCCTCATAGGGCGCGAAATAGGTGAGTATTCCCGCGGCCAGTTCCGGTGCGATGAAGCTTTCAAGGCCCTCGGTCTCGAGCTCCGGATCGTCGAGCCGGGCAAGCAGCCGCGTGAGATAATCGCGCGTGGCCGTAATCAGCGATGGCGAATAGCCGCCCGAGGCAATCACCGTCTCGTCGCCATGATTGGGCAGGATGTGAGTGAAATCAAGCGTCGCCAGCCGGTCGAGTTCGGCGATGTGGCGCGGCGTATTCTCCGGCTCGGAGATATAGGTGACTGTGTCCTCCAGCGTGTCGCCGGCCAGCAGCACGCCGAGATGCGGCAGCAGCAGAACCGTCCCGTCGGCGCTGTGGATGTCGAACTGTATGAGCCTGACGGTGATATCGCCGACCTCGAGCACCGTCTCGCCCTCGAAGGTCTCCGTCGGCATGACGACCGGATTGATCGGCGGGTCCTTCTCGGCAAGCACCTTGCGCTTCTCGATCAGCGTATTGCGCGTCAGCGTGTTCGAGAGGATCGGACAGTCGATGAAGCCGGCATTGCCTGCCACATGATCGGTATGCCAGTGGCTGAGCACGACCCGGATGCTGGTGACGCCGAGGCTGGAAAGATGGCTGCGGATGGCGCGGGCATGGTCGAAAGATATATGCGTGTCGTAGACGAGCGCTTCCGCGCCAGAGACGATGGCATAACTCGCAACGCCGAGACTATAGGCGCCATCGTCGAGCCAATTGGGCTTGTCCGAATGCAGCCGCTTCCCCTCGATACGCCCGTCGTAATAGGCGAAGATATCAGGGTAGGGCTGGTGGATGCGCAGCGTCTCGGCAAGGTTCATGCTCAGGTCACCCGGAAATAGCCGGTCATGCCGGTCTTCTGGTGTTCTATAATGTGGCAATGAAAGACCCAGTCGCCTGGGTTGTCGGCCACAAGCGCAAGCTGGACCTTTTCATCCGGCAGCACAAGATAGGTGTCCGAGACGAGCGGCTGGACCTCGCGTTTGTTCGAAGAGATCGCCTTGAAATTCATCCCGTGCAGATGGATGGGATGGGCATGCGGCGTGACGTTCTCGACGTTCAGCAAATAGGTTTGGCCCAGTTTCAGCTCCGCGATTGGCGCGGTCGGATCGGGTGTGTCGCCGGGATAGGGCACCTTGTTGATCGCCCAGAAGGAATAGCCGAGCGTCCCGCAGATCGAATCGCGCGCAGCCGTTTCGGCGGTGGCGCTGAGTAGCAGCGGGATCTGGGTGGCGTTGGAGAGATCGGCATCCACGCCGGCGTTTTCCGCAAGCGGGCCGAGATCCCCGAGATGGCGTTTCAGCGATGAGCCGACGGCCCTGAGTCGCGCCACCACCTTCGGCGTCGACGGCCTTACGTCCTCAAGCACCATCTCTACACCTTCGCTGTCGGCAATGCGGACGGCAAGATCGAGCCGTTGGCCGGGCGAGACGACCGCCATGTCGAGTGGCAGACGTTGAGGCACCGGATGTCCGTCGATCGCGATGATCTGTGCCTGTGCCCCTTTGAGGCGCAGATTGTAGATGCGCGTGACATCAGCCGCGAGGATGCGGACACGCACGATGCCGCCGGCCGGGACGTCATAACGCGGCTCGGGTTGCCAGTTGGCGGTGCGCAGCGTGCCGAAGGTCCCGGTTTTGGCCGCATCGCGCGGCTTGAACTGCTCGATGAACTGGCTGTCGCCACCAAGCCGGAAATCCCTCAGATTCAGGACCACCTCGCTATCGAAGGTGGGATCGCGCTCATCTTCCACCACCAGCACACCGGCAAGCCCACGGCCCATCTGGGTCAGCGTGTTGCAATGCGGGTGATACCAGAAGGTGCCGGCATCCGGCGGCGAGAAGGCATAGTCGAAGCGGTCGCCGGTATAGACGTAAGGCTGCGTGACGAAAGGCACGCCGTCCTGGGCGTTCGGCAGGCGGATACCGTGCCAGTGGATCGTCGTCGGCTCGTCCAGCCGGTTGATGAGCCGCGCCTTGAAGGGCTCGCCGCGCTTGGTGCGCAGGATCGGCGGGGAGGGATCGGCAGACGTTTGCCCGGCCAGCGCATAGCGCATCACCCCGCGCGTCGCCTGCTTGCCGTCGAGCATGACATCGCCGGTCAGCGCCTCGATTTCGATCGGGTCTGTCGCCGCGAGCGCCTGGCTCAGACGTGGCATCACGGCAAGACCCGCGCCATAGGCGCCAAGCACGGCGGCGGATTTGAGAAGGGTACGGCGGGAAATGGAAGACACGGTCTGAACTCTTGCTGGTCACCCAGTTCTTAAAGTTGAGCGGTTCATTCAGCAATAGGCTGAGCCGGTCATGCTGTCGCAGGCGTGATGATCGTCACCTCAGCCGCCATCCTTCTCGTTCGGCGGGGTCGCGAGCTTGCTGAAGAAGGTCGAGGTACGCAGCAGGCTGCGGAAACGCATCCGCCGCTTCTCGGTCGGCACGGCATCGCGGGCCCGGATGCGGGCGAGCGTATAGGCGACGAAGAAGGTCAAGACCACGATCGTATAAGCAAACAGCGCATGCGGCCCGAAAGCATCCATCAGGAAGGAGGCAATGAGCGGCCCGACGACCGCGCCGATCGACCAGAAGAACAGCGTTCCCGCCGAGACCAGCGCATGCTGGCCGGGGGCGGCATGGTCATTGGCATGGGCCGAACAGAGGGAATAGAGCGGTAGTGCAAAGGCGCCGAAGACGAAGATGCCGATGAAATTGGCGAGCTCCCCGTCACCCGCCAGAAAGGCGAGGTAGATCGAGGCGATGAGCGCCCCGATCGTCGAGACGAGGATGATGACGCGGCGGTCCAGTTTGTCGGAGTAATGCCCGAGCGGATATTGCAGCACGATGCCGGCAAAGATGCCGATGCTCATGAAGGTGGCGATCGACGTCACCGACAGGCCGATGCCATCGGCATAGATCGGCCCGAGCGAGCGGAAGCTCGAATTGGTGAGCCCGATGACGATGCAGCCGACGGTCGCAAGCGGCGAGACCGACCAGAGCACCTTGAGGTCGAACTTCACATCTTTCGGCGGGGCAGGGCTCGACTTGTCGGCAAAGGAGATCGGCACCAACGACAGCGAAAGCGCCATGGCGATGATGGCAAAGAGATCGATGCCCGACACGCCGAACAGCGGGATCATGTATTGCGCCGCCGTCACCGAGCCGAGATCGACGAAGCGGTAAACGGAGAGCGTGCGCGCTCGGGTGGCATTGGTGACGCGGGCGTTCAGCCAGCTTTCGACGACGGCAAACAATCCCGCAAAGCACACACCCTGCACGAGGCGCATGAGGAACCAGGAGATCGGGTCGATCACCAGCACCATCATGATCGACGCGGCGGATGCGATGGCGGCAAGCGCCGAGAAGGCTCTGATATGCCCGATCGCCCGCATGATCTTGGTGATGTAAACGCAGCCGAAGACGAAGCCGATGAAATAGCCCGCACCGACCATGCCGATCACGGATGTGCTGAAGCCCTCCTCGATGCCGCGCAGCGCGATGAACGTGCCCTGCAAACCGTTGCCGCCGATCAGGATGCCGGCGGTGATCAGAAGCGGGATGAGGGGGCGGATATCATGCATGAGGGGGCCTGCGGGCCACGGCGAAGCATTATGGTGTCGAGTCGGTGCCGGGCAGGTCCGAAGTCCTAAACCTCTTTCACGGATGGCGACAGACCAAAATCGCAGCCCGTCGCCTTCCGCCCGGATTTGACCGTCAGAGGAAGGGCCGCCCCTGGACAGCCTGGACGAAAGTGCCGATGACCACGGCAATCGAAAGGATGGCGCCGAGCGCAATCCCGGGTCTGGCAAAGCGGGGTGCAATCCGATCCAGGGCCAGTCCCAGGATCGTCAGGGCCTGCATGATATGGGTGGCGAAGAAATGCGGCACACGCAGATCCCCGCCGGTCCGCGACCAGCCGACGAGCGGCAGGCCGCCCAGATCCGTCCTGACACCGCCGACCCAATGACCGGGGCCGTCGATCTCGCCGCTGCCGAGCGCAAAGGCGGTTAAGAGGGTCGCGATACTACCAAGCACCAGGCCCCAGCCACCGCCGAGCCTCAAGCCGTTGGGCGCTTCGGGTCTGGGACGCAGCAGGATATAGACCCCGATCACCAGGCTCGACAGCACGAGCAAAGCGGCGCCTGCGCCCATCACGCTATAGGCCATCGCCTCGAACGGCGTGCTATCGTTGAAATGCGAGGCCCGGCCCCGGGCTGCCTGCAGCGTGATGTAGAGAATTTCACCGCTCGCCGTGATCACGGCAACCATACTTGCGAGCCAGACGCCGCGCCCGGCCCGTGTCCTCTGCTCGATGAGCGGCAGCAGCCAAAGCAGCGTTCCCAGCATCAGGATGAGCGACGCCTGAAATTTCAGCGGCTTGCTCCAGACGCTGATGTCGTTGAGCACGCGCTCGTCTATGAAAAGCGCGATCAGGCTGGGAAGGGCCAGCGCCATCTGCAGCCCGATGCCGAGGATCAGCAGGCGGCGTGTCCTGTCTTCCAAAGCCTGGACGTCCTGCGAAGAGGCGGGCGAAATGCCGTCATTGAAGAGCATGTCTTCGGTCAGACCTTTCGGAAAGTCAGCGCCGCCTCTGTGGCGCGGGTGAGATAAAAGAGCAGAAGACCGAGCGGCCCGAACATGAAGGTCGCAACGAGGATCGGCGCCTGCAGCACGCGGTTCCAGCCGCGCTTGTCGGCCTCGACGGCAATAAAGGTGCCGATGAAGAGATCGAAGGCGAGGTAATGCACCCAGCCCGCCACCAGCACCGGATCGCTCATGAAGAGTGCGCGCACCTCGGCAATCGAGCCGAAACCGCCGCCCTCGATGCGGAAGAAATAGACGAAGACCAGAACGGCATAGGTTAGCGACAGCGCCCCGATTAGACCCAGGCGGATGAAGGCGATCAGCGCGCCCCAACGTGGGGCGAGAATGAGCAGCAGCCAGCCGGCCATGGCGGTGCTGCTGGCGAGGGAAAACACTGTTGCGGCGGACATGCTGACCTCATCTTGACGGTGACAAGATAAGCATGCGGCTAAACTTGGCAATGTCAAGATTGATTTTGACGGCGGGTTGCGGAGGGACTATGAAGGGGCATGGCAAGACAGAAATCCTATCACCACGGCGACCTGCGCCAGGCGCTGATCGACAATGGCCTTGATATGCTGGAGGAGCATGGCCTCGAAGGCCTGACGCTGCGCAAACTCGCCGCTCGCGTCGGCGTCTCCCATGCCGCCCCCGAACATCACTTCCCGACGCTCAGGCATCTGCTGACCGCCTTTGCCACGGAGGGGTTCCGACTGTTTGCCGCCTCGATGCGCTCTGCCATGGCGCAAGCGCCGGATGATCCGGCAGAACAGCTGCGCGCCGCCTCGCGTGGTTACCTCGCCTTTGCGACCACGCGTCCGCATCTCTTCCGCCTGATGTTCACCGCCAACCGCCTCGACTGGGAAGATCCGGCCCTCGGCCCCCCGGCAAACGCGGCCCACGCCGTGCTTGAGGAAATCTCGTTGCCGGTGGCGCGCCGCCTGAAGCGGGACACGCCGGAGGGCAGGGCCGCCGTCGAACAGCTCGTCTGGTCGCAGATCCACGGTCACGCCCATCTGATGATCGACGGAAAGTTGCAGGCAGAGGGCGGAGCGGGCTGCGAGCCGTTTGCGGCGCCGCTGGATCTGGCGAGTGTGCTTTTGCCGGGGTGAGGGGGGGACTGGCTTGCGTCTTTACTTCGCCAAGTCAGTCCGTCATCGGACCTTCGAAAAGGTTCCACTGTCTCGCACCTTTCAACCGGCTATTGACAGTGCACGAATATGTCTGGTTCGACTGTGAGAAAATGACTCCTTCAATGTTCACTTTTTGTTCGATGTGTGCTATGGGTGATGGATGACAGACGAAACTGACCTCGACGCAACCGCGCCAAAGCGCCGCCGGGCCGCCAAGCAGGATGCTGTCACCGCCGTGAGGGCTAAGAGCCTCCAAAGTCACGGCAAGAATTCGAAGGTCTATGTGCCAGTCATTCTGAAGCTGTTTCGGGATCGTTGGCGGCCAGGAGCTGCAACTGTGGTGTTCTCGCTCGATGATGTTCGCACGGCTGTAGAGGCCGTCCGCGCGGTGTCCGACAATCCCGATGCGATCTCTGCACGAAATGCAGCCGATGTGGTTTACCGTATGCGTTCGCGCACAGTGCTGCCGGATGAAATTCTGTCCAAAGGTTTTCACGTCTTGCGCGCTATCGGGCGTGGACTGTATCAGTTTGAAAAAGCATCGAGTGGCATCATGGAAGTGCCGGTCTGCGAACTCACGCCTGCGATCGATCAGACGCCGATGCCTGTCAGAAGGCTGTTACCCGAAACGATGGCAGAAATGGACGAACAGGCATTGCTGTCGGTTGTCGGGTATTGTCAGCTTCTCGATCACTTCACCGGCATGAAAATTTATCGGTTGCGTTCCCATGTACGGAAAAGCGTACCAGGTATTGGGCAAGCTGAACTTGATGCAATTGACGTTGGCATCTCAACGGCCGACGACGACGTGCCAGTGGTATTTCCGATCGAGGCCAAGGCCGTGTCAGACGAACTCAACCGAGTGCAAATATATAACATGATTCAATATACAGCTCACTATTTTCCGGGCCTTAAAGTTCGGCCGCTCGCTCTGAAGGTCGATTATCAGTCAGCCGTTCATATCATGGAGTTCAACGTTGCGTCGCGACCGGGCGATCTTCGCATCGTCCGGTCCGCAAGCTACGCCATCAACACGTCGGAGGCTCAAATAGCGATGATCCGCGCGACTAATGTGCCGAAACAATGACAAAACCGATCGGTATTGAGTTGTTCGCCGGCTGTGGCGGGCTTTCCACCGGATTCTTGGATGCGGGCCTTAATGTCGCCGCAGGGTTCGAACTCGATGCTCGGGCCGTGGACGCGTATAACTATAATCACGGCTATCGCGGCAGTGCGGGCTTTCTCGTAGACCTCAACGTCGCAGCCGGATGCGAACTGCTTCGGCTAGCAAACTTGAAAAAGATCGATTTTATCGCCGGCGGACCGCCTTGCCAGCCTTTCTCGATTGCCGGCAAAAGACAAGGCAAGCAAGACATTCGAGCCAATCTAATTGGCCGTTTCATAAGACTTGTGGATGAGCTTCGGCCATCAGCCTTCATGCTGGAAAACGTGCCCAATCTTGCGGCAATCTCGGGCGGGGAATATCTCGATGAGATCAAGGCCGAGCTGCGAACGCTCGATTATGCCGTAGATCACCGCATAGTATCGGCAGCAGATTTTGGAGTGCCGCAAAATCGCAGGCGCCTCGTCGTGCTGGGCATGTTGGGCAGCGAATCGGTCCGCTTCCCGGTCGCTACTCATGGCTCAGTCGAGCGTCCCTACGTGTCGGCCTCAGACGCAATTGGAGATTTGCCCGACGCCGGTGAGTTCGGCGAAACTGGTATCTACAACCACGAGCCTACCTTGCATTCGGCCGATATGGTCGCGCGTTTGAGCACTTTGGAGCCGGGCAAGCGCGAGCGCGGATCATTCCACGATCGTTTGCATCCCGAACGCCCATCGTACACGCTTCGTGCAGGGTCGGGAAATTTCAGCCCACTGAGACCGGTTCATTATAAGTATCATAGAGTTGTCACGGTACGCGAGAGCGCCAGACTGCAAGGCTTCTCGGACGATTTTCGCTGGCCAGACCGAATTCCCCGCCTGCAGCAATACCGTCAGGTAGGAAATGCCGTGCCACCCCCAATGGCCAAAGCATTTGCGGAGTGCCTCGCCGACCAACTGGGCTGGCAACTTGAGCCGGCAAGGTTCGCTGGAGACCCCGCTGCACGTGCACCGGCAAACGTGCTCAGTGATGCCGAAAGGAAAGCGCTGCGTGCCGTTAGAATGCGAGGAGCCTCGCTCGGCAAGGTAGCTCTTTCGAGCAACTGAAGGCGTCTCTTGCCCGGATATCAGGCCCAGCGCTCCTGTTTGGCCAAGCTTCTTGCCGCACCTTAGACGCAGCGCACGCCCCGCCCCAACACCACGCAGCCTTGACAAATCAGCCACACCATGCGCTTTTCCGCCCGATTTTCTATCGGTCGCGCGCCTCGTCTGTTGGTGCCTTTTCGACCGTCACATTCGGGATACCTGATCATGCATCGTTACCGCAGCCACACCTGTGCCGCTCTTCGCAAGTCCGACGTCGGATCGACCGTTCGCCTGTCGGGCTGGGTCCATCGCGTTCGCGACCATGGCGGCGTGCTCTTCATCGATCTGCGCGATCACTATGGCATCACCCAGGTCGTCGCCGATCCGGATAGCCCCGCCTTCAAGACGGCCGAAACCGTGCGCGGCGAATGGGTCATCCGCATCGACGGCCTGGTCAAGGCCCGCACGGATGACACCGTCAACAAGAACATGCCGACCGGCGAGATCGAGCTTTACGCTCAGGAAATCGAGGTTCTCTCGGCCGCCAAGGAACTGCCGCTGCCGGTCTTCGGCGAGCCGGACTATCCGGAAGACGTGCGCCTGAAGTATCGCTTCCTCGACCTGCGCCGCGACACGCTGCACAAGAACATCGTCAAGCGCACGCAGATCATTTCCGCCATGCGCACCGGCATGGCCGAAGCCGGCTTTGCCGAATACACGACGCCGATCCTGACGGCCTCTTCGCCGGAAGGCGCGCGCGACTTCCTGGTGCCGAGCCGCATCCATGAAGGCAAGTTCTTCGCGCTGCCCCAGGCGCCGCAGCAGTACAAGCAGCTCTTGATGGTCGCCGGTTTCGACCGTTACTTCCAGATCGCGCCGTGCTTCCGCGACGAAGACCCGCGTGCCGACCGTCTGCCGGGCGAATTCTACCAGCTCGACGTCGAAATGAGCTTCGTCACCCAGGAAGATGTCTGGGGCACGATGGAGCCGATGATGACGAAGGTCTTCGAGCAGTTCGCCGAAGGCAAGCCGGTCACCAAGCAGTGGCCGCGCATCCCCTATGACGAGGCGATCCGCAAGTATGGCTCCGACAAGCCGGACCTGCGCAACCCGATCGTCATGCAGGCCGTTACCGACCACTTCCGCGATTCCGGCTTCAAGATCTTCGCCAACATGATCGCCTCCAACCCGAAGGTCGAAGTCTGGGCAATCCCGGCCAAGACCGGCGGCTCCCGCGCCTTCTGCGACCGCATGAACGCCTGGGCGCAGAGCGCCGGCCAGCCGGGCCTCGGCTATATCTTCTGGAAGGAAGAAGACGGCAAGCTCGGCGGCTCCGGCCCGCTCGCCAAGAACATTGGCGAAGAGCGCACCGAAGCGATCCGCACCCAGCTCGGCCTCGAAGCAGGCGACGCCTGCTTCTTCGTCGCCGGCGACCCGGCCAAGTTCTACAAGTTTGCCGGCGAAGCCCGCACCCGCGCCGGCGAGGAACTGAACCTCGTCGATCGCGACCGTTTCGAAATGTGCTGGATTGTCGACTTCCCGTTCTACGAATACAACGAGGACGAAAAGAAGATCGACTTCGCCCACAACCCCTTCTCGATGCCGCAGGGTGGTCTGGAAGCGCTGGAAAGCCAGGATCCCCTGTCGCTGAAGGCCTATCAGTATGACGCCGTCTGCAACGGCTTCGAAATCGCCTCGGGCTCGATCCGTAACCAGTCGCCGGAACTGATGGTCAAGGCGTTCGAGCTGGTCGGCCTGTCGAAGGACGACGTCGAGGAGCGCTTCGGCGGCATGTATCGTGCCTTCCAGTACGGCGCCCCTCCGCATGGCGGCTGCGCCTTCGGCATCGACCGCGTGGTTATGCTGCTGGTCGGTGCGAAGAACCTGCGCGAAATCTCGCTCTTCCCGATGAACCAGCAGGCGCAGGACTTGCTGATGAACGCCCCGTCGCCGGCCACCCCGACGCAGCTGCGCGAACTCGCGCTCCGCGTCGTGCCGCAGCCGAAGAAGGACTGAACGGCTCTGCATATCTGGAGTTCGCAAAGGCCGGGAGCGATCCCGGCCTTTTGTTCGTAAACGCTCCGGTTGTGTCTCGCTCACGATTTCGGGCAGGCGAAGTGAGACCCCGCGGTCCACTCAAGCGGCGGCAGGGGTACGAGCCGATCGGCGGCCGACCGCGACAACATCACCCGCAGAACGGAGTTCAGTCAGTCTCAAGGCTCTGCAGGGGGCAGGCGAAGGGGTCGAAAGCGCCCGCGCGGCCGCTGTTCCAATGGGGAGGGCTCGCGGGTCGGACATGGTCGCCATCGACGCGCCACGTCTGCGAAAACCGGCTGAAACCGAGATATCCGAGGTGAGTCTCGCTCTCGATCGGTCGAGTCGACGTATGATTCGGATTCGGCATTGAAAAGCCGGAAAAAGGGGTCGAAATCGCCTTTTTCGACATTTGACTAAAACTTTCTAAATCACCGGTCTGCAAGCATTTTCTGGCCGAAGTTAACGCCATTTTCAATAATGGTCGCTCACGGCATAACCGGCTATGCGTTAGCGGTTAACAGACTGTTGATTCCCGCGCGTCGGACGCACTAACTGCGGTCACGATATTAAGGGGTTAGTCACCATGTCTATTGAAGATCCGCGCCTGTCCAACATCGACAACACGTCCGCAGCTGATGATTTGTATTCGGCTATGGAAGACCAACTCGGATTTGGACGCGATGAGGTCGACGGGGTCGAGGTGGCGCAGGCTCAGACGCCAGAAGCCGGTCGCACGGATCGCCTCCCGGCCCAGCCGCCGGTTCAGACGGCATCTGCCACCATTCCGAGTGAAGTGACGCCAAACGCACAGAACGTCGTTACGCTCCCGGCAGGTATCGAACTGGACAACCTGGAGTTCCAGGTCGACGGCGAGAACCTGGTTTTGGTCCTGGATGACGGCACCCAGATCGTTGTAGTCGGTGGTGCGGCCAACATCCCGACCTTCGTCATCGGCGATGTCGAACTTCCCCAGGTCGCTCTCTTCGCAGCACTCGAAGGCTCGAACATCAACGTCGCAGCCGGACCGGACGGCACTTTCACCGCCCAGTCGACGCCCGGCAACAGTCGCGATTTCGACGACCAGGCCATTAGCAACGGCGTCGAGCAGTTCGGCTTCAGCGCCCTGCTGGACGGAACGGATCAGGAAGATGCTGCAGTTGGCGGCGCGGCTGGCTTCATAGATGGCCGTCCGCTTTTTGGCGTGCAGGGGAATTTTTCGCTCTCCGAAACGGTGCTGGTCGACGCCAATCCCAACAACCAGACGGTCAATGGCCGGATTGTATTCTCCCAGGGAAGTGATTTCGGCACGATCCGCAGCATCGGCTTCGTTGCGGCCGCTGATGTGACGGAGGCGACGAATGTCGCAGGCGCCAACATTGCGCTGACATCCGCCGGGGTCCCCGTGGTTATCACTGCGTCTGCCGACGGTCTGACGCTGACGGGCGCGGCCAATGGCGTGACGATCTTCACCCTGACGGTCACCAATGTCGTGGAAGGCTTCTTCACCTTCACGCTCTCGGGTCCGGTCGACAACCCCGGAGTAGGGCAGTCGGGCATCAATGACCTCCTGCGCCTGACCTTCAACGTTACGATCGCCGACAGAGACGGTGACACGGTGACGGGCAATTTTGCCATCGACATCGCGGATGACGCTCCGACCGTCTCGCAGGGCGCGACCGGCACGGTCGAGGACGAAGCTCTCGTCGGCGGCAACAACGAGAACGAGGGAACCGGCCTTTCGGCTGTCGCCACCGGCTCCCTCAACGTCAACTGGGGTGCGGACAATAACAATGACGGCCTGCTGGGCGATCGCTCGGTCGCTTTCACCTCCGCCACTGTCGGCGTGACCGGCGCCTTTGGGACCGGCCTGAGCTCGATGGGTGAGGCGGTCTCGACCGTCCTGCTGGCTAACGGCACGCTGGTCGGCTACACCGGCAGCGCGGTTCCGACCGCAGCCACCGCCGGCAACGTGGTTTTCTTCGTTACCCTGTCTGACGCGGCTTCCGGTTCCTACACCTTCACGCTCGTAAAGCCGCTGGATCATGCTGCGGGTTCGCAGGAAAATACTCTGTCGCTCACCTTCGGTTACAGGGCCACCGACAGCGATGGCGACAGCGTCACCTCCAACTTCGTGATCAATGTCGTTGACGATGCGCCCGTGCAGGGAGAGGTCGGCGCCGCCAATCCGATCTCCGAGGACGACGTTTCCAAATATCCTGCGACCGACACGACAGAGGGCGAAGATCCCTCGACGACGGGTTCGCTCGGTATCCGTTGGGGCGCGGACAACAATATCCGGGGTGAAACCGAGGGCGACGTTTTCGGTCGCACCGTCCGCTTCTTTGGTGCCGCGGTCACGTCCGGGAGCGAGGCAGCGCCAGGTCTGGCGGTTCAGGGCCAGGTCGCGTCGGGAACCTATCAAGATCCGGGCCGCCTCGGCCTGCAGATCTCGGGCGGCTCGTTCAGTTCGGCTGGCCATACGCTCAGCTTCCGGGTCATCGATCTCGCCAATGGCGGCCAGTCCATCATCGCATTCTACGAGGTGCCGGGCAAAGGCGAGCAACTCGACCGTGTCGATGTGTTCAAGATCACGCTCGATCCCACCGCGGCGAATGGCAGCTACAAGGTCGAACTGTTCCAGCCGCTCGATCATGACAAGGGCTCGGACTCCATCCGCCTGAGCTTCGGCTTCCAGGGGACGGATTCCGACGGCGACAGCGCCGCAGCTGCAACCGCCAGTGTGGTTATTGCCGACGACGCGCCGGTCCAGGGTAAGCCAGGCGAACGTCCGACCCTCAATGAAGATGACGTCTCTCAATATCCCCTGACCGACGCAACCCCGAACCGGGACGTCAGGAAGACGGACGCTGTATCGCTCGGCATTTCCTGGGGTGCCGATGACAACATTCGCGGCGAGACGAAAGGCGATGAATTTGGCCGTACGGTCAAGTTCTTCGGCACAACGAAGTCAGAGGGCGAGGGTGAGGCGAGAATTCTCCCCGTTGGATCGCAGGTCGCAGCAGGCAGCTACGCCAACCCTGAAGCCCTTGGCCTTTCCATTCGCGGTGGAACCTTCACGTCCGGCGGCAAGTCGCTCTATTATGTGGTCTCGGATCTCGCCAATGGCGGTCAGACGCTGACCGCCTACATCGATG
The DNA here is from genome assembly GCF_014237835.1 of Rhizobium sp. AQ_MP. Lineage (GTDB taxonomy): Bacteria > Pseudomonadota > Alphaproteobacteria > Rhizobiales > Rhizobiaceae > Allorhizobium. The sequence goes on from NZ_JACJVI010000006.1 coordinate 83,997, forward strand.
GTAGCGAGCCGCGCGCCAAGGTATTCGAAATCGTTCTTGATCCGACCGCCAAGAACGGCTCCTACACGGTCGAGATCTTCCGCGAGCTCGATCACACTGTCGGCAGCGATGCGCTTCGGATTTCCTTCAAGTATCAGGGCACCGATGCCGATGGCGACAGCGCCGCAGCCGGCGAAGCCAGTGTTCGGATCCGTGACGATCAGCCGGTTCAGGGTGAGCCGGGTCGGCGGCCGAGCCTCAACGAGGACGATGTCTCCAACTATGACCTGACGGATGCAACCCCGAACCGCGACGTCAGGAAGACGGACGCTGTATCGCTCGGCATTTCCTGGGGTGCGGATGACAACATTCGTGGCGAGACGAAGGGTGATGAATTCGGCCGCACGGTCAAGTTCTTCGCTGCCGGCAAACCGGAACGAAACGAAGATGCGCCGCCTGCTTTCAACGGCAATCAAGTCGCCGCCAACACCTATTACCGACCAGAGGCCGTTGGCCTCTCCATTCGCGGCGGGACCTTCACGTCCGGCGGCAAGTCGCTCTATTACGTGGTCTCGGATCTCGCCAATGGCGGTCAGACGCTGACGGCCTACATCGATGGTAGCGAGCCGCGCGCCAAGGTCTTCGAGATCGTTCTCGATCCGACCGCGAAGAACGGCTCCTATACGGTCGAGATCTTCCGCGAGCTCGATCACAGTGTCGGTAAGAACGCGCTTCAGATCTTCTTCAAGTATCAGGGTACCGATGCCGACGGCGACAGCGCCGCGGCCGGCGTAGCCAGCGTTCGGATTCGCGACGACGAGCCGGTTCAGGGCGAGGTCGGCGCAATCCCGACTCTGAGCGAAGACGACGTCTCCGCATACGAACAGACGGATGCGACGCAGCCCGATGATGTCACCAAGACGAGCCCGGTCTCGCTGGGCATCGCCTGGGGCGCGGATGACAACATTCGTGGCGAGACGAAGGGTGATGAATTCGGCCGAACGGTTCGGTTCTTCGGCACGACGACAACGGCGGGCGAGGATAAGAAGCCTGTCACCGCCTCCGCTCAGGTGTCCGAAATCACGACGACAAACGCTGCGGCGGTTGGCCTGTCGATCGAAGGTGGCAACTTCTCGTCTGGCGGCCGTGAGCTCAGCTTCGAGGTCGTCAATCTCGCCAATGGCGGGCAGACGCTGACGGCCTATTACATGGATGTCAGCAAGGGTGAGCCGGTTCGCGTGAACGTGTTCCAGATCGTTCTCGACCCGACTTCCAAGAACGGCAGCTACACGCTGGAGATATTCCAGGAGCTTGACCACAATGTAGGCTCCGACTCGATCAAGCTTTCTTTCGCCTTCCAGGGCACCGATGCTGACGGCGACAGTGCGAAATCCGCAACCGCAGCCGTTATCATTTCTGACGATCAGCCGCTCATTGGCCAGCCTTTCCAGGGTGGTGTCGTTGAGGAGGAACAGTGGCAGGTCGCCGGCGCTGGCAACGAGGACGGTGGCAGCCTTGGTGGCCTGGACCAGGATACCCGTAACTCCGACAATGGCACGACCCATCGTGCCGAAGGTACGCTGGCCATCAGCTGGGGTGCAGATGACGCCAACAGCAATACCAACAGCAATACCAACAGCAATAATGGCAGCCTGTTTGGAGACCGCTCGGTGCAGTTCACCGCAGCCGGGATCGATGCTCTCCGGAATCAGGCTCTGACCTCGGACGGCGTGCTCCTGAAATACACGGTTGTGACCGTTGGTGGCCAGCCGACGCTCATCGCATACACGGGGACCGAGCCGACCGCACTGCCGGCCGACCAGACGTCCGGCATTGCTTCCGGTATCGTCTTCACTGTGTCGCTGAGCGATGCGGCTGCAGGCAAGTATGTCTTCAACCTTTACAACACGCTGGACCACAAGGGCTCCGTCCAGGGCGAAGACACGCTGACACTGAACTTCCAGTTCACGGCAACCGATGCCGATGGCGATGTCTCTGCTCCGGCCTCGTTCGGCGTCAAGATCATCGACGATGCGCCGACGGCGCAAGGCGCAGGCCCGCGCTACGTCGAGGAAGAGGCGCTGCCCAACGGCAACGAAGATGCCAGCCCGCTCGGCGTGGAATGGGATGGCGTCGCTGCCAACGGCACTTGGATCACGAATGCCATCGGCGCCTCGCTCAACATTGCCTGGGGCGGTGATGACGGCAACAGGAACGTCAACGGTGGCTTTACCGGCACGCAAGTCGCCGGTGACCGTTCGGTGGTCTTCGCGACCTCCAACAGCGTTGCCGCCACGCAGATTTCGGCTGCGGATGCCAGCGCATTCCTCAAGGTCTACAGCGGCAACACGCTCGTTCCGCTTGCATCGTTGACCTCCGAAGGACAGAGCCTCGTCTACAGCCTGTCGAACAATGGTTCGGTGCTGACGGCGAAGGCTGGCGAGACCGTCGTTTTCACCGTGACCCTGTCCGATGCCAATAATGGCAGCTACAACTTCAACCTCAGCGGCGTCCTCGACCACCCGGTCAAGGGAGACAGTTCCTGGGATGAAGATGTCCTTTCCTTCAACTTCACCTTCACCGCGCGCGATGGCGATGGCGATGTCGTCCGCCAAGGCTTCCAGGTCAATGTCATCGACGATTCCCCGGTCATCGACTACACCGAGCGCGTGACGGTCGAGGATGAGGCCGTCAACAACGGCAACAACGAAAATGACGGCCTGAGCAAGTCGGCAACCGGTTCCCTCGCGATCTACTGGGGTGCCGATGACGGCAACAATGGCTCGGGTGGCAAGGGAGACCGCTCCGTCGCATTCACCAATGCGAACGTCTATGTCGCGGGTGACTATGGCGACAACCTGACGTCCCTCGGTCAGCGTGTCTATACCGCCGTCGTTGATGGTGTCCTCGTCGCCTATACGGGTGGTCAGAATGCTGCACCGGCAAGCTTCAATGCCCAGGCGCTTCCGGCGAACGTTGTCTTCTACGTCACGCTTTCTGACGCGTCTGATCGTGGCAGCTACACATTCAATCTGGTCAAGCCGCTGGATCATGCGGCGGGTCGTGGCGAGAATGAACTCTCGCTCACCTTCAATTTCACCGCCACGGATTCCGATGGCGACAAGGCACGCGATACCTTCACGGTGAATGTCCGCGACGACGTGGCGACCATCACGCCGCCCGCTGGCGTGGTCGAGGAAGAGCATGAAGCCGTTGTCGGCTCGGGCAATGAAGATACGACCGCAAACGGCCAGACCCCTAGCGACAACATCGATGCCGATACGAACGCTGACCCCAACGTGACGACCAATGTCGCGACGGGCGGCCTCGGAATTTCCTGGGGTGCCGACAATGCCAATGACGGAAACGGCCAGCCGGGCGATCGTTCGGTGCAGTTTGCCGATACCGTCCGCAGTGAGCTCAAGGCTCTTGGTCTGACATCAGATGGTGTGGGCCTCAGCTACAAGATCCTGACCATCAATGGGCAGCAGACCCTTCTCGCTTACATTGGAAACGAGCCGCATGCGCTGCCGTCGAACCCGGCACAGGCGGGTATTGTCTTCAGCGTTGCCTTGTCGGATAGCGGCAATGGCCAGTATACCTTCACGCTCTTTAACACTGTCGATCACAAGGGTTCCGTTCAGGGCGAAGACACGCTCACGCTGAGCTTCAAATACACGGCCACGGATTCCGACGGTGACGTCACCCAGCCGGCAAGCTTCTCGGTCAAGCTGGTCGACGATGTGCCAGTCGCGGGCCCTGTGGCCACCCGCTATGTCGAGGAAGAAGTCTTCGCGAACGGCAACAAGGAGACGGAAGGCAAGGTCGAAGCCGATGCCTCCCAGGCAAATGGCGGACCAGTCACAGACCGCGTTACCGGCGCTTCGCTGAATATCAGCTGGGGCGGCGACGATGGTAACAGATACAGCGACGGCGGTTTCAACGGTACGCAGATCGCTGGCGATCGTTCGGTGATTTTTGAGGGCCAGGTAGCCACCTTCCTCAAGGTCTACAGCGGCAGCACAGAAGTCCCGCTCGCTTCCCTGACCTCTGCAGGCCAGACCCTCTACTACTCGATCTCCGGCAATGGCACCGTGCTGACCGCGCGGGCTGGCAGTGTCGAAGGCCCCACCGTGTTCATCGTCAAGCTATCCGACCAGAACAACGGTTCTTATGATTTCGAACTGAAGGGCGTGCTGGACCATCCGGTCAAGGCATCGGGTGCCGCGAACGAAGATGTGCTGAGCCTGAACTTCACGGCAACTGCCCGTGACGGTGACGGAGACAAGATCACCACCACCTTCGCTGTCGGCGTCATCGACGACTCGCCGATCATCACCTCTCCTGAAGTCGGCAAGGTGGAAGACGAGGCCGTCAACGGCGGCAACAACGAGAGCGACGGCCTTTTGGCCTCCGTGGTCGACCGGTCGCTCGGTATTTCCTGGGGTGCGGACAACGCGAACAATGGTTCTGGTGGCAAGGGCGATCGCGCCGTGTTCTTCACCGATGCCAATGTTCAGGTCAGCGGCGGCTACACCTCAAGCCTGACCTCGCTCGGCCAAGCCGTTCAGACCACACTGATCAATGGTGTCCTCGTCGGTTATACCGGCGCTGCTCCGGCTAGCTTCAGTGTCAATCCGGTGCCGGCGAACGTCGTCTTCTACGCTTCGCTCTCGGACACGTCGACGAACGGCTCCTACAACTTCACCCTGGTCAAGCCGCTCGACCATGCTGCGGGCAATGGCGAGAACGAGCTGACGCTCACCTTCAACTTCACCGCCAGAGATTCCGATGGCGACACCGCCTCGTCGACCTTCCAGGTCAAGGTTGTCGACGACATCCTCACCATCGGTACGCCGGTCGGCGGCATCGTTGAAGAAGAGCAGCGGGAAGTTTCCGGACGGGGCAACGAAGACAACGAAGGTACAGACGATCGCGACACCGCCCAGAACCCGGATGTGACGACGCATCGCACGGGCGGTTCGCTGGACATCAACTGGGGCTCCGACAAGGCGAATGATGCCAACGGACAGCCGGGCGACCGCTCGGTCGTGTTCAGCACCGCAACGGTCGCGGTTGCCGATGCTTACGGCTCCACGATCACGTCGCTCGGCGAAGCCGTCAAGACAGCCATCCTGTCAAACGGAACACTGATCGGTTACACCGGCAATAGCGTACCGAGCTCGATCTCCAGCGACCGGGTCGTCTTCTACGCGACCGTGTCGGATGCAGATCCGAAGGGCAGCTACAGCTTCACGCTCGTCAAGCCGCTTGATCATAAGGCAGGTGAAGGCGAAAACCAGCTGACGCTTACATTCCGCTTCACGGCGACCGACAGCGACGGCGACACGGCGGACGGCTCCTTTACCGTCAAGGTCATCGACGACATTCCGACGGTGCCGACCAGCGTCAATGCAGCCTATCGTCTCGACGACGAAGGCCAGGGCGCGATCGCGATCGGGAATCCCGGCGGTGAACCCAGCGATCCGTGGCCGTCCTACTCCGTTGTTTCGGGCGATGAAGGCACGCTCTTCCGCGCTGGCGCCGATGGAGTCTCCTCGATCACGATCAACGGACCAGCCTTCCAGGTGGTTTACGAAAATCGCCAGGGCTTTGCCGAGACGGAAAGCGTCACCTGGGGCAGCGGTCGCGTTGCCGGCGATGGTTCGGTCATCTTTACCGCCACCAGCGCCAACTATCGTGACGGTGCTGCGGTTCTCGTGATCCGGCCGGATGGCTCCTACAACTTCCAACTCAAGGCCCCGGTTGCGCACTCGGGAGCCGGCGAAGACGACAAGCTGTTGTCCTTCGGTTACACGGTCACGGATGGCGATGGCGATGCCAAGAGCGGCACCCTCAACATCAACGTCAACGACGATACGCCCACCGCGCCGTCGGTGGTTAACGCCGCCTGGGTGCTCGATGACGAAGCACAGTGGGGTGTCTCCAGCCCCAACTACTTCGGCCCGAATGATGTAACCCCATCCGTGGATGAGGTTTGGGGCGGGCGCGGCACGCTGTTTTCGGCCGGTTCGGATGGCGTCAAGTCGATCACGATCGAGAAAAGCTCCTTCGATGTCATCTTCAAGAATGCCCAGGGCTTCGCAGAGGTTGTAACCGTCACCTGGGGCTCAGGCACGGTCGGCGCGAACGGAACCGTGGCCTTCAAGGCAACGAACGCCACCTACTTCCCGAATGGCGCCGCGACCCTCGTCATCCGCACGGACGGGTCCTACGTTTTGGATCTGGACGCTCCAATCGCTCACCAGACCCCGGGAACCCGTGAAGAGGACGCCACGCTGCCGATCCGCTACACCGTCACCGATGGTGATGGCGACGTGAAGAGCGGTACGCTCAACATCTTTGTCAACGATGATACCCCGAGGCAGGATGGTGACGCGACGACGGGTCGGACGTTGAATGAAGACGATCTGGTCGGCGGCAACGACAGCCTGCCGAGAGAGCCTCTGTCAACAACCGGCGACCTGAACGTGTCGTTCGGCTCCGACGGCGTGAAGTCATTCGCTCTCAGTGCGGACAATGCGAACTGGAACGAGGGCACCCGGACCCTGACGGCCGGTGACAACTCATGGACGATCTCGGTTGCCGCTGATGGCACCTACAGGTTCACCCTGCTCAACAACACGCTGGCTCACGGGCAGGCAGACAATGGCGAGAACACGCTCGACATTTCCGTGCGCTATGTCGTGACCGATGGGGACGGTGACCAGATCTCCGGCAACTTCGGCATCCGGATCGTCGATGACGTCCCGGTCGCCACCTCTGCCGTGTTGACCGGCACGGCCAACGAACTGCTCGTTGCCGACGGCAACCCGGCAACGCCCGAAGTCAAGGGCTTCCTGTCGTCACTGGTGTCCTTCGGTGCCGATGGTGCCCATGCGACGAATGCCTACACCGTCGAGACTCGGAATCTGTCCACGTCCCTGACCTCGCTCACCTCGAACGGCATCCCGCTGACCTTCACGGCCATCGGCAATGTCATGACGGCACGCGCCGGTGAGGTACCTGTGTTCACCTTCTCGGTGAACGCGGTCACAGGCGAATACACCTTCACGCAGGTCGGACCCATCGACCATGTCCAGAAGGTTGTGCTGGATGGTAAGGGCTATCCGGCCTCGTCGCTCGATAAGAAAGACGAGATTGTCGCAGTGGACCGTGTTGCTGGTGACAGCTTCCAGATCATGGGCCGTCTTGACAACGGCGACGTCATCATTCGCGTTACCAACACCTACGATCGCGCGGTTTCGTGGAGCATCGACAAGAGACATGATTGGGACGATGATTTCCCGGCCTTGAACATTGGTGCCAACCAGACTGTCTATGTCAACGTCGGTCAGCTTGCCAATGGAACAGAGCTGCGCATCAACGGCAACAATGCCCCCGACGGCACCGAGATAGTAAGGGGCTCGACTCCGATTGTCTCCGCCATCGACGGCCGGACCTCACTGACGCTTGATCTGTCTTCGGCGGTTACCGTCCGTGACGGCGACGGTGATACCCTGGCCCTGTCCAATCAGTTGAAGATCACCGTGACGGACTCGACGCCTTCGGCTGCGTCAAACATCAACGGCGAAGTCTTCGAAGACGGGAACAGGTCGATTGAAGGTCGTGCTCTGGTGAACTGGAATGCCGACAATGGCCCGGCCAAGACGCTGGTGCTGAACGGCAATCCGTCCATCCTGGATGCCAGAGGCAATACCGTCGGGACCTTGTACTCGAACTCCCAGGCCGTCGCCTTCACGACCATCAATGGTGTTCTGATCGGCTACATCGCAGGCAAAGACGCGGCGGTTGCGGCCAATCGGGTCTTTACCCTGTCCCTCGACGCCGCCACCGGCAGCTACTCGTTTACGCTGCTGCAGCCGCTCGATCACACGGAACCGAACGGCAACGACCACTTCCTGACGCTCGGCTTCACAGCCGTGGCAACGGACGGTGATCGCGACGTCATCTCCGTTCCCTTCACCGTCAAGGTGGACGCAGCCGGCACCATCGATGGCAGCTCGATTTCTTACGGTAACGTCTCGACAGGTGTGTTCGTCAATCTGGACCAGACTGAGACCGACATTTTCGGCCAGGAGGTTATGGGCCGTACGGCAACTGACCGGACCGGCAACAACCTCATCGGCATTGATGCGTTGGGAACTGGTATCGTCAATGCCGCAGGCGGCAGCGGCCACGATATTGTCGTCGGCAACAATGCCGCGAACATCCTCTCGGGTGGCGACGGCTGGGATGTGATGGTCGGAAAGGGTGGCGACGACATCCTCGAAGGTGGTAAGGGTGACGACTTCCTGCAGGGCGATGACGGCAACGACACCCTGCGCGGCGGCGATGGCAATGACGTCCTCAGCGGCGGTCGTGGCAATGATGTGCTCGAAGGCGGCGCCGGCGACGATATGCTCATCGTCTCCGCCGATATCGACGATGCAGCAGCCTTCGGTCCGCGCGGCTTCACGCTCGGCAACGGCGATGTCCTCCCGATTTCGCTTGCGGGACGTTCGGGTGAAGGTGACAGCCTCTCGGGCGGCACCGGTATCGACACGGTAAGCTTTGTTCCGGCAAGCCCGGACAAGGGTTTCGTCTTCGACCGTGCCAATTCTTCGCTCGGTCTCTCGGGTATCGAGAGGTTCACCGGCACGGATCGTGACGACATCATTCTCCTGCCCAAGAGCTACACGACCTCGGACGCAGTCTTCATCGAGATCGACGGTGGCGAGGGTAACGATATCCTTCAGGGGTCGGACGCCCAAGCGGACAAGATCATCGGCGGCATGGGCAACGACTGGATCTCCGGCCTCGGTGGCAACGACGATTTGGACGGGGGAGAAGGCAATGACCAGATCTGGGGTGGAGCTGGCAACGACACCATCCGCGGCCGCGAAGGCAACGACACTTTGGTGGGCGGAGCTGGCAATGACGTCATAGAAGGAGGTGCCGGCAACGACCGGATCCTCTACACCGTCGGCGACGGAGACGACATCGTCGATGGCGGCACGGAAACCGGCACGACTCATCCGGATTATGACGAGCTGGTGGTCGGCGGTGATGCCACGGCCCGCACCTTTACCCTAGGTCTGGCAAGCGGCGGGACCGAGATCGGAGATGCTGCGAGCAAGGACATTCTGGTCTCCTATGCTGGCGGCTCCGTGCGCGCCGACGAGATCGAGCGCGTCACCTTCAACCTCGGATCCGCTGGCGATACGGTTGTTCTGAACTCCGTCGCTGGTTCCGCCATCGCTCCCTCGACGATCGTCATCAACGGTGGCGTCGGCAACGACACGATCGACCTGTCGAATTTCGTCGGCAGCACGGTCCAGATCGGGGATGCCGGCGGTACGGACAGCCTGAAGTTCAGCAATGTCCGTTGGCAGGCCGTAACGGTCACGAAGGACGACAACGGTCAGTTCATTCTAAATCTGCCGAACGGCACCGTCGTCAAGGCTGGCGGGATCGAAAGCTTCACCTTTGAGAACGGCACGGTTACGGCCCAGCAGCTGATCCAGCAGAAGCCATCGGATATCGACACGACGGGTCTGACGATCGCTGAAAACTCGGGCGAGGGCGCTTCGGTCGGTTCTGTCAAGGGCACCGACGCGAACGGCGAGATTGATCCGCTCACTTATGCCTTCGTGACGAACAGTGGTGTTTCCCAGACGTCACCTGATGGCCGTTTCACCATCAACGCGACGACCGGCGCCATCACAGTGGCCGCTGGCGCGTCCATCGACTACGAGACCGAAAAGACCATCGACGTCACCATCCGCGTCACCGACAGCAGGCTTGGCTACATCGACGAGAAGTTCACGATCAACGTGACGGACGTCAACGAAGCTCCGACGGCTGTTGGTTTCAGCAACGTCGTGTCGGCGATCGATGAAAACATCGTTGTTGGCTCCGACGGCATCAAGGTTGCCGACATCACGGTGACGGATGATGCGCTGGGCACAAACCAGCTCAGCCTCGCCGGTGACGACGCCGCGTCTTTCCGCATCGTCGGCAACGCTTTGTACTTCGTCGGCACCCAGGTGAACTACGAAGCGAAGGCGAGCTACAGCGTCTCCGTTCAGGTCAACGACACGACCGTTGGCGGCACGCCGGATGCCACGCAGACGTTCACGCTGAATGTCAACAACCGGAACGATCTGCCGACGTCGACCAACGACAGCATCACCATCCTCGAAGACACGGCAACGCCGCTGACGATCAACGACTTCGGCACGTTCAAGGATGAGGATGCCGGCCAGTCGCTGGCGGCGGTCAAGATCACGGCTCTTCCTTCGAATGGCACGCTGCAGTTCCAGGGCATGAGCGGCTGGACGAATGTCTCGCTGGACCAGGAGGTCTCCGTCAACGACATCATTGCCGGCAAACTGCAGTTTGTTCCGGCTCTGAACGCCAACGGCGCCGACTACGCCACCATCGGCTTCAAGGTCGGCGACGGCACCGCCTTCAGCGACCAGTCGTACAGCTTGAAGGTGAATGTCACGGCGGTGAATGATCCGCCGATGACAAATGCCGTCGCTGTCTCCGGCAATGAGGATACCCTCATCGCGATTGCGCTTTCTGGCAGCGATGTCGACGGCACGGTTGCGAGCTACAGGATCAACACGCTCCCGAGCAATGGCGTCCTGTATCAAGACGCAGCTATGACGCAGATCCTATGGTCCAACTCGCAGACCACAGGGGCAACCGTGTACTTCAAGCCGTACCCCAATTTCAACGGCGAGGTAACCTTCAGCTATTCTGCAATCGATAATGCTGGCGCCATCGCCACATCGTCAGCAACCGCGACGATCACCGTGGCCCCGGTCAACGACAATCCGGGTGCCAACAATGACGTCCTGCACTTTGGTGGCGACGCAGCTCCTGCAGGGACCGGCTGGGTCCTGAATGCCGCGAACGGCCACTATTACAAGTTTGTGAGTGCTGCGAACGTGTCCTGGGCGGATGCCGTTGCGGGAGCCGCCAACCAGGCTCAGGGCGCTTACTTGCTCACCTTGACCAACGCGGCAGAGCAGAGTTTCGTGCTCAACAACTTAGGCGTCCAGGGCCAGATGCTTTGGCTGGGGGGCTCCGATGCCGAGACAGAGGGCACATTCAAGTGGGTTACGGGTCCGGAAGCTGGGTCTGTTGTCGCAAGCTATCTGCCCTGGAATCCCGGCGAGCCAAACAACTGGGGAGGCAACGAGGACTACATCGCGCTGAACCGCTGGGCTGGGCCGCTCTACCAGACGCCTCTGTGGAACGATGCTGCCTCGATTTCGGGCAATACTTCCGGCTATGTCGCCGAGTGGAGCGGCAACAACGGCAGCATCACCGAAGACACAGTTCAGAGGTTCTCGACCAGCCTGTTGACGGCAAATGACGGTGATTTGGATGGTGACAGCATTGCTGTGACATCTGTCTCGAACTCCACGCGTGGAGCGGCCGTGACACTGAACAACGACGGGACCATCACCTATGATCCGTCGCGGTCCACACAGCTCCAGCAATTGGCGCAAGGCCAGACGGTGACCGATACATTCACCTACACGATAAAGGACATTCATGGTGCCACCTCTACGGCGACCGCCACGATTACTATCAAAGGTGTAAATGACGCTGCCGTTATCTCCGGTGACTTCATTGGAACGGTGACCGAGGATGCCGTCGGCGGTAAAGTCGAGACCTACAACGAGAACTTCTCGTCGTCGGGTAGCGTGAATGGCTGGACCAATGGTGTGCTTGCAACCTATTCGGGTGAGTATAACAATCTTTTTGCAAGCTTCGGACAGTACCTGACCGAGAGCGAAAATCGGAGCAACACTCAGTCGATCTCGAAGGTGCTGTCGGTGCCGGCGGGCAATGTTCCCACGGTCATCGAGTTTGATTTCCTTGCCATCAATACGTGGGATGGCGGCGAAAAACTCCAAGTCTATCTGGATAACGGAAAGGCTTTTGAATTCGCCATCGGTGGATCGTTGAATGGTAGCTTCTCGGTGAATGGGATCACTGGAACCTACGCCATTACGCCCGTCAATCCGAAGGTCTATCATGTGGTTCTCACAGGCTCGGGCTTTGGGAATACTGTAACCTTGGGCTTCGGTGATACCCTTGACCAGTCGGTTGCAGATGAGAGCCTCGGCATCGACAACATCGTTGTCCATGCGAACCGCCCGTCGGGCTTGGTTGTCAGTGGCGACCTGAATGCGACCGATGTCGACAATCCGAACGATGCATGGATTGCGGTTGCTGCGGGTGGCACAACGGCCAACCAATACGGCACGTTCTCGATCGACGCGACTGGTCACTGGACGTACACGTTGAACAACGACAATGCGACTGTGAACGCATTGCCGGCAGGCAAGACCCTGAGCGATACCTTCACGGTGAAGACAGTGGGTGGTACCGAGCAGCTTGTGTCGATCACGATCAACGGTGCAAATGATGCGCCGACGATCACCGGCGACAGGGCAATTGCCGTCAACGAAGGTGCGTCGGTCGTGATCACCTCCACCGACCTTGGTTTCCAGGATGTGGATGATGTGGCGACCGGTGTAACCTTCACGGTGACCGGATCGACGAATGGGACGGTGCTTGTCAACAACGTCGCCGCGACGAGCTTCACCGGGAAGCAGTTGATCGATGGAAACGTGAAGTTCCAGCACAATGGGTCTGAAACTTCTCCTACAGGTTCATTTGGGGTCAGTCTTGACGATGGCAACGAGGATGGGTCAGCGCCTGCGACAGCAAGCGTAAACGTCACTGTTGCGCCGGTGAATGACGGTGCGGCATCAATCACCATCACAAATGCTACCCAGACGGCCACGGCGCCAAAGGTTGGCGATGTCCTGCGCGCTGACTTGGGGCATGATCCTGATGGGGCCAAATCAGGCGTTGTCTATCAGTGGTTGCGTAACGGCGACAGCGTTGGCAGCAACAGTGCAACCTATGCACTCACTGCGGCCGACGTTGGAAAGAAGATTTCCGTCAGGGTTACCTATCGGGACATCCAAGGTTTCGACGAGCGGGTCACCAGCCTGTCAACTGAGACGGTGGTCACCAACAACCAGAAGCCGACCGCTGGTTCAGATGTGATCTATGTGTCTGATGCATCGACCGTCGTGATGCCGTGGAGCGTGTTCCTTGGCAACGACCGAGATCCTGAAGGTGAGATTCTTGCCATCCAATCGGTCACCGTACTTTCAGGGCTGAACAACGGTAGTACTGCCCTTCAGCCGATCTCCGTTTCCATCAACGCGACCGACAAGACTATTTCGTTCAGAACGCCGGACTTTAGTGGGAGTGATGATATCTCGGGCAACACGTTCACCTACACCGTATCTGATGGTAACGGCGGAACGGCGACGGGTACAGTGACGGTTAAGGTGATTGACACCTACACTAACTCCGGTCGTGATTTTGAGATCCCCGCTGGCGATAGCTACGTCGGTTCTTATCTTGAGGGGCACGATTACGACGACAACCTGACAGGTGGTGCCGCTGGAGATGTGCTGATCGGAGAAAATGGGTCTGATACGCTCGATGGGCGCGGCGGTGCAGATATTCTGGTAGGCGGCAGCGGCTGGGACACCCTCACAGGTGGCAGCGGAGCGGATACGTTCAAATGGGGCGACGAGGCTGCCAATTGGCTGAATAGTGACGAGATCACTGACTATTCGTATTCGGATAAGGATGTGATCGATCTGAACTCATTGATCGGTTCAATCGCAAACGGAAAAACAATCAAGAATTACGTGGACCTTGAGCGGGCGGGAGACGACCTGCAGGTGTGGGTGAACATCAATGGATCCGGATCTGACTGGAGGTTGGCTTACACATTGCTGGATGCAAACACTCCTAAGGTGACTGACTCGGTAATCATCACCGCTGCGGGACAAACCTTTACCTTCCGGGACAACGATGATGACACGGTGATCGTGGGCTCCGACCCGATCATCCTTGACCTCGACAAGAATGGCTTCGCCTTCTCGTCGCTCGACAATGGTGTCACCTTCGACATCAATGCCGATGGTCACAAGGATCAGATCGCCTGGACCAAGGATGACGGCATCCTCGCCTATGATGTTGACGGTAACAGCACCATCGACAACGGCTCGGAAATCTTCACGCCGGACTTCAACGGCGGGAAGTTTGCAAGCGGCGTGGCGGCCCTTGCGTCGCTGGACTCCAATGCCGACGGCAAGATCGATGGCGGCGACGCGGCCTTCAAGGATCTGAAGATCTGGGTTGACGCCAACAACAACGGCGTCAGCGATGAAGGCGAGCTTTCGAGCTTGTCGGACAAGGGTGTTGCCAGCATCTCGCTGACGACAAACCAGTCGGGTAACACGGAAGATGGCCAGAAGATCTTCGCCGAAGGTGAGTTTACCTTCGACGATGGTTCGATCGCCAACTTCGTGGAAGTCGGCTTCGATACGATCTTCGGTGCTGAGCCCGAAGGCCTGACGCTGCATGGCGGCATGGGCCAGGTGGTGATGAGCGGCAGCGCCGGCGCCGACACCTTCGTCTTTGATGGTACGGCTCTCGACCAGCTCGACGTCGCCGATGTCATCACCGACTTCAACGGCGGGGAAGGTGACGTTCTCGATGTGACAGCTCTGCTCGACAGCTTGCTGGGCGCACAGCCAGAGGCAACGGCAGAGACCCATCTGCGCGCCACCCTCGATGGTGCCGGCAACACCACCGTCAGCGTCCAGGCAGAGCCGGGCGTTTGGAAGGATGTCGTCGAGCTGCAGAACCACGATACGGCGATCAAGGTGCTGTTCGACGACAAGCACACCACGATCACCCCGCACGACTGACAGGGTGTGCAGGACAAATAAGGAAAAGGGCGCCCATCCGGCGCCCTTTTTGCTTTGCCGCGATGCCCTTAGAGCATCCCGCTGTTACATGACATCCGCGAGAACGTGGTCCTGCTTTCACGGCAAGTCCGTGCCAGCCGTTTTGGCATGCGCGATGGCTTTGCGCTATTTTGACATGAAAAAAGCCCGGCGCGCTTTCGCGGGCCGGGCTCTTGTCAGGATCGATCCCGATCAGTCGTTGGCGGTCACCTTGAGGCCGATCAGGCCCGGAATGGTTTCAGGCGCGCCCATGGCCGCCCCCATGATCATCGGGAAGGCGACGGGGTTTGCGGGGGCCGCCGCGATCGTCAGCGCCTTCGGATTGTCGATATAGGCGTTGACCGCGGCCGAGACCTCGTTCTGCAGCGCGCCGAGTTTGGCCTGGGCGAGCAGGATCGGCACCATGCCCTTGACCATCTGCGCCATTTGCGCGCCATCCGTGCCCTGGCTCTTGCCGGCAAAGTCGAGGCCGCGCTTGGTGATGCCGGCGTCTTCGAAGCGGATCTGGGCGTCGACCAGCGACAGCTGCTGCACCAGGCCGAGCATGGCAAGACCCGCGGCCTGCTGGGCCTGCTCGTTCTGCGGCTGCGCCTGCATCATGCGGGCCTGTTCCTGCATCTGCTTGACGAGGTCGAGCGTATAGCCCGACATCGAAAAGGCGAGGCTGAGCTTGCCGACATTGGCGAAGTCGATCGAGTAATCCTCGATGTCGATCGTGCCGCTTTCCACTTCCCAACTGCCGGACATGTTCATGTTGCCGTCAAGCTTGGTGAGGCCGAGCGCTTCGATCTGTGCCTTGGCCTGTGCATCCTCGACGGTGCTCAGATCAGCCTTCACGCCGGTTACGGAGCCTTCGAAGGTGATCGTGCTCTCGTCATCCGACAAGCCCATCGTGCCGACGGCTTCCGCCATCGAGAATACGGACTTTCCATCGACAGTAACGTCAACGGGACCGCTATGCGCCTCTTCGTAGAACATCAGCGAATCAATGCCCTCGGCCTTGACGTCACCAGGAACGTAGACGCCGGCGAGATAGAGATCCTGAACCTTGAAGCTCGATTTTTCCTCGGTCACGTTGACTTCGGGGAACTCGACGCGGTCGATGAAGTAGGCGCCGCCTTCCTCTTCGCTCACGCCCTGCAGCGTCAGCTGCTCGATGGCCAGCGGCTTGTCGGTCGCATCGCCTTCGACACCGAACTTGACGCCCTTGAGCAGCACGTCCGAGCCCGACACTTCGATGGCGTCTGCCTTGATTGTCGTGCCACCACTGGCGAAGGAGGCATTGATTTTGTTCAGCAAATCCTGGCCGTCCAGCGCAAAAGCCGGACCTGCGAAGGCGCAGAGCGCGGCGCTCGCGAGCAGAAATCGGGTGGAGCGGTGCAAAGTCATGAGGAGGTCCTTCGTGCTGGTCCCGCGTCTGACACGGGTAAAATTCATCGGCGATATTTATAAGGGGGATTGGAAAAACGTCCACCGCTTTTCGCCATAGCGCGATAGCGGACGATTGCGGCGTGATCGGGGTCACAGGCCCTTAATCCACAGGCGGAATGCCCGGATTCCTTGCCGTTGCGGGTCTTCTCCGCTAGGGGAGACCCATGGGGACAAATCAGCTTCCGCCCGATGAGGGTGGCGATCACATTCTTCCGGTGGACCTGAAGGCGGCGCTCGAAGAGCGCTACCTCGCCTATGCCTTGTCGACGATCATGCACCGGGCCCTGCCGGACGTCCGCGACGGCCTGAAACCGGTGCATCGCCGCATCATCCACGCGATGAGCGAGATGGGCATTCGCCCGAACTCGGCCTTCAAGAAATGTGCCCGTATCGTCGGTGATGTCATCGGTAAGTTCCACCCGCATGGCGACCAGTCGGTCTATGATGCGCTGGTGCGTCTGGCGCAGGACTTCTCGCAGCGTTATCCCGTCGTCGACGGGCAGGGCAACTTCGGCAATATCGACGGCGACAGTGCGGCCGCCTATCGTTACACCGAAGCCCGCATGACCGATGTTGCGGCCCTGCTGCTCGAAGGCATCGACCAGGACGCGGTTGACTTCCGTCCGACCTATAACGAGGAAGACGACGAGCCGACGGTTCTGCCCGGTGCCTTCCCGAACCTGCTCGCCAATGGCGCCTCGGGCATCGCGGTCGGCATGGCGACCTCCATCCCGCCGCACAATGCCCATGAGCTCTGCGACGCGGCCCTCTATCTGATCAAGAACCCGGGCGCGCCCGTCGAGGAGCTGCTGGCAGATCCCGCCCATCCGGAGCGCGGTGGCATCGAGGGCCCCGATTTCCCGACCGGCGGTGTGATCGTCGAGAGCCGTGCCTCGATGCTGGAGACCTATCGTACCGGTCGCGGCGGCTTCCGGGTGCGTGCCAAGTGGGAGACCGAGGATCTCGGTCGCGGCGGTTATCAGATCATCGTCACCCAGATCCCGTTCCAGGTGCAGAAGTCGCGCCTGATCGAGAAGATCGCCGAACTCCTGGTCGCCCGCCGCCTGCCGCTTCTGGAAGATATCAGGGACGAAAGCGCCGAAGACGTGCGCATCGTGCTGGTGCCGAAGAGCCGCACGGTTGATGCGACCCTGCTGATGGAATCGCTCTTCAAGCTGACCGAGCTCGAAAGCCGCATTCCGCTCAACATGAACGTGCTCTCGCAGGGCAAGGTGCCCAAGGTCATGGCCCTCAACGAGGTGCTGACCGAGTGGCTGGACCACCGCAAGGACGTGCTCGTCCGCCGGTCCAAGTTCCGCCTGGCGGCCATCGACCGTCGCCTGGAAATCCTCGGCGGCCTGCTGATCGCCTATCTCAATCTCGATGAGGTGATCCGCATCATCCGCGAGGAGGACGAGCCCAAGCCTGTCTTGATCGAGCGGTTCACGCTCACCGACAACCAGGCCGAAGCCATCCTCAACATGCGCCTGCGCAATCTGCGCAAGCTCGAGGAGTTCGAGATCCGCAAGGAGCACGAGGCGCTGTCCGCCGAAAAGGCCGAGATCGAATCCCTGCTCGCGTCCACTGACAAGCAGTGGCAGACGGTTGCCTGGGAAATCGGCGAGGTGAAGAAGAAATACGCCAAGGCGACCGAGCTCGGCCGCCGCCGCACGGTCTTCTCCGACGCTCCGGAAGCCGATGTCGAGGCAATCCAGCAGGCGATGATCGAAAAGGAACCGATCACCGTCGTCATCTCGGAAAAGGGCTGGATCCGTGCGCTAAAGGGCCATATCTCCGACACCTCCTCGCTGACCTTCAAGGAAGGTGATGGATTGAAGGTGGCCTTCCCGGCCCAGACGACGGACAAGATCCTGCTGGTGACCACCGGTGGCAAGGTCTACACGCTCGGCGGCGACAAGCTGCCCGGTGGCCGTGGTCACGGCGAGCCGCTGCGCATCATGGTCGACATGGAAAACGATCAGGACGTGCTGACCGCCTTCGTTCATGACGCAAGCCGAAAGCTCATCTTCGTCTCGACCGCCGGCAACGGCTTCATCGTGCCGGAGGGCGAAGTTGTCGCCAACACCCGCAAGGGCAAGCAGGTGATGAATGTCGGCATGCCGGACGAAGCCAAGCTCGTCGTGCCCGTCAGCGGCGATCATCTCGCTGTCGTCGGCGAGAACCGCAAGCTGCTCGTCTTCCCGATCGCCCAGATCCCGGAAATGACCCGCGGCAAGGGCGTGCGCCTGCAGCGCTACAAGGATGGCGGCGTTTCCGACGTCAAATTCTTCGCGATGGCCGATGGCCTGACTTGGGCAGACAGCGCCGGCCGCACCTTCACCAAGACGAAGGAAGAACTGGTCGAATGGCAGGGCGATCGAGCTTCGGCCGGTCGCCTTGTGCCGAAGGGTTTCCCGCGCAGCGGCAAATTCTCGGGCTGATCCTGAACGAGGAGGGGGAGGGAGCCGGTCGCCTTGCGGCCGGCTTTTTGTGTCAGCCGCGTTCCCAGATCGACCAGACCCCCATCAAGGTGGCTGCATTGCCGAGGATGAAGTGCGAGACGATCGGCCCGGCAAGATTTCGATACTTCAAGTGCAGCCATCCCCAGACGATTCCCGAGACGAGCGCCACCACGGCAAGCGACTGTGAATAGTGCAGGTGCAGGGTCGAGAAGATCAGCGAGGTGATCACGATCGCCGACATCGGGCGCGTCTTGCCGGGCATGAGATCGGCGATCGCCGTCAGCAACACGCCGCGGCAGATCCATTCCTGGAGTGGTGCGACGAGAATGTAGGTGTAGACCGTAATCGTCACCAGCTTGGGGTCGATGATCGGCGTGCCCTGCAGTTCGGGATAGAGGATTGTCCGGAAATAGGCCATCGCGGCCAATGCGACGACACTGATGCCGAGCCCCACGCCGATGGATTTCCAGAGGTTTTCCATCCGGATACCCATGTCCTGCCGGGTGAGGCCGCAGCGGACGGTCAATCCCCAGATGACGAACGCGCCCCAGACCTCCATGACCCGCGACGTCCAGAACATCACCTGCTCCTGATGGGACACCTTCAGATGTGTCAGGATGATGCTGTTCACCAGGGCATAGATATTGATCATCAGGACCATGGTGACGAAGAGGAAGGCGAGGGCGTGGTAGCGCCGGTCTGCCTCTTCGAGCGCCACGAACTGCTGCCTGAGCTTTCCGTAGCTTGCAGAAAGTTGCGCATAGATCTTGCGAAAGAACAGGGTCGCGACTTCGGGTCTGTCGCTGAGAAACTCCCGATACTGCGACCGGTCGATCTTCCAACCTCGGACCGGTGTCAGGGCCCTGGCCGAAGCGCTGCGCGGGTCGCCGCTGATCAGCCCCAGTTCGCCGATGAGACTCCCATCGCCCGCCACCGCTAGCACATGACCGGTCTGTTCGTTGTAAACTTCGACCTCGCCCTCTGCGATGAGGATGGCGAAGCTGCTGTCGTCGCCCGTGCGGAAGAGCACGCTGCCGATGTCGTAATGGATGACTTCCACATGATTGCGAAAGGCGTCGAGATAGGCGTCGCTGACGCTGATCGTCGTATGTTTGAGGAGTTTTTCGGCAAAATCAGACTGTCCGGCCTGGTGCGTTGCGTCGACCGTCTTCATTACTCTATCCGTCCGGCATGGAATTCGTGCGGATACTACTGATTTCGTTCAGAAAACGGAGAGGCGTTGATCGGCCAAAAATGGGCGAGTCCGGGCAGCCCGGCGTCTAGAGCCCGGAAACGCTCGCCAGCCGCGGAAAGGCTTTGATCTTCACTTCGTCGATGGGAGCTGGGCGTCCGAGATAATAGCCCTGGCCAAGCTCGATGCCGAGTTCGTGCATCAGTTCGACATGATCGGCCGTTTCGAGCCCTTCGATGAGAATTTTAAGACCACGATTGCGGATAAGCCGGATAATGTCTTCAAGCATGGCGCGGCCGGCCGGGCGTCGCGCGTCCTGCAGGAAGGAGCGGTCGATCTTGACGGTATCGAAGGGGAACAGCCTGAGCCAGGACAAACCGGCAAAGCCCGTTCCGAAATCGTCAAGCCAGATGCGGATGCCGAGCGCCTGCAGATCGGTGATGCAGCGGATCACGTCGGACTGCCCTTCCATGTCGATGCCCTCGGTGATTTCAAATGCGAGCTGAGAGCCGGAGACACCGGTTTCCTCGAGGATCGTTGAGACCGCAAGTGCAAATCCGCGGGATTTCAACTGGATTGCAGAGACATTCACGCTCGCCATCGGCGCTACGCCGGTCGCCAGAACCTCTGTGCAGGCTTGACGGATTGCCCAGAGCCCAAGGTCCAGAATGGCGCCGGTGCGCTCTGCGACCGGGATGAACTGGGCAGGCGACAATGGCGTGCCGTCGATCATCTTGAGCCGCATCAGCGATTCCACCGCCTCCACGCGACCCGTGCGCATGTTCTGGATCGGTTGGTAGACCAGATGGACGAGATTGTTCTTGACCGCCATGCGCAAGGTGGCCGCTATATTCTCGTTGTCGTCGCTGGTCAGCGGATCGTTCGGGTTGAACAGGCGGATGCAGTTTCGACCGTTTGCCTTGGCGGAATAGAGCGCGCGATCCGCTTCGTTGATGATGCGCTCCAGCTTCGGTCCGCTTTGGGGGCGTGTATAGGATGCGCCAACGCTGACGGTGACGACCGCTTGTCCATCGCGGCGCTGGTCATGGACCAGATGCAGGCCCTCAACGGCGCTGCGGACGATCTCGCAGAGCGCCATGACCTGGTCGCGGCCAGTGACGCGCGACAGCACGATGAACTCTTCCCCACCATAGCGACCGACGGAGGCATTCAGCGGCTTCAGCGTATCGTTGAGGACGCTGGCGACGAGGATCAGGCAGCGATCACCCGACTGATGGCCGTAGAAATCATTGTATTTCTTGAAGAAGTCGACATCGACCAGAATTGCGGCAAAGGCCTTGCCTTCGGTCTGCCACTCGTTCCAGTAGTCCCGCAGGCGCTTGTCCACGGCACGGCGGTTTTCCACACCCGTGAGATAGTCGGTGTTGGAGAGCCGCTCCAGTTCGGCTCCGCGTTTTTCTGCTTCGCTGTGCTGATGTTCAGCTTCCAGCGCATTGAGAAAGACGTTGTAGCGTTCCTCGTTCAGCTTCCAGTTCACGTAGGATGTGAAGACGAAGCAGGACAGATAGAAAAGAATGACGACAAAATTCTGATGATACTCAAGCTCCGGGATGTAATTCAGACTGGTGAAGAAAATAACCAGAATTGCAGCCGAGGTGGCGACCGACAGTCGGAAAAAGAGATTGAAGAAGAGATTGGCGCTCATCATGAAGATGGTGCCAAAGTACATATAGAATTTGAATGTTTCAAAATCGTCCGTTTGCATCGCCGGGATCAGCCATCCGAGATAGGCGACGACCACCGTGACGGCGCATGTCAAATCCGACCATTTTGATGAAGCACGTACGAAGACTACGATTTCCATCGTTGTCAGGGCAAGGATCGCCACGGCGAAACGCGCCATGATCGTGTACCTTGCAACATCCGGTATCAGCATGGCGTCGGCGATGCCAAACAGCAGATAAACAATCAGCGCGAGCCAGAAGCCACCGCGGGTGTCTCGAACTTGGGCTGCGCCTCTTGCCTTCATGTACTGACGCTTCAGCGCTCCCGCTGAGCGAGTATCCGAGCGCGTTTCTCCTCGATGGGGCTGTCGGGCATCGCGGCCAATTGAGGCCGAGTGCGGAGAGGGCGACGGGAAGGCTACGCCTGACCTCGCCTGTCCTGGCTCGTGTTTGCCCAGGTCCATGTCTTGCTCCCGTCTCCGCTCAGCACACTGTCACACGTGCGTCCGGCACTTAACCGCGCCAGGCGTTAACTACGTTTTAAGATGTCGGGAAGTCGGGGCTGTACGGAAATCAAAAGCGATCTATGGTGTACGAAGTATTAATATCGAGTTTGACTAAAATGGAGCGGAAAATGAGTCGTTTGGACATTGCCATCGATGGTGAAAGCCTGATTACCCCGGACTCGATTGCCTCAGAGGTCTTTTCGTCCACCGATCCGATCCGAGATGGTGAACTGGAAGAAGCACGAGCCGCAATGGCCCTTCACCTTCGAGTGGCTGAACAGCAGTTCCAGCAGGATGGCGATGTCGGGCAGACCATGTTGCGCCTGTTCACCGCAATGAACGCCGTACGCAATCGTTATTCCCCGAAGGTGTGGGAGCAGGTGATCCCGATTGCTCAGAATCATGCTGTGGCTCGCTATTGCCACGAGGATCCCTTCACGCGCTGGTCATTCGAAAAGCCCCGTGGTTACTCGGGCGACGCTGGCCTGCTCGATTTCATCTATGGGCATTCGTCCGTTCAACCTCTTCTTGATGCCGCAAGCCCTCTGGGCAAGGCCATTCATGGCTTCGTCAGCCAGGCGCCGGCTTGCGCCGCTGTGCGTGAGCGCCGCGACCTGCTGGCCCAGTTCGTTGATGACGTTGCGTCTTCGCGCGGCGGCGAAGCGGAGATCCTGACAATCGCAGCCGGTCACCTGCGTGAAGGCTCCATGTCGCAGGCCCTGAAAGACAAGACGATCAAGCGCTGGATTGCTCTCGACCAGGATCCAATGAGCGTGGGCGCTGTGGCCAGTGAGTTCCATGGTACGGTCGTCGAAGCCGTCAATGGATCGGTGGGCACGGTGTTGAAGCGTGCACAGAGCTTCGGCACCTTCGATTTCGTCTACGCCGCCGGCCTTTACGACTACCTGGCCGATGAAGTCGCGATCAAGCTGACGCAGCGCTGCTTGCAGATGCTGAAGCCGCACGGCACCTTCCTCTTCGCCAATTTCGCGGACGAAATTCCCGACGACGGATACATGGAAACCTTCATGAACTGGGCGCTGTTGCTGCGTTCCGAAGAAGACATGTGGCGGATCATGCGCGCAGCGAGTGAAGGCCTCGATGTCGAGTGCACGATACGCTTCGGTCAGAACAAGAACATCGTCTACGGCATCATCCGCAAACTGTCCTGATATGAAACAGCCCTCTGCAGCGGCGTGGCTGCGGAGGGCTCGTTTGTCTCGAAATGGGACGCAAGGCGACCGGCGCCTCGTCCGCTCACCCTTCAAGATCCGGGGATTGACGCATCCAGCCTTGGCTCATCAGATGTTCCTGCGGCTGGAAGCGGGTTTTGTACCCCATCTTCTTCGATCCCTGCACCCAATAGCCGAGATAGACATGCGGCAGGCCGAGCGCCTTGGCCCTGCGAATATGGTCAAGCACCATCATCGTGCCGAGCGATCGCTTATCCATTTCCGGATTGTAGAACGAGTAGACCATCGACAGTCCGTCGCTCATCAGGTCGGAGAGGGCAACGGCAATGAGCTCGCCGCGCGGTTGGGCAGAAATCCCGTCGCCCGGCGTCCGTAGCCTGTATTCGATGACCCGCGTCTGGACATGACTGTCCTCGACCATGATCGCATAGTCGAGCGCCGACATATCCGACATGCCCCCATTCTGGTGGCGGTGATCCAGATAGTGGCGGAACAGGGAGAACTGCTCGGTCGATGGCTGGGCGGGAAAGACGGTCGAGACGAGATCGCGGTTGACCGCCTCGACGCGGCGGAATCCGCGGCTCATCTGGAACTCGTTGACCAGAACCCTTACGGAGACGCAGGCGCGGCAGGACTCGCAGGCCGGCCGATAGGCGATGTTCTGTGAACGACGAAAGCCACCCTGCGTCAGAAGATCGTTCATCTCGGTCGCACGCTGACCCACGAGATGCGTAAAAACCTTCCGCTCCATCTCTCCCGCCAGATAAGGGCACGGCGCCGGCGCCGTCAGGTAGAATTGCGGGGAGGGGCTCGTCTGCGTGTTCATATGCGGATCAAGAGAATCCTTTAGCGTCGTCTTGAACAGGTAGGATGGCGCAAGAATGAAAAAGGTCAACACTCCGGCATCGCGCCGGAGTGCTTTGTGCCTGTGATCGGGGTTTTGGATTTAGTAAGTCCGCACCGCAGCCGTGCCGAGCAGCAAGTCGTGCACGAGGCGCGAGCGCTCGATGAACAGACCGGCGAGCAGGACCAGTGGCGTCAGCACCGAGTTCAGGATCCAGAACAGGGCGAGATGGGCGATGGCCGTCACAAAATCGATCTTGCGGCCATCGAGCCGGATCATCGCAATGCCCATCATCCGCATCCCCGGGGTCGCCTGCGACGCGCCACCCACGGACATGCCGAAATAGAGCGCGGCGACCACGAAGAACAGGATCGGATAGAGAAGCCAGCCGAGGCCAAGGGTCAGGATGCCGAGAAAGAACACGACGACGGCGGCCGGGATCCACAGGAGGCCGATGAACAGATAGTCCACGAGAAAGGCAAAAACCCGCCGTGACAGCACGCCGCTATAGGCGCGCCAGTCTTCAGGGGCGGCATAGGACGGATTGCTATCGAGGCTCATGTCGGGCTCCTTTGAGGTTGCACCTCAGATATGGGGTGCCCGATGCCGAATACAATAATCCCCGGAAGATCAGCCACGCTTGGCCAGGAGACGTGCCACCTCGGGCGCGAAATAGGTGAGAATACCGTCGCAGCCGGCGCGCTTGAAACAGAGAAGCGTTTCCAGCATCGCGCGTTCGCCGTCGATCCAGCCATTGGCGGCGGCCGCCTTGATCTGGCTGTATTCGCCGGAAACCTGATAGGCGAAGACCGGCAGGCCAAAGGCTTCCTTGAGGCGCCAGCAGATGTCGAGATAGGGAAGCCCCGGCTTGACCATCAGCATGTCGGCGCCTTCCTCGACATCGAGAGCAGCGTCGCGCACGGCTTCGGTGCCGTTCGCCGGGTCGATGTAATAGGTCTTCTTGTCACCCTTCAAGAGACCGCTGGTCGAGATCGCCTCGCGATAGGGACCGTAGTGACAGGAGGCAAATTTCGTCGCGTAGGACATGATGCCGACACTCTGGTGCCCGGCAGCATCGAGCCCCTGTCGGATGGCTCCGATCCGGCCGTCCATCATGTCGGACGGCGCGATGATGTCGGACCCGGCATCGGCCTGCGCCACGGCTGCGCGCACCAGCTGATCGACCGTCTCGTCGTTGACGATTTCGCCATCGCGCAGGATGCCGTCGTGACCATGGCTGGTGAAGGGGTCAAGCGCCACGTCGGTGATGACGCCGATATTCGCCACCGCCTTCTTGATCGCCGCCGTCGTCTGGTTGATCAGATTGTTCGCCTCGAGAATCTGCGAACCCGTTTCGTCACGCAGCGCAAGCTCGATGTTCGGAAAGGTCGCGAGCGCGGGAATGCCGAGATCGGCAGCTTCTTTTGCCGCCTCAACCGCCTTGTCGACGCTCATCCGGAAGACGCCGGGCATGGCCGCGATGGGGTCCATGATACCTGACCCGGGCACCACGAAGATGGGCCAGATGAGGTCGTCGACGGTCAGGCGGTTCTCTTGAACCATGCGGCGCTGCCAGTCGGCCTTGCGCAGCCGGCGCATGCGCCGGTGGCCGGTGACCTCGTCCACCCGATGTGTCTTGTCCGTCATGATACTGATCCTCGTCTTGTCTCCGGCTGCTGATTAGCACGATGGCCGGAGCTTGCAAAACGGAACAGGGGCTGCAGGGCATCTGCAGATGGTCAGCTTCGGCGAGCAAGTGCGATCAACAGGGGAGGGGGCTCGGCTGATGCTGGCGAAGGTCTTGTCCGGGGCCTATCTTCCACTTCATGGAAGCTGATTCGTCCAACACGCCCATTCGCAGCCTGACCGAGACAATCTTCGTGCTCTTCCTGCGCGTGGTGGCTCTCGCCTGCCTCTGGTTCGGCCTGCAGTACTGGGCATTGCTCGTCGGCTACAGCCACGATGGTCTCGGCCGCTTCGATCTCCTCTCCACGCCCTGGCGCGTGGCGGCCACAGGCCTTGCCGTGGTTTTCCCTGTTGCAGCTTTGGGTCTCTGGGTCGCCGGCTCCTGGGGGCCTGTCATGTGGCTGCTTGCCGCCGGTGGTCAGGTTCTGATGTTCACCGTGTGGCCCGAGATCTTCGGCAACAACATGCTGGCGGTCATCATGCATTCCGTCGTCTTCGTGGTCTTCATCCTCTTCCGCCTGGCGTTGTGGTTCGAAGGGAGACACAAGCAGGAGCGTATAACGGTTGATTTACCCTGATACGACAAGAGGCTTCGGTAAGCCTCTGTTAAGCCTGCGTTTTAAATAGAATTTTATGCGCATTGGATACGGTCCTCACCAAGGCGGGAGAAAAAACCAACACCGCCAAACAAAACAGTGAGGCAGACCGATATGAACACCAAGCTCAAGCCGCAGCCGGCCACTCTCGACCCGCAGGAAGAAGCGATCCGTTCGCTCTACCTCGAATCCCTCCACCTCGTCGAGCGTCTTCACCGTCGCCTTCTCGACGTCATCAAGGACGAGTTCGACCGCAAGGGTCGCTCCGACATCAACGCCGTTCAGGCGCTCCTGCTCTTCAACATCGGCAATTCGGAACTGACCGCCGGTGAACTGCGCTCGCGCGGTTACTATCTGGGCTCGAACGTCTCCTACAATGTCAAGAAACTCGTCGACCTCGGCTTCATCAATCATCAGCGCTCGCGTGTCGACCGGCGCTCGGTCCGCATCAGCCTGACGGATGCCGGCCAGGAGATCGCCGAGACCGTCGCCAAGCTCTATGAGCGCCATATCGGCTCGATCCAGAAGGTCGGCGGCATCGGCACCGACGAGTTCACTCAGATGAACAAGCTCCTGCAGCGCCTCGACCGCTTCTGGAACGACCAGATCCTGTATCGCCTCTGAGGCTTGCCCAGACGACCTCCTCAAGCGATCCACCGCTCGAAACCGGATGCTTCTCGCGAAGCGTCCGGTTTTCGCGTTATGGCTTCACGCGGCGTCCTCCGGGCTACACAGTCCCGTGACGGAACAGCAATGTGACACGAATTGGCCATATTGATATGGGACCGCGAAAACGAGTGGAGGGGGCGCTTCGACAGCCTCCGATCGACCTTGTAACGCACAGTTGAGCCTGTCTGGCGGCGCTTTGTTAACCATGGCGCGCTATGCGTCTGGTTTAGGTTCAGGATGAAACGGTAGGGAATATGTCCAAGAAGTCTGGAATTGTTGCTCTTTCGCGCCGCTCGCTGCTTCGTGGCGCGGCCGCTGCCGGTGCTGCGGCATTCGCCGGGCAGGCCATGGCGCAGGATGCGATCAATGACCTGATCAATGCGCCGCGCCGCGGCAACTGGGATGACCAGTTCGATGCCCAGGCGTCGCGCACGGTTGCCGGTGTCGTTTCCAATTCGCCGATGCTGAGTCCCAACAACCTGGTCTACATGCAGCAGGCCATCTCCCAGTATCAGATGATCGTGTCCAATGGCGGTTGGCCGACGGTGAACGCGCCGGCTGCTCTGCGGATCGGGGCCATGGATCCGTCCGTCCAGAGCCTGCGCCAGCGCCTGATGATCTCGGGCGACCTGCCGCGTGAAGCCGGGATGTCGAATTCCTACGATTCCTATGTCGAAGGCGCGGTGAAGCGCTTCCAGGCCCGCCACGGCCTGCCGGAAGACGGCGTTCTAGGCGAATTTACAGTCAAGGCGCTGAATGTCGGCGCCGATGTGCGCCTCAACCAGTTGAATACCAACCTGATCCGACTGCAGTCGATGTCCGGCGATCTCGGCCGACGCTTCGTCACGGTCAACGTGCCGGGTGCCTCCGTCGAAGCCGTCGAGGATGGCCGTGTTGCGCTGCGCAACACCGCCGTCGTCGGCCGTATCGATCGCCCGACCCACATGATCAATTCGAAGATCTACGAGGTCATCCTCAATCCTTACTGGACCGCGCCGCGCTCGATCGTCGAAAAGGACATCGTGCCGCTCATGCGCAAGGACCCGACTTACCTGACGCGCAACAGCATCCGTCTGTTCGACGGTAACGGCAATGAAGTGGCGCCGGAGACGGTCGACTGGAACGCCGAGAAGGCACCGAACCTGATGTTCCGTCAGGACCCCGGCAAGATCAACGCGATGGCGTCGACAAAGATCAACTTCCACAATCCGAACAACGAATACATGCACGACACGCCCCAGCAGGGCCTGTTCAACAAGCTGATGCGCTTCGAATCTTCCGGCTGTATCCGCGTGCAGAACGTTCGCGACCTTGTCACCTGGCTGCTGCGCGACACGCCTGGCTGGTCGCGTCAGGAAATCGAGCGCGTCATCACCACGCGCCAGAACACGCCGATCAAGCTGGCGGAGGAAGTGCCGGTCTACATCGTTTACATCTCGGCTTGGTCGACCAATGACAGCATCGTGCAGTTCCGCGATGACATCTACCAGAAGGACGGCGACGCCCAGCTGGCTCTGCAGGCCAATATCGGCGTCGAGCAGTTCGCGGGTTCCGTCGACGAGGACCTGGTCCCGCTCCAATAAGCGGTAAATGAATAGAAACCAATGTTGCTTGCGAAAGCCGCGCCCTGTGCGCGGCTTTTGCATGTGAACTTGCCGCCGCAAGTAAATCTGCCTACTGCTTGCTCACAAAACGGTGACTCGCCAGGGGTGGCAAGGGGGCGAAATGGCAGGTTTCACAAGGCGTGCGCTGCTGGTCGGCGGCGGTGCTGCGGCTGGTGCGATGGCGACCCATTTCCTTGGTCGGGAAACAATAGGGGGCGGGACAGGGCTGCCGGTTACGCCTGCGGATGCCCCCGGCGACATTCTCAACGATGCAAGCCAGCTGTCACCAACGCGTGTTTCCAAACATCTGGTTCTGGCCGATGACCGAAAGGACGCGTTGATCGAAACCGTCAGGAGCGAGCTTGCGGAGGCTAAGACCGCAGGTCGCCCTGTCGTGCCAAGTGCCGCCCGCCATTCGATGGGTGGCCAGAGCCTTCACAGCGGTGGGACGGCACTTACTCTCGATCGCGGCTGGCTGGATGTCGATCAGGCCGCAGGCACATGCAGGGTTTCGGCGGGCATGCGCTGGAGCGAGGTGATCACCCGCCTTGATGCGATCGGTTTTTCGCCCAAGGTCATGCAGTCCAACCATGATTTCGGTGTGGCGAGCACCTTCTCCGTCAACGCCCATGGCTGGCCGGTCCCGTGGAGCGCCTTCGGGTCCACGGTCCGATCGATCACGATGCTGCTGCCGGATGGCGGGATGGTCATCTGCTCCCGGCAGGAAAATCCCGAACTCTTCAACCTGGCCATGGGAGGCTACGGCCTCTTCGGCGTCATCGTTGAACTTGAGATCGAGATCGTCCCGAACCGCAATCTTGCACCCACGTTCGACCATGTTGCGGGCGAGGAGCTCGGCCTGCGCTTCATGCAAGCTCTTTCGGCCGACAAGACCATCGAAATGGCCTATGGCCGTCTCGACGTGGCCATCGACGGCTTTTTCGAACGGGGTCTGCTGATCACCTATCGCCCGACGGAGGACCAGACGGATATTCCGGCCGCCAGCGGGTCGGGTATCATCAGCCATATCGCGGCCGGCGTGTTCCGTCGTCAGGTCGGGTCGGATCGCGTCAAGAACTTCCGCTGGATGCTGGAGTCGGCGATCAGCCCGGCGCTCACATCGGGTGTCGCGACCCGCAACAGCCTGATGAACGAGCCGGTTGTCACGCTCGATGATGGCGATCCGGGACGCACCGATATCCTGCACGAATACTTCGTCGCTCCTGAACGCTTCGCGGATTTTGTACGGATCTGCCGCGAAGTCATTCCGTCCTCCTATCAGGAACTCCTGAACATCACCCTGCGCTTCGTCGATACCGATCGCGACAGCGTTCTGGCCTACGCCACCGTACCCCGCATCTGCGCTGTCATGCTGTTTTCCCAGGAAATGTCCGTGCGGGGCGAAGAGGACATGGCGCGCATGACCCGCGCTCTAGTCGACCGGGTCACGGAAATCGGCGGCAGCTATTATCTGCCCTATCGTCCGCATCCGACGCTGGACCAGTTGCGTCGCGCCTACCCACGTGCCGACGAATTCGCGGCTGCCAAGCGCCGCCTCGATCCGGGGCTGCTGTTGCAGAATGGTCTCTGGACCAACTACATTTCAAGGATTTGAGAGGTTACCCATGACGACCGTTCGCAAGATCGCCTTTGCCTATGCCGCCATTCTGTTCGTCGTCGCGGGCCTGAACTATATTCCAGGTTTGACGGATGCCGAGGGCAGGGCGTTTGGCATCTTCGCACTCGATATCTATGACGACCTGCTGCATCTCGCATCCGCGCTGTGGGCCGGAACCGCCGCGTTCCTTTCGACCCGCGCCGCACGCAGCTTCCTTCTCTATTTTGGCATCCTTTATCTGGCCGACGGGCTCCTTGGCCTGGCAACCGGTTCCGGTTACCTCGATCTCGGCATCATCAACTACGGCATCCAGGACCTGCCTTTCGGCTTCAAGATCCTGGCCAACATGCCGCACATTTCTCTGGGCGGGATCGCGGTCTTGTCCGCCATTCTGTTTCGCAAGGAGGCCTGAATGGCAAGGCTGCTGCGGTTGCTGAAATGGCTCTCGCTTTCGGTGGTGCTTTTCGTCGTTGTGCTGCTCATCCCCGTCGGTTATGTCGAAACCTTCTGTAAGGCCGAGCCTGAAGATCAGGCTTTTGCGCCCCAGATCACCGAGCCGGCCTTCGTCCGCGCCGAAGCCAACAGCTATCTGACCTATCCGGAATGGCACATCGTCTATGCCTATGAGGGGCTGGCGAATGTCATGAAGCTCAGTGATGAACATGCATTCGGCTATACGCGCAGCGTCGTCGGTTTCTGGGCTTCCTTCTGCGCTCTCAATCGCGAAGCGGATCGCCACGGTGGCGCCGATGCGGCCACGCGGCGGACAATCCACGTCATCGGCGTAAGCTTCACGCTCGAGATGGGGATGAAGGCATTGTATGAGGAGACGGTGGGCCGCCTCTTTGCCCTTCTCAGGGGAGCGGAAAAGTCGCCACAGGACCTCTATGCGCTGACGATGGCCGAGGACTATGGCCGTTTTCTGCACCAGACGCCGTGGTACAAGTATGATTTCGATGGCTCTGTCGGAAAGCTCTGGGCCGAACCTGTCACGTCGCTGCGCAGCTGGGAGCGCAGGCTGGCACTGGGCGGTGAATGGAAGGCGAAGGCAGCCTATGCCGATGTGATCGCCAGCGCCGTTGCCGCCACGGGGCAGGCACAACTGACAATCCGTTCGCTGGTGTCGGGGATCCCGGCTGCGGATCTTCGGGCGATGCCCGACGTCACTGTCATTGAAGAGCGAGGCGACAACGGCGTACTCATCGAAACGCCCCGCTATCGGGCCTTCACCGTCATTCTCCGGCAAATTGCGGAGCGCAACGGCACAGTGCTCGAAGTCGCCGGCAATGACGACATAATGGTCAGCGCGCTGGCGCCCTCGGCCCCGAGCCAGCTTGGTTACGCCACCGTCATCGCCGACATCAATCGGGATGGCTTTACCGGCCGCCGGCTGCTGCTGCAGGCCAAGGTCCGTGATCTCTCTCTCCTGTTCACTGAACTCAAGTCTGCAGGCTTCGAGCTGGAACATGTCTATGACTACTGAACCGGACATACGCAGGACAGCGGTTCAACGCCTCGTTCGCAGCGGCGCCGTTCTCTTGGGTATCGTCGGCGTCTGGTTCAGCGCGCTTGCGGCCTCGACAGCGATCCTGGGCCCTGTCGGCCCGGCAGTCCTTGTGCTTGGATCGGATATCCCCGCACGCCTTCCGGACGGTGCCGGCATCCTGCGGGCGAACGGCGGGCGCACCATTGTCTCCGCCCCTGATGCGGCTTTCGTCCGAAGCCTTTATGCCCATGGCGCCTGGCTGGTGCTGCCGGCGCTGCGCAACGGCTGCATGGATTTGCGCCCGGCTTAGTCAAGGTGGCTGCGGCCATTCGCCTCCGCGCGCCAATTGATCCGCAAATGTCGTTCTCCGTATTGCTCTCGTGACTGCGGAAGTTTAAGACCCCACAGCATCAAACGCTTTTGAGGAGCCAGCGATCATGTCGAACACCGATGCCTTCTTTTCTCGTTCCCTCGCCGATACCGATCCGGAAATCTTCGGTGCGATCGAGAAGGAACTTGGTCGCCAACGTCACGAGATCGAGCTGATCGCCTCTGAAAACATCGTCTCCCGCGCCGTGCTCGAAGCCCAGGGCTCGATCATGACCAACAAGTATGCGGAAGGTTATCCGGGCAAGCGCTACTATGGCGGCTGCCAGTTTGTTGACATCGCGGAAGAACTCGCAATCGAGCGCGCCAAGAAGCTCTTCGGCGTCAACTTCGCCAACGTTCAGCCCAATTCCGGTTCGCAGATGAACCAGGCCGTCTTCCTGGCGCTCCTGCAGCCGGGCGACACCTTCATGGGCCTTGACCTCAATTCGGGCGGTCACCTGACCCATGGTTCGCCGGTCAACATGTCCGGCAAGTGGTTCAACGTCGTTTCCTACGGCGTGCGTGAAGACGACCACCAGCTCGATATGGACGACGTGGCCGAGAAGGCGCGCACCCACAAGCCGAAGCTGATCATCGCCGGCGGCACCGCCTATTCCCGCATCTGGGACTGGAAGCGCTTCCGCGAGATCGCTGACGAGGTCGGCGCCTATCTCATGGTCGACATGGCCCACATCGCCGGTCTCGTCGCCGGTGGCCAGCATCCGTCGCCGTTCCCGCACTGCCATGTCGCGACCTCCACGACCCACAAGTCGCTCCGTGGTCCGCGCGGCGGCATGATCCTGACGAACGACGAGGATCTGGCGAAGAAGTTCAACTCGGCCGTCTTCCCGGGCCTCCAGGGTGGTCCGCTGATGCATGTCATCGCCGCCAAGGCCGTCGCCTTCGGCGAAGCGCTGCAGCCGGAGTTCAAGGATTACGCCGCCCAGGTCGTGAAGAACGCCAAGGCTCTGGCAGAGACCCTGATCAAGCAGAATCTCGACATCGTTTCCGGCGGCACCGACAACCACCTGATGCTGGTCGACCTGCGCAAGAAGAACGCCACCGGCAAGCGTGCAGAAGCCGGTCTCGGCCGCGCCTACATCACCTGCAACAAGAACGGCATCCCCTTCGATCCAGAAAAGCCCTTCGTCACCTCCGGCATCCGTCTCGGTACCCCGGCTGGCACCACGCGCGGCTTCAAGGAAGCGGAGTTCACCGAAATCGGCAATCTGATCGTCGAAGTTCTCGACGGCCTGAAGGTTGCCAATTCCGATGAGGGCAATGCGTCCGTCGAAGCAGCCGTTCGGGACAAGGTCGTTGCCCTGACGGACCGCTTCCCGATGTACCCTTACATGTAAGGCATACGGCTGATGCGCTGCCCCTTCTGCGGATCGGATGAAACCCAGGTCAAGGACTCGCGACCGGCGGAGGACAACAGTTCCATCCGCCGGCGGCGCATCTGTCCGGATTGCGGGGGGCGCTTCACCACATTCGAACGGGTGCAGCTGCGCGAGTTGATGGTCTTGAAGAAGACCGGCCGCAAGGCGCCGTTCGACCGCGACAAGCTGGTGCGGTCCTTCAAGATCGCACTGCGCAAACGCCCCGTCGATGCCGAGCGCATCGAACGTGCCGTATCCGGTATCGTGCGTCGTCTCGAGAGCTCAGGCGAAACGGAGATTTCTTCGGAGGAAATCGGCCTTCAGGTGCTGGAAGCCCTGAAGACCCTCGATGACGTAGCATTCGTCCGCTACGCCTCGGTTTATCGCGACTTCAGCCATGCCGAGGACTTCGAGAACGTCATCTCCGAGATCAACGCAAAGATCTCCCGAGACAGCACGGCGGACTGACGTGTCCATTACGGCCCGCGATGAACGGTATATGCGGGAGGCAATCGAGCTCTCGCTCACGCATGTCGGGCGCACCGGCCCCAACCCGTCCGTCGGATGTGTGATCGTCAAGGATGGTGAAATCGTTGGCCGTGGCGTGACCGCGCTTGGCGGCCGGCCGCATGCCGAGCCGCAGGCTATCGCCGAAGCCGGCGCGAAGGCAAGGGGAGCAACGGCCTATGTCACGCTCGAACCATGTTCCCACCATGGCAAGACCCCGCCTTGCGCCAATACGATCGTGGCAGCCGGTATTGCCCGCGTGGTCGTCGCCGTTGCGGACCCCGATCCGCGAGTCTCGGGTCGTGGCTTGAAGATCCTTGCGGACGCCGACATCGAGGTCACCATCGGCATACTGCAGAAGGAAGCCCGTCGTGCGATGGCCGGCTACCTCACTCGGCAGACGAAAGGACGACCGCAAGTAATTTTGAAACTTGCGGTCTCTGCCGACGGCATGCTGGGCCGGCAGGGTGCCGGGCAAGTCGCCATCACCGGAGCGGATGCGCGGTCGGATGTGCATCGGCTGCGGGCTCAAAGCGACGCGATTCTGGTGGGGATCGGCACCGCGATTGCCGACGACCCGGAACTGACCGTGCGACTTCCCGGCCTGGAGGATGCGTCGCCGCTCAGGGTCGTGCTCGACCGCAGGGCGGAATTGCCTTCTTCCTCAAAATTGGCATTGACAGCGCGGAATTACCCGGTGCTCGTCGCGGTGTCGCCGGGTGCTTCGGAGCATTGTGCTTTGCTTCGGGAGAAGGGTGTCGAAATCGTTGAAGTCGGCGGGATCGAAGAACTGCTCGCCTTGCTGGCGCAACGCGGCATCTCCACCCTGATGGTTGAAGGCGGAGCCCGCGTCGCCGCCGACCTTCTAGGACGGGGACTGGTGGACCGCATTCACCTCTATGATTCAAAGCTGAATATCGGCGACGGGGGGATTGCCTCGCCGATAACCGCCGATCGCCTGCCGGCTGGCTTCGTGATGACCGAGGCGCGGCAGATCGGGGCCGACAGACTGCAGATCTTCGAGCGTCTGCCGGCCTCCGCCTGGGTTTAGTTCCAGAACAGCAATATCAACAGAATGAGCGGGATCGGCACGCCGACCAGCCAGAGAAGAATGCCACGGCCCATGGGGTGTCTCCTTGGTGTGTTGTGAGGCAACCTCCTCCGGGCTGCCTTTCCATCTGACAACACTTCGTCGAGCCTAAAGGTTCCGCGCGCAAAAAAAGCCCCGTGCCACAGGGGTCACGGGGCCAAGTCGAAAGACTGGAAGAGGGAATGTGCCCTGATCAGCGTACGTAGAAGGTCACGCCCCCCTTGGCGGTCTGCTCGGCGCCGACAATGTCGGTCACTTTGACTTTCTGGCCTTCAAGCTTCGATGCGAGCGGTCGGTTGGCAATGACTGCAGCCTGAACCACGCGGGCCTCCGGGGAGGAGGGGGAAACCACGCTGAACTTTTGGCGTGTGGCATCATTGCTCTTCAGCGAGTTGATCCTGACCACGCGGAACCCTGCTGGTGACATGGATTGGATCGTGCTTTCGATCTTGGCTTTGTGCGCAGCGGCAGCCGAAGGCATGGCGGCCTGGCTTTGTGCACCGAAGGCGACAGCAGACAGAGCGGTTGCGGTGAGGATGGTGGCAAAGCGATTCATGGTCGTGTCCTTTCTAGGATGGTTGCGATGGCGGGGGATTCCGTCGCTCGCTTGCAGGGCCGAAGCTCACTCCGATTTGTGGCGGAATATGGCCGCTAAGTTGCTGAAAATAATAAAAAATATGGCATGCAATTAGCCCGATTTCCGCCAGCTTTAGCGAGACTGGAACAACAAGCCTGTGTCGGCTTTTGCAGGCGTGTCGGGCGCGTCCCTCTCGGCACTCGCCGAGCTTGTTGCAAAAACGCTTGCCTTCCGGGAAATGGCGTGGTTTGACCGCGTTTCTGTTCGGCCAGGGGCCGCAATCACATTCAAGATCGGACGAGACCCATGGGAAACAAGACGGCTCCGCCGCATTTGCTGATCGTCGAGGCACGCTTCTATGACGATATGTCGGACGCTCTCCTGGATGGCGCCAAGCACGCGCTCGAAGAGGCCGGCGCGACATTCGACGTGATCACGGTACCCGGTGCGCTGGAGATCCCGCCGGCCATCGCCATGGCGCTTGACGCCATGGACGATGAGGGGACGCAGTACGACGGCTTCATCGCGCTCGGTATGGTCATCCGCGGTGAGACCTATCACTTCGATATCGTCGCCAACGAATCCTCCCGCGCCCTGATGGATCTCGCCGTCTCCGAGTCGCTGGCCATCGGCAACGGCATCATGACCGTCGAGAATGACGAGCAGGCCTGGGCCCGCGTCAAGCGCAGCGAGAAGGACAAGGGCGGTTTCGCAGCCCGTGCGGCCCTTTCAATGATCGAACTGAAGAAGAAGCTGGGTGGCTGATCGATGACTGGTGAAGGCAAACATCCGGTGAAACCGGCAAACCAGCGCGGCGCAGCCCGCCTCGCAGCCGTCCAGGCGCTCTACCAGATGGACATCGCCGGCTCAGGCGTGCTCGAGGTGGTCGCCGAATACGAGGCCCATCGTCTCGGCCAGGAAGTTGATGGCGAGACTTATCTGAAGGCGGACGCCTCCTGGTTCCGCTCGATCGTCGCGGGCGTCGTGCGGGACCAGACCAAGATCGATCCGATGATTGCCAAGGCGCTCCAGGATGATTGGGCTCTTTCACGCATCGACAGCACTGTCCGCGCCATTTTGCGCGCCGGAACCTTCGAATTGATCGAACGCAAGGATGTGCCGATCGCCGTTATTGTAACGGAATATGTCGAGATCGCTCAGGCCTTCTTCCCCGACGACGAGCCGAAGCTGGTCAACGCCGTTCTCGACCGAATTGCAAAGCAGGTTCGCGCCCCCGCGCAAAAATAGGATGGGACCGATGAGCATGGCGACTGAGGCAGGGCTGGACGGACATCTTTCGACGGCCCGGCGGAATGTCGGTCTGCTCGCAGTTGCTCAGGCGATCCTGGGCTCCGCTCCACCGCTTGCCTTTGCCGTCGGCGGTCTGGCCGGTTTCCAGATGCTGGGTGCCGACAAATCGCTTTCGACCGCGCCGCTCACCGGCTTCAATATTGGTGTCGCCGTCGGCGCAATCGTCGTGGCAGCAGCGTCTCGCGTACTTGGCCGCCGTGAAAGCTTCATGGTTGGTGCCCTGATGGGTGCGCTTGGCAGCGCACTCGCAGCCTTCGCGCTGATCCAGTCCAACTTCTGGCTCTTCGCCTTCGCACTCCTCCTCATGGGCGTCTCGGGCGGCTTCACCCAGAAGATCCGCTTCGCCGCAGCCGATGCGTCGCCGAGCTTCTACAAGGGCAAGGCGATCTCCTGGATCCTTGCCGCCGGTATCATCTCGGCCATCGCCGGCCCCCAGATCGCGATCTGGTTCAAGGATGCCCTCGCGCCGGTCACCTTCGCCGGAGCCTTCCTGGGCATGGTCCCGCTGCTGCTGTGCGCGATCGTCGTCTTGTTCTTCCTCAAGCTGCCGACCATGGCCGAGAAGAAGGCCGAGGCATCGGGCCCGACCAGGCCCCTGCGCGAGATCGTCATGACCCAGCGTTTCATGACCGGCATGATCTGCGGCATCAGCTCCTATGCTTTGATGACCTTCATGATGACGGGTGCGCCGCTCGCCATGGTCGTCGGCTGCGGCTTCTCCTCGGACCTCGCGACCTTGGGCATCCAGTGGCATGTCATTGCGATGTTTGCGCCGAGCTTCTTTACCGGCGTGCTCATCACGCGCTTTGGCGCGGAGAAGGTGGTTGCGGCCGGCCTGCTCATTCTGATGGCCTGCGCCGTAATCGCCCATTGGGGTGTCGAGCTCTGGAACTTCTGGGGAGCACTCGTGCTGCTCGGTATCGGTTGGAATTTCGGCTTCATCGGCGCCACCGCGATCGTCGCGTCGAGCTACCGCCCGGCCGAGGCAGACAAGGTCCAGGGTTTCCACGACATCATCCTCTTCTCGACGGTCGCTCTGTCGTCCTTCTCCTCCGGCAAGGTCTTCACCGCCTTCGGCTGGTCTGTGATGAATCTGGTCATATGGCCGATTACCATTGCCTGCCTGTTGCTGGTGCTTCTGCAGCTGCGTGCAGCCGCCCGTAAACCCGCCTAAGTTCCCTCAGCAGCGCGAAATATGCGTACTTGACGCCGCCGAAAGCGCGACGCAATCTCGCCACGCGTTGACGAGGTCTCGGAGGAGGGGGCCTGAGTCTGCGAGTCACGGCCCGCGATGAGTGAGGCGCGGGCAATACGGGAGGGTATTGCGAATGACGGTTCTTCTAGGCGTAATTTTATGCGGGCTTCTGTCCGTGGTCTACGCGGTCTGGGCGACGCGCTCGGTGCTCGCTGCAGACCAGGGCAATGCCCGGATGCAGGAAATTGCAGGCTATATTCGCGAGGGTGCTCAGGCTTACCTCACTCGGCAATACCTGAACATCGCGATCGTCGGCGCCGTTGTTTTCGTCGCCACATGGCTTCTACTTTCCGCTTCCGCTGCGATCGGTTTCCTGATCGGCGCGGTCCTTTCCGGCGCGGCCGGCTTCATCGGCATGCACGTCTCCGTCCGCGCCAATGTGCGCACCGCACAGGCCGCATCTCACAGCCTCGCCGCAGGCCTCGACATCGCCTTCAAGTCCGGAGCGATTACCGGCATGCTGGTCGCGGGTCTGGCACTGCTGGGCGTGGCCATCTACTTCTACATCCTGACGGCGGTTCTCGGCCATGAAAGCGGCTCGCGCGAAGTGATCGATGCGCTGGTGGCACTCGGCTTCGGTGCCTCGCTGATTTCGATCTTCGCCCGTCTGGGTGGCGGTATCTTCACCAAGGGCGCTGACGTCGGCGGGGACCTCGTCGGCAAGGTGGAGGCCGGCATTCCGGAAGACGATCCGCGCAACCCGGCCACAATTGCCGACAATGTCGGCGACAACGTGGGTGACTGCGCCGGCATGGCCGCGGACCTCTTCGAGACCTATGCGGTCTCGGTCGTCGCGACGATGGTTCTTGCGGCGATCTTCTTTGCCGGTTCCGCCGCACTCGACATCGCGATGGTCTATCCTCTTGCCATCTGCGGCGCCTGCATCATCACCTCGATCATCGGCACCTTCTTCGTCAAGCTCGGCACCAACGGCTCGATCATGGGCGCCCTTTACAAGGGGCTGATCGTTACCGGGCTCTTGTCGGTGGCCGGTCTCGCCATTGCCACGTCGCTGACGATCGGCTGGGGCACGCTCGGAACCGTGTCCGGTATGGCCATTACCGGCGTCAACCTCTTCATCTGCGGCATTCTCGGCCTCGTCGTGACCGCGCTGATCGTCGTGATCACCGAATACTACACCGGCACCAACAAGCGCCCGGTCAACTCGATTGCCCAGGCTTCGGTCACCGGTCACGGCACCAACGTCATCCAGGGGCTTGCCGTTTCGCTGGAATCGACCGCGCTGCCGGCCATTGTCATCGTGGGCGGCATCATCGCGACCTTCCAGCTCGCGGGTCTCTTCGGCACGGCGATCGCGGTCACCACCATGCTCGGCCTCGCCGGCATGATCGTAGCCCTCGACGCCTTCGGCCCGGTAACGGACAATGCCGGCGGTATCGCCGAAATGTCCCACCTGCCGCCGGAAGTGCGCAAGTCGACCGACGCCCTTGATGCCGTTGGCAACACCACCAAGGCCGTCACCAAGGGTTATGCGATCGGCTCTGCCGGTCTCGGCGCGCTTGTGCTCTTCGCCGCCTATGCCAACGACCTGCAATACTTTGCCGCCAACAGCGCACAGTATCCGTATTTCGCGGATATGGGCTCGATATCCTTTGATCTCTCCAACCCCTATGTCGTCGCCGGCCTGATTTTCGGTGGCCTCATTCCCTACCTGTTTGGTGGGATCGCCATGACGGCCGTTGGCCGCGCGGCCGGCTCGATCGTCGAGGAAGTCCGTCGCCAATTCCGTGAAAAGCCGGGAATCATGCAGGGGACCGACAAGCCGGACTATGGTCGGGCGGTGGACATCCTGACCCGCGCAGCGATCAAGGAAATGGTCGTCCCCTCGCTCTTGCCGGTGCTTGCGCCACTCGTCGTCTATTTCGGGGTGCTCTTGATTTCGGGCTCGAAGGCGTCCGCCTTTGCCGCGCTCGGTGCGTCGCTCCTCGGCGTCATCGTCAACGGCCTGTTCGTCGCGATCTCGATGACATCGGGTGGTGGCGCCTGGGACAATGCCAAGAAAAGCTTCGAGGACGGCTTCATCGACAAGGATGGGGTGAAGCACCTGAAAGGCTCGGATGCCCACAAGGCCTCCGTCACTGGCGACACGGTCGGCGATCCCTACAAGGATACCGCAGGTCCTGCCGTCAATCCGGCGATCAAGATCACCAACATTGTCGCCCTTCTGCTTCTGGCGATCCTCGCAGGTTGAAGGCTGAAGGCTGAAACGAAAGAGACCGCGGAAGGCAACTTCCGCGGTCTCTTCTTGTGTGCTGTAACCGGATGACCCGAGGGCGCCCTAAACGGCTTACTGGCCGCTGAAGATGTTGCGCACCGTATTGGCTGCACTGCTGCCGCCCGACAGCATCTGCTGCAGGAAGGTGAGGTCGCGGCCGCCGGTCGGAGTCGTGCGGGAGATCGTATCGAAGACGCGGCCATCCTGCAGGGTGTAGTTGGCCCGCTGCGTGACGATGCCGTCCTTGTCGAAGTAGATTGCCAGAATCTGCTGGTCCACGAGCTGCGGCTTCATGAACGCCACAGAGCGGGTCCGCTTCTGCGAGATGTAGTAGAAGACTTCACCATCGAAAGTGGCCGTGGTCGAGGGTGTGCCGAGCGAAAGCAGAACCTGTTCGCGACTCGAACCAACCGGCACGAGATCGAGGGCCGCCTGGTCGACGACGTAGCCGTTGTGGAAGACCTCGGAGGTCTGGCAGGCGGAGAGGCTAAGAGTGACAGCAAGCGCAAGTGCGGTCGTGCTCAGAAGCTTTCTGTCCGACTTGAAATTCCGAATGTCCACGCAAACGTCTCCCATGACTGTCGATGGCATCCTCTGGATGCCGGATCGCTCTTGCGCATAGCATTGTGGCCTTTCCGGGGAAAGCTGCCATAACGCCTGCGCTGCCGTTTTGCCGGTCACTCTGCCGCGAGATGCGGCATCGGTGCCGGATATCGGCATTGCAATTCACGCCTGCTTCGGTAAACCAGCTTTCGCAATCATGCAACATGACCACGTTCGGGCTTGTCACTTCACTGGCTCTTTTTGGTGGAACTCGATGGTATTCGGCTTCTTCAAGCAGAAAAGAAACAATCAGGTGATCGTCGAGCGTCAATATGGCGCGCTGACGGCGGCTGCCCGCACGCCCACCTTCTATCTCGACATGAATGTGCCGGATACCGTGATCGGCCGGTTCGAGATGCTGACGATCATGTTGATTCTCTATTTTCGCCGTACCGCGAAGTCCCCGCGCAGCGGCCAGGAGATCGCCCAGAACATCATCGATGCCTTCTTCGAGGATGTCGATCATTCGATCCGTGAGCTTGGAATCGGCGATACGGGCGTGCCAAAACGCATGAAGAAGCTCGCGGGCATGTATTACGGTCGGCTGGAGTCCTACGCAGCGGCCCTCGATAAAAATGATCGCGAAGCGCTGGCGGCGGCGCTGAAGCGCAACATCCATCCCGAACACGGGGATGCGGCACCGTCCATGCAGGCGCTCGCCGACTGGATGTTTACGGCCGAACAGGCGCTCGCGGCTCTGAACGAGAGTGAAATCGAGACGGGCATGGCCCGTCTGGCCGTCCCGGGTGGCTGACTGCCCGGAGGCGATCCGGGCCCACAGGTCGCAGACCGGACGGAACGACAAGGATTGATGACATGGCAGGCAGCAATGCAAGGGACCCTCGCGAGTTCACCTATCTGGTGAAGGTCGCCCACATCTCCGCAAATCCCGTTCAGGTCCATGTGGAGGCGGACGAGCGCGAGCGCGCCGGCCTGGCCGAACTGTGGAAGGTCGAGGCGGTCAATCGCCTTTCGGCCGACTTGCAGATTGCCCGCTGGAAGAAGGATGGCGTTCGCATCAAGGGCAATGTGACGGGTGAACTCGTACAGGCCTGCGTCGTCACGCTGGAACCCGTGGTTTCGACGATCGATCAGGAAATAGACCAGATCTTTGTCCCCGAGGGATCGAAACCGGCGCGGATCGTGCTCGACGGTGCGGGCGAAATGGTGCTCGATCCGGAAGGTCCAGATCTTCCGGAAACCTTCACCGGGGACACGATCGATGCCGGCGCCCTGGTGGCCGAATTTGCAGCGCTCGACATCGATCCCTATCCAAAGAAGGAAGGCGTCGCCTTCTCCGGCCATATCGAAAGCAAGGCCGAAGAGGACAGGAAACCCTCCCCATTTGCCGTCTTGAAGGACTGGAAAAAGGATTGATCATCCCCCATCTGCGTTTGCGGGTGGGTTGTCTGCCGATGGAAAAGCGGTATTTTGGCCGAAAATATCGCTGGCCAGCGATGAAGAAGGGTCAGGTCTAAGTGATCAGAATTTCTGTCGACGTCATGGGTGGAGACTTCGGTCCCGAAGTCGTCATCCCCGGAGCCGCCAAGGCACTCGAGCGTCATCCCGATGTAACCTTCATTCTCTTCGGTCAGCAGGAACGCTGCCTGCCGATCCTGGCCCAGTTTCCAAAACTGAAGGACAAATCCACCTTTCACCATTGCGATATCTCCGTCACCATGGACGAGAAGCCGAGCCAGGCCCTGCGCCGCGGCCGCTATGTCTCCAGCATGTGGCGTTCGATCGAGGCGGTGAAGACGGGTCAGGCCGATGTCGCGGTCTCCGCCGGCAATACCGGC
The DNA here is from genome assembly GCF_014237835.1 of Rhizobium sp. AQ_MP. Taxonomy (GTDB): domain Bacteria; phylum Pseudomonadota; class Alphaproteobacteria; order Rhizobiales; family Rhizobiaceae; genus Allorhizobium. The sequence continues at coordinate 126,941 of NZ_JACJVI010000006.1, forward strand.
GCCCTGATGGCCATGGCCAAGTTCTGCCTGCGCACCATGGCAACCATCGAACGCCCCGCGATCGCGGCGATCTGGCCGACGCTTTCGGGCGAGAGCATCGTGCTTGACGTTGGTGCAGGCATTGGCGCGGATGCCCAGCAATTGCTCGATTTTGCCGTTATGGGTGGTGCCATGGCCCGCGCCCTGTTCGAAATCGAAAAGCCCATGGTTGGTCTGCTCAATGTCGGCGTCGAAGAGATCAAGGGCCAGGAGGAGGTCAAGGAAGCCGGTCGCCTCATTCGTGAGGCCGGCCTCGACACGATCGACTACTATGGCTTCGTTGAGGGCGATGACCTTGGCAAGGGCACGGTCGACGTGGTCGTGACCGAAGGCTTCACCGGCAATATCGCGCTGAAGACAGCGGAAGGCACCGCCAAGCAGATCGCCGAATACCTGCGATCGGCGATGTCGCGGACCTGGATGGCGAAGCTCGGATACATTCTCGCCAAGGGCGCCTTCGACCGGCTGCGCGAGAAGATGGACCCGCGCAAGGTGAATGGCGGTGTCTTCCTCGGCTTGAACGGCATCGTCATCAAGAGCCATGGCGGCACCGATGCCGAAGGCTTTGCGGCAGCTCTCGATGTGGGCTATGACATGGCCCGAAACGGTCTCACGCAGAAGATCGAAAACGATTTGAAAAAATATCACGCGCGGCACCCGTCACCGGCCGGCCCCGAAGCGGCGTGAAAGGTAGGAAACTTCAATGATCCGTTCTGTAGTTCGCGGTTTCGGAGCAGCGCTCCCGAAACGGGTTGTGACCAATCGCGATCTCGAAAGCATGGTCGAAACCTCGGACGAATGGATCGTCCAGCGCACGGGCATCAAGCAGCGCTATATCGCCGGTGAAGGTGAGACAACGGCCTCGCTGGGTGCGGCAGCCGCGCAGGAAGCGCTCGAGCGTGCAGGCCTGACGGCCGCCGACATCGACTTGGTGATCTGTGCCACCTCGACCCCGGACAACACCTTCCCCGCGACTGCCGTGAACATCCAGAACCGTCTCGGCATGCATCACGGCTTCGGCTTCGACGTCCAGGCCGTCTGCTCCGGCTTCGTCTATGCCATGGCGACGGCGGACCTCTATATCCGCGGGGGCATGGCAAAACGTGTGCTGGTCATTGGTGCCGAAACCTTCTCGCGCATCCTCGACTGGACGGACCGCACCACCTGCGTGCTCTTCGGCGATGGCGCTGGCGCCATCATCCTCGAAGCGGCGGAAGGCGAGGGGACCGTCGCCGATCGCGGCGTGCTGACCTCCAACCTTCGCTCCGACGGCGCGCATCGCGAAAAGCTCTATGTCGACGGTGGCCCCTCGACCACCGGCACGGTCGGCCATCTGCGCATGGAGGGCCGCGAGGTCTTCAAGCACGCCGTCGGCATGATCACCGATGTCATCGAGGCCGCCTTCACCGCCACCGGCACGACGGCCGACGACATCGACTGGCTGGTCCCCCACCAGGCGAACAAGCGCATCATCGACGGTTCGGCCAAGAAGCTCGGCATCCCCGACGAAAAGGTCGTGATCACCGTCGACAAGCACGGCAACACGTCTGCAGCCTCCATTCCTCTGGCGCTGGCGACCGCAGCCGGGGACGGTCGGATCAAGCGGGGCGATCTTGTAATGCTCGAGGCGATGGGGGGTGGCTTCACCTGGGGCGCCGTTCTCCTGCGCTGGTAGCATTTGAAACCCCAAAAATTGCGCATCGACAAGCACTTGACCGTTGAGGCCAAGGGCAATAGTCTCTGCCCAATTCAACAAGATCATTGATTTAGGCGGGCGACAACAATGGCCGGGAAGACAGTGACGCGTGCGGATCTGGCAGAATCAGTCTTTCGCAAGGTCGGTCTTTCCCGCACGGAATCTGCCGAACTCGTGGAAACGGTCATCGACGAGATCTGCAATGCCATCGTACGTGGTGAATCGGTAAAGCTTTCCTCGTTCGCGACCTTCCAGGTGCGCAGCAAGAACGAGCGGATCGGCCGCAATCCGAAGACCGGCGAGGAAGTCCCGATTTCTCCGCGTCGTGTGATGACCTTCAAGGCATCGAACGTGCTCAAGCAGCGCATCCTGCGCGCCCATGTCGCCCGCAAGGCCAAACAGAAGCCTGCCAACCCCGCGGCCTGACGGCGACCAAAACCGGTGGAGCATTTTGCCGCCGGTCACCAAGCGCTTGAAATGCGATCCTCAACCCGCTGAAATGTGATCCGAGTCGTGTGGTCGCGCGACAATCGAGGAGCGCCGTGATGCAGTTGGACAAGAGCCCGGATGCTTTCCGCACCATCAGTGAGGTGGCGGATGATCTCGATCTGCCGCAACACGTCCTGCGCTTCTGGGAAACCCGATTCCCGCAGATCAAGCCGCTGAAGCGTGGCGGCGGAAGACGCTACTATCGACCGGACGATGTCGAATTGCTGAAAGGCATCCGGCACCTGCTCTATGACCAGGGCTACACGATCAAGGGCGTCCAGAAGCTCCTGAAAAGCAATGGCAACAAGTTCGTCATGGCCGTCGCCACGGGCGATGTCGCCACCATGGAAGCGCTGGTGGCAGCCAATGCTTCGAAGGGCGAAGAACCGAAAGTCAACCTCGACGAAGACCAGGTTGTCGGTCGCCCCAAGCTGCGCACGAGCGGCCGCTTCTTCGGGTTCGGCGGTGGCGCGAATGATGACGCTCCGGAAATCTCGGTTGGAAAAGGGTCTGTCGGCAAGGAAGATCGCGCACTTCTGCAGGAAGCCTTGTTTGATCTGCTTGAATGCAAACGCCTTCTCGACCAGGTGCGCTGATTGCATTACCGCGTTCCCGCCGGTGGAACATCGCTGAGCCTTCCGACGTTTTGTGACCAACACGCAACCCGCGCGAGGCTCCATGAAACGTCAACTGATCTCGATCCCGCTTCTGTCCCTGCTCGCGGTGGCTCCCGCCAGCGCTCAGCAGACGACTGAGTCGTCCGGCGCTACGGCCGCAAGACCGTCCACCGTGGAAGAAGCCTGCATCTTCGTCGCCAAGAGCATGCTGATGACTGAGGACCTGAAGATTGGCGTCGTCCAGGCCTTTCCGGAGTTGGATCCGCCGGGAGCCCGACTGACATATTCGACGCGACTCGACAGTGAGCCGCAGGACATCACCGACGAAATCGAGTGCCAATTCGAAGGTGGGGCCGACCCCTTGAAGGTGTCTCGTTTCTGTATGGATTCGAGCTGTTATGCAGCCAACAGCGAGGAGCCGGAAGAGCGGCGCCGGTTTGACGAAATCCGCGCGCTCATGCAGCGGCTCAACTGATCATCCTCTCATTTTTTCAATCCTCCCGGAGTTTCCCCTTGCGCAGAAATGGCTGACTGTCTAAAGGGAACGGGCTGCCGAACTGGTCATCCGCGATCAGAAAAACACGGTGGCCATGTGACGGAATGTAGCGCAGCCAGGTAGCGCACTTGACTGGGGGTCAAGGGGTCGTGGGTTCGAATCCCGCCATTCCGACCATTTCCTTCGTAAGATCAAACTGTTGATCCAATCGAACGGTCTTCGAGAGCCGGGTACCGCAAGGTCCCCGGCTTTTCTTTTTCCAAATCCCAGGCGTCGGACCTTTCTTCATGCTTGTCCTATCATTGCTGCAATGCAGCATTATATAGGTTGAAGGTTCGAAGGGAGCCGATGATCCATGCGCTTCAAACTCTCGATGTCACCGTTGTCGGCCATGCTTCGCAGCCAGAAGCGCTGGAAACGCAATCTTGAGAAGGCGATGCCCAAATTCCGCTTCGCTGAACCTTCCAAGACCGCCAAGGCGCCCAAACCGCGCAGGCCGAGATCTGGCCTGGTGCCGATACAGGCTTTTGGCAGCAATCCCGGGCGTTTGACCATGCTCGAATATGCGCCACCGAAGAGACGGGACCCTCCGACCCTGGTCGTAGTGCTGCATGGCTGTCTGCAAACCGCGCGGCAGTTCGATCAGGGAAGCGGCTGGAGCCGGATGGCGCGGGAGAAGGGTTTCGTGCTGCTTTTCCCGGAGCAGCGAAAGGAAAACAACCACAATCTTTGCTTCAACTGGTTTCGCCCCAGCGCCGTGGCGCATGACCGCGGTGAACTGATGTCGATCCGCCAGATGATCGAGCATGCTATCGAGCGGCATGGCATAGACCGAAACAGGGTGTTCATCCAGGGACTGTCAGCCGGCGGGGCCATGGCCAATGCTCTTCTGGTGACCTATCCGGAGCTTTTCGCCTCGGGGCAGGTGATCGGCGGCTTGCCCTTCGGCGCGGCAAGGGATGCCATGACGGCCCTCTCCGTGATGAAATCGGGCAGCAAGCGCAGTCCCGGTGAATGGGGCGATCTGGCGCGAGGTGCCGCGAAGGGTGCCGCCCGGACGATGCCCGCCGTTTCCATCTGGCAGGGAAGGGCGGACAGGATCGTTGCCCCTGCCAATGCGGGCTCTCTGCTTGCCCAGTGGCTCGACCTCCACGGGCTTGATGAGGCTGCTGGTGAGCTAGGGATGGATGCTGCAGGCAACGTGGCGGTCTGGAGGAACGCTGACGGCAGGACGTTGCTTGAATATCGACTGATCGATGGGCTGGACCACGGGCTGCCAGTTGCGGCGCGGCATGCGGCGACAGTTCGCCAGCCCTATATCATCGAGGGCGCCATAAGCGCCCCCGAAGCCTTCTACGAGACCTTCATCCGGCTCCGTTGAAGGGAGCCCGATCCAGCCAATGGCTCAGTTCTCTTCGATCGATACGCCGTTCTGCCCGATCGTCAGTTCCACGCCATCCGGCTTCTGCTCTTCCTGGTAAACATACATCCCCAGTCCGATGACAGCGACTGCGAGGGCGCCGATGATGAGGTAGAGGCCATTGTTTCGGCTCATGAAAATCTCCTGTCTTGTGATGTCGGACAGGGAAAGTCGCAAGCGCAGCTATTGTTCCATCGCCATATTGCAGAAATTCAATCGTCGTTGGCGGAATGGAGCTCTTCGGGCCTCAGGCCAGCTTCGCTTCCAGCGGCGGCCAGGCGCAGACCCTCGCCGCCTGCGGCCTCTTCTCCAGCTCTCAGAAAGACCACACCCAGGCGCTCGAGGGCTTCCTTGAGCGCCCCATAATGCTGAGGTGTGGCATCGTAGCCGTTTGATGTTTCGATTTGGAGGATGAGGAGAGCGGACACTCCACTCTCCTGCGACAGCCTGTCGATCGTCAAATCGAGCATGGCGCGCGCCGCGCGAATTTGTGCCGGTGTGATCATACTGAAAGTATGGGGCTTGCCGGCCGAATTTCAATGCTTGGAACCTTAAGGGAGGATGCCCTCGGTCAAAGGCGCCGTGCCCGTTGATATCGCCATTCCGCAGCGCCGCAGCCCCAGACGATGCCGAGCAGGAGGTAGAAGTGCCGCCAGTGATCCGTGTCGATGACATTGCCGATCAGGACGTGACCCACCAGGACGATCCATGCCACCATCAGATAGGGTTGCCACGGCCGGTCGCGGAGCAGGTAGCGGAAGCCCATGGCCAAGGTGCAGAGCATCAACGCGACATAAGAGACAAAGCCGATCCAGCCATAAGCCATGAGTGATTTCAGCCAGATATTGTGCTCGTCCTCGGGGAAGAGCTTGCCGAACATCATCGGGCCAATGCCCAGCGGCTTCTCCATCGCCAACTCGAAGCCCAGACGGTGGCGGTCGAAGCGACCAAGATGGCCACCGTCGTATTCCTGCACGAGCTGGGTTCGCGTCTCGAACAGCGCACGAACCTTCTCGAATTGAAGGGCCACCGAGAGCGCCGTTACCATCGCAATCACGGCCGCCAGCGAAAGCACAAGAATCTTCAGCCGGAAGGCATTGGTTCGTTCCTTCAGCAACATGACGAAGACGAGGGCGACGGTGCAGAAAAGAAAGAGCCCCCAGGCGGCACGCGAGAAAGAGAGGAAGACGGCAAGCGACAGGATCAGGATGCCGACGATACGCAGGGGCGATTCCAGCAGACGGCCCTTGAGCATGCCATACATGAGATAGAGTGTCGGTGCGACCAGAAACGGGCCGAAAACATTCGGATCCTGGAAGGCGCCCATGGCGCGATCATAGCGCGTGAAGACCTCCGCTCCCGGAAAGGCGTGGAAGTAGCCGAGAATGCCGAGCATGCCCGTGATGATCGCTGCGGCGACCCAGGCCTGGAAGATCAGCTTCAACCTCTGGGGTCGGTCTTCGATGACAGCGGCATAGAACACGGCTGTCAGCGCCAGAAAGATGGAGACGGCAACGTAGAGGACCTGCTCCGTCAGAATGGTCCGCAGCATGGTCAGTGCGAGCAGTCCGCCGACATTGAACACCAGCAACAGGGCGAGCAATGGCGCGACGATGCGCGAGATCTTGAGGCCGAAGAGGAACCAGAGCGCGACCTGACCGACCATGAGCAGTTCATAGGGTGCGGGTTCCGAAATGACGAAGCCGGACAGGAAGACGCCGAAGGCCATGATCCAGGAGACCATCAGCTGAACGGCGGCCGCCTGCGGATTGAAGGCGGTTGTTTGGGTGGCGACGGCGCTCAATATGCGTTCTCGGTGTTGAACAGCCTGAACGGCGTCAGGAAAAGTATCTTCAGATCGAACCAGAGAGACCAGTTTTCGATATAGTAGAGGTCATAGGCCGTGCGGAATTTGATCTTGTCGTCCGTGTCTATCTCCCCGCGCCACCCGTTGATCTGCGCCCAGCCGGTAACCCCTGGCTTGACCCGGTGTCTGGCGAAATATCCTTCGACGATTTCGCAAAACGTCTTGTCGCGGGTCTGGCCCAGGATAGCGTGCGGGCGGGGGCCCACAAGCGAAAGATCGCCGCGCAGCACATTGAAGATTTGCGGCAGCTCGTCGATCGATGTCTTGCGGATGAAGCGACCGACGGGCGTGACGCGCGGGTCGTTCTTCGTCACAGCCTGCTTCGCGGTTGGATCGCTCATCTCCGTATACATCGATCGAAACTTCAGGACCTTGATCACCTCGTTGTTGAAGCCGTGCCGCTTCTGCACGAAGAGGATCGGTCCCTTGGAGGTCGCCTTGACAGCGACGGCGGTGGCGATGAAGACCGGCCAGAGGACGAGGAGTGAAAGCAGACTGAAAACGATGTCGAAGCTGCGCTTGGCAACCGAATCCCAGTCTCGGATCGGCTTGTCGAGAATGTCGAGCAGCGGCACGGCGCCGACATGCGAGTAGGCGCGGGGCCGAAAGCGCAGATTGTTGGAATGGGCCGCCAGACGAATGTCGACCGGCAGCACCCACAGCATCTTGAGAAGCTGCATGATGCGCGCTTCGGCACTGAGCGGCAGGGAAATGATCAGCATGTCGATATGCGCAAGCCGTGCGAATTCGACGAGCTCCGCGACCGTTCCGAGCTTCGGATAGCCTGCAACGACGTCAGGCGACCGGGCGGCACCTCTGTCGTCGAAAATCCCGCAGATGCGGATGTCGTTTTCGGGCTGCTGCTCCAACGCCCGGATAAGCTCCTTGGCGGGCTTGCCTCCACCGACAATGACGGCGCGGCGCTCCATGACGCCGTTGCGTCCCCATCGGCGAATGCCGAACCCGATCAGATTGCGCTCGATGAGGAGATAGAGCGCGCCGAAGAAGAACCAGGCGGCCAGCACGCCACGATAGTTCGGATCGTGGTCGACGAACAGGAAATTGGCGAGGGCCACGAGGCCTATGGCAGTCATCCAGCTCCCCAGCACGCGGGCCATCGAGCCCATGGGCGAGCGCAGAATGGATACGTGGTAGCAATCGCTGCCCTGCATGAAGAGCAGGGCGATCAGGCAGCCGATGAAACCGCTGATGCTGGTATCGAGAAAATGTGCCCCCGGATCGGACGCAATGACAAAGTTCGATGCCAGCGCAATAGCGAAGAGGCTGAAGAATTCCAGGAAGCGCAGCTGGCCGATCACGATCGAAGGCGAGTAGTTCGCGACGGCATATTGGGCGGCGATCTGGCGGGCGAGCGCGCTGATCTCGGCTTTGCGTTCACCGTCTATGGAACTGAATTGATCGCCGGTCGTCTGACCACGACGCAAAGCGTCAAGATCGAATGCCGCAGGTTTGTCGACCTTGTTCATGACTCTTACTCGCACATGTGTGCGTAGAGACTACGGGCAAGGTCCTAAGATTTGCTTTAGGAACCCCTCAGAAATGGCGGGCATGCGTTCGGTTTCGGCACGGGTGGTGATCAAATGCGTGCGAGTTGCGAGCGATAGAGGGCTTCGATGTCGCGAGCCATCACGGAGGCGGAGAAACGCGCGCGGAAGGCATCGGGAGTGGGCATGGTTCGCTTCGCCCATTCCGGATCGGTCAGCGCTTTCGCCATGGTCGCAGCGAAGAGATCGGCCCGCCCGGGATCGACCAGAGCCTCGCTGTCCGTACCGAGAATTTCCGGGATGCCGCCGACGCGGGATGCAATGATGGTCTTCTCCGCAGCGAGTGCTTCCAGCACGATGTAGGGCATCGCCTCGGCGCGGGAGGGGATGATGACGATGTTGGACAATGCGAAGGCTTGAGCAATCGGCATCGCGGCCTGAAACCCGATGCGGCGCACAAGCCCCTTTTGGTCGACCATCTGGCGATATCTTGCCAAATCCGGACCGTCTCCGATGATCAGCCCGCTGAGTGGCCGTCCGACCAGCCTCTCGGTTTCCGCAAAGGCATTGATGAAGACATCCGGCCCCTTGAGGTCACGGAGCATGCCGATATAGGCAAAGTCCACACCGTCGCCAGCCACCGGGATCCGGCCGAAGTCTCGCTCGCTGATGCCATTGTAGACGCGGACCGCGTTGCAATGAGGTGTACCGATCTTGGCTTCATAGGTCTGGCGCTCGAAGTCGCAGACGAAGGAAATCGACTCCGTCATTCGCTCCAGCAGCCGTTCCGCCATGAACACGGACTGGCCTGACAGCGTGCCACGCCTGAAATGCAGGCTGCCGCCATGCGGAGAATAGAGGCGGGCGACGCGATACCCTCGAACCCGCAGAAGTGAGCCGATCAGACGAGCGATCACGCCGCCTTTGGCGCCATGACCGTGTAGAACATTCGGCTTCAATTCCTTGATTAATTTGTAGCTTTCGACCAGTGCCTTCACATCGCCGAGGCCGACGGCGCGCCCGATCGGGAAGCGCGTGATCCCAAGCGACAGGAAGGGCATGATCTGCTCGAAAAGGCGGTCTTCATGCGCGCCGCCCGTTGAGCTGTCACAGAGGATGCCGACCTGGTGTCCAGCCGCGCTGTGCAGTTCCGCAAGGTCACGGACATGGCGGAATATACCGCCGATGGGCGAGCGAAAGCAGTGCACGATGCGGAGGGACTGGGCGTCAGCCATCGATCAGAACAGCCGCTCGCGTACATAGACGGTATCCCCCGCAAGGATGGGGTCCGTGATCGGCACGCGACCGGTGATGATCTGTCCGTTGATCTTGCGGGTTACATCGACATCGCGCTGGTTTGCGCGGCTGTTGAAGCCGCCCGACACGGCGATGGCATTGATGATCGTCATGCCGGGCACATAGGCATACTGCCCTGGTTGGCCGACCTGGCCCATCACGAAAATCGAGCGGTAGCGATCGACCTCGATCGAGACATCGGGATCACGCAGATATCCCTGTTTCAGCTTCTGGGCGATGGCCCCTTCGAGCTGGGGGAGCGTGGCACCGCGCGCCGCAACCTGACCAACCAAAGGGAAGGCGATATAGCCGGCCTGATCGACGGTATAGGTATTGGTGAGGCTGGGCTGCTCGAAAACCGTGACGCGCAGACGGTCGCCGCTATCAAGGCGATAGGGCTGGATCGTCGCTTCATGGAAAACCTTGGGGGCAGGGCGGTAGCTGGCGCAGCCCGACAGGCCGAGCGCCAGAGCCACGCCCGCGACCAGAAGCATCGCCTTGTTGTTGTTCGTCGCCATGCGCTGCGGCGCTCCCACTGAACCCGTATTCGATGGCCTGTTATCGAATGGTTAGGGTTAACGTCGCGTAAACGTGGACCTGTGCTTTGTCCCGGGGGTGGAGCCGAAAACGGTCGGATCGGGGTTAACCCTTGAGTTACCATGATCCTTTACCTTCCCGAGAAAGATGTTCCGGGAGTGTATGATGCCGAGTGTGGACCGCGATCAACATGATGTCGATATCGACCTCGCCCAGCTCTTCCGTGCCGTATGGGAGAGGAGGGGGCGCATTCTCGCGGCCACCGCTCTCGTTGGCGTGCTGGCCTTTGTCGGCGCGAACGCCATTTCGCCGACCTACAAGGGTGATGCCAAACTGCTGATCGAGCCGCGTGAGCCGAACTTCTCGGCTTCGGGAACCGCATCCGCCACCGTCGAGCCAATGCCCGACGAACTGAATATCGCAAGCCAGGTCCAGCTCTTGCAGTCCGTCGATCTGATCAAGCAGGTGGCCCGCGACCTCAAGCTGCACGAGCGCACCGAATTCGATCCGGACTCCAGCCCGTCTGTCGTGACCGACTTCCTCGTGCTCTTCGGACTGAAGAGCAATCCGCTGGAGCTTCCGCCGGAAGAGCGGGTCATCAAGGCCTTCAAGGAAAAGCTCGCCGTCTATCAGGTCGACAAGTCTCGCGTGATCGGGATCGAGTTTACATCGGAGGATCCCAAACTCGCGGCTCAAGTCCCGAACACGATGATGGACGTTTACCGCGCGCTGCAGAGCGGCGCCAAGCTCGACAGCAATTCCGATGCCGTCCGCTGGTTGGAGACCGAGATTGCCAACCTGCGCGAGAAGGTGCGCGAAGCCGAGCAGAAGGTCGCCGAGTACCGCTCTTCGGCGGGCCTGATGTCTCTTGGCGCAGATCAGAGCTCCTTCAGCAGCAAGCAGCTGTCCGATATCTCGACAGAACTCGCGCGGGTCCGCAGCGAACGCGCGAGTGCCGAAGCGACGGCGGCAAACCTGCGCGAAAGCATCAAGGCCGGGAAGTCGACCGAGACCCTGGACGCCATCGCGCGCTCGGAATCGATACAGCGACTGAAGGCGACGGAATCACAGCTGCGTGCGCAGATCTCCGATCTGTCGACACGGCTGCTCGACGGCCATCCGCAGATGAAGGCATTGCGCGCACAGCTCGTCGGCATTCGCGAACAGGTTCAGTCGGAATCGCTGCGGGTCGCCGCGAGCCTCGATAATGAAGCAGCCGTTGCCCGGGAGCGCGAAACGCAGCTGCTGGCGCAGCTCAACTCCTTGAAGGCGGACACCGCCAGAGCCGGTGAAGATGAGGTCGGTCTGAAGTCGCTCGAGCGCGAAGCGACCGCCCAGCGGCAGCTCTTGGAAACCTATCTTGCCCGCTATCGCGAAGCATCATCGCGTCTCGACAAGAATGCGAGCCCCGCAGATGCGCGCGTGATTTCGACGGCAATCGAGCCACAGGAGCCAAATTTCCCGAAGGTGGTACCGATTACCATCGTGGCGACCCTTTCGACGATGATTCTTGCGGCAGTCGCCGTGATGCTGGCTGAACTGTTCAGCGGCAGGGCCCTTCGCTCCCCGGCAGTGGGCGCATCGGTGCCGACCCGCCGCGAGGAGGAGCCTGTTCTTGAAAGCGTGGAAGAGCTGGGACCACAACGAAAGACACGTGCGCCAGCAGATGTGCCGGCGAGCCTGCTGAACATCGAGCCGGATGACGAACTGGTCGAGGAGATGCAGGAGGCGGTGACGGCCGAACTCCCGGTAACCCATGCCACCGAGGACGATGATGAGTTCTCGATAACCTCGGTCGCGGATTACCTGGCCGAACAGAACACGCGCATTGCCTTCGCGATTTCTCCCTCGGGAGACGATGGTTCGCTCGGCACCGTGGCACTTGCGCGCGAACTCGCAGATCGCGGCAGCCGTGTGGCTCTCGTCGATATGACGGGCTCTGGATGCCCCACACGACTGATGGCATCCTGGCGCGACCTTGCCGGCATCACAGACCTGTTGACCGGGGAAGCCGCGTTCGCCGATTGCATTCATCCGGACCGCTCGTCCACGGCCGACATCATTCCACAAGGCAATGCCGACATCCGGCAGGCCATGCGTGGAGCAGACCGGCTGGCAATGATCGTGGACGCGCTGGCTGACGTCTATGACATCGTGCTAGTCGAATGTGGTCCCGCCAATGCCCAGGGCGTCGCCCGGTTGAGCCGCAACGGTCGTCACGAGATCATCCTCTCGGCGCCGGAGCCTCAGGCGGCCGAACTGGCGGAGATCATGGTGGCATTCGAGGACGTCGGCTACAAGGACCTCGTTCTGCTGTCGGTCAAGACACCGCCAGCCCGCGCCAAGCGCAACGCTGCATGAGATCTCGACCGTGAGCAGCTTTGCCGAAGCTCAGTCGTCGGCTTTGCCCGACGACGGGATGGTGCCCTGCGCGCGCAGCCGCTGAATCAGCGCATAGAGATGCGGGTTGCCCTTGATGAAGGACTTGGTCCGCGTCAGGCTGCGATGGGTCATGGCCGCAAGGTGGCCGGCTGGTCGGAGCGGCACCAGGACATCGTGATGGACTGTCTTGATCGTACACCAGCGCCGCTTGTAATCCTGATCGCCGATGCCGAAGTCGAACAGGGCTGCACCATCCAGCGCGCTTTGCTCGATGACGAGCCAGAACAGAAGCTCACCCGGACTGGCTTCGGCCATCAGGCTGTCGTCGATGGAACCAAACTGGCAGATGACATGGTCCCCCTTGCGGGACAGACCGGTGATCGCCGCAATCTTCCCGTCGTGCTCGCCCTTCAGTCGGATTGCATGCAATTCGAGCGGCACATCGGTTGTTCCCTGGTTCCGCTCGAGCAGCATGTGAAAGAAAGCCTGTGTCTCGGCCGGTTGAAACACATTCGGTAGCCCGACCGTCGCAAAGCGCTGCGCCTTCTGCTGGAAGAACAGTTCGAGTAGGGCTTTCTGATCGCCAGGCTGTTTCGGCCGGACATGATCAAAGCCGCCGACCGCCTCCAGCTTGCGAAGTTGCGCACGGTACTTTTTACGACGGCTCTTGGCATTGAGCTGTGCGATGGTGTCTTCCATCGTCGGGGCGAGAGGCAGCTGGAACGAAGCATTCTGGTTGAGGACGTGCGGCAGATCCGCGAGCGGGTGCCTTTCCCCGCGCCAATCCAGCGGCATGTTTGTCAGGCTGAGCAGGTCGGCATGGTTGCGCAGCACCCCGATTAGGAGCGCCTCCAGCTCCCGTCCGGCGATCTGTGGTGCAGCGGATCGGAATGCGGCACTGAAGAGACCGCTGTTGAAATTGGTGAAGGCAGAGCCGATGAACTGGGCACTGCGGACAAAGTAGTGTCGTTCAATTTCGAGCGGCAGCAGAAAGGCGACAGTGTCGTTGAGGCGTGCTTCGACGATGGCCAGCGGGTGACCGTGGGTTTCAACCCAGGCTCGGCACCAGTCGTAGCTTTGGTGCAAGGAGTTCCAGGGATCGGCCTCAAGCTGCCGCCAGATCCGTTCGAGCGGTGCCATGCGATGGTGCACGGTCAGGGAGAGACGTCCGGCTGAGGTGTCGAGGGTTGCTTCATTCCGCTCGACAGCATTGCCGTCATCACGCAGCTCTTCGGCGAAAGCCATTGCATCATGGCGCATATGGGCCCGCATGTACCCTATCCCGTCGTGTTTTTAAGACCAGCCGGAACTTAGGCCGACACTGCCAACAAACGGTTATCGGTAGAGGCTCGGATGGCCACGACGCAACGCCAGGGTAAAGGCCGGGTTAATCCGTGTCCTTCTTCTTGAAAGGGCCGGCCATCCACTTGATGACGAGCATTGCCGGAACGACCCACAACAGGCCTGTCAGCAGGAAGTAGAGAAGATGCGCCCACCAGGGCGCCGTAGCCAGCGTGGCCGTGGCGATCGTGGTCGCGAGCAGGGCATAGATCGACACGATCAGGATGATCAGGATCGTTCCGATGAAGGATCTTAGTTTCGGGCGCCTCGTCATGCCTCTTCCTACTCGACCTGGCGGTCCGCTGCGACGCGACCGCTTGCCGCAAACCGGCGGGCTTGTTTTGCACGCCCGACTGATGCAAATCAACGGGCGAAAAGAGGATTGACGAATGACAGCTGTGTTGACCGGAACCGAGTTGCAGGTGCGCAAGGATATTGCCCGCGTGGACGCCGATCGCAAGGCGATCCGCATCTGGCTGGGTGTGGTGATCTTTGCGCTCTTCTGTCTCGTGCTGGTGGGGGGCGCAACGCGTCTCACCGATTCCGGCCTGTCGATCACCCAGTGGAAGCCGATCCATGGCGTGATTCCGCCGCTGACGACCGAGGAGTGGGAGCAGGAGCTTGAACTCTATCGTCAGATCCCGGAATACCAGCAGATCAACAAGGGCATGAGCCTCGACGAGTTCAAGTTCATCTTCTGGTGGGAATGGGCGCACCGCCTGCTCGCCCGCATGATCGGCCTGATCTTCGCTCTCCCGCTCGCCTATTTCTGGATCCGCGGCAAGGTCGAGCCCAGCCTGCGTGCGCCGCTCGTCGGGCTTCTTGCCCTCGGCGGTCTGCAGGGCTTCATCGGCTGGTGGATGGTCTCGTCGGGCCTGAGCGAGCGCGTCGATGTCAGCCAGTATCGCCTGGCCGTGCACCTGATGATGGCCTGTTTCATATTTGCAAGCTGTGTCTGGATCTTCCGCAGCCTCTTCCCGCATACCAATGACGCCGCACCCACGTCAAAAAGCCGTCTGTTTGCAGCGGTACTGCTTGTTATGACCTTCGTGCAGATCTATCTCGGCGCGCTCGTAGCTGGCCTCGATGCCGGCTTCAGCTACAACACCTGGCCGCTGATGGACGGTGCCTGGATCCCGCAGGGCCTATTCGTTCAGGCACCAGCCTGGATCAACCTCTTCGAAAACCCGAAGACCGTTCAATACATCCACCGCATCGGCGCCTATGTCCTCTGGGCAGCAGCACTTCTGCACATGATCCAGAGCCTGCGGGCCGCCCCGCAAACCACCCATGCCCGCCGCAGCGTGGTGCTCTTCGTCCTCATCAGCATCCAGGCGGTCATTGGCATCGTCACGCTCGTCACCCAGGTGCCGCTGCATGCGGGCGTGACGCACCAGGGCATGGCGCTCGTGGTGCTCGCCTTCGCGGTTGCGCATCTTCGCGCCTTCTACGGCGAGCGCCAGAAGCCGGTTCTCGTCGAGGTCCGCGACTGAGCTATCCGAAGCGATAGGCAGAATAGGGCTTTCCGAGGAACTCGCCCCGGAACACTTGTCGCCCCCCATCGCTGCCGGCCGCACCCGAGGCGACGAATAGCGGGACGAGGTGATCGTGGTCGGGAACATGGCAGGCCAGCGCATCCGGGTTCTGGTCCCAGGTTGCGAGAGCATTCGCGCGCGCTTCGCTATCCGTTGACGCAACCGCCTGCGTCAGCCAGTCGTCAAAGCGGATCGCCTGTTGCACATGGTTCGGTTCGGCCTGCCGGAACATCCGCATGTTGTGATAGCTCATTCCCGAAGCGACAATCAGCACGTCTTCGTCGCGCAGCGGCGCGAGCGCCTTGCCGATCGCCACATGGCTGTCGACATCAAGCGTGTTCTTCAGTGAGATCATGGTGATCGGCACATCCGCTTCCGGATAGACCAGCATGAAAGGGATGAACACGCCATGGTCGAAGCCGCGGCTGCCATCTTCCGCACTTTCGATCCCGGCCTCGGAAAGCAGCATCCGGGCCCGGGCTGCGAGATCCGGCGACCCGGGGGCAGGGTAGGAGAGCTCGTAAGTATGCGGTGGGAAATTGTAATAGTCGAAGAGCATGCCAGGCCTCGCACACGTGCTCACCGTCGGCACCGGTTCCTTCTCCCAATGGCCGGAGACGACAAGCACGGCCTTCGGTCGTCGCCCGATCTCGGAGTCAAGGCCGCGCAGGAAGGTGCCCAGATCGTCCCAGGGTGCCCGGCCTTCGGCATCACGCGGAAATTCCATGAATGGCCAGGGGCCACCGCCATGGGGAATGAAGTAGACGGGGAAACGTTCGCTCATCGGAGTGCCTCACTTTCAGGGAGAGACTACCATCCCTGATCGTCCTCCATAACCACTCGGAAGAGCGACATTTCGTTCAAAAAATGAACGATCATCCATGGCCAGCGACTCTATTCCGGCTTGTGGCACACCGCCTCGATGTTGTGTCCATCGAGATCAAACACGAAGGCGCCATAGTAGTTGGGATGGTAGTGCGCACGGATCCCGGGCGGACCGTTGTCGGTCCCGCCAGCGGCAATCGCTGCTGCATAGAAGGCGTCGACGGCGGCACGGCTCTCGGCCATGAAGGCAATATGCAGCGAACCTTTAGTGCGCCCGCCTGTCCCTATCCAAAACGACGGCTTGCCGTTGAGCCCATAGCCTGCGCCCTCATAGGTGCCGCCGGTCTCTTCCGCCGTGACCGCCATCACGCAGGATGCGCCGATGGTCGGCATGACGGCATCGTAGAACGACTTGGCTTTCGTGTAGTCCGCAACCGACAACCCAATATGATCCAGCATGACTACCTACCTTTTAGGACGCCGGTTTTAGGCCGAGAGCATCAGATCCATGTTCTGCACGGCCGCCCCAGACGCGCCCTTGCCGAGATTGTCGAGCAAGGCCACCAGATTGACGTGCGCGCCACCAGGCGCGCCTAAGACGAAGAGCTTCATGGTGTCCTTACCCGCCAGCTCCTCGGCATCAATGCGCGGCAGCTTCGCGCTTTCAGCGAGCGGGACGACGCTGACGATGTCCTGACCCGCATAATGGGCGACGAGTGCCGCGTGAATGCTCTCGAAAGTGGTGCCCGAAGCGAGATCATCGAGGAAGAGCGGCACCTGCACGATCATGCCCTGCGGGAAGCGACCGACGGAGGGGGCAAAGAGCGGCGCGCGGTCAAGCAGGCCATGGGTCTGCATTTCCGGCACATGCTTGTGCTTCAGCGTCAGGCCGTAGAGGAAGTTGTTTGCAGCCAGATGCTCGGGATGATCAGTGTCTTCCATCTGCGCAATCATCTGCTTGCCGCCGCCGGTATAGCCGGAAACAGCATTGACCGACACTGGATAGCCGTCCGGCAGGATGCCGGCGGCGCGCAGCGGCCGGATGAGGCCGATCGCACCGGTCGGATAGCAGCCTGGATTGGAGACGTAGCGCGCTGTCTGAATTTTCGCCTTCTGCGCCTTGTCCATTTCGGCAAAGCCATAGGCCCAGTCCGGATGGACACGGAACGCCGTCGAGGCGTCCAGAAGGCGGACATTGTTGTTGGCCGCCGTCATCTCATGGGCCTGCTTCGACGCGTCGTCAGGCAGGCAAAGGATGGCGATGTCGGCGCTGTTCAGCATGTCCTCCCGCATCTTCTCGTTCCGCCGCTCGGCTTCCGGGATGGACAAAAGCTCAAGATCACGGCGGTCGGCCAGGCGCGTGCGGATCTGCAGACCCGTTGTGCCATGTTCGCCGTCGATGAAGATCTTCGCTGCCATTTGTCTAGTCCCGTCAGAGATTTGGAGGAGAGAGCGGACTCATTTTGTGAGTATGTTGAATCAGTATGTCAGGCGCGCGTCGCAAGCTTTTCGGCGCGCAGGCCCAGCATATACATGGCAACCGTCGCACCGGCAATTGCGGTGATGTCGGCGTGGTCATAGGCAGGTGCCACTTCGACGATGTCAGAGCCGCGGATGTCGAGAGGGCCGAGCTTGCGAAGGACCGAGAGGATCTTCGCGGACGAAGGCCCGCCTGCGACCGGCGTGCCGGTGCCCGGTGCGAAAGCCGGATCCAGGCAGTCGATATCGAAGGTGAGATAGGTCGGTGCCGATCCGACATGCGAGAGGATCGCATCCGCAATCGCTTGGGAGCTCATGTCCTCGACCTCCCAACCATGCAGGATCTTGATGCCAAAATCCTCGGGCGCATGGGTCCGGATACCGATCTGGATCGATTTCGTCGGATCGATGACGCCTTCGCGCACCGCGCGGCAGACGAAGGAGCCATGATCGATCCTCTGACCGTCGTCGTCCCAGGTGTCCTGATGCGCATCGAAATGCACCATCGCCAGCGGCCCGTGCTTCGCCGCATGGGCTTTCAGAAGTGGCCATGTGACGAAATGGTCACCGCCGAGCCCGAGCAGATAGGCGCCCGAAGCGATGATCTCGGCTGCCTTCTCTTCGATCAGGGAAGGGGTCTTTTGGTGGTTGCCGAAGTCGAGCAGCACGTCGCCGTAGTCGGTGACCGCCATCTGCTCGAACAGATCTCGCGAGAAGGGGTATTGCGGGTCGTTGTCGAAGATCGCCGAGGCGCGGCGGATCGCCTGCGGTCCAAAGCGCGCGCCAGGGCGGTTGGAGACAGCCGCGTCAAAGGGAATGCCGAGCACGACCGCGTCGACATCGGTGAGATCCTTGGAATACATGCGCCGCATGAAGGACAGCACGCCCGCATAGGTCGGGTCGGTCGCAGCGCCCTTAAGGGCTTTGGCGGTGAACGCGTTGTCGATCGTCTTGCTGGCCATGAGGTCTCTCTCGGTGGGAAATTTGATCAAATTATACAGCTCGTGCCCATGGTCAAGCACGAAGGCGGGGGAGGGGCCGTCATCCGGTCATCGAAACAAAAAAAGGCGGAGCCGAAGCCCCGCCTGATTTCCGTGTCCGGTTGTCCAGCGATTAACGCTTGGAGAACTGGAACGAACGACGGGCCTTGGCCTTGCCGTACTTCTTACGCTCGACAACGCGGCTGTCGCGGGTCAGGAAGCCACCCTTCTTCAGGACCGAGCGCAGGCCCGGTTCGAAGTAGGTGAGGGCCTTCGAGAGACCATGACGGACAGCGCCGGCCTGGCCGGAGAGACCGCCGCCGTGAACGGTGGCGATGATGTCGAACTGGCCGTCACGAGCAGCTGCGACGATCGGCTGCTGCAGGATCATCTGCAGAACCGGGCGTGCGAAGTAGGTGCGGAACTCGCGGCCGTTCACGGTGATCTTGCCGGTGCCCGGCTTGACCCACACGCGGGCGACTGCGTTCTTGCGCTTGCCGGTGGCGTAGGAGCGACCCAGCGAGTCGACCTTGCGGACGTGAGCCGGAGCTGCGTCCTGTGCCGGGGCAAGGTCCTTCAGGGAAGAAAGATCGGCCATACTTAGGCGCTCCTTGTGTTCTTGGCGTTCAGCTTGGCAACGTCGAGAGCGACGGGCTGCTGGGCTTCATGCGGGTGGTTTACGCCGGCGTAAACGCGCAGGTTCTTCATCTGGCGACGGCCAAGCGGACCGCGCGGGATCATGCGCTCGACGGCCTTCTCGATGACGCGCTCCGGGAAGCGGCCTTCGATGATCTGGCGAGCCGTACGCTCCTTGATGCCGCCCGGATAACCGGTGTGCCAGTAGTACTTCTTGTCGGCATACTTCTTGCCGGTGAAGACGACCTTTTCGGCGTTGATGACGATGACATTGTCGCCGTCGTCAACATGGGGGGTATAGGTGGCCTTGTGCTTGCCGCGCAGGTGCGTGGCGATGATGGTGGCGAGGCGGCCGACAACGAGCCCTTCGGCGTCGATGAGGATCCACTTCTTCTCCACCTCTGCAGGCTTCTGAACGAAGGTAGACATTGAGGTCTCTTTCCGTATGGTCCCGCAATCCCGTGAAACGGCAACTGCAGGCGTTTCTTGTTGCTTGGTTCGCGCCGCAATCGACGCAAAAAGAAAGCGGTCCGAAGGGCCGCGTTCTGTGCAGGGGTATAATCGCACCACCAATCGAGGTCAAGAAGGCGCCGGCCGGCATGTGTGTCGAATAACCACACGAATTCAATGGGTTGGCAGTGTGGTATTATTTTACCGCACTTTCCGCTGCATTCTCGGGCATTGGCAGAGATATGTGAGCGCTAACGGAAAGATTTGTTCCAACCGCCAGTGGAAATGGAATGGGTGTGCCATAGAATCCATCGCAACCTCAGATTTTGCTAATATTGGCATGAACATAATGAAAACATAAACCGAACGTATCGGCGAATGCCCAACGGAGATCGCCATGACGCTCGAACGCCGCATTTCGCTCATCACTCTCGGCGTCGCAGACGTCGCGCGAAGCACCGATTTTTACGCCAGGCTCGGATGGAGCAAATCTTCGGCCTCCAATGACAATGTCACCTTCATACAGCTGAAGGGGACCGTGCTTGGTCTCTTCTCTCGGAAGAGCCTCGCCGAGGACGCCCATATCGAAGACACGCCTCCCGGCTTTTCCGGCGTGACGCTCGCCTACAACGTCACAAGCGAGATCGGCGTGGATGCCGTGGTGAAATTCGCCGTGTCCTGCGGTGCCCGCCTGGTGAAGCAACCGCAGAAAGTCTTTTGGGGCGGCTATTCCGGCTACGTCGCCGATCCGGATGGTCATCTCTGGGAAATCGCCTATAACCCGTTCTTCCCGCAGGATGAGCATGGCCATGTGGTCCTGCCTGTGTGATCCTTCGAATTCTAGCGATTTCGCTTGGCACCTGTTAAGCGGCTTCGCCTAGACTTTCATGTGGGACAAGATGGATGGGTAGACCACGGGCCCTGGCGGGCCGGGAGGAACGTCCATGAACCACGACACCTACCTCAACAGCTATCTTGCCGATATTCTTGTCGCGGCCAAGAACGTGGCCGTGCTGGGTGCATCCCCGGACGACAAGCGTCCAAGCCACTGGATATCGGGCTTCCTTCTCGGCAAGGGATATCATGTCTTCCCGGTCAATCCCCAGCATCGCGGTGAGTTGATCCTCGGGCAGAGGGTCTATGGTACATTGGCCGAGATCGAGGAGCCCATACACCTTGTCGATGTCTTCCGTCGTTCAGAGCATCTGGGAGCGATCGTCGAGGAGGTCCTGGAGATGCGGCCTCTCCCTTCGGCCATCTGGTGTCAGCTGGGCGTAAGAGACGATGCGGCAGCGGCCAGAGCGGAAGCTGCCGGGATAAAGGTCGTCATGAACCGCGCGCTGGTATCGGAATATCCCCTGGTCTACGAGCGCCTGCATGCGACGGCGCAGCGGGGACATGCCGCCTGACGGATAAGGTTTCTCAGAACCGCACGATCGGCTTGCCGAAGCCGAAGGAGCGCGACTCGGGATCGAAATCCTGGCAGTTCAGAACCGGACAGCGAGCCGCGTCGCGCGTGGGCACATAAGCACGCTCGGCATATTCGTGCGGATCGCACATGGCAGTCCGGGTGACGTACCGATCGTAAAGCGTCATGCCCTTCACCCGTGTCGAGGGATAACGCAGAATGACGGCGCCCTCGTTGAGGACGCGCTCGCGCACCTGATCGCATGTGAGGGCGGTGGAGTTGTAGCGCGAGATCGCAAGCGCCGGCTGGGCCAGCAAAATCGATGCGACGGTCGCGATGGCAAGCTGTGTCGTGCGCATGTCGGTCCTCCTTCAGATGGCTTGGTCAACGTGTATCCGGGCAGTGCGGTTCCGCCTTGTTGTCGAAGACGCCCACACCATCTAAGTCTCATCTCAGCACAGAAAAGGAGAGGGAGATGGCCGATCACGATCACTACAGCGCGGACGAGCTCAGGGACATCCTCGTTAATGTTCGAACCATCGCGCTTCTCGGCGCCTCGCCCAAGCCCGATCGGCCGAGCTTCGGCGTCATGCGCTTTCTTCTTTCAAAGGGCTATACGGTATATCCGGTCAATCCGGGGCAGGCCGGCAAGGAGATCCTCGGTCAGACCGTCTATGCGACCATGGCCGACATCCCCCAAGCAATCGACATGGTCGATGTCTTCCGGGCGCCTGAGTATCTCGGGGAAGTGGTGGCCGAATCGCTCGCCCTGCAGAACCGCCCGAAGGTCATCTGGGGTCAGCTCTCCGTGCGCGACGACGAGGCCGTGAAGCCAGCGGAAGCCGCCGGCATCCGAGTGGTCATGGATCGCTGCCCGGCAATCGAAATCCCAAGGCTCGGTCTCTGACGCGTCAGGCCTCGATCAGCAGATCGGGGTTGGCTCTTAGGGCGTTCAGCGTATCGGCATTGCCGCAATATTCGACAAAGGTCCGCTCGGCCTTGCCCTGCTGCAGATGGTTGCGGCAGGTGTCTTTCGACGAACACTGGGCGCAGGTGACCTGCATGTCACGGAAGACGTGGCGCATGCGATACTCGACCTCCGCCGGATCGATGTTCAGGGCCCGCATCATCGCCGGCATCTCATCGGCGGCATGCGGCCAGGCCTTCACAAGAGCCAAGAGCTGATGGCTGCTGAGGCCGCAATCCTCGGCCAGTGCCTCGACCTCGGCATCGGATAGGCCGGCGAGCATGTCGCTTTCGGAGGCGTGTTCAAAGCCCTGGGCGAACCAGGAGAGGATTTGCTGCACGGTGTGGCGGACCGGATCGGCGATCGTCAGTGTCATGGGGCTCTCCTTTGACTGTGAAGGAGAATGACAGGGGCGCGCCATTGCGCATTGACTTCGATCAAGCAGAATTTTCCTGCCGACAGGGCTCACTTTGGAATAATCCTGGCTGACATCGGTGGACGAGTGACTATGATCCGGCCCGAAGTCATCAAGGGAGGACCACAATGTCGGAGAAAAACCCGGGTTTCGCAACGCTTGCCATCCATGCGGGTGCCCAGCCGGACCCCACGACAGGCGCACGCATCACGCCGATCTACCAGACCACGGCCTACGTCTTCAACGACAGCGATCATGCCGCAAATCTCTTTGCGCTGAAGGAGTTCGGCAATATCTACACCCGCATCATGAACCCCACCCAGGGCGTTCTGGAAGAGCGGGTCGCAGCCCTTGAAGGCGGTACGGCAGCGCTCGCGGTCGCCTCGGGCCATGCCGCCCAGCTCCTCATCTTCCACACCCTGATGCAGCCGGGCGACAACTTCGTCGCGGCGAAGAAGCTCTATGGCGGCTCGATCAACCAGTTCGGCCATGCCTTCAAGAATTTCGGCTGGCAGGTGCGCTGGGCCGATCCCGCCTATCCGGAGAGCTTCGCAGCCCAGATCGATGAGAAGACCAAGGCCGTCTACATCGAAAGCCTGGCGAACCCTGGCGGCACCTTCGTGGATATCGCCGCGATTGCCGACGTCGCCCACCGCCACGGTCTGCCGCTGATCGTCGACAACACCATGGCTAGCCCCTACCTCATCCGCCCGCTGGAGCATGGCGCCGACATCATCGTGCATTCGGCCACAAAGTTCCTCGGCGGCCACGGCAATTCCATGGGCGGCATCATCGTCGATGGCGGCACCTTCGACTGGTCGGTCAAAGCGGGCAAGTATCCCATGCTGTCGGAGCCGCGCCCGGAGTATAATGGCGTCGTCCTGCACCAGACCTTCGGCAATTTCGCCTTCGCCATCGCCTGCCGCGTGCTTGGCCTGCGCGACCTCGGGCCGGCGATCGCGCCGATGAATGCCTTCCTCCTGCTGACAGGCATCGAGACGCTGCCTCTGCGCATGCAGCGCCACTGCGACAACGCCATGAAGGTCGCGACCTGGCTGAAGAGTCATCCGAAGGTCGCCTGGGTCAATTATGCAGGCCTTCCCGACGATCCGAACAATGCGCTCCAGAAGCGTTATTCCCCGAAGGGCGCCGGTTCTGTCTTCACCTTCGGCATCAAGGGTGGGCTGGAAGCCGGCAAGGCGCTGGTTGGCGGGCTGAAGCTCTTCTCGCACCTGGCGAACATCGGCGACACGCGCTCGCTGATCATCCATCCGGCCTCGACCACCCATGCGCAGCTCACCGAAGCCCAGCAGATCGCCGCCGGTGCTGGACCTGACGTCGTGCGCCTCTCGATCGGTATCGAGGATGCCGAGGACATCATCGCCGATCTCGAACAGGCTCTGGCCTCTGCCTGACCATCCAAAGGCGGCGCTGTACGGACAGCGCCGCCCCGCAATTCGGAGAGCATCATGAGCCTTGTCTTGCCGTTTGATCCCGCGACCGCCACGCCGGAAGAGGGTGCTCCAGCCCCTGATCGCCTGATCTCGGGTGATCCGCGCTTCACCACCTGGAACATCGAGGAAGCCGAAGGCGGCGTCTATGCCGGGATCTGGCAGTCGACGCCGGGCAAGTGGCGGATCGTCTACGACGAATGGGAATATTTCCACATTCTCGAAGGGCACTCGGTTGTCACCGAGGACGGTGGAGAGCCGATCCATTTGAGAGCCGGCGACCGCCTGATCCTCAGACCCGGCTTCAATGGAACCTGGGAAGTGCTTGAAACGACTCGCAAGGACTATGTCATCAGGCTCTAGCTCGTGGCCTTCATTCGGGCCGCGATAGCTTCATGCTCCGCGACCATGGCCGCGTCTTCTGCTGAGACCTTCGCAATGCTGGCACGGCCGCCGATCCGCTCCATGTAAGCCTGGAATGCTGGGCGTGCCTCGACCAGACCGAACATCGTCGTCCAGCGCAGCGCGATTCCCCAGAGCAGATCGGCCGCCGTGAAACGTTCGCCCAGCAGATACGGTCCCTTCTTCAAGGTCTCATCCAGGAGGTCGATCAGCGACTCATAGCTGGCATAGGGCGTCTCGTTCATCGATCCCGGCTCGCGCTTCATGTAACGGTCCACCACCGCCGGTTCGAAGCAGCTTCCATAGATGAACAGCCAGCGGACATAGGCGCCGCGATCGGGATCAGTCAGCGCCGGGGCAAGTCCTGCTTCCGGGAAAAGATCCGCGAGATAGAGGTAAATTGCGCCCTGTTCGGTGACGAACGTGCCATCGACACGCACCGCCGGCACCTTGCCGAGCGGATTGATCGCCAGGTAGGCATGCTGGCGCTGCTCGCCCGTCTTCATGTTCAGCACATGGAGATCATAAGGCACCTTGAGCTCTTCCAGCAGCACGCGCGCACCGGTGGCGCGGGTCTGGGGCGAGTAGAAGAGGGTGATTTGATGGTCTTTGCTCATTGGAAGTCTCCCATTTGGAAATTGGATGTGCCGTTTGGCGACGAAGGGAGATTACGCCACCATACCTGTCAGAGTGTGTCAGGTTGGTTTAGTATGATGCCCGATAGGGAGATTTTCCGATGCGGGCGAGCCGGCTCATCAACATCCTGACGACGCTCCAGGCAAAGGGGCTGGTGACGGCCGAGGCACTGGCCGACGAGAACGACGTTTCGGTGCGCACCATCTATCGCGACATCGATGCGCTCACGCTTTCGGGCATCCCCGTCTACAGCGAGCGCGGCTCGGACGGCGGCTACCGGCTGCTGGACGGCTATCGCGTGCGCCTGAACGGCCTCACGCCAGCCGAGGCGGAGGCGATGTTTCTATCCGGTATTCCTGGTGCCGCTGCCGATCTCGGCCTGGGGTCGCTGATGGCCGGCGCCCAGAAGAAGCTGACGGCTGCCCTGCCGGAAGACCTGCGTGAAAGCGCGCGGCGCATGCAGCAGAAATTCCACCTCGATGCGCCGGCCTGGCTCGCCGAGGGTGAACAGCCCGTCTATCTGCAGGCTATTGCCGATGCCGTGTGGAACTCCAAGCGCATCCGCATGCGCTACCGCTCCTGGAAGGCGGAAAAGAACCGCGTGGCCGAACCGCTCGGCATCGTGATGAAAGGCGGCGCATGGTATCTCGTCGCGCGGGTCGAAGCCACGCCGCGAACCTACCGCATTTCCCGCGTGCTCGACCTGATCGTGACCGAAGAGCGCTTCGACTGGCCGAAAGACTTCGATCTCGCAGACTACTGGACCGAAAACACCCGCCGCCTGGAGCTCGAGCTTTACCCGAACTGGGCCGTGATCCGTCTCTCAGCCTGGGGGCTCAAAGAGATCGAGCATATGGCACCGCCCTACGTCCGCGCCCATCTCGAATTCATCGGCGAAACCGACGAGCAGGGCAAGCGGACCGTGCGGCTGCCCGTGGCCCATGAGCGCATGGCCGTGTCCGAGATGCTGAAGCTTGGAACCGAGGTCGAGGTTCTCGAGCCGCCGGAACTGCGGCACGCCATGCGGCGGACGATCGAAACCCTGATGGGGCGCTACGGCGAAACGCCCGGCCTCAGCCGGCCCGACCTTACCAGGTAAGGTCGAACCGCTCCAGCCCGTGGAAATGATAGACATCCTTCACTTGAGGAGCCTGCGCGATCTTCAGGCCCGGCAACCGCTTGAAGAGCAGCGGCAGCACGATGTTGAGCTCGAGCCTTGCGAGAGGCGCGCCGATGCAGAAATGGATGCCGGCACCGAAGGAGAGATTGGCCCCTTCGTCGCGACCCGGCTTGAAGGTCAGAGGCTCCGGAAACTTCTGCGGATCGAGATTGGCCGCGGCGAGGATGAGGCTCACCTTGTCGCCACGCTCGAAAGACACACCGTCGATCTCGCAGGGCTCCAGGCACCAGCGCTGGAAGATATGCACCGGCGCGCAGATCCTGAGTGTCTCCTCGACGGTGCGCTCGGTCGTTTTCTCGTCGGTAAACAGGGTTGCCGGATCGATGCCGCTGTCGAGGATGACCCGCACCGAATTGCCGATCTGGTGCACGGTGGCCTCATGCCCGGCATTGAGCAGCACGATCGTCGTCGAGATCAGCTCGTCCTCGGTAAGGAACTGGCCCTTGTGCTCGGTATGGATCATGTGGCTCAGGAGATCGTCGCGTGGCTCGGCGCGACGCTCCGCGATCACCGTGCGCACGTAATCGGCAAACTCCTTTGCCGAGCGGTCTGCCGCCTCCTCGTCGGCGCGGGTCCGCTTGAACATGTACATGCCGACATAGTCGTGGCTCCATTTGAGAAGCTGCGGTCCCATCTCCTCGGGGATGCCGATCATCCGGGCAATCATCGTCACCGGAATGATGTCGGCAAACGTGGACAGCAGCTCGGTCTTGCCGTCCTTCTCGAAGCCGTCGATCAGCCGGTTAGCGAGTTCTTCGATCTCGCCTGTCATCTTCTCGACATGGCGGGAAACGAAGGCGCGGTTGACGAGCGTGCGAAGCCGCGTGTGTTCCGGCGGCTCGATCTCGAGCAGCGAATGCTCCTCGGCCTTGTCGAAATGGCGCGTATGGGCGGCAGGCTCGGGCAGGCCGAGCTCCTCGCGCGTCGCGACATGCAGGATCTGCCGGCCGAAGCGCCGGTCACGCAACAGCGCGTTCACATGATCGTAGCCGGTAAAGAACCACTGCTTCTGCTCTTCCCAGAAGAAGGTCGGACAGCTCGCATGCAGGGCCGCATAGGCGCGGTTCGGATCGCTGAAGAAAGCCGGATCGCGCGCATCCAGAGAGACGCGACGGGTGGTGGGGTCGATGGAGAGATAGGTCATTGCGTGTGTCATGCCCTCTGTTTATCCCCTCGACGCCGTTCCGCAAGGGGAGAGGGCCACATCAGTCGTGGAGTTTGTTCCCGACCGCTGCGATCCGCTTCAGGACAGCCACCTGCCGATCAGCCTGGGCGTCGAGGCTGTCGCTGTGGGCAGGAGGAACGGTCACGACATGTGCGCCGGTTTTCACCGACGTGCGGTTCCGACCTTCTGCCTTGGCGGCGTATAGAGCGGCGTCGGCCTGCGCCATCATCGTCTCAAGATTGGCCGTTGCCAGTGGCGCCACGGCAATCCCGACGCTGGTCGTGGCATGGATGCGCTGGGTCTCCGCATCGATTTCGCGCTCGGCAAAGGCCATGCGGACCGTTTCCGCAAAGAGAGCCGCATCCTTTGGTTCATTGACGGCAAGCACCGCCGCGAATTCTTCGCCACCGGTTCGACCAAAGGCGGCCCGCTGGGGCAGATGCGCCTTGCAGGTTGCCGAGAATTCGAGGAGCACCCGATCGCCGACCTGATGCCCATGCCGATCGTTGACCTGCTTGAAGTGGTCGAGGTCGAAGATGATCATGGCGATCGCGGACGAGGGCGCAGTACCGACGAGTTGCTCAAACGCGTCTGAAAAACCGCGCCGGTTGAGCGCCCCTGTCAGCGGATCGGCGCGTACCAACGCCTGGAGCCTTTCCTCCGAGCGGTCCATCATCATCTTGGCAATCAGCGTCATAGCAGTGACGAAGGCAATGAGACCAACGATGCTGACGGCGACGGCAAGGGTCATCTCGGTGAAGCTCCGCGGCATGATACGCGTTGCCATATAGGCGAAGACGAGGCAGGCGCCAGCCTGCAGGAACCAGACTGTTCCAAGCATGCGCCGGTATCGCCGCGTGGAGAAGGTCCCGGTGAGCGTGATCGCCGCCAGCGCCACCAGCCCGGCCGCTGCCGCAGTATTGTAGATTGCCATTCGGTAGCCGAGCTCTGCGGTGAGCATGGGCACGGCATTACCTCCAACCCAGATGGCGGCGGGCAGAGCCACATAGGCGGGAACTCTGCGTCCGTCGAAGGCGCAAAGCGCTTGCCCCCAGCATACGAAACCGAGAAGCGACAGCGTATTGCCGACATGAATGGAGATGACGGCAGGGATCTGGTCCCTCAGGCCGACCATGCCAAGCCCCACGGCTTGAAGCAAAAAGCCGAGGCCGAACCAGAGGAAATGGCGCTGGTCGCGGGCATGAAGCCATATGGCAAATAGCAAAATCGCCAGCGTTCCGGCCTGGATGACCCAGAGCAGAAACGCGGTCTTCACGTCGATCACGATCGGAGTTCCTGAAACAATCAAAAGTATATCGCCCGAACCATGGCGGAGACTGGTTAACCAGTCCCTAGAATGTCGAGGCCATAAACCGCCATGGACCCGGCCGCAGCGAAAACCGATTACCGAAATTTCACCAAGTTAGCGTCATCTTGTGTGCGGAGTGGTGTCGCACGACGGCTCTCCTCAGGAAATGCCCGATTTTCCCGGGTTGACACGACTTACCGCGTGTTCCGACCATTAAGGATATCCCGTCCTCGTGTCTTGAATGTCTGGGTGCGGACACTCTATGTAGGGATTGACAGAGATTACGTGATTCCCGCCACCGGATGTGCCGGGGAGAGGCTTGAAAAGGACCGACATGAGAAATCCCGTTGATACCGCTCTCGCTCTGGTGCCGATGGTCGTCGAGCAGACCAATCGTGGCGAGCGCTCCTACGATATCTTCTCCCGACTGCTGAAGGAGCGGATCATCTTCCTGACGGGCCCGGTCGAAGACACCATGGCCTCGCTCGTCTGCGCCCAGCTTCTCTTCCTCGAAGCCGAAAACCCGAAGAAGGAAATCGCGCTCTACATCAATTCGCCCGGCGGCGTCGTCACCTCAGGCATGGCGATCTACGACACCATGCAGTTCATCCGCCCGGCCGTGTCGACGCTGTGCATCGGCCAAGCCGCGTCGATGGGTTCGCTGCTGCTCGCCGCCGGTGAGAAGGGCATGCGTTTTGCGACCCCGAACTCGCGGATCATGGTTCACCAGCCTTCCGGCGGCTTCCAGGGCCAGGCTTCCGATATCGAACGCCACGCTCGTGACATTATTAAGATGAAGCGTCGTCTGAACGAGGTTTACGTCAAGCACACGGGTCGCACCTATGAAGAGGTCGAAACCACGCTTGATCGCGACCACTTCATGGAATCCAGCGAAGCCAAGGACTGGGGTCTGATCGACCGTATCCTGACCTCGCGTGCAGAAATCGAAGGTGCTGCACCTTCGGCATAATGCACTGCCCCGCCCGGGGATGTTTGCCGGACACGGCAGACGTGATCTGAAGCGGGGTTTAATCTCGGCGCAAAAGCGCTAATAGTTAGATTAAGGCTATGTTGAATCTTTGTGACATAGTCTGCCGAGACTGAGAGTTTTCGTTGCCGCCGCTCCGACATGGGTCGGGTCGGCTAGTAGCTCCGGATCGGAAGAGGTTTCCACCAAAGGCGGCGGCGGAAACCGGACAGTGTGAGTGACCGCCCTGCCGTGACTGCGGTGGCGCGGCGTGCTGGAAGGATAAAGACATGAGCAAGGTCAGCGGAAGCAACGGCGGTGACTCCAAGAATACCCTTTATTGTTCCTTCTGCGGCAAGAGCCAGCACGAGGTCCGCAAGCTGATTGCCGGACCGACGGTGTTCATCTGCGATGAATGCGTCGAACTCTGCATGGACATCATCCGCGAAGAGAACAAATCTTCGATGGTCAAGTCCCGCGACGGCGTTCCCACGCCGCAGGACATCATCAAGATCCTCGACGAATACGTCATCGGCCAGAAGCAGGCGAAGAAGATCCTGTCGGTGGCCGTGCACAACCACTACAAGCGTCTGTCGCACGCCTCGAAGGGCGGCGACGTGGAACTGGCGAAGTCGAACATTATGCTTGTCGGCCCGACCGGCTGCGGCAAGACCTATCTTGCCCAGACGCTGGCCCGCATTATCGACGTCCCCTTCACCATGGCCGACGCCACGACGCTCACCGAAGCCGGTTATGTCGGTGAAGATGTCGAAAACATCATCCTGAAGCTGCTCCAGGCCGCCGATTATAACGTCGAGCGCGCCCAGCGCGGCATCGTCTACATCGACGAAGTCGACAAGATCTCCCGCAAGTCGGACAACCCCTCGATCACCCGCGACGTGTCGGGCGAGGGCGTCCAGCAGGCACTGCTGAAGATCATGGAAGGCACGGTTGCATCTGTTCCGCCGCAGGGCGGCCGCAAGCACCCGCAGCAGGAATTCCTGCAGGTCGACACGACGAACATTCTGTTCATCTGCGGCGGTGCGTTTGCCGGCCTCGACAAGATCATCTCCGCCCGTGGCGAGAAGACCTCCATTGGCTTCGGTGCGACCGTCAAGGCGGAAGACGATCGTCGCGTCGGGGAAGTCCTGCGCGAACTGGAGCCGGAAGATCTGGTCAAGTTCGGTCTCATCCCGGAATTCATCGGTCGTCTGCCGGTTCTGGCAACGCTCGAAGACCTCGATGAGGATGCGCTGATCCAGATCCTGTCGGAGCCGAAGAACGCGCTCGTCAAGCAGTATCAGCGCCTGTTCGAGATGGAAGACGTCGAGCTGACCTTCCACGAGGACGCCCTGCGCGAGATTGCCCGCAAGGCGATCACCCGCAAGACCGGCGCGCGTGGTCTTCGCTCGATCATGGAAAAGATCCTGCTCGACACGATGTTCGAACTGCCGGAACTGGAAGGCGTTCGCGAAGTCGTCATTTCCGACGACGTCGTCAACGGCAATTCCCGCCCGCTCTACATCTATGCCGACCGTCAGGAAGAGAAGGCCAACGCCTCCGCCTGATGACGGCGATCTGCCAAGGACAAAAGAGCTCGCCTTCGGCGGGCTCTTTTCGTTTGAGCGGCAGTCTGTTCGGCTGGTTTGGAATTTTCCGGGCCTAAGCCCGATTTTGCTGTAAACCGCTGTTGTCAGCGGCCCGGATTGGGCTAGAAATAGGGACGGTATGAACGCCTGTGTGTTGCGTTGCTCTTGCCGCTTAGCCTGTGTCCCCGATCCCCATGCGAACGACCAGCGCCAGCCTGGCGACGAAGTGACGCGCATGGTTCGCATCAGGTCCGGAAGCTAGTGGTAAAACCGGCAAGATTTGTCATGCTGGCGTCACAGATTCGGCGCCCCGCAGGGCGGCAGGCTTGAATTGGCGAGTTCGCCACTCCACTTGTTGGAGGAGCAAGAAATATGCCTGACGCCTCTTCTGGGTCGGCATGGTGTCCCGGTTTCGGGACGTTGGAAAGGAAGTGAAATG
The DNA here is from genome assembly GCF_014237835.1 of Rhizobium sp. AQ_MP. Lineage (GTDB taxonomy): Bacteria > Pseudomonadota > Alphaproteobacteria > Rhizobiales > Rhizobiaceae > Allorhizobium. Next base: position 158,459 of record NZ_JACJVI010000006.1, read on the forward strand.
ACGAATACGTCTGCAGCAAACGAGGTGAACACCTATCCGGTGCTTCCTCTGCGCGACATCGTGGTGTTCCCGCACATGATCGTCCCGCTGTTCGTCGGCCGTGAGAAGTCCATCCGCGCTCTCGAAGAGGTGATGGGCTCCGACAAGCAGATCATGCTGGCCACGCAGATCAATGCCAGTGACGATGATCCGGCACCCAATGCCATCTACGAAGTCGGCACCGTCGCAAACGTCCTGCAACTCCTGAAGCTGCCCGACGGCACCGTGAAGGTGCTGATCGAAGGGCGCGCCCGCGCCAAGGTCGAAAGCTACACCGGCCGCGAGGACTACTACGAAGCCAAGGCCCGCATTCTCGCCGAACCGGCTGAGGACGCGGTCGAGATCGAGGCGCTGTCCCGCTCGGTGGTGTCCGAGTTCGAAAACTACGTCAAGCTGAACAAGAAGATCTCTCCGGAGGTCGTGGGCGCCGCGAGCCAGATCGAGGACTACTCGAAGCTCGCCGACACGGTGGCGTCGCATCTCTCCATCAAGATCACCGAAAAGCAGGAAATGCTGGAAACGGTGAGCGTCAAGACGCGCCTTGAAAAGGCGCTCGGCTTCATGGAAGGCGAGATCTCGGTTCTCCAGGTCGAAAAGCGCATTCGCTCGCGCGTCAAGCGCCAGATGGAGAAGACCCAGCGCGAGTACTACCTCAACGAACAGATGAAGGCGATCCAGAAGGAACTCGGCGACGGCGAAGACGGCCGTGACGAGATGGCCGAACTGGAAGAGCGCATTGCCAAGACCAAGCTTTCCAAGGAAGCCAAGGAAAAGGCCGATGCGGAGCTGAAGAAGCTGCGTCACATGAGCCCGATGTCGGCGGAAGCCACGGTCGTGCGCAATTATCTCGACTGGCTGCTCGGTCTGCCCTGGGGCAAGAAGTCCAAGGTCAAGATCGATCTGAACGCCGCCGAGAAGATCCTCGACGAGGACCATTTCGGCCTGGACAAGGTCAAGGAGCGCATCGTCGAGTATCTCGCCGTCCAGGCCCGCGCGACGAAGCTCAAAGGCCCGATCCTTTGCCTCGTCGGCCCTCCCGGCGTCGGCAAGACCTCGCTCGCCCGCTCGATCGCCAAGGCGACCGGACGCGAATACGTGCGCATGGCGCTCGGTGGTGTGCGTGACGAGGCCGAGATCCGTGGTCACCGCCGCACCTATATCGGCTCGATGCCCGGCAAGATCGTGCAGTCGATGAAGAAGGCCAAGAAGTCGAACCCGCTCTTTCTGCTCGACGAGATCGACAAGATGGGCATGGACTTCCGCGGCGACCCGTCTTCGGCTCTGCTCGAGGTGCTGGATCCGGAACAGAACTCGACCTTCATGGACCACTATCTCGAAGTGGAATATGATCTGTCGAATGTCATGTTCGTCACGACCGCAAACACGCTGAACATCCCGGGTCCGCTGATGGACCGCATGGAAATCATCCGGATCGCCGGCTACACCGAGGATGAGAAGCTCGAAATCGCCAAGCGGCACCTGATGCCGAAGGCGATCAAGGAACACGCCCTGCGTCCGGAGGAATTCTCCGTGTCGGACAAGGCGATCCTGGCGGTGATCCAGCAGTATACACGCGAAGCCGGCGTCCGCTCCTTCGAGCGCGAACTCATGAAGCTCGCGCGTAAGGCCGTGACCGAGATCATCAAGGGCAAGGTCAAGTCGGTCGAAGTGACCGAGAAGAACATTGCCGATTATCTCGGCGTCCCGCGCTTCCGCCATGGCGAAGCCGAGGGCGAGGATCAGGTCGGTGTTGTCACCGGTCTCGCCTGGACCGAGGTCGGCGGCGAACTTCTGACGATCGAAGGCGTCATGATGCCCGGCAAGGGCCGCATGACGGTGACCGGCAATCTGAAGGACGTGATGAAGGAATCGATTTCGGCTGCGGCATCCTATGTCCGCTCGCGCGCCGTCGACTTCGGTGTCGAACCGCCGCGCTTCGACAAGTCCGACATCCACGTCCACGTACCGGAAGGTGCAACCCCTAAGGATGGTCCGTCTGCCGGTATCGCCATGGCAACCGCCATCGTCTCCATCATGACCGGTATCCCGGTCTCGAAGGATATCGCGATGACCGGAGAGGTGACCCTGCGAGGTCGCGTCCTGCCGATCGGTGGTCTCAAGGAAAAGCTCCTTGCAGCACTGCGTGGTGGCATCAAGAAGGTTCTGATCCCGGAAGAAAATGCCAAGGATCTGGCAGACATCCCGGACAACGTGAAAAACAACATGGAGATCATCCCGGTATCCCGTATGGGCGAGGTCATCCGTCATGCGCTGGTTCGCGTGCCTGAACCGATTGAATGGGACGGAACCGTCGAAACGCCGGCCATTGGCGTCGTCGAAGGGGTCGATGAATCGGGCGCTACGGTCGCTCACTGAGGCAGTTTTGCCATAAGTGGGCCACAAAGCTCCAAAACCGACGAAAAGGCTGGCAGATTTGCCAGCCTTTTTTGTGAAAAGTCCCTCAAACGGCTTGTTTTCCGGGCCTTTCGGGTGCTTTTGAGTTGCGAAGGGCAGAAGCAATCGTATTCTCCGCCCGACTTGAACTTTTGAGTCGTTTCATACCAATCAGAAAGGGTGGAAACATGAACAAGAACGAACTCGTATCCGCGGTCGCCGAGAAGGCTGGCCTGACCAAGGCTGACGCGGCCTCTGCCGTCGACGCCGTTTTTGAAACGGTTCAGGCTGAACTGAAGAACGGCGGCGACGTTCGCCTCGCCGGCTTCGGCGCCTTCACCGTCGCCCGTCGCGAAGCCTCCAAGGGCCGCAACCCGTCCACCGGCGCTGAAGTCGATATCCCGGCTCGCAACGTTCCGAAGTTCACGGCCGGCAAGGGCCTGAAGGACGCTGTCAACAGCTGATCCGTCGTGACCGTCGCCACCCTGCGGTGCCGATGGTCAGCTGACACCCTGGTTAGCCCGGCCTGAGTGCCGGGCTTTCTTTTTGCGCGTCTTGCGTCACAGCAGGAGCTGTCATATTTCTGTGAGGCCGGATTGTCCGGCATTCGTTCTCAGGGCGGGGTGAAACTCCCCACCGGCGGTAAGGAGGAAACTCCAAGCCCGCGAGCGCCTGGCCTTCCTGAAGGGGAGGGGCAGGGTCAGCAGATCCGGTGTGATTCCGGAGCCGACGGTTAAAGTCCGGATGAAAGAGAATGAGGTCAGGTAGCGCTCCCGTCCGTGTCATGCGGATGACCGGGGGTGCTGCTGCGCAGGTCCGTGCCCGTCCGGGTTCGGTTTTCGTTGTCCTCATCTGTCCTGGTTTGTGTTGGTCCTTGGGAAAAGGAAACAGGACATGAATCAGAGCTCCGTATCGCTCTTGAGTTCCCGGGCCGTTGTCGGCGCCGGTTTCATGGTGTTGGCAGGTGTTGCCTTCGCCGCACTCAACGTCGTTACCCAGTGGCTCGCCATGACGCTCGGCTTTCCGCCGGCTTCGACTGCCTTCTGGCAATATGGCTTCGCCCTCGTCCTCTCGCTGCCGCTGCTCTTCCGGCTGGGCCTGAAGGCGATGAAGACGGCCTATCCAGTCCGTCACATTCTTCGCGTCTTGCTCGCTGCCTTTGGTGTGCAGGCCTGGGTGATGGGGCTTGCAACCGTGCCCATCTGGCAGGCGATTGCGCTTGTCATGACCTCGCCTTTCTTCATCATCATCGGCGCACGTCTCTTCCTCGGCGAGACTGTCGGTCGTGACCGATGGCTCGCCACGCTGATCGGCTTCATCGGCGCGATGATCATCCTGCAGCCCTGGTCCGACAGCTTCACGCTGGCGGCCCTGCTGCCGGTGCTGTCGGCGCTGCTCTGGGGAGGTTCCTCGCTGATCATGAAGAACCTCACCCACTATGAAGCACCGGAGACCGTCACCGTCTGGCTGCTGGTGCTGCTGACACCGATCAACTTCGGCCTTGCCGCAGCCTCGGGCTTTGCCGTGCCCGAAGGTCTGGCGCTCTGGCTGCTTCTCGCCGCAGGTCTGTTGACAGCGATCGGCCAGTATCTGCTGACGCTCGCCTACAACGCTGCCGATGCGGCCTATGTGCAGCCCTTTGACGATCTCAAGCTGCCGCTCAACGTCTTTGCCGGCTGGCTGGTCTTCGGTTATGCCCCGAGCGGTTACCTCTGGCTCGGCGCGCTGCTGATCCTGGGTGCTTCGCTCTTCCTGATGCTGCGCGAAGCGGGGAAGGAAGCCTCACCGGCTTCCTGATCGGATGAATCGTCGGATCGACATCCAACTGTCATCCGACTGTCACCGGACTGCCCCAAAAACCTCCTGTTCCATTTCTGGATACTGGAGGTTTCCCGATGACCCATGGTCTCTCCCGCGTCGCCCTGACGGCGGCGCTCTTTGCATCCGTGGCCCTGCCGGCCTCGGCAGGACAGGTTTTCAACCGCATCGCCACATTCCCCGTCGCCGCAAACCTGCCGGCTGACAAGGACAAGCTGACAACCACCTCGGCCGAAATCGTCACCGCCTCGGAAGACGGCAATACGCTGATCTATTCCGACAGCCCGCTCGGCGGTATCGGCTTCATCGACATCACCGACGCCAAGGCTCCGAAGGCTGCCGGCGCGCTGATGATGGACGGCGAGCCCACTTCGGTGGCGGTCGCCGGACCCAAGGTCCTGGTCGGCGTCAACACGTCGGAAAGCAAGGACAAGCCCTCGGGCAAGCTCGCCGTCGTCGACATCGCCTCCAAGGCGATCGACGCGACCTGCGACATCGGCGGCCAGCCTGATTCCGTTGCCGTGGCCAAGGATGGCTCTTTCGTCGCGATCGCGATCGAAAACGAGCGTGACGAGGACGTCAATGACGGGGCCCTGCCGCAGATGCCGGCCGGCGACCTCGTGATCGTTTCGCTGAAGGATGGCACTGCCGATTGCGGCTCGATCAAGCGCGTTGCTCTGACTGGTCTCGCAGACGTCGCCCCGGAGGATCCGGAGCCGGAATTCGTCGCGATCAACAGCCTCGGCGAAATCGCCGTCACGCTGCAGGAAAACAACCATATCGCCATCGTCGACGGCAAGACCGGCGAGGTGAAGGCCCACTTCTCGGCCGGCACCGTCGATCTCACGGGCATTGATACCAAGTCCGACGGCGCTCTGAAGTTTACCGGAACCAAGGAAGGCGTTCCGCGCGAGCCGGATGCCGTGAAATGGCTCGGCGACGATCGCCTCGTCGTTGCCAATGAAGGCGACTGGAACGGTGGCTCGCGCAGCTTCACCATCTTCGACAAGACCGGCAAGGTGGCCTACGAATCGGGCGCCTCGCTGGAAATGGCGATCGCACAGATCGGCCATTTCCCGGACAAGCGTGCCCGCTCCAAGGGCATCGAGCCGGAAGGTCTGGAAGCCGCAACCTTCGGCGAGCAGAACTATTTCTTCGTGCTGTCCGAGCGTTCCTCGATCGTCGGTGTTTACAAGGATACCGGTGCCGAGCCTGAGCTGACCCAGCTTCTCCCGTCGGGTGTCTCGCCGGAAGGCGCGGTCGCGATCCCCTCACGCAACCTGCTGGTTACCGCCAACGAAGTCGATCTCGGCGAAGATGGCGGTCCACGCTCGCATGTCATGCTCTACGAACTGGCAGAAGGCACGCCGGCCTATCCGATGATCCAGTCGGCCGTGGTCGATGGCGCGCCGATCGGCTGGGGTGCTCTGTCGGGCCTCGTCGGCGACGCCGAAAAGGCAGGAACGCTCTATGCCGTCAATGACAGCTTCTACGGCATGCAGCCCTCGATCTTCACGATCGATGCGACGCAGAAGCCGGCCGCCATCACGTCGGCTCTGCCGATCACCCGTGCCGGTGCAGCGGCCCAGAAGCTCGATATCGAAGGCATCACGCTTGATGGCGAAGGCGGCTTCTGGCTGGCCTCTGAAGGCGATCCGGCAAAGCTCGTCGGCCATGGCCTCTTCCACGTCGATGCCAAGGGCGAGATCAAGGCCGAAGTCGGCTTGCCCGTTGAGCTTCTGGCGGGCCAGACGCGCTTCGGTCTCGAAGGCATCACCTCCGTCGGCACGGGTGATGAGATGACGCTCTGGATGGCCGTGCAGCGCGAATGGGGTGACGATGAGAAGGGCACGGTCAAGCTCGTCTCCTACAACCCGAAGTCCAAGGAATGGGGCGCCGTGCGCTATCCGCTGGAAAAGGCCGGTGATGGCTGGATTGGCCTCTCGGAAATCACCGCCCACGGTGACCATGTCTATATCGTCGAGCGCGACAACCAGATCGGTGACAACGCCAAGCTCAAGAAGCTTTACCGCGTCGCCATCGCCGATCTGAAACCTGCCAAGCTCGGGGAAGCCCTGCCGACCGTCGTCAAGGAAGAAGTCCACGACTTCATCCCGAACCTGAAGGCCGCCACCAATGGCTATGTCGTCGACAAGCTCGAAGGCTTCGCCTTCGACGCCTCTGGCAAGGCTTTCGCCGTGACCGACAATGACGGCGTGGATGATTCGTCCGGTGAGACCCTGTTCTGGGAAGTGAACCTGCAGGGCACCAACTGATCGACAGATCCTCGTTCTGAAACAGAAGAGGCCGGGTGATCGCTCACCCGGCCTCTTCTCTGAACCCTTTCGCGTCTACCAGCGGTGATGCACATGCGGCGCGATCAGCCGCTCGTAGACCTCGCGCGATGCCGCCATAACATCCGCAGACAGGGCCGCGAGGTCGGAAGCCGCCGCATTGGCCTTCGCTTGCTCGCCATTGCGGGCGCCGGGGATGACGACCGTGACGGCCTCGTGCATCAGGATCCAGCGCAGCGCAAACTGCGCCATCGAGGCGCCAGCGGGCACCAGCTTCCGGACTTCCTCGACGGCTGCAAGGCCGGTCTCGAAGGGCACACCGGCAAAGGTCTCGCCGACATCGAAGGCTTCGCCATTGCGGTTGAAGTTGCGGTGGTCTTCTGCGGCAAACTGCGTGGCCGCCGTGATCTTGCCGGACAGAAGACCGCTAGCCAGCGGCACGCGCGCGATGACGGCGACGTTGCGGCGTTTGGCTTCCTGGAAGAACAAACCGGCGGGACGCTGGCGGAACATGTTGAAGATGATCTGCACCGAGACGACGCCCGGATATTCGATTGCCTTCAGTGCTTCCTCTACCTTTTCGACCGACACGCCATAATGCTTGATCTTGCCGGCTTTGCGGATCTCCTCAAGACCCTCAAACATCTCCTGACGATAGTAGACATCGGTCGGCGGGCAGTGCAACTGCACGAGATCAAGGCTGTCGATGTCGAGGTTCTTCAGCGAACGATCAATGAAGGCCTCGATATTCGCTTTGGTGTAGCCGTCGGCCACATGCGGGTTGAGCCTCCGACCGGCCTTGGACGCCACCATCGGCCGCTTGCCACCACGCGCCTTCAGGACCTCTGCAATGATCTTTTCCGAGCGACCATCGCCATAGACGTCTGCCGTATCGATGAAGGTCATGCCGGCATCGAGCGCCGCATTCAGCGCCGCACGGCCGTCTGCTTCGGACACTTCGCCCCATGATCCACCGATCTGCCAGGCGCCGAAGCCGATATCGCTGACGGTGAATTCCGTCCGGCCGAATTTATGTTCTCGCATCGTGCTGTCTCTCCCGTGATTGCGGTTTCGAGCTAGCAAGTGGGGCAGGGGGTGGCAAGCTTCAACCACTCTGATCGCGTCAAGTGATCCACCGTCCCCGCTCCTGCGAAATGGGGAGTGAAATCAGCAAAGAGCCCCGCATGCCCAAGATGATCCGCAAGGGCGATTTGCCCCAGAAGACCTGTCCCGTCTGTCGCAAACCCTTTGCCTGGCGTAAGAAATGGGAGCGGGACTGGGAGAATGTCGTCTATTGCTCCGAGCGCTGCCGCCGCACGGGCAAAACCGCAAGCGACGCCAAGCCGTAGACGTCTTCAGACAGTTCATTGATCGGATCCCCATGTCAGACCAGGCCCCGCCGTCGTCGCGCCTTGCCTTCTATGCCCTGCCGGCGATCCCGCTCGCGGCCATCGCGCTGCCCTTCTACATCGTGGTGCCGTCTTTCTATGCCGATCATTTCGCCCTGTCCTTGGCGACCATCGGCACGCTTCTGCTTGGCATCCGCCTCATCGATGCAATCACCGATCCCCTGTTCGGCTGGTTGTCCGACCGCGTCCGGTCGCGGTACGGCCGGCGTCGCTTCTTCTTCGTCATCTCGACGCCGCTCACTGCCCTTGCCGCCTTCATGCTCTTCTGGCCGCCGCAGGACGCCGGCGTCGGTTACCTGGCCTTCTGGGGCGTAACGCTCTCGATCGGCGCAACATGGTCGCTTCTGCCCTACACTGCCTGGGGTGCCGAACTGGCGACCGGCTACCAGGCGCGGGTCAAGCTGTCTGCCTGGCGGGAAGGCGCAACGTTGATCGGTTCCCTGATCGCCATCACCCTTCCATTTGTTGGCGGCCTCGATACGGCCGTCGGTTTCCATGGGCTGGCCTGGATCGCCGTCTTCATCGCCGTCACGCTGCCGCTCGCCGGGCTTCTGGCCGTCATCAGGGTGCCTGAGCCGACGGATCTGTCCCAGCGAAAGCTCTCTCTGCGGGAGGGCTTCCAGCATTTGAAAGCCAATGGTCCTTTCCTGCGGCTCGCCTCTGCCTTCCTGCTCAATAGCTTCGCCAACGCGATCCCCGCCTCGCTCTTCATCTATTTCGTCGGCCAGCGACTCGATGCGCCGGCCATGCAGGGACCGCTGCTCTTCACCTATTTCCTCTGCGCCATCGCAGGCGTGCCGCTCGCGGTTGCCACCGCCAAACGCCTCGGCAAGCACCGTGCCTGGTGCTTCGCCATGATTCTCGCCTGCGCGGTGTTTTCGGTGGCCGGCTTCCTGGGCGAGGGCGATGTTTTCGCCTTCACAATCGTCTGCATCATCACCGGCCTGCTGCTCGGCTTCGATCTCACCCTTCCGCCCGCCATACAGGCCGATGTCATCGACAACGACACCGTCTCCTCGGGCGAGCAGCGCTCGGGCCTCTACTTCGCCGCCTGGAGCTTCATCACCAAGCTTGCCGTGGCGCTGTCCGCCGGTGTCGTCTTCCCACTGCTCGACCTTGCCGGCTTCGTCGGCGACCAGACGGCCACCCAGACGCCGGAGGCTCTGACGGCGCTGACGGCGCTTTACGCCTTCCTGCCCATCCTGCCCAAGCTCGCGGCCATTGCGCTCATGTGGAATTTCTCCCTCGACGAGGCGGAGCATCGCAGGCTGCGCGAGAGCCTGACAACCTGAAAAGGCGCCGCTCGGCCCTTGCCCGATTAGCTATTGCACGAATGCTCCATCGTGCCTGTCATCGGGACGTCGTGTGTTTGAGCAAATGTGACCCCGTTCAGTGGAAGCTTGATTCTCTGCGGGAAGGATCACGGATGCGCATTGTCATGATCGGTTCGGGATATGTCGGGCTCGTATCCGGAGCCTGCCTCTCAGCGCTCGGCCACGACGTTGTCTGCGTCGACAAGAACCTCGACAAGATCCACGCGCTCGAGGCCGGCCAGGTGCCGATCTACGAGCCCGGCCTGGAGATGATCATCGCCGAGAACCGCGCCGCCGGTCGCCTGCGCTTCTCCGGCAATCTCGCGGGTCCCGTCGCGGCGGCCGATGCGGTCTTCATTGCGGTCGGCACACCCTCCCGCCTCGTGGATGGTCACGCTGACCTTAGCCACGTCTATGCCGCCGCCCGCGAAATCGCCGCTGCCGCGAGCGGCTTTACCGTCGTGGTCACGAAGTCGACGGTTCCCGTCGGTACGGGCGATGAGATCGAGCGCATCTTCCGCGAAGAATTCGCGCAAAAGGATCTGACGGTCGTCTCCAATCCCGAATTCCTGAGGGAAGGGGCCGCAATTGCCGATTTCCGCCGCCCTGATAGAATCGTGGTCGGCTCCGATGACGAGCGCTCCACCGATGTCATGCGCGACATCTACGAGGCGCTCGACCTCAAGGAAACGCCTCTCTACTTCTGTGAGCGCCGCACCGCCGAACTGATCAAATACGCCTCCAACGCCTTCCTCGCGATGAAGATCACCTTCATCAACGAAGTGGCCGACCTCTGCGAAGAGCTCGGCGCCGACGTCCAGAAGGTGGCCAAGGGCATGGGCATGGATCGCCGCATCGGCGACAAGTTCCTCCAGGCCGGCCCGGGATTCGGTGGCTCGTGTTTCCCCAAGGATACGCTCGCTCTCGTCAAAACAGCCCAGGACTACGACCGTCCCCTGAAGCTGGTCGAAACCACCGTTGCCATCAACGAGAACCGCAAGCGCGCCATGGGCCGCCGGGTGATCAATGCCTGCGACGGCAGCGTGCTCGGCAAGAAGATCGGCGTGCTTGGCCTGACCTTCAAACCCAATACCGACGACATGCGGGAAGCGCCCTCCATCGCCATCGTCCGTACACTGCTCGATGGCGGCGCCGATGTCCGTGTCTATGACCCCGCCGGCATGGATGCTGCCCGATCGGTGCTGGGAGCGGTGAAGTATCGCCTCAATGCCTATGATGCGGCCGAGGGCGCCGATGCCATCGTGCTGGTCACCGAATGGGACCAGTTCCGCTCGCTTGATCTGCCACGCCTCCGCCAGGCCATGAAAACCCCCGTGGTCGTCGATCTGCGAAACGTCTTCGATGAGGACGAGATGACGCGCCACGGCTTTTCACTGGTGCCGCTCGGCAAGCGTCCGCGCTCGGCCTATCCGGCCCGCACGCTCCTGCATGCGGTGCCACCGGAACTGGCCTGGAACCCGCTTCTGTGGAACGACGAGGCGCCACAGGGGCAGCTCGCCTGACCGTCTCGGCCCGGGCCTTGAGCGAGACCGCCGCCTGTCACCGCCCTTGACTTTGCCCGCCGTTCACCGCTGTGCTGCAGGTGAGACGAGAGCTGCACGCAGGAAGACGCATGGGCATGGATGACGGAACGGGCGCCGAGACCGAGAACCCGAAAGGCGAGGGGCACCGCGCCCGGGGCTCCGGCACCGAATCGGTCTACAAGGCGCTACGCCACGAGATCCTGACCATGGAGCGCGCCCCCGGCAGTCCGCTGGATGAGACGCGCCTCTCCGAACATTTCGGCATGTCCCGCACTCCGATTCGCGAGGCGCTGCTCCGCCTGACGTCGGACGGGCTGGTCACCAGCCTGCCAAACCGCAACACCATCGTTGCGGTCATCGATTTCTCCGGCCTACCGACCTATTTCGAAGCGCTCTGCCTGATGTATCGCGTCACGACTCGCGGGGCCGCGCAACGCTCCGGCGATGCCTGGATGGTGGAGATCACCCGGCACCAGCAAGCCTTTGCCCGCGCTGTGGAGGCGCAGGACGCCTTCGCCATGATCGAGGCGAACAGAGAATTTCATGTCGCGATCGCCGAAAGGGCCGGCAATCCCTATTACACCGCCTTCTTCGCCCGGTTGCTCGACGAGGGCCGCCGTATCCTGAGGCTCTATTACTCCACTTTCGACGACCGCCTGCCGCGCCGCTATGTCGAGGAACACGAGAAGATCATCGAGGCGATCCGCTCCAGCGATGTGGAAGAGGCAGACAGGCTGTCGATTGCCCATGCCGACCAGATCGTTCGCCAGATCCAGGACTACGTCGCCCGCAACATCAAGGCCGCTGCCGAACTGCCTGACCTTTGATCAAGTCAGATCAATCAGAGAATGCTTACATAGGGCCCTTGCATTTGTCGACAAACTGTATACGGTGAATTCGCGTCATCAACAGGAGCTTCCCATGACCACCGGCTGGCACGGCGTTTTCCCCGCCGCAACGACTCAATTCCATGAAGATCTGTCCGTCGACATCGACGCCACGCAGCGGGTGCTGGACGCCCTCGTCAACGACGGTGTCAACGGCTTGATCGTCATGGGCACCTGCGGCGAGAACAATTCGCTTGATCCGGAAGAGAAGCGCACCATCCTGAAGGCCGCCGTCGAAGTGGTGAATGGCCGCGTGCCTGTCGTCACAGGCGTGTCGGAATTCGACACCCGCCGCGCGAGCGCCTATGCCCGGGACGCCGAAAAGATCGGCGCTGATGGCCTGATGGTTCTCCCGGCCATGGTCTATGTGCCCAAGCCGCATGAATTGGTTGCCCATTTCAAGACGGTGGCCGAGGCGACAGGCCTGCCGATCATGCTCTACAACAACCCGCCGGCCTACCGTGTCAACATCGGTTCGGAAGTGCTGGAAGCACTCGACGGCGTGAAGAACATCAAGGCCGTCAAGGAAAGCGCGCCGGATCCGCGCCGCTTCACCGACCTGATCAACGCCTTCGGTGACCGCTACGACATCTTCGCCGGCCTCGACGACGTGGCGCTGGAAGGCCTGATGCTCGGCGCCAAGGGCTGGGTCTCCGGCCTCACCAGCGCCTTCCCGGCCGAATCGGTCGCCCTGGTGGCTGCCGCCGACCGCGGCGACTGGATGGAAGCCCGCCGAATCTACCGCTGGTTCATGCCGCTCCTGCATCTCGATGCCGAGCACGACCTCGTCCAGTCGATCAAGCTCGCCGAGCAGATCATGGGCCGCGGCTCCGAGCGCGTCCGCATGCCGCGAATGCCGCTTCAGGGTGCCCGCCGTGCGGAAGTGACGGCCATGGTTGAAAAGGCCGCTGCGACGCGGCCCATCGGCGGCAAGTGATCGTCAGAAACGCCAATGGCATGAAGGGCCCGCGATCGAAAAATTGCGGGCCTTTTCTTTAGGTTGACGCCGTGAATCACGCCCTGTTGACATTTTGCTCACACTGGCGTGACTTTTTCAGGGTCGATTGGTGCAGCCGACCGTCATTCTCATTGATTCTTTACGAACCTCCTGCGAATTCGGGACTTTCCGAAGTCATCGATGGTTCAAGATATGACGAATAAGACAAGTGCAAGCTGGCGCGCACGGTTGCGCTATGAGTTCGACAAGAGCATGGCCGGGGGTGCGATTGCCCTGATCGGCTGGCTCGCTCTCATCTCCCTGGTGGTCATAACGCTGGCCGGCGCCTTCCTCGCTGTGACCGGCATCGCACCCGAGGGTGGCGAACCGGTCAGCTTTATCGAAGGCACCTGGGAATCTCTGATGCGCACCTTCGACGCAGGCACCATGGGCGGCGACCAGGGCTGGGGCTTCCGCCTGGTGGCACTGGCGGTGACGCTCGCCGGTATCTTCGTCTTCTCCGCCTTGATCGGTGTCATCAGCTCGGGTCTCGAAAACAAGCTCGACGAATTGCGCAAGGGCCGCTCCCGCGTGCTCGAAAGCGACCACACGATCATCCTCAACTGGTCGACCTCGATTTTCGATGTCATCTCGGAACTCGTCATCGCCAACCAAAGCCGCCAGCGTCCGCGAATCGTCATCATGGCGAACAAGGACAAGGTCGAGATGGAGGAGGAGATCGCCGACAAGGTTGGTGATCTCAAGAACACCAAGATCATCTGCCGCAGCGGCGACCCGACCGATCTCTTTGACCTGTCGATCGTCAACCCGCACACCTCCCGCTCCATCATCGTGCTGTCGCCCGAGGGTGACGACCCGGACTCCCAGGTCATCAAGTCGGTGCTGGCATTGGTGAACGACCCGCAGCGTCGTCCCGAGCCCTACATGATCGCAGCCGAGATCCGCGACGCGCAGAACACCGAGGTCGCGCGAATCGTCGGTGGCAAGGAGCTTCAGCTGGTTCTGGCCGATGATCTGATCTCCCGCATCGTGGTCCACACCAGTCGCCAGTCTGGTCTTTCGGCCGTCTACACCGAGCTCCTCGATTTCGACGGCTGCGAGATCTACACGCTTCCCCAGCCTGCTCTGGAAGGCAAGCCCTTCGGCGCGGCCGTCATGTCCTACGAGACGAGCACGCTGATAGGGCTTTGCGACAACGACGGCCAGATCCACCTGAACCCGCCACCGAATCGCGTTATCGCGCCGGGCGAACGGTTGGTGATCATTGCCGAGGACGACGCCTCCATCCAGACCTGGACTGGCGCCCCGCAGATTGCCCAGACTGCGATACGCCAGCCCTCTCCGCAGCCCGCAAAGGCCGAACGCACACTGATCCTCGGCTGGAATCGCAGAGGTCCGATCATCGCCACCGAACTCGGTCGTTACGTCGCTCCGGGATCGGTTCTGACGGTCGCTGCCAGCACCCCGGAATTCGAGGCCGACATCGCGGCACTCTCGCTGCCGAGTGACAACATGGCCGTGTCGCATGTCGTCATCGACACCAGCAGCCGCTCGGCGCTCGAGGCGCTCGACATTCCCTCCTATGACCACGTCCTGGTCCTGGGCTATAGCGACCATATGTCGATGCAGTCGGCCGACACGCGCACGCTGATCACGCTGCTTCATCTGCGCAAGATCGCCGAAATGGCCGGCCTGCACATCAATGTCGTCAGCGAGATGACCGATGTGCGCAACCGAGAGCTCGCCGAAGTCACAAGGGCCGACGATTTCGTCGTCAGCAACAAGCTGGTCAGCTTGATGCTCGCCCAGGCCTCAGAAAACGAGTTCATGGCCGCGATCTTCGATGAGCTCCTCGATGTGGACGGCTCGGAAATCTACATGCGCCCGATGAGCGACTATGTGGATATCTCCAAGCCCGTGAACTTCTTTACGGTCGCTCTCTCGGCGCTCCGCCGCGGCGAAATCGCCATCGGCCACCGCCGCCAGCGGGCAGGGGACGCCGATGAGCGCAATCTGGGCGGCGTCACCGTCAACCCGAACCGCTCGGAGCTGCTGGCCTATACCGAGAAGGACATGGTGATCGTGCTCGCTCAGGATTGAGAGCAAAACGAGGCCCACGAATCGTCGGCCCAAACAAAGAAACGGGCGGATCCGAAAGGCTCTGCCCGTTTTGGCGTATCGCCAGGGGCGAAAACGCAAAAGCCGCCTGTTTAGGCGTGAGACTGACCGGTGTCATGTCGAATTCGGGAGGAAATGGTGGGCGATGAGAGACTCGAACTCCCGACATCTTCGGTGTAAACGAAGCGCTCTACCAACTGAGCTAATCGCCCGTGCGCCTTGCGGATCATGTCCGCCGCGTCGGTGGCCGTGATCTATGCGGATCGCGGAAAATCTGCAAGAGCGTTTGTGCAGATTTTTTGTTTTTTTGTCATGGGCGGTTTGTCGCCATGTGGAAAAGCCAGCAGTTTCCTTGTTTTCCGGCTGCGGCGCGTTGTCGCGAGCAACGCGCGTCGGAGCGCTTCGGGGCAGGGGTGTGGGAAAAAATCGGACGGTCACGGTTTTGTCTTAGATGCTGCTTGACACCTCCGGACGAACCCCGTAGAGAGCCGCTCATCGAACGGCAAGCCGCTCGACGGGGATTGCCTTGAACCCCGATTTGGAAATGCGCGGGTGTAGCTCAGTCGGTTAGAGTGCCGGCCTGTCACGCCGGAGGTCGCGGGTTCGAGCCCCGTCACTCGCGCCATTCCAACCTTCCAGGGCACGCTGCTTGACGCAGCGAATACATGGGGAAAGCCCATGACATGCGCGGGTGTAGCTCAGTCGGTTAGAGTGCCGGCCTGTCACGCCGGAGGTCGCGGGTTCGAGCCCCGTCACTCGC
>NZ_JACJVI010000060.1 GCF_014237835.1 Rhizobium sp. AQ_MP
TCTCTGTCTCCATCACCACCCCGGTCCTCATTGCCGTCGCCGGCAACCTGACGCTGTTCTTCCTCGACGACACCGCCCGCAAACGGCGTACCGATCGAGGCAACATCGTCCTGAACATCAACCGTGAACGAGCCCGTGATCGTGTCACCGTCGCTGTCCGTCGCCGTGTAGTTGAAGGTCAAAGACAGATCGTTTTCGACACCCGTCCCCTCATTCGTCGCATGGTCGAGCGGCTGCACAAGACGGAACTCAAAGGAGCCCTGGGCGTCATCCGAAAGGGTCACGTAGAAGACAACATTTTCAGACACAGTCTCGACACTGAAGTCTGTCGGAGCTGCCTCACCTGTGTAACCGACCAGGATGCCGTTGATCACCGTAAAGTTGACCGGCTGTCCGAGGGAGGTCAGCGTCTCCCCATAAGCGCCAACAACACCGACACTGCTATTCGCAAAGCCAACCGAGCGGTCACCATTGCCGCCAAGATCACTGTCAGCATCATCCGCACCCCAGCGAATGTTCAGCGAACCATCAGCGACCCGAGAAAGACCATCATCCTCGTCATTGCCACCGTTGACCGCCTCATCCTCGGCTCGGCTGCGCTCCTCTTCTCCACGAACAGGACTGTCATCGATGATTTTGACAGTGAAGCCGCTCTCTGCGACATCGCCATCGCCGTCACGGGCGGTGAAGGTGAAGCGGAAGGA
>NZ_JACJVI010000061.1 GCF_014237835.1 Rhizobium sp. AQ_MP
CGGCAAGCGCCGTAGCCGGAATGCGCCTCAATGGAAGCCACTTGCAAGGGTGAAGTTGAGTAAATGAGATATGTGATCGACACCGTCCGGGACAGACCCTGCAAGAAGAACTCCCGGCGCCACTCCTCAACCCGTAGTGAGGTAGCGGTGAACCTTTGGCAAGTATGTGCGCAGCCGCGGTATCGGGCAACGACCGGCAGCAATCTAAATTGAGAGATCGAAGCAGCCTGCATCACCTGACTCCGTGTGGTGAGCTTTTCAGCAGGTACAACAAGGTCGGATCGAGGGGCGAGCGGACGCCTGAGGGATCCTAAGTGGCAAGCGCATTCCTTCAAATCCACTCAGGACCCGAAGGACAGTACCGTGCATACACCGTTTCAGAAGATCCATCCCCTCTGGACGCCTAAGACCCGCCATCCCTATCATGTTGCAATGGATGAAGACGAATGGGTCCTCTCAGGACCATCCGTCGAGGTGTCGATTTCCGGCGTGATTGCCTACGAGGGCACTCATGCCATCGGCGACGTGCTTTACGGCATCCTCTCCAGCAAGGCTTCTTCCCCGCTGAAGGCCGGCAACGCCATGGCAGCAACGAGCACATAGTGTCCTTGGACACTGAGAAGGTCGGCAATAATTGCCACGCTTCTCACCTTTGCTGATCCCCTCACGACAACTGCCAAACCGGAATTTC
>NZ_JACJVI010000062.1 GCF_014237835.1 Rhizobium sp. AQ_MP
ACCGCCATGTCTGCTGACCTGATTCTGCCGGCCGCCATGTGGGTCGAGAAGGAAGGAGCTTATGGCAATGCGGAGCGACGAACGCATGTCTGGCATCAACTGGTCAATGCACCGGGAGATGCACGCTCGGACCTGTGGCAATTGGTGGAGTTTTCCAAACGCTTCACGACGGATGAGGTCTGGACCGAGGAGATCTTGGCGCAAAACCCTGATTATCGCGGCAAGACACTTTTCGAGGTGCTGTTCGCCAATGGCAAGGTGGACCGATACCCCCTCTCCGAGGTGGACCCCGACTATGCCAATCGCGAAGCCGAAGCATTTGGCTTTTATCTCCAGAAGGGCCTCTTCGAGGAATATGCGGAGTTTGGGCGCGGACATGGCCATGATCTGGCGACCTACGACGTCTATCATCAGGAACGGGGCCTTCGTTGGCCGGTCGTCGATGGCAAGGAAACCAAGTGGCGCTACCGGGAGGGATATGACCCCTATGTCAAGCCCGGCGAAGGGGTGCGTTTCTACGGCAAACCCGATGGACGCGCGGTCATCCTGGCGGTTCCCTATGAACCGCCGGCCGAATCGCCGGATGAGGAATACGATTTCTGGCTGGTAACAGGCCGCGTGCTGGAGCACTGGCATTCCGGTTCGATGACGATGAGAGTGCC
>NZ_JACJVI010000063.1 GCF_014237835.1 Rhizobium sp. AQ_MP
TTCCGTTCAAACAACCTCGACCCCAATGCCCGCCATTGCATGGCATCCGCCGCGTATGCCTTCATGCGGACCTTCGGCATGGATGAACCTATGGGCTGCTACGACGATTTCGAGCACGCCGATGCCTTCGTGCTCTGGGGCTCCAACATGGCGGAGATGCACCCGATCCTCTGGACACGCCTTGCAGACCGGCGCCTGGGCCACGAGCATGTGAAAGTCGCGGTGCTCTCGACTTTCACGCACCGCAGCATGGATCTGGCCGACGTCCCGATCATCTTCAAGCCGAGCACGGATCTGGCGATCATGAACTATATCGCCAATCACATCATCTCGACCGGTCGGGTGAACGAAGACTTTGTCCGCGCGCACACGACCTTCATGAAGGGCGTGGACGATATCGGCTATGGTCTCCGCGCCGACGATCCGCTTGAAATGAAGGCAAAAAATGCCGGCGACCCGACCAAGATGGAGCCGATCGACTTCGACAGTTTCAAAGCCTTTGTCGCAGACTACACCCTGGAAAAAGTCGCCGAGCTGACTGGGTCCGATCCGGGCTTTCTGGAGCAACTCGCCGAGCTCTATGCCAACCCCGAAACCAAGGTCATGTCTCTTTGGACCATGGGTTTCAA
>NZ_JACJVI010000064.1 GCF_014237835.1 Rhizobium sp. AQ_MP
AGCGTGGTAGTCAGATCGAGGAACTCCTCCGGCGTCATGATCGTGGGTGTGCCGCCGCCGAAGTGAATGTCGCTGACATCCTGTCGCCGCCCGATGGCTTTTGCTACCAGCCTGATTTCCTGTTTCAGCACGGTCAGATAGTCGAGGATCGGTGCGTCCTTCTGGGTGATCGTGGTGTGGCAGCCGCAATACCAGCACATGGATCGACAGAAGGGCACGTGAAGGTAAAGCGACACCGGTTCGCTTTTGGGGATGTTCGCCAGCCAATCACGATAGGTGCCTGCTCCAATACTGGGCGAGAAGCGGGGCGCCGTCGGATAACTTGTGTAACGGGGCAGGCGGCTTTCGCCATAACGGCGGATAATCTCTGTGTTCATTGTATCGCTCCGGTTCGGTGCCCTAACGATAGTGCCAGGTGCCATCGCTTCGTTGTCGAAAGGCAAACAGGAACACTGCTTTCCTGGTTTTGCTTGTTACAGCACAACGAAGCCTAGGCGCCGGTGCTTCAGTATCCTGCGGTGCAGCTTACGCTGCATGCGACTCCCGCAACTTGCATTGAAGAAAGCCAGCGAATGACTGTTGTTGAAGATCATATTCTCAAGCTCGACGTGCGCGAGATTCCGC
>NZ_JACJVI010000065.1 GCF_014237835.1 Rhizobium sp. AQ_MP
GGCTTTCTGGAGCAACTCGCCGAGCTCTATGCCAACCCCGAAACCAAGGTCATGTCTCTTTGGACCATGGGTTTCAACCAGCACACGCGCGGTGTCTGGGCAAACCACATGATCTACAATCTGCATCTGCTGACAGGGAAGATTTCTGAGCCCGGCAACGGCCCCTTCTCGCTGACCGGCCAACCATCGGCCTGTGGAACGGCGCGCGAAGTCGGCACCTTCGCGCATCGCCTGCCGGCAGACATGGTGGTAACCAACCCGGAGCACCGGCATCATGCAGAGGAAATCTGGAAACTCCCGGACGGTCTTCTTCCCGACAAACCGGGATACCATGCCGTAGAACAAGACAGGATGCTGAAGGACGGCAAGCTGAACTTCTACTGGGTTCAGGTCAACAACAATGTCCAGGCGGCTCCCAATACCAGCAACGAGACCTATCTCGGCTACAGGAACCCGGACAACTTCATTGTCGTGTCCGATGCCTATCCCACGATCACCGCCATGTCTGCTGACCTGATTCTGCCGGCCGCCATGTGGGTCGAGAAGGAAGGAGCTTATGGCAATGCGGAGCG
>NZ_JACJVI010000066.1 GCF_014237835.1 Rhizobium sp. AQ_MP
TTATGCTCGCGAGGGCGTCGACCTCAGCCTGTCGACGCTTGCCGATCAGGTTGGCGCTTGTGCTGCGGCCCTGAAGCGAATCCATTCGTTGATTGAGGCCCATGTCCTGGCGGCCGAGCGGCTGCATGGCGACGACACGACCGTGCCCATCCTGGCGAAGGGAAAGACCGATACGGGCCGCATCTGGACCTATGTCCGGGACGATCGGCCGTTCGGCGGGCTGTCACCGCCTGCGGCACTGTTCTACGCATCGCGAGACCGGCGACAGGAGCATCCCGAACGCCATCTGAAGACCTTCTCCGGCATTCTGCAGGCGGATGCCTATGGCGGCTACAATCCGCTGTTCAAGGCAGATCGCGATCCCGCGCCTCTGCGCCAAGCACTCTGCTGGGCACATTCACGCCGCAAGTTCTTCGTGCTGGCCGACATCGCCGCGAACGCCAAAGGTGGCAGCAAAGCCGCACCGATCTCGCCGATGGCGCTGGAGGCTGCCAAACGGATCGATGCCCTGTTCGATATCGAACGGGAGATCAACGGCCTTAGCTCCGAGCAGCGCTTGGAGCGCCGCC
>NZ_JACJVI010000067.1 GCF_014237835.1 Rhizobium sp. AQ_MP
CAAACGGATCGATGCCCTGTTCGATATCGAACGGGAGATCAACGGCCTTAGCTCCGAGCAGCGCTTGGAGCGCCGCCGCCAAGACAGCCAGCCACTCATCGAAGAACTGCATAACTGGCTCCAAACCGAGCGGCTAAAACTGTCGCGCAGTTCTCCTGTCTCAGAGCCGATCGACTACATGCTGAAGCGCTGGGATGGATTTACGTCATTCCTCGACGATGGCCGAATTTGTCTCACGAACAACGCCGCCGAACGCGCGCTCAGAGGCTTTGCTCTCGGCAGGAAGTCATGGCTCTTCGCCGGATCGGATCGTGGTGCTGATCGTGCCGCCTTCATGGCGACGCTGATCATGACGGCCAAGCTCAATGACATAGACCCACAAGCCTGGCTGGCGGATGTCCTCGCCAACATTGCCGACACGCCGATCAGCAGGCTGGAGCAATTGTTGCCGTGGAACTGGACACCCAAGACGCTGAGTGCTCAGGCAGCCTGACCTGCGGCCTTCGCCGGATGCTTACT
>NZ_JACJVI010000068.1 GCF_014237835.1 Rhizobium sp. AQ_MP
TGCACCAGAGAATGCCTAGGCCTCGTCGCCGATACATCGCTCTCGGGCCGTCGGGTTGCTCGTGAGCTGGATCGGATCATCGAGAAGCGTGGCAAGCCTAAGATGATCGTCAGTGACAACGGGAGCGAGTTCACCAGCAACGCGATCCTGCAATGGACGGACCAGGTCAAGCTGGACTGGCACTACATCGCGCCGGGCAAGCCGATCCAGAACGCCTTCATCGAAAGCTTCAATGGCCGACTGCGGGATGAGCTCCTGAACGAGACGCTCTTCTCGTCCTTGAACCAGGCCCGATCAACGCTCTCAACCTGGTGCAACGACTACAATGATCATCGACCACATTCCGGTCTCGGCTGGCTGACACCGGCCGAGTTCGCTCAGACCCTCAACCCGCGACGTGATGCGGCGCTGCGCAGCCGGAATGGCTCCGCACCGCAACCCGCCGCTACCGCCCCGAATACAGCAACCCAAAACCGCCGGAGCGAACTCAAAACTGGATAAAACTTGG
>NZ_JACJVI010000069.1 GCF_014237835.1 Rhizobium sp. AQ_MP
GTCGCATCGAAGCCCAGGAACAGAGCGGCGGCGGCGATCTCCTCGACGGTGCCGTGGCGCTTCATCGGAGTGGCGAGATCACCGATTTCTGCGAGTTCGCGACGGTCTTCGGGCGATAGACCGGCGACGCCGAGAGTGGGGGTATCGATGAAGCCGGGCGCGAGGCAGTTGACCCTTACGCGGCGCCCGAGCAATTCGGCGGCGAGAACCTGGCTAAAGGCGCGGACCGCTCCCTTGGTCGCCATATAGACGCTCATCAACGGCGTGGCCGTCGCGGGCGTAACGGTGACGGCGGTAATCGAGCCACCATCCCTGATGAGCGGCGCAAGCCGCTGCATAGCAAAGAACGCGCCTCTCGTGTTGATGGCGAACTGCCGGTCGAAGCTATCCTCTGTGACTTGATCGAACGGCGCGAACTCTGCCACGGCCGCGAATATGAACAGCGCGTCGAGCGACTGGAAACGCTCCGCCACC
>NZ_JACJVI010000007.1 GCF_014237835.1 Rhizobium sp. AQ_MP
GCCACTTCCGTTCTCAAATGTTTCTGTGATGTGTGCGGCCTGCGATAGGGCTGTTGTGCCTCAGGGTTTTTGCACTGCACGCGCGATTGCGCGAGACATGCATTTTACCCGCTGGTAAGGTGGCTGCGGGTATCGGGTGAAAAGGCTTTGGTTGGACTTGCGCTAGGTGGCTGCCTGCGCTAACCACGGCGCGTTGCAACTCTCTTTACGGCTTGTCGCCTCCGCCCTAGATGCCGTCAGGCATGCGAGACAAGCAGGGTGATATGATGACTGATCTGCTCAGTTCTTACCTTCCGATCGCCATCTTTATCGGCATATCCTTGATCATCGGTATCGCGCTCCTCGTGGCGCCCTTTGCCGTGGCCTACAAGGCGCCCGATTCGGAAAAGCTGTCGGCCTACGAGTGCGGCTTCAACGCCTTCGATGATGCGCGCATGAAGTTCGATATCCGCTTCTATCTGGTGTCGATCCTTTTCATTATCTTCGACCTCGAAGTCGCCTTCCTGTTCCCCTGGGCAGTGTCTTTCGGCGAGATCGGCTGGTTCGGCTTCTGGTCGATGATGGTTTTCCTCGGTGTTCTCACCGTCGGCTTTATCTATGAATGGAAGAAGGGGGCGCTCGAATGGGAGTGATCCAGTCCAACACCACGCTGGTGGCGCCACAGGCCAAGGGCATCATCGATCCCAACACCGGCAAGCCGATCGGCAGCGACGACGCCTTCTTCGGCGAAATCAACAACGAATTGGCTGACAAGGGCTTCCTCGTCACCTCCACTGACGAGCTCATCAACTGGGCCCGTACCGGCTCGCTGATGTGGATGACCTTTGGTCTCGCCTGCTGCGCGGTCGAAATGATGCAGCTGTCGATGCCGCGTTACGATGCCGAGCGCTTTGGTTTCGCGCCGCGTGCCAGCCCGCGCCAGTCTGACGTGATGATCGTTGCTGGCACGCTGACCAACAAGATGGCCCCCGCGCTCCGCAAGGTCTATGACCAGATGCCGGAGCCGCGTTACGTCATCTCGATGGGCTCCTGCGCCAATGGCGGCGGCTACTACCATTATTCCTATTCCGTCGTGCGCGGCTGCGATCGCGTCGTGCCGGTCGATATCTACGTGCCGGGCTGTCCCCCCACGGCAGAAGCTCTGCTGTATGGCGTGATGCTCCTGCAGAAGAAGATCCGGCGCACGGGCACGATCGAGCGGTAAGGCGAAGGGACTGATAACATGAGTGAAGCCCTGAACGAGCTCGCTTCCTATCTCGCAGAGGTGCGCGGTGCATTGATCGCCTCGAGCGAGATCCGCTTTGGCGAACTGACCCTGACGGCGAAGTCGGAAAACCTGCTCCCGCTGTTGACCTTCCTGCGCGACGACGTCCAGTGCGGCTTCGTCAACCTGATCGACATCTGCGGCGTGGACTATCCGAAGCGCGAAGACCGCTTCGACGTGGTCTACCACCTCCTGTCGCCGCGCCAGAACCTGCGCATCCGCATCAAGGTCTCGACCGGTGAATTCAAGCCGGTTCCGTCGGCCTGCCCGGTGTTCCCCGGCGCCGACTGGTTTGAGCGGGAAGCCTGGGACATGTACGGAATCCTGTTTACGGACCATCCGGACCTGCGCCGCATCCTCACCGATTACGGTTTCGAGGGCCATCCGCTGCGCAAGGACTTCCCGACGACCGGCTTCGTCGAAGTTCGCTACGACGACTCGGCCAAGCGCGTCGTGTACGAGCCGGTCGAGCTCAAGCAGGAATTCCGCAATTTCGACTTCCTCTCGCCTTGGGAAGGCACGGACTACGTGCTGCCCGGCGATGAAAAAGCAGCCAAGTGAGCGGAAGGGCAGGGACCATGACCGAGCATAACGTCCGCAACTTCAACATCAACTTCGGCCCGCAGCATCCGGCTGCGCACGGCGTTCTTCGCCTGGTGCTCGAGCTGGACGGCGAAATCGTCGAGCGCGTCGATCCGCATATCGGCCTGCTGCATCGCGGCACCGAAAAGCTGATCGAGACCAAGACCTATCTGCAGGCGCTGCCCTATTTCGATCGTCTCGACTATGTCGCGCCGATGAACCAGGAGCATGCCTATTCGCTGGCCGTCGAGAAGCTTCTCGACATCCAGATCCCGATCCGTGGCCAGCTGATCCGCGTTCTCTACTCGGAAATCGGCCGTATCCTTTCGCACCTCCTGAACGTCACGACCCAGGCCATGGACGTCGGTGCGCTGACGCCGCCGCTCTGGGGCTTCGAAGAGCGCGAAAAGCTGATGGTGTTCTATGAGCGCGCCTCCGGCGCCCGCATGCATGCCGCCTACTTCCGTCCCGGTGGCGTTCACCAGGACCTGCCGCATCAGCTGGTCGAGGATATCGGCAAGTGGTGCGATCAGTTCCCGGAAAAGCTCGACGACATCGACGAACTGCTCACCGGCAACCGCATTTTCAAGCAGCGTAACGTCGATATCGGGGTTGTGAGCCTTGATGATTGCTGGGCCTGGGGCTTCTCCGGCGTCATGGTCCGCGGCTCCGGCGCTGCCTGGGATCTGCGCAAGTCGCAGCCGTACGAGTGCTATGCCGATCTCGACTTCGACATCATGGTCGGCAAGAACGGCGACTGCTACGACCGTTACCTGATCCGCATGTTCGAAATGCGCGAGTCGGTGAAGATCATGAAGCAGTGCGTCAACCGTCTGCTGGGCGATGCCAAGACCGGTCCGGTGTCGTCGCTGGACGGCAAGGTCGTTCCGCCGAAGCGTGGCGAGATGAAGCGCTCTATGGAAGGCCTGATCCACCACTTCAAGCTTTACACCGAAGGCTATCACGTGCCGGCCGGTGAGGTTTACGCCGCTGTCGAAGCCCCCAAGGGCGAGTTTGGCGTCTTCCTCGTGTCGGACGGCACCAACAAGCCGTACCGCTGCAAGATCCGCGCCCCGGGTTATGCACATCTGCAGGCCATGGATTTCCTGTGCCGCGGCCACCAGCTGGCCGACGTCTCGGCGATCCTCGGCTCGCTCGACATCGTGTTCGGAGAAGTTGACCGCTGATGCTGAAGATCCTCGCGGCAATGCTGATCTGTCTCGGAGCCACCCAGGCGGTGGCCCAGGAAGAAAGCGCCGTATCGTCGAGGACAACGGTGTCGATGGCCCAGCTGATCCAGGATGGATACGAGATCAAGAGCTCCAGCTGGACCGGCTCGAAGCTTTTCGTATTCCTTCAGAAAGACAATTCGGCCTATGCCTGCGAATTCGCCAATGTGACGAATACGCGGTGTGGCGCCATAAACTGAGACAAGGCGTGAGGAAGAATGTCCGTTCGTCGACTAGCCGAAGAGCAATTCCAGCCGGCAGGCTTTTCCTTCAATGCGGAAAACACCGCATGGGCTGAGGCCACCATCCGCAAATACCCGGCGGGCCGCCAGCAATCGGCTGTCATCCCGCTCCTGATGCGCGCGCAGGAGCAGGAAGGCTGGGTGACCAAGGCTGCGATCGAGTATGTCGCTGAAAAGCTCGACATGCCCTATATCCGCGTCCTGGAAGTCGCGACCTTCTACACCCAGTTTCAGCTGAAGCCGGTCGGTACCCGCGCCCATATCCAGGTCTGCGGCACGACCCCCTGCATGCTGCGCGGCGCGGAAGATCTCATCCACGTCTGCAAGTCGAAGATCCATCCGGAGCCCTTCGAGCGCAATGCCGACGGTACGCTGTCCTGGGAAGAGGTTGAATGTCAGGGCGCCTGCGTCAATGCGCCGATGGTGATGATCTTCAAGGACGCCTATGAAGACCTCACGGCAACGCAGCTTGAGCACATCATCGACCGTTTCGCAGCAGGCCGTGGCTCCGACATCAAGCCAGGTCCCCAGGTGGATCGCATCTTCTCGGCACCTGTCGGCGGCCCGACCACGCTGACCGACGACATTCAGCCGATCCGCTTCAGCGACGCGCCCGCATCCGAAAAGGTTGCCGAAGCCTCGGTCCCGCCGGCAAATGCCGCAAAGCCGGTGACCGATGCCCCGGAAACCGACAAGTCGCTCAAGACGCCGGCCACTGCCAAGAAGGCAGCCGCCCAAAACGTCAAGCAGAAGGGCGACAATGCCGATACGGCACGCCCGGTCGAAAAGACGCCGGCAGCAGCGCCCGCCGCTGCTCCGGTCATGGACGAAAAGAACCGTCCGGCCGGCATCGAACGCCCGGAAACGCCTGACGATCTGAAGATGATCTCCGGCGTTGGTCCGAAGATCGAGGCGACGCTGAATGGACTTGGCATCTACAAGTTCGATCAGATCGCCAAGTGGAAGAAGGCAGAACGCGAGTGGGTCGATACCTATCTCAAGTTCTCCGGCCGCATCGAGCGGGACGACTGGGTCAAGCAGGCCAAGGCGCTCGCCAAGGGTGGCGAAGCGGAATACATCAAGGTCTTCGGCAAGAAGCCGCGCTGAGAGGTTAGGTTATGTTGAGAGATCAGGATCGCATCTTTACCAATATCTACGGCCTCAAGGACAAGTCCCTGAAGGGCGCCATGGCGCGAGGCCACTGGGACGGCACCAAGCAAATCCTCGAAAAGGGCCGGGACTGGATCATCAACGAGATGAAGGCCTCCGGTCTTCGCGGTCGCGGCGGCGCAGGCTTCCCCACCGGTCTCAAGTGGTCCTTCATGCCGAAGGAGAGCGACGGCCGTCCGCATTACCTCGTGGTCAATGCGGATGAGTCGGAACCCGGCACCTGCAAGGACCGCGAGATCATGCGCCATGATCCGCACACCCTGATCGAAGGCTGCGTTATCGCGTCCTTCGCCATGGGCGCGCATCATGCCTTCATCTATGTCCGTGGCGAGTTTATGCGCGAACGCGAAGCCCTGCAGGCCGCGATCGACGAGTGCTATGACTACGGTCTCCTCGGCAAGAACAACAAGCTCGGCTACGACATCGACATCGTCGTACATCACGGCGCCGGCGCCTATATCTGCGGCGAAGAAACCGCACTTCTCGAAAGCCTCGAAGGCAAGAAGGGCCAGCCCCGTCTGAAGCCGCCGTTCCCGGCCAACATGGGTCTCTATGGCTGCCCGACCACGGTCAACAACGTCGAGTCGATCGCCGTTGCCCCGACCATCCTGCGTCGTGGCGCGTCCTGGTATGCAAGCTTCGGCCGCCCGAACAATGCCGGCACCAAGCTGTTCTCGATCTCCGGCCACGTCAACAAGCCGTGCACGGTCGAAGAAGCCATGTCGATCACCTTCCAAGAGCTGATCGAAAAGCACTGTGGCGGCATCCGCGGCGGCTGGGACAACCTGCTTGCCGTCATCCCGGGCGGTTCCTCGGTGCCTTGCGTGCCGGGCGCCCAGATGAAGGACGCGATCATGGACTATGACGGTCTGCGCGAGCTGGGCTCCGGCCTCGGCACCGCCGCCGTCATCGTCATGGACAAGTCGACCGATATCGTGAAGGCGATCTGGCGCCTCTCGGCCTTCTACAAGCACGAGAGCTGCGGCCAGTGCACGCCGTGCCGTGAAGGCACGGGCTGGATGATGCGCGTCATGGAACGCATGGTGAAGGGCAATGCCCAGAAGCGTGAAATCGACATGCTCTTCCAGGTGACGAAGCAGGTCGAAGGCCACACGATCTGTGCACTCGGTGATGCTGCCGCCTGGCCGATCCAGGGCCTGATCAAGCATTTCCGTCCTGAAATGGAAAAGCGCATCGACCAGTACACCCGCAACGCGATCGCCCACGGGGTGGTCATGGAAGCGGCAGAGTAAGGAACGACGGGGATGACAGGCTCTTCGGACAAGGGCGGGAAGAAGGGGCCGGACGAACCGGCATCCGACGCTCGCGCCCCCGAAGGCCTCGAAGACCTGATGACCAACCCGGCGGCCGCCATGGCCGCCGCCACCGCGTTCGGCTTCGGCATGGCGGCGCAGATGGGCAAGCTCTTCCTCGGCTCCATCCAGGGCGCCATGGAAGTGACCGGCCAGATTGCCCGGCAGCTGGAAGAAGAGCGAAAGGCGGCGGAGGCCAAGCCGGCAGCCGAACGCGAGGTCAAGGCCGAGGCGCCGGTCGTGAAGGTTAAACCCGAGCCGGCCCCGGCGAAGGTCAAGTCGGAAAAGCCGGCGGCGCCGCAGGTCAAGGCCAAGGCTGCAACCCGGGCAAAACCGGCGGTCGCCAAGGCTGTAAAGCCGAAACCGGCACCGAAGGCCAAGACGGTGGAAAAACCGGCGGCGGCACCAAAGGGGAAGGCGAAGCTTGAACCCAAGGTCGAGGTTGCTGCTCCGGCACCGAAGCCGAAAAAGGCTTCCGGCAAGGCCGACGATCTGAAGAGGATCGATGGCATCGGGCCGAAGGTCGAACAGGTCCTGAAGGGCAGGGGGATTACCCGCTTCCAGGATCTGGCTGAGATGGAAGAGACGGCGCTGATTGCGCTGGACACGGAATTGGGTCTCGACGGCCGCGTGCTGCGAGACGACTGGGCAGGCCAGGCGCGCCGGTTGGCGGGTGGCAAGGCTCGGTCAGGAAAGTGAGACTACGGTCCGGCCGCGCGGGGGCGATGCGCCGGGCTTGAGGGATAAAACCGGCAGCGTTCATCCGGTGCGGACGAGGGCTGTCAGTCGCGGCAGGAATGCCACGGCAGGATGCGCGGAAGCGTGAGGCAGGAAGGCGAATATGGCTAAGCTGAAGATCGACGGCAAAGAGGTCGAGGTTCCGGATCATTTCACGCTGTTGCAGGCGTGTGAGGAAGCTGGCGCCGAGGTTCCGCGGTTTTGTTTCCATGAGCGGCTGTCGGTCGCCGGCAATTGCCGCATGTGCCTTGTCGAGGTGAAGGGTGGCCCGCCGAAGCCGGCAGCGTCCTGCGCCATGGGCGTGCGCGACATCCGTGGCGGCCCGAATGGCGAACTGCCGGAAGTCTTCACCAACACGCCGATGGTCAAGAAGGCCCGCGAAGGCGTGATGGAATTCCTGCTGATCAACCACCCGCTGGATTGCCCGATCTGCGACCAGGGCGGCGAATGCGATCTGCAGGACCAGGCCATGGCTTTTGGTATCGATAGCTCGCGCTACACCGAGAACAAGCGCGCCGTCGAAGACAAGTATATCGGACCGCTGGTCAAGACCGTGATGAACCGCTGCATTCACTGCACGCGCTGCGTCCGCTTCACCACCGAAGTCGCCGGCATCGCCGAACTCGGCCTGATCGGCCGTGGCGAAGATGCCGAGATCACCACCTATCTTGAGCAGGCGATGACGTCAGAGCTCCAGGGCAATGTCGTTGACCTCTGCCCGGTCGGTGCGCTGACATCCAAGCCCTTCGCCTTCACGGCGCGTCCGTGGGAACTGAACAAGACCGAATCGATCGATGTCATGGACGCGCTCGGCTCTGCGATCCGCGTCGATACCCGCGGCCGCGAAGTCATGCGCATCATGCCGCGCGTCAACGAGCAGATCAACGAAGAGTGGATCTCCGACAAGAGCCGTTTCGTCTGGGATGGCCTGAAGACCCAGCGTCTCGACCGCCCTTACGTCAGGAAGGACGGTCGTCTGCAGCCGGCCTCCTGGGGCGAGGCCTTTGCAGCGATCAAGTCGGCCGTCGCTGCGACCTCTGCCGACAAGATCGGTGCTGTCGCCGGTGACCTCGCTTCGGTCGAAGAAATCTTCGCGCTGAAGTCGCTCGTCAACGCACTGGGGTCCGCAAATACCGACTGTCGCCAGGATGGGACGGCACTTGATCCGTCGCTCGGTCGCTCGACCTATCTCTTCAACGCCGGCATCGAAGGCATTGAAGCCGCTGACGCAATCCTGATCGTCGGCGCCAACCCGCGCTACGAGGCTGCGGTTCTCAACGCTCGTATCCGCAAGCGCTGGCGCCGTGGCGGCCTGCCGATCGGCGTGATCGGCGAAGGCGGCGAACTGCGTTACCCCTATGAGTATCTCGGTGCTGGCACCGAAACGCTGGCAGACCTCGTCTCCGGCAAGAACAGCTTCGCTGAAACGCTGAAGGCCGCGAAGAACCCGCTTGTTATCATCGGTCAGGGCGCTTTGATCGGTGCAGAGGGCAAGGCGGTTCTTGCAAACGCCGCCAAGCTCGCAGCCGATGTTGGCGCCCTCACGGACGAGTGGAACGGTTTCGCCATCCTGCACACCGCAGCCGCCCGCGTCGGTGCGCTCGACCTGGGCTTCGTACCGGGCGAAGGCGCTGTTGCCGCCGGTCAGATGCTCTCCTCGCTCGACGTCGTCTTCCTGCTCGGCGCCGACGAACTCGACTTCTCCGCCAAGACCGCCAAGTGCGTGGTTTATATCGGCAGCCATGGCGACAACGGCGCACACCATGCCGACGTCATCCTGCCGGGCGCGACCTACACTGAAAAATCTGGCACCTGGGTCAACACCGAAGGCCGCGTCCAGATGGGCAACCGTGCCGGCTTCGCCCCGGGCGAGGCCCGCGAAGACTGGGCAATCCTGCGTGCACTTTCCGACGTGCTCGGCAAGAAGCTGCCGTTTGATTCGCTGTCGGAGCTGCGTGCCAAGCTCTATGAAGCCTACCCGCATTTCGCCGAGATCGACGAGATCGCGCCGGGCTCTTCGGCCGATATTGCTGCACTGGCGAAAAAACCCGGGAAGATGGCCAAGTCTCTGTTTGCGTCGCCGGTCAAAGACTTCTATTTGACGAACCCGATCGCGCGTGCTTCGGCCGTCATGGCCGAGTGCTCGGCATTGGCCCGCAACAACTTCAAGGCTGCGGCAGAGTAAGGGCAGGGGACCATGGATAATTTCGTTTCCACCTATGTGTGGCCGGCGGCCATCATCGTCGGGCAGTCCCTGCTTCTGCTCGTCTGCCTTCTGGTGTTCATCGCCTACATCCTTCTCGCTGACCGCAAGATCTGGGCAGCCGTCCAGTTGCGCCGTGGCCCGAACGTGGTTGGCCCCTGGGGTCTCTTCCAGTCCTTTGCCGACCTTTTGAAGTTCGTCTTCAAGGAGCCGATCATTCCGGCCGGCGCCAACAAGGGCGTCTTCCTGCTCGCACCGCTCGTCGCCGTGACACTGGCGCTTGCGACCTGGGCCGTCATTCCGGTCAATGCCGGATGGGTGATCGCCAACATTAATGTCGGCATCCTCTTCGTCTTCGCGGTCTCCTCGCTCGAAGTCTACGGCATCATCATGGGTGGCTGGGCATCGAACTCGAAGTACCCCTTCCTCGGCGCGCTCCGCTCCGCAGCCCAGATGGTGTCCTACGAAGTCTCCATGGGCTTCGTGATCGTCACCGTCCTGCTCTGCGTCGGCTCGCTGAACCTCACCGACATCGTGCTTGCCCAGAACACCGGTCTCGGCACGATGATGGGTCTTCCGGCCTCCTTCCTCGACTGGCACTGGCTGGCGCTCTTCCCGATGTTCGTGATCTTCTTCATCTCGGCATTGGCGGAAACCAACCGCCCGCCCTTCGACCTTCCGGAAGCCGAATCCGAACTCGTGGCCGGCTTCATGGTCGAATATGGCTCGACCCCGTACATGATGTTCATGCTCGGCGAATATGCGGCCATCGTGCTGATGTGCTCGCTGACCACGATTCTGTTCCTCGGGGGCTGGCTGCCGCCGGTCGACGTCTGGTACCTGAACTGGGTCCCCGGCATCATCTGGTTCGTGCTGAAGGCCACGCTCGTCTTCTTCATGTTCGCCATGGTGAAGGCCTTCGTACCGCGCTACCGTTATGACCAGCTGATGCGTCTCGGCTGGAAGGTCTTCCTTCCGATCTCGCTCGCCATGGTCATCATCACTGCATTCGTGCTCAAGCTGATGGGTTGGGCGTAATGACGCCCGACCTGAACCTCGGCTGCATTGGAGAATAAGATGGCAATAGCACAGGCTATCAATTCGCTCTTCCTGAAGGAGTTCGTCGGCGCATTCTTCCTGTCGATGCGCTACTTCTTCAAGCAGAAGGCGACGATCAACTATCCGTTCGAAAAGGGCCCGGTTTCACCACGCTTCCGTGGCGAGCATGCGCTGCGCCGCTATCCGAACGGCGAAGAGCGCTGCATCGCCTGCAAGCTCTGCGAGGCGATCTGTCCTGCCCAGGCCATCACCATCGAGGCCGGTCCGCGCCGCAATGACGGCACCCGCCGCACGGTGCGTTACGACATCGACATGGTGAAGTGCATTTATTGCGGTTTCTGCCAGGAAGCCTGCCCGG
This sequence comes from Rhizobium sp. AQ_MP, assembly GCF_014237835.1. Taxonomy (GTDB): domain Bacteria; phylum Pseudomonadota; class Alphaproteobacteria; order Rhizobiales; family Rhizobiaceae; genus Allorhizobium. Next base: position 10,159 of record NZ_JACJVI010000007.1, read on the forward strand.
TCGACGCGATCGTCGAGGGTCCGAACTTCGAGTTCGCCACCGAGACCCGCGAAGAACTCTATTTCGACAAGGCACGCCTGCTCGACAACGGCGACCGCTGGGAACGTGAAATCGCGCGCAACATCGCGATGGACGCTCCCTACCGCTGATCCCTCAGGGGTCAATCGCCTCAGGCGGAGCGCGGGGCTTCGCCGGGGCACATGATGAAATTTGTAACGGGCGTGCCGATGGGGATATCGGACACGCCTAATCGGGCGGCGGGGCAGGGCCCTCGTCCGGGGGAAGATGAAAAGGCACCAACATGGGTCTTCAGGCTCTCTTTTTCTATCTCTTCGCCTTTGTCGCGGTGGCTTCGGCCTTCATGGTGATATCGGCTCGGAACCCGGTCCATTCGGTCCTGTTCCTCATTCTGACCTTCATCAACGCAGCGGGTCTTCTGCTCCTCACGGGCGCTGAATTCCTGGCGATGATCCTGCTGGTCGTCTATGTCGGCGCGGTGGCGGTTCTCTTCCTCTTCGTCGTCATGATGCTCGACATCGACTTTACCGAGCTTCGGGCAGGTGCGGCCAAGTATGCGCCGATCGGCGCCCTGATTGGCCTCATCGTCGCCGTCGAACTCGTGGTCGTCATCGGCGGCAGCGCCATCAGCCCGGAGGCGAAGCTGGCCATTACCCAGCCGATCCCGGCAATCGCCGAGCGCCAGAACACCCAGGCGCTGGGTGACGTGCTTTACACGGATTACGTCTTCTTCTTCCAGATTGCCGGCCTGGTGCTTTTCGTTGCCATGATCGGCGCGATCGTGCTGACGCTGCGCCATCGCACCAATATCAAGCGCCAGGACATCTCCGCCCAGGTCGCCCGCACGCCCGAGACGGCCGTCAAGGTGGTCAAGGTCAAGCCGGGCCAGGGCGTCTGAGCCGAGTACGAGGTCAAGGAACAGAAAAATGGAAATCGGTCTTTCCCACTACCTCACGGTGAGTGCCATCCTCTTCACCCTCGGCGTCTTCGGTATCTTCCTGAACCGCAAGAACGTCATCGTCATCCTGATGTCGGTCGAACTCATCCTGCTCGCCGTCAACATCAACATGGTGGCCTTTTCGACCTTCCTCGGCGACCTCGTCGGCCAGGTCTTCGCGCTGTTTATCCTGACGGTTGCTGCCGCTGAAGCGGCTATCGGTCTCGCGATCCTGGTGGTCTTCTACCGTAATCGCGGCTCCATCGCCGTCGAAGACGTCAACATGATGAAGGGCTGATCGGGTCATGATCTACAAGGCTATCGTCTTTCTTCCCCTGATCGGCTTCCTGATCGCCGGCCTCTTCGGCCGTCAGATCGGTGCCAAGGCTTCGGAATACATCACCACCGGTCTGATGATCATCGTCGCGGTGCTCTCCTGGATCGTGTTCTTCAACGTCGCCATGAGCCATGAGGCCCACGAGGTCATCAAGGTTCCGGTCCTGCGCTGGATCCAGTCCGGCGGCATCGATGTCGAATGGGCCTTCCGCGTCGACACGCTGACGGCGGTCATGTTCGTGGTCGTCAACTCGGTGTCGTGCCTCGTGCACCTCTACTCAATCGGCTACATGCATCACGACCCGCATCGGCCGCGCTTCTTTGCCTATCTCTCGCTCTTCACTTTCGCGATGCTGATGCTCATCACGTCGGACAACCTGCTGCAGATGTTCTTCGGCTGGGAAGGCGTGGGTCTGGCGTCCTATCTGCTGATCGGCTTCTGGTTCAAGAAGCCCTCTGCGTCTGCCGCTGCCATGAAGGCCTTCATCGTCAACCGCGTCGGTGACTTCGGCTTCATTCTCGGCATTTCCGCCATCTTCGTGATGTTTGGTTCGATCAACTTCGAAACCATCTTCGCCTCGGCCCAGTCCTATCTGCCGGCCGATCCGAATGCGGCGCCGGAAGTCGTCCTGAACCTCTTTGGTCTGCAGCTCGACCGCAGCCATGCGCTGACCGGCGCCTGCCTGCTGCTCTTCATGGGCGCGATGGGTAAGTCGGCGCAGTTCCTGCTGCACACCTGGCTGCCGGACGCCATGGAAGGCCCGACCCCGGTTTCGGCCCTCATTCATGCCGCGACCATGGTCACCGCCGGCGTCTTCCTCGTTGCCCGCATGTCGCCGGTCTTCGAACTCTCGCCGGATGCTCTCACCGTCGTCACCATCGTCGGCGCGATCACGGCCTTCTTCGCTGCGACCGTCGGCCTCGTGCAGAACGACATCAAGCGCGTCATCGCCTATTCGACCTGCTCGCAGCTCGGCTACATGTTCGTGGCACTTGGCGTTGGCGCCTATGGCGCAGCCGTCTTCCACCTCTTCACGCACGCCTTCTTCAAGGCGCTGCTGTTCTTGGGCGCCGGCTCCGTCATCCATGCCGTCGATGGCGAGCAGGACATGCGTTACATGGGTGGCCTGCGCAAGCACATCCCCTACACCTTCTGGGCGATGACGATCGGCACGCTGGCGCTCACCGGCGTCGGTATCCCCGGCACGGTCATCGGCTTCGCAGGCTTCTTCTCGAAGGATGCGATCATCGAGTCTGCCTTTGCCTCGCACTCGGCTGTCGGCGGTTTCGCCTTCACCCTGCTGGTCATTGCAGCGCTGTTCACCAGCTTCTACTCGTGGCGCCTGGCGTTCATGACCTTCTTCGGCAAGCCGCGCGCTTCCGCAGACGTCATGCATCACGTCCATGAATCGCCGATGGTCATGCTGCTGCCGCTCTTGCTGCTCGGCATCGGCGCCGTCGTCGCCGGCTTCATCTTCCACGACTACTTCTTCGGCCATCACTATGCCGAGTTCTGGAAGGGCGCTCTCTTCACGCTGCCGACCAACACCATCCTCGAAGAGTATCATGAAGTGCCGAAGTGGGTGAAATGGAGCCCCTTCGTCGCTATGGCGCTCGGCTTCGTCACGGCCTGGTACATGTATATCAAGAACCCGTCGGCCCCGAAGAAGCTCGCCGAACAGCAGTGGCTGCTCTACCAGTTCCTGCTCAACAAGTGGTACTTCGACGAACTCTACGACTTCCTCTTCGTTCGTTCCGCCAAGGCGCTCGGCCGCTTCCTCTGGAAGAAGGGTGACGTTGCCACCATCGACGCCTATGGCCCGAACGGTGTTGCTTCGGCCGTCGGCGGTCTGACCCAGAAGGTTGTCCGCCTGCAGTCCGGCTACCTCTACCACTATGCCTTCGCGATGCTGATCGGCATTGCGGCCCTCGTTACCTGGATGATGCTCGGGAGCTCCCTCTGATGACCGATTGGCCCATTCTCTCGACGGTCACCTTCCTTCCTCTGGTCGGCGTGGCTCTGCTGCTGCTGACCCGTGGTGACACCTCCCTCGGCCGCCGCAACATCCTGAACGTCTCGCTGCTGACGACGGTCTTCACCTTCGTCGTGTCGCTCTTCATCTGGATCAACTTCGACAATTCGAATACCGGCTTCCAGATGGTGGAGAAGCACTCCTGGCTCGGGACCGGCATTTCCTACCATGTCGGCGTCGACGGCATCTCGATGCTGTTCGTCATCCTGACGACGCTGCTGATGCCCTTCTGCATTCTCGCGAGCTGGACCTCGGTCGAGAAGCGCCTGAAGGAGTACATGATCGCGTTCCTGGTCCTCGAGACCTTGATGATCGGCGTCTTCGTGTCGCTCGACATCGTGCTCTTCTACGTCTTCTTCGAGGCCGGCCTGATCCCGATGTTCATCATCATCGGCGTCTGGGGTGGCAAGGATCGCGTCTACGCGTCGTACAAGTTCTTCCTGTATACGCTGCTCGGCTCGGTGCTGATGCTGCTTGCCATCATGGCGATGTACTGGGATGCCGGCACGACCGACATTGCTGCTCTCCTGCAGCACGACTTCCCGCCGCAGATGCAGACCTGGCTCTGGCTCGCCTTCTTCGCTTCCTTCGCGGTGAAGATGCCGATGTGGCCTGTTCATACTTGGCTGCCGGACGCGCACGTTCAGGCCCCGACCGCAGGCTCGGTCATCCTGGCGGGCATCCTCCTGAAGCTCGGCGGCTACGGCTTCCTGCGCTTCTCGCTGCCGATGTTCCCGCTCGCTTCCGACTTCTTCGCACCTTTCGTTTTCGCGCTGTCGGTGATTGCCATCATCTACACCTCGCTGGTCGCGATGATGCAGGAAGACATCAAGAAGCTGATCGCCTATTCCTCCGTCGCCCACATGGGTTACGTGACCATGGGTATCTTCGCCGCCAACCAGCAGGGCGTGCAGGGTGCGATCTTCCAGATGATCAGCCACGGCTTCGTGTCTGGCGCGCTCTTCCTCTGTGTCGGCGTCATCTATGACCGTCTCCATACCCGCGAGATCGCGGCCTATGGTGGTCTGGTCAACAACATGCCGAAATACGCCTTGGCCTTCATGGTCTTCACTATGGCGAATGTCGGCCTGCCGGGCACCTCGGGCTTCATCGGCGAATTCCTGACCCTCATCGGCGTCTTCCGCGTCAACACCTGGGTCGCGCTCTTTGCCGCCACCGGCGTCATCCTCTCGGCCGCCTACGCGCTCTGGCTTTATCGCCGGGTGGTCTTCGGCGCGCTGGAGAAGGAAAGCCTGAAGGCAATGCTCGACCTTTCCGCTCGCGAAAAGCTGGTTCTCTACCCGCTGATCGCACTCACCATCTTCTTCGGCGTCTATCCGGCTCCCATCCTCGATGCGACCGCCGCTTCCGTCGACAATCTGGTGAACAACTACTCCGCAGCCTTGCAAGCAGCCCAGTCTCTGGCGCTGGTTGCGAACTGACGACAGGATCCTTTGGACATGACCGTTGAAACTCTCATTGCTAGCCTGCACCTGGTCACGCCGGAACTGATCCTGGCGGTGGGCGCCATGGTGCTGCTCATGATCGGCGTGTTTTCGGGCGATCGGTCGAACAGTGTCGTCACGGGCCTTGCGATCGCACTTCTGATCTTCTCCGGTGCCTGGCTCATCTTCTCCGGCGCGGAGGGAGAGGCCTTCAATGGCGCCTACCTCGCGGACGGCTACGCCAAGTTCATGAAGATCCTCGCACTCATCGGCTCGGTGACGGCGATGATCATGGCCGTTGGTCACGCCCGCTACGACCACCTCGACAAGTTCGAATTCCCGGTCCTGCTGGTGCTCGCGACCCTCGGCGTCATGCTGATGATCTCGGCCAACGACCTGATCACGCTCTATATGGCGCTCGAACTGCAGTCGCTCGCGCTCTACGTCGTTGCCGCCATCAATCGCGACAGCCTGCGTTCGACAGAAGCCGGCCTGAAGTACTTCGTCCTCGGCGCCTTGTCGTCGGGCATGCTGCTCTACGGCATGTCGCTGGTCTACGGCTTCACCGGCAACACCGGCTTTGACGAAATCGCCGCCGTTCTCTCGCAGGGCGAACCCTCGCTCGGCCTGATCTTCGGCCTCGTCTTCGTCCTCGCAGGTCTGGCATTCAAGATCTCTGCCGTGCCGTTCCACATGTGGACGCCGGACGTTTACGAAGGTGCGCCAACCCCGGTTACCGCCTTCCTGGCGGCGGCCCCGAAAATCGGCGCCATGGCGATCTTCGTCCGTATCGTCATCGAAGCCTTCCTGCCGATCTTTGCCGAGTGGCAGCAGATCGTCGTCTTCATCGCGATTGCGTCGATGGTACTCGGTTCGGTCGCTGCGATTGGTCAGAAGAACATCAAGCGACTGATGGCCTATTCCTCGATCGGTCATATGGGTTACGCGCTGGTCGGGCTGGCCGCCGGCAATGACACCGGCGTCGCCGGCGTCCTGCTCTACATGATGATCTATCTGGTCATGACGCTCGGCACCTTCGCCTGCATCATGGCCATGCGCCAGAAGGAAGGCGGCAATGTCGAGAACATCGACGATCTCGCCGGCCTGTCGACAACGCGCCCCTTCATGGCCTTCGTGCTGACCGCGTTGATGTTCTCGCTCGCCGGCATCCCGCCGCTCGCAGGCTTCTTCGCCAAGTACTTCGTCTTCGTGGCCGCGATCGAAGCCAAGCTTTATGCGCTGGCGATCATCGGTGTGCTCGCCTCGGTTATCGGTGCCTATTACTACCTGCGCATCATCAAGGTCATGTGGTTCGATGAAGCAAAGGGCGAGTTCGCCCGGACGTCGATCGAGCTTCGTCTCGTCTTCGGTCTCTCCGGCCTCTTCGTGGTCGGTTATGTCCTCTTCGGCGGCCCGCTTGGGACTGCTGCCGAAGCAGCTGCGAAGACGTTGTTTAATTGAGCAGCCTTGGTAGACCGCGCCGGATCTCGCTTGATGATTTCCGGCACGAAGCCCTAGACGAAGTTTCGTCCACCAATACGGAAGCATTCGCCCGCGCTCGCGCGGGCGATTCCGGTTTTCTGTGGCTGACAGCCGAGCGCCAGACGGGTGGGCGTGGGCGTCGGGGCAGACCCTGGGTTTCGGAACGAGGCAATCTCTATTCCACCCTGCTGCTCATCGACCCTGCACCACCCGAACAACTCGGCTCCCTGCCACTGGCCGTGGCGCTCGCGGTCCACGCGGCGGTCCAGTCGGTCATGCCGCCAGGCAGTGAGCCGGTGGAGATCAAGTGGCCGAACGACGTCTTGATCGGCCGCAAGAAGACCTCTGGCATTTTGCTGGAGGCCGAACGCCTTGCCGATGGACACATGGCGCTGGCGATCGGTATCGGCATTAATATCACGCATCGCCCGGACCTCGCCCTCTATCCTGTCACGTCTCTGGCCGATGAGGGCGCAGCGACGTCGCCTGCGGAATTCTTCGCTCATCTCTTCGCCGAGATGGCCGAGATACTCTCCATCTGGGATGAGGGCAGGGGGATTGCCGAGATTGTCCACCGCTGGCGCGGCGTCGCCTGCGGCATTGGTGAGAAAATCACCGTGAACCTCCCGGATCGCTCGATTTCCGGTATCTTTTCCGGAATCGATGATAAGGGAGTTTTGTTGCTCGACCGCGGTGCCGACGGAATGATGTCGGTCTCCGCTGGGGATGTGTTTTTCGGGTAGACTGGATCGGGAAGAAGAATGGCCAAGAACGACGAACTGGTTTTCCTGCCGCTGGGCGGCGTGGGTGAAATCGGCATGAACCTCGCTTTGTACGGCTATGGCCCGCCGTCCAATCGCCAGTGGATCATGGTCGACTGCGGCGTGACCTTCGCTGGCCCCGATCTGCCGGGCGTTGATCTGGTCCTGCCCGATATCCGCTTCATCAAATCGCAAAAGAAAAACCTCAAGGGCATCATCATCACGCATGCCCATGAGGATCACTACGGCGCGCTGAACGATCTCTGGCCGGGCCTGAATGTGCCGGTCTATGCCTCGCGCTTCACCGCCGGCATGCTCGAAGCCAAGCGCGATTACGAGGGTTCGCGCGCCGAGATCCCGATCACGCCTTTTAAGCAGGGCGACCGGATCAATGTCGGTCCCTTCGAGATCGAAGCGATCGGCGTCAACCACTCGATCCCCGAGCCCATGTCGCTGGTCATCCGCACGCCGCTCGGCAACGTCGTGCACACGGGCGACTGGAAGATCGACCATAATCCTTCGCTCGGCCCGCTGACCGACGAAGCCCGTTTCCGCGCCGTCGGCGACGAAGGCGTTCTGGCGCTCCTCTGCGACAGCACGAATGCGGTACGGGACGGCGTCTCGCCCTCGGAAGAGGAAGTCTCCAGGGGCCTGCAGAAAATCATCGAGGCGGCGGAAGGCCGTGTCGCCATCACCACCTTCTCATCGAATGTCGGCCGTATCCGCTCAATCGCCCAGGCCGCCGAAGCCGCCGGTCGCGAAGTCCTGCTGCTCGGCAGCTCACTGAAGCGCGTCACGGCGGTCGCTGACGACATCGGCATCATGCAGGGCATCAAGCCTTTCATCGCCGAAGACGAATATGGCTTCATCCCGCGCGACAAGATCGTGGTCATCCTCACCGGATCCCAGGGCGAGCCGCGTGCCGCCCTTGCCAAGCTCTCGCGCGACGAGATGCGCAATGTCGCGCTGACCTCCGGCGATACGGTCGTCTTCTCTTCGCGCGCCATCCCCGGCAACGAAAAGGCCATCCTCGAGATCAAGAATGGTCTGATCGAGCAGGGCGTGCACATCATCACCGACAGCGAGGCCCTGGTCCATGTGTCCGGCCATCCGCGCCGCAACGAACTCCTGAAGATGTATGAGTGGGTTCGCCCGCAGATGCTGGTCCCGGTGCATGGCGAAGCGGCTCATCTGGTTGCCCAGAAGGAGCTCGCGCTGCAGGCCGGCATCCCGACCGTGCCCCATGTCCGCAATGGTGATATTCTCCGGATTGCCCCGGGCCCGGCGGAAGTCATCGATCAGGCCCCCTTCGGCCGCGTCTACAAGGACGGCAAGCTGGTGGGTGACCTTGAGGAAATGGGTATCGCGGACCGTAAGAAGCTCGCCTATGTCGGCCATGTCGCCGTCAGCGTGATTCTCGACAGCCGCTACGACTTCCTTGGTGACCCCGATGTCGTGCCCTTCGGCCTGCCGGAATTCGACGACGAGGGTGAGTCGATGGAGGACACGCTGTATGACGCGGTGCTGGGCGCGGTCGAAAGCATCCCGCGCAGCCGCCGCAAGGACCTGGAGACCGTGCGCGAGGCAGTCCGCCGGGCCGTTCGCTCCACAGCCAACGAAGCCTGGGGCAAGAAGCCCGTTGTTACGGTCTTCCTGACCAAAGTCTGAGGGACGGCGCGGGCAGGGTTGACCTAATCTTTGTCCGTGAAGTCTGGAGGAGAGCCATGCTCGGTCGCGTCAACCATATCGCCATCGCCGTCCCTGACCTTGCTGCCGCAACGGCAAGCTACCGCGATACGCTGGGGGCCAAGGTTTCCCAGGCGCAGGCCTTGCCCGAACATGGCGTGACTGTCGTCTTCGTGGAACTTGACAACACCAAGGTGGAACTCCTGGAGCCGCTCGGCGAGGCTTCGCCGATTGCCGCATTTCTCGAGAAGAACCCCTCGGGCGGCATGCACCACATATGTTACGAAGTCGCCGATATCCTGGCTGCCCGTGATCAGCTATCGGCCTCCGGTGCGCGCGTTCTGGGCAGTGGCGAACCGAAGATCGGTGCCCACGGCAAGCCGGTTCTTTTCCTGCATCCAAAGGATTTCTACGGCACGCTGATCGAGCTCGAACAGGTCTGACGCAGTCTCACATGCCGATGAAGCGATCTTGATCAGGAGCCGTTGCGCCCTGCGACGCTTTTGTCTTTGTGCTGATCTCCGTCAGCGACTATAGGGGACTGGCAGCGCAGGCGTGGCCTGCAGCGTTAGTCTGGAGCGAGACACTATGGCAATCCTGTCGGGACTGGCAGTCTACTTTGTAATCTGGTGGCTCACGCTGTTTGCCGTACTGCCGATCGGTCTGCGCACGCAGGACGAGGATCAGAACGTCGTGCCGGGCACCGTGGCAAGCGCCCCCGCGCGCTTCCGGGCGCTGCGCATCTTCCTGACGACGACGGTGGTATCCGGTCTGATCTATGGCGCCTGGTATGTTGCTGGCACCTATTTCGGCATCGGCTTCAAGGACCTGCCGATCATCATGCCGGGGCTCGAGCCGAGGGCCTGACCGAGCCGCCACCTGTAGAGAAGGCAAAAAAAAACAAGGTCAAAAGACCTTGTTCGAAGCTTCGCGTGATCCTTCACCACTTAAGGGGCTGCGAACGAGCGCGCCTAGATCTGATCCTCCCAAGACTTGACCGCGAGTGTGGCAAAGATTTGAACTCCCTGCCTGTTTTATGGGCTGAACCTAGCCCAAACAGTGATCGTTGTCACCCCTGAATCATGCAGATTTGTAACAGTCACCAAAAAAAATTTCGGGCCCTGTTTTTGTCGCATAAGGGTCATCGAATGGCCGGATCTGCAGGGCTTTCGCGCGCAATATGCGCGCCGAGGCTCTCTTTGAGAGGCTGGTTCATAGAGCATCTGTGGGCGAGGGCGGTGATCGGCGCTTGCGGGTTTTCTTCTGTAGACCAACCGGCTATGAACGCTTCCTGACATCCCGTTTCAATCGCTGATTCCGCCTGCTGGGGCGGCATCGACAACCATCTGGAATTCGTTATGCGTCTGTCGCGCTACTTCATGCCGATCCTGAAGGAAAACCCCAAGGAAGCCGAGATCGTCTCCCACCGCCTGATGCTGCGGACGGGCATGATCCGCCAGCAGAGCCAGGGGATCTATTCCTGGCTGCCGCTCGGCAAGCGTGTTCTCGACAAGGTCAACGCCATCATCCGCGAAGAGCAGAACCGCGCTGGCGCGATTGAGTTGTCGATGCCGACGCTGCAGTCCGCCGAGCTCTGGCAGGAAAGCGGTCGTTATGAGGATTACGGCAAGGAAATGCTGCGCATCCGCGACCGGCAGGACCGCCCCATGCTCTATGGTCCGACCAATGAGGAGATGATCACCGACATCTTCCGCTCGTCGGTCAAGTCCTACAAGAGCCTGCCGCTCAACCTCTACCACATCCAGCTGAAGTTCCGTGACGAGATCCGTCCGCGCTTCGGCACCATGCGCTCGCGCGAATTCCTGATGAAGGATGCCTATTCCTTCGACCTGACCCAGGCCGACGCGATCCATTCCTACAACAAGATGTTCGTGGCTTACCTGCGCACCTTTGACCGCCTCGGGCTGCGCGCCATCCCGATGCGTGCCGATACCGGCCCGATCGGCGGCAACCACAGCCACGAATTCATCATCCTGGCCGACACCGGTGAATCGGAAGTCTTCTGCCACAAGAGCTTTGTCGATTTCGACATTCCAGCCGTCGACACCGATTTCGACAGCGTCGAGGGGCTGCAGTCGATCTTCGACAAGTGGACCTCGGTTTATGCCGCAACCTCCGAGATGCACGACGAAGCTGCCTTCGGCGCGATCTCCGAGGGCGATCGCCTGTCCGCACGCGGCATCGAGGTCGGCCATATCTTCTATTTCGGCACCAAGTATTCCGAGCCGATGGGCGCCAAGGTGCAGGGTCCGGACGGCAAGGAACATCTTGTCCACATGGGCTCCTATGGCATCGGCCCGACGCGCCTTGTTCCCGCCATCATCGAAGCCTCGCATGACGAGAACGGAATCATCTGGCCGGCCTCGGTCGCGCCCTTCGATGCCGTGGTGATCAACATGAAGCCGGGCGATGAGGGCTGCGACACGACCTGTGACCGCCTCTACACCGCCCTGCAGAATGCCGGCAAGGACGTCCTCTACGACGACACCGACGACCGCGCCGGCACGAAGTTCGCGACCGCCGATCTGATCGGTGTTCCCGTTCAGGTCATTGCCGGTCCTCGTGCCGTCGCCGCCGGTGAAGTCGAGCTCAAGGACCGCAAGACCGGGGCCCGCGAGACGCTGACGATCGAAGCGGCGATCAACAAGCTGACGGCCTGAGGCGAGAGAGCCTCAGCCGAACCGAGACTGGGTGAGCCTTGAGCGAACCCGAGGCAAGGAGAGACCATGGCGACGACGGCCGCTGGCAACGAGACGGTGGACACGGGCAAGGCCGCATCCGCGCGTGCCTTTTCCGGATTTGAGCGGATGGTGGCCTGGCGCTACCTCCGGGCCCGGCGCAAGGAAGCCTTCATTTCCGTGATTGCCGGTTTTTCCTTCATCGGCATCATGCTCGGCGTCGCGACGCTGATCATCGTCATGGCCGTCATGAACGGCTTCCGGACGGAGCTTGTCTCGCGCATCCTCGGCATCAACGGCCACATGGTCGTGCAGGCGGTTGACCAGCCCTTGAGCGATTATGCAGGGCTTGCCGAACGCTTCGCGGCCGTGCCCGGCGTGACCATGGCACTGCCCCTCGTGGAGGGCCAGACGCTGGCGTCGGGCCGGGAAGGTGCCGGATCCGGCGCACTCGTCCGCGGCATTCGGCCGGACGATCTGAGCAAGCTGTCGGTCGTGTCGTCCAACATCCGGTCGGGCGATATGGTCGGCTTCGCCGCCGGACAGGGAGTGCTGATTGGCTCGCGCATGGCGGCTCAGCTTGGGCTGTCGGCCGGTGACACCATCACGCTCGTCTCCCCGGAGGGCGACATCACGCCGCTCGGGGTCAATCCGCGCGTAAAATCCTATCCCGTCTCGGGCATTTTCGAGATCGGCATGTCGGAATATGACGCCTCGATCATCTATATGCCCCTCGAAGAGGCGCAGCTTTACTTCAATGTCGAGGGCATCGTTCAGTCGATCGAGCTGTTTATCTCCGATCCCGACGCCGTCGACGAGCTTCGCCCGAAGATCGAGGAGGCCGCCGGCCGTCAGATCTTCCTCACCGACTGGCGCCAGCGCAACCAGACCTTCTTCTCGGCGCTCCAGGTCGAGCGCAACGTGATGTTCATGATCCTGACGCTCATCGTGCTCGTCGCGGCGCTCAACATCATCTCGGGCCTCATCATGCTGGTGAAGGACAAGGCAAGCGACATTGCCATCCTGCGCACGATGGGGGCGACCTCGGGCGCCATCATGCGCATCTTCTTCATGACGGGCGCTGCGATCGGCACGGCGGGCACGCTCGCCGGCGTCTTCCTCGGCGTGATCGTCTGTCTCAACATCGAGAGCATTCGCCAGTTTTTCTCCTGGGTCTCCGGTACCGTGCTGTTCGACCCCGAGCTTTATTTCCTGAGCCAGCTGCCGGCCGACATGAACATGAGCGAGACGATCTCGGTGGTCGTCATGGCGCTCAGCCTGTCCTTCATGGCCACCATCTTCCCGGCCTGGCGGGCCTCGCGCTTGGATCCTGTCCAGGCCCTGCGTTACGAATGAGGATGCCGAGATAATGGCAAAAGACGTGGTTCTCTCGCTTACCGGCATCGATCGCCACTACGGCCAGGGCGAGACCGTGCTATCCATCCTGAAGGGCGCCGACTTCACCCTCCGCAGCGGCGAAACGGTCGCGCTGGTCGCGCCGTCTGGAACTGGCAAGTCAACGCTTCTGCATGTCGCCGGTCTGCTCGAGCACCCCGACGGCGGCGAAGTGACGGTGGGCGGCATTGCCTGCCAGGAACTCGCCGACGAGCAGCGCACCGCAATCCGTCGCAAGTCGATCGGCTTCGTCTATCAGTTCCATCACCTCCTGCCGGAATTCTCCGCGCTGGAAAACGTGATGATGCCGCAGCTGATCGCCGGGCTTTCCAAGACCGAGGCGGCCGAGCGTGCCAAGCAGCTCCTCGATTACATGCGCGTCGGCCATCGTGCTGACCACCGTCCGGCCGAACTTTCCGGCGGCGAGCAGCAGCGCGTGGCGATCGCCCGTGCGGTCGCCAATGCGCCCCTGGTGCTTTTGGCCGACGAGCCCACCGGCAATCTCGACCCCGAGACGGCAAGTTACGTCTTCTCCGCGCTCGAAGCCCTGGTCCGACAGTCCGGCCTCTCGGCGATGATCGCCACCCACAACCACGAGATCGCCCGGCGCATGGACCGCTGCGTGACCCTGGTGGACGGCAAGGTCGTCGAACTCGAGGTCTGATCTCCTGTTCTCCTGATCCCTCTCTCTCATCATCGAACCTGTTGAGCCTCGGTCAAATTTGTTCCACCGAGATCACAGGTTTTTTTGGGTTGACAATGGAACAGGAAGAGAACAAAATAAAAACATAAAGAGACAGGAGACGCGCATGACTGAAATACTTCGTGACGTTGCTGCATTTGCCTCGATGGCCGTGTTCGTATCCAGCATGGCCCTTTTGATGATGGCTCTCTGAAAATTGCGGGCGGCAAAGCTGGTGAGGAAGGCTTTGCCGCCCGACTTCCTTCTGGACTTCGCAAGCGCAAAGACCGAAAATCCCGACCGATTCAGACAATGAGGAATGAAGCGGTATGGGCGAGGACAGCGTCGGTGGGCAGGCGTCCGGTGGAACGGGTGATGGCCCGGGTTTCGTGCACCTTCGGGTGCATTCCGCCTATTCGCTTCTCGAAGGCGCGCTGCCGCTGAAGAAGATCCTTGGTAAGGCGGTCGCCGACAACCAGCCGGCGATCGCCATCACCGACACCAACAATCTCTTCGTCGCGCTCGAATTCTCGCAGAAGGCGTTGGGCGACGGCATTCAGCCGATCATCGGCTGCCAGCTGTCGATCGACATGGAGGATGGCGCCGGCGAAAAGCGCGGCGGCAATGGCCATATGCCGGACCTGCCGTCGGTCGTCGTCCTGGCCTCGGATGCCGATGGTTATGAGCGACTGGTCGATCTCGTCAGTCGCGCCTATCTCGGCGGCGATGCCGGCCAGCCCGTGCATGTGAAGCTGTCCTGGTTCCGGGAAAGCGGCGCCGAAGGCATGATCTTGCTGACGGGAGCCTCGGGTGGCCCGGTCGACAGGCTGCTGAAGGATGGCCATCGCGCCCAGGCCGAAAGCCGTCTGCTCGCCCTGAAGGATCTGTTCGGTGACAGGCTTTATGTCGAATTGCAGCGCCATGGCGACTATGATCGCACCCATGAGCGGCGCATGGTGCAGCTCGCCTATGAGCATGACATCCCGCTGGTCGCGACCAACGAGGCCTTCTTCCCGGCCAAGGATGATTACGACGCCCATGACGCCCTCATGGCCGTTGCCCATAACGCCATCGTTTCCAATGACGACCGCTTCCGCCTGACCCCGGATCATTACCTGAAGAGCCGGGCGGACATGATGAAGCTGTTTGCAGATCTGCCCGAAGCACTCGAAAACTCCGTCGAGATCGCCCGTCGCTGCTCCTTCATCCTCGACACCCGCAAACCCATTCTGCCGCGCTTCACCGGCGGCAGCGACGATCCGGAAGAGGCCGAACGCGAAGAGGCCCTTGAACTGCGCCGCCAGGCGGAGGAGGGGCTCGACCAGCGCCTTGCAGCGCTGGGCATGGCGCCGGGTTACGAAGAAAAGGACTATCGCGAACGGTTGGAATTCGAGCTCTCTGTCATCGAGCGCATGAAGTTCCCCGGCTACTTCCTGATCGTTTCGGACTTCATCAAATGGGCCAAGCAGCATGACATCCCCGTCGGCCCTGGTCGTGGTTCCGGTGCGGGTTCGCTCGTCGCCTATGCGCTGACCATTACCGATGTCGACCCGCTGCGCTTCTCGCTGCTGTTCGAGCGCTTTCTCAATCCGGAACGCGTCTCGATGCCCGACTTCGACATCGACTTCTGCCAGGAGCGCCGCGAAGAGGTCATCCGCTACGTGCAGCGCAAATACGGCCGCGAGCAGGTGGGCCAGATCATCACCTTCGGATCGCTGCAGGCGCGCGCCGCCCTTCGCGACGTCGGGCGCGTGCTCGAAATGCCCTATGGCCAGGTCGACAAGATCTGCAAGCTGGTGCCCAACAACCCGGCCAATCCGACACCGCTCTACAAGGCGATCGAGGAGGAGCCGAAGCTGCGCGAGGCGGCCGAGGAGGAGCCCGTCGTCGCGCGGCTTCTCGAAATCGCCCAGAAGATCGAAGGCCTCTACCGCCACGCCTCGACCCACGCCGCCGGTATCGTCATCGGTGACCGCCCGCTGTCGAAGCTGGTGCCGATGTATCGCGATCCGCGCTCCGACATGCCGGTCACCCAGTTCAACATGAAATGGGTCGAGCAGGCCGGTCTGGTGAAGTTCGACTTTCTCGGCCTGAAGACGCTGACCGTGCTGAAGACGGCGGTCGATTTCGTCGAGGAACAGCGCGGCATCAAGGTCGACCTCGCAGCGATCCCGCTCGATGACGCCAAGACCTATGAAATGCTGTCGCGCGGCGAGACCGTCGGTGTCTTCCAGGTGGAAAGTGCCGGCATGCGCAAGGCCCTCATCGGCATGCGGCCAGACTGCATCGAGGACATCATTGCCCTGGTGGCACTTTATCGACCGGGCCCGATGGAAAACATCCCGGTCTACAACGCTCGCAAGCACGGCGAAGAGGAAGTCGCCTCGATCCATCCGAAGATCGACTACCTTTTGAAGGAGACCCAGGGCGTTATCGTCTACCAGGAGCAGGTCATGCAGATCGCTCAGGTGCTCTCGGGTTATTCGCTCGGTGAAGCCGACCTTCTGCGTCGCGCCATGGGTAAGAAGATCAAGGAGGAAATGGACAAGCAGTCCGCCCGTTTCGTCGACGGCGCGATGAAGAATGGCGTGTCGAAGCCCCAGGCCGAAAACATCTTCGAACTGCTCGCCAAGTTCGCCAATTACGGCTTCAACAAGAGCCACGCGGCGGCCTATGCCATCGTTTCGTACCAGACGGCCTATATGAAGGCGCATTATCCGGTCGAGTTCCTCGCCGCCTCGATGACGCTCGACATGTCGAACACCGAAAAACTGGTCGACTTCCGCCAGGATGCCGGTCGCCTCGGCATCGAGGTCGTGCCCCCTTCTGTCCAGACCTCCTATCGCCATTTCCAGACCGGCCCGAACCGCATCTATTACGCGCTTGCCGCCATCAAGGGCGTCGGAGAAGGCGCGGTTGATCACATCGTCGAGGTTAGAGGCGACAAGCCTTTCGACAGCATCGAGGATTTCTGCCTCAGGATTGATCCCAAGCAGATCAACCGCCGCGTCTTCGAAAGCCTGATCGCCGCGGGCGCCTTCGACTGCTTCGGCCGCGACCGCGCCGAACTCGTCGGCAGCATCGATCGCATCATGGGTTATGCCCAGCGCGCCCAGGAAAACGCCGTCAGCGGCCAGTCCGACATGTTCGGTTCCGGTGGCGCAAGCGGCCCCGAGCGCATCGCCTTTGCGCCCTATACGCCCTGGCTTTCCTCGGAAAAGCTGATGCGCGAGTTCCAGGTGCTCGGCTTCTATCTCTCGGCCCACCCGCTCGATGCCTATCGCCAGCTCCTAGACAAGCTACGTGTGCAGAACTTCGCTGACTTCTCCGTTGCCGTCAAACAGGGCGCCACGGTCGGCCGTCTTGCGGGCACCGTCATCTCGCGTCAGGAACGCAAGACCCGCACCGGCAACAAGATGGGCATCGTCACCTTCTCGGACGCCTCGGGCCAATACGAAGCCGTCCTCTTTTCGGAAGGGCTGAACCAGTATCGCGACCTGCTTGAGGCCGGCAAATCCCTGGTACTGACTGTCCAGGCCGAAGAACGCCCGGAAGGCATCGGCCTGCGCATCCAGACGGCTCAGTCGCTGGAGGAGCAGTCGATCCGCATGCAGAAGGCAATGCGCGTCTTCGTCCGCGATTCAGGACCGCTGCGCGCCGTCGCCGCCCATCTGAACGCAAGGGGCGACGGCCTCGTGTCCTTTATCGTGATCAAGGATGAGGGTCAGCGCGAGATCGAGGTGGAACTGACCGAGCGTTTCCGCATCTCACCGGAAATCGCCGCCGCCATGCGATCGACGCCTGGCGTGCTCGACGTCGAGCTGGTTTGACCGGTCTGCGTTCCCGATCGTTCGAATTCTAGTTGTTACGTTAGATGAATTGAAACCTGATTGCAGCTACTGATTGAACCTCTAAACTGGAGGTGGCTGTATGGTGATATGGTTGCAGACGCAAAAAGCCTTCAAGGGAGGGGCAGCCGGTTCAATTGTATGGGCCGCCGTTTTTGCTTGGGCAGTCTTGTCAATTGTTGACACAAGCATAACGCTTATGCCTTCGGAGCGTGCTTTACTATTTTCCTGCATCCTGCTCTTTCTTTATGTGTTTCTGAAAATTAGACCTGGAGCCAAGGATGTAAGACTTGTTTTGACCTATGCCGCGACGCTCCTGTTCGCCGCATGGCATGTCTTGTATTCGCTATTCGGCGCGGTCGATATCGATGCGATTCTGTTTCATTTGAATTACGATGTCGGTTCTGCCGCCGTTCAGGGGCAGGCGATCAGGCAATCCTTGATTGCGCTTATTCCGTTCTTCTTGGTTATGATTAGTTGGTGGCAGCTCGCCGGTAAGTCTCGGGGGATGGCTCTTCTGAACCGTTGTCTTCCTGCAGCGCTACTCGCCTTGAACCCTCTCAGCTGGCTCTTCGCCGCCGGAACGCTTGCATCTGCTGCCTCGACACCAGATGACTTGAGCAACTACTTCGTGGATCCACGCGCCTCAGTGGTGCCAGCCGGTCCAACGAAGAACCTGGTCCACATTTTCGTTGAGAGTGCAGAACTGACCCTTTGGGACGAAAAGCGCTTCGGAACTGTGGCTGGCCCTTTGAAAGAACTGGCGACGAGGGGATGGATCGCGACGAACATCGAACAGGTCAACCTGACAGGGTGGACGCTTGCAGGGCAAGTTGCATCGACCTGCGGTGTTCCGCTCATGCCCCTTGGCATCATCAACCGCAATTCGTTTGATCTGGTTGATGAAGTCCTTCCTGGTGCCGAATGCTTGGGTGACATCTTGGATCGACATGGCTACACCAACGTATTTCTAAAGGGCGCAAGCCTCGATTTTGCGGGGACACATGCCTTTGCCGCCGGTCACGGATATGACCGTCTGCTCGGATACGACGAGCTGCATCACCGCTTTCCCGGTCGGTCTAACTATTGGGGTCTGCACGATGAGGATATGCTGCAGGTGGCATACGAACTGGCTGAAGAGTTGAGTGAGGACCAGGCACCATTCAGTCTCACGCTGACCACGGTGGGCGGGCACGCGCCGACGGGCTTCGTGTCCCCGTCTTGCGAGACCCTTCCACTGGTGGCTCAGCAGCCCAGCAGTACGCTGAAGGCATTTGCCTGCACGAATTGGCTGGTCAAACGTTTTGTTGATCGGCTTGAAAACAGCGGACTGCTCCAGAACACCATCTTGATTGTGCAGAGTGACCATCTCTCAATGAGAAATGAGGTTTATGCCGATCTGAACGCTTCCGTTCGGCGCAACATGTTCATGGTCTTGGGTGGCGGCCATCGCGGGGTCGTTGATAAGCCGGCCAGCAGTATCGACTTGTTCCCGACGATTCTCGCAGCGCTGGGTTTCTCAAGCTTGGACGGGCGAGCAGGACTTGGTGTGGATCTGCAGCACACTTCCGGAACGCTGGTTGAACGGTTGGGAACGGAAGGGCTTAACCGCGCGATTTCGCGATCCGACAAACTACGAGACAGGGTCTGGCAGCTCGATCGCCAGCTGCACTGAGACGTACTCACGCCCGCGGCTTCGCCCGCGTCACGGTAATGAAGTCGGTTCCGTCGCCGGTTTCGGGGCCGATGCCTGTATCGGAAATCGTGATCGAGGATCCGTCGCTCAGCATCGTCTCGATCCGCGCCCTGAGGTCATCGGGGATGACGATGCGGGAGAGGGCGGCCTCGGCCGTGAAAAGTGCCGGATCGTCTGCCGGGATGGTGATCCCGAGACGTGTTTGCGTCGAGGACGTCAGGTGATCCTCCAGCGTCACGCCATGCCAGTCTGCCGTGCGTTTGAAGCGGTCGACGTCGGATGCCTCGATGAAATGCGTGCCGAGTGCCTTTTCCGGCTCCTCGATGTCGATGGGAGCGGAGAAGAGCGGCGCGAATTTCTGGCGGATCATCAACTGCCCCATCGGCGGGTGATCTTCGCCGGCTTGCGCATAGAGTGCCGCAAGGAAGGGTTTGGACAGGATCTCGCCGTCCTTTTCGATGGTGTTCTTTTCCTTGAATTCCCGGATCGCCGATATCGTCCGGCTACCGAGCAGGCCATCGGGAATGCCGGCGTCGAAGCCGAGTTGGTTCAGCAGCCGTTGCACGTCGAAGGCCATGTCCCGCTGCGTGCGCCGCGTGATCAGGATACGCAGCGGCGGCGGTTCCTCGATTGTCAGTTTCGTTTCGGCACCGGTGCGTGGTGTTACCGCGTTCATCGCCACCTCCACCGGTTTCAACCCCGTTTCCAGACGCCCCGGCCGCAGCTCGACATCGGACAAGAGACCGCCGTCGTCGACCGGCAGGCGCGGCGTAAAGAGCTTGGCGTGACTGACCGGTCTCGGGGCGACGGGGGCATCGGTGATGATCACATGCGCGCCGCGCTCGGTCATCGAAAACAGCGTTTTGGCAAATCCGTTCGGCAATCGGACGCAGCCATGCGAGGCCGGATGGTTTGGAACCTTGCCTTCATGCAGGGCGATCCCGGACCAGGTCAGCCGTTGCATGAAGGGCATCGGCGCGTTCGAGTAGAGGTTCGACTCGTGGTATTTCCGCTTTTCGAGGATGGAGAAGATGCCAGAAGGTGTCGTGTGGCCGGGTTTCCCGGTTGATACCTTGGAGGTCGCGATCACCTGGTCGCCGTCATAGACGGTCAGCGACTGCTCCGCTTTAGAAACATAGATCTGAAGCGGCCCATCAGCGCCTAGCGCGGTACTGGCCAAGAGGGAGAGGCTGAAGGCAAGCGCGATACGCTGGAACATGGTCGACCACTTGGAACGCGAAACAAAACACGCTCGCATTCTATCCTGCGAAGTTTAAGAAAAGTTTTGCGGAAAAATCGATGCTTTGCTTTTCACGGGTTCGTGATTGCCTGTCCCCGGGAAGCACTACGGGTTTCAGAATCATGAGACTGCGGAACAACAACGTGGGCGGCGGCCATAATCTCCAGGCCAGTCGCGGGGAGGGGCGGCCCAGCGATGAAGGAAGCTGATGCTGCGTTCGTGGATATCCGCTTCGCCGCGTTATCTCTTCGCGGGAAATGTATAACCTGTCTGGACGGTCCCCTTGCCGAACTTGTCTCGCAACTTGTCCATCGCCGCTTCGGCAGCCGCGCGGCGCGATGCCTGGGCATCGACGAGATCTGGCGGATCGGCAAGTGCAGGATCCTGAAGGTCGCTGACACCGATGCCGATCAGGCGAAACTTCGTGCCATCAGTCTCCTTTTCGAGCAGCGACATGCCCGTGCGGAAGATCCGGTCGGCGAGCTGTGTCGGGTCGTCGAGCCGCCGGTTGCGTGTCCGGAGCTTGAAGTCTGCCGTTTTCAGCTTCAGCACCACGGTCTGACCGGCAATCTGGTGCCGCTTCAACCGCCACGCCACCTTTTCCGATAGCGCCCTCAGATGGACAACAAGCTCGTCAAGCTTGTGGATGTCGTCGAAGAAGGTCGTCTCGGCCGAGACGCTTTTGGCGGGATCATTCGGATGCACGGTCCGATCGTCGATGCCCCGTGCGAGCCGTGACAGCCGCTGTCCCATGGAGCCATAGCGACGCATCAGCTCGGTCTCGTCCATGATCTGCAGCTGGCCGATGGTGCGGATCCCGTCTGCCTGCAGCGTCGCCGCAAAGGCCTTGCCGACACCCCAGATCATTGTCACCGGCTTGTCGGCGAGAAAGGCGAGCGCTTCGGCCTCGCCGATGACCGAAAAGCCC
Organism: Rhizobium sp. AQ_MP; assembly: GCF_014237835.1. Taxonomy (GTDB): domain Bacteria; phylum Pseudomonadota; class Alphaproteobacteria; order Rhizobiales; family Rhizobiaceae; genus Allorhizobium. The sequence goes on from NZ_JACJVI010000007.1 coordinate 31,345, forward strand.
CGCGGCTTCTGCAGGTCTGACGCGACCTTGGCGAGGAACTTGCAATAGGAAAGCCCGACCGAAACGGTGATTCCGATCTCCTGCTCGATGCGTCGAGCAAGGCGGGCCAGCACCCGGGCCGGCGGATCGTGATGCAGGCGTTCTGTGCCCCTGAGGTCGAGAAAGGCCTCGTCGATGGAGATCGGTTGAACGAGCGGCGTCAGCTCCTCCATCATCGCCCGGACCTCACGACCAACGCGCGCATACTTCTCCATGTCCGGCCTGATCACCACGGCCTGCGGGCAGGCCTCCAGCGCCTTGAACATGGGCATGGCCGAGCGAACGCCATGAATGCGGGCCACATAGCAGGCGGTCGAGACCACACCACGTTTGCCACCACCGATGATCACGGGTTTGTCGATCAGCTCCGGATTGTCGCGCTTCTCGACGGAGGCATAGAAGGCGTCGCAATCGATATGTGCGATGGGCAGGTCGTAGAGTTCCGGATGATAGACGAGCCGCGGGCTGCCACAGGAACGGCAGCGGCGTGCACCCTCGATCTGCCCGGTCAGGCAGTCTCGACAGAAGCCGGGATGAACAGGGGCAGTGCGCGTCATGTCCGGAACAAAGGTTGAACATCTGTACCATAGGCCGCATCGCATGGCGAGGCAAGGGCCATCGCCGCAGGCTCGCCGCCGCTGCCATGTCAGCGGTGGAAATGCGCCTGGATGAGCGCCGACGCCCGTGGCCAATCCTCGGCTTTCCGCACCGTCTCATGCGGATCGGGCGCGAAGCGGAAGATCTCATGCGCTGGCGGCAGATAGACGAGGAGGCAGTCCGGGACGTGGTCGCCGACCGAGTGGAGATTGTGCACCATGTCATCGACGAAGGCGACGGGCAGGGGCCTCCTGTCGTGCAACGCTGCCACCATGGGTCCCTTCGCCTCTTCCGTTGCGATCATCGGGTAGCTGAGCGTCAGCTGGTCGAGCAGCCGGCGCCTTACCTCTGCATGCTGCGGCGGCATCGCGGTCAGGAAAACCAGATCCGCAGTCCTGCCCAGAGCATGCAGGCTGTCGACGGCGTCGGCAAAGGGTGTCTGCCAGCGCTCCTGCTCGTCGAAGAAATCGTGGATGAGTGCCTTGACGACCGGTGCCTCCAGCACGCTTTCGTCGGCCCCGTTGACAATGTTTCCGGTGAGCTTGAAGGACCGTGGGAGGAGCCGATGGCCGCGGGTCTGGAGAAAGGCTTCGAACGGTGTCGCAAACTGCAGCACAACATCATCGACGTCGCAGACGATCAGGGGGCGGTCGGCAAGCTGGATATGGTCGACGTCAGTCAGCATCAGACGTCTGCCGAATCGAAGCTGGGCCCGGCATAACGGTGATAGGCCTCCACCACGGTTTCCGGCTTGGTATCGGTGGCGCTGCAGAAAGCCATCAGCGTCGGTTCGTGTTGCATCAGAAATTCCAGCATGCCCGCGAGGAAGGCCGGGTCGTTCACCGCCTGGCGCAATTGCTGTGGCTGAACACCGGAGAGCGCCAGAAACCGCGACAGCATCTCCGGTTCATTGGCCAGCCAACCGAGCACGGCGACGGCCGTCGCCTCGGCATCGGCCGGTATATCTCTGTTTTTCATAAAGTCTTTTCCTGTTGCTCTGGCAAATTACCGATTTCGAAACCAAATAGCACTAGCATGCTCCATGACGGAAGAAGCAACTCGTGCCGGGATTCCATGCCCCGGAAGCCCTCAGGCGCGGGACAAGGGACCGGGTGAATGCCAAAAAAGGTGATGATTGTCGAAGACAACGAGCTGAATATGAAGCTCTTCCGCGATCTGATCGAGGCATCCGGCTATGAGACGGTGCAGACTCGCAACGGCATGGAAGCCATGGATCTCGCGCGCCGCCACCATCCCGATCTGATTCTAATGGACATCCAGCTTCCGGAAGTTTCGGGCCTTGAGGTCACCAAGTGGCTGAAGGACGACCCGGAGCTGCATGTCATTCCGGTGATCGCCGTGACAGCCTTCGCCATGAAGGGAGATGAGGAGCGCATACGCCAGGGTGGTTGTGAAGCCTATGTCTCCAAGCCGATTTCGGTGCCGAAATTCATCGAGACGATCAAGACCTATCTCGGAGATGCGTGAGGATTAACGGTTATGACTGCGCGTATCCTGGTCGTTGATGATATACCCGCCAATGTGAAGCTGCTCGAAGCGCGGCTCATGGCGGAGTATTTCGACGTCCTGACGGCGAGCAATGGCCGTGACGCCCTCGACATCTGCGATCGCACCCAGGTCGATGTCATCCTTCTCGACATCATGATGCCGGAGATGGACGGTTTCGAAGTCTGCGAACGGCTGAAGTCCAATCCGCGCACGGCACATATCCCCGTCGTCATGGTCACTGCGCTCGACCAGCCGTCCGACCGTGTGCGAGGTCTGCAGGCCGGTGCCGATGATTTCCTGACCAAGCCGGTCAATGATCTCCAGTTGATCTCCCGGGTCAAAAGTCTGGTGCGTCTGAAGACGCTGACGGACGAATTGCGCATCCGCCATGACACGACGCGAAAGGCCGGTCTCGACGACATGTTGCGGCTTCAGGACGGGCGTCTTGAGGACCAGGCTCAGGTTCTTCTGGTTGACAGCCGTGGCGCCTCCCAGGAGCGCATCATCAAGTCGCTGAAGCCGATCGCTGAAGTCTTTGCGATGTCCGATCCGCAGGCAGCGGTTTTTGAGGCTGCGGAGAACCCGCTCGACCTCGTTATCGTCAACAGCAACCTCGAAGACTATGACCCGTTGCGCCTCTGCTCGCAGATCCGCTCACTGGAGCGCACCCGCTTTATTCCGATCCTCCTGATCACGGAGCAGGGCGACGAGCAGATGATCATCCGAGCGCTCGATCTCGGGGTAAACGATTATATCGTGCGTCCGCTGGATCCGAATGAACTGATTGCCCGCACGCTCACCCAGGTCCGTCGCAAGCGCTACAATGACCGCCTGCGCAACAGCGTCCGTCAGACAATCGAACTGGCCGTCACAGATGGCCTCACCGGGCTGCACAATCGCCGTTACCTGGACACGCATCTGCGCACGCTGTTTGCCCGCGCCAAGGTTCGGGGCCGACCGCTGACGATCTGCATTACCGATATCGACCGTTTCAAGCAGGTCAACGATGTCTACGGTCATGACGCCGGCGACGAAGTGCTGAAGGAATTTGCCGGACGGATCCGCTCGACCGTCCGTGGCGCTGATCTCGCCTGCCGGTTTGGCGGCGAGGAATTCGTGGTCGTCATGCCCGACACGGCCGCGGACGTGGCCGCAACGGTTGCCGAGCGGCTGCGCGGCATGATCGAGGCGCGACCTTTCCAGCTTCGGTCTGGAGAGACGCCTTTGATGCTGACGGCGTCCATGGGAATTGCGACGCTCGGGCCGGGCATAGAGACGCCGGAACAGCTCCTCAAACAGGCCGACCGAGCGCTCTACGAGGCTAAGAATTCCGGCCGCAATCGTGTGGTCGCTGCCGCTGCCTGACCGCGCTCGCGCCGATGGGCACTTCGGCAAGCTTGGTGATCGACCGACGTCCGGAAAGATTTTCACAGCTTTCTAATGCGCTCTTCTTAAGCGCGGCATTTGAGTTCTTGCTAACTTTTTGAGCAGTTACAAAACGGCTTATCTTTCATCCTCGGAATAGATTGTCTCTGCAGCAACTGCATTCGGAACGAATGTGCTTAACGAGGTTTGTCGTTAAATGAATATTCGGTTCCGCTTTTGGCGGTTCATCTGACTCCGCCGAGGCACTCCTCGTCCGCAGGCGCGGCTAAACTTGAGATGAACTCGAATGCATTGCCAGTCTGTTCAAGTTTCAATGTGTGTAGAACTGACTATTCCGACTGTATCGCAAGTTCTTCGGTGCCTGATTTAACCATATTGTGACGATGATCGGGCACAGCGTTAATAATCTGTTGATTTTTGTCTCTACATGAGAGAACTTGCAGCCACCAGACAAGATCTCAAGTGGAGATCGAAGATACCCCATGATGCTCAGGTCCGCCGCATCTCCTGGGTCGTGGGGTCGGTCGGTTGGTATGCAACGTCAAAAACGGTTCCTCGTGCCGTGTTGCATGCCGACCGACCCCCTATTGTAAAGACACCGGTTTCCGCGAGGGAGCCGGTGTTTTGCGTTCTGCGCGAGATGAAGCCGGGGCAGGGCGAGGGCCGTTGCCGGGAACGAAGAATGCCAAAAGAAAAAGGCGCGCCGCAGGAAGCGGCACGCCTTTTTGAGAAGCCCTCGATCAAGTCTTACTTGATCTTGGTTTCCTTGAACTCGACGTGCTTCTTAGCAACCGGGTCGTACTTGGTCTTCGTCATCTTTTCCGTCATCGTGCGGCTGTTCTTCGTGGTCACGTAGAAGAAACCCGTGTCAGCCGTCGACAGAAGCTTGATCTTGATGGTTGTAGCCTTGGCCATGGTCGTCCTGCCTCTAATAAACGAAGCCGTGGACGACCGAACGAGGCCCACGGCAAATCTGGCGCGAAACTACAAATCGCGCCTGAAAAGTCAAGTGCGTTTCGGGTTAAAAAGCAGGCGCCCCAGGGAAAGCACGACATAGAGGGCGAAGAAGCCCGCAATTGCCCAGGCAAAACCGTCATTACCGGTGAGATCGATCGCAGCACCGATCGCTTGTGGGCCGGCGACCGTCCCAACTGCATAGCAGAAGATGAAGGCGGCATTGGCTGCGGCGAGATCGGCCCCGGTGAGTCGCGAGCCGAGATGGCTCAAGCCGACGGTGTAGAGCCCGGAGACGCAGCCGCCCCAGAACAGCAGTACGACCGCCATCAGCTGCCAGTGGCCGGATAGCCAGGGCAATGTCAGCGACCCGGCGAGGCCGACGATGGCAAGGATCGAGAGTAGCAGGCGCCGGTCGCGCATTCGGTCGGAGATCAGCCCTAGCGGGATCTGGAACACCATGTTGCCGATGCCCATGACGGTCAGCAGAAGCGCTGCCTGCGTCTCGGTGAAGCCGCTGCGGGTTGCGTAGATCGGGAAGAGAGAGAGACCGCCCGCTTCCACCGCGCCGAAGACAAAAACCGCAACGGTCGCTGTTGGCACCAGGAAGATGTAACGGAAGAAATGCATCTCCGGTTTTTCATTCAGCACCGGGCTCTCATTGCGCGCGACGTAGATCGGAATCGCAGCAGCGAGGATCGCGACCGCACCGACGGCAAAGGGCAAAAGCCCCTCGCTGCCGAGCACCGAGAAGAGCAGGGGGCCGCAGGCGAAGCCGACGGCAAGCATGGTGGCATAGATGCCCATCACGAGCCCGCGCTTGCGCGATGGCGCTGCGGCGTTGATCCAGAACTCCGAGAGGATGAAGAGGGTGGTCGTCGCGCCGTGGAAGACGATGCGTAGCGGAAACCACATCCAGAACTGTTCGGCATAGTAAAAGCCGATGGCGCTGATGGCGGACAGGACCACGGCCCACAGCATGGTCGGCACAACGCCGAACCGGTGGGCGAGTTTGGTTGTCACGGGTGCCGCGGCCATGGCGGCAATCCCGGCCATCGCCGAATTGAGCCCGATCAGGGTAGAGGAGATGCCGCGCTTTTCCAGAATGATGCTGAGCAGCGGCAGGCCAAGGCCGATTGCGATGCCGACAGCGGAAATGGCCGAAATGGCCGCAATCAGCGAAGGCCAGTGGATTTCTTCGCGATGACCGTTCAGGCCGCCATTGGCTTCAGACATCGGACACCCGGTCGTTCAATTCACGTCCCTGCCTGCGGTCTGCCCGCAGACGCGCGCGTGTCGAAATCTGTGATGGCATTGGCGCTTACCAGCTCCCGGGCGTAGTCGATCGGCGCGGCATGTTCAGACTGGAAACGGCGCGCCTGTCAAGCGCTTCTGATTTTCCGATGCGAATCAAGCTGGCGCCTTTTTTGGACCTTTAACGAGAAACCGCCACAGCTGCGTGACGGATGGATGACTTAATCCCTGCTGTCCCGGAATGCCTCCGGCTCGTCATCGTGCCCCCCGAAGCCGTGCATTCGCAGCGCCCATTGCAGTCCGACAACACCGCCCTTGATGGGCTGAAGGCACAGTAGGGAGGTCACGACCCCGATCGGTGCCCAGATCAGAAAATGGACCCAGGCCGGCAACACGAAGACAAGATCGGTCGCCATGAAACCGCCCACCAGCACATGCCCGAGAATGAGGATCACCAGATAGGCCGGAAGGTCGTCGGCGCGGTGATGGTGATAATCCTCACCGCATGCCGCGCACTTGTCCACCACCTTGAGGTAGCTGCGGAAAAGCTTGCCCGAGCCGCAGGACGGGCACTGGTTCAGCATGCCACGCTTGATCGAGCGACCTAGCGGCCGGTCGGTCTTTTGGCTCCCGCCATATTGGATCGTTGCCTGGGTCTGATTGCCGCTCATGTCCTGCCTCCGGGGCGAAAGTGTCAACGTCGCGAGCGCGGTGGTCGTGTGCCGGGCTGCTTTCGCCCGTTCCGCCGTCCCGCCTTGTGGAAGGAACGCGTCGCAACGGGCATCTTGCGTCCCTCACTCAGCATCTCGAAGCGAAGCGCGCCGGCAAGCGGCACGGCTTCCACGAGACGAACCTCGACGGTATCGCCGAGCTGGTATCCAAGCCCGGACTTCTCACCCGTCAGGGCCTGATGCGCTTCGTCGTAGATATAGTAGTCGCGGCCCAGCGTGGAAACCGGGATAAAGCCATCTGCGCCAAATTGCGGCAGGCTGATGAACAGACCCGACTTGGTCACACCGGAAACCTGGCCGTCGAATTCGTCGCCAATGCGACCGGCAAGATGATGCGCGATCAGCCGGTTGATCGTGTCGCGCTCGGCCGCCATGGCGCGGCGCTCGAAGGTCGAGATCTCCGCCGAGATATCTTCCAGGCTCGCTTCCTCGTCCGGCGTAATCCCGCCTTCGCCCAAGCCCAGCGAGCCGACCAGCGCCCGATGCACGATCAGGTCGGCATAACGCCGGATCGGCGAGGTGAAATGCGCGTACTTCATCAGGTTGAGGCCGAAATGGCCGATATTGTCGGGACTGTAGATCGCCTGGCTCTGGCTGCGCAGCACCATCTCGTTGACCATGGTCTGGTGCGGCGTGTCTTGCGCCTTGGCGAGAATCCCGTTGAACGAGTTCGACCGCATGTTGCCGCCCTTGACCAGCGACATGCCGAGCGTGCCGAGGAACTCGCGCAGCACCTCCTGCTTGGCAAGCGACGGCGCATCGTGGATGCGGTAGATCAGCGGCTGGCGCTTCTTTTCCAGCGTCTCGGCGGCCGAAACGTTCGCCTGGATCATCATCTCCTCGATCAGCTTGTGCGCATCGAGGCGTTCCGGCACATGCACGCGATCGACCGTGCCGTCTTCCTTGAGGATGATCTTGCGCTCGGGCATGTCGAGCTCGAGCGGCTGGCGACGGTCACGCCCGCGCTTCATCACGCCATAGGCATGCCACAGGGGTTTAAGGATCGGCTCCAGCAGCGGTCCGGTCTTTTCGTCGGGCTTGCCGTCGATCGCCGCCTGCGCCTGCTGGTAAGACAGTTTGGCCGCACTTTTTATCATGATGCGATGGAAGGTGTGGCTCGCCTTGCGCCCCTCGTGTGAGAAGACCATGCGCACGGCCAGCGCCGGACGATCGACACCTTCGCGCAGCGAGCAGAGATCGTTGGAAATCCGCTCGGGCAGCATGGGGACGACGCGATCAGGGAAGTAGACGGAATTGCCGCGCTTGAGCGCCTCGCGGTCGAGCGCCGATTTCGGCCTGACATAATAGGATACGTCGGCGATGGCGACCGTCACGATGACGCCACCCGGATTGTCGGGCGAGGGGTCGAGTTCGGCATAGACGGCGTCGTCATGGTCCTTGGCGTCATGTGGATCGATGGTGATCAGCGGCAGGTCGCGCCAGTCCTCGCGATGCGACATCGAGGCGGGCTTGACCGCCTCCGCTTCCGAAATCACCGACTGCGGGAAGATATGCGGAATGCCATGCGCATGGATCGCGATCATCGAGATCGCCTTTTCCGAGGCGACCGATCCGACGACATTGAGCACCTTCGCCCGCGTCAGACCGAAACGGGCGGCCCGACCGACTTCGACTTCGACCAGATCGCCATCCTTGGCCTCTCCGAGATCTGTCGCATCGATCTGCATTTCCTCGCCGCGACGATCGATCGGCATCAGGCGGGCGCCACCATCGGACATCAGCCGCACCACACCCATGACCGAGCCGACATGGCGGTCGAGGATCTTGATCACCCGTGCCGTATAGGTCGGGCCGGAGCGATCCTTGTTGGCGAAGATCTTCGCCAGCACCCGGTCGCCCAGCCCGCCGACCGGCGTCTTGCCCTTGGAGCGGTCGGAACTCGACTGGCGGATCAGCACGGCCGGTGCCGCACCGGCTTCCTCGGGCCATTCGGCCGGGCGGCCGATCAGTTCGCCATCCTTGTCGCGGGTGGTGATGTCGAGCACGGTGACCGGCGGCAGCGCGCCGGGCCGCGTCAGCGACTTGCGGCTCTTCTGCACCAGGCCGTCATCTTCCAGATCCTTCAGCGCCTGCTTGAGTGCCACCCGCTGCTCGCCCTTCAGGCCGAAGGCCTTGGCGATCTCGCGCTTGGAGGCGCGGTCGGGATTGTCGGTGATGAACTGCATGAGCACGTCGCGCGGCGGAACTTCGCCATGGATCAACGCGGCGGGATTGCTAGCTTTCACCTTGGCCGCGCCTTCCGCACGCCGGCTCTTGCGGTTGCCGGAGCCGGGGATATCGGAGGTGTCGCGGAATCTCTTGCTCAAGTCGCACTCTTCTTTGTTGTCTTTGCCTTCGCGGCGGTTTTCGCAGGTGCCTTCTTGGCGGCTACCGCCTTCGGCTTGGCCGCAGCCTTCTTCGGCTTTTCGGCGGCACCGTCATCCGACTTTGCCTTGGCAGCCTTGGCCGGAGCCTTCTTCGCCTTGGCCTTGCCACCGCCGTCCTTGGCCGCACGCTCGGCGATCAGCACCAGGGCTTCTTCGACGGTGATGTCCTGCGGGTCCTTGCCCTTCGGCAGGGTCGCATTGACCTTGCCCCAGTTGACATAGGGGCCATAGCGGCCGTCGCGCACGGTGATCGCGCCGCCATCCGGATGGTCACCCAGTTCCTTGATCGCTGCAGCCGCCGTGCGCCCACGAGCGCCCGGTCCCTTGCTCTGCTTTTCGGCGAGCACTGTTACAGCACGATTGAGGCCGATTGACAGCACGTCTTCGATACTTTCGAGGTTGGCATAGGTCCCGTCATGCAGCACGAACGGTCCGTAGCGACCGAGACCGGCCGAAATCATCTTGCCCGTCTCGGGATGTGGACCGACATCGCGCGGCAGCGCGAGCAGGGAAAGAGCCTTTTCCAGGTCGATCGAGGCCGGTGTCCAGCCCTTCGGCAGCGACGAGCGCTTGGCCTCCTTGCCGTCACCGCGCTGGATATATGGGCCGAACCGGCCGGACCGCAGCGTGATCTCTTCTTCCGTCACCGGATCCTTGCCGAGCGCACGTGGCTCGTTGCTGCCGCCAGCCTCGGCTTCTGCGCCACCGTCACTGGTCAGCTGGCGCGTGTAATTGCATTCCGGGTAGTTCGAGCAGCCAACGAAGGCGCCATACTTGCCGAGCTTCAGCGACAGGTTGCCCGTGCCGCAAACCTGGCAGATACGCGGATCCGATCCATCTTCGCGCTTCGGGAAGACGAGCGGAGCCAGCGCCTCGTTCAGCGCATCGAGCACGTTGGTGACGCGCAGCTCCTTGGTGTCCTCGATCTGGGCAAAGAAGTCCTGCCAGAAGTCGCGCAGAACGTCCTTCCAGTTCAGCTCGCCCGCCGAGATCTTGTCGAGCTTCTCTTCAAGATCGGCCGTGAAATCGTATTCGACATACTTGGTGAAGAAGTTCTCGAGGAAGGCCGTGACCAGCCGTCCCTTGGAATGCGGCACCAGCTTGCGCTTGTCGGTGATCACATATTCGCGGTCGCTCAGCGTCTTCAGCGTCGCCGCATAGGTGGACGGACGGCCGATGCCGAGCTCTTCCATCTTCTTGATCAGCGAGGCTTCCGAATAGCGCGGCGGCGGCTCGGTGAAATGCTGGCTGGCACTGACCTTCTGCTTGGCCAGTGCCTCGCGCGCATTGATATCGGGCAGGCGACCATCCTCGTCGTCACCATCCTCGGCTGCTTCGCCTTCCTCGCGCTGGTCGGTATAGGCAGCGATGAAGCCATCGAACCGGATGACCGAACCGACGGCGCGCAGGCCGGCCTTTTCACCATTGTTGTCGGCAAGGATTTCAACAGTCGTGCGCTCGATCTCGGCGGACGCCATCTGGCTCGCGATGCCGCGCTTCCAGATCAGGTCGTAGAGCCGCATCTGGTCGCTGTCGAGGAAGCGGCGCAGCTTGTCCGGTGAGCGGTTGAAGTCGGTCGGGCGGATGGCTTCGTGGGCTTCCTGGGCGTTCTTCGCCTTGGTGGAGTAGAAGCGCGGCTTTTCCGGAACGTAACGCGGGCCGAACTGGTCGAGCACGGCGGCGCGCGCGGCATCGATCGCCTCGGGGGCCATCTGCACACCATCGGTACGCATATAGGTGATCAGACCGACCGTCTCGCCACCGATATCGATGCCTTCGTAGAGCTTCTGGGCGATCTGCATGGTGCGCGAGGCCGAGAAGCCGAGCTTGGATGAGGCTGCCTGCTGCAGGGTCGACGTGGTGAAGGGCGGGCCGGGATTGCGCTTGACGGGCTTTGCCTCGACGCTTTCGACGCCGTAGCGCGCGCCTTCCAGCAGTGCCTTGATGGTCGCCGCCTGATCGCCATTGGTGACCGAATTGCGCTGGATGCGCTTGCCGAGATGCGAGACGAGCTTCGCCTCGAACTCGTCGCCGCGCGGCGTCTTCAGGAGTGCGGAGATGTTCCAGTATTCCTCGGCAACGAAACGTTCGATTTCGTTTTCGCGGTCGCAGACGAGACGCAGCGCAACCGACTGCACGCGGCCGGCCGAACGGGCGCCCGGCAGCTTGCGCCAGAGAACCGGAGAAAGATTGAAGCCGACGAGATAATCGAGCGCGCGGCGGGCGAGATAGGCATCGACCAGGGGTGTGTCGATATCACGCGGATTCGCCATGGCATCGAGCACGGCCTTTTTGGTGATCGCGTTGAAGACGACGCGCTTGACCGGCTTGTCGCCGATGACGCGTTTCTTCTTCAAGAGATCGAGCACATGCCAGGAAATCGCTTCCCCTTCGCGATCCGGGTCGGTTGCGAGAAACAGGCCATCGGAGGACTTCACCGCATCGGCAATGTCCTTCATCCGCTTCTGCGAAGCGGTATCCACCTCCCAGAACATCTCGAAATCCTGGTCCGGGAGAACGGAGCCGTCCTTGGCTGGCAGATCGCGCACATGGCCGAACGAGGCGAGCACCTTGTATCCGGAACCCAGATACTTGTTGATCGTCTTGGCTTTGGCCGGGGATTCTACGACTACGACGTTCATTGGATAGATGTACCTTCAACGCATCCGATCAGCGGTACCGCACCACCGTCTTCGGAACACGATTTTCCGACATGGAGGGCGAAACGCCTGCGGTCAAGAGGCGAAGCCCATTTTCCGCCGAGGGAGCAAATACAACCGCAGGGAGACCCTAGGTAGATTGCAATCCTAGATAAATGGTCTATTGTATTTTCCAGCGCATGGCGAGGTCTGGTTGTAGCGACCTCCGGTGACCACGGGTAAGAGCGATGGGACGAGACACAATCGACATGAACGGTCGCGGAAGCCGCACCATGGAGAACATTGCCTATATCCGCCAGATGCTCGCCGAGTTGCGGATGGTTGCGGAAAACGAGGGCGCCGAAATGCTGTGTTACCTGATCGAGATGGCCTATGTGGAGGCCGGCGACGTTCAGGCCGGCCGTCGGGCCCTGTCAATCCATCATGCTCAGCGAGACAAAGCCGCCCGCATGCCGCTCTAGCCGACCGGCAATATCCAGTTCCAGCAAGACGAGATAGACGGAGGACGCCGGCAGACCCGTGTGCCGGATGATGTCGTCGATTTCGACAGGGGTGGGGCCGAGCGCCTGGACGATGATCAACCGCTCATCATCATTGGGCGGCGGTGCCAGCGGCCTGTCGCTCGTTTCGTCGCCGGGTTCGTCGGCCTCGGTCTGCGAGAAGAGGTCGAGTTCGGAGATTGGTGCAAGCGCCTGAAGCACATCCTGCGCCCGCGTCGTGACCGCCGCTCCGTCTTTCAGCAAGCCGTTTGTTCCCTCGCAGCGCGGATCGAGCGGCGAGCCCGGAACTGCAAACACGAGGCGGCCGAACTCGCCTGCCAGTCGCGCGGTGATCAGCGAACCGGAGCGGGCGGCCGCCTCGATCACGACAACGCCGAGGGCTATGCCGGCGATCAACCGGTTGCGTCTCGGAAAATCCCGCGCCCGGGGTTCCCAGCCGAAGGGCATTTCCGAGATCGCCAGCCCCCGCCCGGTGCAGATCTGATGCAGAAGGTCGATGTTTTCGGGAGGATAAGGCTGATCGAGCCCCCCGGCCATGGCGGCGATCGTGCCGCTGTCGAGACTTGCTCGATGGGCGGCGGCATCGATCCCGCGGGCGAGCCCTGACACGATAGCGTAACCCGCAACGCCAATGTCCCGCGCCATCATCGCAGCAAACTTCGCGCCGCTGATCGATGCGTTGCGCGATCCAACGATGCCGACGGCCGGGAAGCTTGCGACGCTGAGGTCGCCCTTGGCGGCAATCAGGGGAGGGGCTGCGTCGATCTGCCGAAGCGCCGGAGGATAGTCGGGCTCGCCGATACCGATGAACCGGGCGCCGAAGCGTTGGGCCGTCTCGATCTCGCGCTCGGCATCGGCGATCGTCGCAACTCGGATGGCCCGGGTCGAGCCGCCACGACGCGAGAGTTCAGGGAGTGCCTCGAGTGCGGCCTCGGCCGACCCGAAGTGGTTGATCAGGTCCCGGAAGGTGGCAGGCCCCACATGGTCGCTGCGGATGAGCCTCAGCCAGGCGATCCTCTGGCGGTCCGTCAGCGCAATCCCCTTACGTCTTGCGCTGCCTGGACCCATGGCTCTCCTCTAGCCCTTTTTGCCGATCTTGCTCTCGGTTCCCGCGATCAAACGCTCGATGTTCTGCTTGTGGCGCCAGTAGGTGATGACCGTCATCACGGCCGTCACGAGCGCCGCCTCTTCAACCCCAAGTATCCACAATGCAACCGGTATGACAAGTGTGGCGACAAGCGCGGACAACGAAGAGTAGCGCGTGATGAAGGCGACGGAGAGCCAGGCGACGGCAAAAACCAGCACCATCAAGGGGGCAACGCCCAGCAGCGTGCCGATATAGGTTGCGACACCCTTGCCGCCCTTGAAGCCAAGCCAGACCGGGAAAAGGTGACCGATGAACGCAGCGAATCCACCGAAGAGGCCGGCATTGTGGCCGAAGATCGCATGCGCGATGAGAGCCGCCGCCGTCGCCTTGAGCGCGTCGAGAAGCAGCGTCGCTGCCGCGAGCTTCTTGTTGCCGGTGCGCAGGACGTTGGTGGCGCCGATATTGCCCGATCCAATCGAGCGAAGGTCGCCAAGTCCTGCCATCTTGGTCAGCACGAGACCGAAGGGAATGGAGCCGAGCAGATAGCCGAACACGAGAACGATGGCGAGATTGCCCCAGCCGAGAGCGGAAAAATCGATCATGGGTGTCCCTGTCCCCTGTTCGTTAAAGCATATGCACGCACTGGCCGGCGACATAGGTCGCAACCGCGCGTCCCGAGAAGCGGGCGTCTTCAAACGGCGTGTTCTTCGAGCGCGCGAGCAGACTGTCGCGCGACACGAGCCATGGCTCGTCCAGATCGATGAGCGCGATATCGCCTGGTGCACCCGGCTTCAGCGAGCCGCCCGGGAGCCCGAAGATCTCCGCCGGCCGCGTCGACATGGCGTCGATCAGCCGCATCAGCGGCACCTGGCCAGCATGATGCAGGCGAAGGGCGGCCGACAGCATGGTCTCCAGCCCGATTGCCCCATCGGCAGCCTCGCCGAAGGGCAGGCGCTTGGTGTCGACGTCCTGCGGATCATGCGAGGAAACGATGATGTCGATCTTGCCCTTGGCCAGCGCATCGACCATCGCCATGCGGTCGTCTTCCGAGCGCAGCGGCGGATAGAGCTTGAAGAAGGTCCGGTACTCGCCGATGTCGTTTTCGTTGAGGCTCAGGTGATTGATCGATATGCCGCAGGTGACCTTGGCGCCGCGCTCGCGTGCAACCTCGATCGCCTCCACGGATTCCGGCACGGAGATCTGCGAGGCGTGATATTTGGCCCGCGTCAGCGCCGCGATCCTAAGGTCGCGCTCGAGCGGAATGAGTTCGGTTTCGCGCGGGATGCCTCCCAGACCGAGCCAGCTGGCGAGCAGCCCCTCGTTCATGACGCCATTGGCCGCCAGATATTTTTCGCGCGTTTCGAGCGCGATGACAGCGCCGAACTCGCGGGCATAGGTCATCGCACGGCGCAGCACCTGCGTATCGTTCAGCCCGTAGCGGCCATTGGTGAAGGCAACCGCCCCGGCCTGCTGCAACAGCCCCATCTCGGTCATCTCGGCGCTGGTCATGCCCTTGGTCAGAGCCGCCGCCGGATAGACGTGGACGCTGGCCGTATCGCGAGCCGTCTTCTTCACGAATTCAACGAGCGCGATGTCGTCGATGACGGGATCCGTCTCCGGCATCATGATGAAGGAGGTGATCCCGCCGGCCGCTGCCGCACGGCTAGCAGAAGCGATCGTTTCGCGATGCTCCGAACCCGGCTCGCCGACGAAGACGCGGGCGTCGACGAGACCCGGAACGGCCGTCAGTCCGCGGCAGTCGCGGACCTCTGCACCCTCGGGCGCCCCCTGGTTGTGAGCATCGGCACCGGATGCGACGATCAACCCGTCATGCCCGACGATGATGGTACCGACTTGGTCGAGCGTGCGAGAGGGATCGACGATCCGGACATTCTTGAGAACGAGAGGCTTTCTCATGCGCCCATTCCCTCCGAACGCGGACCCTGGTTTTGCGAGACAAGCAGGGCTTCCATGACCGCCATACGCACGGCAACCCCCATCTCGACCTGGCTTTCGATCACGCTCTGCGGACCGTCGGCGACTTCGGAGGCGATCTCGACGCCGCGGTTCATCGGACCAGGATGCATGACGAGCGCATCCTCCTTGGCGGCCTTCAACTTCTCGGAGTCGAGGCCGTAGAAGTGGAAGTATTCGCGCACCGACGGCACGAAGGAGCCGGACATGCGCTCGCGCTGCAGGCGGAGCATCATCACGACATCCGCATCCTTCAGGCCTTCCTTCATGTCGTGGAAGACCTCGCAGCCCATGTCGGCGATGCCGGCCGGCAGCAGCGTCGCGGGTGCGACGACGCGGACGCGGGCACCCATGGCGTTGAGCAGCAGGATGTTGGAGCGCGCCACACGCGAATGCAGCACGTCACCGCAGATCGCAACGATGATGCGCGAAAGCTTGCCCTTGGCGCGGCGGATGGTCAGAGCATCGAGCAGCGCCTGGGTCGGATGCTCATGCTGTCCGTCACCCGCATTGACCACGGAGCAGGCAACCTTCTGCGCAAGAAGGGCAGCAGCGCCGGCCGAGGAGTGCCGCACGACCAGCACGTCCGGCCGCATGGCGTTCAGCGTCATGGCCGTATCGATCAGCGTTTCGCCCTTTTTGACAGACGAGTTGCCGACCGACATGTTCATCACGTCGGCACCGAGGCGTTTGCCCGCGAGCTCGAACGAGGACTGCGTCCGCGTCGAGGCTTCGAAGAAGAGGTTGATCTGGGTGAGGCCCCTTAGCGTGGAAGTCTTCTTCTCCCGCTGGCGGCTGATTTTGACGGCTTCGTCCGCCTTGTCGAGAAGGAACGTGATGTCCTGCTCGGTAAGGCCCTTGATGCCGATGAGATGGCGATGGGGAAAGAAGACCATGGACGTCCTCCTGAGATGTCACGCGGTCTATAAAGTGTGGGATCGGACCGGGCAAGCACATGCTAGGTGGATTGACGCACGGTCCCCATGTAATAGGAGCGAAGAGAAGGTAGGGAACACCGGCGCATTTTGCGCCCTGGATGCTTCGACCGTATTGGACAGTATGAAGGCGAAGCGTTGGCGGTCCAACCTGCGTCACCCCACGAGATCGGCAAGATTGATGAACCGGACGGAAGAAAAACTCGCAGCGCTAAACCAGCCCAAGCCCTGGTCCGGCATCAATGCCTACCGTGCCGATCCGCTGCTCGTTGATCTGACCTCCTCGCTGTCGCGCCCCTTGCGCGAGGAATACGATGTCATCGGCAAATACGTCACTTCGCCGGAAGCGCAGGAATTGGCGCGCATGGCCAATGCCAGCCCGCCGCAGCTGAGAACCCACGGCGTGCGTGGCGAACGCCTCGACGTCGTCGAGTTCCATCCCGCCTGGCACGCCCTGATGCGCCGCTCGATGGCGTCTGGCCTGCATTCCTCCGTCTGGGAAAATGCACCGGAGGCCCGCGGCCACGAGCACAAGGCCCGCGCGGTGCGCTTCTTCCTCACCGCCCAGCTCGAATCGGGGCACCTCTGCCCGCTCACCATGACGAGCGCCTCGGTCGCGGCCCTCGTAGCATCCCCGGCAGTGCAGAAGGAATGGACGCCGCGCATCCTGTCGCGCAAATACGACAGCAGCAACAAACCGCCGATGCAGAAGAGCGCCGTCACCATCGGCATGGGCATGACCGAGAAGCAGGGCGGCACGGATGTCCGCGCCAACACCACGAGCGGAGAGCGGGTAGGCGAGGGGATCTACCGTCTCTCTGGCCACAAGTGGTTCATGTCGGCGCCGATGAGCGACGCCTTTGTTATGCTCGCCCAGACCAAGGACGGCATGGGTTGCTTCCTCGTGCCCCGTCTGTTGGAAGACGGCTCTGCCAACGGTCTGGAATTCCAGCGCCTCAAGGACAAGCTCGGCAACCGATCGAATGCCTCTTCCGAGGTCGAGTTTTCCGAAACCTTCGGCTTCCTGCTCGGCACGCCCGGCGATGGCGTGCGCACCATCCTCGACATGGTGACGCTGACGCGCCTCGACTGTGCGCTCTCATCCGCCGGCATGATGCGTGCCTCCATGGCCGAGGCCGTGCATCACGTGCGTGGCCGCATGGTCTTCGGCAAGAACCTCATCGACCAGCCGATGATGACCCGCGTGCTCGCCGACATGGCGCTCGACGTTGCCGCCGCCACCGCGTTCGCCTTCCGTCTCGCCGACAGCTTCGACAAGGCACGCGAGAGCCCTGTTGACGCAGCCTATGCCCGTGTCATGACCCCGGTCGCCAAATACTGGATCTGCAAGATCGCCCCGTCGCTGATCTATGAAGCGATGGAATGCATTGGCGGCAACGGCTACGTCGAGGAGCGCCCGATCGCCCGCCACTACCGCGAAGCCCCCGTCAACGCGATCTGGGAAGGCTCGGGCAATGTCATGGCGCTCGACGTCCTGCGTGTCTTGAGCCGCGGCAAGGATCTCTTCGAAACGCTGTTTGCCGGCCTCGAGCGCGATCTTGGCCCCTCCGGCAAGAAGACGGTGGAAGTCCTGCGCGCCGCAACCGCGCTTGCCGAACGGGATGAAGCCGCGGGACGTCTGCTGATCGAGCAACTGGCGCTCGCCGCCGGTGCGGCCGAACTCTATCGGCTGGGCGCCGGCAAGATCGCCGATGCCTTCCTCGAATCACGCTTGGCTGGTGGCTGGCGCCATACCTATGGCGTGCTCGATGCGCGCTTCGATTCCCGCTACGTCCTCGATCTGCTTTACCCGCCGGCCACCTGACCGGCGAGGTAGAGCACGACTGGGATCGTAAAGAAGGCGGCGACCGTCTGCACAGTGGCGGCGGCCGCATAGAGATCGGCATCACCACCCATTTGCTTGGCAAGCACATAGCCATTCATCGCGGTGGGCACCGCAGCACCCAGTGCGATCATCACGACGATCTCGCCG
Source organism: Rhizobium sp. AQ_MP (assembly GCF_014237835.1). Classification (GTDB taxonomy): domain Bacteria; phylum Pseudomonadota; class Alphaproteobacteria; order Rhizobiales; family Rhizobiaceae; genus Allorhizobium. Next base: position 49,351 of record NZ_JACJVI010000007.1, read on the forward strand.
GATAGGCCGAAGACCGACGCCAGCACGACGGCGACCAGCGGAAAGACAAGAAGCTTCATGGCGACCGTCAAAAGCACGCTCGGCTGTGGCTTCAGCGCGTCCGCGACCCTGAGCCCGGCTCCGACTGTGACGAGACCGAGACCGAGCGACGCGCTTGCGATCAGGTCGACGGCGGTCATGACGGGCTGGTAGACGGCAACGCCGGCAACATTGACCGCAACACCGAGCAGGGCGCCGATGATGATCGGGTTGGTGATGATCTTGAAGACGAAGGTGTTCAGCCCCCGGCTTTCACCGGAGAACCAGACCATGATGCCGACATTGATGAGGTTCAGCGGGACGATGATCGACGCCATGATGATGGCAATGACCGAAAGGCCCGTTTGCCCCGTCAGCTTCTCCGCGATGGCCAAAGCCATGAAGCCGTTCCAGCGTGTCGAGGTCTGGAACACGGAAGTATAGCTTGCGCCACTCATTCCTCGCCGGGCAAGAAGCGGCCAGAGCGCTATCATCAGCGCCGTGATGACCGAGACGCCAAGGAGCGACACCAGACCGATGCGGCCGCTCTCCATCGCTTGAAAATCCGTCGTCGACAGCGTCTGAAACAGCAGCGCCGGGAAGAGCACATAGTAACCGAATTGCTCGAGCCCGCCCCAGAAATCGGACCGGATCAGCGGAGTTCTTTTCAGCACCACGCCGAGAATCACGAGCAGGAAAATCGGCAGGATGCTTTCGAAGATGATCAGCATGACATGTCCAGAATGACGGGCAGGGGAGGGGTAGACCCCCGACCCCCTGCTTTCAATGGGAAATCGCGTCCCCGAGACATTTTCCGGCAAGATCCTGAAAAGGCTCATCCACAGGCGTCGTTAACCTTAACAAAGGGTTTACGTTGCGCCGCGGCGTTTAACCGTCCAACTTTATTGCGGGACAGACGTTGAAGGGCAAAGTGGTGACGGACGCGCTTGGTGCACGACCGGTGGCAACCATCATGATGATGGTATTTTTCTCGGGGCTGGCGCTCGACATCGCCGTCCCTGCGGCCGTGCTGACCGTCATGGCTTCCCTCAAATGGCTGGTGGAAAACTGGCCATCGGCAAATGACTTGCCGTTCGATCAAAAGGCGGAAACGGCATGAAGACACTTCTGCTCTTGTGGGCGCTGCCCATCACCATCCTGGGCGCCTGGTACGGTCTGTCCTATTACGACATGAGCTTCGGCATCTTCATGCTGACGCGCGATGCCCATGATCTGGTCTTCCAGGTCTATGGAGACATCCTTGGCATCCCGCCGGAGACGATACCGCCTCTGGTGCTGCGTGCCATCATCGTCGACAGCCTGATCCTGTTTGCGATCATCGGCTTCCGCCGTCGCAAGCAGATCAGGGCATGGTGGGTGGCGCGTCAGGAAAAGTCGGCGGAATTGTCCGAAGCGCGGGCCAGCGCCGAGAGCCTGTCCAGCGCGCCCTGAAGAATGAAGCTCGCAGCGGCGGAATCGATCCGCTCGCTGCGTTTGGCGCGTGACACGTCCATTTCCAGCAGCGCCCGCTCGGCAGCGACGGTCGAAAGACGCTCGTCCCAATAGACGAAGGGGATATCGGTCTTCTCCGACATCGAGCGCACGAAAGCCCGCGTCGCCTGGACTCGCGGTCCGGACGATCCATCCATGTTGACCGGTAGCCCGATCACGAAGGCGACGATTTTCTCCTTCGCCGCGAAGGCGAGCAGCACTTCGGCATCCTGGGTGAACTTCACCCGTTTGATGACCGGGCGAGGGGTGGCGAAGCGTCGGCCGAGATCCGAAGCCGATAGACCGATCGTCTTCGTGCCGAGATCAAGCCCGGCAATTGCCTCGCCGGGCTTCAACCGTGCTGCCAGTTCCTCGATCGTCAATGTCGCCATGATCCGTCTGGTCCGGTGGTCAGCGCTTGCGCACGAATTCGGTTCGGAGCACGAGGCCCTTAATGGCATCATGCTTGCAATCGATGTGCTCCGGATCATCGGTCAGCCGGATGGAGCGGATCACGGTGCCTTGCTTGAGCGTCTGGCCGGCCCCTTTGACCTTGAGGTCCTTGATCAGCACAACCGAGTCGCCATCGGCAAGCTCTGTTCCCGACGCGTCACGCGCCACAGGCTTTGCCGCGGCCGCCGCGGCCATCTCCGATGCGGGCCGCCATTCGCCGGTCGCCTCGTCATACACGTAGTCGTCATCGGCCATGGTCGGATCCCTTCTTGCCCTCAGCACAACGGCTGTCATTCTGGCGGCTTAGACCAGTGCCGCCCCATAAGCAACTCGGCTCGCCGGTTGCCGCAGGAGGGGCACGCCATATATTGCGATGATATTCAAAACCCGGAGACTCAAGCCCCATGAAAATCACCTGGCTCGGACATGCCGCATTCCGTCTCGACTCCGCGAAGGCATCGATCCTCATCGATCCCTTTTTGACCCACAATCCGGGTTTTGCCGGTCTCGATCGCAAGGACATGACCAAGGGTATCACGCATGTCCTGCTCACCCACGGTCATGGCGATCATGTCGGCGACACGGTTCAGCTTGCCAAGGAAACCGGCGCGACCGTGCTGGCCAATGCCGATCTCGCGGCATGGCTCGGCACAAAGGGCGTCGACAAGATTGAGATGGGCAATACCGGCGGCACCATCCATTTCGAAGGCTTCACCGTCACCTTCACCAACGCGCTGCATTCTTCTGCACAGGTCACGGAAGATGGCGTCTCCCACGCGCTCGGCAACGCCAACGGCCTGATGCTGCATTTCGATGACGAGGCATCCGTGCTTCACATGGGTGACACCGACATCTTCTCGGACATGAAGCTGATCAATGAACTGCACCAGCCGGATGTCGGTCTGGTGCCGATCGGCGACCGATTCACCATGGGCGGTGCGGTCGCGGCACTCGCTTGCCAGCGCTTCTTCGACTTCAAGACGGCAATCCCCTGCCACTACGGCTCGTTCCCGATCATCGATCAGACGCCGGAGAAGTTCGTCGCCGGCATGGATGGCACGCGCACCCGTGTCGTTGCGGCCCAGGCCGGATCGGCCGTCGAGGTCTGACAAACCCCGTTGCTTCGGCGCTTGACGGCCATTATAGCGAAGAAAACAGCTTATCCGGAGAATGCCATGTCTGTTGACCTCGCCACCGTCAAGCGCGTCGCCCGCCTTGCCCGCATCGCTGTCAGCGAGGAGGATGCCGCACGCATGACCGGGGAATTGAATGGCATTCTCGGTTTCGTCGAGCAGCTGAATGAAGTGGATGTCACGGGCGTCGAGCCGATGACATCGGTTACGCCGATGGCCATGAAGAAGCGCGAGGATGCTGTCACCGACGGCAACAAGTCAGACGACATCGTCGCCAATGCGCCCGCCACCGATCGCAATTTCTTCCAGGTGCCGAAGGTTGTCGAATAAGACGTCTTCTGCAACCTGAGAACGCCTCCCGTTTCTTGAGGGCCAGCCGGCCCGCCGACAGTTTGAAGTGAACCTGCCATGAGCGAATTGACCAGCCTCACCATCGCCGAAGCCCGCGCGAAACTCGCCGCCAAGGAGATCAAGGCCGTCGAACTGACGGATGCCTATCTCTCCGCGATCGAGGGCGCGAATGGCGCGCTGAACGCCTATGTCGCCGTGACGCCGGACGTGGCCCGCGACATGGCCAAAGCCTCCGACACCCGCATCCAGGAAGGCAAGGCTGGCGTGCTCGAGGGCATTCCGCTCGGCGTCAAGGACCTCTTCGCCACCCGCGACGTCCACACCCAGGCCTGCAGCCACATCCTCGACGGCTTCAAGCCCAAGTACGAGTCGACTGTCACCCAGAACCTCTGGGATGCCGGCGCCGTCATGCTCGGCAAGCTCAACATGGACGAATTCGCCATGGGTTCGTCGAACGAGAGTTCCTATTACGGCCCGGCGGTCAACCCGTGGAAGGCGAACGGCTCCGACGAGAAGCGCGTGCCCGGCGGCTCGTCGGGTGGTTCCGCCGTCGCCGTCGCCGCCCATCTCTGCGCTGGCGCCACCGCCACCGACACCGGCGGCTCGATCCGCCAGCCGGCTGCCTTCACCGGCACCGTCGGCATCAAGCCGACCTATGGCCGCTGCTCGCGTTGGGGCATCGTCGCCTTCGCCTCGTCGCTTGACCAGGCAGGTCCCATCGCCCGCGACGTGCGCGATGCCGCAATCCTCTTGAAGTCCATGGCAAGCGTCGATCCGAAGGACACGACCTCGGTTGATCTCCCGGTTCCGGATTACGAAAAGGCGATCGGCGGCTCGGTGAAGGGCATGAAGATCGGCATTCCCAAGGAATACCGCGTCGAGGGCATGTCGGAGGAAATCGACGCGCTCTGGCAGAAGGGCATCGCCTGGCTGAAAGAAGCCGGTGCCGAGATCGTCGATATCTCCCTGCCGCACACCAAATACGCCCTTCCGGCCTACTACATCGTCGCCCCGGCGGAAGCCTCGTCCAACCTTGCCCGCTATGACGGCGTCCGTTACGGCCTGCGCGTCGACGGCAAGGACATAGTCGACATGTACGAGAAGACCCGTGCAGCCGGCTTCGGCAAGGAAGTCCAGCGCCGCATCATGATTGGCACCTACGTACTCTCGGCCGGCTACTACGACGCCTATTACCTTAAGGCTCAGAAGGTCCGCACGCTGATCAAGCGCGACTTCGAACTGGCTTTCGAAGCTGGCGTCGATGCGATCCTGGCCCCGATCACGCCGTCCTCTGCCTTCGCCATCGGCGACAAGGAACTGGCGGCCGATCCGGTCAAGATGTACCTGCAGGACGTCTTCACCATCACGCTCAACATGGCAGGCCTCCCGGGCATCTCCGTTCCCGCCGGCCTCGACAGCAAGGGGCTGCCGCTCGGCCTGCAGGTCATCGGAAAGCCTTTCGAGGAAGAAACCCTCTTCAAGACCGCCCATGTCATCGAACAGGCTGCCGGCAAGTTCACGCCGGCCAAGTGGTGGTAAGGGACTTCATCATCCGTGACATGACGGCGGCCGATGCAGAAAGCGTCGGCCGTGTCGGTTTCGATGCCTGGGCCGCCAATCCGGTGCTCAATGCCTTTGGCGTCGACATGATGGTCAAGATCCGCCTTAGCTTCCGCCGCTTTGCCCAGGAAAAGTTCAGTCTGATCACGGTCGGCGAACTTGGCGGCGATATCGTTGGCTGGACCGCCCGCGAAGGCGCCCGCGACTACATCTCCGATCTGTGGGTCAGTCCCGCCCATCAGGGTCTTGGCATCGGCTCGGCTTTGATCTCAAGGCTGCTGCGCGAGATGCGCTCGGAAGGCCTCAAGCGCGCAAGAATCGACACGCATGCCGCAAACGAAAGCGCGATCCGCCTCTACAAGGACCTTGGCTTTTCCATCGTCTGGCGCGGCATGCAGCATTCCCCATCGATGGGAATGATGGTCGACAAGGTAAAGATGCAGCAGCTTTTCTAGCGAGAGCGACGCCTTTGGCTCTCCATATAGGCCTTGAGCACCGCATTCATCCGAGTCTGGTATCCTTTTCCCTGCTCGCGGAACCAATCCAGCACGTCACTGTCCAATCGGACGGTAATCTGCGTCTTTGCTGAGGGGGTGACGAGTTCAGCAGTTTCGAAGAATGCATCATCGAGTTCCGGAATATCGGAGTAGTCAATGTCTGCGTCCTGCCGCTTCTGCAGTTCCTTAAGACGGGCGGCGGAGATGGTCACGATACTTCTGCCTTTCTCTTCGGTTTGCCAGACGAGCGGATATGATCCTCGTGACGCCGTTCCGATCTGTATGCACCACAACGATGACGATCAGCGTCTGGATAGCGCCAATGCTGACTTGTCGGGTCTCGCCATAATCGCGGCGGGTGTCGACGCCGGTCAGAACGTCGCCCTCGAAGATCAGACGGGCTTCGTCGAAAGAGATCCCGTGCTTGATCTGGTTGGCAGCATTCTTCGCGGCGTCCCACTCGTAGCCCATGATGCATTGTAACTACGCGTGTAGTGTCATGCAAGCGCCGGCCCTCAAGCTCACCTGTTGTCCGGCTCCGCGCGAACGAGCCGCAATCCCCGTTCGGTGATCCGGTAGGGTTTGCCCGCTCTTGAACTGATCGCCTTCAGGCGTTTCAGCCGCCGGAAGAGGTCGATGTCGAAGCCGGGATAGAGCCAGCCGTCGCGGGAGAAACACAAGGCCTTCTCGATCTTGCGCCGGTCGTCGCGGTGGATCTCGATCCAGCCGCCCTGGGCCATGAGGTGAAGAATACGCTGGTCTGAGCGTGAAATGTCCATTGTCTGATGTCCGGAGAAGCGCAGCTTGCTGCGCATGAAAACGGGTCCGGCGCCTGAAGGCGTCGGGGCTTCGTTTTCTGGCCCTGGCCGGTCGATCACGCTGGGATCGCGGGCAGGGCCTTTATCGGGACTCGGACAAACCGAACATCAAAACTCCTGTTGACCCCAAGGTGATATCACCGTCCGGGGCGCTGCGTCCATTGCACCGGAAACACACACACTGGTCAAGAATCATCGCCGGTGCTTTACTTGCCTCAACGAAGAGGTGGGGATGGTCACGATCCGCAAGGCGCGCCAGGACGACGCGGAAATCCTGACGGAGATCGGCATGCGTGCCTGGCGAAAGGCCATGGCTTCCGTGGGCGAAGCGGCGGATATGGCAGCAAATGCGAGAGAGGCGTTCGCCCGTTTTGCAGAGGAAGGCTGGATCACCATCACAGTCGTGGAGAAATCAGGTGTTCCTGTCGGATGGGCCGCCCGCGAGGACATGGATGAGACGATTACCGATTTCTGGATCGATCCCGATTTCGAGGGCCAGGGTTTCGGCACGGCGTTGCTCGCGGCCCTAGAGGACGAGCTGAAAGCCCAGGGCATTGCGCTCGCACGCCTCCAGACCCATGCAATGAACACAGATGCTCTGACTTTCTTCAAAAAGAAGGGGTATTCGGTGAACTGGCTGACAGTCACTTACAACCCGAAGCTAGACCGGGATGTCCAGTCGGTCGGTCTCTCCAAATCCCTGTCTGACGCGAGTGCGACCGGTTACGGCCAGGAATTCTAGGCAGCCGCACGCAGCAACAGAACCAGCCGGTGTATTGCATCAAGCGCGATGCCGGGGAATAGGGCGATCGACAATACGATCACCAGATGCACCCCCGCCATGAGGGGCAGCAGGACGGAGAACGGAGGCTTCCTGGTCTTGTGCCGCATCAGCCTCTGGCAGGCAAAAGCACCGATGCCTCCGCCCGCGATGGCCAGGAGAATGAGCTTGTCCTCCCGAACACGCCGTGCGCCGCCGCGTGCCGCCATCTTGTCGTAGGCGTAAACGTAGAAGACGACGGCATTCCAGACGGCAAATAGCGCGAAGGAGATAAGGATTGTGTCAATTGGCATGGCGCCGAGATTGCCAGGCAATGCTTAAGTGTTCCTTCCCATTCCAGTGGTCAGCCTTCACCGGCTCGGCGAACCCAGAAGCCTTGCACCTTCGGCCCAATTGCTCTACCTCACGAGGCAACCCGTCCACGCATGACACGAGCATCCGATGACCATTGTCGACACCCGCACGCCTGATCCGAAACGCCTCATTCCCGGTGCCACCGGTGACTGGGAGGTCATCATCGGCATGGAGGTTCACGCACAGGTCCTGTCGAATTCCAAGCTGTTCTCCGGCGCCTCGACGGTCTTCGGCAATGCGCCGAATTCCAACGTTTCGCTCGTCGATGCGGCCATGCCCGGCATGCTGCCCGTCATCAACGAAGAATGCGTCAAGCAGGCGGTGCGCACCGGTCTTGGCCTCAAGGCCCAGATCAACAAGCGCTCGATCTTCGACCGCAAGAACTACTTCTACCCCGATCTGCCGCAGGGCTATCAGATCTCGCAGTTCAAGGATCCGATCGTCGGCGAGGGCAAGATCATCATCTCGCTCGGCCCGGATCGCCAGGGCAATTTCGAGGATATCGAGATCGGCATCGAACGCCTGCACCTGGAACAGGATGCCGGCAAGTCGATGCACGACCAGCATCCGACCATGTCCTACGTGGATTTGAACCGCTCCGGCGTCGCTCTGATGGAAATCGTATCGAAGCCCGACATGCGCTCCTCCGACGAAGCCAAGGCCTACATGACCAAGCTGCGTTCGATCGTGCGTTACCTCGGCACCTGCGACGGCAACATGGACGAAGGCTCGATGCGCGCCGACGTCAATGTCTCCGTGCGCAAGCCGGGCGGCGAATTCGGCACGCGCTGCGAGATCAAGAACGTCAACTCGATCCGCTTCATCGGCCAGGCCATCGAATACGAAGCCCGTCGCCAGATCGCCATCCTCGAGGATGGCGGCGTCATCGACCAGGAAACCCGTCTCTTCGACCCGAACAAGGGCGAGACGCGCTCTATGCGTTCGAAGGAAGATGCGCATGACTATCGCTATTTCCCCGATCCGGACCTGCTGCCGCTCGAATTCGACGATGCCTTCGTCGAAGAGCTGAAGAAGTCGCTGCCCGAACTGCCCGACGACAAGAAGGCCCGCTTCGTCGCCGAACTCGGCCTCTCCGTCTACGACGCTTCGGTCCTCGTTTCGGAAAAGGCAATTGCCGACTATTTCGAAGCCGTGGCCGCAGGGCGCGACGGCAAGACGGCCGCCAACTGGGTCATCAACGACTTGCTGGGCGCCTTGAACAAAGCCGGCAAAGGCATTGAAGAGACTCCGGTTTCGCCCGCCCAGCTCGGCGGCATCATCGACCTGATCAAGGCCGAGACCATCTCCGGCAAGATCGCCAAGGACCTCTTCGAGATCGTCTGGAACGAAGGCGGCGACCCGGCTGAAATCGTCGAAGCGCGCGGCATGAAGCAGGTGACCGACACCGGCGCGATCGAAAAGGCCGTCGACGAGATCATCGCCGCCAACCCGGATCAGGTGGCCAAGGTGCTGGCAAAGCCGACACTGGCCGGCTGGTTCGTCGGCCAGGTAATGAAGGCAACCGGTGGCAAGGCCAACCCGCAGGCCGTCCAGGCGCTGGTCAAGGCCAAGCTCGGTCTCCCGGAGGAGTAAGCGCTTGTTCTTCGTCCGCACGGCAAACGACCGGGATGTCGAACCGCTCCGCGCCCTGCTGACGCAGAGTTTCCACGCGACCTATGACCGGTTCTACGGACCGGCCAAGGTCGCCGAACTGATCGCGGCCTGGCATTCGCCGGCCGAGATCAAGCGGCGCATTCACGTCAAAGGCGGCGAATATCTCGTCGCCGATGACGGTAGGCGGATTGGCGGCATGGCCTTTGCGGCCATGTCGGAGAAACTGACCAAGACCGCGGTCCTGCACCAGCTCTATGTTCACCCGGATCACCAGCGTCAGGGCATCGGCCGCGATCTCTTCGCCGAGATCGAGACCTGCTTCCCGGATGCCGAGATCCTCAGGCTGGAAGTCGAGCCGCAGAATGCCGGTGCCATCGCCTTCTACGAGGCGCATGACTTTGTCGAGGTCGACCGGACGAAGAACTGTGGTGGCCCCGATAGCGGGATCGAGGCGTTGAACATGGAAAAGCCGCTCAAGTGAGCGGCTATTCTGTCTGTTTTAAAGAATGATCACTCGAAGGGCGGGGCGAGGATCGTTCCTTCCTCGTCGACCAGCTGAACTGCACTGCATTCGACCAGTCCGTCCTGCTTGGCATTGCTGCAGGCGAGTTCTGCGGCCTTCAGCGCGAGTTCCTTCGTCTGCCAGCCGCAGGAATACTGGTGCCAATGCGGTCCACCATCCGCCATCATGAAGACGTCGACACTCCAGTTGGCGGGATAGCAGGTGGCATTCACCTGGCAGTCCTCGGCCGTTGCGCCGCTCTCCATGCATTGTTTCATGGCGCAGTCGATGGCGCTCGCCGGATCCTTCTCGACACAGACCCCAGCCCCCATCTCCGGTGCCTGGACGAAGGCGATCGCTTTGCGGCCTCCCTCCTGGGCGTGAACGGCCATGGCAGTGAGAGTTACACACAGAATTGTCAGCAGTCGTCCTATGCCTGTCATCAGAAAGTCCCCCGGGATGGTTATGCGAGGATCAGACTAACGCAAGAGCGGGGCCTGCATGCAAGTCCATTCGGTGCAGATAAGAGAAGCGACCGAGAATGATCTGGGAGCGATCGTGGCGCTCTTCGCCGACGATCCGCTGGGCGGCCATGGCGACACGACCGATCCGGCCGCCTTGCCCGATTATCGCGCCGCCTTTTCCCGGATCGCCACCGCGCCGAACGAGATGCTTTATGTGGCCGAGCTGGAAGGCGAGGTTGTCGGCACCTTCCAGATCATGATCACGACCACGCTGACGGCGCGCGGCAGCAGCAACATGATCATCGAAGCCGTCCAGACCCGTGCCGACATGCGGGGCAGGGGCATCGGGGCCGCGATGATCGAGTTTGCGGTTGAAAAGGCGAGGGCGGACGGCATGCGCCTCGTCCAACTGACCTCGAATGCCCTGCGCAAGGATGCCCACCGTTTCTATGAGCGCCTCGGTTTCAAACCCTCCCACATCGGCTTCAAGATCAGGCTGAAATGACGGGGGTGCGACGGGGAATCACTGGACAAGCCGATGGTGAGGCGGCATAAGCGAACGTGATCGCCAAGGCCGTCGTACGGCCTGCGGCAAAGTCCAAGGATTAGACATGAAGCAGCTCCTCTTGCAGATCTTCACCTGGTGGAACGGCCAGACTATGGGGACCCGTTTCTTCACCTGGCGTCATGGCAAGCGCGTCGGCGAAGACGAATTCGGCAATGTCTATTATGAAGGTCCGATGACGAGCTGGGGACAACCCAAGCGCTGGGTCATCTATAACGGCTATGCCGAAGCGTCCAAGATTTCCGCCGGCTGGCACGGCTGGATGCATTATCGCACCGACACCCCTCCGTCGAAGGAAGACTACAAGCCGCGCGAATGGGAAAAGGCGCACCGCCCGAACCAGACCGGCACCGCGGCCGCCTATCGCCCACAGGGTTCGATTGCCGCCACCGGCGAGCGTCCGCGCGTGACCGGCGACTACGATGCCTGGACCCCGGGCAGCTGATACCCCATTTGGCCATAATCCGGCATTAGGGCCTCTATCGTGAGGCCCTTCTTGTATCTGGCATCCGGTCGAGATGGGCAAGAAGATCGATGAAAGCGAGCGGGATGATGAAGTTGAGTGCATGGGCATGGGCCATTCCGGTAGTCGGCTTTGCCGCTGCCGCTTCGCTTGGTCTTGCCGGCAAGGCCGACGCCGCCCGCCTCGAAAATCCCGTTGCCGAATTCGCCGGCATCGACAAGATCACCGGCCGCATCACGACCTTCGACGTCTATGTCAACGAAACAGTGCAGTTCGGCGCCCTCCAGGTGACGCCCAAGGTCTGCTATTCGCGCGATGAATCCGAAGCGCAGAAGATCGATGCCTTTATAGAGGTGGACGAAATCACGCTCGACCGCAAGATTCGCCGCATCTTTTCCGGCTGGATGTTTGCCGACAGTCCGGCGCTGAACGCCGTTGAACACCCGATCTATGACGTCTGGCTGACCGGCTGCAAGGTGAAGTCCGAGGTTCCGCCGCCACCCGGCGTCGAGGCGGTCGCCAAGCCCGCGCCGGAACCGGCCAAACCCGCCGACGCCGCGACACCCGCGCCCACTGCCGCCTCCGTTCAGCCGGGTGCTCTGGTGACCGATCCGACCCAGCCGGCAGCGCCCGGTGCCGACCCCAACCAGGTCGCCGTTCCGCCACTCGAGGCGCCCGTGGAGGTTCCGAGCGAAATTATCAACGGCACGACGCCGCAGACGGTTCTCCCGCCGTCCGGCGATCCGCTGCTGCAGGGCAATCCGGCCCCGCCGCCGGCACCGGTCGCCCCGCCGGGCGGCGTCGGTCTGTTCTGACGGTCCGTTACGTAAGCTCGCTCAGTGTAGACACACCCCGAGTGCCGCGCCTGTCGCAGATCGCTAGAGTATGTGCTTCAGGCATTTGAAACGCGCGTGAATGCTCCCCGCCCATGACGGGATGACGTCTCCCCACATCGGAAGAGCGGAGTGCGGCAAGCGCCGCTGTCCTCAAAGACATGGCGCAGGCTGGTGGCTATCCATTGACATCCCTTCGAAAAGAGAACAAGAAGGGAACAAATTGGAGTTCCTCCATGTCCCTGGCTGAAAAATACATCGTCCTTCCCTTCAAGATGAATCGGGGTAGCATCGTGCCCGGCGAGATGCGCCAGGCCTCGAGCGCTGCCGCAGCAGAAAAGATCGCCACCGCCATGGCCGCTCGCCATATCGGCGTCGCCGCCTATTCCGTTCAGGTGGACGAGGAAAGTGGCGATATGTCGAGCCCGAAGCTGATCGTCGGCTTTGGCGAGACGGCGGACTTGACTGCGGCATGAGCCGCGCTCTTGTCTCTGCCTGGCCGCGGCGATACCGGCATGGCTGGTGGACAAGGACACCAGTAGGGGAGATTCCTGTCCTTCGCGGAACCTCTCCTGAAGCGCGAAGTTCGAAAGCTCTGAACGTGAGGAGGAAAGACTGTGGCGACGCCGAAGAACACCATATGCCTCTGGTACGACCGTGATGCCGAAGAAGCAGCCCGCTTCTACGCCTCGGTCTTCCCGGACTCCGAAGTCAGGGCCGTCCACCGCGCGCCGTCAGACTATCCCTCCGGAAAGGCTGGCGATGTGCTCACCGTCGACTTCACCGTCGCCGGCATCCCCTGTCTGGGCCTCAATGGCGGTCCGGCCTTCAAGCACTCGGAAGCCTTCTCGTTCCAGATCGCAACGGATGATCAGGAAGAGACCGACCGTTACTGGAACGCCATTGTCGGAAATGGCGGCCAGGAGAGTGCCTGCGGCTGGTGCAAGGACAGATGGGGCATCAACTGGCAGATCACGCCGAGGACCCTGACCGAAGCCTTGGCCGCAGGCGGTGACGAAGCGAAGCGCGCCTTCGAGGCGATGATGGAGATGGGCAAGATCGAGGTGGCGAAGATCGATGCCGCGAGGCGTGGTTGAGGCGCCCCTCTAGCAGAGCGTCAGCCACATCACCCCGAAAAAGGTGATGACCGTTGCCACCATCGCCGCCACTTGCAGCATGCCGGCGATCGTGCGCAGCAGCCGCGCCTCATCGGTTTCCGGCTCTGTGAGTTCTCGGGTCGCATACCAGTGGAGGCCACCGATCAGCCCCACGGTGGCTGCCAGCATCACCGCCAGCAGCAGGCGCAGCGCCGAAATCGGACCGACATCGAGCCGGTGCCAGCCAAGATGGCATCCGGTCGCCTGCACCCCGTAGAGAAGCAGGAAGGCCCCTGACCAGATCACGAACCCTGTCAGCAGCAGGACGAAGGGCGACACTTTCATCTCATCGCCCTCCGATCCCGGTCAGGCTCTGCAGCACGAAGGGGAAGGCGAGCCCGATCATTCCTGCGACGGCCGTGTAATCGTGCCACAGTTGTCCGATCTGCAGATCGAGCACGCGCGCCGGTCCGATATAGCCGCTGTTCCAACGCCATAATCCATAGATCGCCAGCACCGCGCCGATCCCTGCATGCAGACCGACGTAAACGGCGACCGCAAAGGCTGCCGCAGAGGCCGCATGCCCCGTCGGCGCCGGGATCGACATCAGCAGTATCGCAACCGCGCCGACGCTGACGATGTGCGCAGCAAGCGCCACGCTCAGGCTCAGGACCGTCCGGCCCGCCTGTCCGTCGGCGAAGCGGCCGGCAAGTGCCGCCGTGGCGAGCCCGATCACCGCGACCAGCGACGGAGCCAGGAAGGTGAAGTCGAGATCCGGCGGCGGCCAGTTGGGGGCGGATAGCCAGAGAAAGAAGGCACCGAAGACCAGAGAGGTATAGAGTGTGGCATTGGCGGCGAGCGCAAAGACCATGGCCCACCAGGAGGGCGGCTGCACCACTTCCTGATGGTGCAGCGCCTGTTCGCCGCGGCCGATCTGCAGTGGGCCAAGATCCCGTTTCAGACCCGTCGCCGGCGTCCACAGGAAGAAGAGGATGATCACCGCGATAAAGGCAACCGGTGTCAGCCAGTAGAGTTTGGCGAGCAGGCTGGCGAAGAAGGCCGCCGTCGTGATCGCCGTCCAGAGCGGCAGATAGGTGGGCCTTGGAAGAACGACCACGTGGTCGAGGCGACCGCTCACCATGTCCACGGTCAGCGTCTCCATCCAGCCATTGCGCATGAAGCCGAGATAGCCGCGACCCGCTGCAAGGTCCGGGCCCAGCCGGCGCGGCTGAAGCCCATCGGCACGCCCTTCGATATGCGGCAGCGAGCCGAAATTATAGGAGGGCGGCGGGGTTGGCGTCGCCCATTCCAGCGTCCCGGCTTCCCATGGGTCGCGACGAAACGGTTTGCCGTGGCGAATGAGCATGATCAGATCGAGGGCGACCAGCGCGAAGCCGATCGTCATGACGAAACCACCGACCGACGAGATGAAGTTCAAGACCTCCCAACCCGCTTCCTGCGGATACTCGAAGACCCGGCGCGGCATGCCGCGAAGTCCCGTCAGGTGCATGATGAAGAAGGTGACGTTGAAGCCGATGAAAACAAGCCAGAAGGCAGGCTTCGAGAGGTGCTGCACGGGCTGGCGCCCGGTGATGTGCGGCAGCCAGTAGTAAGCCGCCGCCATCATTGGAAAGACGAATCCGCCCACCAGCACGTAGTGCAGATGCGCCACGACGAAATGCGTGTCATGCGCCTGCCAGTCAAAGGGGACCATGGCGAGCATCACACCGGTCAGCCCGCCCGCCACGAAGACGAAGAAAAAGCCGAAGACATGCAGCATGGGGATCGAGAAACGCGGTTGCCCGTGCGCCATGGTGGCGAGCCAGGCGAAGATCTGGATGCCGGTCGGGATTGCGACCAGCGCGCTTGCCGCCGAGAAGAACGAAAGCGCCACATGCGGTATGCCCACCGTATACATGTGATGCACCCAGAGTCCGAAGGAGAGAAACGCCATGGCAACGATCGCTGCGACGATCAGCCCGTAGCCCTCAAGCCGCGTGCGACACAGCACCGGGATGATGGTCGACAGCGCGCCGGCGGCGGGCAGGAATATGATGTAGACCTCCGGATGGCCGAACAGCCAGAAGAGGTGCTGCCACAGCAGCGGGTCGCCGCCTCGGGTCGGATCGAAGAAGGGCAGGTCGAAGGCCCTTTCCACCTCCAGCAGAATGGATCCGAGGATCAGCGGCGGAAAGCCGATCAGCATCATCGCCGCCACCACCAGCATGTACCAGGCGAAGATCGGCATGCGCATGAGCGACATGCCCGGCGACCGGAGCTTGAGGATGGTCACCATGATTTCGATCGCCGCCGACAGCGCCGAGATCTCGACGAAAGTGATGCCGAGCAGCCAGACATCGGCATTGATGCCGGGCGAATAGGGACGCGAGGAGAGCGGCGTATACATGAACCAGCCGCCATCGGGCGCAATGCCGAAGACGAGCGCCGCCACCAGGAAGGAACCGCCAAAGAGATAACACCAGTAGCCATAGGCGGACATGCGCGGAAAGGCGAGGTCGCGGGCGCCCAGCATCTTCGGCAGGAGATAGATCGCCAGCCCCTCGAAGAAAGGGATGGCGAACAGGAACATCATGATGACGCCATGCATGGTGAAGACCTGGGCATACTGGGCGGCATCGAGAAAGGCACTGTTGGTGGATGCGAGTTGCGCCCGGATCAGCATGGCGAGAACGCCGCCGATCGCGAAGAACACCAGCGCCGTCACCATGAAACGCTTGCCCACGACAGTGTGGTTAACCGCCGACAGCCGCTCCAGGCCGCGGCCCGAGCCCCAGACGGCATCGAGCTGATGGTGCAGCCGGATGGCCGTTTCCGGTGTCTGATAGCCCGTCTCTGGTCTGGCATCACTCATGGTGCGGACACTCCTGCGGAAAGCGCTGTGAGACGTTGGCGATAGGTTTCGGGCGCATGCGCCTCGACGGTGAAGCGCATGCCGGCATGGCCGGTGCCGCAATATTCGGCACAGATGCCGCCATAGCGGCCCGGCACATCGGCCTTGATGCGCACGACCGTCTCATGCCCGGGCACGGCATCGATCTTGCCGGCAAGTCTCGGGATCCAGAAGCTGTGCACGACATCGGCGCTCGTCACATGCACCTCCACCACGCCGCCTGCCGGGATATGCAGCGTCCCCTCGGTCGCCAGGTCAGGCCCGAGATCCGGATAGCGAAAATCCCAGCGCCACATCGCGCCGCGCGCCTCGACGCGGGCGACCACGGGCTCGTTTTGCCACGCGCCGATCAGATACTCCCCTTGCGCCATGCCGTAGGTCATCAGCGCGATCAGCACGGGGACCGGGAGAAACAGCCCGCCGGCGATCATCCAACCCTTGGCCGAGAGGCGGCGTCCGAATCCGGGCCGGAAGAAGACGAGGCCCATGAGGATGAGCACAAGCGCCAGGATGAGACCGGCGCCGACGAGCATGATCCACCACAGATTGGCAATAGCCCCGGCATAGGGGCCGGCCGGATCCAGCGTCGAAAGGTCGCCCGAACAGGCGGTGAGTGTGAGGCCGAGCGCACCTGCGGATGCGATGCGTTGGAACATTCGTCCCCAGATCGGCTTTTTCCCGCAACAAGGAGGGCTCCCATGGCCAATATGTCTGAGACCGACGAACCGAACCCCGTCATCGAGAAGCTGGAAGAAAAGGACACGACCTCCGCCATTGCGGTGGCCGGCCATCCTTTGCATGCCATGAGCGTTCATTTCCCGATCGCGCTGGTCTTCGGCACGCTCGCCGTCGATGTCTTCTACTGGTTCAGCGCCGATCCGTTCTGGCTGCGTGTCGGTCTCTGGACCTCGGGCACGGCCTTCCTCGCAGGTGTCGCGGCCGGCATTGTCGGCACCGCCGAACTGCTGCTTGTCCCGGGCATTCGCGCCCGCGCGGCGAGCTGGGCCCACGCGATTGCGGCCATCACCTTGATCTCCGTTGCCGGTGCCAACTGGGGTCTGCGGCTCATCGATCCCAATGTCGTCCTGCCGCATGGCATGCTGCTTTCGGTTCTGGCGGCCGTCCTGACCGGTGTTGCGGGCTGGCACGGTGGCAAGCTGATCTTCGATCACGGTATCGGCCTCATGGTGTCGCCCAAGGATTGAAGGGTTCAAGCAGGCGCCCCAGCCCGCCCGGCTCGGACATCACAGCCGGCAGCGTGAACTCGGGCGCCTCCTTGGCCAGCACGAGACCGAGGATGGCCAGCACCACGGCGCAGCAGCTCACGGTCGCAACCACGAAACGCCAGGCTGGATAGACCTCCCCCTTCTTGAAGAGCCGGATGACCACAAGGCCTGAAAAGACGTGGAAGATTGCAAGCAGCCCGACAAAGGCGAGCTTCCAGGAAAACCAGGGGGCGAAGACTTCCCGCAGAAAACTGAGCGCAATCCCGCTGGCAACGGCGATGAAGGCCGCCGGCGAAATCAGCACGACGAAGGCGAACCGCGTCATGCGCTGCATGCGGTAAAGCGCATCGTCGCTTTTGACATGCGCCCGCTGCACATAGAGGCTTGGCAGGCTGATCAGCCCGGCGGTCCAGATGGCGATGGCGGCGATATGCACGAACTTGAGCAAGGCGATCATCAGCGCGGCGCCTCGCTGTCGAAGCTGCGCCCCGCAAACAGGCTGCCCAGCTTGAGGAGGGCAGCAAACAGATAGGGCAGGGCCGCTGGCACCCACATCAGCAGCCCTGAAAGCTGCTGGTCCGCCAGCGGCGAGAGGCCGAACGCAGTCGTCGTGTCGAGATGCGCTGCAAACAGCGGCTCGCGGGAGAAGGTCAGGAGCGCGCCGAGCATGCCCATCTGGATTGTTGTACCCAGCAGAAGTGCGAGAGATGGGCCAACCGTACGCCGCGGCGACAGGATGTCGTACCACAGCCAGACCGCCGATCCGACAAGCGTCAGTTCCATCAACCAATAGGCGGCAGGCGATGAGAGGGCGAAGAGATAGGGCCCCGGTGCATGCCACGCCCACATCACGATCGTGTGCACGAGGAAAGACAGCTGCGCAGGCAGCCGCTGACGCTCGCGTGCCTTGGGCGGTATCGCAAGCACGATAAGCGGCGCGAGAAACGTGACGAGCAGGATGTGATGCAGCACGCGGGCCGAAAAAAGCGCGGATGCCAGCGCGCAGAGGGGAGAGACGAAGGCGATCAGCATGACGAGAAGCGCCGCACCGGCCGCCATGCGTTGCCGCCGATTGCCGGCGGTCGTCATCAGCAGCACGAAGACGGCACCGATGGCCGCCAGCAGCGGCGGGTCGAAATTCCAGTCGCGCCAGAGCATCTCCGGTGTCGGCGCCGGGCCGCAATAGATGTCAAGGTTCATGATCTCGGTCCCGAAACGCCGCAGACACGGTCTTTGCCCCGCACAGGTCCACCTCGGCGGCCTGCCGCTCGTGGGTGCAACACCCACGGCGGCATATTGTTCCATCTCGATTGTTCCACCGGTCCCCGCAGTCGCGCATGCGTGCCTGGAAGGGTCTCAGCCGCAGCATCGTTCCCCGCCGGACGCGCGAGCGCCGACACGGTCCACAGACCCTCGGAGGGGTGCCGCGAGAGTGCCGACGACGACAGATGCGCGTGTGCCTGCCGTCGTCTCCGCGAGAATTTGTTCGCCGCCACCATTGCCGACCGGGGGGCGGCGCCTATTCTGCAGAGTCGACCTCAAGCCGTCGCAGCGACAGCCGAGCATGGCGACCGGGAGCCTGGAGCAAATGATGGCGCCTTCGACGATCTTCTCACCTTCGAAAAACTGCTGGCGGATCGAGAAAGCCGACGAATTCTCGATCCTCATCGATGCAAATGATTATTTCACCTCGATCCGTGCCTCGATGATGGCGGCAAAGCGGCTGATCTTCTTTGTCGGCTGGGACTTCGACGCGTCGATCACGCTTGGAAACCCCAATGTCGATGACGGCGCCCCCCGTGGGGTCGGCGACTTCCTGCTCTGGCTTGCCCGTCGCAACCCGGAGCTCCAGATCAAGATCCTCTTGTGGAGCCCGGCGCCGCTGGCCAGCTGGGCAAGAGTGTCGAACCTGCCCCATCTTCTGCGCTGGAAGTGGAACCGGCAGATCTCCGTCCACCTCGACGGCAAACATCCGCTGGGCAGTTCGCACCACCAGAAGATGCTGGTGATCGACGATACCGTCGCCTATTGCGGCGGCATCGACGTGACGCTCGACCGCTGGGACACGCGCGAGCACCTGGACGACAATCCCGACCGCCGCCGCCCCAACGGCAAGCCCTATGGTCCCTGGCACGATATCTCCAGCCGCTTCACGGGGCCGGCAGCGCAGGCGCTCGGCGAACTCTGCCGTCACCGCTGGACCCGCGCCGGCGGCCGCAAGGTGGAGCGCGTCGAGGCCCCGCCGCCGCCGGAGGACATCGCTCCGAGCTTCTCTTTCGGTCCCGTCGACCTGGCGATCGCCCGAACCAGTCCGGCCTACCGAGAGGAGCAGGCGGTCACGGAGATCGAGCAACTCTATGTCGACATGATCAGTGCCGCCCGGCGCGTGGTCTATGCCGAAAGCCAGTATTTCGCCTCGCGCGTGGTGGCGCAGGCGATCGCCCGGCGCCTCGCCGAGCCGGACGGGCCCGAATTCGTGCTGATCAACCCCATCGCCTCCGACAACTGGCTGGGCCAGGTCGCCATGGACACGGCACGCGCCCGGCTCGCCGAATCCCTGCGCCGGCATGACGACCGCGGACGCTTCCGGATTTACCACCCCATCACCGCCGGGGGGCAATCGATCTACGTCCACGCCAAGCTGATGATCGTCGACGACCTCTATCTCCGCATCGGCTCTTCCAACTTCAACAACCGTTCCATGCGCTTCGACCAGGAATGCGACGTCGCGCTCGAGGCGGGAGGGTCGGATCAGATGGCGCAGCGGATCACGAGCCTCAGGAACGACCTTCTGGCCGAACATCTGGGCACGACGCCGGACACGATCGACGAGACCCTGCGCCAGGCCGGCTCGCTGATTGCCGCGATCGATCGCCTGCGCGCCGAGAGCGGCAGGGCGGGCAAGGCCACGCTGAAACCCTACGACACACCCGAGATCACCGACCTCGACCGCTGGCTTGCCGACCACGAGATCCTCGACCCCGAGGGCTCGGAAGCGGTCTTCGAGCCGATCGAGAAGAGGGGGTTGTTCCGGGGGAGGTTGAAGCGGCCGCGGAGGCGCAAGAGGGGTGGCTAGAGCATGCCGGCAAGACTGAGCATGGCAGGTGACGCCGTTTGACCGGAAAGACTCGGGCGCCGAGCAGGCTGTCGACGAGAGAGACGTCGCAGCGGCTTGCGCGGCGGGCTTGCGGCACGTCCGACAGGTCCCTCGCGACAGAAGACGCACCCGGCCTGCCGCCCATCTCCGAAGCGCTCCCCGACGCCTATGGTCGTGCCCCATTGATAAACCGCAGTCTTCAGGCAAGGATGTCCATCGGGTGGAGGTTGGACATGCCGGAAATGACGCGAATGATGACGGTGATCGGCTCGGAATTCGGCCATGTCACGATCGAACCCGATCAGGTGCATGTCGCCGCGATCGGCGGCACGGACGCCTTCGTCTCGCCCGACGGACAGACCGCGATCGACAGGCTGCCGGGCGCGCGGCTGGCGCTCCCGGATGGGCCCTGTGCCCTGTCGGTCCATGTCGAGCCCGTCCTCACCGCCACCTACGATGCTGGCGCCCTGATGCTGCGCACCGATGCCGGCGCCTGGGCGAAGCTCGCCTTCGAACTGTCACCCCAGGGCCGCAGGACGGCGGTCAGTGTCGTGACAAACGACTGTTCCGATGATGCCAACGGCCCGACCTTCTCCCGCGACGGCCTGTTCCTCCGCATCTACCGCTGGCAAAACCTGACCGCCTTCCACATCTCCGAAGACGGCCAGACCTGGGACCTGCTGCGCCTCTTCCGCCTGAACGGCCACACCGCCACCATCGACCTCATCGCCCAGTCGCCGACAGGCCAGGGCTGCGAGGCGCGGTTTACGCAGCTCCGGCTGGTGGAAGGTGAGATCGCGGATCTCAGGGACGGGAGTTGAGGGCTGGTCAGGGTACTCGCCGGAAGATGATTTTCGGCGCTTCGCTGCCCAATTCGTCTGTCGTCCGGCCCTATCAGGCGATTATGTAATCGCCTCGATTCCCTTGCGGCGAATGATGTTTAGAAGCGCAAGCGCCGGCCCGCTTGGCCGTTTTGCTCCACGCTCAAGCTGGGAAACATAGCCTGGAGTGAGGTTGAGATAGCGGGCAAATACCGCCTGACTGAGATGGGCCTCTTCACGGAGCTTGCGGATGTCTTCCGCAGAAATCTCCTCATGCAAAGGCTCAATACCCCGCCCAAGGTGCCGGATGGTGATCTTTTCGTGCGCTTCGGAACTCAAAATCCCACTTTTGTTCATGTCCGCAGCCGTTTCGAGCAAAGCCTCGGTTAGACGGCTCACCTGCTTACGTCCTGTCATTCACCGACCTCCTGAACAGTTCCATCACTCAGGGCTCTCGCCAACATCGCATCATCTGCAGCAAGCCATGCAGCCCCGATTTCTCGCAAGGTCAGCAACTCGTCCGGTTCGATATTCTCTTGCTCGCTCTTGGCGAAACTGTAGAGAAACACAGCCCGATTGCCCTCTCGGTAGGCGACAATCGTGCGGTAGCCACCAGATCGTCCCTGACCGCTGCGTGCCACGCGCTGCTTGATAAGGCCGCCTCCAAGGTCGGCATCCACCAAGCCGCGCTCGGCGCGCACGATCGCTTCCCGCAGACTGGAATCCGCAATCCGCTGCTTGCGGGCAAATCGCACCATCCATTTCGTTATGAGGATCCGCATGCCGCAACCCTAATTCAATAAACTATAGTGCGTGGAGCGATAGTTTGCAATTGCTGGCGTGGTTCGCCTGGAATGGTGGGGCGGACACCATCGACTTCCCCGCCCGGTCGCCGATGGGCAAGGGCTGCAAGCGTTTCGTTGGAAGACACCACAACGGCAAGCGTGCTCGCCGCTTCGATATGCACGATCGTTGCCTTTGACATTGAATGTCCCTCAGGGCCCGAAGACTCACGAAGCAAGTCATGACTCGGTGATCGCCGAAATGCCGAAGATCATCAGGTTTGGTGTAGTGTAGCGCAGTTACGGGATGCGTGCAGGGTTGTGTGGGGATTCGGCGGGCGTGTTGGGTGGGGCGAGTATCTCATTCAGATCACACCGTGCACGCGGGCGGAGGCGCTGGCAGTCGGTTACGCTGAGGCGAAGCGGGCGCTTGAGGCGATAATGACGATGCGGAAGATTGATGTGGGGAGGATAGATGATGCGAGGCGGGGATGGAGGGGGCGACTTAAGAAATTGAACGCGTGCCTTTGCATCTGCAAAAAAGGGAACTAGTTCTATTGTCGCAAAGAGAATTACTATCTCATCGATAATGGGTTGAAATTTAATGGCAATTTCGGCTGAGGAGCTAACCAAAGTAACATATCTTGATGCGCGTTCTTTAGGTGATCGTGTCTTAACCCTAGTTCCATATTGGGACGGCAGCGCGTGGCATTTGTGGCTGGAAGCGCCCCCCGGTTCGCTTATCAAGATGCAGCCTCTAGATGCTGTGCATTCAAAGTACGTGGCCAAAGTAGCTGCTCAAAGCTCGGATATTTGGGTAGGTTTTATCGAATTCATCTGGCAGCGAGCCAATTGGCCCGAAGTCAGTCAAATAATGAATTCTATAGAAGACGACTTCCACCTATTAGCTACCAGTGCGGCAAAGCTTCGCCATTTTTTTCACAGTCGCAATGAAATCGATAATGCAATTCTTGGCTCATTTGTGAGTTCGGAATTGGAGTATATGATAACAGTTTCGAGGTCGGTTTTTGATTTGTTGCAGGAGGCTCTTGCTGCAATATGGAATAATCGGATTAAATTAATTGATCCGGAGCAAGAGGCTGTAAAAAAACAGCATAAGCTGCCAGACAGCTTTACTAAGATGGCTTTAGATGGTCGCACAAAATTAAAGTCATTCGAAGATATGGTAAGTAAGTACGCAATACCGCCAGTTTTGGCGGAGCAATATCTGAATTTTTCGCCATTTTATATGTCTCTTTTGAGATCCCGTGATAGCATCATACATGGTGGCGGGAGCGTGAAGAGCATTTACGTTACGGAGAAAGGGTTTTGTGTTGATTGTCGCTCGAAGACATTTAGAGATTTTGAATGGATGCCTGAGCATCACTACAATGAATCACTGACATCATTGCTGCCTTGGGTTGCTCATCTCGTATTCGGCACCGTGAATGCATGCAATTCAATAGTGTCGGCGTTTGCATCAGTTATGTCTATGCCGCCGGAGGTTGCTCCAGGATACAATCTGTTTATTCGTGATCCGGCTGGTACGGAATTACGCTGCCTTGCAGATGTGGCTAATGGCGGCGCTATCTGGTGGACGGAGGCTATATCCGATCCTTCAAGCTGCGAATGAAACCATGATGCGTGCGGGCGTGTCATTCTGCCTTAAGAATGGACGGCTCTTGGCATCATGGTTGAACTCCTCGCTCCCTACCTTCCACCACCGTCACCACCCCCTCAAAACCCAAGCGTCTCGCTCTCCATCGCCTTGTCCAGCAACACCCCATACTCCGCCTTCGGAATATCCACCGCCCCAAACGTCTTCAGATGCTCGGTCGTGAACTGCGTGTCGAGCAGCGTAAAGCCACGCTCCCGTAACCGCTCCACGAGATGCACGAGACAGATCTTCGACGCATTCGTGCGGCGGGAGAACATGCTCTCGCCGAAATAGGCGGAGCCGAGGGTGACGCCGTAGAGGCCGCCGACGAGTTCGTCGCCCTCGAAGGCTTCGACGCTGTGGGCATGGCCGAGCCGGTGCAGCGCGCCGTAGAGGTCCTTGATCTGTTGATTGATCCAGGTGCTCGGCCGGTCTTCGGCCGCTTCCGCGCATTTTTCCACCACCTGGTCGAAGGCGGTGTCGAAGCGGATGTCGAAGGGGGCTTTGCGGATGGCCTTCTGCAGGCTTTTCGAGACGTGGAAGCCATTGAGCGGGATGATCCCGCGAATATCGGGTTCTACCCAGAAGAGCTCGGGATCATCGGCCGATTCCGACATCGGGAACATCCCGATGGAATAGGCGCGCAGCAGGAGTTCCGGCGTAATGCTTCGGTCCCTGCTGCGTCGCCCAGCCATGGTCTTTACTTGGCCGAGGTTTCGGCCAGGTATTTTTCCAGCCAGTGGATGTCGTAGTCGCCGTTGGCGATGTCCTGGTTGGCCACGAGATCCTGGAAGAGCGGCAGCGTCGTCTTGATGCCGTCGACGACGAATTCGTCGAGCACGCGGCGGAGCCTCATCATGCATTCGACGCGGGTGCGTCCATGCACGATCAGCTTGCCGATCAGGCTGTCATAGTAAGGCGGGATCTTGTAGCCGGCATAGGCGCCGGAATCGACGCGAACGCCCAGACCGCCCGGTGCATGGAAATGCGTGATCGTGCCGGGCGACGGCACGAAGGTGCGCGGATCCTCGGCGTTGATGCGGCATTCGATGGCGTGGCCGGAAAAGACGATCTCGTCCTGCGTGACCGAGAGGCCGGCGCCGGAGGCGACACGGATCTGCTCATGCACGAGGTCGATGCCGGTGATGGCCTCGGTGATCGGATGCTCCACCTGCAGGCGGGTGTTCATTTCGATGAAATAGAACTCGCCGTTTTCGTAGAGGAATTCGATCGTGCCGGCGCCCCGGTACTTCATCTTCTTCATGGCTTCGGCGCAGATCGAACCGATCTTCATGCGCTGCTCGACGTTAAGGGCCGGGGAGTTCGCCTCTTCCCAGACCTTCTGGTGGCGGCGCTGCAACGAGCAGTCGCGCTCGCCGAGATGGATGGCGTTGCCCGCACCGTCGCCGACAACCTGCACCTCGATATGGCGCGGCTTGCCGAGATATTTTTCCATGTAGACGGCGTCGTTGCCGAAGGCGGCGAGCGCTTCGGAGCGGGCGGTCGACACGGCCTCTTCGAGTTCGGCCTCGGTCTTGGCCACCTTCATGCCGCGGCCACCGCCACCGGCGGTCGCCTTGATGAGCACCGGGAAGCCGATCTGACGGGCAATTTCCAGAGCGTTTTCCGGCTTCACTTCGCCGTCCGAGCCCGGAACAACGGGGATGCCGAGTTCAACGGCAGTCTTCTTCGCCGTGATCTTGTCGCCCATCAGGCGGATATGCTCCGCCGTCGGCCCGATGAAGGTGATGCCATGGGCGTCGAGGATGTCGGCGAACTTGGCATTCTCCGACAGGAAGCCGTAGCCCGGATGCACGGCGTCAGCGCCGGTGATCTCGCAGGCTGCGACGATCTGGTGAATGTTGAGATAGCTGTCGCGCGACGGCGGCGGGCCGATGCACACGCTCTCATCGGCAAGACGCACATGCATGGCGTCGGCATCCGCGGTGGAGTGAACCGCCACGGTCTGGATGCCGAGTTCCTTGCAGGCGCGCAGCACGCGCAGCGCGATTTCGCCTCGGTTGGCGATGAGGATCTTCGAGATACCGCTCATCGGCTTACTCGATGATCACAAGAGGCTCGCCGTATTCGACCGGGCTCGCATCATCGATGACGATCTCGACGACCTTGCCGGACTTGGGCGAGGGGATCTGGTTCATGGTCTTCATGGCTTCGATGATGAGCAGCGTCTGGCCTTCCTTGACGGTCGAGCCGACTTCGATGAAGGGGCGCGCGCCCGGGGCCGGCGCCAGATAGACGGTGCCGACCATCGGCGCGGTCACGGCCTTCGACAGGTCACGACCGGCCGGCGCTGCCGGAGCGGCGGCAGCAGCAACGGGGGCTGCGGCCGGAGCCGGAGCGGGCGCCGCCTGGTAGTTATAGGCGGGCATCGGCATGGCAACCGGTGTGCCGTTGCGCGAAACGCGGATGCGCAGGTCGTCCTGCTCCACTTCGATCTCGGTGAGATCCGTGTCGTTGAGGATGTTTGCGAGATCACGGATCAGCGCCTGATCGATACCCGATTTCTTGTCAGCCATGGATGGTGGTCCTGTGTTCTTGTTATTGCGTGATGGTTTTCAGCGCCTGCAGCGCCAGGATGTAGCTATGCGGCCCAAACCCGCAGATCACGCCCTTGCACGCGGGCGCTATCATCGATTTGTGGCGGAATTCTTCTCGCGCATGCACGTTCGAGATATGCACCTCGATCACCGGAAGTGGCGAAACGGCCTTGATCGCGTCATGCAGGGCTATCGACGTATGCGTATAGGCTCCGGCATTGATCGCCACGCCGACCGCCTTTTCGTCGGCCTCATGCAGCCAGCTCACGAGGTCGCCCTCGTGGTTGGACTGGCGAAAGTCGATGGTCAGGCCGAGTTCGGCAGCGTAAGCCTCGCAGTCCGCCTCGATATCGGCGAGCGTCTTGCCGCCATAGATCCCGGGCTCCCGCTTTCCCAGCATATTGAGATTGGGGCCGTTCAGCACGAAAATGGTTTTGCTCATCTACGCTTCCGTCGACTTTCAACCGCCTCCTATAGACCGAGAGGCCCTGTAGGGAAAGCCCTTTGCCGTGATCGCGCCAAACCGTCCCCGAAAATCAGGGAAACGGGGAGGAGCGGGGCGGGGGTGAGCCGGATTTGGTCTCAGCAGGTCGCCTTGCCGCAGGCGCGCACATTGCCGACTTTCGCAACGAGCGCTTCCTTGCCGACAGCGCCGGGAACGGTCTCGTTGCCAATCACGTAGGAGGGAGTGCCGGTGATCCCGAGGCTGGTTGCCAGCTGATAGGCTTCCTGCACCTGCTCGGTGTTCGGGCTTTCCGCCATCTTGGCACGAACCTTGTCTTCCGAAAGACCGAGCTCGCCGGCAATCGCGATCGCGCTGTCTTCCGAGGCGCGGCCGTCCTGGGTCATCATCGCCCGGAAGAAGTCGCCGTATTTCTCCGGCGACAGCTTGCGCACGGCATCCGAAACCTTGTGAGCGGCTTCACTGTCGGGACCGAGGATCGGGAACTCCTTCAGCACGTAGCGGACATTCTTGTCCTCTTCCAGCACGGCCTCCATATCGGCATGCGCACGCCGGCAATAGCCGCAATTGTAGTCGAAGAACTCGACAACGGTCACATCCCCCTTGGGATTGCCGATGGCGAGGTCATAGGCAGAATTGAAGATCGCGTCCTGATTGGTCGAGAGCGCTTCCGCCGAACGCTTCTGGCGGATCTCGTCCTGCTTCTTCTGCAGCGCGTCCTGCACTTCCAGCATGATCTCGGGATTGGCGATCAGGTATTCGCGGATGAATTCGCCAAATTCCTTCTTCTGCGTCTCGTCGAGAGCGGCCACGGGGAGCGGCATCAGGGCAGGGAGGAGCGCAACTCCGGCGCTGGCGATTCTCTTGAAATTCAGGGCCATGTTTTCCTCATCCTTGCCGTCTGCAGAATTCATCGCCGGCGATATTCGTTTCATGCTGCCGGCCGACGTCGAGCCTAAAGGCTCAGCGCGACAAGCGGAATGGCTTTTTTGTGCCGCCTTGTCCAGCCTGTGCATTGTGATGACGCGCGCTTTGCGGCAAATGTCGGGCGTCTGGCCGAGGAGCATACGTTGATTTCGATTTCCAAGCGCAGTGCCGTCGAACCCTTCCACGCCATGGACATCCTGGCGGAGGCCACCCGCCGGCGGCAGGAAGGTCGCCCGGTCATTTCCATGGCCGTCGGCCAGCCGGGCCATCCCGCACCGCAGGCAGCGCTTGAAGCCGCCCGCAAGGCACTCGACGGTGGCCGCATCGGCTACACCGACGCGCTGGGCATGACCGCTCTGCGCCAGGCGCTCGCGGAGGAATATCGCCGCCGGCACAATGTCTCGGTGGACTGGAACCGCATCGTCGTCACCACCGGCTCTTCTGCCGGCTTCAATCTCGCCTTCCTCTCGCTCTTTGATGTGGGAGATGCCGTCGCCATCGCGCGCCCCGGCTATCCCGCCTATCGCAGCATTCTGGCCGCCCTTGGCCTCAAGGTGATCGAAGTCGCCGTCGGCCCCGAAACCGGCTTTACCCTGACGCCGGAAAGCCTGGAGCGCGCCCAGTCCGAAGCGGGCGTGCGCCTCAAGGGCGTGCTGCTCGCCAGCCCCGCCAACCCGACCGGGACGGTGACGTCAAGGGCGCAGCTGAAAGCCGTCTACGATTATTGCCAGGGGCAGGGGATCACGCTGATCTCCGACGAGATCTACCATGGTCTCACCTATGGCGCGGAGGAGACGACGGCGCTCGAGATCGGCGACGAGGCCGTCATCATCAATTCCTTCTCCAAATACTATTGCATGACCGGCTGGCGCATCGGCTGGATGGTCTTGCCGCAAGAGCTGGTCCGCCCGGTCGAATGCGTCGCCCAGAGCCTTTACATCTCCGCCCCGGAACTGTCGCAGATCGCAGCACTCGCCGCCTTGAGCGCCACCGACGAGCTGGAACACTACAAGGCCGCCTGTCAGGCCAACAGAGATTTCCTGATGGCCCGCCTCCCGGCGCTCGGCCTGCCGCTGCTCTCGCCCATGGACGGCGCTTTCTACGCCTATGTCGATGCTGACAGCTTCACCAATGACAGCATGAGTTTCGCAAGGCGCGTACTCGCGGAGACCGATGTCGCCGTCACCCCCGGCCGGGATTTCGACCCGATCGACGGGCATCTGGCGCTGCGCCTGTCCTATGCCGGCACCATGGCGGAGATGATCGAGGCAACCGATCGGCTGGAGAACTGGCTGCCGAAGATTGCTTAGGCATTGAGCGAAATGGATTCTTGATCAATGGCTTGGGCGGGCTAGCTGAATCAGTATGTCAGTGACATGATTCAATCTGCGAACGTCAAATCTGCCGGAAACCAAGGGGAAGCGTCAGATGCCAACCGAACGGATCAGCTCCCTGATGGCGGCCCCAGACATTGACACCGAACGCACGCGGCTGAGGGCGCATCGCCTCGATGATTTCGAGCCGATGATGGCGATGTGGCAGGACGAAGCGATCTTCCGTCACATCACCGGGCGCCCTTCCACATGCAACGAGACCTGGTCCCGCCTCCTGCGCTACATCGGCCACTGGCATGGTCTGGGCTTCGGCTATTGGGTGATCGAGGACCGCGAGACCGGGCTGTATCTGGGTGAAGCGGGATTTGCCGATTTCCATCGCGACATGGCTCCGCCACTGGGGCCGGCGCCGGAGGCCGGTTGGGCGATCGTTTCGCCCGCCCATGGACGCGGTCTTGCCACGGAAGTCATGACAGCCGCCCATGCCTGGATGGACGAGCGCAATCCCCACGGACGCACGACCTGCATTCTCGACCCCATGCATCACGCCTCGCGACGCGTCGCCGACAAATGCGGATATCTCTTTGATTACGAAACGACCCTGAACGGCGAGACAACGGCCGTCATGCGGCGTCCGGTAGCACGGAAGATGTAACACGATCTGACCTGCCAAGAAAAAGGGCCCCGTCGAGGGCCCTTCTGCTTTTCATTGCTGATCATTCGATCTCAGAAGAAGCCACGCTTCTGCCACCAGCCGCCCTTCTTGGGCTTGGCTGCATCGGCGCCATCCTCGGACGTCTTGACCGAGGTCACGACCGGCTCGGACGACGCGACATTGGATTCGCGGTTGGCCCGAACGGGCTTGGCTTCTTCGACGACCGGGGCAGGGGCCGGATCAGGAGCACGAGCAGCCGATTCAGCGGCAGGCTCTTCCTTGACCGTTTCCGCAACCGTCTCGACCGGAGCGGCGGCTGCCGGTGCTGCGTCTGCTGCGACATCAGGCTCGGCGCTCGCCTTGGCCTTGCGGGTGCGGCGCGGCTTCGGCTTGTCGGCGACGACAGCCTCTTCGGCCACGTCCTCGGCCACCGGTGCGACAGCTTCGACGGCTACGGCGTCATCCGCTGCATCCTCGGCCTCATCGCCGTCATCGTCACCGGTCGCTTCGCCGGAAGACTCGACCGAGCCTTCTTCGCCCGGACGGTTGCGACGGCCGCCACGCTTGCCACGGCGGCGACGCTTGCGCTTCTGGCCTTCGTCACCATTGGCATCGGTGCCATTCTCGCTGGCACGGCTTTCATCTGCGCCTTCGGCAGTATCGTCCTCGCCCTCGTCGCCATCCTCGTCATCGGCATCCATGCCGTTGTCGCCGGACTGCATATCCGCCTGCGGGCCATTGCCGTTCTGGCCGTTCTTGCCACGGCGGCGACGGCGACGCTTGCGCTTGCGGTTGCCCTGCTCGTCGCCTTCGGCGCGCGCCTGCTGCGGCGCGCTCTCGGCCTTGGCGGCGACGACGACGGTTTCTTCCTCGTCCTCCTCTTCCGGCTCCGGAACGTAATCGTCCTCTTCCTCGATTTCCGGCAGGAGCGACATCAGGCTCTCGATCTTCACCGGATTGGCAACGGCTTCGCCGCGCTCGATGGTGAAGTGCTGCGAGCCACCATGCTGCGCCGGCATGCCCCCGTCGATGACGATCGAAACCCCGAAGCGGCCTTCGTAGTCGACGATCGTGTCACGCTTCTGGTTGAGCAGGTAGAGCGCCGTTTCGGGCGTCGTGTGCACGACGATGTCATGCGTGGTGCTCTTCAGCAGGAATTCCTCAATGCCGCGCAGGACGTGCAGGGCAACGGAAGACTGCGAGCGGATGAGGCCGGTGCCAGCGCAATGCGGGCAGACCTGCGTGGTCGATTCCAGCACCGAGGCGCGGATACGCTGGCGCGACATTTCCAGAAGGCCGAAATGCGAGATGCGGCCGACCTGGATGCGGGCGCGGTCGTTCTTCAGGCAATCCTTGAGCTTCTTCTCGACAGCGCGGTTGTTGCGCTTTTCTTCCATGTCGATGAAGTCGATGACGATCAGGCCGGCCAGGTCGCGCAGGCGAAGCTGGCGAGCCACTTCTTCGGCCGCTTCCAGGTTTGTCTGGAGCGCCGTGTCCTCGATCGAGTATTCGCGGGTCGAGCGACCGGAGTTGACGTCGATCGAAACCAGCGCTTCGGTCTGGTTGATGATGATGTAGCCACCCGACTTCAGCGTCACCTGCGGCTGCAGCATCTTGTCGAGCTGGGCTTCGATGCCCGAGCGCGCAAAGATCGGATGCAGGTCGCGATAGGGCTGAACCACCTTGGCATGGCTCGGCATCAGCATCTTCATGAAGTCTTTCGCTTCACGATAGCCTTCTTCGCCGGAGACGATGATCTCGGAAATGTCCTTGTTGTAGAGGTCGCGGATCGAACGCTTGATCAGCGATCCCTCTTCATAGACCAGGCACGGTGCAGTCGAGGCGAGCGTCAGCGTGCGAACGTTCTCCCACAGACGCATCAGATATTCGAAGTCGCGCTTGATCTCGACCTTGGTGCGGTTGGCACCGGCGGTACGCAGGATCACGCCCATGCCCTGCGGCACTTCGAGACCGCGGGCGATTTCCTTCAGCCGCTTGCGGTCGGCCGGATTGGTGATTTTGCGGGAAATGCCGCCGCCACGCGCCGTGTTCGGCATCAGGACCGAATAGCGACCGGCGAGCGAGAGATAGGTGGTCAGGGCCGCACCCTTGTTGCCGCGCTCCTCCTTGGCGACCTGGACCAGCAGGATTTGCCGGCGCTTGATCACTTCCTGGATGCGATATTGTTTGCGCGGCTTGCGCACAACCCGATCCGGAACCTCTTCCATGGCGTCTTCAGCGCCGACGGATTCGATCTCTTCCTTTTCCTCGATGTGATCGTCGTCGTCATCATCATCGTTGTCGTCATCGTCGCGACGACCGCGGCGACCGCCGGCTTCCTCGGAAATCTCGTCCATGTCGACCATGGCGGCAATCGTGCCGCCTTCGGCATCGTCGGAGCCTTCGCTGCCCTCTTCGGCAGGGGCCTCCTCGGCGGCGGCCTTCTTGGCGCGCGGCTTGCGAACCCGCTTCGGCTTGGCCTTGGCGGCGGGCTCTTCGGCAACGGCTTCGCTCTCGGCCTCGACGGCTGCGGCAGCTGCCACATCGGCATCGGCTTCGGCTGCGAGTTCCGCAGCAACCTCATCGACGATGGCCGACGCAACGGAGGAGGTGGTGTTGATGCCGATGTCGGGCTGGTCCTGCTGAGCCGGATCGTTGCTCAGGATCTCGTCGCCCTCGACGTCGTTTTCCTTGCGGTGCTCTTCGGCTTCCGCACGAAGCAGCGCCTGACGGTCGGCAAGCGGGATCTGGTAGTAGTCGGGGTGAATTTCGGCAAAGGCCAGGAAGCCGTGGCGGTTGCCGCCGTAATCGACGAAAGCGGCCTGCAGCGAGGGCTCGACCCTCGTTACCTTCGCCAGATAGATATTCCCTCGGATCTGCTTCTTGTGTTGGGATTCGAAGTCGAATTCTTCAATACGGTTACCGCGAACGACGACAACGCGCGTCTCTTCTTCGTGAGACGCGTCGATAAGCATTTTGTCTGCCATTTAAGCTGTGCTCCTCGGCGCCCTCGGTCGGTGGTCCACCCGCGCGCTGAACTTCAAAGCGGCTGGAACCAAGCGGACTGTGCGCCGGATATAGATGTGGACGCACGGGGGACCGGGTTTGCAACATACGGACGGACTGCGGGGAGCTTTCTGATCCCGGTCCGTTCCTGGTCATGTCAACCTGTTGCAAATACATCAAAAACCGTACGTCAACGACAATGATATGGACCCCTCGGGATCCGATGAATGCTCGTTACAGAGCCGTTGGTGGAGAGCCACCGATGATGTGCCGACCGTGTCGGCGTGTTGAACCAGTTTCAGGAAAAAACTGCGGTAGACGGCAGATGAATGTCCGATTGAACAGGCGCCAATTCCAATGTCTGAGGTTGGCAGCCATGGCGGAAATTCTATCCCGTTTGCACTTTTATCCCTCGCCTGCCTTGTATGTTTTCTACGTCACAATAGCAAGAGCAAACGGATTTATGCCATAATGGCAGTCAATTAGGGGAGATGCTTCATTCCGTGTGATTCCGATGGTCAAAGCGGTTGGGAACCGCAATTTTGACGCTCAACGGCTCCCGGTGATGTGGCATGCGGCGGATAGACGAACAAAATGGCGCGATGTGCGACCTGTGATTTGTGTCACAGATATGTCCGCCGCCATGACGGGGGCAGGATTTGACAAGAGTTTTGGCGCTGGCGGCGGGCCGAAAACCTGCGTTCTGGACCCGAATCGCATTCGCAGCGCTCGTTGTGTTTCTGGGGACGATTTTTGCGAACGGGGCCCTTGCGGTCTCTGCCGAGGCACCGGTTGACCGGCTGGTTGCCTATTCCGCGCGCATTGCCGGTGACGACGCCCGTACCCGGATCGTTCTGGACTTCGACCGCCCTCCGACGATCGAGACCCGCTACATCGCCAATCCGGACCGCATCATCGTCGATCTTCCGGCAACCGCGTTCGCGTTCGCAGAGGACGATCTGAAGGCGATGGGGCTCTTCAGCGACATCCGTTACGGCTCGATGGATGCGACCTCTGCGCGCCTTGTGCTGACGGCGGCTCGCCCCGCCCGGCTTGCCATCGCGAAAGTCATGCCCAACGAGGCCGATGGCGGCTACCGATTGGTGCTGGATGCCGAACTCGTGCCGGAGCAGGATTTTGCCGCCCTGGTTTCGCGGCAAGCCTGGAGTGAGCCGCAACAAGCGTCCGCAGGCACCAGTCCTGTGGCAGCGGCCACGACCGAGGAATTCGTCATTGCGATCGATGCAGGCCATGGCGGCATCGATGCCGGTGCGACCGGTGTTGCAACGAAGACGCCAGAAAAAGACATAACGCTCGCTTTCTCCAAGGCACTTTATGAAAAGTTGAAAGGCCAGACCGGGATACGGGCGGTCATGACACGCGATGCAGACAAGTTCCTGTCGCTGTCCGAACGTGTGCTGATAGCCCGGCAGAAGGGAGCCGATCTGTTGATCTCGCTCCATGCCGACACTCTGCGGCAGGCCGATATCCGGGGCGCAACCGTCTACACGATTTCAGACAAGGCGTCCGACCACATGGCGGCCCAGCTTGCCGAGCGCGAGAACTTTTCCGACACGATCGGCGGCGTCGAGCTGCCCAAGGAGACGGAACCGGAAGTCGGCGACATCCTGCTCGATCTCACCCGTCGGGAGACGCAGGCCTTCTCGATTGCCATGGCCGAGGCTGTTGTCGGTTCCTTCGAGGGGCAGATCTCGCTCATCAACAATCCCCACCGTCACGCCGGCTTCCGGGTGCTGCAGGCCCCCGATGTTCCCTCGATCCTGCTCGAACTGGGTTTCCTGTCGAACAAGGAAGACGAGAAGCTGTTGCTCGATCCCGCCTGGCGGGGGAGGGTGGCTGATCTTCTGGTCGAGGCGATCAAGCGTTACCGCGAGCCGCTTATGGCCAATGGCGGTTAGGCCGAGCCGGGCAAGGGAACCTGTGGTCGGCTGAGATTCTGCCGCTAACGGCCCTATTTTCCTCACATTGTCTCCGTTACTCCGGTGTAGATTACGATAGGAAGCGCGAAGTCGAATCGCGCTGCCTGACACGTGAAGTCCGCATGTCTTGCCATCCACCGCATGACGTGCAAAACGCCACGGGGTATGCGAAGCTTGAGTACAGCGCGCGGAACCCGAAGCAGAGCCGGTAGCGGAAACATGATCAGACTGATTGGATATCTCTTCGGATTGGCATCCGTGCTGGCGCTCGGCGTCGCTGCGGCTGTCGCCATCTATCTGAACGGGGTAACCAAGGACCTTCCGGACTATGAGGTTCTGGCGAGCTATTCGCCACCGGTGACGACTCGCATCCATGCCGGCAACGGCGCACTGGTCGCCGAATATGCGCGCGAGCGACGCCTTTTCCTCCCCATTCAGGCCATCCCGGACCGGGTAAAGGCCGCCTTCCTGTCGGCTGAAGACAAGAACTTTTACAATCATCCCGGCGTGGACATTTACGGCCTTGGCCGCGCGATCCTGGTCAACCTGCAGAATTTCGGCTCCGGACGGCGTCCGGTCGGCGCGTCGACGATCACCCAGCAGGTGGCCAAGAACTTCCTTCTTTCGTCCGACCAGACGATCGACCGCAAGATCAAGGAAGCGATCCTGTCGTTCCGCATCGAGCAGGCCTATTCGAAGGACAAGATCCTCGAACTCTATCTCAACGAGATCTTCTTCGGCTTGAACGCCTATGGCATTGCCGGTGCTGCTTTGACCTATTTCGACAAGTCGGTCACTGAACTCACAATTGCCGAAACCGCCTATCTGGCAGCGCTTCCCAAGGGGCCGAACAACTATCATCCGTTCCGCCGGACCGAAGCAGCGCTCGAGCGCCGCAACTGGGTCATCGACCGCATGGTCGAGAACGGCTTCGTGGCCAAGGAAGAAGGGGAAGAGGCCAAGCAGCAGCCGCTCGGCG
This sequence comes from Rhizobium sp. AQ_MP, assembly GCF_014237835.1. GTDB lineage: Bacteria > Pseudomonadota > Alphaproteobacteria > Rhizobiales > Rhizobiaceae > Allorhizobium. The sequence goes on from NZ_JACJVI010000007.1 coordinate 84,701, forward strand.
TCAATCTGCGCCGCTCCGGTTCCTCGCTGTTTGCCTCCGACTATTTCGCCGAGGAAGTCCGTCGCCAGATCATCGAGAAGTATGGCGACAAGGCACTTTATGAAGGCGGTCTTTCGGTGCGGACCTCGCTGGATCCGCAGATGCAGATCGCGGCCCGCAAGGCGCTGCAGTCGGCTCTCCTGACCTACGATCAGCGTCGCGGCTTCCGCGGCCCGATCAAGCAGATCTCGGTAGAGGGCGACTGGGGTGTGCCGCTTGCCGAAATCCCGGCTTTGAGTGACGTGCCGGAATGGAAGATTGCCGTTGTCCTCGACGTTGCTTCCGATGGTGTCGATATCGGCCTGCAGCCCGCGAAGGAGGCTGGCGGCAAGGTCGTCGCCGAGCGCGTGCGCGGGCGCATCGCGCCCGACAAGATGGAATGGGCCTTCCGCTCTGCCACCGGCGATCGCAAGTCGACCAAGTCGCCGGTCGGCGTCCTCAATCCCGGCGACGTCGTCTATGTCGAGGCCCTGGACGAAGGGGCGAGCGCCTATCGTCTGCGGCAGTTGCCGAAGGTACAGGGCGGTCTCGTCGCCATGGACCCGCATACCGGCCGTGTTCTGGCGCTGGCCGGCGGTTTCTCCTACGCCCAGTCCGAATTCAACCGTGCGACCCAGGCCATGCGCCAGCCGGGTTCGTCCTTCAAGCCCTTTGTCTACGCTGCGGCCCTCGATACCGGCTATACACCGGCCTCGGTCATCATGGATGCGCCGGTCGAATTCGTCTCCGGTGGCCAGGTCTGGCGTCCGCAGAACTATGGCGGCGGCTCGGCCGGACCCCAGACCCTGCGTCTCGGTATCGAGAAGTCGCGTAACCTGATGACGGTTCGCCTCGCCAACGACATGGGCATGAACCTGGTTGCCGAATATGCCGAACGTTTCGGCGTCTACGACAAGATGAACCCAGTGCTGGCTATGTCGCTCGGTTCGGGTGAAACCACGGTCATGCGCATGGTGTCCGCCTATGCCGTCTTTGCCAACGGCGGCAAGCAGATCAAGCCGACCCTGATCGACCGTATCCAGGACCGCCACGGCAAGACGATTTTCCGCCACGAGGACCGCATCTGTGAAGCCTGCAACGCAGAGCGCTTCAATGGCCAGGAAGAGCCGGTCGTCGTCGACAATCGCCAACAGGTCCTCGATCCGATGACCGCCTACCAGATCACCTCGATGATGGAAGGCGTGGTTACCCGCGGGACCGCTGCCGGCAAGATCAAGCTCGATCGCCCGGTGGCTGGCAAGACCGGGACCTCCAACGATGAACGGGATGCCTGGTTCGTCGGCTATACGCCCGACCTCGTCGCCGGCGTCTATATCGGCTTCGACCAACCGGCACCCATGGGCCGCGGTTCGACCGGTGGTTCGCTCGCCGCCCCTGTCTTCAATGACTTCATGCAGGCGGCGACCGCCAACACCCCGCCCGGCCAGTTCTTCGTGCCGGCCGGCATGAGCTTCATCGCTGTCAACCGCACGACGGGCATGTTTGCCCTGGAAGGCGAACCCGACACGATCATCGAGGCCTTCAAGCCCGGTACCGGCCCGGCCGATTCATTGTCGATTATCGGCATGGACGGCTATGCCGCACCGGAGGAAATCCTGCGCGACTCGCCGCAGGCCAATCAGGCGGTCACCTCCGGTTCCGGCGGCCTGTTCTGATCCATCCCGCGCTTCCTGGCACCCGGCTCTTTACATCAGAGCCGGGCGCAACTATGCGAGAGGCCAGATTTTCACCAGTTTCAGAGGTTGAGAACGCAACGCATGCGCAATGAAATCGAGAATGTCGTCGACGAAATCAAGCAGGCCATAAGCCTGCTGAGGAGGCATCTTTGACTGGGACCAGGCGATAAGACGACTGGACTGGTTGAACAACAAGGCAGAGGATCCGAACCTCTGGAACGATGCCCAGGAAGCCCAGAAGCTGATGCGCGAGCGCCAGCAGCTGGATGACAGCATCAATGGCGTGAAGCGCCTCGAACAGCAGATGAACGACAACATCGAGCTGATCGAGATGGGCGAGGAAGAGGGCGACGAATCCGTCGTCAAGGACGCCGAGGACCAGCTGAAGGCCCTGAAGACCGAAGCGGCCCGCCGCCAGGTCGAGGCGATGCTGTCGGGCGAAGCCGATGGCAACGACACCTATGTCGAAGTCCATTCCGGTGCCGGTGGCACCGAGAGCCAGGACTGGGCCAACATGCTTCTGCGCATGTACACCCGCTGGGCCGAACGTTCCGGCTTCAAGGTCGAGGTGCTGGAAGTCCATGACGGCGAAGAAGCAGGCATCAAGTCCGCGACCATCCTGGTCAAGGGTCACAATGCCTATGGCTGGATGAAGACCGAATCGGGCGTGCATCGCCTGGTGCGCATCTCGCCCTACGATTCGAACGCCCGTCGCCACACCTCCTTCTCGTCGATATGGGTCTATCCGGTGGTCGACGACTCGATCAACATCGAGATCAACGAAAGCGACTGCCGCATCGACACCTACCGCTCCTCGGGCGCGGGCGGGCAGCACGTCAACACGACCGACTCGGCCGTTCGCATCACCCACATCCCGACCGGCATCGTGGTTGCCTGCCAGCAGGAACGCTCGCAGCACAAGAACCGCGCCAAGGCCTGGGACATGCTGCGCGCGCGTCTCTACGAAGCCGAATTGAAGAAGCGGGAAGAAGCCGCCAACGCCGAAGCCGCCTCGAAGACGGATATCGGCTGGGGCCACCAGATCCGCTCCTACGTGCTGCAGCCCTACCAGCTGGTCAAGGACCTGCGCACCGGCGTCGAAAGCACCGATCCGGATAGCGTCTTGAACGGCGAACTGAACGAGTTCATGGAAGCGGCTCTCGCCCACCGCATCAGCGGCAAGGCCTCGGAAGTCTCGGATATCGATTGATAGGGCCGGGCTTTCGGCGAAATGAACACTAAGGCCGTCCGGTTTCCGGGCGGCCTTTTCCGTTTGATTTTTAGGCAGAATTTTCTCAGTCTGTCATCGACACACGGGATCGGAGCGGGGGCATGTTGGCTGTTGGGTTTTCGTCGGGCCTGATCTCCGATCCCTTGCGCTCGAACTGGGATGAAACGGATGCGCGCCCGATCTGGTGGAGTGCCTGGTATCCAGTGCCCAGGCAATCCGCAGGCCTTGGGGCCGGCATTTCGCCACCTGCCGGGATCTTTGTGAGTGAACCGGTCTGCAACGTCAGCGCCGAGACTGGGGCGCGCCGACTGCCGGTGGTCGTCTTCTCCCACGGAACAGGCGGAGCGGTCGCAAGCATGTCATGGTTGGCGCATCGCTTGGCGAGGGCGGGGTATCTCACCATTGGGATCGATCACCATGGTAATACTGCCAGGGAGCCATATTGCGCGGAGGGCTTTCTGTGCTGGTGGGAAAGATCGCGTGATCTTTCGGTCGCGCTGGATTTCCACCTTTCAAAGGGACCGTTCAGCCGGATTGCGGACGGTGATAGGATCTATGCTGCCGGCTTCTCCTTGGGCGGATACACGGTCGTCTGCAGTTTGGGCGCGATTACCGAGTTAAGTCGTTTCCATAACTGGGCAAGAGACATGCCGTTTGGCAAGGGCCCGCGCGAATTCCCTGACCTAGTCAATCATATTGCCGCGCTTCTCGAGCGGAACCGGGCTTTCCGGCTGTCCTATGAGAGACAATCAGCGTCGTTCCGTGACGACCGTATTCGCGCTGGTTTTCTCTGCGCTCCAGCGCCCACGGTTCGTGCGTTTGAGGAGGAAAGCCTCCAAGTGATTCAGCGGTCTGTTGCCATCACGGTCGGTCAAGCAGATAGGGAGGCACCGGTAGAAGAATGTGCCGCATGGCTTGCCAAGAGGCTCCCCAATTCGGAACTGAAGCTGATTGGAGAGCAGGTCGGTCACTATGTTTTCCTTGATCAATGTACCGCGCTGGGTCAGTCCCTGGAGCCCGAGATCTGTGTCGATCCGCCTGGTATCGATCGAAGGCATCTTCATGATGAGGTCGCCGCACACGCTGTCGGTTTTTTCAACAACCAAGCGTGAGTCTATCGAAAACCGGTGGATGCCAGATATGGATTGGATGATAGGAGCGGACGCCTCAGTTGCTCGCCCGCTCGACCCTGATGTCACCGAGTTCGTCGATCAGCACCGTCCATTCTTCGACGCGATCGGTGGTAGGTGACGTCTTCAGATAAACCGTGGCAAAGAAGCCGGGTGTCGCGGCAACGCCCGTCATGCTTTCCGGGCGGATGCCGGTGACATAGGGCTTGATCGCGGAGAATTCCTCAAGCTCGACGCTCTCGACCAGCCTGAGGCCGTCTGCGCCGGAGGCGACCATCTGCAGGTAGATGCGCGCCGTCCGGTCAGGCTGGCGGATGGCGATGAGCTTGTAATAGCCGCGCTCGCCGGCTTGCACCGTCGCCTCGGCTCCGGTCACCGCTTCGGCACTCGATTCCCAATAGCCGCCGCTGATGACGAAGGTTGCCGTGACCGGCAACTGGCCGATTTCGTCTGCACGCATGGGAGACGAAAGGGTCAGAGCAACAAGCATGGCAGCCGAGGTGACAACCTTCATGGGAACCTCAATCGGAAAACTGTTCGGCAATGATCCGGTCGGACCACGAGCGGTCTGGGTCTGAGAGGATCCGTGCTGTGGTATCTTCTGACTGTGCAATCTCCACCCTCAGCACCGATTTGACCTCGGTATGGTCGGCAACGGCATTGACCGGCCGCTTCTCCGGCTCGAGCACTTCCAGGACCACGGTCACCTTGTCCGGCAGCAGGGCTCCGCGCCAGCGCCTCGGACGGAAGGGGCTCACCGGCGTCAGCGCCAGAAGCGGGGCCTCGAGCGGCAGGATCGGACCATGGGCCGAGAGATTGTAGGCGGTCGATCCGACGGGAGTTGCCACCATCAGTCCGTCGCAGATCAGTTCCTCCAGGCGAACCTGGCCGTCCACGAGCACGCGCAGTTTGGCCGCCTGATAGGACTGGCGCAGCACCGACACTTCATTGATGGCAAGCGCGAAGGAGATTGACCCGTCAGCATTGCTCGTCGTCATTTTCAACGGGTGAAAATCGTTTTCGACAGCCGCCGAAATCCGCTCGGGAAGCTTGTCTGTCGAATAGTCGTTCATCAGGAAGCCGACAGAGCCACGGTTCATGCCATAGATCAGCTTGCCGGTATTCATCGTGTCATGCAGCGTCTGCAGCATGAAGCCATCGCCGCCCAGAGCCACGATGACATCGGCATCTGCAGGCTCGGTATGGCCGTAAAGACGAATCAGCTCGGCACGCGAAGCCTGGGCTTCGTCCGTGTTGGAGGCGATGAAGGCGAGCGACCGGAACGTGCGAGACATGGCGAGCCCTGATGAAATGTCGCCAAGTGGTACATGACATCTACCTGTAACCACAAGAGGTTTCGCCCCGGAATCGGTTCGGCTTGCGGCCCCTGAGGCCGGTGTCGGCCGGAACACTTATTCACCATCTGCGCTAACCGTCCGCCGATTTTTTGCTTTACCGCAAACCGATTTCCGCCTAAACAGCGGCCACTGCCCTTGTAGCTCAGTTGGTAGAGCACCTGATTTGTAATCAGGGGGTCGCGGGTTCGAACCCTGCCGGGGGCACCATAATTTTCAAGCACTTAGCTCTGAAATCGCTCAAATCCATGTCGCGCCATGTTGCAAATGAGAATCGTTGGTTTCCAATGGTTTTCACTGATGCTCGGCGAATCGACGCGACATGAGCGCGACAAGCGCCCTCGCCAGCCGAAAAAGTTTCTAGAGAGAAGGGAAGCGTCAGAAGGTCGCCGCTCGACTGCCAGGCTTGCGCGCCTCGGCCATTCGAGCGATACAGAGCCCGGCGGCGATATCAACGAATAACCGGGCCATATGCGGTGGCCCATGAGTGACCGCCCATGCATGCTTACAAGGGAGCTCGGACCCTAGCCGAGTTCGCCGGCCGCAAGATCCACGTTCAATGTCTGAAATGCGAGATCCGGCGCCGTTACGACGGTGACGCGATGATTGCGCGTGTCGGCAGGGATGTGGTGATGCCGGATTTGCTCAACCGGATCGCAAGGGGCAATGGCTGCACCTTAAATGACGCGCCGACGCCCAACGGCATCAGATGTCGGATGCACTACGCGCGACCGCTCGAATAGGGTCGCCGGCAGGACTAGACCGCCTGTTTAGGACGCTTTCCGCCGCCGGGTCATCCAGAGCAGGACGAAGGCGATTGGAGCCGCCGCGCCGTAGATCACCATGGCGTTAAGGAAAGGGACGCCAGAATTATGGCTGTAGAGCACCGCAGCGATCGGCATGGCGATCAATACGCCAGCCGCGTAGGAGTGGAGGAGCGCGATCTTAAGCGCCCGTCTTAGCAGGTATGCGAACAGGGCTCCGAGCAACGCGACCCCAAATGCTCCGCCAATGATCATAGCCATGATAAACCCCTCAGCCTTTGCGTGCTTTCCTCAGCATCCACACGGGATCGTCTCACAATAAGGGGCGCAATCGCAACTGGTCTATTTGCTGCGCCGCAGCCTGGGCTTGACGGATCGGTCACGACAAGCCATCTTCAGATCATCAGGCGCTTACACCCGCGAGCCACCACCGACCTAACTCGCGAACTTGCCGCCAACTCTGTCAGCTCAACGCTGCGCATCGCAACGGGTCGCTTCCTAAACTGGAGCATTGCGATGCATTCGAACAAGCTTAGCACCGGAATTTCGTCGACCACCGTAACCGTACGGAGCCGCGAGCGCTCGGCTCGACGCCAACTCTCACACCTTGGCTTTCGTCTTGAGAAGACCCCGGCGCGGTCGTGGCTTCGGGAGCATTTCGGCCCCGGCTATCAGATCCTTAAGGGCAATACCGTCGTGGATGGCTGCTTGTCACGCGAGTATGAAATGACGCTAGAGGCCGTCGAAACTTGGATTGCTGATCAAGCCTGAATTGGTTCCCGCTGTCGGCCATGTCGGCAGCGGGCTCCCCTGTGGCGCTGTCACTTTCCGCTTTCGTATCCGGCTTTGAACTCGTCAACAGCGTTAGCGATGGGCTTTGTCGTGCTGCTCCACCATTCGCCCGCTTCTTTCGTTGCGTTGCCCAACGCTGCCCCCACGTCTCGGACTGCGGTGCTGCGAGCGCTTTCCTCGGCAATTCGCTTCTCGTGCCGCTGCTGCATGACCTGAAAGCGATGGGTGCAAGAAGCCAGAGAGGCTTCATAATTCATAAGATGCGGCTGAAGCTTGCCGATTTCCGCTGTCGCTTGCAGGTAGGCAGAATAGTTGTCGGTGTTGAATGTCGGGCTCTTCATATCAACCTGACGGACGAAGACCAAGCATTTCGCCTCGGCCACTTTCTCGATGATGGCCGCCGGCAACGGGTCGGACTGATTGTACCCTTGGGAGAGGTGGAGGTTCACCAGCGCCAGCAAATGCCCCTCCGAGTATCTGCTTAAGGAGGCTTTCATCGCGCCTGGGCTGGAATAGGCCAATTCGAGCCATTCCCTGCTCTTCACCGATGGGGGTGCATCTGACGCTTCGATGCGCTCCAAATCGGTCAGGGTCTTCGCGGCGGCTTCTTTCTCGGCCCGGCTATCGAGATAGCCCCTGACCGCCGCGTATACGAACAGTAGCGCGATTGCGGCAATCATGCTCAATGCAAAAACGGTCGAAACCTTCTGGATCTTCTCGCCTGTTGTCGTAGCCATCTCCGCCCCTGCGATTTCCTTCGATTTCGCCATGATGCCTTGAGCGCTGACGATCGACAACAGGTTGTGAGTGCTGCGCTGCTCGCGTCACCGGCTCCCGACGTACTGAGAGCCAGCAGCAGCCGATTTGACGAAGGCGTTGCGGTTCGCATCGATGGCAGCCTGAACAGCATTCGGCCGGGCCTGCGTGGCGGCTTTGCTTCCGCCCGCCATTATGATGTCCACCAATTCCTGAACGAAGCCTTCCTGCATGCGCTCGGCTCCCTTGCGGGCGACGTAGCCAACCGCCGGGGCAGCGACCGCACCGACAGGCCCGCCGACTTGGTATCCGACGCCGCTCGATAGCGCCCCGCTGACGATCCCGGTTGGGGAGAGTTTGCCGACAAGCCGGAGCGCGTTCTGGTCGGGCGTTCCGGTGATCGCCTGCATCAGCGCCGCTTGCTCATCAGGCGTAAAGCCGCGCGTGGCTGACTTGTTGTTGCGGAGCGCCTTCATTGCCTGATGCGAAGCGTTCTCGCGATTGGCGCCCGATCCGGCAGCGGCCGCGTTCAATTCGCCGCGGGCTGCGGCCTCGGTGACGACATTCGCTTTCGACATGCGCGACCAGAGATCGCGTGCTGTCTTCAGGGCTTCGGCTCCGGCCGTCGCGTCACCGCTCAAGACTTCACCGGCCTGCGTGTTGCCCACAAGGTCATCGATGCGGTTCACGATTGCCGAGACGGCCGCGTTGTTGCTCTTGTTGCCGGGGATGAAACCGCCACTGGCGACCTTGCGCAAAGTATCGAGCCCCTTCAGTGTGACGTTCTGGCCTTGTAGATCCTGGAGCCGGCGAAGGACGGCAGCGGCGCCGGGCTGCAATGCCGGGTCATAGCCGCTGTCTGTGAGCGTCTGAATGATCTCGGTCTGAAGTCTTCCCGTCGCTTGGGGCGTGAAGATCACGCCGGCATTGTCGGCGGCGTCGTAAGCCTGCCGGGCTGCCGTCGATAGCTCGTCCATAGTCGGGATTTTTGGCTTTGCGTTGAACGCCCCGGCGACCTTGCGAGCGCCCGTCGCGACCGCTTCGCCGGCTGCGTTGCCAGCGCCGCCGAAGATCGCACCCATCAAAGCGCCTTCGCCAATGTCCTGATCATAGCCGGAAGCAGTCAGAGCGCCGTAGCCAGCACCCTCGACGGCTGCGAGCCCGGAGCGGGCAACGGTGCCGGTTACGCCCGGAACAGATGCAGCGATGCGGGGTAGGGATGCGCCAGCACTCGCGGCCATGACCGGAGTTGCAATCGCCCCGCCGATCTCGGCAACGGTCGTTGCGGAGCCGCCGCGCATTTCAGCTTCTGCGGTCCTCTGCCGCTCTTCCTCGGTACTGGTGCCGTTCAGATAGGCGGCGAGCTTGTCCGCATAGCCGAAGGTGGCGCCGTTGGCGATCGAGCGCGCCACATCATCGGCGGCAACGGCCGCTTTCTGATACCAGGGCATTGCATCGAACTCGGCTTGCACGTTCTCAGCGCTTCGCGGCTGCGGCGCGGTCTCCAGCGTGAAGCCCTCCGGCAACGGCGGGAGCTGCCGGGGCTGTTGCTGCTGCGGCGGCTTCGTTTCGAGCTGAAAGCCGGCGGGGAGAGGCGGCAGATTGCTCATTGTGCGGGTTCCCAATTTCCGTTGCGCAGAACCAGGCGTTCGCCGGTCTGCGGGTTCGTGGCATAAACAGGCGCGGTGGGCTCGGCGGATGCGGCCGGAGCGGTCTGCTCGGTCGGCATGGCCGATACGCTCAGATCCACGCCAGCGCGCTCGGCATTGATGATTGCGTCAGGCGGCAGGCCAAGGCGGATAGCCGCCAGGGCGCGGGCGCGAGATGCTTTCTTCTGGTCGAGCAATTCGGCGCTGTCGCCCGGTTGCGGGAGATAGACGCGGCCATATTCGGATTGCTCCTCGCGTGTAATCGCGGCACCCGTATCCTTCCTGAGCACGGCCTGGAGGAATTCTAGCCCGGCTTGTTCGGCAAGCTGGTACTCTTTCGACTTGATGAAGTTGCCGCCGGCCTGTTCCGTCGCGCTGCCGATCCGGCCGGTGATCTGTGTCAGGGCTTCGCCGTACTGGTCGAGCTTCGGGATGGCACCGGATGCGCGCGTGAAATAAACGCTGTCCTTCGACTGCCCTTCGGTGAGCGCCTTGCCGCCCTGCTGAACCACGGTGCCATCTGGCAGAGTGACCGACATCGACGGCCCGCTATCTTTCGGCAATGGCTGCGCTCCGGTGCGGATAGCCGCACCAGGCGAGAGAAACGCGCCGGTCTTGCCATCCGGGCCAACGCCCTGAACCGGTGCGCGCTGACCAAGGAAATCGTCCAGCAACATGTCATCCGTCAACACGCCGGCCTCAATCAGCCGCTGCCGCTCCGCTGCTGCTTGCTCAGTCTCGCTCATCAACTTTGGAGCACCAGCGGCGGGACCGATGCCGGGCATCTCCAGAAGCCCCATCACGTCTTCAGCGACCTCCGGGCGGATCTGACCAGGATCGAGCGGGCCGAGTAGCGTTGTGATCGCCTTCGTCTGATTGTCGCGGAGATTGTTGCCGCCGCTTACTGCGGCTTCGCTGTCCACCTTATAGCGGGCGTTTACGTCGGGAATGCCGAGCCGCTGTGTTGCTGCGGCCTCGATCATCTCACGCTCAGAGAGTACCCTAGCATTATCGCGAACGTTGTTTTCCGTGGCGGCCTGATAGCCGCGATCGACGTTGTAGGTGAAGCCCTCCGGCGTCTGGCCATACCCCTGAACGCCCGTCAGAGAAGAGCGCTTGGAAGCGGTCGGATCGTCGGGATTGTCGAAGAGCCACGCGAGCTGGTTCATCTTCGCGCGCCGTTCATCTGCCAGAGCATAGTTCGCCACGTCGGCGGCTTCCGGTGGCTGGAAAAGGCCAGCGAGGTTTGCGGCCGCAGCTCCGAACGCCTCGTTGTTGAAATAGCGGTTCGACTTGATCATGGCGAAATCCTCAATGAAGGGCCGGGCGATCGTCATAGACCGCTGACAGGGTGGTTTTGGCGATGACGAAGGCGAGATCGGCTTGCGGGCCGGTGGCAATCGCGTTGCGCAGATAAACGCCTCGCAGATCGGCCTCCAGCATCGCGACGGCGGCGAGAAGCCAGGGGAGGCGCTGCGCGTCGGCCGTCGTCAAGGCAGCGTTTGCGCAGCCGAGACAGAAATACACCTCTTGCGGCGTCAGGCGGCCGGCCGTCAACTCGGTCACGCGCGCCGCCACGGCAAAGAGCCGCTGCGAAGCTTCAGCAATCAAGCCGGCGTCGAGTGCGCCATTACCCACGGCGTGGACCAGGTGATGCAGCGCATGGGCGCAAGGGATAAGCCCCGATCCGGTCATTGCCGCGTCGAGGTGCTTGATTGTCTCGGAGAGGTGAGCGTTTCCATCGGTCATAGCGCGATCACCCGTAGAAGGCCGGTTGAGTGGCTGCCGGCTTCTCCTTGGCCGACCATTGCGCCCTCATGCGCCGGGTTTCGATTTCGCCTCGATATTCGGCGGCGCGAAGCTGAAGGGTCAGGATACGGACCTTGCACCTGTCGTCGGCTTGCCGATCGCCGTCTAGGTCTCCCGCGTCGATGTCCCGCGCGAGCCTCGCCGCTGCGAACATGCCCGCTTCCAGGTCCGCTATGCTCACGTCATCTCTGAGAGAAGAGATCGCCCCGCCAAGCCCTTCGTAAACTGCGGCTAGGAGGTCATGCGTCGGGCCTGTGTCGGGCTGATAGTGTTCATGCTTCGACGCCAGCAAAAGGAGGCTGCCGAGACCCTGCCGCAGTTCATGTGACGGGTTGCCGAAGATGTCCACGGCATCCCTGAGATGCTTTGCTGCTTGCCGTGCTATTCGGTTCGCTTCGATGGGGTTCACGTCAGTATCCATCACGATGTTGTCGTTATGGTCTGAATGTGGGCCGGATCGCCGAGCCGATATATAGGGCTGGAAAGCTCGCTTTTCGGCGAGGAATTTGGAGAGGAGCGGGCAGATGGTCATAGGGTCACTGGATCAAGGCCGATAGCGGCGAAAGGCTCGCCGATGGGACGGATTGATTGACATTCGCCCGTTTTGGGCTCGGACCCTGCGCGCTCGCTTCGCAAGAATTTACCAGCCCGGAGAGAATAGCACGGTGAGGCTTGGGAGACCAGCGCGACGGCAGCGGGTGGCGGGGTGAAAAGTTCGGGCCGGGCGAAAATTTCTTCGGGCCGGGCGTTCCTATTCCCGGCGGCGTTTCGGGGTATACCGGAGGGGTGGTCGGGGGTGGCCGGGTGGCACCCTCCGGGCCGGGGCGACGACGGCGCGGACGCTTCGACCCGCCGCGCTCGATGAACGCGCCGCCTGAAAGAACGGCCGTTGACAGGGCCGCAGATGGTGTTACATTAATGGCAACGAACGTAGACGAAAACGTAACACACTTAGACAAGGGCAGGAACGGCAATGGCAAACGGTAGGTTCGTCGCATATTACAGGGTCTCGACCGCTCGCCAGGGTGCCAGCGGCCTCGGCCTTGAAGCGCAGCAAGAAGCAGTCCGCGCGTACCTCAATGGCGGCAACTGGTCGCTGGTCGCTGAAGTGACAGAAGTCGAGAGCGGCAAGCGCAACGATCGCCCGAAGCTCGCCGAAGCGCTCCGGCTCTGCAAGCTGCATGGCGCGACCCTGATCATTGCCAAGCTCGACCGTCTCGCCCGCAACGTCGCGTTCATCTCGAACCTGATGGAAAGCGGCGTGGACTTTACCGCCGTTGACTTTCCGAAGGCGAACCGCCTGACAGTCCACATTCTCGCCGCTGTGGCCGAGCACGAGCGCGAAATGATCTCGCAGCGCACGAAGGCGGCTCTTCAGGCCGCAAAGGCGCGTGGCAAGCGTCTAGGGGGTGATCGTGGTAACTTCGCCGACGTTCGGGCGCTCGGTCCTGCCGTAAGTGTTGCAGCCCGCAGCAAGAAGGCCGATGACCGCGCGGCACTGGTTGCGCCGATCATTCAAGAGCTACAGGCCTCCGGCGCTTCTCTGCGCACCGTGGCGGCGGAATTGAATGCTCGCGGTATCCCGACGCCTCGCGGCGGCGAGTGGAGCGCGGTTCAGGTCAAGCGGGTAGCCGAGCGCGCCGCCTGACGCCTGAAAGCCAAATAGTCCGAAACGACAACGCCTCGGCTCGTGACCGGGGCGAACTGTTTGCGCGGCTGCATGGTGCGATCAGGTGAAGAGCGGGATGCATAAACGACAAAGCCCCGGCTCATCACCGGGGCTTTTGATAGGCGGCAGCGGTCGGATTAGTTCGGCAGCATGTAGGGCTGGCACATCTGGCGAACTTCGGCGCTGTCTGTGTGCAGCGAGATCACTTCGATCTCATCAATCATTTCCCGGACGGTCGCGACGTCGCCGGCTTCCATAGCGGCGCGCAGGACATCCGCAGAGCGGTGAAACATGCGGATCTCGTTTTCAGTAGCTTGTGTCATTGGCTTGGTCCTTCCTTGGGCTCGATCTCGATAGCCCAAGACTAGCCGATATTCTCTCTAAGTCAATGATTTTATTTGTCTTTTTAGTCTCGCGTGTCCTCTGCAGAACAAGGCAGAAGCGACGAAATCAGCCGAAAACGTCGGGTTTCTCGTCTTCCTGCTCCAGCGTGCCCGCTTCGACCGCTCGGAGAACCGCCTGCTTTTCGGTTTCGAGCCGATTGGTGAAGTCGCGGAGTTCCTGCATCGACATTTGGCTTAGATCCTTCTCAGGCTCGGTGTTCTTCTGATCGAAGAAGCCGCCCGCTCTAAGGATACTTGTTCCTGCCGTGCTCCGGGCCGGTGCCGGCGCCTTTGGATCTCTACAGACGCTCACCAGGGCCTCAACGGCCGCAATCACGCCCTCGGTCTGGAGCATGTGCTTTGCCCGCTCCATGGCTTCTCTGCGTTCGCTTGCTGCGCTCACCCGAATACTCCTCGATCTTGTTTGGCCTGCTCTTGTTCTGCGAGCCGGCGGTAATGGTCCCGCGCTTCCTCCAGTGCCGCCGCCTGCCGTTGCAGTTCGGCAAGCTCGGCGGAGACTGGCTTTTCGTCAGGTGTCTCCAGGCTGGCGCGGATCTCTGCGGCTCGCTTGCGATCGTCCCGACGCCTCGCGCGCTCCGCTGCCGGTCCTGGTGCATGGGTCTTGGCCCTCTGATCGTACCGCTGCCGTTCTTCCGGGCTCATGGCTGCCAGCCTCTTCGCCTTCGCCTTGCGAATCCGTTCGATCCTTTTCAACTTCGCTTGCAGCTTGGCTTCTGCATCCGGGGCTTTCCCATTGGGCCATTGCACTAGCCCCCACTGGTCGCCCTTTGGTGTAGTCCCGCCATGGTAGTGGCACCTGCCATTCTCCTTCGCGAGCTGCGAACATGGGAGCCCATCTCTCTTCCTGCGGGCGCCGCACTTTGGCAGCGTCTCGCGCTTCGCGTTCCATCGCTTGATGGCCTCGCGGCTGATCATTCGCCATTGCGTGGACTGGCGCCAGGTGTTCAATCGGTTGCTCTTCACAGCGCACCTCCGACAAGGCCTGATGGGGTGTCGCGGCCGGCGGGAGTTGCGAGAGATCGCACGGCCAAAGCGACGGACATTATGTCGGGCCAGGTGGTCCAAGCTGGTCCAAGCAGGATTTTGGCACTTGGACCGCCGTAACCGATTGACTTAATTGCGTAATTTCGCGTGGTCCAAGCGGTCCAAGCAAAATCGACCCAAATCCTTATAGTACGGGCGTATGGGGGAGAGATCAGGTCTCTCGATCGGCATGCTCTGCTCTGCATTTTTGTCTCTGCCTCTATAACTCTTTTTCTACTTGGACCACTTGGACCACCTGGACCGCCCCTGAGAAATAAGGCTTTTTCGGTCCTGAACTGGTCCAAGTGGTCCAAGCTCCACGCCGGTCTCACCCGTCCCAATGGACGTTTTGTCCGATCCAGTTGCTGAAGCTGGCGCGGCAAGCCTCTAGGCTCGGCAACACATAGAAGCGCGAACGCGGGCCTTCGCAGCGCGGTCTGACGATATCGCAAGCGGGAATGATCTCACGCAGGAGCTTCCCGAACTGCTCTTGACCGATCTCGCGGGCGTAACGCTCCCTCGCGACGGCGCTGCGGTAGTGGTCGTAGAGCCGTTTCGTCTCGACGCGCTCAGGCCATTCACCGGACGCATCAAGCGTTCCTTCCGTGAGGCAGGCGTGAAGCCATTTCTGCATTGACGGCAGCGAGTTCAGTTTCTGATCTAGAAGGGCGGCCGTCTCAGGCGCGGCGCGCACATCGATCTTGCTCAGGTCGAAAGCCTGGAGATAGGCCAGCAATGCTCCAGCGCCCCCGTTCGCCCGCTCTGCGGCAATCGCGCCGAAGTATGCGTGATCCTGTTGCCGGGCCGGCCCCACGTCAAAGACCGCCCATCTCCGTTCGTCATTCCCGGCCGGCACTACCAAAGCTTCGTTCGATGTGATGAGCAGGCGAGCGCAGTCGCGGACCTGGAATGCGTCAAAGCCCTTCCGCTCGACCATCCTGATTTCACTCGTGACCAGGTTCTTCAACGGTCCCTCAATCGCAGGGTTGCCCGCGAAAAAGCCTTCCTCGACCTGGATGAGTAGTGCTTGCTCCAGGTGGGCGTTGAAGTTTCCGACCAACTGCTTGGACTGCGCGATCTGCACATAGTTTCGACGGTGCAGCATCGCGCCAATGTACTCGCCGACGATCGTCTTGCCGGTGCCGCGGCCGCCTCGGAGTACGACAGCAACACCCGGCTTCTCGCTCGGCTGCTGAACCATCTGAGCCAGCCAAGCGACGAACCACTTGAACAGCCCTTCTTCGCCTCGGCAGATGTTGTGCCGCAGATGGTCAAGGAACCGTGCGCAGCTTGCATTTGGGTTCGGCTCGACGGCGAAGCCCTGCCAGTAGTTATAGTAGTCGGGGTGCGCGCCCTGCGGTTCGAAGACAACGCCCTTATACTCCCGCCGGTTCGGCGAGTTCAGCCACAGATCGAAGGCCTGAACCATCTTCCCTTCGACCATCACACGTTTTGGCGCGTGCCAGTAGCGACGTTCCTGCACCTGGGCAAACTCTGGTTCGCTGCGGCTGTCACCTTCCGGTGGTTCGACCAGGATACGGGTCCTACCGTTGATGACCACAACGGCTTCACGGGTGTTGAGCTGGTCAATCGCGGCCTCAATGAGATCGGGCTCAGGCAGCAGATATGCCGGGTTCGTAAGATCCTCGATTTCAAGCCAGCCATCTTCCAGCATCTGCCGCACGTAATCCGCCCGGTCGCGCTCGTGGCAGTGCGCGTGCCTGCAATGGATCACAAAGCCCTCGGATTTGCCTTCTCCGGCATTCGTGATGAACGTCGCACCGTCCATGCCCGGAGTGGTGTGTTCGGCCTCGTAAGGGCAAAGAATGTGATGCCGGTTCTCCGAAACCTTGTTCGTGAAGACATCCGGCCGGCGTTTGCGCAAAGCATCGACAATCAGGAACCGCCGGCCAAAACCCTTCAGCCAGGCCGTCAGGTCGAAGACTTCGCCCGTGCTGGCGTCAAGATACTCGACCTTCTTTGCGCGCGGCCGAAGCGCCTTGGCGGCTGGCGGTGCAGTCTCGACGGCAGCGGATGTGCTGATCATAGCGAAGGCGTCGCATGCCTCGCCGTGCAGCACGCGAGAAACCGGCCGCACGTTCGCCGGGTGGCGCGGCAGATAGAAGAGCCGGCTGGTATCGGTGCAAGAAGTATCGAACGGCGCGCCTAGCGAAGTCGCAACAGCCTTATAGGCTTCCGCCCATCCGGCGATGGCCTCTTTCTGCGAGGGATAATCCGAAGCGCGCCAAGGGCGAGCGAGCCGAAGCGCCACGCGGAATTTCGGGCAAGGAGCGTGTCGCAGGAAAACATATTCCTCGCTTTCGCGATCGACCTTCGCGCCTTCATAGATAGCAGCAAGATAATGCTTTTCCTTGGCAAGATAGGCAGCCGCAGCGGCACTCAGGTCTAGTTCCGGGTTCTGCTTGAGGTACTTCTGCCAGACGGTCTTGCGCACTGCCGTTTCGGTGGTCAGGTGGGAGTGAGTGGACGCAATTGCTGCGGTCCATTTCTTCGCCGCTACTGCGCTCACCAGCGTGTCCAGGTCGGCGCCGTGATCGTAGTCCAGCACCAGGGCATGGATTTCGGTGGCTTCGTCGTTCCCCCGCTTGTTTCCCTTGAGAGACGCAGGGACGATGCAACGCCCTTTCTTGGCGCCCACTTCATGCCGCGTCATTACCCGGCACAGCTCGGCCCATGTCATCCGCACTGCCGGTGGAAACTCGGTGTCCGTCTCGCTCGTCCCGTAGGTGAAAGCAATCTCTGCCTCCCCGCCTTCCGGTGGCTCAGGAAGAGTGTCGAAGAACGGCAGTCCAGCGAGGAAGTCAGCCAACTTGCCAGTGGCGGCGGCTTTGCCGGCGAGCACTGCGCTTGCCTCCGAGTGCCCCGCCTCAAGAGCCCATAGGATCTTGGCGTTGGCAGCATCGGCGGTGAGACCGGCCGCGATAAAGGCCTCCTTCTCTCGCTGGATAACTTCCTGCGCGAGCGCTGTTTGCGAAGCGCTCTTCTCGGCTGGCTTTAGCTCGATCACCTTGGCCGACTGACGCGGGCCGGGCGCATTGGTGGCGTCCGCTGCCGCTGCGTTCCTCTTCGCCTTAGCCCATGCGCTATCGTTCGAAGAATTGCCTGCGGCGGCATTTTGGGGTAATGTCATGTCTGTCATCCATCTGCATTGAGGCCCGTTCCAGTTCGCGCTGGACGGGCCTTTTTCGTAGGTTTCAGGGATCGTTGTTGACGGCGAGGTAGATCGTGCTCGTCTTCACGCGGACGGGCGAAGCGGTTGCCTCCACCCCGTCGATGAACTTCACAAGGCTCGCCACAGTGACGACGACGGGGCCGCCGGCCTGGATCTGCCGGCCGACTAGACGGCCTTCGCCGATCCTGTTGCGCACCCAATCGGGGCTTCGCGCCATGATCTGAGCGGTCTCGGCCACACTCACAAAGGCTCTATCGCGCCAGGGCACATAGGTTTGGGCTGTCTTGGTCATCTTCGTGTCTCCTTCATTTGGACTTCGGGAGACTGGCGTTGGGGGTCGCGCCGATAAAGGTCACGTGGCGACCAGACTTCCGGCGCAACGCTTCGGCAGCCCGTTCGGCCTCCAATTCCGCGGCGATCGACTTCAAATCATCCGCGATCGTGAACAGCGAATACGCGAAGGCATCCCGAAGCTTCTGGCAGCCGCCTCGTGCCTTAACGATCTGGGATGTGATGCGCCTCCAGGCGTTGAAATTCTTCTCGCAGCGATCCTTGGTCGCCGGCTCGCCGAGAAACTGAGCGGCCTGCTTTGCTGCTGCCGAGTTCGACACACCGTTGCCCGCGAACATCACGAGCGCCGCCGCATAGATGCTGCGTGTGTTGTAATCGACGGGCGGGCGCCCGCGCTTGCGCTGCGGCTCGCCTTGGAACATCGGCGTCCAGTAGGGCGCGATCTCGTCACAGGCCCGGTCAATCGCGTACTCGACAAGCGACGGGTGGCCGACCAGAACGACGCCATTTTCCTGCATGAGATTGGCCGCAACGGTGCGGAGAACCTTGGCCTCCTCTTCGGCCCAAAAGGCTTCTTCGTCTGGCGTTCGGGTGTTGAGCTTGTCCAAGGCGCGCTTGAATACGGTATCGGCGGGCTTCATGACCGAGCCTCCGGCGTCCGGTCTTCGACACTCCTGATGTATTCAAGCAGGCTTTCGGTGCGGACAACGGTTCGGCTCCCCACGCCAGCAAGGCGAAGGTGGCCGGCCTCTTTCATCCGGTAAATCGAGGTGCGAGACACCCCGAGCAACTGAGCGGCTGTCTTGATGTGAAGGAAGGGGCGATCCTGCCAAGGGATTTCGTAGGCCTTGACGTCATTGGGCGGTTTCGTCTGCATGGTAATGCCTTTCAATCGCAGGCACCACGGCCTGCATTAACGATAGTCCGTTCCCATTCGGTCATTCTCCCGGTGTTGGCTTGGTCGTCGGATACTATGGCGCGGCTTGTGCAGTTACGCAACCGGAATTTACTTCCGAAAAGCCGAGCAAGATGTTGAAATGTAAGACATTTATCCGGTTTTTTGGCTGCAGGTCATTGGCGGCTTTGGCATTCTCGCCATAGCGCCGGATCGATCAGGCTGCGGTTTCCTGCCCGTGGAAAAACTCGATAAGGGCTTTCCGGCTGGCGACATAGCGCTGCCCGACCTGACGCACCGGGGGCAGATGCCCGGCCTGGATCATGTGGTAGGTGGCTTGATAGCTACGCCCGATCTCCTTGCCGATCGCGCCGACACCCCAAATCAGGTCCAGTTCCTTCGCTTCGGTCATGTGATTTCCTTTGCTGACTTCGAATGGTTTACAGTTGCATAAATTACGGTGATTTCATTGCCGGTCAAGATCAAATACATTACGGTGATTTCAATAATGTGGGACAAGTGCAAATGAAGCAGACCAAAAAAGCGGGCCGGGGCTCCGATCAATTCCCGCTGCGACTGCCTGATGGCATGAGAGACGCGATCAAGGCCGCTGCCGACATCAGCGGCAGATCCATGAATGTGGAGATCGTCAGCCGCCTGGAGGCCAGCCTTGCGAACGCTGAACTGGAAGATGCCGAGCGCCGGGACTATGAGCGGCGCATCAGGGTGCTGCTCGACAACGAAGCCCGGATGAAAGACTGCTTCAAAGACGCGCTGAACGCGCTGGCGCGCGGCGATGCCGAGAAGGCGCAACAGATCCTTACGCCGCTGGCGTGGTACGAACGCCCGGCCGCTGAAGACAACGGCAACGGAGGGGGCTGATGTCAGTACGCAAACGAAACTGGACCTCGCCAACGGGCGAGACGAAATCAACGTGGGTCGTCCGCTACACCGATGCGGCCGGAAAGCGGAGACTGAAGAGCTTCAAACTGAAGAAGGACGCGGACGCCTTCGCGGCAACGGCCTCGGTCGAGGTAAAGCAAGGGGTCCATGTTGCCGACCGTGAGACGGTCACAGTCGAAGCGGCGGGCAGACTATGGATCGCCTCGACGCGCGCCGCCGGTCTGGAGCGATCGTCGATCGAAGACTACGAACGGACGTTGCGGCTCCATATCGTCCCGTTCCTTGGCAACCTTCGCCTGAACGCCCTGACGACGGTTCGGCTCCGGGCCTATGAGGACGAACTGAGAGAAGCCGGGCGCTCGGCCTCGATGATCAAGCGCGTGATGACATCGCTCGGCACGATGCTCGCCGATGCGCAGGAGCGGGGGCTTGTCGTCCGCAACGCCGCGCGGGAAATGCAGTCGCGGCGCGGCAGCAAGGCAGATCGCCAGCAGAAGCGCCAGAAGGGCAAGCTGAAAGTCGGGATCGACATTCCCACAAGCGAAGAGGTGAGGGCGCTGATCTCCGCTGCCGAAGGCCGGTGGCGTCCGTTGATCCTCACGGCTGCCTTTGCGGGGCTCCGGGCGAGCGAGCTTCGCGGCCTGCGCTGGCAGGACATCGATTTTGACCGGCGCGAAATCCGGGTGCATCAGCGCGCCGACAGGTTCAACGATATCGGCAATCCGAAATCCATATCAGGCGAACGGACTGTGCCGGTGCCGCCGATCGTGATCAACACCCTCCGAGAATGGAAACTGGCCTGCCCACGGCGCGACAGCGGCAAGCTGGACGCGGACGGAAAGCCGGTGATGGTGCTCGATCTGGTTTTCCCTACGGGGACAGGCAAAGTCGATAACCTGAACAACATGCTGAAGCGCGGCCTGCATCCGCTATGGGTTAAGGCCGGCGTGACGGTCGAGAGCGGAGAGACTGACGAGAAAGGCCGGCCGGTGCTGGTCTCGAAATATTCCGGCCTTCACTGCCTCCGGCATTGGGCCGCTTCCTTCATGATCAACCGGCGCGAAGATGGCGGCTTGGGCCTCCCGCCGAAGATCGTTCAGGAGCGGCTAGGGCATTCTACCATTGCCCTCACCATGGACCTCTATTCGCACTTGTTCCCGAAGGATGACGACGGTTCAGAGCTGGCGAACGCCGCAGATATGGTCTTAGGTCGCGCGACATGATCGCGACAAGAATGCTATAGGCCTTGATTTGCAGGGTGTGATCCATGATTTGTAATCAGGGGGTCGCGGGTTCGAACCCTGCCGGGGGCACCACTTCTCATCACATGATCGTTTTTGCCATTGTCCTCGCGGGTACTTCTTTGGCATGGTCTGCGCCGACAGCCGAGGGAGACCTGATGCGCGAGACGTTTTATGCCGGCCTTGCTGTGGCCGCGACTGCTCTTTTTCTGCTTCCAGCCGAAAGCCGGGCTGCCGACATCAAATATGCCTGCGAGAACGGCACGGCTCTGACAGTCTCGTTCAGTGAGGCCACCGCCGAGATCACCATCCCCGATGGCTCTAAGGTCTCGTTGCCGCAGCAGCAGGCGGCCAGCGGGTTCTGGTACTCCGATGGTCGTTATGAGATTCGCGGCAAGGGCGAGGAGTTGCAGTTTGCGATCGGCCGCATGGCGCCCGTCATCTGCCGCAATGCCGGAGAAGTCACCGGCCAGTTCGACCGCGCCACCCGTGCCGAAGTCCAGCTCGCGGAAAAGGACACGGGCTTCGACATGAAGGGTAAGCTGACCTGCCTGCGCTACCCCAATTTCGCCCTGAAGGAACTCGATCTTGGCGAGAAGGGCGCCGCAGGTCTCTTTATCGCTTCGTCGGCAGGACCCTGTCAGCTCAATTCGACGCTCGACCGCAAGATCAAGGACGATACCGCCGGTTATCTTTGGGGTGCCGTCGGTCCTTATGCTTTTTTCCGCGGCGCCGATGGCTGGAATGGCGGCATGCCATTCGTTGTCTATGACGCCCGAACCGGCACGCGCCTCATGGATGACGTGATCGCCGGGGAGTTTACCGGCCTGTCTCTCGCCGGCGAGGAACTCACCCTGCGTTACCGCCGTACCTTCGCTGCGTCCTGCTCGCTGCTTGCCGCCCCGGACGCCTGTGCGGCAACCATCCGCAAGGAACTTGGCCTCGCCGCCGATCGCCCCCTGCCGGACTGCCGCCCCGCCTATCAGCCGGCCATCGACGCGGATCCGAATGCCGCCAGGGATATCGAGGCATGGCCAAGCGTCATCGACTATCCCGTCGAGCGCAAGCTTTCCGCATCCGGAACCAGCTTCGTGGCTGCCGATGGCGATCTCACCTGCCGCCCGGCGATGTGACCTGGCGGCAGAAACAGGCCGACATCAGTCCTCGGCGTCGAGCCGGACGGCCTCCTGGATGTCGCGCAAGAGGTCGGGCAGGGCGCTTTGCACACGGTTCCAGCTCGGCATGAACGGCGTCGCGTTCGGATTGTCGAGATAGACCTGGCCCGCCTCGATCAGGTTCGCTGCGAACAGCTCCACCGCCTGCTCCTCGCGATGCCGGTCGGTCGTCAGCCCGTTCATCCGTGCGTCGTGATAATAGGTTTCGACCAGATCGAGTGCTGTCCGATAATAGGTGGCCTTCAGCGTCCGGAAGGCATCCTGCCCGAAGACGACACCGTCGGTCGCAAGCTTGCGGTAAAGGGCCTTGGTAATGTCGATCGACATGCGCGACAGGCCCTTGGCAGCGTCTTCCGGCGAGAGCGGCTGATGCTTGTGATCATAGGCGTCGGCGATATCCACCTGGCAGATCGCGTGGTTGGAGTAGTTGCGCCAGAGCTCCGAGAGCACGCCGATTTCCAGGCCCCAGTCGGAGGGGATGCGGATGTCCGAGAGGATCTGCGTCTGCATCGCGAATTCGCCGGCCAGCGGATAGCGGAAGGCCTTGAGATAATCGATATAGGGGTGGTGTCCGATGACCTTTTCGAGGCTGAGCAGCAGCGGCGTCACCAGTAGGCGGGTCACGCGACCGTTGAGGGAGCGGTCGGCGATGCGCGGGTAATAGCCCTTGGAAAAGACGTACGGGAAGCGCGGATTGGCCACAGGATAGACGAGCCGTGCCAGCATGTCGCGCGAATAGGTGGTGATATCGCAGTCGTGCAGGGCAACGACACCGGCCTGGCGTGCGGCAAGGACATAGCCCATGCAGAACCAGACATTGCGACCCTTGCCCGGCTGGTCGGGCGAAAGATCCTCTGCCTTCAGCTTCTCGTCGACCGCCCGCAGACGGGGGCCGTCATGCCAGAGGATCGTATGCTTCTGCGGCAGCCGGGAGAAATACTGCTTTGCATGGCGAAATTGCGCCTCGTCGGCCTGGTCGAGTCCAATGACGATTTCGGCGATATAGGGAGCCTGCGAGAGTTCCGAAACGATATGCTCAAGCGCCGGTGCTTCGAGCTCGGAATAAAGCGATGGCAGGATCAGCGTGATCGGCCGCGAAGCGGAAAAGACCGAGAGCTCCTTCTCCATCCGCTCCAGCGAGCGCTCCCTGAGATTGTGCAGGGTCGCAACCACGCCGTTCTGGTGAAAATCCGCCATGTCTATTCCTTTCGTGATGAAGCCGGTTGCGGCCGGCTCAGAGAAACCCCGTGGCAACGAGTTGTTGGATCATTGTGTTCCAGCCCCAGGGGCCAGCTTGTTCAGAGCGCAGGATCGCACCCTCCTGCTCGCGTTTTGTGACGGGCAGCGGATGATGCGCGGGATTGGCGATGATGATACCGCAGTCGGCCGCTTCCAGCATGGCCAGATCGTTCGGCGCATCACCGAGCGCAACCGTCCGGATCGGTTCTCCCGTCAGGCGCCGGTAATGCGCGACGACCTCGGCCATCCGCTCGGCTTTTGAAGTCTTCGGCATCAGCGTGAAGAAGCGCCCGCCCTGAACGGCGGTGAAACCCTGCGTGTGCAGCAGGCCGAGGAAGGCCGCCTTCTGCGCCTCGGTCCCGGTGAAATGCCCCGGCTCCGAAAACTGCCGCTGACGGGCAAGCTCGGCTGAAGCCAGGGGCAGGCCGGTCTCGCTTGCAACGCGCCTGGCATCCCAGTCGCCAAAGCCTTCGAAACAGGCCCTGAGGTCCTTAGGTATTTCCCTAAGAAAGCTTCGCAAGCGGCTGTAAGGACTCGGCAAATCCCGATCAACAGGGGAACTTTCGGCGTTCAGCCCGACCAAACCGGCACCGTTTTCGACGATCATCGGATGCGATATCCCGATCCCTTCTGCGATCGGTCGCATCTCGGCTTCCGTCTTGCTGCTCGCCAGGATCACGGGAATGCCGCGTGCTGCGAGCAGATCAAGCGCTGGGCGCGCCGCCTCGTAGGAATAGCTGTCGTGATCGAGCAGCGTCCCGTCGAGATCGGTGAAGACGAGCTTCATCAGCCCTGGGCCGCCAGATGCTGCCGCGAGGCGTAAAGGGCAATCGCTGCGGCGTTGGAGACGTTGAGCGACTTGATCGCGCCCGGCATGTCGAGACGGGCGAGCGACGACACGGTCTCGCGCGTCTTCTGCCTGAGCCCCTTGCCCTCGGATCCGAGCACCAGCGCGATGCGGTCGCCGGTGAGCGTCTCTTCCATCGGTGCCGGCCCTTCCGAATCGAGTCCGACAGAGAAGAAGCCGAGCTTGTGCAGCTCGCCCAGCGCATCGGCGAGATTGGTCACTTGGATATAGGGGATGAGTTCGAGCGCGCCGGAGGCGGATTTCGCCAGCACGCCCGATTCCGTCGGGCTGTGCCGCTGCGTCGTGATGACGGCACCGGCATCGAAGGCGACCGCCGAGCGCATGATGGCGCCGACATTATGCGGATCGGTGACTTGGTCGAGCACCAGGATCAGCGGGCTGTCCTTCAGCGCCTCCAGCCGACGAACGGGCAGGGGGCGGGTTTCGAGCATCACGCCCTGGTGGATCGCTTCGGGGCCAAGGATCTTGTCGAGATCCTGAGGGGTGACCGTCTCGAAGGGGATGCCGAGGTTTTCCACAGATCCGATTTCGAGCCTCGCCAGCGCATTCTGCGTCGCCGAAAGCTTGATCAGTTTGCGCTCAGGGTTCTCCAGCGCGGCACGAACGGTGTGCAGCCCGTAGAGCAGGACCTGCTCGGGTGCGAGCTTTGGCGGCGTCCAGTCGGCATTGCTCTTGCGCGGCTTCTGGGGCCCAGGTGTGGGGATTTCGCCGCGTTCCCGCTTGGCGTCCCGCACCTGTCGGCGCAGCGTCGCATAATGGGTGTCGCGGGCGGTTTTGTCGGTTTTCGGATCTTTTGCCATGCGCCCTTATAGCGAGGGGCAGGGGGCGGGCATAGACCCGCCTGCAATTTCGGCTTCGTGTCGACCCCATGAAACTTTTCGGAATTTTTCGTCAAACTTCGTGTTGACAGGAGCCGGTTGGGCCGTCATATACCCGCCGCAGATCAGGGGGCGACGCACTCTGGTCGGGACTACGAAGCTTGGTCGCCAGATCCAGACGAAAGAATGGAGAGATGCCCGAGTGGTTAAAGGGGACGGACTGTAAATCCGTTGGCTCAGCCTACGTTGGTTCAAATCCAACTCTCTCCACCATTCGTCCTCGGATCTGAAAATGCGGGTATAGCTCAATGGTAGAGCAGCAGCCTTCCAAGCTGAATACACGGGTTCGATTCCCGTTACCCGCTCCAGACCAGACAATCACTAAGCCCAAGAATGCGAACGATTTTCCAGCTTCAGCTCGCGTGGCGGCAGGATCTTTCCCCTGCGTGAGGTTTGGGTGCGGTAAATCGTGCTTTTCGGCCGCCGGAAGGCCAATCAATTAAGGCTTGCGCATTGCGCACGAAAGCCTTAAACGGCGGGACCAAACCGGTTCGCCGGGGCAACCCCGTTTCGTTCACAGGAAGCATTCAAATGGCAAAGAGTAAGTTTGAGCGCAACAAGCCGCACGTCAACATCGGCACGATCGGCCACGTCGACCACGGCAAGACGTCTCTGACGGCAGCGATCACCAAGTACTTCGGTGAGTTCAAGGCCTACGACCAGATCGACGCAGCTCCGGAAGAAAAGGCCCGCGGCATCACCATCTCGACGGCACACGTCGAGTACGAGACCGCCAACCGCCACTACGCGCACGTTGACTGCCCCGGCCACGCCGACTACGTCAAGAACATGATCACCGGTGCTGCCCAGATGGACGGCGCGATCCTGGTTTGCTCGGCTGCTGACGGCCCGATGCCGCAGACCCGCGAGCACATCCTGCTCGCCCGTCAGGTTGGCGTTCCCGCGATCGTTGTCTTCCTGAACAAGGTTGACCAGGTTGACGACGCCGAGCTGCTCGAGCTCGTTGAACTCGAAGTTCGCGAACTTCTGTCGTCCTACGACTTCCCGGGCGACGATATCCCGGTCGTCAAGGGCTCGGCTCTGGCCGCTCTGGAAGATTCGAACAAGACGATCGGCGAAGACGCGATCCGCGAGCTGATGGCTCAGGTCGACGCCTACATCCCGACGCCTGAGCGTCCGATCGACCAGCCGTTCCTGATGCCGATCGAAGACGTGTTCTCGATCTCGGGCCGTGGTACGGTTGTGACGGGTCGCGTTGAGCGCGGTATCGTCAAGGTCGGCGAAGAAATCGAAATCGTCGGCATCCGTCCGACGACGAAGACGACCTGCACGGGCGTTGAAATGTTCCGCAAGCTGCTCGACCAGGGCCAGGCCGGCGACAACATCGGTGCGCTGCTGCGCGGTGTGAACCGTGACGGCGTCGAGCGTGGCCAGATCCTGTGCAAGCCGGGTTCGGTCAAGCCGCACAAGAAGTTCATGGCCGAAGCCTACATCCTGACGAAGGAAGAAGGCGGCCGTCATACGCCGTTCTTCACGAACTACCGTCCGCAGTTCTACTTCCGCACCACGGACGTGACCGGCATCGTGTCGCTTCCGGAAGGCACGGAAATGGTTATGCCGGGCGACAACGTCACGGTTGCCGTTGAGCTGATCGTTCCGATCGCGATGGAAGAAAAGCTGCGCTTCGCAATCCGCGAAGGCGGCCGCACCGTCGGCGCCGGCATCGTCGCTTCGATCATCGAGTAATCGTTGATCTGATCGACAGAATCAAAAAGGGCCTCGCTGGAAACAGCGGGGCCTTTTTTCGTTGGCGAGTGGGGTTCCTGAAGGGCATGGCGGTTAGTCGAGCTTGGTGCAAATGCCAGCGCAGGCGGGCACCCTTTACGCCCGCTGCAGAAACTGCTCTTCCGCCAGCCTCAATAGATCGGTGACGAGGTAGCCGTTGATCGTCAGCCCGGTCAGGTCGCATTCGGCAATCGAGGTATCGGCAAGGCTGGCGAAACGAATGGTGCTGCCGTTCAGGTCGACATGGGTCAGGCTGGCGGCATGCAGCACGACATTCTCCATGACAGCCGCATTCATCGCCACGTTGCGGATCACCATCTGCTCGGCATTGGCGTCGGTCATGAGGCTGCGTCCGAGATCCACGTTGCTGAACACCGCCTCCTTCAGGGAGACATCGCTGAAACGGGATTCCGACATGTCGGCGTCATCGAACTCGGAACCGGGCAGGCTGGCATTGCTGATGCGGATCATGGCAATCCTCCGAGAAGAATGCACAGAACTATCGGGCAAAGGGCGGTATCTGGCAAGCGTTGCGTCGCGACTCGCACGTGTGTGTCGACAGTCGATGTCGCCTCACGCTGCGTGGGATGCCACCTTTGTGGTTCAAATGATCGAGAGGTATGTGGGCGAGGGGGCTTGTTGCCGCGTATCCCGGGCGTTTTCGCCTGCTGCTCGGCATGCCATTGACCGCTCTGGTGAAAAGCAGAAAAAAGACACTTGCCATTCCATCGCTCCCGTCTTAAAGGGAGCGCCATGCCTCGGGCGGGAGCGTTCCAGTCGGGGGTAAGGCTTAGGGGTATAGCTCAGTTGGTAGAGCGGCGGTCTCCAAAACCGCAGGTCGGGGGTTCGAGCCCCTCTGCCCCTGCCATGTCCGCCCGGCGCGCTTCTGAAGCTGCGACGAGTAAGAAGATCTGGCAAAGCCGAAAAGTTGCAGAAGAGCTTTTCCCTCTTGTGAAAAGGGGAATCGCTCTTTATGTAGGGTTCAAACAGACACGCGGTGCGTGGGGCTGACCAAGGTCGGCTTTACGCGCCGTAAATGCGTGGGCATTAAATGGCATCCAAGGGTAATCCATTCGCGTTTCTGCAGCAGGTACGCTCCGAGACGTCCAAGGTGACGTGGCCCTCGCGTCGCGAGACCACGATTTCGACGCTCATGGTCCTGGCGATGGTGTTTTTCGCTGCGCTGTTCTTCTTCGGCGCGGACCAGCTGATCAGCTGGTTGCTCAGCCTCGTGCTGAGCGTCGGCAATTAATCGGGCGGAGACGAACATG
Source organism: Rhizobium sp. AQ_MP (assembly GCF_014237835.1). Taxonomy (GTDB): domain Bacteria; phylum Pseudomonadota; class Alphaproteobacteria; order Rhizobiales; family Rhizobiaceae; genus Allorhizobium. The sequence goes on from NZ_JACJVI010000007.1 coordinate 112,698, forward strand.
GCGGCACGTTGGTACATCGTCCACGCGTATTCGAATTTTGAGAAGAAGGTCGCGGAAGACATCGAGAACAAGGCGCGTCAGAAGGGCCTTGAGCATCTCTTTGAAAAGATCCTCGTTCCGACCGAAAAGGTCGTCGAGGTTCGCCGCGGTCGTAAGGTGGACAGCGAACGGAAGTTCTTCCCCGGCTACGTGCTGGTGCGGGCGAACCTGACGGACGAAGCCTACCACCTGATCAAGAATACCCCGAAGGTGACGGGCTTCCTCGGTTCCGACAACAAGCCGGTTCCGATCCCGGACTTCGAAGCCGAGCGCATCCTGGGTCAGGTCCAGGAAGGCGTCGAGCGTCCGAAGTCCTCCGTATCCTTCGAAATCGGCGAACAGGTTCGCGTCTCCGACGGCCCCTTCGCCTCCTTCAACGGCATCGTCCAGGACGTGGACGAAGAGCGTTCGCGCCTCAAGGTCGAGGTTTCGATCTTCGGTCGCGCGACCCCCGTCGAACTCGAATACGGTCAGGTCGAAAAGGTCTGATCGGAGCAGGGGAGGCAACTCCCCGATCCGCGTGGGAGGATGGCGGTCTCTAAGCCGGACCGTCCAGACGCACCACGCAACCGCAGCCGCCAGCGTGACGCTGGCATAATGGACCGGGCAACCGGTCTGAAATGAAAGGCAGAGAGTAATGGCTAAGAAAGTTGCAGGCCAGCTCAAGCTCCAGGTCAAGGCAGGATCGGCCAACCCGTCCCCGCCGATCGGCCCGGCCCTTGGTCAGCGTGGCATTAACATCATGGAATTCTGCAAGGCGTTCAATGCCGCCACGCAGGAAATGGAAAAGGGTATGCCGATCCCGGTCGTCATCACCTATTACCAGGACAAGTCCTTCACCTTCGCAATGAAGCAGCCGCCGGTCACCTACTGGCTGAAGAAGGAAGCAAAGATCACCTCTGGCTCGAAGACTCCGGGCAAGGGTGCGAAGGTCGGTACGATCACCAAGGCGCAGGTCCGCGCAATTGCCGAAGGCAAGATGAAGGATCTGAACGCCGCCGACATCGAAGGCGCAATGCTGATGGTTGAGGGCTCTGCCCGCTCCATGGGCCTGGAAGTGGTAGGTTGATCATGGCCAAGGTAGCAAAGCGTATTCAGAAGATCCGCGAAGGCGTGGACCCGACCAAGCTGGTCGCCCTCACCGACGCCATCTCGATGGTCAAGGAACGTGCCGTCGCCAAGTTCGACGAAACGATCGAAATCGCCATGAACCTCGGCGTCGACCCGCGCCATGCAGACCAGATGGTCCGCGGCGTGGTCAACCTGCCGAACGGTACGGGCCGTGACGTTCGCGTTGCCGTCTTCGCACGTGGCGCCAAGGCTGACGAAGCCAAGGCAGCCGGTGCAGACATCGTCGGCGCCGAAGACCTGCTCGAAATCGTCCAGGGCGGCAAGATCGACTTCGATCGCTGCATCGCGACCCCGGACATGATGCCGCTCGTCGGCCGTCTCGGTAAGGTTCTCGGCCCGCGTGGCATGATGCCGAACCCGAAGGTTGGCACGGTCACCATGGACGTCACGGGCGCCGTCAAGGCTTCCAAGGGCGGTGCCGTCGAGTTCCGCGTCGAGAAGGCTGGTATCGTCCATGCCGGCATCGGCAAGGCTTCCTTCGACGCCAAGGCGCTCGAAGAGAACATTAAGGCCTTCGCTGACGCCGTCATCAAGGCAAAGCCGGCTGGCGCCAAGGGCAACTACGTCAAGCGCGTAGCGATCTCCTCGACCATGGGCCCGGGCGTCAAGATCGACCCGGCCACGGTTACGGCCTGATCATGAATTCGGCCGGAGCCTCACGCTCCGGCCCACCAAGTTTCCGGCCTTTCGGGGCCGGAAATGTCTGGTTCGAAAGACCAGACACTCCTGTCCGAGATTGTGGGTGGCCTTTGGGCCTTAATGATTGCCCTCATGAGACGGGTAAGATCCGTATTTAAACGTCTGATGACGTCTTGAAGTTCGGTTCGAGCCTTATTCGCCTTATGCCTGGAGCGTGCTCCAAGCAGAGGGGACAGGATCCTCAAGCGTCGCTCGGGGTCCGACATGTTTGGATCCCTTGAGGCAAAGGCAAACCCGGTGGGGCCTGCAGGATTGCGGTCCCATCAACTGGAGACAGACAGTGGAAAGAGCGGAAAAGCGCGAATTTGTCACGGAGCTGAACGAAGTCTTTAAGGCTTCCGGTTCGGTTGTCGTGGCCCACTATGCTGGTGTCACAGTTGCGCAGATGAACGACTTCCGTTCGAAGATGCGCGCTGCTGGCGGCACCGTCAAAGTCGCGAAGAACCGTCTGGCCAAGATCGCTCTTCAGGGCACGGAGTCCGAAGGGATGAGCAATCTCTTCAAGGGTCAGACGCTGATCGCATACAGCACCGACCCGATCGTGGCTCCCAAGGTCGTCATGGATTTCGCCAAGACCAACGACAAGATCGTTGTTCTCGGTGGCGCCATGGGTTCGACCACGCTGAACGCTGAAGCAGTCAAGTCGCTTGCGACCCTGCCTTCGCTGGACGAACTGCGCGCAAAGCTGCTGGGTATGATTCAGACCCCGGCAACCCGCATCGCAGGCGTCGTACAGGCCCCGGCTTCGCAGCTGGCGCGCGTTTTTGCGGCCTACGCAAAGAAGGACGAAGCCGCGTAAGGCGGTTTTTCGCTGTTCAATAATCAAACCAGTTCGAACCGAACTCTAAAGGACTAGTAAAATGGCTGATCTCGCTAAGATCGTAGAAGACCTCTCCTCGCTGACCGTTCTGGAAGCTGCTGAGCTTTCCAAGATGCTCGAAGAAAAGTGGGGCGTTTCGGCTGCTGCTCCGGTAGCTGTTGCTGCTGCTGCTGGCGGCGCTGCTCCGGCTGCTGCTGAAGAAGAAAAGACCGAATTCGACGTTATCCTCGTTGACGCTGGCGCTAACAAGATCAACGTCATCAAGGAAGTTCGCGGCATCACCGGCCTCGGCCTCAAGGAAGCCAAGGACCTCGTCGAAGGCGCTCCGAAGCCGGTCAAGGAAGCTGTTTCCAAGGCTGAAGCTGCCGACCTCAAGAAGAAGCTTGAAGAAGCCGGCGCTAAGGTCGACGTCAAGTAATATTGGAATGCGGCGGGAGAAGTTTACCTTTTCCCGCCGACTTCTCCCGAACATATTACCCAGGAACCGTCTGAAAACGGTTCCTGGGTAATGGGTTCTCAAGAGGATGGTCCTGACCCGAACGCCCGGCAAACCGGCCGGCCTTTCGGATTTCGGGACGAGATTGAGTGATCCATTTTTTGACGGAGCCGCCTGGCCAGCGGTCACCGTCTGTTGCAGGCCCGGGTGCAAACTGACAAGGAGCGACGATGGCTCAGACCCTTACCTTTAACGGTCGCAGGCGCGTACGCAAGTTTTTCGGAAAAATTCCAGAAGTCGCAGAAATGCCGAACCTCATCGAGGTTCAGAAGGCATCTTATGACCAGTTCCTCATGGTTGACGAGCCGGTTGGCGGCCGTCCCGACGAGGGGCTCAATGCTGTTTTCAAGTCCGTATTCCCGATCACCGATTTCTCCGGTGCATCGATGCTGGAATTCGTGTCCTACGAATTCGAGCCGCCGAAGTTCGACGTCGACGAATGCCGTCAGCGCGACCTGACCTATGCCGCACCGCTGAAGGTCACGCTGCGTCTGATCGTGTTCGATATTGACGAGGATACAGGCGCCCGCTCGATCAAGGACATCAAGGAACAGTCCGTCTACATGGGCGACATGCCGCTCATGACGAACAACGGTACCTTCATCGTCAACGGTACCGAGCGCGTCATCGTCTCGCAGATGCACCGTTCGCCGGGTGTCTTCTTCGACCACGACAAGGGCAAGTCCCACTCCTCGGGCAAGCTGCTGTTTGCTGCCCGCGTCATCCCCTATCGCGGTTCCTGGCTCGACATCGAGTTCGACGCCAAGGACATCGTGCATGCCCGTATCGACCGTCGCCGCAAGATCCCCGTGACCTCGCTCTTGATGGCGCTTGGCATGGACGGCGAAGAAATCCTGTCGACCTTCTACTCGAAGTCCGTTTATCAGCGTGACGGCAAGGGCTGGCGCTTCCCGTTCAACCCGGAAACCCTCAAGGGTGCCAAGGCCATCTCCGACCTCGTCGACGCCGACAGCGGCGAAGTTGTTGTCGAAGGCGGCAAGAAGCTCACCCCGCGTCTCCTGCGTCAGCTGACCGACAAGGGCGTCAAGTTCCTCAAGGCTTCCGACGAAGATCTCTTCGGCACCTATCTCGCTGAAGACCTGGTCAACATGTCGACCGGTGAAATCTACATGGAAGCCGGCGACGAGATCGACGAAAAGTCGCTCCCGCAGATCCTCGACGCCGGTTTCGACGAAATCCCGGTTCTCGGCATCGACCACATCAATGTTGGCGCCTACATCCGCAACACGCTCTCGGCCGACAAGAACGAGAACCGTCAGGATGCGCTGTTCGACATCTACCGCGTCATGCGTCCGGGTGAACCGCCGACCATGGAATCGGCTGAAGCCATGTTCCAGTCGCTGTTCTTCGACGCCGAGCGTTACGACCTGTCGGCCGTTGGTCGCGTCAAGATGAACATGCGTCTCGACCTCGACTGCCCGGATACCGTCCGCGTTCTGCGCAAGGACGACATCCTGGCCGTGGTCAAGATGCTGGTCGAGCTGCGTGACGGCAAGGGCGAGATCGACGACATCGACAACCTCGGCAACCGTCGCGTTCGCTCCGTCGGCGAACTGATGGAAAACCAGTACCGTCTCGGCCTGCTCCGCATGGAGCGCGCGATCAAGGAACGCATGTCGTCGATCGAAATCGACACCGTCATGCCGCAGGACCTGATCAACGCCAAGCCGGCTGCTGCCGCCGTCCGCGAATTCTTCGGCTCCTCGCAGCTGTCGCAGTTCATGGACCAGGTGAACCCGCTTTCGGAAATCACCCACAAGCGCCGTCTCTCGGCTCTTGGTCCGGGTGGTCTGACCCGTGAGCGCGCAGGCTTCGAAGTCCGCGACGTTCACCCGACCCATTATGGCCGTATCTGCCCGATCGAAACGCCGGAAGGCCCGAACATCGGTCTGATCAACTCGCTCGCAACCTTCGCCCGCGTCAACAAGTACGGCTTCATTGAAAGCCCGTACCGCAAGATCGTCGACGGCAAGGTCACGACCGAAGTGGTCTATCTGTCGGCGATGGAAGAAGCCAAGTACTACGTGGCCCAGGCCAACTCCGAGCTCACGGCCGATGGCCAGTTCGTCGAAGAGTTCGTCGTCTGCCGTCATGCTGGCGAAGTCATGCTGTCCCCGCGCGACACCATCAACCTGATGGACGTCTCGCCGAAGCAGCTGGTATCGGTTGCGGCCGCTCTCATCCCGTTCCTCGAAAACGACGACGCCAACCGCGCTCTCATGGGCTCGAACATGCAGCGTCAGGCCGTGCCGCTTCTGCGTGCCGAAGCCCCGTTCGTTGGAACCGGCATGGAGCCGATCGTTGCGCGTGACTCTGGCGCTGCCATCGGTGCCCGTCGCGGCGGCGTTGTCGACCAGGTCGACGCGACCCGTATCGTTATCCGCGCCACGGAAGATCTCGATCCGTCGAAGTCTGGCGTCGATATCTACCGCCTGCAGAAGTTCCAGCGTTCGAACCAGAACACCTGCGTGAACCAGCGCCCGCTGGTGACGGTTGGCGACATCGTCAACAAGGGTGACATCATCGCGGACGGTCCGTCGACCGACCTCGGCGATCTGGCTCTCGGCCGCAACGCGCTCGTCGCGTTCATGCCCTGGAACGGCTACAACTATGAGGACTCGATCCTCATGTCGGAGCGCATCGTCTCGGAAGACGTCTTCACCTCGATCCACATCGAGGAATTCGAAGTCATGGCCCGCGACACCAAGCTTGGTCCTGAAGAAATCACCCGCGACATTCCGAACGTTTCGGAAGAAGCGCTGAAGAACCTCGACGAAGCCGGTATCGTCTACATCGGTGCAGAAGTTCAGCCGGGCGACATCCTGGTCGGCAAGATCACGCCGAAGGGCGAAAGCCCGATGACGCCGGAAGAAAAGCTTCTGCGTGCCATCTTCGGTGAAAAGGCGTCCGACGTTCGCGATACCTCCATGCGCATGCCGCCGGGCACCTTCGGTACCGTCGTCGAAGTTCGCGTCTTCAATCGCCACGGCGTTGAGAAGGACGAGCGCGCGATGGCCATCGAGCGCGAGGAAATCGAACGCCTCGCCAAGGACCGCGACGACGAACAGGCGATCCTCGACCGTAACGTCTACGGTCGCCTGCTGGACATGCTGCGTGGTCAGATGTCGATCGCCGGCCCGAAGGGCTTCAAGAAGGGCGTCGAACTCACCAACGCCGTCGTCTCCGAATATCCCCGCTCGCAGTGGTGGATGTTTGCCGTCGAAGACGAAAAGGTGCAGGGCGAACTCGAAGCGCTCCGCGGCCAGTACGACGAATCCAAGTCGCGCCTTGAACAGCGCTTCATGGACAAGGTCGAAAAGGTCCAGCGCGGCGATGAAATGCCCCCGGGCGTCATGAAGATGGTCAAGGTCTTCGTCGCTGTGAAGCGCAAGATCCAGCCGGGCGACAAGATGGCCGGCCGTCACGGCAACAAGGGTGTTGTCTCGCGCATCGTACCGGTCGAGGACATGCCTTTCCTCGAAGACGGCACGCATGTCGACATCGTCTTGAACCCGCTCGGCGTTCCCTCGCGCATGAACGTCGGTCAGATTCTCGAAACCCACCTTGCCTGGGCTTGCGCCGGCATGGGCAAGAAGATCGGCCAGATGCTCGAGGACTATCGCAAGCACCTCGACATCACCGATCTTCGCAAGGAACTGACGGAGATCTACGAGTCGGAAGCCCATGACGAAGTGAAGCACTTCGACGATGACGCGCTCGTCAAGCTCGCCGAAGAAGCAAAGCGTGGCGTTTCGATCGCCACCCCGGTCTTCGACGGTGCGCATGAAAGCGACGTCTCGGCGATGCTGAAGCGTGCGGGTCTCAACCCGTCGGGTCAGTCCACCCTGTACGATGGCCGTACCGGCGAAGCCTTCGACCGTCAGGTCACCGTTGGCTACATGTACATGATCAAGCTGAACCACCTGGTCGACGACAAGATCCACGCTCGCTCGATCGGCCCGTACTCGCTCGTCACCCAGCAGCCGCTCGGTGGTAAGGCGCAGTTCGGCGGTCAGCGCTTCGGGGAAATGGAAGTCTGGGCACTCGAGGCCTACGGTGCGGCATACACCCTGCAGGAAATGCTCACCGTCAAGTCGGACGACGTGGCCGGCCGTACCAAGGTCTACGAAGCGATCGTCCGTGGCGACGACACCTTCGAGGCCGGCATTCCGGAAAGCTTCAACGTTCTCGTCAAGGAAATGCGCTCTCTCGGCCTTTCCGTCGAACTCGAGAATTCGAAGATCCTGCCGGAAGAGGGCCAGCTGCCCGACGCAGCCGAGTAAGTTTGACAAGGCGTGCGTGGCGGAAAACGCCTCGCACGCCATTCCCGGCTCGCCCCGAAGGCCAATATCGGGGAGGGACGGGGAGTTTCGCCGCATTTCGCGGTTATTGTCATTTCAGGGTCCGGCGCGGCATCCCGGGACTTCGCCGCAACCGCGACCCAATCGAGGGCTCTTTGCCCCATCAAGGAGACAGGCATGAACCAAGAGGTCATGAACCTTTTCAACCCGCAGGTGCCGGCCCAGCACTTCGACAGCATCCGGATCTCGATCGCGAGCCCGGAAAAGATCCTTTCCTGGTCCTACGGCGAGATCAAGAAGCCGGAAACCATCAACTACCGCACGTTCAAGCCCGAGCGTGACGGCCTCTTCTGCGCGCGTATCTTCGGACCGATCAAGGACTACGAGTGCCTGTGCGGCAAGTACAAGCGCATGAAGTACAAGGGCATCATCTGCGAAAAGTGCGGCGTCGAAGTCACGCTGTCGCGCGTTCGCCGCGAGCGCATGGGCCACATCGAGCTCGCAGCCCCGGTCGCCCACATCTGGTTCCTGAAGTCGCTGCCGTCGCGCATCTCCACGCTGCTGGACATGACGCTGAAGGATGTCGAGCGCGTTCTCTACTTCGAGAACTACATCGTGACCGAGCCGGGCCTCACCTCGCTCAAGGAAAACCAGCTGCTCTCTGAAGAAGAGTACATGATGGCCGTCGACGAGTTCGGCGAAGACCAGTTCACCGCCATGATCGGTGCTGAAGCCATCTATGAAATGCTGGCCTCGATGAACCTCGAGCGTATCGCTGGCGATCTGCGTTCCGAGCTTGCCGACACCACGTCGGATCTCAAGCAGAAGAAGCTGATGAAGCGCCTGAAGATCGTCGAGAACTTCATGGAGTCGGGCAACCGTCCGGAATGGATGATCATGAAGGTCGTTCCGGTCATCCCGCCGGATCTGCGCCCGCTCGTTCCGCTTGATGGCGGCCGCTTCGCGACGTCTGACCTGAACGATCTCTATCGTCGCGTCATCAACCGCAACAATCGTCTGAAGCGCCTGATCGAACTGCGCGCTCCGGGCATTATCATCCGCAACGAAAAGCGCATGCTGCAGGAATCTGTGGACGCGCTCTTCGACAACGGCCGTCGTGGTCGCGTCATCACCGGCGCCAACAAGCGTCCGCTGAAGTCGCTCTCCGACATGCTCAAGGGCAAGCAGGGCCGCTTCCGTCAGAACCTGCTCGGCAAGCGCGTCGACTATTCCGGTCGTTCGGTCATCGTGACCGGTCCGGAACTGAAGCTGCACCAGTGCGGTCTGCCGAAGAAGATGGCGCTCGAACTGTTCAAGCCGTTCATCTACGCCCGCCTCGACGCCAAGGGTTATTCCTCGACCGTCAAGCAGGCCAAGAAGCTGGTTGAAAAGGAAAAGCCGGAAGTCTGGGATATCCTCGACGAGGTCATCCGCGAGCATCCGGTTCTCCTGAACCGCGCACCGACGCTGCACCGCCTGGGCATCCAGGCCTTCGAACCGATCCTGGTCGAAGGCAAGGCGATCCAGCTGCACCCGCTCGTGTGCACGGCCTTCAACGCCGACTTCGACGGTGACCAGATGGCCGTTCACGTGCCGCTGTCGCTCGAAGCCCAGCTCGAAGCCCGCGTCCTGATGATGTCGACGAACAACATCCTGCACCCGGCAAACGGTCAGCCGATCATCGTGCCGTCGCAGGACATGGTTCTCGGCCTGTACTACCTGTCGATCCAGAACCAGAACGAGCCGGGCGAAGGCATGGCCTTCTCCGACATGGGCGAACTGCACCATGCTCTGGAAAACAAGGTCGTCACGCTGCACGCCAAGATCCGTGGCCGCTTCAAGACCGTCGACGCCGAGGGCAACCCGGTCTCGAAGATCTATGAAACCACGCCTGGCCGCATGATCATCGGCGAACTCCTGCCGAAGAACGTCAATGTGCCCTTCGACATCTGCAACCAGGAAATGACCAAGAAGAACATCTCCAAGATGATCGACACGGTCTACCGCCATTGCGGCCAGAAGGACACGGTCATCTTCTGCGACCGCATCATGCAGCTCGGTTTCACCCATGCCTGCCGCGCCGGCATTTCGTTCGGCAAGGACGACATGATCATCCCGGAAACCAAGGCGAAGATCGTTGGCGACACCGAAACGCTGGTCAAGGAATACGAGCAGCAGTACAACGACGGCCTGATCACCCAGGGCGAGAAGTACAACAAGGTCGTTGACGCCTGGGGCAAGGCCACCGAAAAGGTCGCCGAGGACATGATGGCCCGCATTAAGGCGGTCGAGTTCGACCCCGAGACTGGTCGCCAGAAGCCGATGAACGCCATCTACATGATGTCCCACTCGGGTGCGCGTGGTTCACCGAACCAGATGCGTCAGCTGGGCGGCATGCGCGGCCTCATGGCCAAGCCGTCGGGCGAAATCATCGAAACGCCGATCATCTCGAACTTCAAGGAAGGTCTGACCGTTAACGAGTACTTCAACTCGACCCACGGTGCCCGTAAGGGTCTCGCAGACACCGCTCTGAAGACCGCGAACTCCGGTTACCTAACCCGTCGTCTCGTCGACGTGGCCCAGGATTGCATCGTCAACATGGTCGATTGCGGCACCGACAAGGGCCTGACCATGACGGCGATCGTCGATGCCGGTCAGGTCGTTGCCTCCATCGGCGCTCGCGTTCTCGGTCGAACCGCGCTCGACGACATCGATCATCCGGTCACGGGTGAGCGCATCGTCGATGCCGGCCAGATGATCCTCGAGCCGCATGTCGTGGAAATCGAGAAGGCCGGTATCCAGTCGATCCGCATCCGTTCGGCCCTGACCTGCGAAGTTCAGACCGGCGTCTGCTCGATCTGCTACGGTCGCGACCTTGCTCGCGGTACACCTGTCAACATGGGTGAAGCCGTCGGCGTCATCGCCGCTCAGTCGATCGGTGAGCCGGGCACCCAGCTCACCATGCGTACCTTCCACCTGGGCGGTACCGCGACGGTGGTTGACCAGTCGTTCCTGGAAGCCTCGTACGAAGGTACGGTGCAGATCAAGAACCGCAACATCCTGCGCAACTCTGATGGCAATCTGATTGCCATGGGCCGCAGCATGGCCATCACCATCCTCGACGAGCGTGGTGTGGAGCGGTCCTCGCAGCGCGTTGCCTATGGTTCGAAGGTCTTCGTCGACGACGGCGACAAGGTGAAGCGCGGCCAGCGTCTCGCCGAATGGGATCCGTACACCCGCCCGATGATGACGGAAGTCGAGGGTATCGTGCACTTCGAGGACGTCGTCGACGGCCTCTCGGTTCTCGAAGCCACCGACGAGTCGACCGGTATCACCAAGCGTCAGGTTATCGACTGGCGTTCGACCCCGCGCGGTTCGGACTTGAAGCCGGCGATCGTCATCAAGGACGCCAGCGGCAACGTGCTCAAGGTCGCCCGTGGCGGCGAGGCACGCTTCCAGCTGTCCGTCGATGCGATCCTGTCGGTCGAGCCCGGCCAGAAGGTGTCTCAGGGTGACGTTCTCGCGCGTTCGCCGCTCGAAAGCGCCAAGACCAAGGACATCACCGGTGGTTTGCCGCGTGTTGCCGAACTGTTCGAAGCCCGTCGTCCGAAGGACCACGCCATCATCGCTGAGATCGATGGTACGATCCGTCTCGGCCGTGACTACAAGAACAAGCGTCGCGTCATCATCGAGCCGGCGGAAGACGGTGTCGAGCCGGTCGAATACCTGATCCCGAAGGGCAAGCCCTTCCACCTTCAGGAAGGCGACTACATCGAAAAGGGTGACTACATCCTCGACGGTAACCCGGCTCCGCACGACATCCTGGCGATCAAGGGCGTCGAGGCACTCGCCTCGTACCTGGTCAACGAAATCCAGGAAGTCTACCGTCTGCAGGGCGTTGTGATCAACGACAAGCACATCGAGGTGATCGTTCGCCAGATGCTGCAGAAGGTCGAGATCACCGACTCGGGAGACAGCCAGTACATCGTCGGCGACAATGTCGACCGTATCGAACTGGATGACATGAACGAGCGCCTGATCGAGGAAGGCAAGAAGCCGGCATACGGCGAACCCGTCCTCCTCGGCATCACCAAGGCCTCGCTGCAGACGCCGTCGTTCATCTCGGCTGCATCCTTCCAGGAAACCACCAAGGTTCTCACGGAAGCTGCAATCGCCGGCAAGACCGACACGCTGCAGGGCCTGAAGGAAAACGTCATCGTCGGCCGCCTGATCCCGGCTGGTACCGGCGGTACCATGACGCAGATCCGCCGCATCGCCTCTTCGCGCGACGACCTCATCCTCGAGGAGCGCAAGAAGGGCACGGGCGCCGACGTGGCGACCCCGATGCTGCAGAACCTCGCTGGCGAAAGCGCGCCTGCCGCCGAGTAATCGGCGCTCAGGTTGCAAGAACAAAGGCCGCCCGGAGCGATCCGGGCGGCCTTTTTTTTTCTTTATCGGGGGAGGGCTATCTTGCGCCAACGAAAGAGGCCGATCGCAAGCGACCGGCCTTGAATCATACCCAGGGAATTGTGGCTCAGGCGAAACGGATGATCGCCACTTCACCTTCCAGCGCGCCCTGATAGGCAGAAGCATGCGGCTCTTCGTCCGGTGCGCCGGTAATCATGCCGATCTGGTCAAGATCCGCTTCCAGAAAACCCTCTTCGGACAGCGCGTTCAGGGTCATCCGGACAGCCGTGTCGTCGTCCGGGGCCGTCAGCATGACATGCAGGTCGATCGGTTCGCCGCCTTCGGTCTCGTAGGCCTTGGCGATCACGATGAACACCATCGGCTCGTCGCGGTTGTTGTCATTGTCGGGACTGGTGATCATGGCGCCTGGTCTTCCTGTTGTGGCGGATCGATTCTTCGCCGCGGCCGATTCGACCAGACGGGCAGGGCGGTTGACCCTCTCTCAATACCTATCTAGAAGTTTCCGGCCGCAATCCAAGCCAAATTGTTGCAGTGCCCTCTTTTTCCTGTGCCGAAACCGCCGGACTCCTGGTCGGGCAGGGCGGTCCGGGCATTAATTGTCAGATGTGACTTGACGTTAAGGGGGGAAAACAGTAGTACCCCGCCCATCGGAGCCCATGTGAGGTTGGCTTTTTCGGGACGACGCGTCCTGAAGTTCATCTCAAACAGGTCTCCAAACGCACGTTGACGACACGAATGCTGCTCGCACGACGCACTCTTGCAGTGCGTCCTCTGTCTTTTGTGGTCCATCCGCGAAAACGGGTCGGGCCACATTTTGCGCATGAAGAAAACAGTGCGGCCGCCGCCGGAAACGGCAACCACCAGGGCCTGAAAGGGCTTGAGACTAGATTTTGCAAGGGATGGGTATATGCCTACCGTAAACCAGCTGATCCGCAAGCCGCGTCAGGCACAGGTAAAGCGCAATAAGGTTCCTGCTCTGCAGGAAAACCCGCAGAAGCGCGGCGTTTGCACCCGCGTCTACACCACGACCCCGAAGAAGCCGAACTCGGCTCTGCGTAAGGTCGCCAAGATCCGCCTGACCAATGGCTTCGAAGTCATCGGCTACATTCCGGGCGAAGGTCACAACCTGCAGGAACACTCTGTCGTCATGATCCGTGGCGGCCGCGTCAAGGACTTGCCGGGTGTTCGTTACCACATCATCCGCGGCGTTCTCGACACCCAGGGCGTCAAGAACCGCAAGCAGCGCCGCTCGAAGTACGGTGCGAAGCGTCCGAAGTAAGCTTCGGTCCTTCATTCATCAGATACCGGCGCTGCGCGAGGTTCTCCGCGTGATAAAGCGTCCCTAACCGTTGAGAGACAAATAGTATGTCCCGTCGCCATAGTGCAGAAAAGCGTGAGATCAACCCGGATCCGAAGTTCGGCGATCTCGTTGTCACCAAGTTCATGAACGCCATCATGCTTCACGGCAAGAAGTCGGTCGCTGAAAGCATCGTCTACGGTGCCTTCGACGTCGTTCAGAACAAGTCCAAGCAGGAACCGATTGCCGTCTTCCATCAGGCGCTCGACAACGTCGCGCCGCATGTTGAAGTCCGTTCGCGCCGCGTTGGTGGTGCAACCTACCAGGTCCCGGTCGACGTTCGTCCGGAGCGCCGCCAGGCTCTCGCGATCCGCTGGCTGATCACCGCTGCCCGCAAGCGCAACGAGACCACTATGGTCGACCGCCTCTCCGGCGAGCTGCTCGACGCAGCGAACAACCGCGGTAGCGCCGTCAAGAAGCGCGAAGACACCCACAAGATGGCCGATGCAAACCGCGCCTTCTCGCATTACCGCTGGTAATCAACCGATCGAATATCGAAAGGCAGTCCGTTATGGCTCGCGAATATAAAATCGAAGACTACCGCAACTTCGGTATCATGGCGCATATTGACGCCGGCAAGACCACGACCACCGAGCGTATCCTCTACTACACCGGTAAGTCTCACAAGATCGGCGAAGTTCATGACGGCGCAGCCACCATGGACTGGATGGAGCAGGAGCAGGAGCGTGGCATCACGATCACGTCTGCTGCCACCACGACCTTCTGGAAGGGTCGCGACGGCAAGATGCGCCGCTTCAACATCATCGACACCCCCGGCCACGTTGACTTCACCATTGAAGTCGAGCGTTCGCTGCGCGTTCTCGACGGTGCGATCGCTCTTCTCGACGCCAACGCCGGCGTTGAGCCGCAGACCGAAACCGTCTGGCGTCAGGCTGAGAAGTACAACGTCCCGCGGATGATCTTCTGCAACAAGATGGACAAGACCGGTGCTGACTTCTACCGCTCGGTAGAAATGATCAAGACCCGTCTTGGCGCCACCGCTGTTGTCATGCAGCTGCCGATCGGCGCTGAAAGCGACTTCAAGGGCGTTGTCGACCTGATCGAGATGAACGCTCTGATCTGGCGCGACGAGTCCCTCGGCGCTGCCTGGGACGTTGTCGAAATCCCTGCCGACCTGAAGGAAAAGGCCGAGGAATATCGCGAAAAGCTGATCGAGACCGTTGTCGAGATCGACGAAGAAGCGATGGAAGCCTACCTGAACGGCGACATGCCGGACAACGACAAGATCCGCGAACTCGTTCGTCGCGGCACCATCGACGTCAAGTTCCACCCGATGTTCTGCGGCACCGCCTTCAAGAACAAGGGCGTTCAGCCGCTCCTCGACGCGGTTGTCGACTACCTGCCGTCGCCGCTCGACATCCCGGCCATCAAGGGCATCGACTTCAAGACCGAAGCCGAAATCGAGCGCCATGCAGATGACGCCGAGCCGCTTTCGATGCTGGCGTTCAAGATCATGAACGACCCCTTCGTCGGTTCGCTCACCTTCGCCCGCATCTATTCCGGCAAGCTCGAAAAGGGCTCGTCGGTCATGAACACGGTCAAGGACAAGCGCGAGCGCGTCGGCCGCATGCTGCAGATGCACTCGAACTCCCGTGAAGACATCGAAGAAGCCTTTGCAGGCGACATCGTTGCTCTGGCCGGTCTCAAGGAAACCACCACGGGTGACACGCTCTGCGATCCCCTGAAGCCGGTTATCCTTGAGCGCATGGAATTCCCCGAGCCGGTCATCCAGATCGCGATCGAGCCGAAGTCCAAGGGCGACCAGGAAAAGATGGGCCTCGCGCTCAACCGCCTGGCAGCAGAAGACCCGTCCTTCCGCGTCAAGACCGACCAGGAATCCGGCCAGACCATCATCGCTGGCATGGGCGAACTTCACCTCGACATCATCGTCGACCGTATGCGTCGCGAGTTCAAGGTTGAAGCCAACGTCGGTGCGCCGCAGGTTGCTTACCGCGAAACCATCACGCGTCAGCACGAAGAAGACTACACGCACAAGAAGCAGTCCGGTGGTACCGGTCAGTTCGCGCGCGTCAAGATCGTCTTCGAACCGAACCCGGAAGGCGACGACTTCAAGTTCGAATCCAAGATCGTCGGCGGTGCTGTTCCGAAGGAATACATCCCGGGCGTTCAGAAGGGTATCGAAAGCGTTCTGTCTTCGGGTCCGCTCGCTGGCTTCCCGATGCTGGGCGTCAAGGCCACCCTCATCGACGGTGCCTTCCACGACGTCGACTCGTCGGTTCTCGCCTTCGAAATCGCATCGCGTGCCTGCTTCCGTGAAGCAGCCAAGAAGGCCGGCGCTCAGCTGCTCGAGCCGATGATGCGCGTCGAAGTCGTGACCCCGGAAGATTACGTCGGCGACGTTATCGGCGACCTGAACTCCCGCCGTGGCCAGATCCAGGGCCAGGAACAGCGCGGCATCGCGATCGTGATCAACGCTCACGTCCCGCTCGCCAACATGTTCAAGTACGTCGACAACCTGCGCTCCATGTCGCAGGGCCGCGCCCAGTACTCGATGGTCTTCGACCATTACGCACCGGTCCCGTCGAACGTTGCTGCAGAAATCCAGGCAAAGTATTCCGGTCAGAAGTGACCGGGATACGCCGTCCGTCCTATTGAATATTTGAATTTCCCCTGACGGGGACCACAAAATGGAGAGCCGAAAATGGCAAAGAGTAAGTTTGAGCGCAACAAGCCGCACGTCAACATCGGCACGATCGGCCACGTCGACCACGGCAAG
>NZ_JACJVI010000070.1 GCF_014237835.1 Rhizobium sp. AQ_MP
CTCCGGTCAAGACTGCCCAGTTCCGGCATCTCGGCGAGAAGCGTGCGCGCCGTCGCTGGCCCCACACCTGGCACGGAGGTGAGCAGCGTCTCGCGAACCCGCCAGACAGGTGACGTGCGGATGTGGTCGTCGAGGTCCTTGTCGAGGCTTTCGAGCTCGCGCCTGAGAGCGATGAGCAGGCGTTTGATGCTCTTCTGCGCCTCCTTCGCGAGTGCCATCTTCGCCCGGTTTTCCTCGGCCACGATCATCTGGACGATCTGCCGCCTGCGGGCCACAAGCGCCGAGAGCGCCTGGGTTTGCGCATCACGCAGCGGGCGCAGCTCCGGCTTGGTGGCCAATACGTAGGCGGCTATCACCGCCGCATCGATGGCGTCGGTCTTGGCACGTTTGCCGAGCGCATTGGCATAAGCGCGCACCTGCGCTGGATTGACGACGATCACGGCCAACCCGGCCAAAGACAGTCCTGC
>NZ_JACJVI010000071.1 GCF_014237835.1 Rhizobium sp. AQ_MP
ACGACGATGAGGCCTTCGCCCTTCACCGCACCATCGAGGAGTTCGAGCGCTTTGTTGACGACACCATTCCAATAGTCCGCGTACTCGCGCTCTGCCGGCTGGCGTTTTCCGATGCCGTCGATCTCGTCGATGAAGAGGATGGCAGGTGCTAAGGCACGCGCCTCTGCAAACGTCCGGGCCATGCGATTGAGCACGTCGCTCAGATGGGCACCCTGCAACCAGGTCGACACCGAACTAACGACGAGAGGCACCTGCAAGCTATTGCAGAGCGCCCGGGCGAATGTCGTCTTGCCGGTCCCGGGCGGTCCGGAGAGCAGCAGCTTGGTGCTCATGTCAGACCAAGTCAGGATCGAGGCTCGGTAGTCATCAAGGTCGGCCTTGAGATCGAGCGCCCAGGTCTTCGCCTTGCCGTATCCAGGGAGCGTCTCGATCGCGAGGCTCGGCGGGCTCCCGTCTTC
>NZ_JACJVI010000072.1 GCF_014237835.1 Rhizobium sp. AQ_MP
GTCAGCGACTGGGGTGAAGTCGTAACAAGGTAGCCGTAGGGGAACCTGCGGCTGGATCACCTCCTTTCTAAGGAAGCTGTGGAATTGGTAAGACGCCTGTCTAGATCAGGATGAACCTTCCCGTGCTTTTTAGAACATAGATCGGACCAGTCAGGTCACGATCGAAAACGTAATACGCCGGACAGATGCTTGGCATCGTCACGGTATGGCGCAGATCGCCGTCCACGTTTCTCTTTCTTCAGAAGGATATGAACCTTTGGTTTGCGCTCACGCGCTGTTCGCCGCTTTGCGGCGGCGCTCCGCGAGGGCGCCGGACGGCCGGCGACGGACTATCGTCCTGTAGGGTGGTTGGTTTTACTGATCGCCTTATGCCAGGAATGGGCCCGTAGCTCAGTCGGTTAGAGCACACGCTTGATAAGCGTGGGGTCGGTAGTTCGAGTCTACCCGGGCCCAC
>NZ_JACJVI010000073.1 GCF_014237835.1 Rhizobium sp. AQ_MP
CCGAGCGCATTGGCATAAGCGCGCACCTGCGCTGGATTGACGACGATCACGGCCAACCCGGCCAAAGACAGTCCTGCAACGGCTGCGGTTTCGAAGCCGCCGGTGGCCTCCAATGCCACCATATCGGCGCCGATCGGCTGCAACCGCGACACAAGATCGTCGATGCCGGCCTGCGTGTTGGGCACTTGAAAGGTCAGACCTGACGGAGCCACGGCCACATCCAGGTAATCCTTGGAAACATCGATCCCGACAACGATATCCATCTTATCCCATCCTTGCCTAAACGGACTTTGCTTGCGCAAGCGGCCCTGGCGACTGTTCGGGTTCGATGGAACGGCGGACGAAGACCCTTGCTCCCCCGCGGGCTTGGTGTCCCTGAGGTGTGTCGGTCTCCCATCCGCCACCGCGCCTGCCATTACAGCCTCAAACGCGGCTTTCGGGAAGTTACAAG
>NZ_JACJVI010000074.1 GCF_014237835.1 Rhizobium sp. AQ_MP
GTCACAACCGTACCACGGCCCGAGATCGAGAACACGTCTTCGATCGGCATCAGGAACGGCTGGTCGATCGGACGCTCGGGCGTCGGGATGTAGGCGTCGACCTGAGCCATCAGCTCGCGGATCGCGTCTTCGCCGATCGTCTTGTTCGAGTCTTCCAGAGCGGCCAGAGCCGAGCCCTTGACAACCGGGATGTCGTCGCCCGGGAAGTCGTAGGACGACAGCAGTTCGCGAACTTCCAGTTCAACGAGCTCGAGCAGCTCGGCGTCGTCAACCTGGTCAACCTTGTTCAGGAAGACAACGATGGCCGGAACGCCAACCTGACGGGCGAGCAGGATGTGCTCGCGGGTCTGCGGCATCGGGCCGTCAGCTGCCGAGCAAACCAGGATCGCGCCGTCCATCTGGGCAGCACCGGTGATCATGTTCTTGACGTAGTCGGCGTGGCCGGG
>NZ_JACJVI010000075.1 GCF_014237835.1 Rhizobium sp. AQ_MP
CCGGCCCGCATCAGCTTGGTTGCGGCATAGCCTTCGAAAATCGTCCACTGGCCGGAGCCGAACATGCCGACCGCTGTCGGTCCCTTTTCCCGCAAAACCTTCTTGCACTGCTCGGCCATGATGTCGAACGCTTCGTCCCAGCTTACCGGTTCGAACTCGCCATCCTTCGAATATTGCCCGTTAAGTTTGCGCAGGAGCGGTGTGCTCAGGCGGTCCTCGCCATACATTATCTTTGAGAGGAAATAGCCCTTTATGCAGTTAAGTCCTCTGTTCACCTCGGCTTGCATGTCGCCGTGCGTGGCGACGACCTGCCCTTCCTTGACGCCGACCATGACGCCACAGCCGGTGCCACAGAACCGACAGGGTGCCTTCGACCATTTGATCTCCAGCGCCTCTACGCCACCGGGAACGGACTGAGCATGGGCCGGCAAACTGAT
>NZ_JACJVI010000076.1 GCF_014237835.1 Rhizobium sp. AQ_MP
ATGTCAAAGATCTCCTCGCCGTCGTCCGCTTTGCCCAGAACCCGCGTGACCGGGTTGCCGGTTTTCGGGTGCTGCAGATGCTGCCGGGCATCGGTCCGCAGAGAGCGGCGGCAATTCTCGACACGATTGCCGCTGACCCACAACCGTTGTTGTCGCTTGCCGAGATCCCGCCGCCGCCGAAGACCGGCGATGACTGGGCGCCTTTCGTCACATTGCTTTCCGCCTTGCATAAGGACGAACATGGCTGGCCTGGTGACATCGAACAGGCAAGGCTCTGGTACGAGCCGCATCTCGACCGGATCCACGAGGATCCCGAGACCCGCAAGGCTGACCTCCTGCAGCTCGAGCAGATCGCATCAGGTTATCCAAGCCGCGAACGCTTCCTGACCGAACTGACACTTGACCCGCCGGATGCAACCAGCGACCAGGCAGGCGT
>NZ_JACJVI010000077.1 GCF_014237835.1 Rhizobium sp. AQ_MP
GACATGGGAATCGTCAAGCTTCGCAATGCCCGCAGCATCGAGATCGTGAAACCAGAAAAGCTTCGAATGCTGAGCAATTAGGCCGGATCGCCGGCATCGACCTGGCGCCCCACTTTTCAGGGCTCATCTACAATTTACCACTGCCAAAGCCCAAGCGTACGCCGCTTCGCACAACCATTGCGATATCACGAAATAACACATTGATTGACAGACCTGTGATCTTCCGTACCATCCGCTGAGAGGAAGAAGGAGGAGCGCCCGTGCATCACAGCACCGAGAACACCACCACACTGTCTGCCTCCCACCGCCGTATCCGGCGTCGATCCGAGCTTTTGACATTTTTCATTCTCGCGTTCGGCATTTGGCCGATCGTTGCGGTAGCGACCGTCGGAGGCTTCGGCTTCATGGTC
>NZ_JACJVI010000078.1 GCF_014237835.1 Rhizobium sp. AQ_MP
GGGGCTGTAGCTCAGCTGGGAGAGCACCTGCTTTGCAAGCAGGGGGTCAGCGGTTCGATCCCGCTCAGCTCCACCAATGCACTTTGGTGTCGAGAGAGTGGAGATATCCTTTGAAGAAATAAAAGTTTGCATCACTCGAATGAGTGCTGCCTGTTCTGTCTACATTGTGAAGAGAAGATTGATCTGGAGGCTTCCAGGTATGGGGTTTTGCCCCATGTCCGAGCCCGATCCTGATGAACCTTGTGATGGCCTAGCCGGCCGGAACCTGGGGAAGGATCGGAGGTAGGTAGGAAGCCTGTCGCTCTGGTCGTTCGTTGTTGGTGACTTATGTCACCTCTGACGGATTGCTGATGATCGTTGCCTGACCGCGCGATCCCGGATTTAATCTCGAGAAGCTGGTCTTAAA
>NZ_JACJVI010000079.1 GCF_014237835.1 Rhizobium sp. AQ_MP
CTATACATCCGCTCACTGACGAGGGCGGCGGCGCTGCTGGCGACGACGACCTTCGCTCTAGAGAAATCCTTGGAAATTGGCATGTTTGCTGGTTTTGTTGCCCGACTTTAGGGTTGGGTGGATGGGGATTTTTGACGGGATTTTGTCCGTCTGTTTTTTGACAATTGAAGATGGAAGAAAGAGAAACGTGGGCGGCGGTCTTGCGTAGGTGGCACAGAGATGTGCTGTCTAAGAAGACAAACGACGGTCACGTTTTGATATGAGAACACCAGGCTGGTGGCGCAGTGATGCGTACTCAGCCGAGTGAGTTCTCGTCGATTCAGAACATAGTGATTAGTCGAGATTGAATTCTCAACTTGAGAGTTTGATCCTGGCTCAGAACGAACGCTGGCGGCAGGCTTAACA
>NZ_JACJVI010000008.1 GCF_014237835.1 Rhizobium sp. AQ_MP
AGATCGGGGCTGATCGGCAGTGTTAGTGTCGCGTTTCTAAGTGGCTAGTGAGCACGCGTCTCTAACCAGCTTTGACACCGTTGGCTTCGGCGATGACGGCCGCTTCTGCAAGCCATTTTGCTTCGCGGCCGGCGAGCTGCACCATGTGCGGGGTCAGGCCCGCGCCCTTCAGACGCGTCCAGCTTTCTGCGGCATTGAAGACCAGTTCGCGGCTTGCCACCATTTCGGTCACAACAAGGCCGGCCCCGAAGCGGAAGGCCAGCTGACGGAACGGCAGATCGGTGACACCGGACATTGGCGCAAGCACCACCCGGTTCCGGACGGGAACCGGGCCGATACTGAATGGCGTGTCCAAGGCGACAGAAACCAACTGATTATCTTTCAGGCAAAGAATATATTTGCACTATTTTTAGCCAGCCATTGATGGCTTGCCAAGAGGCAAAGGTCACGCATCGACAAAAATTCGGGCAAATGCTGGAAAAGGTCGTTTCGAGCCGATAGAGCACGGTTGCGAAGGAAAGGTTGTCATGGACCAGGCGGGGCGATGGAGCAAGAGCTGAGCGGAACAATCGGGATTGTCGTTGTTGCCGCTGGCCGCGGCGAGCGCGCCGGCGCATCGGTCGACGGACCCAAGCAGTATCGGCGGATCGGCGGGAAGCCGGTCATCTGGCACACGCTGAAACTCTTTCTCGACTGGCCCAAAAGTGGTCCTGTCGTCGTGGTCATTCATCCTGATGATCGCGCGCTTTTCGACGCGGCCGTTTCGGACCTGCCTGCAAGGCATGCGCTTCTGGTCGTCACCGGTGGCGCAACGCGACAGGAATCCGTGCTCCATGGCCTGAGGGCCCTGCGTGAGAGCAATATCGAATCCGTGATGATCCATGACGGCGTGCGACCGTTTGCCGATCCGGCACTTCTCGATCGGATCGCGGAAGAGCTTGCGGCGGGCAAGCCAGCAGTTCTGCCAGCCGTTGCGGTGTCTGACACGCTCAAGCGGGCGGATGCGGGGAAGATCGTCACGGATACCGTGCCACGCAAGGACCTACATGCCGCGCAAACGCCGCAGAGTTTCCACTACCAGAGCATCCTGAGCGCCCATGAACGGGCAGCACGCGAGGCCGGATCCGACTTTACCGACGATGCCTCGATTGCCGAATGGGCCGGCATTCCGGTTCAGCTGGTCGAGGGATCGATCGACAATGTCAAACTGACCGTGAAGAGGGATATCGCCATGGCCGACGAGAAACTGAGGGGCAACGCCCTGCCCGACGTTCGCACCGGAAACGGCTATGACGTGCACCAGTTGGAGCCCGGCGATGGCGTGACCCTTTGCGGGATCTTCATTCCGCACGACCAGAAGCTCAAGGGGCATTCGGATGCGGATGTCGCGTTGCACGCGCTGACCGACGCGCTGCTGGCCACCTGCGGGGCCGGCGATAT
Organism: Rhizobium sp. AQ_MP; assembly: GCF_014237835.1. Classification (GTDB taxonomy): domain Bacteria; phylum Pseudomonadota; class Alphaproteobacteria; order Rhizobiales; family Rhizobiaceae; genus Allorhizobium. The sequence continues at coordinate 1,441 of NZ_JACJVI010000008.1, forward strand.
CGGCGACCATTTCCCGCCATCGGACATGCAATGGAAGGGCGCGCCATCACGGATCTTTTTGGAGCATGCGGCGAAGATCGTGCGCGACGCCGGCGGCACGATCATGAATGCCGATATTTCGCTCATTGCCGAAGCGCCTAAGGTTGGACCACATCGGCAGGCCATGCGGGAGAAGCTTTCGGAGATCCTTGGCATTTCGCTCGATCGCTGCTCGGTGAAGGCCACGACCAACGAGAAGATCGGCTTTGTCGGTCGCCGCGAGGGGATCGCGGCGATCGCCACGGCGACCGTCGTCTTCCAGGGAGCGGACTGATGGGGCTTTATCCGGCGGATATCGAAGACAAGGCACAGGCGATCATTGCCGCCTATCGCGACCTAGGCTGGATGATCGCAACGGCTGAATCCTGCACGGGCGGATTGATCGCAGGCGCACTCACGGAGATCGCCGGTTCATCAGCGGTCGTCGACCGGGGTTTCGTCACCTATACCAACCAGGCGAAGATGGATCTGATCGGCGTGAGCGCCAAAACGCTAGAGGGTTTCGGGGCCGTCTCAAGGGAGACCGCGCTGCAGATGGCACATGGAGCGCTCATGCGTTCCGATGCCCAGGTGGCCGTTGCGGTGACGGGCATTGCAGGGCCGGGCGGCGGCTCGCCGGAGAAACCGGTCGGGCTCGTGCATCTGGCGTTGAAGACCCGAAGCGGGCCGATCGATCACCGGGAGATGCGCTACGGTGATATTGGCCGTGATCAGGTCCGGCTTGCGACGCTTAGGACCGCACTGGACATGTTTCTCGCCGCGTGTCAGCCGCCGGCATAGATCTTGTCGGCCCGCTCCTCGAAGGCTTCCGAAAACATGCGGAAGGCGCGGTCGAACATAGAGCCCATCAGGGCGCCAAGGATACGGTTCTTGAACTCGTAGTCGATGTAGAAATGCACCGAGCAACCGCCCTCGCCTGCCTCTTCGAAGCGCCAGCGATTGTCGAGATATTTGAACGGGCCCTCGATGTATTTGACGTCGATGGCACGCTCGGCAGCCGTCAGCAGGACCTGGGTCGTGAACGTCTCGCGGATCGCCTTGTAGCCTACCGTCATATCGGCCAGCAGCAGCTCCTTGCCGTCGCGTTCGCGGCGCGAGCGAATGGTCAGCGCTTCACAGAGCGGCAGGAATTCCGGGTAGCGCTCGATATCCGCGACAAGCGCGTACATGCGGTCGGGCGAGTGTTTGACGAGACGGCGGGTTTCGAACTGGGGCATGCCAGCGACTTAATGAGGAAGCCCCGCAAGATCAAGCAGCTGCGCCATTTCGCCATGGGATTTCAGAATGACGACCGGTACATTCGGTCCGTGACGCTCGATTTCCTGGATGATGCGCGGGGCGAAGCGGCGCTCGAAGTTCCAGATGTAGGAGAGGAAATCGCGGTCGGGGAAGGGTTCGGGGCAGCCTTCCGCCATATCCGGTCTGACTGTACCTTTGTACCGCGCCACTCTTTTCGCAACGCCCAGAAGGCATCTCCATCTGGAAAGCCGCAGCCAAATGATGAGATCGGTGCGCGGCAGCCTGATGTCGAATGACGAAGAGCCGCTGCCATCAATTACCCAAGCTTCGCTGGTAACGAAAGCGCTCAATCGCGCACGTTGCTCCTCCCTGCCCCGCTCTTGCCACCCGGGCAGCCAGCGCACATCCCTGTCGATGGAGATGTACTGGAGACCGAGACCGCTTGCGAGTTTCTGCGAGAGAGTGCTTTTTCCGCCGCCGGAGGATCCGATGACGCAAATGCGACGCGCGTTGCGCAGGTGGTTTGCGGCTTCTTGAGCGATCGGAAGGTTACGCACTCGATCCCTCTCCCTCTCATGCAGTGCGCCAAGCTTTGACATTTTAGTCAGACGCGAGCAACATTCGGACACAGGAGACAGATGTATGGCCAAGCTCAGCATTCGGCTGCCCGACAAGATGAAGCAGTTCGTCGACGATCAGGCCCAGGAGGGTCAGTTCGCCAACGAGGAGGCCTATATCCAGGACCTGATCACCCAGGACCAAGAGCGCCAGAGAGAGGTTGCCCGTGTCCAGGCAATTGTCGACGAGGGGATCGCCAGCGGCGAGAGCGATGAGAGCATGCAGGATATCCTCCACTCCCTGAAGGACCAACGGAGCAGATCTGCTTGAGCTATCGGCTCACCCGTCGAGCAGCGGAGGATGTCCGCAAGATCTATCGGCGCGGTGTTGAGACGTTCGGCGAGGCGCAGGCCGAGGCCTACCATCTCCATCTCGTACACGTTTTCACTCTGATTGCCGAGAACCCTCGCATGGCGCGCGAACGTTGAGAAATCAGGCCACCCGTGCGCGTTCATCCCACCGGATCACATCTGGTGATCTACAGCATCAAGCCCAACGGCGACGTCCTGATTATAGCAGTCCCGAACGCACGCGAAGATTGGCAGGACAATCTCGGTTACCCCGTCACGCCTTGGCGATAAGCTTCTCTCGCGCCGCCTTCAACCGCGCAAAGTCATCGCCGGCATGGTGCGACGAGCGGGTCAGCGGGCTCGAGGACACCATCAGGAAGCCCTTGGTATAGGCGATGTCCTCGTAGGATTTGAACTCTTCCGGCGTGACGAAGCGCTCGACCTTGTGGTGCTTGCGGGTCGGCTGGAGATACTGGCCGATGGTCAGGAAATCGACGTCGGCGGAACGCAGGTCGTCCATCAGCTGCAGCACTTCGTTCCGCTCTTCGCCAAGGCCGACCATGATCCCCGACTTGGTAAACATGGTCGGGTCGAGTTCCTTGACCCGCTGCAGAAGACGGACGGAGTGGAAATAACGGGCACCCGGGCGAACCGTCAGATAGTTGCCCGGAACGGTTTCCATATTGTGGTTGAAGACGTCGGGCTTCGCGGCGACGACGCGCTCAAGCGCGCCCGGCTTCTTCAGGAAGTCGGGGGTGAGGATCTCGATCGTCGTTTCCGGCGATGCCTCGCGGATGGCCCAAATGACCTTCTCGAAATGTTCGGCGCCGCCATCAGCCAAGTCGTCACGGTCGACTGAGGTGATGACAACGTGCTGCAGTCCCATCTGGCGGACGGCCTTGGCGACGTTTGCGGGCTCTTCGAGATCGAGCGGGTTCGGCTTGCCGGTCGCGACATTGCAGAAGGCGCAGGCGCGGGTACAGATCTCACCCATGATCATGAAGGTCGCGTGCTTCTTGTCCCAGCACTCGCCGATATTCGGGCAGCCGGCCTCTTCGCAGACCGTCACCAGCTTGTGGGAGCGAACCAGCTCGCGGGTCTCGTGATAACCCTTTGATGTCGGCGCCTTGACGCGGATCCATTCCGGCTTGCGCAGCACTTCGGTGTCGGGCTTGTGGGCCTTTTCGGGGTGGCGGACGCGCTTTTCCTCGCCGGATGCCACGGGGGCAACGATCGGAAGATTGGTCCTGTCGAGAATGGTGACCATGGTCAAAACCCTGTCCCGCCGCGTCTGCGGCCTAGTCGATTGTCAGCGCCGAACCAGCTTTGCGACGAAGAGCAGAATGCTGGCGCCCACGAAGCTGGTGATCAGGTAGCCGAGCCAGTCGCCTTCAACGAAGATGCCGAGCCGGCGGAAGATCGCGGCAGCGATCGCGGCACCGACAATGCCGATGATGATGTTCAAGATCACGCCAAAGCGCATGTCCATGAGCTTGCCGGCCAGCCAGCCTGCGAGACCGCCAAAGAAAATCGTCGCGATGATGCCCACTTCGAAACCAGCCATGTCGAGCCCCTTTCGGACCGTTCAGTTGGAACCTGCCGCTGATATAGGCGGCAGAGTTCTGTTTCACAACCGGACTTTAGGCGTTCAGCACCCGCCCATAGGCGTCGAGCACGCTTTCCTTCATCATCTCCGACAGGGTCGGATGCGGGAAGATCGTGTGCATCAGCTCTTCTTCCGTCGTCTCGAGGTTCATTGCGACGACGAAGCCCTGGATGAGTTCGGTGACTTCCGCGCCGACCATGTGGGCGCCGAGCAGTTCACCGGTCTTCTTGTCGAAGATGGTCTTGATCATGCCCTGGTCTTCGCCGAGCGCGATGGCCTTGCCGTTGGCCGCAAAGGAATAGCGGCCGACGCGGATGTCGCGGCCCTCAGCCTTCGCCTTGGCTTCCGTCAGACCGACAGAGGCGACCTGCGGGTTGCAATAGGTGCAGCCCGGGATCTTCGCCTTGTCCATCGGATGCACGCCCGGCACACCGGCGATCTTCTCGATGCAGATGACGCCCTCATGCTCGGCCTTGTGGGCGAGCATCGGCGGGCCGGCGACGTCGCCGATCGCGTAGAGGCCGGGCACGTTCGTCTTGCCGTAGCCGTCGACGACGATGCAGCCGCGATCGGTCTTCACGCCCAGCGCTTCGAGACCGAGGTTCTCGATATTGCCCTGGACGCCGACGGCGGAGATCAGGCGATCAGCGGTGATCGTCTGGACCTTGCCGTCCTTGGTCTCGACATGGGCGGTGATGGAGTTGGCACCCTTCTCGACCTTCGAGACCTTGGCTTCGGTGATGATCTTCAGGCCGCGCTTTTCCAGCTGCTTGCGGGCGAAGGTGGAGATTTCGACGTCCTCGACCGGCATGATGTTCGGCATCAGTTCGACGACGGTGACATCCACGCCCATGGAGCGATAGAAGGAGGCGAATTCGATGCCGATCGCGCCCGAGCCCATGACAACCAGCGACTTCGGCATGAAATCCGGCTTCATTGCCTCAAAATAGGTCCAGATCAGCTTGCCGTCCGGCTCGATGCCCGGAAGCGCACGCGGGCGGGCACCGGTCGCGACTATGATGTGCTTGGCGGTGTAGGTGCCCTCGCCCAGAACACCCTTCGGAACCGGGTTCTGCGGCTCGACGACGGGCTTTGTCATCTTGCCGACGACGATTTCGCCGGGCTTCGTCAGCTTGGCTTCGCCCCAGATGACGTCGATCTTGTTCTTCTTCATCAGGAAGGCGACGCCGCCGTTGAGGCGGGCTGACACGCCGCGCGAGCGGGCGACCACGTCCTTGACGTCGGCAGTCATCGTGCCGTTCAGCGTCAGACCGTAGGATTTGGCGTGGTTGGCATGGTCGAGGATCTCGGCCGAGCGCAGGAGAGCCTTGGTCGGGATGCAGCCCCAGTTGAGGCAGATGCCGCCCAGATGCTCGCGTTCGACGATCGCGGTTTTCAGGCCGAGCTGGGCCGCACGGATGGCGGTGACGTAACCGCCGGGGCCGGAGCCGATGATGATGACGTCGTAAGCATTCGACATGGGCGCTTCCACTCCTCGGTTTCTTGCGAGCCCCCGCTCCAGCGGAGGCCCGTTTCGGGACTGGAAGCGAGACCCTCAGGCTGCGGGTGTCTCGGCCTCCGGTTCATGACGAACCAGCATCCCGTAGATTTCATCCTTGAGCTGCATCCGCTTCTTGCGCATTTCCACGACATGGAAGTCGTCTGCAGGCTCGACGTCTGTTTCGGCACGGTGGATGGCCCGATTCACCTCGTGATAGGTTTCGAACAATCTTGCGAAATGACCATCCGTTTCCTTCAGATGACGCATCAGCGCGACGTGTTCCGGGAATTCCACTGCCAGTTCGTGCGGTGTGTTCGACATGATCCCATCTCCTCTTTCGGGGTTGATGGGCTCAGGTTAGACGCAGCGCACAAGACCTCCTTGATTTTGATCAACGCGCCCCGACGGAGATTTCAGGCCGCGGTTTTTCTTCAAAGACCGAGCATCATCCGGACGATCGGCTCGAGGCCGCGTCCAATGGCGCGGGTGTTTTCGGCGTCCAGATGGATGCCATCCAGCGGCGTGGTTTCGGCAACCGATCCCGCGTCAAAGAAAGCACATCCCGATTCGTCTGCTGCATCGCGGTACATACTGGCGAGCATGGCGCCTTCTTCCACCGAGTGGTTGAACATGGCGCCGAACACCGAATTGGCCGTCTCGCGGATCGCGGGCGGTGCGACGATCAGGATTCCGGGCTCCTCGAACTCAAAACCCCAGTCATGCTTCTGGACGAGTTTGACCAGTCGGTTCACGCCACTGGTCGCGCCGATTGCCGTTCCCTGGATGCCACGCTTGAGGTCGTTGGTCCCCAGCATGATGATCACGAGATCGATCGGCTTGTGCGTCGCAAGGATCGTCGGCAACAGCTTTGCGCCATTGCGTTCACAGTCACCCAGATGATCATCATAAGCCGTCGTGCGTCCGTTCAGGCCTTCGGCGATCACCCGGACACCGTGGCCGAGCGCCTTCTGCAAGACGCTTGTCCAGCGATCCTCGTGGGCATGCCGACCCAGGTTTACCGGGTCGTATCCCCATGTCAGGCTGTCGCCATAAGCGAGAACGGTCTTCATCGCACCGCTCCCTGATCAGACCAGCATGCCCATCGGATTTTCGATGTAGCGCTTGAAGGCGCCAAGCAGTTCGGCTCCCAGCGCGCCATCGACGCAACGGTGGTCGGTGGAAAGCGTCACGGTCATGACATTGGCGATCTTCATCTCGCCGTTCTTCACAACCACCCGCTCTTCGCCGGCACCGACCGCGAGGATCGTTGCATGCGGCGGGTTCACGACAGCCGAGAAGCTCTTCACGCCCATCATGCCCATGTTGGACACGGCAGTCGTGCCGCCCTGATATTCCTCGGGCTTCAGCTTGCGGTCCTTGGCGCGCTTGCCCAAATCCTTCATCTCGTTCGAGATGGTGGACAGGCTCTTTTCCTCGGCCTTGCGGATGATCGGGGTGATGAGGCCGCCCGGGATCGAGACCGCCACGCCGACATCGGCATGCTTGTGCTTGACCATGTTGGTGTCGGTCCAGGAGACGTTGGCATCCGGCACGTCGCGCAGAGCGAGAGCCAGAGCCTTGATCACCATGTCGTTGACCGAGAGCTTGTAGGCCGGCTTGCCGTCCTTTTCGGGGGCAGCGGCATTGAGCTGGGCACGCAGGGCCAAGAGCGCATCCAGTTCGCAATCCACGGAGACGTAGAAATGCGGGATGGTCTGCTTGGATTCCTGCAGGCGCTTTGCGATCGTCTTGCGCATGCCGTCATGCGGCACGAGCTCGTAGGAGCCTTCGGCGAAGTTCTTGAGAACCGACTCGTCGGACGGACCCTTGGCGAGAGCCGGTGCCGGTGCGGCGCTTGCGGCCGCTGCTGCCGGTGCCGGAGCAGCCTTGGCACCACCGGTGCTGACGGCCTTTTCGACGTCGCTCTTGACGACGCGGCCCTTCGGACCGGAGCCCGAGACGGCCTTGAGGTCAAGACCGGCTTCCTTCGCCAGGCGACGGGCGAGTGGCGAAGCGAAGACGCGCTCGCCGGTCGAGGCCGCCGGTGCAGCCGATGCGGCCGCGGGAGCCGGTGCCGGAGCAGCCACAGGGGCGGCTTCAGCCTTCGGAGCCGATGCAGCCTCCGCCTTCGGGGCGGCAGCGCCGCCACCGGCCGCAGCCGCAGCGAGATCCTCGCCATCAGCGGCGAGGATTGCGATCACGGCATTGACCTTGACGGCTTCGGTGCCGGCGGGGACGACGAGCTTGGCCACGACACCTTCATCGACGGCTTCCACTTCCATGGTCGCCTTGTCGGTTTCGATCTCGGCGATCACGTCGCCGGACTTGACCTTGTCGCCTTCCTTGACCAGCCACTTCGCCAGATTGCCCTCTTCCATGGTCGGAGAGAGAGCCGGCATGGTGATATTGATCGGCATGAGCCTCGCCTCCCCTTACTTGTAGCAGACGGCTTTGACCGCCTGGATCACTTCGCCGACGTTCGGCAGAGCGAGCTTTTCGAGGTTTGCCGCGTAAGGCATCGGCACATCCTTGCCGGCGATCGTGATGACCGGGGCATCCAGATAGTCGAAGGCTTCGCGCTGGACAGTGTTGGAGATGAAGTCGCCGACGGAGGATTGCGGGAAGCCTTCCTCGACGGTGACGAGGCGACCGGTCTTCTTCACCGATTCGATGATCGCCGGCAGGTCCATCGGACGAATGGTCCTGAGGTCGATCAGTTCGACGTCGATGCCTTCCTTGCTCAGCTCGTCCACGGCCTTGACCGCATAGGTCATGCCGATGCCCCAGGAGACAACGGTCACATCCTTGCCGGCCTTGTGCAGGCGAGCCTTGCCGATCGGCAACACGAAATCGTCCATCTTCGGCACTTCGAACGAGTGACCATAGAGGATTTCGTTTTCGAGGAAGATGATCGGGTTTGGATCGCGGATGGCGGCCTTCAGAAGACCCTTGGCGTCAGCTGCCGAATAGGGCTGGATGACCTTGAGACCCGGGATGTGGCTGTACCAGGCGGCGTAATCCTGGCTGTGCTGGGCGGCAACGCGGGCTGCCGCACCGTTCGGACCACGGAAGACCATCGGGGCGCCCATCTGGCCGCCCGACATGTAGAGCGTCTTGGCCGCCGAGTTGATGATCTGGTCGATCGCCTGCATGGCGAAGTTGAAGGTCATGAATTCGACGATCGGACGCAGGCCAGCCATGGCGGCACCAACGGCGATACCGGCAAAACCATGCTCGGTGATCGGAGTGTCGACAACGCGCTGCGGGCCGAATTCCTGCAGCAGGCCTTGCGTGATCTTGTAGGCACCCTGATATTCAGCGACCTCTTCACCCATGATGAAGACATCAGGGTTGGCCCGCATTTCCTCGGCCATGGCTTCACGCAGCGCTTCGCGCACGGTCATGGTCACCATTTCGGTGCCGGCCGGAATAGCCGGATCGGCGGCGACCTCGATCTTCGGTGCAGCCGGGACCTTGTTGTCAGCGGAAGACGCCGGCTCGTCCGATGCCGCGCGGGCCTTGCCGCCGGCGTCACCAGCAGCAGCGGCCGGCGTGTCCGCATCGGCCTTTTTCGGCGCAACGGCAGCATCGGCGCTTTCACCATCCTGCAGGAGGACGGCAATCGCTGTGTTGACCTTGACGTTTTCGGTGCCGGCGGCGACCAGGATCTTGCCGAGGACGCCTTCGTCGACGGCTTCGACTTCCATGGTTGCCTTGTCGGTCTCAATTTCGGCGATCACGTCACCAGACTTGATGGTGTCGCCTTCCTTCTTGACCCATTTGGACAGCGTGCCTTCTTCCATGGTCGGAGAGAGGGCGGGCATGAGGATTTCGATCGGCATGGGTTCCCTCCCCGATTAGAGCAGAATGTCGGTGTAGAGCTCGGATACGTCCGGCTCCGGATCGGCCTGGGCGAAATCGGCCGAGTCGGCGACGATGTCGCGGACGTCCTTGTCGATCGCCTTCAGCTCGTCCTCCGTGGCCCAGCCCTTTTCCAGGAGACGGGCGCGGACCTGCTCGATCGGATCCTGTTCGGAGCGCATCTTCTGCACTTCTTCCTTGGAGCGGTACTTGGCCGGGTCGGACATGGAGTGACCGCGATAGCGATAGGTCAGCATCTCGAGAATGATCGGACCCTTGCCGGCGCGGCAGTGCTCGACGGCCTGATCGGCCGCAGCCTTGACCGCGCGGACGTCCATCCCATCGACCTGAATGCCCGGGATATTGAAGGACACGCCGCGCTGCGAGAAGTCGGTCTGGGCCGAGGCGCGCGAAACGGATGTGCCCATGGCATAGCGGTTATTCTCGATGATGTAGATCACCGGCAGGTTCCACAGGCGAGCCATGTTGAAGCTCTCGTAGACCTGGCCCTGGTTGGCAGCGCCATCGCCGAAATAGGCGAGCGAGACATTGTCATTGCCGCGATACTTGTTGGCGAAGGCGAGACCGGTGCCAAGCGACACCTGGGCACCGACGATGCCGTGACCGCCATAGAAATGCTTCTCCTTCGAGAACATGTGCATCGAGCCGCCCTTGCCCTTCGACAGGCCGCCGCGACGTCCAGTCAGCTCGGCCATGACGCCACGGGCGCTCATGCCACAGGCCAGCATGTGACCATGGTCACGATAGCCGGTGATGACCTGGTCGCCCTCCTTCAGCGCCATCTGCATGCCGACGACGACAGCTTCCTGGCCGATGTAAAGGTGACAGAAGCCGCCGATAAAGCCCATGCCATAGAGCTGGCCGGCCTTTTCCTCGAAACGGCGGATCAGCAGCATCTCGCGATAGGCCAGGATTTCCTGGGCCTTGTCGAACTCGACGATCGCTCCTTGAGTGAATTCTTTCTTGGCAGGCTTGGCCGCGGATTTCCGGCCGGTCGCAGTCGCAGGCTTGCGAGCCATGCATCCCTCCCATGGGTTATTATGGTCCAGAGTGGGCCACAGAATAGGGAAGAAAGACGACGGCGGCAATGCCATAAATGCATGGCTCTCATTCGCCGCAAGCAACTGTAAACAAATAAAAATTTCTGATTAACCAAATTCAGGTTAATCAGAAATACGTGTTGAATATCACGATTTCATCGGGGCGCGACATGTTCAGCTGATAACGCGCCTTTTCATCGATAATGTCTTCGTCCAGCGAGCCATCACTGAGCAGACCGACTTCCTTTTCGAGCGTCATCCGCTGCGCGACAAGCTTCTCCAGCTCGGCCGCGCGCTCCTGCCGAATGCGCTCGAACTGCTGCCCGGCCTTCAGGCCATAGTCGCCGTGAACCGAATGATAGCCAAAATAGGAGAGGAAAGCGATGGTGACGGCAGGAAGGACGAGTCGACCGTATTTCTTCTTTTTGTGATGTCTGGTCCACATGCCGACAAATGCCCTGAAACGCGAAACTTGCCGCAAGGGTAACCGTCATATCTTAACCGACCGTTGACCTTGATTGCAGCGCAAAAGAAAAAGCCCGCGCCGGAGGGAACCGGCACGGGCTTCCAGTCAGGAGAGGCGTAAATCAGCCGCGCAGGATGGACGTGCCTGCATAGACCGCCTGCGGACCGAGTTCTTCCTCGATACGGATCAGCTGGTTGTACTTGGCGGTGCGGTCGGAGCGGGCCAGCGAGCCGGTCTTGATCTGACCGCAGTTGGTGGCAACCGCGAGATCGGCAATCGTCGAGTCCTCGGTCTCGCCCGAACGGTGCGACATCACGGCGGTATAGGCCGCGCGGTGGGCGGTCGAGACGGCATCGAGCGTTTCAGACAGCGAGCCGATCTGGTTGACCTTGACGAGGATCGAGTTGGCGACACCCATCTTGATGCCGTCGCGCAGGCGGGCCGAGTTGGTGACGAAGAGATCGTCGCCGACGAGCTGAACCTTCTTGCCGATCTTGTCGGTCAGCGCCTTCCAGCCATCCCAATCGTCTTCTGCCATGCCGTCCTCGATCGAGAAAATCGGATACTTGGCAGCGAGTTCGGCGAGATATTCGGCCATGGCTTCCGGCTCAAGCGTGCGGCCTTCACCTTCCAGAACGTATTTGCCGTCCTTGAAGAATTCGGTCGAGGCACAATCGAGCGCGATGTGCATGTCTTCGCCCGGACGATAGCCGGCCTTTTCGATCGACTTCATGATGAAATCGAGAGCGGCAGGAGCAGATGCCAGACCCGGGGCGAAGCCGCCCTCGTCACCGACATTGGTGTTGTGGCCGTCGGCGGCGAGCTGCTTCTTCAGCGTGTGGAAGACTTCCGAACCCATGCGGACGGCGTCGCGGATGGTCTCGGCACCAACCGGCACGATCATGAATTCCTGGAAGTCGATCGGATTGTCGGCATGGGCGCCGCCATTGATGATGTTCATCATCGGGACCGGCAGGACATGGGCGTTCGGGCCGCCGACATAGCGGTAGAGCGGCAGACCGGAGGACTGCGCAGCAGCCTTAGCGACGGCGAGCGACACGCCGAGGATCGCGTTGGCGCCGAGGCGCGACTTATTCGGCGTGCCATCGAGCTGGATCATCAGGTTGTCGATCTGGATCTGGTTCTCGGCATCGTGACCGCCGATCGCGTCATAGATCTCGCCATTAACCGCTTCCACGGCCTTCTCCACGCCCTTGCCGAGATAGCGTTTTCCACCGTCACGCAGTTCGACGGCTTCATGCGCACCGGTCGACGCGCCGGAGGGAACGGCTGCGCGGCCCATGCTGCCGTCTTCAAGATAGACGTCGACCTCGACGGTTGGGTTGCCGCGGCTATCGAGAATTTCGCGGCCGATGATGTCGGTGATGGCAGTCATGTTCACTTCCTGATGGCTGGAACGGTTGGAAACTTACCGCCCCCTCATAATCCAAGAGGCAGAAAATACAATGGCAGGTTCATGACAGGCTTCCGGCAAACCGCCATCGCCACAACCCCGCCTTTCAAAACCCTGCAAGAATTAACACTATGAGTTTAATAGAATTTTAACCGACTGGTAAGTGGCGGATCATACACTGAGCAAACAATCGGCCGACGATGAAGCGCTCGGCGCATTTCACTGTGTTGGAGGACAGATGAAAATCAGCATTTCCCAGAGCATCACCCTGTTTGGCTGCGTCGTCGGTGTCGGCATCACCCTGGCGGTTGCGAGCAACCAATATGCCCTGCGCGAATTGCAGGTGAACGGTCCCGCCTATCAGCAGATCGTCAACGGCAAGGACCTCATTGCCGACATCCTTCCGCCGCCGCTCTTCGTCATCGAAGCCTATCTCCTCGCAACCGAGGGGGCATATCACGAGGAGCTGGCAAAACCCAATCTGGAGCAGATCCGTACGCTCAAGGCATCCTACGACCTGCGTCGCGACTTCTGGGCTGCATCCGACCTGGCACCTGGTCTCAGACAAAGCCTGAAGACCAACGCGATCGAGACCGCAGACAAACTCTGGGCGATGATCGACAGTCAGTATGCGAATGCGATGCAGTCCGGAGATGCGGCGGTGAAAATGGCCGCGCTCGACGCGATGATGGACGCCTACAAGGCACATCGCGACGCCGTCACCGTGCTGGTCAACGAGGCCAACACGTTCCTCGCCGAAGCCGAGAAAAATGCCGCCGTCGAGTCGGGGCAGTTGTCTAGCCTTTCGGCCACGATGGCAGCGCTATCAGGGATCATCCTAATCGTTGGCCTGTTCGCCCTGCGCAAACGGGCGATTTCGCCCCTCAACGCCATGAAGGCCTACATGAGCAATCTCGCTCGTGGCGATTATTCACAGCCGGTGCCCTACGTGGAACGGGGTGACGAAATCGGTCAGATGGCCGCTGCCGTCCAGGTGTTCCGCTCGGCAGCCATGGAACGCAGGGCCAATCGCGAGCGCCAGGAGGCAGAGCAGGCGTTGGCGACAGACCGCGAACGCGCCGAAATGGAAGCAAGGGCTGCCGCCGATCACCAACGGGCGCGCGTCATCGACAGCTTGAGCGTTGGTCTTGAAAAGCTCGCATCCGGTGATCTGACCGTCGAAATCACCGACCCCTTTGCGCCGGACTACGAAAAACTGAGGCTGGAGTTCAATGCCAGCATTCGCTCGCTCGCGCTCACCCTCACCGACATATCGAAGACGGTCGGCACCGTCCGTTCAGGCGCTGACAACATTGCTAGCGGTACCAATGATCTGGCACGGCGAACGGAGACGCAGGCAGCCTCGCTTGAGGAGGCTGCTTCCGCTCTCGACGAAATCACAGCGACCATCCGGACTTCATCGGAGCGGGCACGTGAAGCCAACATCATGATGACCCGGACCAAGCAGAGTGCCGAAGTCTCGGCCTCCGTGGTGCGCGACGCGGTCGTCGCGATGGCCAAGATCGAGGAGTCCTCGGCGCAAATAGGTCAGATCATCTCCGTCATCGACGACATCGCCTTCCAGACGAATCTGCTGGCGCTGAATGCCGGCGTGGAGGCAGCACGTGCCGGTGAGAGCGGCAAGGGGTTCGCCGTTGTCGCGCAGGAGGTCCGGGAACTGGCCGGGCGATCCGCGAGTGCCGCCAAGGAAATCAAGGCTCTGGTGGATGCCTCGGCAACCCAGGTCGGGAATGGCGTGTCGCTTGTCAACCGCACCGGCGAGGCGCTTTCGGCCATCGACCAGGAGGTACAGCAGGTGCACCAATTGATCCACGCGATCGAAATGTCGGCCGTGGAACAGTCAAGCGCGCTGGCCGAGGTCAACGCTGCGGTCAATCACATGGACCAAGTGACCCAGCAGAACGCCGCCATGGCGGAAGAGGCGAATTCCGCCTGCCGCGAACTGAATGGCGAGGCGGAACATTTGCGGCAGATGCTGGCCCGCTTCCAGCTCAGCGGACGCTCTTCAGCAGAGATGCGGCAACCCGGCGCCTATCGCCTGGCATCGTGATCGATCACCTGGGCTGCCATCAGGCAGCCTTGGCAATGTCGTCGAAGGCGATCAGTTTTTCGAGCAGACGGCGCATGTCGGTGATCTTGACCATGTTCGGGCCGTCCGAGGGTGCGTTGTCCGGGTCCTGGTGAGTCTCGATGAAGAGACCGCCGACGCCGACAGCGACCGCGGCACGCGCCAGCGTTTCGACGAATTCGCGCTGGCCGCCGGAGGAGCCGCCCTGCCCGCCCGGCTGCTGCACCGAATGGGTGGCGTCAAAGACGACTGGCGCACCCATCGCCGCCATGATCGGCAGCGAGCGCATGTCGGAGACGAGCGTGTTGTAGCCGAAGGACGCACCGCGTTCGCACAGCAGCACGTTGGGATTGCCGGAGCCGGTGATCTTGTTGAGGACATTCTTCATGTCCCAGGGGGCGAGGAACTGGCCCTTCTTGACGTTGATCGCGCGGCCGGTCCTGGCTGCTGCGATCAGGAGGTCCGTCTGGCGGCAAAGGAAGGCAGGGATCTGAAGGACATCGACGGTCGGGGCGACGGCGGCGCACTGCTCTTCCGTGTGGATGTCGGTGAGAACGGGAACGCCGAATTCCTTCTTGATGTCGGCGAAGACTTCCATGGCCTTTTCCAGACCGATCCCGCGCTCGGCCGACAAGGAGGTGCGGTTCGCCTTATCGAAGGAGGACTTGTAGACGAGGCCGAGGCCGAGCTCGCGGCAAAGCTCGACGAGCTGGCCGGCGATCATGAAGGCGTGGTCACGGCTTTCCATCTGGCAGGGGCCGGCGATCAGGGCAAAACGGCCCTTCTGGGAGAAGACGGCCTTGGCCGAACCTTCGCCGACCACGACTTCCGAATTGGGAGACACGCTCATTTCAACTCCTCGAAGGCGAAGGCGACACCCTGCCCCTTTTCCGGCGCGACAACGAGGCGCGCGCCCGTTTTGTGATGGTGGATGCCATTAGCAGCGAGGCAGGCTTCTGTCACGCCGAGATCGGCGACGGCGACAACCACGGCGGCTCCGATCAGGCCTCGCTCCGCAAGCGTGCGCTCAAGGCCGTAATGGGCGTGGAAACCATCCGGAGTCAAAACCTCGACCGTAGCATTGGCGGTTGCGATAGACAGGCCAAAGGAATGAGCGGTGATATCCCGCTGCCTGAGGACCGTTTCCAGGAGATACTGGAAGTCACTGGGGTTGTCTTCGACAAGGACGACGCGAGCCAGACCCGCCGCACCATTCGCATGAACCAGCAAGGCACCACGATCGGTCGGAAGCGGGTTCACGCGCTCGCAGGCAAAGGCGAAGAAATCGGGCGCTCTCAGATCCGCAGCGAACGCAAGACGAAAAGCCCCTTCAGCCGTCCGGCCATCCGGGAAGCGAAACTGGCGGGCAAACTCAAGGACTTGGCCGCCGCTTAGCCCCTGCTCCCGATAATGCGCATCATCGGCTGCTGCACCCTCGGTCTTGACCACGATGGCAGACAGTCCCTCGCCGCGACGGAAGCGGAAAGCCTGGTCGCGCGCCACAAAGACATTGCCTTTGCGCGCCGCCTCAAGACAGTCTTCCCGGCTGCCGACGGACAGAGGTTCGAGATAGGTGTCGTCAGCGAAGAATATGCAAGCGTTTTCGGTGCCGAAGGGGTGCCGCGCATCAGCCGCCACCGTAAAGCCAAGCGCAGAGAGGCGCTGCCGGCTCGTTACAAGATCTGTCACCGGCAGGACGAGGTGATCAATCGGGCGTGGTGGGCCAAGCGTCTGGGACATCATTGTTTCTTTTCGCCGGTGAATGAAGAGATATCCTGCATCTAGGAAGCAGGCTTCTCACTTTGTAGAGCCTCGATGGTCTGCCGCAGCGAACTCAGTTCCTGCCGCGCCTCGCGAAGTTCCTTCAGCACGAGTTCGTCGATCTTGTGATGCAGAGCAAGTACCTCGATCTCGGCCTTCAGATTGATCTCGTAGTCCTTGGCCGCCATGTAGCGGTCGCGCTCGGCCTGGCGGTTCTGGCTCATCATGATGATCGGCGCCTGGATCGCGGCAAGCATCGAGAGCAGCAAATTGAGAAAGATAAAGGGATAGGGATCAAGGGAGCCACGGGCGAGGATGACGGTGTTGAGGATCACCCAGGCGACCAGAAACAGCATAAAACCGATGATGAAGGCCCATGAACCGCCGATCCTCGCAATTCCGTCGGCCAGTCGTTGACCGAAGGTTGCGTTGGCCAGAAAGTCTTCGCTGGCATTGGTCGAGACGGTTCGGCGCTCACGCGCTCGCACCAGAACCTTTCTTTCCGCCGAAGACAGCTCCGACGCGGCCTTGCCCAAAACGATTCTCTCCAAATCCTTCAGCATGTGCAGCTTCCCAATTGCGGCCACGACAGCCGTTCAACGCATGTTCGGGCGACCTCTGGCGCAGACCCTCCGACCCTTTTCAGGAATTTTCCAGCGTCATGCCGCTTTTTCAGCCGTTCTTCACGAAAATTTATCCACTTGCGGAACACAAATGGAACATATAGTGTCTGTTCTGGATTTGTTTCACCCTAGGGGCACCGAATATGCTGACGCGCAAGCAACAGGAACTGCTTCTGTTCATCCATGAAAGGATGAAGGAATCAGGTGTCCCGCCGTCCTTCGACGAGATGAAGGATGCGCTGGACCTCGCATCGAAATCCGGCATCCATCGATTGATCACGGCGCTCGAGGAACGCGGCTTCATCCGTCGCCTGCCGAACAGGGCACGGGCTCTCGAAGTCATCAAGCTTCCGGAGGCCTATTCCCCGAGCATCCAGCCGCGTCGTGGCTTTGCCCCGAGTGTTATCGAGGGCAGCCTGGGCAAGGCCCCGCCGCCGCCAGCGCCCACCAAGTCCGCCGAGCAGGACAACGGCTCGTCGGTCTCCGTCCCTGTGATGGGCCGCATCGCGGCAGGCGTACCGATTTCGGCTATCCAGAACAACACGCATGACATCACCGTCCCCGCAGAGATGATCGGTTCCGGCGATCATTACGCGCTCGAGGTCAAGGGTGATTCGATGATCGAGGCCGGCATTCTCGACGGGGATACGGTGATTATCCGCAACGCCTCGAACGCCAATCCGGGCGACATCATCGTGGCCCTGGTCGACGACGAGGAAGCAACGCTCAAGCGCTTCCGGCGTCGCGGCGCGTCCATCGCCCTCGAGGCGGCCAATCCGGCCTATGAGACGCGCATCTTCCCTCCGGACCGCGTCAAAATCCAGGGCAAGCTGGTTGGCCTTATCCGCCGCTATCACTGATGAGCGTCCCCGCAGGGGCCTGCTTTGTCTTGAGCAAGCCTTCCGGCAGTGCGTGTTCAGGCGCAGTGGATCCGCTGCGCCAGTCGTAGAGACGGTGCGCAGTCCAGGGACGCGGGGGGCCTGCATACGCTGGAACGACCTTGATGGCGTTGAGGTCACCGTCCAGTCCGGAGACTTCCAGGGATCCGGTTGCTCGAAGGCTTGTTTCGGAGATCAGCAGCGCACCGGATCGGCATTCCTGCATGTGCGTGCGCGCCGAGAGAACCACAATGTCGGCACGATCACAGGCCATTCCGACAAGATCCGGCCGCTCCAGCGTCATGAGCGTCGCGCCGTTGTTCAGCTTGATCGTGCAAGCCTGCTTGATGCAGACGAACTGACCTTCGACGGCCGACATGTGCAGAGCGTCTAGCACGTCTTGTGCGGCTTTGCGCTGCTCGGGCAGGAAGCCCTGTCGCAATTCTCTCTCGGGGGCCGGTGGCAGAGGGCCGAAGGGCAGCATGGCCGGAGGAATGGCGTCTTCAATGCCAAGCACCGGCCGCCATTGATCGAAGATGAAGGCGGCCGGGCGTGCGCGGTTGATCGCAATGGCGGTTGCCTCGCCCCCTCTCACTTTGAGCGCCACCAGGCGGGCATCCTCACTGATCGACAATTCACCGACCGGCGCCCTGGGAGCACTCCAGGTCACGACGATCGTTGCGGCAATCACAGCCGTTCCAATATGCCGCACAGGTGTCCGCAAGAGCGTCAGCAACAGCATGCCGGCGATGCTGCCCAGCATGAAAATGTCAGGCAGTCGCGGAAAGACGTATCCCTCACCCCAACTCGAGACTTCGTAGGCGACAGCGAGGACAAGTTCGAGCCCCTGCCCCATGATCCAGAAGAAGGGTGCGTCCAGCCCGAAGGGCATCAGCAGCATCGCGATGAAACCCGACGGCATCACGACGAGGGAGATCAGCGGCATGGCGGCCAGATTGGCTTCCAGGCCGTGAGTCGAAAGTCGGTGAAAATGACTGATGGCAAATACCGCTGTCGCGATCCCGCCGATCAGGGAGGTTGCGAGTGTACCGCCGACAAACTTCGCGCCGCTCGCCGCAATCCGCATGGGCAGTGAGCGGGGCGGCGGAATGATCGCTCGCGGTCGCGCCCGCCAGCCGGCATAGCCGGCGATGAGGGCGGCGGTCGCGGCGAACGACATCTGAAAGCTCGGCCCCATTACGGCGGAGGGCTGCACCGCCAGGATCGCCGTGGCCGCGAGTGCGAGATTGTGCAGGCTGACGGCCGGGCGATCAAAAAGCACGGCTCCCAGCATGATGGCCGTCATCAGGAAAGCGCGCAGCGCCGACACCTGATAACCAGAGATCAGGACATAGCCGGTCGTCGCCATCAAGGCACCGGCCGCGGCGATCTTCTTGATCGGGTATCGATGCGCCAAGGAAGGGAACAAGCTGAGCAGTCCCCGCAGGCCAACGAAGAAGATGCCCGCCGCCAGCGCCATGTTCAGTCCCGAAATGGCGGTGATGTGCGCCAGACCTGAGACACGCAGAGCCTCCGTTGCCTCTTGCGACATCGATCTGCGCTCACCGGTGATAATCGAAGCGGCAAAGGCCCCGGGGTCACCGGGCAAAACTGTCCGGATGCGATGCGAGATGGAATCCCGCACCGAGAACAGTGCGGCATCGAAACGGGTGGCGAGATCCCCTGCGTTACCGTTTGTCGCGGCCCGCGCCTCAGGGGGGCCGAGAAAGAAGCCGACGGCACCGATGCCGGCGAAGTAGCTCTGAAAGGCAAAATCATTCAGTCCGGGCAAGGCGGGCCCCGATGGCGGCGACAGACGCGCGCGGCCCGTCAGGTCTTCGCCGATTTCTGCCGCGACATGGTTGCTGCGTGCCAGCAGCGACACCCGTCCCGGAGGCCGACGGATGGACGGCTGCACGGTCTGGGTCACCCGCAGCGTGTATCGCCACTCTCCCGATGCCCCCTGCTCGCGTCGTTCGACCACGCCTGTAACAGTCGTGACGACTGGCTGGTCCAGGATCACAGTCGAAGCCCGCCAGGTTTCCCAAGCGGCCAACAGCATTCCCAGGCAGATCAGGCACGCGCTCCAGAGAACGATATGGCCGGCAGTGCCACGAACCGAACGTGAAAGGACAAGGCTCAGACAGCCGAAGGCAAGTCCGAGTGCGACCGGGGACGGGGGTTGCCTGATGGAAAACCAGATTGCGGCGCCAGTCCCGATCCATACAGGGAGAAAGAGGAAAAAATGACCGTATCGACTTTCGTCTGAAACATACCGACGGACACGACCGATCGCCTGCCGTGCGAAGTCTTTCACCAAGGCCGGATGCCCCAAGGCGGTTGGTCTTGGGGCATATGGGAATTCCGGGGGTCGCGATTGCTCTGGCCGGACCAGCGCTCGACTGGACCGGCTATCCGCTTGCCCCTTTGTTTCCGCCACTTCCACCATCCGGCACACCCGTCCGGAGCCACCCAATCCGCACCCAGAATAGGCGAAATTGCTGATCAATCAATGCGTGCAAAAAGCTGTTATTCCGCGCCCTATCCTTGCTTCAAACGATTAGAACCGATCGGTTCGATTGTTGCCGTTTTCGCGACGCACAATTTGCCCTTTGGATAGCTTGGCATTAACTTCGGTATCATATAGCTACATCACACGCTTAACCGATGGCGGCTTTTTCGAGACGCCTTCCCGCCAATTCCGGAGGATCAGCATGACGGACAAAAGCGCTACTTTGAAACTCGGGGACAAGACCGTCGACCTGAGCGTCAGGGCCGGCACGATCGGCCCCGACGTCATCGACATCGGAGCCCTCTACAAGCACACCGGTACGTTCACATACGATCCGGGCTTTACGTCCACTGCATCCTGCGAATCCAAGATCACCTATATCGACGGTGACGAAGGCGTCCTTCTGCATCGCGGCTACCCGATCGAACAGCTGGCTGAAAAGGGCGACTTCCTGGAAGTCTGCTACCTGCTGCTCTACGGCGAACTGCCGACGGCTGCGCAGAAGAAGGATTTCGACTACCGCGTCACCCACCACACCATGGTGCACGAGCAGATGAGCCGCTTCTTCACCGGCTATCGTCGCGACGCCCATCCTATGGCGGTCATGGTCGGCACGGTCGGTGCACTCTCGGCCTTCTATCACGACTCAACCGACATCACCGATCCGCACCAGCGCATGGTCGCTTCGCTGCGCATGATCGCCAAGATGCCGACGATCGCCGCCATGGCCTACAAGTACCATATCGGCCAGCCCTTCGTTTATCCGAAGAACGACCTCGACTACGCATCGAACTTCCTGCGCATGTGCTTTGCCGTGCCGTGCGAAGAGTATCAGGTGAATCCGGTTCTGGCGCGCGCCATGGACCGCATCTTCATCCTGCATGCCGACCACGAGCAGAACGCGTCCACCTCGACCGTGCGTCTTGCCGGCTCGTCGGGTGCCAATCCGTTTGCCTGCATCGCGGCCGGCATCGCTTGCCTCTGGGGCCCGGCGCACGGCGGGGCGAACGAAGCAGCCCTCAACATGCTCCAGGAAATCGGCTCGGTCGACCGTATCCCGGAATACATCGCCAAGGCCAAGGACAAGAACGATCCGTTCCGCCTGATGGGCTTCGGTCACCGCGTCTACAAGAACTACGACCCGCGCGCCAAGATCATGCAGAAGACCATGTACGAGGTGCTGGAAGCGACCGGTCACGGCGACGATCCGCTGATGAAGGTGGCGCTCGAGCTCGAGAAGATCGCGCTCAACGACCCCTACTTCATCGAGAAGAAGCTCTACCCGAACGTCGACTTCTATTCGGGCATCACGCTGCGTGCGCTCGGCTTCCCGACGACCATGTTCACCGTCCTCTTCGCGCTTGCACGTACCGTCGGCTGGATCGCGCAGTGGAACGAGATGATCGAGGACCCGCAGCAGCGCATCGGTCGTCCGCGCCAGCTCTATACCGGCGCTCCGCAGCGCGACTACAAGCCGCTCTCCGAGCGCTGAGACGCAAAGACGTCGAACAAACTCTGGAAGGCCGGCTTGTCCGGCCTTCTTGCGCTTTGATGGCCATTCCTGCGCCGCGGCTCCGAAGGACGATCAAACTCCCCGTGAAGCCTGCGCATTTCGCCTCGGCATGCCTTCATTTCCCGGAAGCTTTGTTCTAAGGAAGTCAACCTGCTTCGTCCCGGACGAAGATTTACAATGAGGTTTATGCGTCCCGATGCTCGTCTTCTTGAGAAAAGCTTCCCAAACCCTGTTCGCCAAGATCTTGCTTCTGCTGCTCGTCGTATCCTTCGGCGTCTGGGGCGTTTCGGCTTCGCTGTTCAGCAACACGTCGGACACCGTCGTCGCCGTGGGCGACCAGAGCGTTTCGTCCGCCGACTTTGCCTTTGCCTATCAGCGGCAGGTGGCGGACATGAGCAACCGCTTCGGGATGCAACTGACGACCGAACAGGCGCGCGCGTTCGGCATCGAGGCACAGGTATTCTCACAGCTTGCCGCTGGTGCGGCACTCGACCAGCTGGCCTCCGACATGAATCTCGGCCTTTCCCAGGATCGGCTGGCGCAACTGATCGCCGATGACCCTGCGTTCAAGAATGCAGCGGGCAATTTCGATCGCGCCCTGTTCTCGTCGCGCCTGCGCAGTGCCGGTCTGCGTGAGGACGATTACATCGAAGAGCGTTCCAAGGTCGCGATCCGCAGCCAGATCGTCGACGCGACGGCAGACGGCTTCGTCGCTCCCAAGGTGCTGGTCGATGCCATCAAGGCCTATCGCTACGAGAACCGTGACATCAACTACGTCCTGCTGACCAATGCCAATATCGAGCCGATCAAGGCGCCGGATGACGCAACGCTCGCAGCCTGGTTCGAAACCACGAAGTCCGGTTATCGCGCGCCCGAGTATCGCAGCTTCAGCTATGTGAAGCTGGAACCGGCCGATATCGCCGACCGGGCGTCCGTCACGGATGAGCAGATCCGCGAGGACTACGAGAGGCGCAAGGCTTCCTATGAAATTGCCGGCACGCGGACGGTCGAGCAGCTCTCTTTCGAAAACCGGGAGATGGCGGAAGCAGCCCTGCAGGAACTGAAGAATGGCACGAGCTTCGATCAGCTTGTGACGGATCAGGGGAAGACTGCCGGCGACGTCCTGCTCGGTGACTTTACCCGCGACCGCCTGCCTGACCCGGCCTTGGCCGAGGCTGCCTTTGGTGTGACGACGGAAGGCGGGACGACTGGCGTCGTCGACGGCGCGCTTGGACCGGTCATCCTGCGCATCACGAATATCAAGGAAGGCCGCACGCAGAGCCTTGACGAAGTGAAAGACACGATCCGCGAAGCGCTGGCAGAAGCTGCGGCGATCGCAGACATCACCGCCGTGCATGATCAATTCGAGGACCTGCGCGCAGGTGGTTCGACCCTGAAGGAAGCCGCCGACCAGTTGAAGCTGCAGACGGTCACCGTCACGGAGATCGATCGCCGTGGTCTGGACGCGCGCGAAACGGAGGTCGCCGGCATTCCCGAGCGCGACAGGCTTCTCAACGAAGTCTTCCGCACCGACATCGGTGTCGAAGCACTTCCTGTCAATCTCGGCAGCAGCGGCTTTATCTGGTTCGAAGTCACCGACATCAAGGCGGAGCGGGATCGCGAACTCGCCGAGGTCCGTGAGAAGGCCGTCACCGACTGGACGGCCGAGCAGCAGCGCATCGCGCTTGGCGCCAAGGCCGAAAGCCTCCGCAAACGGGTGGCCGATGGTGGCAAGCTCGAAGACATTGCAACGGAGCTCGGTGTGGCGGTTGAAAGCAAGGCCGGGATCACGCGCCGTAGCGAAGATGCCGTTCTCGGTCCTGCGGCAATCCTTGCAGCCTTTTCCGGCCCGCAGGGCACGGCTGCGACGGCATCCGGTGCCGATCCCGCCACGCAGATCCTGCTGACCGTGACGGCTGTGCGGGACCAGCCCACTGGCGGGGTTCCGCTTGGCGAAGATGAACAGATCGCCCAGATGGCAAACTCTGCCGGCGACGACATCCTGGATCAGATGGTCGGGCAGTTGCAGGCCGAGTATGGCGTCACGATCAATCAGGCGCTGGCCCAGCAGGCAATCGTGCGCTAAACGTCGGCAAAGGGGGAGCTGAAGTATGTCCGGGTTGAAGCCCTTCATCGCCAAGATCGCCGCACGCCAGCCGCTGACCCGGCAGGAAGCGAGCGACGCGTTCGAAATCCTGATGTCGGGCGAAGCCAGCATGGCGCAGGTCGGCGGCTTCCTGATGGGGCTTCGCGTCCGTGGAGAGACCGTCGACGAAATCGCCGGTGCCGTCTCGATCATGCGGCAGAAGATGGTGCCGGTGGATGCTCCAGAGGATGCCATCGACATCGTCGGAACCGGTGGCGACGGCACCAATACCTACAACATCTCGACGCTCGCCGCCCTGATCGTGGCCGGCGCCGGTGTGCCGGTTGCCAAGCATGGCAATCGGGCGCTGAGCTCGAAGTCCGGCACGGCAGACGCGCTGTCGCAACTCGGCGTCAAACTCGACATAGATCCAGACCTTATCTCCCGCTGCGTTCGCGAAGCGGGGATCGGCTTCATGTTCGCGCAGTTGCATCATCCGGCCATGCGCCATGTCGGCCCTGCGCGCGTCGAACTCGGCGCACGGACGATCTTCAACATCGTCGGTCCGCTATCGAGCCCGGCGCGGGTCAAGAAGCAGCTCTTCGGCGTATACTCGCCGGAATGGCTGATCCCCGGCGCGGAAGCCCTGCGGGATCTTGGCCTGACCAGTGCCTGGGTCGTGCATGGCAGCGGCCTCGACGAGATCACCACCACGGGCCCGAGCCAGGTTGCCGAGCTGAAGGACGGCGAGATCCGGACCTTCGAACTCACCCCCGGCGATTTCGGCGTTGCAACCGTTTCGCTCGACGCGATCCGGGGTGGTGACGGAGCCGTGAATGCCGCAGCGCTTCGCGATGTCCTGGGCGGCGCCAAGACCGCCTATCGTGACGTGGCGCTCTGCAACGCAGCTGCTTCTCTCATCGTGGCCGGCAAGGCGAGCGATGTCACCGAGGGCATGCATCTCGCCAGCCAATCTCTGGACACCGGCAGTGCGGCGCGTGCGCTCGAAACGCTGGTTGCCATTTCCAACTCGGCCGCTTGAGGATAAATTCAAAGCATGACCGATATCCTGAAGCGCATCGAAACCTACAAGCGAGAAGAAATCGCGGCCGCCAAGGCCGCCGTTTCGCTTGCTGAACTCAAGGACCGGATCGCGGGCCAAGACGCGCCGCGCGGGTTTTACCAGGCACTTGCGCGGGCCCGGGACGAAGGCCGTTTCGGCCTGATCGCCGAGATCAAGAAGGCAAGCCCATCCAAGGGCTTGATCCGCCCGGATTTCGATCCGCCATCCCTGGCTGCAGCCTATGAGGCCGGTGGTGCTGCCTGTCTTTCCGTACTCACGGATACACCGAGCTTCCAGGGCGCCCCGGAATTCCTGACTGCGGCGCGCAAGGCCTGCGCGCTTCCGGCGCTGCGCAAGGATTTCATGTTCGACGCCTACCAGGTCTATGAAGCCCGCGCCTGGGGTGGTGACTGCATCCTCCTGATCATGGCCTCCCTGTCGGATGGCGAAGCAGCGGAGCTTGAGGCGGTCGCCTTTGAACTCGGCATGGATGTGCTGATCGAAGTGCATGATGCTGACGAGATGGAACGGGCGCTGAAGCTCAAGTCGCCGCTGGTCGGGATCAACAATCGCAATCTGCGCACCTTCGAGGTGAGCCTCACGGTGAGCGAGGAACTGGCGCCGATGGTGCCTGCGGATCGCCTGCTCGTCGGCGAAAGCGGCATCTTCACCTATGAAGACTGCCAGCGACTTCAATCGTCCGGCATCACCACCTTCCTCGTCGGCGAGAGCCTGATGCGCAAGGACGACGTGACGGAGGCAACCCGGATGCTCTTGACCGGCAAGACCGGCGCGCTGGCTGCGGAATGACGTCCGGGTCGAATGGTCTGACACATATCGGCGCCTCCGGCGAGGCGCACATGGTCGATGTCTCGGCCAAGGACGAGACCGTCCGTATCGCGGTGGCCGAAGGTTTCGTGAAGATGAAGCCGGACACCCTTTCGACCATCCGGGATGGCAACGCCAAGAAGGGCGACGTGATCGGAACGGCCCGGATCGCCGGCATCATGGCTGCCAAGCAGACGGCCAACCTCATCCCGCTCTGCCATCCCCTGATGCTGTCCAAGGTGACCGTCGATATCACCGAGGACGCGGAACTCCCCGGTCTCCGCGTCGAGGCGACAGTGAAGCTCACCGGCAAGACAGGAGTCGAGATGGAGGCTCTGACCGCCGTCTCCGTGACCTGCCTGACGATCTATGACATGGCCAAGGCCGTGGACAAGACGATGGAAATCGGCGGCATCCGCGTCATGGAAAAGAGCGGCGGCAAGTCGGGCGACTTCCGCCATCCGGAGCGAGGCTGATGTCGCTCCTGCCGGTAGAGGACGCGCTCTCACGACTTCTCGCCGCAGCGAGACCTATTGCCGAAACTGAGCAGGTTTTGCTGCATGAGGCCAACGGCCGGGTGCTGGCGGCCGATCTGATGGCCCGCCTCACCCAGCCTCCCTTCGATGCTTCGGCCATGGACGGCTATGCGCTGCGTGCTGAAGACGCCGCCGAAGTCGGGTCCATTCTGACGGTTGTTGGCGAATCGGCAGCCGGGCATGGTTTCTCTGGAACCGTCGCTTCGAGCGAAGCCGTGCGCATCTTCACCGGGGCTCCCGTTCCTGCGGGTGCTGACAGCATTCTTCTGCAGGAGGATGCCGAAAAGCTTGAGGGCGATCGGATCCGCACCAATTTCCCCGTCACGAAAGGCCGACATATCCGACCGCGCGGGCAGGATTTCGCCGAGGGCGATGTCGCGCTGTCTCAAGGCATCCGCCTCGATTTCAGCCACCTGACGCTTGCGGCCGCGATGAACCATGCCGAACTTCCCGTGTTCCGTCGTCCGCGAGTCGCGATCCTTGCCACGGGCGATGAACTGGTCTCTCCCGGGACTGCCCCCGGCCCGAGCCAGATCATCGGTTCCAACACCTTTGGGATTGCAGCACTCGCCCGAGACAATGGCGCCGAAGTCATCGATCTCGGCATCGTCGCCGACAACCGGGACCTGTTGCTTAAGGCAATCGAGCGGGCGCGTTCCAGTGGCGTGGATGTACTGGTGACCCTGGGCGGCGCCTCGGTCGGCGATCACGATCTCGTCCAGTCGACGCTTGTCTCGGCCGGCATGGAACTCGACTTCTGGCGGATTGCCATGCGGCCTGGAAAGCCGCTGATGGTGGGTCGGCTGGATGGTGTGCAGGTTTTGGGACTGCCCGGCAATCCCGTCTCCAGCCTCGTCTGCGGGCTTTTGTTTCTGGAGCCACTTCTTTGCAATCTCGGGCATCGGCGGCCGCCCCGGCGCTTGTCGACTGCGAAACTTGGTCACGCCCTGCCCGCCAACGACAAGCGGCAGGATTATGTGCGGGCAAGGCTGTTGTCCTATGCAGAGGCTATGCCGGTCGTCGAAAGCTTCGGCAAACAGGATTCGTCGATGATGCGGATCTTCTCGCAGTCAGACTGCCTGATCATTCGACCACCGCACGCGCCTGCGGCCAACGCGGGCGAAACAGTCCCGGTAATGCTTCTGCGGGTTTGAGGGCGATGGTCAGTCGAGGCTGACTGTCTTCGGACCGTCTTTCGCTGTGGCATCCTCCAGACCGTACTGACGCTTGATCAAGGCAGCGATTTCCTCTTCAACCGCCTTGCGGTCCTCATCCGGCATGTCGGCAAGCGCCTCTTCCGTGAGGCCGTGCTCCTCCAGGTATCGCTCACGGATGCGTTCGGCGGGTGTCTTGGCGCTTTCCTCCAGGAATTCACTCCGGAGATCGTCCCGCTTCGTGGCCGCCTCCAAAGCCGTCTTGCTGGAATAGACACCCGCCTGCAACTGCCAGAGGCTGGAGGCAAGGCCCGAAGCGGACTGATCGCGTACCAGCATGCCTTGAGCGGAAGTTTGAGGACTGGCGGTCATGGTCGCCACCTGTTCCTGCGCAGGCTTGCTGCGGGTGGCGTAGGTCGGGGTGTAATACTTCGAATCTGAAATGCGCATAGCGAACTCCTTTTCTACCGGAAGTAGCCGTTGTTCCTTGCGCAGGCCTTGAACGAAAAGACCCGGCACTCGGGCCGGGTCTCATGCATCTTCTCGCTATTGCTTGTCTCAGACCAGCCGGCTCTGTTCCAGCGCCGCACCGATGAAGCTCGCAAAGAGCGGGTGCGGGTCCAGCGGACGGGACTTCAGTTCCGGATGGTATTGCACGCCGATGAACCAGGGATGGTCGGGATATTCGACCGTCTCCGGCAGCAGGCCGTCCGGGGACATGCCGGAGAAAACCAGGCCGCAGGTTTCCAGACGATCCTTGTAGTCGACATTGACTTCGTAGCGATGGCGGTGACGCTCGGAGATATCCTGGGAGCCGTAGATCTCGGAGATCTTGGTGCCCTTCTTCAGCGAAGCCTTGTAGGCGCCAAGACGCATCGTCCCGCCGAGATCGCCCGCTGCGGAACGCTTCTCGAGCTCGTTGCCCTTCATCCACTCCGTCATCAGGCCGACAACCGGCTCATCGGTCTTGCCGAATTCGGTCGAGGACGCATTTTCGATGCCAGCGAGATGACGGGCGGCTTCGACGACGGCCATCTGCATGCCGAAGCAGATCCCGAAATAGGGAACCTTGCGCTCACGGGCGAACTGGGCAGCCAGGATCTTGCCTTCCGAGCCGCGCTCGCCGAAGCCACCGGGCACGAGGATACCATGAACTTTTTCAAGCCATGGGGCCGGGTCTTCCTTTTCGAAGATCTCCGACTCGATCCATTCCAGCTTCACCTTCACGCGGTTGGCGATGCCACCGTGATAGAGCGCTTCGATGAGCGACTTATAGGCGTCCTTGAGGCCGGTATACTTGCCGACGATCGCGATGGTGACTTCGCCTTCCGGCGTGCGGATGCGGTTGCAGACTTCTTCCCAGGCATCCAGACGTGGCTTCGGCGCCGGCTCGATGCCGAAGGCGGCCAGAACCTCGTTGTCGAGGCCTTCCTTGTGATAGGCCATCGGCACGTCATAGATGTTGGCGACGTCAAGGGCCTGGATCACGGCGCTTTCGCGCACGTTGCAGAACAGGGACAGCTTGCGCCGTTCGGCCTGCGGGATCTCGCGGTCGGCGCGGACGAGCAGGATGTCGGGATGGATACCGAGCGCCTGCAGCTCCTTCACGGAATGCTGTGTCGGCTTCGTCTTCAGTTCGCCGGCTGCCGGGATATAGGGCATCAGGGTCAGGTGAACGTAGACGGCGGTGCCGCGCGGCAGGTCGTTGCCGAGCTGGCGGATCGCTTCCATGAAGGGCATGGCTTCGATGTCGCCGACGGTGCCGCCGATCTCGCAGATGACGAAATCATAGTCGTCATTGCCTTCAATGACGAAGTCCTTGATCTCGTTGGTGACGTGCGGAATGACCTGAACGGTTGCGCCGAGATAGTCGCCGCGGCGTTCCTTGTCGATGATGTTCTTGTAAATGCGACCGGTGGTGATGTTGTCGGTCTTGGTGGCCGAGCGCCCCGTGAAGCGCTCGTAGTGACCGAGATCGAGATCGGTCTCTGCGCCGTCGTCGGTGACGAAGACTTCGCCGTGTTGAGTCGGGCTCATGGTGCCCGGGTCAACATTGAGGTAGGGGTCCAGCTTGCGCAGACGCACGCGGTAACCCCGTGCCTGCAACAATGCTCCGAGTGCCGCGGCCGCAATTCCTTTGCCAAGAGAGGAAACCACGCCGCCAGTGATGAATACATATCGCGCCATGGGCTTCACCGGATACCGTTTCAGATTCGATTCCGCCAGCCCCAATCGGGCTTGTCCCACATTTTTCGTGAGCAAGGCGGAATATGGACAAAAGAAAACCGGCGGACCCGTGAGCCCGCCGGAGTGATGGAAGTCGTTCCGATCAGTTGTTCGGAACGGCGTTGGGGTCTGTCGCCGGGGCAGGTGCTGCCGGGGTGGTGGCGGGCGCTGCGGGCGTCGATGCTGCCGGTGCGGTCGTCGACGGCTGTGCCGGTGCTGCACCCGGAAGCTGATCGAGAACGCTGCCGCCGCCCTGCGTCGTGCCATTGCCGGCCGGAATCCGGTCAAGGATATCGGTCGGACGCGACTCGTGACGGGCCAGGATGCCGAGCGCCAGCGAAATGACGAAGAACAGCGTTGCCAGAATCGCCGTCGTCCGGGTCAGGGCATTGGCGGTGCCACGTGCCGACATGAAGCCCGATCCGCCGCCGATGCCAAGACCACCGCCCTCGGAGCGCTGGATGAGGACGACGCCGATCAGGGCGACGACGACCATGAGGTAGATTACGAGCAATACGGTCTGCATGGAATGTCCATCCTGCCCTATCAGGGCAAAATCAATGAGGTTGGCGGCTCTTTACATGAGAGGACCGGGCTTTGAAAGCCCCTCTCCCGCTTTTCAGGGTTTGGCCCTCAGGCGGTCAATTCCTCGTAGACCCTGTATATGGCGAGGAAATCCGCAGCCTTCAAGCTTGCGCCACCGATCAGGGCGCCGTCGACATTTTCCACGGCCATGAGTTCACGGGCATTCGACGGTTTGACCGAACCACCATAGAGCAGCCGCATCTTCTTGCCTTCCTCACCGAAGCGCTTGACGAGCTCTGCGCGCAGGAAGGCATGGGCTTCGGCGACATCAGCGGCGGTCGGCGTCAGGCCCGTGCCGATGGCCCAGACGGGTTCATAGGCGATGACCGTGCGCTCCGCCTTCGCATCGTCAGGGACCGATCCGGCAAGCTGGCGCTTCAGGATGTCGAGCGTCTGGCCCGACTTGCGCTCTTCGGCTGTTTCGCCGATGCAAATCACGGCCGTCAGATCCGCCTTGAATGCAGCCTCGGCCTTCGCTCGGACCAGGTGATCGGTTTCGGCGTGGTCGGTGCGTCGCTCCGAATGGCCGACGATGACATGGGTTCCGAAGCAGTCCGCGATCATTTCGGCCGAGAGATCACCTGTATGGGCGCCAGACGCATTCTGATGGCAATCCTGCGCGCCGATTTCCAGCGGGCTGTCGGTGCAGAGCGCAGTTGAAACATAGAGCAGGGTCGCCGGCGGGCAGATCAGGGTGTCGACCTTCTCCGACAGCGGACCCTGCACACCTTCAGCGATGGCCTTGATCTGGTCGAGCGAATCCCGTGTGCCGTTCATCTTCCAATTGCCCGCAACGAGCGGACGAACATCCGGTGTCATGTCGTAAAAATCCCCATTTCGCTCCTGCGAACTAGCAAATCCGGACCGCCAATGGAAGCTTAAGACACGAAATTGGCTTCGCAATCAGGCGATATGGTGAAAACGTGAAGCTTCCCTGCCCTGACATCTGCACCGGCTCGTCACTCTGTGCGCATTCGATGGCATTTCCTGCAGTCATGTATTCAGCGAGTTTTCAGATTTGACGAATAGAATTCAACAGGAAATGGAGAGGGTGACTTGGACAAGCTGGGGCTCGACAGCATCGAACGGCAGATCCAACGCGGCTTCCGCTGGCTCCGCTTCATGCCTGAAATCGAGGCCGGCTACCGGCAGGAGTTTGCCGAGCACCGCATCCGGCGAGCGCCTCTGTGGGCAGTCGTAGGCACGGTCATCTATGATCTGGTCTTCTTCGGCGACGCGACCATGGTGCCTGATCAGCTCCATGCGCTAATCTTCGCCCGCTTCGCGATCTTCACACCCTTCGCAATTCTGGCGACCGCGCTCGTCCTGAAATGGCGTAGCGCCAGAAATTACGACCTCTTGTCCCTGGCCGTCGTATTGCTTGGCGGCTCGCTACCTATGCTGGTTGCCATGCACAGCACGAGCGAGCACCTGTTCATTTATCAGACGGGCAATGTCGCGACCTTCCTGTTTCTGGTGGTCGGGCTCAGACCGCGTTTTCCAGCGGTTCTCTCGGGCCTCGTATCGCTTTGCGCGATCCATCTTACACTTTGCGCCCAGATCCCGAGCTTCGGCGAGATCAGCTACCAGGGCCTTGTGACATTCTACATCACGATCTCGATCTTCCTCGCCCTCGGCGCCTATTTCCAGGAACATGCGGATCGCATGAACTATCTCAATCGCATCCGGGCCACCTCGCTGCATCGCCAGTTGGAGGTGCAGTCCGAACGGGACGAATTGACGGGTCTGCTCAACCGGCGCTCGCTTGCGCGGGTCGAGCGTGAACTCTGGCAGTTCGACCAAAGCCGTTCGGTGTCCGTCATCATGCTCGATATCGATCGCTTCAAGCTGTTCAACGACGTGCATGGCCACCTCGATGGAGACGATTGCATCCGTGCCGTTGCAAGAACGATCGTTACAACAGCCGATGACCGGAGCACGGTCTTCCGCTTCGGCGGCGAAGAAATCCTCATCGTGACGCCCGATATCGGCTGCGACGAAGCAGCGGTGATGGCCGAACGCATCCGTCGGGCCATCGAGACACTCGCGATCCCACATCGGGGCCTGACACCTTCTGGCGTGGTGACGGCCAGCCTAGGGGTTGCCTGCGGCCAGACGCACGACGTGTCCCTGCAGGACCTGCTGAGGCGGGCTGACCAGGCGCTGTATGACGCGAAGAAGCTCGGGCGCAACCGTGTCAGCACCGGCAATGTTTGCCTACAGCGGATTTCATGATTTCAGACCAGGCGTTCCCGCCTAGCGGATGATCCAGTTCAGAACTGCGCGCCAATCAGTCATGCGGACAGGCGTGCCGTGGGAGCCGGTTTCGAACAGCGTGAAGCGAACCGGTTGGCCGGCGGCTCTCAGCTTCCGGTAGATAAAAATCTGGTCCTCGGCGGCATATACGCTGTCACGGCTGCCATGGGTAAACCAGATTGGCAGCTTTGCCTTAGCCGCCGCACTCTTCGGCAAGGCCGGATCGGGTGCACCGCCAAGGATCGCCATTCCGGAGAGTTTCGCAATGGTTGCCGCATCGCGCGATAGGCCCCAGCAGATGAAACTGCCCATGGAGGCGCAGGCGAGGACCACGGGCTTTCCGCCGGACTGCGTCGCGGCGTGGGCGATCAGTGCGGCAACCTCTGCCACGCCCTTGTCGTCGAAGCTTCTGACCGAGGGCGCGTAGTATGTTCCGCCGTTTTCCGCAGCGAGGTTCTTCAGGCGGTTGAAGTTGCCGCCGAAACTGATGTCGTTCAGCCCGAGACGCCGGTCGCCGCCCCGGCCGTGTATGAAGATCACGGTGAAAGCCTGCCCCTGGTCGCGCCCGACGCGTCCGAGCTCCATTGGCCCCGTCGAAAGCTGCAGCGTCTGGTTCTCCTGAACCCGCCGGACCTTGAGGGAGACGTAGCGATCCTTCACGCGTCGCTCGGGAATGCTGTCACGACCGTTGATGTCCCGCAGCTCATCGTAGTCCACACGGGTAAAGTCGCCGCCATCCAGCGATTCAATCACCGTCTGCGCCGAGAAAAGCTCGTCCTTGAAGGGTCCGACAGTCTCGGCGCGGACACTGGCGAGAAACAGAAACGGAAAGAGAACGCAGGAAATCGCCGCAGTGCGGAAATGAGCTGTGGACATCTGCATGGAAGATGGGTTTCCTCTCGCCTCGCGCTTGCCTTCGCGAAATGGCCCACGCAAAGCTGGCCCGAATTCAACATGCGCCGGCTGTCTGGCCCTTCGCGCCTGCCCTGCCTTTCTGGCACAATCCGACCGATTCGCAACAGCGACGGGCCTGGAGCGGCGGCTTTCCGAAGGGGCCGCAGATCCGGCAACGAACAGCAACAGAGTATCGAACGACGCCATGGACGACAACGATCTCTTTTCCGGCATGCCGATCGACCGCAAGGTCGAGGCAGAACCGACGCCCGCGCCCTCCCCGGCGCCGGTCGCCCGACCCGCAGCAACGGCTCCGACGCCGGGTGCGGAAGAATACGGCGCATCCTCGATCCGCGTTCTCGAGGGGCTCGAGCCGGTACGCATGCGTCCCGGCATGTATATCGGCGGCACCGACGAGAAGGCGCTGCATCACCTCTTTGCCGAAGTCATCGACAACTCGATGGACGAAGCCGTCGCAGGCCATGCCAACTTCATCGACGTACATCTGGATGCCGAAGGTTTCCTGACGGTCACCGACAACGGCCGCGGCATCCCGGTCGAGCTCCATCCGCAGGTGCCGGGCAAGTCAACGCTTGAAGTCATCATGACCAAGCTGCATGCCGGGGGCAAGTTCGACGGCAAGGCCTATGAGACCTCTGGCGGTCTGCACGGTGTGGGTGTCTCCGTCGTCAATGCGCTGTCCGATCTTCTCGAAGTCGAGGTCGCGCGCAATCGCAAGCTCTATCGACAGCGCTTCTCCCGGGGCGTGCCGCTGGGCGGGCTTGAGGAACTGGGCGAAGTCCACAATCGTCGCGGCACGCGGGTGCGTTTCCATCCCGATCCGCAGATCTTCGGCGACCACGCGAAATTCGATCCGGGCCGCATCTTCCGCATGGCGCGGTCCAAGGCCTATCTCTTTGGTGGCGTCGAAATCCGCTGGTCCTGCGACCCCGGCATGGTGCCGGAGGGTGGTGATATTCCGGAAAAGGCGGTCTTCCATTTCCCCGGAGGTCTGAAGGACTATCTCGCTGCCACACTCGGCAAGGACTTCACGGTTACCCGCGAGATCTTCGCCGGCAAGACGGAAAAGACCGGCGGCCACGGCGCGCTGGAATGGGCCATCACTTGGTATGGTGGTGATCCACAGGTCCACTCCTATTGCAACACGATCCCGACACCCGAAGGCGGCACGCATGAGGCGGGCCTTCGCATTGCGCTGACCAAGGGCCTTAAGAACTACGCGGAACTCACACAGAACAAGCGGGCGCAGCAGATCACCACCGACGACGTGATGATCTCGGCGGTCGGAATGCTCTCGGTCTTCATTCGCGAGCCGGAATTCGTCGGACAGACCAAGGACAAACTCGCGACCGTCGAGGCCCAGCGCATCGTCGAAAACGCACTGCGCGACCCCTTCGACCACTATCTCGCCGACAACCCGAACGAGGCGGCAAAGCTGCTCGACTGGGTGATCGAGCGCGCTGAAGAGCGCCTGCGCCGCCGCAAGGAGAAGGAAGTCAACCGCAAGACGGCCGTGCGCAAGCTGCGCCTGCCGGGCAAGCTCGCGGATTGCTCGCAGAATACGGCCGAAGGTGCGGAACTCTTCATCGTCGAAGGTGACTCGGCCGGTGGCTCGGCCAAGCAGGCGCGCAACCGTGCCAATCAGGCGATCCTGCCGCTGCGCGGCAAGATCCTGAATGTCGGTTCGGCAAGCCGCGAAAAGCTGATGGCCAACCAGCAGATCGCCGATCTGATCCAGGCACTCGGTTGCGGTACGCGCTCAAAGTACCGCGAGGAAGATCTGCGCTACGAGCGCATCATCGTCATGACAGATGCCGACGTTGACGGCGCGCATATCGCGTCGCTGCTGATCACCTTCTTTTACCAGGAAATGCCGGAACTCATCCGGGGCAATCACCTCTATCTGGCGGTGCCGCCGCTTTATGTCATCCGCCAGGGTGCAAAGACGGTCTATGCCCGTGACGACGCGCATCGGGCGGAGCTGATGGAAACGGTGTTCAAGGGCAAGAAGGTCGAAATCGGTCGCTTTAAAGGTCTCGGCGAAATGATGCCGGCACAGCTCAAGGAAACCACCATGGATCCGGGCAAGCGCACGCTGCTGAAGGTGGAGATCGATGAAGTCGACTTCGAGGGTACGCGGGACGCCGTGGATGCCCTCATGGGAACCAAGCCCGAAGCCCGCTTCCGGTTCATCCAGGAGCGTGCTGCCTTCGCTGAGAATCTCGACATTTGAGGCGGCAACCGCGATGAGTGGCGCCGCCGCTTGTGTCCAGAGCGATAATGCTCCATATGCAGGGCAGCTTCAACGGGACGTTCGAGATCGTGAGCCAGGCTGAAATCCACACCCCGCCCAGAGGGCCGCGTTGGCTCGGTCAGGCGACTGCCCACCGAATGGCACTGATCACACCGATCTCGATGGCACGCTGGTTGCTGGTGCTGATCGGCATAGCCGCCATCTATTTCTTCCATGGATTCGTCGTGCCGGTGCTGGCCGCGCTGGTCATTGCCTTTGCCAGCTGGCCGCTTTATCGCCGGCTGCTCGCTCGGATCGGCGGCAATACGACGATCGGCGCAACCATCGCGCTGATCGCCATCCTGACCTTTCTCATCATCCCCATCGGAATCGCGATTTCCTATGCCGTGGATGAAATGCGCCAGTGGATCAGTTGGGCGTCACAGGCCAATGAAACCGGCGCCGCGCCGCCGGCCTGGATTGCCGCGCTCCCCCGCGTTGGCGATTGGCTCGCGGAACAATGGTACGAGTATATCGGTGAGCCGGGTGCGATCGGAGAACTGATCCAGATGGTGAGCGGTGCCAATATCGGCAACATCTACAGGGCTGTCATCGCGGCCGGCGACGGTATCTTCCATCTCGTTCTGACGCTACTCTTCATGCTGATCGCGCTGTTCTTCGTCTATCGCGATGGCGCCAGCTTCTCCCGTCAGCTCGACCTGCTCGGTGAGCGCATTCTCCCCAATCGCTGGGAACGTATTTCCCGCGTCGTTCCCGCAACGATCAGCTCGACCGTGACCGGCATGACGCTGATCGCTATCGCTGAGGGCATCATTTTGGGTATTGCCTATTGGCTGGCCGGCGTGCCCTCGCCTGTCACGCTCGGCGTCATCACCGGCGTCATGGCACTCATCCCGGGCGGCGCACCGCTGTCGTTCACGCTTGTATCGATCTATCTCGTGGCCAGTGGTTCGCTGGTCGAGGGTGTGGCGCTCTTCGCGTGGGGTTCCATTGAACTCTTCATCGTCGACAAGACGGTTCGCCCAAGACTCGTCGGTGGCCCCATCCAGCTCCCTTTCCTGCCGACCTTCTTCGGCCTGGTGGGCGGTGTGAAAACCATGGGTTTCCTGGGGCTGTTCCTGGGGCCGGTGCTGATGGCGCTGCTCGTGTCGATCTGGCGGGAGTGGATCCGCGAGGTCGAACTGTCCGACGAAGGGTCAAGCGTCGAGGCCCAGGGGGAACTCGATCTAGTTCAGCAGGCTGAGCCGGAAGCGCGTCGACTTTCGACGGGATGACACCGGACCGCCCAACTTAGTCGGCTCCATGACTTTTTCGATGTAATCGATCCCCCGGAAATTCCAGGCCCGGCACGCCTTGGTTTGGCTCCAATCCTCATGTTTCTTCCTCCCCCTAAGAAGTCCTTCGGAGCGCAGAAATGAAGACCGCCCTGATCATGATGACGATCCTTGGCTGCGACGATAGCGTCAGCCAATGCGAGTTCGTCGAAACGCCTCCGGAACGCTTTGTTTCCATCGACCTTTGCAACGCGGCTTCTGAGCAGGTTCTCGGGCGCTATACGAATATCGGCTATCCCACTGCGGTCGCCGTCTGCCAGATGCCACCGCCGGAGATCACCGACGCGCTTGCGGCACAGCCCGACATGACGCAGGCAGCCGCCGTGCCTGAACCAACCGAAGAGCAGAAGAAGACCCTCAAGGACAAGGCCATCGACGCAGTACGCGAGGTCCTTCCCGGCACGGCTGAGATCAAGATGATCTTCGAGAAGCCCATCCACGTCGTGTCGGAGAGTTACTCCTGGGTGGCGAAGAAAATCATCCCCTGACCGGATCAGGCTGCGGCCAGGGCAAAACCGGTTGCATAATCGCGTGCCATCCGTCGCTCTTCCGCAATGGCCAGCCGCTCGACCATGTCGATCAAGGCGCGAGCCGGCTCGCTCAGACTGGCATCGCCACGGTAACGCTGCACGAGACGCTGGGCAATGTGATCAAGCTCAATGCCGCTGGCCGACTGGATCAGATTTCTCCACAGCATGATCGCTTCAACAAACAGCGAGCTTACGTCGCGACTCAGTCCCGCTGATTCCAGGAGAGCACGGACCGCATGGAAGCGCCCCGTCGCCAAGATCGATCTGACGCGGCGTTCCTCCAATCCGGAGATTGCCACGATCGCTGAGGAGAAGAAGTCGGTGCGCGCGGCACAAAGCGCATGCATCAGGAAGGCGGGCGTCAAGCGACCGGCACAACGCAGTTGATCGGTCAGTCGGGTGAGTTCATCTCCATGGACATCAGCCAGAAGCGCGATCGTCGCAGTGTCGCCGGCTTCGCGTGCGATTCGCTCAATGCGGCGGCTGCCGATGGCTCCGACCACCAGATCGGACCCCGCAAGAGCTTCGGCGACAAACTGGACCAAGAGCTGGCGCACGGCGCTTGTCAGATCCTCGCGTTCCAGAAGAAGGGCGCGGATGCGGTCGCTCCGGCCATGACGCTCGGCAATCCTGCGCAACGTGAAAACTGTGATTCGGGCTCCGGGATTCTCCAGGAGCACCTCGAGTTCAGCCGCATCGCCGATTTCGGCAAGCGCTGCCGCGACGCCGACGTTAACCTCACGGCGCGCAGCGATCAGGGCGCGCGTTTCCACCGTACCGCGTCCCGCGATGTCGACGAGGTCCGCGTCACACAAAACGGGGGAATGAAGGATGACAGCCGAGGCGATCTCTGGCTGATCCTCTGCTAGAGAGACCATCAGCGTGCGGGGCGCCCGCGCTTCATGGGCAAGAGCGTCGGCCAGGGCCAGGCGAACCTGAGGCGACGGGTCATCCAACAGATAGGTCATCGCCATCAGGGCAGACTGGCGCTCCTGCGGCTCCATGTCGGACTTCAGATAGGCGCGCGCCAGAGCGTTTGCGGCACGCGCCCGCTCATGCGACTTCGCTGTTTCGACCCACCTGAGAAAAGCTGCAACGATCAAAGCCGAACCCACTCTTTACCAGTCCAGATACCGAAGCATTTCGGTGATTTCGACAGTAGGTTCAAAGTGTTTAAGAAACGTTCACCACGTCCGTTAACCAGAAAAACATCACGCTGAAGGGCTCTTGGTCCCGATGGTCGCAGATCAGGTTTGCTGGTTCGGCCGCCTCAACTCGAAGACCGGGCCCATACCGGCATAGTCCATATAGCCGAGCCTCATGATCGGATCGGCAGCGGCGAGATCGAAGCGGCCATCGCGGATGACCGCTTCGTCGATATGAATTCCAACCACCTGGCCAAAGACCGCGTGACTGTCGGTCTCGTTTCCATGCATGTCGGGCAAGGTCAGGACCTTGGTCACGCGGCATTCGAGCGCAGCCACCGCTTCACCGACATAGGGCGCATCTACGAGCTTGGCGGGGGTTGCCGCCAGGCCCGCCAGATCGAATTCGTCCGTGCCATAGGGGACTGCGGCAGATGATGCATTCATCCGGTCGATCAGCGCACGGCTGACGAAGCTTGCGGTGAAGACACCGGTTTCTTCGACATTGCGCAGACTGTCCTTGCGGCCACTGGACGAGAACATCACCATCTTCGGGCGATCGCCGACGGCGTTAAAAAAGGAGTAGGGCGACAGATTGCGGCTGCCGTCCCTCCCCTTGGTGCCAATCCAGCCGATCGGTCTCGGTGCCACGATCGCCTTGAAGGGATCGTGCGCCATGCCATGGGCATTCGTTGCGGTATCCCAGAACATCAGTGCCCGTCGCCGCGCCAGGAGACGACGTCCTCCAGCGCTGGTCGCGGACGCTCGACGATCGGGAACTCGGTCGAGCCGATATGGATGAAACCGGCCACCTTTTCACCCGGTTTGACGCCGAGAAGTGGGTAGGCCCGTTCATCGAAGGCAAACCATTCCGTGAGCCAGTTGGACACGTAGCCATGGGCGTTGGCCGCCATCAGCAGATTGAGGCAGACGGCACCAGCGGACATGACCTGTTCCCATTCCGGAATTTTCGCATGCGGAGCGGCCGTCGATACCACCGCGATCACGACGGGGGCGCGGGTAAAGCGGGCGCGCTCGACCTGAACCATCTCCTCGGACAGGTCCGGGTTCTTCTGCAAAGCCATCGTCAACAGTTGCTCACCGATCCGAACGCGCTCTTCACCCCGGTAGACGATGAAGCGCCAGGGGGCGAGCTTGCCATGGTCTGGAACGCGGACCGCCAGCGTCAGAATCGACTCGATTTGCTTCTTGTCCGGTCCCGGCTCACACATCTGGAATGCAGGCACGGAGCGGCGAACTGCGAGATAATCGAGCAGCTTGATGTCTTTTTTCATTTTCTTGATACCTTCATAGGCCTTGGCGGTGTCGGCAGGTCTTGAAATTGCCACGCGGTTCGGCTTGAAGTTGCCGGCATTGGGAAGGAAGTCAACACATAGTGCGTCGCATGCTCCGCCAAGATGGTCTGGTTCGACTGCTGCTCTGGCTCCTGGTGGCCTCGGCTGCGGCGTTTCCTGTTTTTGCCCAGGAAGCTTTCGATACCTTCAAGCAATTGAACGGCTCGACCAAGATGCCGAAGCTGAAGGCTTTTTCTGCGCCAGCGGCCGGGGCTATTGCCAATGCCACCCAGGGGCGCAGCGTGAGGCTTGATGCGAAGCTCACCGAAAATGGCCAGCCGATGCAGCACGGCCTGTCCTGGCGGGTGTTCAGCCCCATCCCCGGTGCCGATGGGAAGCTGCCGCTTCTCGCCAGCGCCGAAGGCGGTTCGGCTGCGTTCCAGCTCGCGCCGGGCGATTATTTCGTGAATGTTTCCTTCGGTCGGGCCGGTGCGACGAAGAAGTTGAGCGTGCCCACGGAAGGTAATGTCGACGATCAGGTTCTGGTGCTTGATGCGGGCGGCATGTCGCTCAACGCCATTTCGGGTTCCGACACGCATATTCCCGACAAACAGCTGAGCTTCGACATTTATTCTTCCGAAGTGCGGGAAGACGGTGAACGGGGTCTGGTCCTTGCAGATGTCAAGCCGAATACCATCGTTCGGCTGAATGCCGGCACGTATCATGTGGTGTCCGAATACGGCTCGATCAACGCGGTTGTCCGGGCCGACATCTCGGTCAAGGCCGGGGAACTTACGGAAGCGACCATTCAGCATCGTGCTTCCCAGGTCGGCTTCAAGCTTGTTTCTGAAGAAG
The DNA here is from genome assembly GCF_014237835.1 of Rhizobium sp. AQ_MP. Classification (GTDB taxonomy): domain Bacteria; phylum Pseudomonadota; class Alphaproteobacteria; order Rhizobiales; family Rhizobiaceae; genus Allorhizobium. The sequence goes on from NZ_JACJVI010000008.1 coordinate 41,974, forward strand.
GCGGGGAAGCCATCGCAGATACCGCCTGGTCGGTCCTGACATCCGGCGGTGACATCGTTGCAGAAAGCGTCAGTGCCTTTCCCGTCATGGTCCTTGCTGAAGGGCAGTACACGGCTGTTGCGCGCAACAAGGACCAACTGTTTCAAAAGGACTTCGAGGTCAAGGCCGGCGTCAACATGGATGTCGAATTGCTGCTCGACCAATCCTGATACGTTCAGGCCGCGCGGCTGACCTTCTTGCGTTCAACGGGCGCCATGCTGAAGACCGCGCCAAACAGCCGCGCGAGCAGATCCTTGCGATCGGCATGGCTGCTTAGTTCGGCCCAGGGGATGAGTTCGCCGACGCGTGCCCGTATCGTTGACCCCGACAGGCGGCGGAATTCACGGATCAAGAGGGAGATGCGAAGCGTCAGCGATATCTTGCTGGCGAGATGGAAGAGCCTGCCGTTCTGTCCTTCAAAATACACAGGCACGACATTGGCCTTGGCGGCCTGGATGAGCTTGGCCGGGAACATCTTCCACGGCAAATCTTCGGCACGGCCAAAGCCTTTCTTGGCGGTTGCGACACCGCCCGCAGGGAAAATCACCACGGTGACACCTTCCTTCAGCAGCCGCAGGGCCTCGTGGCGTGTCTGCATGTTGATCGCCAGCGCTTCCTTGGTTTCCTCGAAGGAGACGGGCAGCGAGTAAGGCGCCATTTCCGGCACCTTCAGGAGTTCGTTGTTGATCAGGACCCGGAACGGCCGACCGAGCTGCTCTGCGAGCGCGAGAACAGCGATGCCGTCGCCGATACCGAAGGGATGATTGGCAACAATGACGATCGGACCATCGGGAATGTTTGCCGGCGGCCACGCCCCATCGACCTTCAGATCGACATTGATCAGATCGAGCATCTTGCCGAAGACGCGATCGGTCTTGCCGACGATGTCGTTGCGCCAGATCTCGTAGAGCCGTGTGTATCGGTCGCGGCCGGACAGGCCTTCAATCGAGCGGATGAACCAGCGCTTCAGCTTGGGGTCGCGCTCATTGGCATAAGACAGTTCTTTGAACTTCACGGGAAGGCTCCAGATGGGCGGGGAGTCATTATACCGTCATATGCCGTTTTAGTGACAGCCGTCTGACAGCGACAAAAGCGCTGCCAGACGGTGTTTTTTTGTCAGACCTTGTGGCTGGCAAGCTTGCGCTTGACATCCGGAGGGGTCGCTTCGCCCGCCAGCATGGCAACGGCTTCGGCCAGGGGCAACGACACCTGCTCCTGAGACCCGAGGCGGCGGATGTTGACGGTCTTTTCTTCCGCTTCGCGCTTGCCACAGACGATGATGACCGGGACCTTGGTCACGGAGTGCTCGCGAACCTTGTAGTTGATCTTCTCGTTGCGGAAGTCCGTTTCGACATGCAGGCCGGCATCGCGGAGCTGCTCGGCCACTTCGCGACCGTAGTCGTCGGCATCCGAAGTGATCGTTGCCACGACAACCTGCAGCGGAGCGAACCACAGCGGCATATGGCCGGCGAAGTTCTCGATCAGGATACCCAGGAAACGCTCCATCGAGCCGCAGATGGCGCGATGGATCATGACCGGCTGAACCTTTTCCGAGTTCTGGTCGATGTAGAAGGCCCCGAAACGTTCCGGAAGGTTGAAGTCGACCTGGGTCGTGCCGCACTGCCATTCACGGCCAATGGCGTCGCGCAGCGTGTATTCGAACTTCGGACCGTAGAAGGCGCCCTCGCCCGGCAGGATCCCGGTCTTGATGCGTCCGCCGGACTGTTCCTCGATCTGCTTCAGGACATCCATCATCACGCTTTCGGCGCGATCCCAGAGCTCGTCGGAGCCAACGCGCTTTTCCGGACGGGTCGAGAGCTTCACGACGATTTCGCCGAAGCCGAAGTCCTCGTAGACGGATAGAATCAAATCGTTGATGCGCAGGCATTCGGCTGCCATCTGCTCTTCCGTGCAGAAAACGTGCGCATCGTCCTGCGTGAAGCCACGCACACGCATCAGGCCATGCAGCGCGCCGGAGGCTTCATAGCGGTGAACCGTGCCGAATTCGGCGAGACGGACCGGAAGCTCGCGATAGGATTTGAGACCATGCTTGAAGATCTGCACGTGGCCCGGGCAGTTCATCGGCTTCAGCGCGAAGACCTTTTGGTCGGCTTCTTCGTCGTCCGGGTGGGTGAAGGCATGGGCGGATTTCACCGCAAACATGTTCTCCTGGTACCAGCCCCAGTGACCGGAGGTCTCCCACAGCGACTTGTCGAGCACCTGAGGGGCGTTGACTTCCTGGTAGGTGCCTTCGAGACGGCGACGCATATAGGAGGTGAGCGTCTGGAACATGCGCCAGCCCTTGCCGTGCCAGAAGACGACGCCCGGGCCTTCTTCCTGGAAATGGAAGAGGTCCATTTCACGGCCGAGCTTGCGGTGATCGCGCTTTTCGGCTTCGGCGAGGATGTGCAGATAACGGTCCAGATCTTCCTGTTCGGCAAAGGCGGTGCCGTAGATGCGGCTCAGCATGGCATTGTTGCTGTCACCGCGCCAATAGGCGCCGGCCACCTTCATCAGCTTGAAGGCCATGCCGATCTGCCCGGTGGAGGCCATATGCGGCCCACGGCAGAGGTCGAACCAGTCGCCCTGATAATAGATCTTCAGATCCTGGTCTTCCGGGATCGCATCGACCAGCTCGACCTTGTACTTTTCGCCCTTGGAGGCAAAAACTTCCTTGGCCTTGTCGCGCGACCAGACTTCCTTGGTGAAGGGCTTGTTGCGCTGGATGATCTCTTTCATCTTCTTTTCGATCTTCGGCAGATCGTCGGGCGTGAAGGGCTCAGCCTTGGCGAAGTCGTAATAGAAGCCGTTCTCGATCACCGGGCCGATGGTGACCTGCGTGCCGGGCCAGAGTTCCTGCACGGCCTCGGCCATCACATGGGCGGCATCGTGGCGGATGAGTTCCAGCGCACGCGGATCGGTGCGGGTGACGATCTCGATCTTGCCGTCAACGATGGGGTCTGAGAGGTCGCGCAAGGTGCCATCGAGCGCAATGGCGACGGCCTTCTTGGCAAGCGACTTGGAAATGGATTCAGCGACCTGCGCACCGGTCGTGCCGGCTGCGAATTCGCGGATGGAACCATCGGGGAAAGTGAGAGATACGGAAGCCGACATAAATGTCTCCTGATCCAGTCCCGCCAACGAATGCGGGTGGTGAAAATTGCGGGATAATGAACCCCGCCACGAACCGGCGCTTGATAGGCCGAAAGTGCTGCGGAGTAAAGGATCTTGCTAGGCCTGGTTCATGAACCAGAAGCTGTGCGCTTCCGGTGGAAGTGCGCTGAGGATCCGCTCGAAGGCTGCCGAATCGACGTGGCGGCGGATGGTCGACGTGACGTCCTCGATGGCGGTATCGGTCGAGAGATTGTGGTCGTGGCGAAAGGCCAGAACCTCCTTCATCAGCGTATCACGATCGGCAAAGGGCTTTATCGGCGCCTCGGTGTCCCAGTCGCTGACAAAGATGGCGCGCAGGACAGGCGGCAGGACATTGGCAAAGGCAATCGCTTGCCCGACTGTCAGGCGGTGCCGGAAAACCTGCAGAACCGCCTGCAGCATGGTGTATGCCTGGTGAGACGTCTGGATCATCGAGGTGGCGACCAGATCCTTCATGAAGGCGTCAAAGTCGGCGGAGGCCTGACGATATTCGAGCGGCATAGGCATGGCGCGGTGCTTCCGTAAAGCGAATCGACAGTCCAACTATGCCGCGAACCTCGATCGCCGTCAGCCGCCTTGCTTGCGGCCGAAGATCCAGAGGCGCCAGGGCGTGTACCAGGAAAAGCCGCTCCCCAGCGTTTCCGGTACGGGATCGGGACCCCAGGTGCCGCCGGGTCCACAACGGGCGACCCTGAAAAGGGTCAACCAGCCACCGGACCAGAGGCCATGACGCGCCACGGCCTCGTAGCCGTATTCAGAGCACGTCGGCATATGCCGGCAGGAGCTGCCGACAAGGCTCGAGAAGGTCAGCTGGTAGAGGCGAATGAAGCCCATGCCGAACAGGCGGCCCGGGGTCTTGCGAAACGGACCCTGCCAGTTGCGGCTTCTTGGGACTACAGGAGACCGCTCATGCCCACAGTCGGGGCCGTTGCACATGATCAGCTCGCCTCGGCAGGCATGGCGGGATGTTCGATCTGATCCAGACAATCGACCACAGCATCGAAGGTCAGCATGGTCGAGGCGTGGCGGGCCTTGTAGTCCCGCACGGGTTTGAGGAAACGCATGTCCTCGAAACGCCCTTCCGGCCCCTCGCCGTCCTCCTTCAGCATCGCCAGCATATCGAGCCGTGCCTTGCGCAACTCCCCGGCGCTTGCACCGACCACGTGGCGGGCCATGATGCCGGACGAGGCCTGGCCGAGCGCACAGGCCTTCACCTCATGGGCGAAATCCGTGACCATGCCATCCTTGACCTTCAGATACACCCTCACCTTCGAGCCGCAGAGCTTCGAATGCTTTTCAGAGACGGCGTCGGCATCGGCGAGTTGCCCGATGCGGCCGATGTTTCCGGCAAATTCGAGGATCTTGGTGTTGTAGATGTCGTCCATGGTCAATCCGCTCCGGCGCTTCTCCCGTATATAGGGACTGACTGCAGCAATGCAGCCATCATCATGTCGCAGGCACCGTCTTATCATCCTACTGATCAGCCACTATATCGGAGGGACGGGCACAGAACAAACGCAAGCCGTCCCTTGGGGCGGACAATCTTCTCTCCGAACCGATCGACAACGGACTTGCATTATGAGCCGCATTACGCATTTACAATCCGGCAAAGCCAAACCAGCGGCTCGCCTTGGGCGGGACCGGGAGATCAAGGCCATGGATGCCATCGTCAAGAAACTGACCGTCGAAGCCCCGCGCCCCACCCGCGAAGAAGCCGAGCAGGCTGTGCGTACGCTTCTGTTGTGGGCGGGCGATGATCCGGAACGCGAGGGCCTGCTCGATACGCCTTCGCGTGTCGCAAAGGCCTTTGAGGAATTGTTCTCAGGCTACAGCGCCGACATTGACGACGTGCTCGGCCGGACCTTCGAGGAAGTCGGCGGCTATGACGACATGGTCCTGGTGCGCGACATCTCCTTCTTCTCGCATTGCGAACATCACATGCTGCCGGTGATCGGCAAGGCGCATGTCGCCTATCTGCCGAAGGGCCGCGTGCTTGGCCTGTCGAAGATCGCGCGTATCGTCGATGTGTTCGCAAAGCGCCTGCAGACTCAGGAGAACATGACCGCGCAGATCGCCCAGGCGATCGACGAGACGCTCAAGCCGCGCGGGGTTGCGGTTTTCCTTGAGGCCGAGCATATGTGCATGGCGATGCGCGGGATCCAGAAGACGGGGTCCACGACGCTCACCACAACATTCACCGGCGCCTTCAAGGACAATGCAGCCGAGCAGGCCCGCTTCATGTCCATGGTTCGGGGCCGTTAAGCTCGCGAGTTTTGACATGTCTGGTTTTGCTTTCGATGCGCCCTCGAGCGACAAGAAAATCCTTGAGGAAGGCCTCGCCTTCACGCCGAAGTTCGACGATCACGGTTTGGTCACCGCCGTGGTCACCGATGCGCGTGACGGCGAACTGCTGATGGTCGCGCATATGAATGCCGAGGCCATCGCGCTGACGCTCGAGACCGGCATCGGCCACTACTACAGCCGCTCGAGGGGCAAGATCTGGAAGAAGGGCGAAAGCTCCGGCAATCTGCAGACGGTCAAGGAAATGCGGGTCGATTGCGACCAGGATGCGATCTGGCTGAAGGTGGAAGTTGCCGGGCACGATGCCACCTGCCACACGGGCCGCCGCTCCTGCTTCTATAGGACGGCTCAGGTCGTGGATGGCAAAGCGTCGCTGACGATTGCCGACGATCACCGGCATTTCGATCCCGATCACGTCTACGGCCATTGACGCATGCCCCTTGCATAACGAAATCGTAAGCAGACAGTGTCCTAATATGAGCCGGAGTGTTCAGCTTATGGGGTACGGAGATGCTGAACTGGAGTATGATTTCGCATGGCGGCGCGACGGTAGCGCAGCCCGCCAAGGATGGCGCGACATCGCCATCCGGACCGGTTCTTCCTGAAAAGAAGGCGAAGGCAAAGGTGGCGCTCGCCCTGGGCGGTGGTGCCGCCCGTGGCTGGGCGCATATCGGCGTCCTCAGGGCGCTGGACGAGGAGGGTATCGAAGTCGGCATGATCGCGGGCACCTCGATCGGCGCGCTCGTCGGCGGATGCTATCTGGCCGGCAAGCTCGACGAACTCGAAGCCTTTGCGCGATCGCTGACCATGCGCCGCATCGCATCACTGCTCGATCTCACCATCGGTGGCGGCGGGCTTTTGGGCGGCATGCGGCTCACCAAGCGTATGCAGGAGCATCTCGAGGGGCTGAGGGTTGAAGATTTGCCGAAACCTTTTGTGGCGGTCGCCTCAGAGCTCAATAGCGGCCACGAAGTCTGGATCGATGGCGGAAGCCTGATTACGGCGCTTCGGGCGTCCTATGCCCTGCCCGGCATTTTCGAGCCCATCCACTGCAACAATCGCACGCTCATCGATGGCGCCCTGGTCAATCCGGTGCCTGTTTCGGTCTGCCGGGCCTATGAACAGCCGCTGGTGATGGCCGTCAACCTGCATTACGACGTCTTCGGGCGCTCGGCGGTGGTGAAACACAAGGCCTCCACGCCTGACAAGGCCAGTGAGGAGACGTCAAGAGCGCCGAACAAGGTTGGCCTCACCGGGGTGATGGTTCAGGCCTTCAACATCATCCAGGACCGCATATCGCGGGCACGCCTTGCCGGAGATCCGCCGGATCTCGCGCTGCATCCCCGACTCAATGATATCGGCCTGTCGGAATTCCACCGCGCCGGCGAAGCGATCGAGCGGGGCTATGAAGAGACCAAGGTGCGGGTGACCGAAATCCGACGCATGCAGGAAGCCGTTCTTCGTTGAAGGCGGCGCAGGCACCGCCTTCAAACATGTGCATGCGCAAACCGCTGGGTCAGCCGGCGATGTACGCCTTGATGTGCTCCGCTTCCTGTTCGATCTCGCGAATGCGCGACTTGACCACGTCACCGATGGAGATAATGCCGGACAGCTTGCCGTTGTCCTCGACGGGCACGTGGCGGAAACGGCGGCTCGACATCAGTTCCATCAGTTCGTTGACGCTGGTCTCCTCGCGGCAGCGATAGACGTTTGCGGTCATGAAGACGGAGACGGGCTGGTCGAAAGCGTCCTTGCCAGCGGTTCCGATAGCGCGCACAACGTCACGCTCCGTGAAGATTCCGACGATGCGGCTTTCCATGCCGACAACGACGACAGCACCGATCTTGTGCTCTTCGAGCACCCGGGCAGCCTCGCCGAGGCTAACGGTCGGGCTGATCGTGATGACGTTACGGCCCTTTTGTTCGAGTATGCTTCTGGCTGATGCAGGCATGCGTTCCTCCTCGCATAGAACACTCGGAAGGCAGCCCGATCCTCCTCAGGCCGCCCATCAAAAAGGGTGCCCTCAATTCAGCAAGAATGCAACTGGCACGGTTTCAAGCGGCCGTGTGGCGATGGCTATGGGGATCAAAAACGGCGAAACAGAAGAATCCGAGCAGGAAGCCTCCGATATGGGCGTCCCAGGCAATCGCCGCCGAATCGGCACCGATCATCGGCAGACCGAGGGCAATCGCGAGGTTTCCGAGAAACCAGACGATGATGAAGACACGTACCGTGCGATCAGCGAGCGCCTGGCCGACGGAGAGCAAGGGAGGCTCGCGGCCACCCGAACGCATCAGGCTGCGTTGCCGTTCGCCAAATGCGAATCGGCATGCCGCACCCATCAAGGCCGAGATAACGCCGGAGGCACCGACCATCAGCGATGGCACTCCCCAGTTCACCAGCGCATGAAGTGCGGCGGCCGCGACCGACGATATCACCCAGAACAGGAGAAAGCGTGTTTCGCCGATGCGGCGGCAAACCGGTGTGCCGAAGGCGGCCAGCCAGAGACTGTTGAAGGCGAGATGTTCGAAGCTGCCATGCAGAAGGGAATAGCTAATCGGCGTCCACAGCCACGCCAGGGATTGCTCGTCAAGCGGATAAATGTACCGGATGGGAGAGAAGCCGAACTCCACTGCAATCCATTGATTCAGGGCGGGAGACAGCAAAAATTCCTGAATGCCGTAAATGCCACAGATCAAGGCAAGGGCGGCCAGGATACCCGCCGGCAGGTTGAAGACGGGAGGATTGGACGGTGGGTCCTGCAGATATGACGTCTGACCTGCCTCATTGGTCGCGCTGCCTTCGCCACGAGATCCTGTGTCATCCTGCATCTAGCTATCCTTCCGCTGCGCCATCCATCAGGTAATGCAAGCAGAGACCAAAAAAAAGGCCGCCCGGTGGACCGAGTGGCCTTGGTGGCGCCGGGCGGATCGTCGCGCCGACTGGAGTTGGTGCCGAAGGCTTTGCTTCGCGTGTGATGAGGCCGTCATGCCATTTCCGCGGCAGCCCGACAATGGAAAGCCACTTTTAACCTTAACCCAGAACAGAATGACGTTCCGTCTGGAAAAAGCATGGCCAAAAGCAAACACTATATTAACGGCTCAACGGCTAATCTTGAGACACAGAGGAACAGACAGAACTTCCATGATGTACTCGACCCAGGCAAGCCAGAGCAACACGATCGCCTCGCCGGGACAGCAGCGCGCATTCCAGCGCGTCGCCGTCAGCCTGCAGGGCAGGCTCATGCTTGCCAATTACGAAGAGTATGTCTGCAAGGTCGTCGACATGTCGCCGGGCGACGTGCGTTTTGCCTGCGCGGGCATGCCGCGACCGGGTGAACGGGTTGTCGCATACATCGATCACCTTGGACGCATCGAAGGCACGGTCGTCAAGCTTACCGAAGACGGCTTCGTCATTACGATCAACGCCACCATCCGCAAGCGCGAGAAGCTCGCGGCCCAGCTCACCTGGATCGCGAACAAACATGAACTCGGCCTTCCGGAAGACCGTCGTCACGATCGTCTGACACCGCGGCAGACCCGCACCGAACTTACACTCGAGGACGGCAAAACATATCCCTGCCGCCTGATGGACCTCTCGCTGTCGGGTGCAGCTGTCGATATCGACATCCGGCCTCCTATTGGGTCTGCGGTCCGGCTCGGCAATATGCGTGGTCGCGTCGTTCGTCACTTCATGGAAGGTGTTGCCATCGAATTCCTATCCCTTCAATCGAAGGAAGCGCTCACCGAATTCCTCTGAAGGCATTCATATCTGGCATTCAAGGCGCCCACGGACCCCGTGAGGCGCCTTTTTCATTGCCGCATGCCGAGATCGTCCCAGAGCGGCACATGTTTTCCAAAAAATTTTTGTGCCAGATCGGACGAAAAACTAAGGCCCGACGGTCTGGTCCACGCCCCTGACCCCGTCAGCCTCGCACCCAAACACGCGTCCGATCGGCCGCACGACCTTGGCCGCCTCAACAGTCATCATTCAACTGCAAGCCATCAAGCCCATGTTTCCTAACGACAAATCCGGATTTTCAGGCCCTGACCCCGATGCAATCGGTAAAATGTCGCTCAAATTTGATCTTTATTTTCATCAATACATAATCAAATAAAACGCAAATACATGTAAATATAGAATCTGATTTGCATTTATTTCTCGCCTAATCTTACCGCTATTCTTCGCGGCCCATCAAATTATCTCTGTCATTGCTGTCTCCACTACCAGGAGGCAACCAATGACAACAAAGAAAAATCTGGGTATTGGAACTCTGGCCGCCGCCATCGCAGGCGCTCTGGCCTTTCAGGTTTCGGCGATGCCGGCCAACATGCAAATCGTCGGCAAGGCCAATCCGCCGATCGGACACTATGAATTCTGCCAGACCTATTCCGGAGAATGCGCCGGAAGCCAGACTGACAGCGGCCCGATGGTGCTGACCGAGGACCTTTGGAAGGCAATTCTCGAAGTCAACTACACCGTCAACAGCTCGATCACGCCCCTGACCGACATGGAAATCTATGGTGTCGAAGAGCGCTGGGCCTACCCCCGCAGCGTCGGCGACTGTGAAGACTTCGCGCTGCTGAAGCGCAAGATGCTGGTCGATCGCGGCGTCGATCCCGCCGATCTGCTGATGACCGTCGTGCTGCAGCCGAACGGTGAAGGCCACGCCGTGCTGACCGTCCGCACCGATCACGGCGACTTCATTCTCGACAACATGCGCAACAAGGTGCTGCTGTGGTCGGAAACGGAATACACCTACCTGAAACGTCAGTCCTCGAGCAATCCCGGTCGCTGGGTGAAGCTCCAGGATGGCCGCGCAGGAATCGTCGGCAGCGTGTCGCCGTAAGTCGCTTCGTATTCGCTTCTGGCCCGGTCTGTCCCCGCCTACCCGTCCCCCGACCGGAGCCAATGAGCCGGTCCCGTCCAACCGGGACCGGCTCTCCTTTTTTGACGAGGTCCGCGCCCCGCCTTTAACTGCAAATTAACCACGATCGCCGAACTCTGATGTCGCGGCCGCCATGGGATGTGCCGCGCCGAAAGGACGAGGGCATGGTGCGGGGCAACCCCAACAGTTTGCAGGCCGATGATGGGCGCATGCCGCTGATCTCCACGCGCTTCCTCGTCATGGCCACCCTCAGCATCCTGGTGCTTGCCCTTGCCTCGGTCGCGATCAGCTGGTTCGGCCGCTCCTATGGTGAGCGCCTATCACGCGCAGGGCACAGCGAGAGCACCGAGATCGTCAACATGATCGTTGGTCGCGACAGGCTCTCCGTTCCCGCCAATACCATCCGGTTCGAAAATCAGCGCACGGCTGGCATCGCCGAGCGGGTCGACATGTATCTGCTCTGGCCCGAGATGACAGGCTACTCCAGTGCCCAGCGCCGCCGGTTCGACGACCTTTCGCTCGCACATTCGCTGCTCTTCCTACAGATCTCGCAGAGCACCATGTCCCGCGACATGTCAGGGCGGGTGGAGCCGATCTATCGTCACCTGCTGTCGGACGGGAGCGCCACCGGCCCGGCCGGGCTGACCCTTCACACCTTCGAGACGGGCACCGGCTACGAAGGCGAGAGCCTGCTGACCGGCGAGCTTCCGGACGGATCGAGCTACGCCATTCGGTGCATGCTGCCCAAGGCAGGCGAAAAGCCGACCGGGAGCGATTGCCAGCGCGACATTCATGTGGGCGAGGATCTGACCGTCCTTTATCGCTTCTCGAGCGAGCAACTCGGACAGTGGAAGGCCATCGACATGGCGGTTCGCGACTATGTCGAAAGCCGCGCGAGCGCTGCGCTGCCGGCCTCGGCGCTTAAAAATCAATCCAAAACATCAACCGACCGTTCATCATAAACCTCTTGGTAAGCCTATTTCCGTAGGGTCCACCGAGATGGTCGCGATTGGGGGAGAGCGTCCGGTCGTCAATGGTGAGATTTAAAGAGTATCGTGGTGCATAAAGTTTTCGGAAGCTCCAACTTCGCAGCCGCTGTGCGTCGGCTAGTCCTCGCGGCGTTTGCGGTCTTCGTGACACTTGTCGCTGCCGTTGGCACTGTCCAGGCAAATCCCAAATATGCCGGCATCGTCATCGACGCGAAGACAGGCAAGGTGCTCTACAGCGAGAATGCCGACAGCCTGCGATACCCAGCCTCGCTGACCAAGATGATGACCCTTTACATGGTCTTCGAAGCGCTGGAGGCTGGTCGCATCTCGTTGAACAGCAAGGTTCCCTTTTCTGCCAATGCTGCCAAGGAGCCCCCGTCGAAGCTCGGCGTCGGGACCGGTCGCAGCATCACGGTCGAGCAGGCAATCCTGGCACTCGTCACCCGTTCGGCCAATGACGTGGCCACGGCTCTCGCGGAACATCTCGGTGGCTCTGAGCAGAGATTTGCACAGATGATGACAGCGAAGGCTCGCGGCCTCGGCATGACCAAGACGACCTATCGCAACGCCCACGGCCTGCCGAATACCGCGCAAATGACGACCGCGCGCGATCAGGCGCGGCTCGGCATCGCCCTGCGACAGCATTTCCCGCAGTATTACGGTTACTTCTCGACCCGCAGCTTCCGCTTCGGCAAGCAGACCATCGGCAACCATAACCGCCTGCTCGGCCAGGTGCGCGGCGTCGACGGCATCAAGACCGGCTATACGCGTGCTGCCGGATACAATCTTGCCACATCCGCAGAGGCTGGTGGACGCTCGATCGTGGCCGTGGTGCTCGGCGCCACCTCCGGCGCACGCCGCAATGCACAGATGACCAATCTGGTGCAGCGCTATCTGCCCGCAGCTTCCAGCACCCGCGGCGGCAGCAACCTGATTGCCAAGAACGATACGTCCGTCGCGCCGGTGGCTGCGACCGCATCGGTCTCCGCAGATTTGCCGAACCTGCCGCACACGGGTCCTCTGCCTGACCCGCGCTACAATGGCGTGGCGCAGGCCTATGCGGCCTCGCCTTCCGGTAATGCGGCCAGCGCCGCTCTGAACACGCTGCGCCCCGTGGCGCCGGCGGCTTCCAATGCTTCTCCGGTTCCGGTCCCGCAGCCTGCGCCTGCCTATCTGCCGAACGAAGGTGCGGCCGTTGCGCCTGCTCCCGCGACGCAGTCCGTTGCTGCTGCGGCGACGACGCCCCCAGATGTCGATGCAATGACCACCGCATCTACGGTGCCGTCAGCCGGCTGGGTGGTTCAGATCGGGACTTCGCCAGACAAGGAGCTGGCCATGAATCTGCTGCGTGATGCGCAGGAGAAAGGCGGAAAGGTATTGCGTTCCGCCACCCCCTTCACGGTCGCCTTCGGTGATGGCGCCAGCCAGATCTACCGCGCCCGCTTCGGCGGCTTCGACGACCAGCGTGACGCGGTGAATGCCTGTAATGCACTGAAGAAAAAGGGAATCCGCTGCTGGGCTGCAGCCCAGTAAAACGGTCGCCCAAAACCCTCGATTTGTACTGTTTACGAGGATAGTGGAATGGCATCGAAAGACTTCAGATACGGTCCCGTCGAGGATCAGGACAATGGCGGGCAGCTGGCGGCGACCAGTGTTCTCCATCCGCTCCACGAAGCGGCCTACCGGCTCGCAGATCTCGGGCTACGGGAGAAGCGGTCGAAGACCAAGGACCTGATCGGGCTGCTGCTGAGCCATGGTGCCCGCGCATGGCGCTATTCCCAGCCCGAAGCCAATATTCATCTGCACGTCTCGGCCCAGGGCGGTCGTTTCCCCGTCGTGCTACGGCTGCGCTGAGAACGGCGATCCTTCTATGCCGCTCTATCGCCTGGGTGACCGGATCCCTCAATTGCCCGCCTCCGATCGGTTCTGGCTGGCACCCGATGCGCAGGTCATCGGTGATGTGCGCCTCGGCGACGAGGTCGGCATATGGTTCGGGGCCGTCCTGCGTGGCGACAATGATCCGATCGTGATCGGTGCCCGGACCAACATCCAGGATGGCGTGATGGTGCATACGGACCCCGGCAAGGGTGTGACCATTGGCGAGGGCTGCACCATCGGCCACCACGCCATCATTCATGGCTGCAGCATCGGCAATAACTCGCTGATCGGGATGGGATCGACGGTTCTCAACGGGGCGCGCATCGGCGACAATTGCCTGGTGGGTGCCAATTCCCTGATCACCGAAGGCAAGGTCTTCCCCGACAATTCCCTCATCGTCGGATCGCCGGCGCGCGTCGTCCGGACACTGGACGACATCGCAATCGCGGGCTTGCGGCTCTCAGCAGAAAACTATGTGCGCAACTGGCGCCGCTTCGCAAGCGATCTGCAGCCTCTTTAATCTCTGAACTTTCAAGCAGCGATTTCGGCGCAGGACGAGCATGTCCCGCGCACTTCGATCGTGGTTTTCTCCGACTTGAACCTCAATCCGCGTGCGACCGTCGCCAGCTTGTGGTCGATATCGTGGTCGTGGAATTCGGTGACATGACCGCATTTGTTACAGATCATGAAGGCAACGGTGCCATGGCCGGAGCAGCCGTCATGCGGGTGGGCGCAGGCGACGAAGGCATTCAGGCTCTCCAGCCGATGGACCATGCCGAATTCCACAAGCTTGTCGAGCGCGCGGTAGACCTGGAGCGGGGCGCGAAAGCCATGTTCCCGCAGCTTGTCGAGCAGCGTGTAGGCCGAGAGCGGTCCTTCCGAATGGACAAGTGCGTCGAAGACGAGCGACTGGTTGCGCGTGAGATCGGTCTTGGTCATGGTCATGCACCCGGTCTGGCGTCTGAGGATCTGATGCCCGGCTTCGGCAGCAGGCTTATGAGGAAGAGCAGCAGGGCCGCAACGACAATCGAGGGGCCCGAGGGCGTGTCATAGGTCAGCGAGCCGAAAAGGCCCATGACGACGGCGACCGCGCCGATCACAGAGGCCAGAACCGCCATGACCTCCGGCGTCGAGGCAAAGCGGCGTGCGGCGGCGGCCGGGATGATCAGCAGCGAGGTGATCAAGAGGATCCCGACGATCTTCATGGCAATCGCGATGACCAGGGCCATCAGCAGCATGAAGATCAGTCGAGCCCGCTCAGGCTGCATGCCCTCGGCTTCGGCCAGTTCGACATTGACGGTGCCGGCGAGCAGCGGACGCCAGAGCCAGGCGATGATGGCGAGGACGAAAAGGCCGCCAATCCAGACAATGGCAACATCCGTCGGGGTCACCGCGAGGATATCGCCGAACAGGAAGGCGATAAGGTCGAAGCGGACCCAGCTCATGAAGGCGACCATGACAAGGCCGATGGCGAGCGTCGCATGGCTCAGGATGCCCAGGAGGGCGTCGGCCGACAACCCCTGCCGCTTCTGCAGGACGATCAGGATCAGCGACACCATGGAGGCGACGACAAACACGCTGATCATCAGGTTCAACGAGAAGAACAGCGACAGGGCCACACCCAGGAGTGCCGAATGGGCCATGGTGTCGCCAAAATAGGCCATGCGCCGCCAGATGACGAAACAGCCGAGCGGACCGGTGGTCAGGGCGAGGCCGATGCCGGCGAGAATGGCGCGGACAAAAAAATCATCCAGCATGGCCATGCTCCCTGTCCTTCACGACGGCCGCAACGCCATGCGCGTGGTCGTGGTCATGACTGTGGTCGTCGTGGTGGTCGTCATGACCATGGTCATGATGGTGATCATGGTCATCGTGATGGTGGTGGCCGTCATCCGGATGGCAATGGTCCGTGACGCTGCCATCGGCATGCAGAACGCGGCCATCGGGCAGATGGGTGTGATCGTGGTCGTGGCTGTAGACGGCCAGCGTCTGGGCCGCCTTGGCGCCGAAGAGCCGCATGTATTCGGGGCTTTGGCTGACAGCCGCCGGCGTTCCGCGGCAGCAGACATGGCCGTTGAGACAGATCACGGTGTCGGTTTCGGCCATCACCACATGCAGGTCGTGGGAGATCAGCAAGATGCCGCAGCCCGTTGTGTTCCGGATCGAGGTGATCAGGTCATAAAGTGCAATTTCACCGGAGAAATCGACGCCCTGGACGGGTTCGTCGAGCACCAGGATATCCGGCTTTCTGGCCATGGCACGGGCAAGAAGCGCGCGCTGGAATTCGCCACCCGACAAATGCTGCACTTCGGCATTGGCAAGATGTGCGATGCCGACCGCCTCGAGCGCGTTTTCAACTTCCGACGTCGACAGCGGGGCGGTCAGCGTCATCAGGCGGCGAACGGTCAGCGGCATGGTCCAGTCGACCGTCAGTCGCTGCGGGACATAGCCGACCGTGAGACCGGGCTTGCGCTCCACCCTGCCCTCGTCCGCCTTGATCACGCCAATCGCCATCTTGGCACTGGTGGATTTGCCAGAACCATTCGGGCCGATCAGGGTCACGATTTCACCCGGGCGGACGGAAAAGTCGACGCCGCGCACCAGCCAACGACCGTTTCTGCTGACACCGGCGCCGGTCAGCGACACCAGCGGCGCGGCCTCCCGTGATTTCATGGCATTCATGGAGTTCTCGAGATTTTGATGTTGCCACCTCCTATGCCACACGTTATAGCATAACGCAACGCAGGTAATAGTATTACATAACCACTCGCAGGAGCTTCGCATGACCCGCTATCGCCTCGGACTGGCTGCCTCGACGGCGTTTCTTCTTCTCTCGCCGACACTGGCGTCTGCCGCTCCCGACGTCGTGGTTTCGATCAAGCCGGTGCATTCACTCGTCGCCTCGATCATGAAGGGCGTGGGTGAGCCGTCGCTGATCGTTGAGGGTGCTGCTTCTCCGCATACCTACACGCTGAAGCCGTCCAATGCGCGCGCGCTGGAAAACGCCGACCTCGTCTTCTGGGTCGGCCCTGGCCTTGAAGCCTTCCTCGAGAAACCGCTGGAAGCGCTGCCGAAGGATGCCAAGGTGGTCGAGCTCGAAGATGCCGATGGCCTGACGAAGCTGCCCTTCCGCGAAGGCGGTGCCTTCGAGGGCCATGACCACGGCGAGCATGCCGAGGAAGGCGGTGAGCACGCCCATGGCGAGGCGGAGGAGCATGGACATGATCATGCTCACGAAGATGGCCACGACCATGGTGCGGAGAAGGCTGCAGCATCGGGGGGTCACGATGACCACGCGCATGGCGATCATGCCCATGACGAGCACGAGCATGGCGGCATCGACATGCATCTCTGGCTCGACCCGACCAATGCCAAGGCGATGGCGGCCGATATCGCGAAAAGTCTTGCTGAGGTCGATCCGTCGAACAAGGCCACCTATGAGGCAAACCTGACCGCCCTGAATGCGGAGATCGACGCGCTCGATGCCGAGATCGCCGCACAGTTAAAACCGGTCTTGGAAAAGCCCTTCATCGTCTTCCATGACGCCTACCAGTATTTCGAGAAGCGCTACGGTGTGCGTGTGGCCGGCTCCGTGACCGTCAGCCCCGAGACCATGCCGGGCGCCGAGCGCCTTTCGGCCATCCACGCCAAGATCGAAGAACTGGGTGCTGCCTGCGTGTTCGCGGAGCCACAGTTCGAGCCGAAGCTGATCGGCGTGGTGACCGAAGGCACCGAGGCGAAGTCGGGCGTGCTCGATCCCGAAGGCGGCGCGCTGGAGGCCGGCCCCGCGCTCTATGGACAGCTGATGCGCAACCTCGCAACGTCGATGAGCACCTGCCTGTCGCAGTAATCCTCCCTCCCCCGGGCAAGAAGGCGGGACCACGGTTCCGCCTTTTTCGGATAATCATGTGTTATGTTATTACATTAAGTGAGCCCATCATGAAGAAGCTTCCTGTCACCGTTCTCTCCGGTTTCCTTGGCGCCGGTAAAACGACGCTGCTCAACCACGTGCTTGCCAATCGCGACGGTCTGCGTGTCGCTGTCATCGTCAACGACATGAGCGAGGTCAACATCGACGCGGCCCTTGTGCGCGGTGGTGATGCTGCCCTCTCCCGCACCCAGGAACAGTTGGTGGAGATGAGCAATGGCTGCATCTGTTGCACGCTGCGCGATGACCTTCTGAATGAAGTGCGCGGGCTCGCCGAGCAGGGACGCTTCGACTACCTGCTGATCGAGGCAACCGGCATTGCCGAGCCGCTGCCGATCGCCACGACCTTTGATTTTCGCGACGAGGAGGGCCGCAGCCTGTCCGACATCGCGCAACTCGATACGATGGTGACGGTTGTCGACGCGGCCAATCTGATCGGCGACTATTCGTCGAGCGATTTTCTGGCTGATCGTGGCGAGACGGCCGGCGAAGGGGATAACCGGACGCTTGTCGATCTGCTTGTCGAGCAGATCGAATTCGCGGACGTCATCATTCTCAACAAGGTTGGGACGGCAACGCCGGATCAGCTCGATGCGGCGCGCAAGATCATTGCCGGCCTGAATGCCGATGCCCGCGTCATTGAAACGGATTTCGCCAAGGTCGCGGCACAGGACATTCTCGGGACAGGTCTCTTCGACTTCGCCAAGGCAGAGACCCATCCGCTGTGGTTCAAGGAACTGCATGGCTTCCGCGACCATGTTCCGGAAACCGAGGAATACGGGATCCGCTCTTTCGTCTACCGCGCCCGAGCGCCCTTCGATCCCAGCCGTTTCAGAACCTTCCTCGATCGTTCCTGGCCGGGTGTGATCCGGGCCAAGGGCTTCTTCTGGCTGGCGACCCGCCCGCATCATGTGGGGGAATTGAGCCAAGCCGGACCGCTGGTCCGGACCACCAAGATGGGGCTCTGGTGGGCTTCGGTGCCGAAGTCGCGCTGGCCCGACGACCAGGGCTTTCTGAACGCTATGGCACCCTATCTCGACAAGGAATGGGGAGACCGGCGGCAGGAAATCGTCTTCATTGGTGCCGACCCGATGAACCAGAAGACGATCGAGGCCGAGCAGGATGCCTGCCTGGTGCCTGCCAAGGCCTTCACGCCCTCGGCCTGGGAGGCACTGCCCGATCCCTTCGCCCGTTGGGCCTGAGGATCACAGGCGCCCTCTCTTTTCGAGAAGCGACAGAACCACGACCGCGCCGGTTTCGCCGGCCGACCGTTCCGTCGACAGGCGCTGCCAGACATCGTCGTAGCCCGACAGCATCGTCGCGCGCTGCGGTGTCTCGGTTGAGAGCCGCTCGGCCCAACGCACCAGGCTTGCGGGGCGCAGGACATCGTTGAAATATTCCGGAACCACCGCGTAATCGGCAATCAGGTTCGGCAGTGCACCGGTCCAGATCTTGATCCGGTGGCTCAGCATGCGGATGATCCAGTCGCCTCTGTAGGTCGAGACGACAGGGACATGGGCGAGTGCCAGTTCCAGGATCACGGTTCCGGAAGCGGCGATGGCGGCGTCAGCCTCTTCGAAGGCGCGCCACTTCGCCTCATCCCCCAGCACGATCTCCGGTCGCAGCGCCCAACCTGCGGTGATCTCCCGAACACGTGCCTCCTGGCGCGGTACGGTCGGCAGGACAAAGCGCGTGTCGCCGTTGCGGGCGACGAACTCCTCCATCGCCTGCCCGAAGATGGGCAAAAGCTGGGTAATCTCGCCCCCGCGTGACCCTGGAAGCAGGAGGATGGTTCGCCTCTCGCCGACTGGCCTCGTGCCGCTTGCCTTGCGCGCCTGGCGGACGCGGCGGATATCCGGATGACTTGCAAGGCGGTGCCCGACAAAGTGCGTCCCGGGTCCACCGAGCCGCTGCATTACGGCGGGCTCGAACGGCAGCACGGCCAGCACGGCATCGACATAGTCGAGCATGGCCTTGGCGCGGTATTCCTTCCAGGCCCAGACGCTGGGGCAGACATAATTCACGACCGGCAGATCAGGCAGTTTGCGCCTGACCTTCCTGGCCACCCGATGGGTGAAATCGGGGCTGTCGACGATCAGGAGCAGATCCGGCCTTGCCTTGACGATCTCGTCTGCGGTCCAGGAGATCAGCTTGATCAGCCTGGGCAGTTTCGACAGGACCTGCGTGATCCCCATGATCGAAAGCTCGGAGAAGTCGAAGAGTGACTTCAAGCCCTGAGCCTCCAGCGCCTCGCCGCCAACGCCGATGAGTTCGACGGGGCCTGAGTGCATCGTCCTCAAATGCGCGATCAGATCGGCACCCAGAAGATCTCCGGAAACTTCGCCGGCGATCACGGCAATCTTCAACGGTCTGTCGCTCATCAATCTCGCTCCTTGCCGGTGCGGTCAATGCCAACCACGAAAATGCCGGCTGCATCAGCCGCGACGATCACGGCCTCGCGTTCCACCACAAGCGCGCGCCCAGCCTCGACGGCAATACCGGCGAGGCCCGCAGCCTTGGCGTTTTCGACCGTCGACACACCGATCGTCGGAAGGTCGGCGCGCAAATCCTGCTGCGGCTTGCAGAGCTTCACCAGAACACCCTTGCGACGCTGAGAGATGCGCCCCTCGCCCCTGAGTTCCCTGACCCGGGCCAGCATGGCATCGGTCCCCTCGACGCCTTCCAGCGCCACGATGCGGCCACCGACCGCGACGGACCCCTGCCCCACATCGAGCCTGCCGAGCGCCTCGGCGGCTTCAGCGGCGCGGTCTATATCCTTGAGATCATCGGCTGTCGGCGTGACCGCGCCAATCGGACCTACCGTCGCGAGCAAGCCTGGCAGGATTTCATGGGCACCGAGAACCTCGCAGCCCTGGGCCTCGATCAGTGAAATCACCATGCGAAGCACAGCGTCGTCACCGCCGGCCAGCAGCGTGCGGATCGCCATCGGCAGCTTCAGAATCGACTTCCAGTTGACCCGGATATCAGCGAAAGCAGGCCGGCGCTTGACGGCACCCGACATGACAACCCTGCGAATATCATGCTGCCGAAACAGGGCCGACAGGCCTGCCATGTCGCCCACGCCGATCACGGCAGTGTCGAAACCCTGCCAGATGTCGTCGGCCTCGTTCTTCAGGCGAACCACGAAGGGGTCCTCGCCGGCTTTCCGGGCGGCTTCAGCAAGGAAAAGCGGCAGTTTTCCGCTGCCGGCGATGATCGCGAGGCGACCTTTCCGCGGCAGGCCGTCAGTGCGAGCGGCCGCCGTCATGGATCAGTTCTTGCCGCGATTGGGCGACGACAGCGCCCGATCGCTCTCAGCGGCGATGAAATCCAGGATTTCGATGACTGGCGGGCAGTCGAGATATTCGTCACGGATCGCGGCCGCATTGGTGCGGGCAGAGCCCTCGCTCTCGAAGATCTGCTTGAAGGCGCGGCGGACCTGGTGGATCACAGCGCGCTCGATGCCGGCGCGGGTCATACCGACCACGTTCAGACCGCCGAGGATGCCGGGATTGCCGTTCAACATGCCGTAAGGGATGACATCGTAGCTAACTGCCGACAGGCCGCCAATGAAGGCATGGCGACCGATGCGCGTAAACTGATGTACGGCACAGCCGCCGCTCAGGATCGCACGATCCTCGACACGGACATGGCCGGCGAGCATCACATTGTTCGACAGGATGATGTCGTTGCCGAGTATGCAGTCATGGGCAACATGCGAGTTCGCGAGAAACAGGCAGTTGTCGCCGACGCTCGTAATTCCACCGCCGCCGACGGTGCCGCTGTTCATCGTAACGCCTTCGCGCATGGTGCAGTTGGCACCCACAACAAGGCGCGAGTTTTCACCAGCTTCATGCAGGCTCTGCGACACGCCACCGATCACGGCCATAGGATGGATCGTCGTGCCGGCGCCGATTTCGGTAAAGCCCGTCACAACCGCGTTGGAGATCAGTTCGACCCCATCCTTCAATGTGACACGCGGGCCGACCCGACAAAACGGACCGATCTTCACATTCTCGCCGATCACCGCGCCGTCTTCGACCACGGCCATCGGATGGATGACGGCGCTTGCGGCGATCACACTCATTTCTGGTCCTTGCGCATGATCATCGCACCGATATCGGCTTCAGCGACCAGTGCGCCGTCGACCTTGGCGTCACAATGAAACTTCCAGATATTGCCACGCTGCTTCTGCTTCACGACATGAAATTCGACGCGATCGCCCGGAACCACCGGCTTGCGAAAACGGGCATTATCGATCGTCATGAAGTAGACGAGATTGCCGGCTTCGCCTTCCTTGCGCGCGCAGATCGCCCCGGCCGTCTGGGCCATGCCTTCGATCAGCAGAACGCCCGGCATGATCGGGCTTTCCGGGAAATGACCGGTAAAATGCGGCTCGTTTGCCGTGACATTCTTGATGCCGATGGCGGAGTTATCGCCGTCGATCTCGATGATCTTGTCCACCAGCAGGAAGGGATAGCGGTGGGGCAGAAGCTTCATGATCTCGAGGATATCAGCCGAACCCAATTCGCTCTTCGCGAGTTCAGTCATTGCTGGTTCCTTTTTCCTTGGCGCGACTGTCATAGCGGCTCAACGTGTCCGCCACTTCGCGCAGATAATCTCTCAAAGGTCGGGCCGGAACCCCACCATATTTCTCACCCGGCGGCACATCCGCCAGGACACCACTCTTGGCGGCGATCTGGGCACCGTCGCCAATCTTGATGTGACCGTTGATACCGGCGGCACCACCGATCATCACGCCGTCGCCGATGATCGTACTGCCGGCAATGCCGACCTGGCTGACGATACCACAATGGCGACCGATGCGGACGTTGTGTCCGACCTGCACAAGATTGTCGATCTTTGTACCCTCGCCGATCACCGTATCGTCCATGGTGCCGCGATCGATCGTGGTGTTGGCACCGATCTCGACATGATCCTGAATGATGACCCGTCCGATCTGCACGATCTTCAACATACCGCGCGGACCCGGGGCATAACCGAAACCATCCTGGCCGATCCTTGCACCGTTGTGAATGATGACATTGTTACCGACCAGGGCCACCTGGACCGTGGCGCCACCTGCGATCACGCAGTCGCGGCCAATCCGGACGCCCGGACCGATCACCGCACCCGGACCGATCCGGGTGCCGCTGCCGATCTCGACATCTGCGCCAATCACTGCCATCGCCTCGATCTCAACGCCGTCCTCGAGACGTGCCGTCGAATCGACATAGGCCGCCGGCGAAATCCTGGCGGGCTCGGACGTCATCAAGGGCGGCTTCAGGCCCTGAGGATAAAGCAAGGCGCCAGCCATGGCGAAGGCCGTGTGAGCGCTCTTGGCAAGCAAGACCGGGATATGCGGCGGAATGAGCGAAACAAGCGGTTTTTCGCAGAAGATTGCCGATGCCTGGCAAGTTGCCAGTTCTTCCTTGTTGCGACGGGACAGGATGTAGCAGACATCCCCGTCCTTCGCCCGAGACACCGGAGAAACGGATCGAACGATCCGCTCCCCCTGGCTCGGGTCCTGCAATTCCGCCCCCGTCTGGACTGCAAGCGCAGCCAGTGTCACCCCGGCATGGGGCGGAAAGAAATGATTATGTTCCATCAGCAAACGCTCCAGAACGTCAACCTGTCAGCAGTTCTGGACCGCCAGTCTTAGAACTGGTTCGCCATGCTGAAGCGGAATTCCTGCGTCTTGTCGAAGCTTTCCTTGGCGACCGGGACCGCGTAGTCGACGCGAAGAGCGCCGAACGGCGAGTTCCAGATCACACCGGCGCCCACGGAAGCGCGGAGCGACATGTCGGTGCCGATCACCCCACCCTGGTTGCGCAGGTCGCTGCCGTAGAGTGTGCCAGCATCTGCGAACACGGCACCACGGAAACCGAGATCCTCCGGTACTGCGGGAAGCGGGAAGGTCGCTTCAGCAGACGCCGTGAAGTAGGTCGTACCACCAAGCGCGTCGCCACTCAGACGCGGACCGATACCGCTGTTGTCAAAGCCGCGCACTTCCCTGCCGCCGATCTTGAACTGATCGAAAACATTGAGGTTGTCACCGAGAGCAACGACGTGGCCGGCAGAACCTGCCAACGAACCGACGATATCGAACTCGTCCGACAGCGTGTAGAACACACGAGCGCGAACGAAGGCCTTGTAGTATTCGGAGTCACCGCCCAAGCCCGCATATTCATGCGTGAAGCTCGCGTAGATGCCCTCGTGCGGGTTCTGGCGGTCATCGACCGTGTTGTAGACCAAGGAATGGCCCAGAATGGACTGCTTCCAGGTGCTGCCTCTAATCGCGTCGATGTAGGGTTGAGCAACCCGGTCATCGCCGCCACCGGCCACGCCATTCGGACCGAAGGCGCCATTGTTGATGTAGTCGATTTCCTTGTAGGTGTAGCGAAGCGTCGTCGCCAGATCTTCGGTGATCGGAGCCGTCACGCGTACGGTCGCACCCTGCTCTTCATACTTGTAGTTCGAGTTGGCACTGGTCGTGCTCTTGAAGACGTCGAAACCAGCGGCCAGACGGTAGCCCAGGAAGTAGGGCTCCGTGAAGGAGAAGTTGTAGGTCTGGGTCTCGTCGAAGCCGCCACCGGCAGCGATACGGATGAACTGACCGCGACCGAGGAAGTTCTTCTCTTCGACGGACGCTTCGAGCACGACGCCACCGCCGCCGACGGAGTAGCCAGCACCGATGCCGAAGGAGCCCGTGGGCTGATCCTGGACATCAACGATAACCACGACGCGGTCCGGCGAACTACCAGCCTGGGTCGAAATGTTCACCGAGGAGAAGAAACCGAGCGCTTCAAGACGACGCTTGGCGCGCGAAATGGTCTCCTGGTTGAAGGCGTCGCCTTCGGAAATGTCGAACTCGCGACGGATGACATAGTCACGGGTGCGGGTGTTGCCACGCACCTCGATGCGCTCGACATAGGCACGCTCGCCCTGGTCGACCAGGTAAGTCACGCCAATCGTATTGGTTTCGAAGTTGCGATCGCCACGCGGAACGACGCGAGCAAAGGGATAACCGGCCGACGAAACACGACGGGAGATGGCTTCCATCGACTTCTGGATGTCGCGGGCGCTGTAGGTCTGCCCTTCGCGGGTTTCGAGAAGACCCTCAAGCTCCGCACCGTCAATGCCTTCGACGGTCGACTCAACCGAGACCGCGCCGAAGCGGTAACGCTGGCCTTCGTCGACGGTGATGTTGATCGTGTATTCGTTGCCAGCCTCGTTGAGGACGGCTTCAGACGAAATAACGCGGAAGTCTGCGTAACCGTGGTTGTAATAGAACTGGCGCAGCGCTTCTTCATCAGCGCGCAGCTTGTCCTCGTTGTAGACGTCCTTACGGGTCAGGAAGGACAGGATGCCCGATTCCTTCGTCTGCAGAACGGCGGCCAGTCGGCCATCGGAATAGGCATTGTTGCCAACGAAGTTGATCGAGGTGATCTTGGTGCGCTCGCCTTCGTTGATGACAAACGCCAGGTTCACACGACCTTCGGCAACCGGAACGACCTGGGTCGTCACTTCGACATCGGAGCGACCGATGGCGGAATAGGCTTCACGGATACGCTGAATGTCGGCGCTGATCAGGCTGTCGCTGTAAGGACCCTGAGCCCGGGTCTGCACAATTGCCTGCAGCTTGTCGTCCTTGATCTTGCGGTTCCCGTTGAAAACGACCTGGTTGATCAGCTGGTTTTCGACGACGGTCACCACCAAAGTCCCGCCGGAGACGGCGATCCGGACATCGGAGAAGAAGCCGGTCGCGTAGAGGCGCTTGACCGATTCATCGATGTCGGCATTGGAAAAGGTCCGACCCGGCTGGATCGACAGATTGGATCGCACAGCTTCCGGACCCACACGCTGAGCTCCGCGCACGTCGACGCGCTGAACCACTGCGGCTTCGGCAGCTGCTGCCGATGCGAGAACGGCAAGACCTGCGCCCGAAGACACGACACCAGCAGACAGCGCGACCGCCGATACTGCGTTCAAAAACTTTGAACCAGCCTTCATGTGTATACTTTACCTTCTTCCATTGCCCCGCAGTCGGCACCCGACTCCGGCCCGTGTGTGGTTTTAACGGGTTTTACCCTACAAGCAAGTGCGCGCGTTAATTTCTGTTTACTTCATTTGAACGCGTGACCCAATCGCCACTATCAATTTGAAACAGCGTAAACAAATGGTTTCCCGCCCAACAAGCTCCCGCCTTAGCCAATCAACCGGCTGATATCATTCCAGGTGGCGAAAACCATCAGAGACAGGATCATCGCCATACCGATGCGGAAGGCGATCTCCTGGGCACCCTGCCCCATCGGCCTCCCCCGCACTGCCTCAATCGCGTAGAGAACGAGATGGCCGCCGTCAAGCACCGGAACTGGGAACAAATTCAAAAGCCCCAGAGAAACGGAAAGAACCGCTGCCAGATTTAACAGAGCGATAACGCCAAGTGTCGCCATCTCCCCGGATGCCTGAACCACCCGCACCGGTCCACCCAGCTGGTCGGCATTCATGCGGCCGGCAATCATATTGCCAATATAATCGAAGGTGCCCGTGACGATATGTCCGGTCTGGCGCACGCCTTCCCAGACGGCCTCCAGCGGGGACAATTCCACGATCCGGAAATTGCCGGCCTGCTGATCCGTGATGATACCAATCTGCCCGACTTCCATCTCGTTGCCAAAGCGATCGGTCGTGATGGCGCGTTTTGGCACCAGTGCGAAGGCGATTTCCTCGCCGTCACGCCGGACAGTCACTTCCACCGGTATCTCTGGGCGCATGGTGATGTAGCGGACGACATCATCGAAAGTCTCGATCGTGCGGCCATCCAGCGCCAGCAGCACATCGCCGCGCTCGATGCCGGCAGCTTCCGCGGCACTTCCCGGCTTGATGTCAGCGACGACAGGGTCGGAGACCGGCTTTCCCATCGTGGCGAACATGCCGGCGAAGATGACGATCGCAAGGAGGAAATTGGCGAGCGGTCCGGCAGCGACTGTCACGGCGCGCTTCCACAGCTTGGCGCCGTTCAAGGTCTGTGCACGCTCCTCCTCGGTCAGTTCCTCGGCCAGGGAACCATCGGGCCGACTTGCGACATCGGCATCTCCGAAAAACCGAACATAGCCGCCCAGCGGGATCGCCGAGACTTTCCATCGCGTTCCGTGCTTATCGGTGAAGCCAAGGATCTCCGGACCGAATCCCACGGAGAATGCCAGGATGCGGATTCCCGACCAGCGCCCGGCCAGATAATGCCCCATCTCGTGCACGAAGACGAGCAAGGACAGGATCAGGATGTAGGGCAGAATATAGCCGAAGAGGAAGTTGAAGACTGAGCTGATGTGTTCCATCTGTCCGTTTCCTGATCTCGCCGAAGCGAAGATTGAAGCCGTCTCGTGACGGCGGGTGCCCTATCTCAAAGCCCGAAGAGAATCGCCCCCATCGACACCGGCGCGCCGGCACCTCCGGCAGTGGTGCCTATCGCCAAGAAGAACGCTGCAAAACAGGCAAATACAAGGCCATCCACCCGGTCCATGACGCCCCCATGTCCCGGAATGAGCCGGCTTGAATCCTTCACCCCGAAACGCCGCTTAATGAAGGATTCGAAGAGATCGCCGATCTGGCTGGAAACGGAGAGCGCGAAGGCCACGACCGCCACCCAGAGCCCGACATCCTGGAAATGCGCCATGGCGACCAGCAGCCCTCCCGTGACGCCGGCCAGCGTGCCACCAATCGCACCCGACCAGGTCTTGCCGGGCGAGATTTTGGGAGCAAGCTTCGGTCCGCCGATGGCGCGACCGACAAAATAGGCAAGGATGTCGGTGGACCAGACGATGATGAAGACGAAGAGCATAGCGATGAAGCCGAGCGAATCCTCGCCTCGAATCGCCGACAGCGAGATGGCGCTCAGGCCGGCATAGAACAGCCCGCCGGGCTGCCACCAACTGACACGGCCCAACAAGGCGGGAATTGAAGTCGTGATCACGAGCCCGGCAAAAAGCGGCACCGTCAAATCCGCCTGACCGAACAACATGTTCAGGCAGATCAGGCCCATCGACAACCAGCCGAAAGCGTTTGCCCGCAGGCTCTGCTCGGCAAGGCGGGTCATCTTCGACCATTCATAGTAGACGAGCAAACCGATCGCAGCTGCGACCACACGGAAGGCGTTTCCCCCATACCATGTCGCGGTGAGGACCACCAAGATCATCACGATGGCAGAGACAATTCTGAGTTGGAGCTCTCGCGACATCGTAAGCGTCATGAGCCGACGGCCAAGGCTTTGGCCGACAAGCCGCCGAAACGCCGGTCGCGTGCGGCGTATCGTTCCAGTACAGAATCAAAGAGTGCGGGCGTGAAGTCCGGCCAGAAATCAGGCACGAACATCAGTTCAGCATAGGCGGCCTGCCACAGCAGAAAATTGGAGAGACGCTCCTCGCCGCTGGTCCGGATGACCAGGTCGGGATCGGGAATGCCAGCCGTGTCGAGGCGATCGTTGAGCGTCTGTGCGTCAATCTGGGACGGATCAAGCTTGCCCGCCTGCACCTCCGCCGCCAGTCTCGCTGCAGCACGGGCAATCTCGTCACGCGATCCGTAGTTGAAGGCGATGACCAGCGTCATGCCGGTATTGTTCACGGTGGTATCTTCCGCCTCCAAAAGAAGCGAGCGGATGTCATCGCGCAGGTTGACGCGATCGCCGATGATACGGATGCGCACGCCGGCCTGATGCAGATCGGCGAGGTCACGACGGATGAAGGCCTTCAGCAGACCGAACAGTTCATTGACCTCGGCCTCTGGCCGACGCCAGTTTTCCGACGAAAACGCAAACAGCGTCAGGAACCTGACCCCGGCATCGCCCGCTGCCTTGACGGTCTCCCGAACCGTTTCGACGCCCTTGCGGTGGCCGAAGGTCCGGGGCAGGCCCCGGGCGTTTGCCCAGCGGCCATTGCCATCCATGATGATCGCCACATGCTGCGGAACGATGCGATGTTGAACTGTCGACATGGGCGAGGATCCAAGCGAAATGGAGAGTACGGTGTCAGGCGACTCTGCCTTAAACCTGCATGATTTCCTTTTCCTTGTCCGCGAGCAAGCGGTCGACGTCGACAATCGTCTCATCGGTCATCTTCTGCACCTTGTCGGACAGAGAACGGCTATCGTCCTGGCTGATGGACCCGTCCTTCTCGGCCTTCTTGAGGCTGTCCATGCCGTCGCGGCGCACGTGGCGGATAGCCACCTTGGCCTTCTCCGCATAGTCATGCGCTACCTTGACAAGGGACTTGCGGCGCTCTTCGTTGAGCTCGGGCAGCGGGATGCGGAGGTTCTGGCCGTCGACGATCGGGTTGAGGCCCAGATTGGCTTCGCGGATGGCGCGGTCGACCGCATTGACCATCGACTTGTCCCAGATCGAGACGCCGAGCATGCGTGGCTCGGGAACGGTGACGTTGGCAACCTGGTTCAGCGGAACGCGCGAACCATAGGCTTCGACCACCACCGGATCGAGGACGTTGGCCGAAGCGCGGCCCGTACGCAGCGATGCGATATCGTTCTTGAATGCGTTGATAGCACCGTCCATGCGGCGCTTGATGTCGTTGAGATCAACCCCTGCGGTCATCATGGTTCTCCCATTGCTCTTCATTCGGCGGGACGAATTGCCCGCGCTTGCGTGTAATCAGTTGTCGGTAACGATCGTCATGCGGCCGGCGCCGGACAGGATCTCGCCGAAGCCGCCCTTCTCGTGAATCGAGAAGACGATGATCGGAATGCGGTTTTCACGGGCGAGCGCAACAGCGGCCACGTCCATGACGGCCAGTCCCTTCTGCAGGACTTCGTCGTGAGTCAGGCTGTCAAAGCGGGTGGCAGCCGGATCCTTCTTGGGATCGGCAGAATAGATGCCGTCGACCTGGGTGCCCTTGAAAATGGCTTCGGCACCGATTTCGGCCGCACGCAGCGCCGCAGCGGAATCAGTGGTGAAGAACGGGTTGCCGGTACCACCGGCAAAGATCACGACACGGCCCTGGGCCAGATGATGGAGTGCGGCGCGCTGCGAGAAGCTTTCGCAGATTTCCGGCATCGCGATGGCGGAGAGCACGACCGTGTCGATGTCGAGCTTGCGCAGCGAGGTCGCCAGCGCCAGAGCATTGATGACGGTCGCCAGCATGCCCATGTGGTCGCCGGTCACGCGGTCGCCGCCCTTGGAGGCCACGGCCACGCCGCGGAAGATGTTGCCGCCGCCGACCACAACACCCACTTCGACACCCATGCGCCGGGCCTCGGCGATGTCGCCGGCGATCCGGTCCGCCACTGCCACATCGATCCCAAATCCCTGGCTACCCATGAGGGCTTCGCCCGAAGCCTTGAGGAGGACGCGCTTGAACAATGGCTTGGCTGACATGAATGCTCCCGTGATCAATTCTGTGCCGGATACACGAAGGGCATCGCGTTGTCACGCGATGCCCGATGTTTTCCCTCGAAGAAGGGTAACTGAAATCAGCCCTTGGCGGCCGCTGCAACTTCGGCTGCGAAGTCGCTTTCTTCCTTCTCGATGCCTTCGCCGAGCAGCAGACGAGCCATGCCGGTGACTTCGATCGGAGCGCCGGCTTCCTTTTCGGCGGCCTTGATGGCGTCGCCGACGGTCTGATCCGGATTGATGACGAAAGCCTGCGAGAGAAGGGCGACTTCCTCGAAGAACTTACGCATGCGGCCTTCAACCATCTTTTCGATGATGGCGTCCGGCTTGCCCGAAGCGCGGGACTGCTCGATGAAGACGTTGCGCTCGCGCTCTGCAACAGCGGCGTCGACTTCTTCCGCACGGATGGCGAGCGGGTTGGTCGCGGCAATGTGCATGGCGACCTGACGGCCGATGGCAGCGAGAACGTCCTTGTTGCCGGTCGACTTCAGCGCAACGAGAACGCCGAGCTTGCCGAGGCCGTCAGCAACCGCGTTGTGAATGTAGGTGGCGACAACGCCATCTTCGACAGAGAGCTTGACGGCGCGGCGCAGCGTCATGTTCTCGCCGATATGGGCGATTGCGTCCTTGATGGTGTCGGTGACGGTCTTGCCGCTGGCCGGATAGGTGGCAGCGCCGATCGCTTCGACGGAACCGTCGGTGCCGATGGCAACCGAAGCCACGCCACGGACCAGGTCCTGGAAGGCGTCGTTGCGGGCAACGAAGTCGGTCTCGGAGTTGACTTCGACGACAACTGCTGCGGTGCCGGCGCCGTTGATGCCGATCAGGCCTTCAGCGGCCGTGCGGCCAGACTTCTTGTCGGCCTTGGCGATACCCTTGGCGCGCAGCCAGTCGATGGCGGCTTCGATGTCACCGTTGTTTTCGGTCAGAGCCTTCTTGCAATCCATCATGCCTGCGCCGGACTTCTCGCGCAGTTCTTTTACCAGTGCTGCAGTGATTTCAGCCATTGTGTGCCTCTTGTCTGTTCAGGCGGTCGATCCGTAACCTCAAGGCGACGGATGGCCGCTGTGTTGGGACGAAATGTACCCGGATGTATGACAACGTGATGAAGCAGGTCACCACGGAAACAATCGGCCGTCTTCGACGCCGTCACGCTTCAAGCGGTGGCATCCGGAAGAACGGAGGCCGCCCGTTGCTCTGAAGAGCGCACAGGCGGCCATTCCCTTGACGGGAAGTGCGGCGGAAACCCGCCGCGAACGCGATTACGCGTCGGCTTCGGTCTCAAGAGCCGGCTCGATCGGAGCTTCGGCAGAAGCGCCGATGTCACGACCGGAAGCGCCCTGCTGGCGAGCGATGCCGTCGATGGCAGCGCGCGAGATCAGGTCGCAGTAGAGAGCGATGGCGCGCGAGGCGTCGTCGTTACCCGGGATCGGATAGTCGATCAGGTCCGGATCGCAGTTCGAGTCGATGACAGCAACAACCGGGATGCCGAGGCGCTTGGCTTCGTCGATCGCGATCTTTTCCTTGTTGGTGTCGATGATGAACATCAGGTCCGGGGTGCCGCCCATGTCGCGGATACCGCCGAGAGCCTTTTCAAGCTTCTCGCGTTCGCGCTCGAGGTTCAGGCGCTCCTTCTTGGAGTAGCCGGACGCTTCCGAAGCCAGGATCTCGTCGAGCTTGCGCAGACGGGCGATCGAGTTCGAGATGGTCTTCCAGTTGGTCATCATGCCGCCGAGCCAGCGGGAGTTGACGTAGTACTGAGCAGAACGCTTGGCAGAATCAGCAATGATTTCCGAAGCCTGGCGCTTGGTGCCGACGAACAGGACGCGGCCGCCACGAGCGACGGTGTCGGACACGACCTGCAGGGCGCGCGACAGCATCGGGACGGTCTGAGCCAGGTCGATGATGTGGATGTTGTTACGATCGCCGAAGATGTACGGCTTCATCTTCGGGTTCCAGCGGTGAGTCTGGTGACCGAAGTGAACGCCAGCTTCCAGAAGCTGACGCATGCTAAAATCAGGCAATGCCATGCCTTTTTCTCCTTTTCCGGTTTAACCCCCGCGAGACAAACAGCAGGCCTTTCGGCCTGCCACCGGGCGGAAGCGGCAGGATTTCTCCCTGTCGATCCCAAGCCTCGCGTGTGGAATGACGCCGGCCATACAGGGGCGTTGGACAAAAATCAAGGGCGATTGCGCCGATTTCTCCAGCAGTCGTGCCGGTTTACGGGCAGCCGACGTCCGGCTTTCCAAGCACTTCCAGCTTGGTCAGCTTGCCAGCCAGAACGAAATCGCCGTAGTCCAGCGTCAGGTCACGGGTGACGCCATTCTCATAGAGCTTGAAGGACTGGCTGTAGATCGGCTCCTGATCGCCCTTGGTCTTCTCGTCGAAGTAAGCGATCGAAACCGGCCAGTAATCCTGTGTTCCAAGTGACGCCAATGCTCGAGCTTCCGGGTCTGTCGCGTTGGATTTCTGCGGGCCACCGACAATGGTTGTCGTCAGAAAGGTCTGATCGCCATCCTCGGAGCCATCGAAGATCCGCGATTCAAACACCCTGTCGCCCTTGCGGGCACGGGCAATCACTTCCAGCATGTGTTCGGCCGGAAAGCGGCTTTCTGCGAGTTCGACCGCCCGCTTGTCGGGACCGGTCAGCTCTATCTTCACCTTCCCATCCGCCTCCGAAGCCGCTCCGCTGACGTTCTTGTCGAGCTGATCGTCGGTGAAAGACTTGTTCTCGAAGCGGAAAGTGCCGGCAGCGACATTCTCGAAGGTCGTCGATCGCTGGTCAGTGACGCGCAACCCGTCGCCGACGTCGATCCGGGTCACGAATCGGAACTGAGTATTGAAGCCCTTGCAGGCCGAGCCACTGAACTCATAGACCATGCGACCACGCACGGACTCGATGCCGGAGCGATCGGAAGCTTCCTTGAGCACGACCTCGTAGACGGCGCGATGCGGCACCAGACCGACGGTGGCTGCGGATGCCACATTCCCCATGGCGACCACGGATGTCAGGGCCATCGTCGCGCCGATCGCCATTCGCAAAGGAAACATCGACACCCTCCTGTTGGACTCGTCGTTGATGTTATAAGAACACATCCGGCAAAAGCGAGACATGCTTTTCGTCGCCACAACTTTCTCAACTTTTATCAACAGACCGGGAAACGACCATGTCCGACACAATCGACGGCCGCCTTGCAGCGCTGGGCATCACCCTGCCGGAAGCCGCAGCCCCCGCCGCCAATTACGTGCCCTATGTGATCAGCGGAAACCTGCTCTTTCTCTCTGGCCAGCTGCCAATTGAAGGCGGAAAAGTGGCGGTGACCGGTCTCGTCGGCGGCGATGTGGCTCTCCCAGAGGCTCAACGGGCGGCCGAACTCTGCGCGATCAACATCCTGGCCCAGGCCAAGACCGCGCTCTCCGGCGACCTCACCCGGATTACCCGGGTGGTCAAGCTCAACGGTTTCGTCGCGTCCGCGCCCGGTTTCGTCGAGCAGCATCTCGTCATCAACGGCGCCTCCAACCTGATTGCCAGTGTGCTGGGTGAAGCCGGCAAGCATGCACGCGCTGCCGTCGGCATGGCCTCGCTGCCGCTGAACGCCGCCGTCGAGATCGATGCGATCCTGGAGATCTCCCTGTGAGCCACGTCGACTGGATCAAGGACCTGCCCGTTGCCCATCGCGGCTATCACGACATGAACCGCCAAATCTGGGAGAACACACTCTCGGCCTTCAGCCGGGCCATCGAGGCGGGTTTTGCCATCGAATGCGATATCCAGCTGTCCTCCGACAGCGTGCCGATGGTCTTTCACGACCATGATCTGCAACGGCTCTGCGGCATCGCCGGTGAAGTGCGCGAGCGCACAGCCGGCGAGTTGCGGATGCTCTCGATCGGCGGCACGTCGGACAAGATCCCGACGCTTCGCCAGATGCTCGATCTCGTCAAGGGCCAGGTCCCGCTCGTGATCGAGCTCAAGGGCATTGATGCGGAGCAGGATGACGGCTTCGTCGAAGCGGTCCTCGAAGTGCTCGAAGGCTATGAGGGCAAGGTCGCGCTGATGAGCTTCGACTATCACCTGCTGCGCGCGCTCAAAGTTGCCGAATGCCCCTGGCCGGTCGGCCTTACCGCTGAAGGCGTCAAGCCCGAGGTGCTGGACGTGCACCAGGAAGCCATGGATCTCGGCCTCGACTTCACATCCTACTGTGTCGTCCACCTGCCAAATCCGTTCGTCACCGGCCTGCGTGAAAAGGGCACACCCGTGATTACCTGGACGGTCAGGGATGAAATTGCGCGGGCACAGACCTATAAATATGCAGACCAGATGACATTCGAAGGCTTCGACCCGCGCCAGTCGCCGGCGATCGCCTGACGGGAGATCCATGGCAGACGAGGTGACGATCCGCGTAGTCCGCTCCTTCAAGGAGATCCCTTCGACGGAATGGGGAGAGCTCACGGGAGCATCCAGCTCGGCCCCCGGCTACAACCCCTTCACCTCTTATGCCTTTCTCTCGTCGGTCGAGGAGTCGGGCTCGGCGACCGCCGAGACCGGCTGGATCGGCCACCATCTGCTGCTCGAAGAGGAAGGGCGCCTGATCGGCGCCATTCCCTGCTATCTGAAGAGCCACAGCCAGGGCGAATATGTCTTCGACCATGGCTGGGCCGATGCCTTCCACCGGGCTGGCGGACGCTATTATCCGAAGCTCCAGGCCACCATTCCCTTCACGCCGGCCACCGGGCCACGGCTGCTTGTGCGTCACGGCGAGGACGTTGCGCGGGTGCAGGGCCTGCTCGCGCAGGGTCTGCAGCAGGTCGCGCGCGAACTCGGCACGTCTTCGGCCCATGTGACCTTCCTTCTGCAAGGTGAGCTCCCTGCCCTTACGGACGCTGGCTTTCTGCATAGAACCGACCAGCAATTCCATTTCATCAACCGTGGATATGCCAATCACGAAGCGTTTCTGGCGGAACTCTCCTCGTCAAAGCGGAAGAACCTGCGAAAGGAACGGCGGAATGCGCTGGAAAACGGCCTCTCCATCGACTGGCTGACTGGCAGCGACCTGACGGAAGAGATCTGGGACCAGTTCTTCCGCTTCTACATCGACACCGGCAGCCGCAAATGGGGCCGCCCCTATCTGACCCGGCAGTTCTACTCGCTGGTCGGCGAACGCATGGCGGATGACATTCTCCTCGTCATGGCCAAGCGAAACGGTCGTTATGTCGCCGGCGCCATCAACTTCGTCGGTGCGGATGCGCTTTACGGCCGACACTGGGGCTGCATCGAGGACCACCCGTTCCTGCATTTCGAGGTCTGCTATCATCAGGCGATCGATTTTGCGCTTCACAAGGGCCTCGCCCGTGTCGAAGCGGGCGCGCAGGGAGAGCACAAGCTGGCGCGCGGATATGAGCCCGTCACCACCCATTCGGCTCATTACCTCACCCATCCAGGCCTTCGCCGAGCGGTGGCCGACTATCTCGAGCACGAGCGACGTGAAGTTGCACATATGGGAGAGCTTCTCGGTGAGCATACCCCATTCCGCAAGGGCGAGCGTCAGCCACGCGAAGGCGAAGAATTCGACGGTTGAGAGTGGCGCGGCGGACTTGAAGACCGCCCATCCATGCCGTTAAGTGGCGCGACAATCGAGGAGACGACCATGACCGCCTATGACCGCGACAACATCTTTGCCAAGATCCTTGCCGGCACCATTCCCTCGGTGAAGCTCTACGAGGACGAAGACACGCTCGCCTTCATGGACGTCATGCCGCAGGCGCCGGGCCATCTTCTGGTTATCCCGAAGGCCGGTTCGCGCAATCTGCTCGATGCAGATCCGGCGGTCCTCGCCAAGCTCCTTCCGGTTGTCCAGAAGCTCGCCAATGCCGCGAAGGAGGCCTTCGAGGCCGACGGTGTCTACATCGCACAGTTCAACGAGCCGGCGGCCGGCCAGACGGTCTTTCACCTGCATTTCCACGTCATTCCACGGCACGACGGACTGCCGCTCAAGCCGCATGCGGGCGGAATGGCGGATGTCGAGCTGTTGAAGGCGCAGGCGGAGAAGATCAGGGCAGCACTCTGAGGAGTGCGCTCGCCTCGCGGAGGCTTAGCCGGCAAGGCCGCCTATGACCGCGATCGCCGCGACCGCAATCAGGGCAACGGCCATGATGGGGAACGACCCCGTGGCACTCCAGCCACCATGCCGGAACTCGGCCTTTCGCAATTTCTCGGGCAAGACCCTGAAACGGGGCGGATCCCCGTGTTTCAGCTTTCGGAAGCGTACCACCTTAGACATTTCGCTTTCCTCCTGTTGATCGAAAAATCGATCTGGGGAGGCAAATGTGGCAATACCACCCTCCTCGCGCGTCTTTGAACGGCGCGGCGTCAGAGCCAGAGCAGGCCGGCGCCGAGGATCGCAAGCGGTACCACGACACCAACGATGACCCGCTGGCCGGCCAGGAGGAAAACTGCGAAGCCGACCCCGGCGGCGGCAAGCCTTAGCCACAGGGGCGATGCCTCGAGCGTACCAGTCGGGAACACGACGAGCTTGGCAGTGACGGCCATCACCAGTGCTGTCGCAACCGCCCTCACCCAGTTCAGCGCCTCAGATCCCTCCTGAAGGCGATTGCCGGCCAGAACGCCAAACCAGCGCCACATGTCGGTCGCCAGCCAGCCGGCAACGATGATGACGATATAGGGCCAGTAATCCTGCATCAGACCACCTCCTCGGGCTGCGGCTTCACCGTCTGTTCCTCGGGAGCCACGGAGGTCTCCCCACGACGGATGACGTATCGATCAAAGAGATAAGCAAGCGTGCCGCCGCCGAGACCGGCGATCAGGATATCGAAGCCCGGGACGAGCACGGCCAGCAGCGGACCGGCAACAACGCCGACAACAAATGCCACCTTGACCACCGTCTGCCGGCCCGTCGCCCAGATCGAGGCAGTGAAATAGACGGGCGTGAGGAAGAAGAGAAGTCCGGCAACGATCGGCGGGAACTCTGCGACCAATCCGTAGCAGATGCCGACGAGGACGGTGTTGATCGTCACCAGCGTGATCCCGAAGCCCGCAAAATAGGCCACGCGCCCCTCCCTCGGCACATCCTTGAAACTGCCCATGGCGAAGACCCAGGCGGTGATTGCAACGAAATGTGACAGGAAGAGCAGAAGCCAGGTCGGTGTGCGCTCGGTTCGCATTTCCGGAACCAGCGAAGCGACCATCGGCATCAGCCGGATCGACGAAAGGGAGACCGCGAGAAATATGGCCAGCAGGTTTGCGCCGCTGGTCATGGTGCCGATCAGGATCATCTTGGCGGGCAAGGCCCAGACCGAAGCGGTCATGAACATGGCCTCGGTGCGGCTGACGCCCGATTCGAGCGCAAAGGCAGAGAAACCAACGAATGAAATCATCAGGATGATTGCGGGAAGGCTGAAAAGACCCCGCATACCGGTGAAAAACCACCGCGCCTGAGAAAGTTCGGGGGAAGCCGAAGACATCTGAAATTCCGGATCGGCAAAATGAAAGTGCCGGGCTTTGCGCCCGGCACGGTTTTTCGTTCTGGTCGGCGCTTACTGCTTCTTCGGCACCTTCGGCACCGCCGAACGCTTCGGCTGCTTCGGCGCCTCGTCGATCACCGCCACATCGCCTTCATCGGCAACCGCCGTCGGCTTGGCCGAAGGCTTGCGCTTCGCCTTGACGGGCTTGGCAGAGGCGACCTCCACTTCCGGCTTCGGCTTGACGGGTGCCACTTCGGCAATCGCCTCGAGATCAAGCACTTCGGCGCCCGCTTCGTCGGACTTGGTGCCAACCTTGACGACGCCACCCTTCTTCAGCTTGCCGAAGAGGATCTCGTTGGCGAGCGGCTTCTTGATGTGCTCCTGGATCACGCGCGACAGCGGGCGCGCACCCATCTTTTCGTCGTAACCCTTGGTCGCCAGCCAGGCGATCGCCGGTTCCGACAGGTCGAAGGTGACGTTGCGTTCCGAAAGCTGCGCTTCCAGCTGCATGACGAACTTCTGCACGACCTGATGAATGACGTCCGTCG
Source organism: Rhizobium sp. AQ_MP (assembly GCF_014237835.1). GTDB lineage: Bacteria > Pseudomonadota > Alphaproteobacteria > Rhizobiales > Rhizobiaceae > Allorhizobium. The sequence goes on from NZ_JACJVI010000008.1 coordinate 79,574, forward strand.
GCAGCGGCGCAAACGGGATCGTGGCGTCGAGACGGTTGCGGAATTCCGGCGTGAACAGGCGGTTCAAAGCCTCTTCGTCCTCGCCGGTGCGCTTGGACGAACCGAAGCCGATCGCCGACTTCGCCATTTCCGAAGCGCCCGCATTGGTCGTCATGATCAGGATGACGTTGCGGAAGTCGATCTTCTTGCCGTTGTGGTCCGTCAGCTGGCCATGGTCCATGACCTGCAGCAGGATGTTGTAGATATCCGGATGCGCCTTTTCGATTTCATCGAGCAGCACCACCGAATGCGGATGCTGGTCGACACCATCGGTCAAGAGACCGCCCTGGTCGAAGCCGACATAGCCGGGAGGTGCACCCAGCAGACGCGAGACCGTGTGCCGCTCCATGTATTCCGACATGTCGAAGCGCAGGAGCTCGACGCCCAGCGACGAGGCGAGCTGCTTCGCCACTTCGGTCTTACCCACACCTGTCGGACCGGAGAAGACATAGCAACCGATCGGCTTGTTGGGTTCGCGAAGGCCAGCACGGGCGAGCTTGATCGATGTCGCGAGCGCCTCGATGGCCTTGTCCTGGCCATAGACCACGGAGCGAAGGTCCTTTTCGAGGTTGGCCAGCACCATCTCGTCGTCCTTGGACACCGTCTTCGGGGGAATGCGGGCCATGGTGGCGATGGTGGCCTCGATCTCCTTCTCGGTGATCAGCTTGCGACGGCGCGAGGCGGGTAGCAGCATCTGGGCCGCACCCGTCTCGTCGATCACGTCGATCGCCTTGTCGGGCAGCTTGCGGTCGGAGATGTAACGGGCCGAAAGCTCGACAGCCGACTTGATCGCCTCGTTGGTGTAACGGAGCTTGTGGTAGTCCTCGAAATAGGGCTTCAGGCCCTTCATGATCTCGATCGCATCATCGATCGACGGCTCGTTGACGTCGATCTTCTGGAAGCGGCGGACCAGCGCCCGATCCTTTTCGAAGAACTGGCGGTATTCCTTGTAGGTGGTCGAACCGATGCAGCGGATTGCGCCGGAGGAGAGAGCCGGCTTCAGGAGGTTCGAGGCATCCATCGCACCGCCGGAAGTCGCACCGGCGCCGATCACCGTGTGGATCTCGTCGATGAAGAGAACCGCACCCGGATATTCCTCGAGTTCCTTGACCACCTGCTTCAGGCGTTCCTCGAAATCGCCGCGATAACGGGTGCCGGCAAGCAGCGTGCCCATGTCGAGCGAGAAGATCGTGGCATCTGCCAGCGCTTCCGGCACCTTGCCTTCGACGATGCGCTTTGCGAGGCCTTCGGCGATCGCCGTCTTGCCGACGCCGGGGTCGCCCACGTAAAGCGGGTTGTTCTTGGAGCGACGGCACAACACCTGGATGGTGCGGTTCACCTCGTCGTGGCGACCGATGAGCGGGTCGATACGGCCGGTCTTGGCCTTTTCGTTCAGATTGACGCAATAGGCCTTGAGGGCCTCCTGCTTGCCCTTGGCCGAGGCCTCATCGGGCTCACGACCGCCCTGCTTGGCCTCGGGCTCGCCCTCATCCGCGCCGCGCGGGCTGCGGACCTGCGAGGAACCGGGGCGCTTGCCGATGCCATGCGAGATGTAATTCACCGCATCGTAGCGCGTCATTTCCTGCTCCTGCAGGAAATAGGCGGCATTGCTCTCGCGCTCGGCGAAGATGGCGACGAGCACATTGGCACCGGTCACTTCTTCACGACCGGACGACTGCACATGGATGACGGCACGCTGGATGACGCGCTGGAAGCTCGACGTGGGCTTCGAGTCCTCGTCATAACCGGTGATCAGATTGGCGAGATCATTGTCGACGAAATCGGTGACAGTCTTGCGCAGGGCATCGAGGTTGACGTTGCAGGCCCCCATCACGGCGGCGGCATCAGCGTCGTCGATCAAAGCAAGCAGCAGGTGCTCCAGCGTCGCATATTCATGGTGACGCTCGTTCGCGTAGGTCAGGGCCTGATGCAGCGCTTTTTCGAGGCTGGGTGAAAATGTTGGCACGTCTGATCCTCACTTCTTTTCCATGACGCATTGAAGCGGATGTTCATGTTGCCTGGCGAAATCCATCACCTGTGAGACTTTGGTTTCGGCGACTTCGTAGGTAAAGACACCGCATTCGCCCACGCCATGATTGTGAACATGCAGCATGATGCGGGTGGCGGCTTCCCTGTCCTTCTGGAAGAAGCGCTCCAGGATATGGATCACGAATTCCATCGGGGTGTAGTCGTCGTTCAAAAGCAGGACGCGATACAGGTTAGGCTTCTTCGTCTTCGGCTTGGTGCGGGTGATCACCGAGGTGCCGCGATTGGCATTGTCCCCGTCACCCTGGCTCTGCATGAAGACCGGCTTGGCAGTCATTTCAGTTCATTCTCCGTTGTCCGGCCGGTTTGCCGTTACACATCGGTGCGGACGAACACTCAGCACAGTAAGGTAGTTCATTATGCGGTGATTTTAAGCCCCCCCAACGCCGGTGACGACAATTTGTCACGAAGCCCGGAAAAGCGAGGAAATCGAAGGTTTAGGTTATACCAGCATGCACAAATGACAAGACCGGCCGCGCGGTGCACGGCCGGTCCTGCAGGTTACGCGCAAGCTTGGATCAGGCTGCCTGAGACATCGGCACCACGGCCTTGCCCATCGTCGCTTCGTAGGGCTTGTAGGCGATCTTGGCGAGATCCGCATACATTTCGCCCATCTTGGTCGCTTCGGCGACAAAGCTCTCATAAGAAGACTTCATGAAGGACGTCTGGAGCTCGAACGCCGCCTCGACGCTCTTCACCGACGTCATGGCTTCCATGAAGGAGGCGAGATCCTGGAAGGACTTCTTGGAGTAGTCGGTTGCCTCGGTCGCGATGGCCTGGAACCCTTTGGTCACTTCCGAATAGTTCTTCAGCATGGTGTCCATGGCTTCCTTGCTCTTCTTGCTGGCGTCATCGATGTTGAACATGCGAGCATCCTCCTTCTGTCAGCATATCAGATGGCTCGAAGATATCAGCCGCACACAAAGGGTCAAGGGAATTTGTGCGGCGCACAACAATCGTCAATTGTAAGCCGGATAAGCAAATGGGGCCACACCAAGGGCGCGACCCCATCAATTCAGGCTTGGTCCGATGAACCGGCGCACCGGGCGAGGCGGCCGGAACTCGAATGCATCAAAGGTCCACGTCGAGGATCGCCATGGAAAAATTGTAGGAGAGATCGCCATCTTCCTCGTCCTTGAAGACGACGCCGAGAAACTCGTCACCTACGTAGACTTCAGCAGAATCGTCCTTACGGGGACGGGCCTTCACGCTCATCGTCGGATTGAAGGTGCGCTTGAAATAGGCGTCGAGTTTCTTCAGTTCTTCGGGCTTCACACTGCGTCTCCGTGGACTGTTTCTTGGGTGCGCGCTTGTCGCACGGGCATTCCGGACATGTAAAGACGCGAAAGTAAGTTTGCCCAACGAAGCCGGGCCCAAACCTTGCCGCTCACATGATCGTGCTATCAGTCGTCCGAGGCGATCATCTGGTCCATCGATCGGCTCGGCTCGGCGCAACCGGCTTCCCCGACAACACGCGCCGGCACGCCTGCCACGGTGGTGCATCTCGGAACCGGCTTCAGCACGACAGAGCCTGCGGCGATGCGGGAGCAACTGCCGACCTCGATGTTGCCGAGAACCTTTGCCCCTGCCCCGATCATCACACCATCGCCGATCTTCGGGTGGCGGTCCGCCCCTTCCTTGCCGGTGCCGCCGAGCGTGACACCATGCAGGATCGACACGTTGTCGCCAATGCGCGCCGTCTCGCCGACCACGAGCCCTGTGGCGTGATCCAGGAAGATACCCTTGCCGATCCGGGCAGCCGGATTGATGTCCGTCTGGAACATGTTCGACGAGCGGCTCTGCAGGTAGAGCGCAAAATCGCGGCGGCCGTTGTTCCACAGCCAATGCGCCAGACGGTGAGTCTGGATGGCATGGAAGCCCTTGAAATAGAGCACCGGCTCGATGAACCGCGTGCAGGCCGGATCACGATCGTAGACCGCCTGGATATCCACGCGCAGGATTGTCGACCATTCCGGCCAATCCGCCATCATCGCCTCGAAGGCCTGACGCAGGACGATGGCCGGAACGTCGGAGTGATCGAGCCGCTCGCAGATCCGGTAGATCACACAATCTTCCAGTGACCGATGGCTCAGCACCGTCGAGTGGAAGAAGGCTGCCAGCATCGGGTCACGATCGGCAGCTACGCGGGCTTCGTGCCGCAGGCTGTCCCAGATCGGATCCATGGACTTGACAGTTTCGGTCTTGAGGACGTCGTTGTGTGCGACCATTGCCGGTCTCCTCATTCGTCTTGGAACCGCATTATATAGTCGAAGACCTGATGAACTCAAATGGGGGCCGCATGAAACAGTCGAACAGCTTTGCCAAAGGCTTTATCAAGGCTTTCTGTGAGACTGGAACCGGCCTGCTGGTGCTCGACAATCCACAGCGCAAGAACGCAGTCACCGCCGCCATGTGGCGGGCCATTCCCGACGCCATCCATTGGCTGCATGCCGAGGCCGGCGCCCGCGTCATCGTGCTGACCGGAGGGGGAGCGACGGATTTCTCAGCCGGAGCAGACATTTCGGAATTTACCGAATTACGGAAAGATTCTGCGACCGCGCGCATCTACGAAGCATCGAACAGCCGCGCCTTTGGCGCGATCCGCGAGGCTCCCGTACCGGTGATCGCGGCGATCCGGGGCATTTGCTATGGTGGCGGCTTCGGGCTTGCGGCAGTTGCGGATCTCAGGCTCGCCTGCTCGGATGCGGTCTTTGCCGTGCCGGCCGCGCGGCTCGGCCTCGCCTATCCGGCCGATGCGGTGCAGGATTTCGTCCGCAGCCTCGGGAGCCAAATGGCGCGACGCGCCCTCTTTACCGGAGCCGCGATGAGAGCCCCGGAGCTTCTCGATTGCGGCTTCCTGTCGGAGACGACGGAAGCGGATCAGCTTGAACAAAGGGCCCAGATCCTGGCCGACACCATCGCCGCCAATGCGCCCCTGTCGCTTCGGGCATCGAAGCTTGCGCTGCGCGCCGTCGAGCAGGCGGACGAAGACCTGCTGCGCGAGGCAGAGATCATCGGGGCGCTTACCTTCGAGAGCGAGGATTATCGCGAAGGGCGTGCAGCCTTTGCCGAACGCCGGCGACCGATCTTTACTGGCCGCTGACGGTCAGCGGCTTTCCAGCTCGGAATAAAAATCAAGCGCCGCCTTCTTGAAGACCCTGTCGCCGACGGCCAGCATGTGGTCGCGGTTCGGAATGTCGAGGGCGATTGCGCGCGGCATCAATTCCGCGAGTTCGTGCGGCGAGCCGGCGATATCGTCCTTCGTGCCGACGCCGATCAGGGTCGGGATGTCGACCTTGGCGATATCCTGGCGGCTGACGAGGTCGCGGGAGGTGCGGATGCAGGCCGCGAGCGCCAGACGGTCGGACTTGGTCTGATCGGCAAAGGCGCGGAACATCCGGCCTCGTTCATGGGTAACATCGTCAAGCGAGGCAGCAAGCAGCGCATCGGCGATCGGATCCCAGTCGCCGACACCGTCGCACATGCCGATGCCCAGGCCACCGAATACAAGTGAGCGGACACGGTCGGGATGCTCGATGGCGAGAAAGGCCGAAATGCGGGCCCCCATGGAGTAGCCCATGACATGAGCATCGGCTAAGCCCAGATGGGTCAGCAGGGCTGCAGCGTCCCCTGCCATCGACGTCGGATGATAGGCTTCCGGGTCGTGCGGCTTGGCACTCGCTCCATGACCGCGATTGTCGATGGCAATCACCCGGTAGCCGGCATCGCCAAGCGTGCGCAGCCAGCCGGGATAGACCCAGTTGACGTTCGCCGATGATGCAAAACCGTGGATGAGCAGAATCGGTTCTCCGGCCGGGTCACCATCGTCGAAATAGGCAAGGTCGAGCCCGTCATTGCGGAAACTGGAGAACGGCGGCGCGTCGAGATTCATCGATCAGTCCTTGGTAAGCACGGGCGGGCAACCATAGCCATCGCCACACTGACATCAATTGCCGCAGGCCGATTTTCTGTGGTTTTTGGCAGTCTGCGGCTCTACACTTTTGCAAACGACGGCGCTAATGTCCGCGCCAATTCGCAAAGCAGTCTCGGAGCACATCATGGCCGGTCACACTATTCCCCATTTCCAGAACGACGGCGGTCACCGCGTGATTGAGGTCGGCGTGAAGGAATTCATGTGCACCGGCGCCTCCGTGCCGTTCGACCATCCGCACATCTTCATCGATATGGGACATGACAACGAGAAGGTCTGTTCCTATTGCTCGACGCTCTACCGCTATAATCCGAGCCTCAAGGCCGAACAGACCAATCCTCCTGGCTGCGTCTTCCACGTCAAGGCGGCGTGACGGCGGCGTCACGATCGGCATCATCCATGTCCATCAAGCACGCCGCCATCGTTGGAGCCGGGGTGGCGGGCCTGACTGCGGCCCTGTCGCTCGCAGCCAAGGGCATATCCTCCGACATCATCGAGCAGGCACCGCAGCTCGGCGAAGTGGGCGCCGGCCTGCAGCTCTCGCCGAACGCGACTCGGGTGCTCGGCCAGCTCGGTGTGCTGCCGGATCTCGAACGGCACTGGGTCGAGCCACGCTCGATCAGCCTTGTATCGGGCCGTGATCTTCGTGCCCTTGCCAGCGTGCCCGCGGGCGATTTTGCCCGGCAACGCTGGGGCTATCCCTACGGCGTCCTGCATCGTTCGACTCTGCAGCAATCCCTTCTGCGCGCCGTGCTCAACCAGCCGCTCTGTCGCCTGCATCTTGGCCACCGGGTCCAGGGTGTGGGCGCGGACGCGCTTACCGCCGTCACCCCGCGAAAGCCCGATCTCATCGTCGGAGCCGATGGCGCCTGGTCGGTGGCGCGTGATGCCATCGCCGACAGCCCGACGGTCAGCTTTTCCGGCAACATTGCCTGGCGCTTCACGATCGGCCAGGCCGGCGCACCGGCCTTTCTGTCACGCACCGGCGTCACAGCCTATCTTGGCGCAAAGGCCCATCTCGTCAGCTATCCGCTGAAAGAAATCGATGGCTTCAATCTGGTCGCGATCGCAGCCGGCACGAGAAGCGACGAGAGCTGGGCGATCGATGCCGATGCTGCCCGGCGCGCCATGCTGCTTGAGCAGTTTTCCGGCTGGCACCGTGACATCAGGACGATTCTTGCGGGTGCTGAGCGCCCGACCTTCTGGCCGCTCTACGAAGCCTCCGACGGGACCTGGCACAATGGGCGGGACACGGTACTGATCGGTGATGCCGCGCATGCGATGATGCCGTTCTCGGCCCAAGGCGCCGCCATGGCGATCGAGGATGCGTTTGCGCTCGCCTCACATGTGGCCAAAACCTCCCTGCCCTCAGCGCTTGTCGCGTTTTCCGTCGAGCGCAAAGCGCGTGCGGCACGGGTCAAGGCACGCGGCGATTTCAACCGCTTCGCCTATCATGCGCGCGGCCCCTTCCGGATCGGCCGCGACATCGTGCTGTCGTTGCGGCCGGCGGAAAAGCTGGCCGCCGATCTCGACTGGCTCTACGGCCACCGGATCGGCGACTGATCTTTTACCGAGGTGCTTACACCGCTGCCGCCGCAGCAAATCCGCGCTCCAGATCGGCGGTGATGTCTTCGACATTCTCCAGGCCGATCTGCAGACGGATCACCGCACCATCGGTTGGTCCCTTGCGGATCTTGCGATCGTCAAGGTTTACCAGCACTGCCAGGCTCTCGTAACCGCCCCAGGACCAGCCAAGGCCAAAGAGCTGCAGCGCGTCGAGGAAGGCGTGCGCCTTCGGCTTGATCTTTTCCCGTGACGAGGCGGGCAGCACGAAAGAGAAGACGCCACTCGCGCCCTTGAAGTCCCGCTTCCAGATGGCGTGCCCCGGGAAACTTTCCAGCGCAGGGTGCAGCACACGCGCCACGTCGCCGCGACCTTCCAGCCAGCGGGCGACCGACAGCGCGCTCTTGTAGTGGTGGTCCAGACGAAGGCCCATGGTGCGCAGACCACGCAGGATCTGGTAGCTGTCATCGGGCGCACCACAGATCCCCAGCGTTATGTTTGCCTCCTTCAGCACCGGCCAGTGCTTTGCATTGGCCGAGACTGTGCCCATCAGAATATCCGAGTGGCCGGATGGATATTTCGTGGCGGCATGGATCGAGATATCGGCCCCGAAATCCAGAGCACGGAAGTAAAGCGGCGTCGCCCAGGTGTTGTCGATGGTCACGACGCAGCCATACTTGTGCGCTGCGTCGGAAATGGCCCTGATATCCTGCATCTCCATGGTATTGGAGCCCGGCGCTTCGGTGTGCACTAATCTGGTATTCGGGCGGATGAGACGTTCGATATCTGCACCGATTTCCGGGTCGTAATATTCCACCTCGACACCGAGGCGGATCAACATCGCGTCGCAGAAATGACGGCACGGCGAGTAGACGGAGTCGACGATCAGGGCATGGTCGCCAGCCGAGAGAAAGGCGAGAAAGGGCACCGTGATCGCGGCAAGACCAGAGGGCACCAGGATGGTGCCGTCGGAGCCTTCCAACTCGTCGATAGCACCGCAGAGCGCATCGGTCGTTGGGGTGCCGCGCGTGCCGTAGGTGTAACGTTGCGCTCTTGTCTCCATCGCCCTCGCATTGGGGAAAAGAACGGTCGAGGCATGCACGACGGGCGGGTTGACGAAGCCGTGATAGTCAGTGGGATCATAGCCGATATGGCAAAGCTTGGTATCGCTTCCGGCCGCGCTTAGCCATTCTTTGGATTTGCTCATGGATTCAGTTTCCTAACAGGCGAAGAGCCATGGTTTTCGCCCCTCACGCAGGCCGGGTCAAGGCGCACAATCGCGTGATACCGCGGCGCATGTCTTGCTGAAAAGTCGTGCCGATACTGTTGGAAAGGCGTCATTTTCATCACTTTAGACAAAAAACCACACATTTTTGCCTATTTGGAGGGCGTTTTTGGCAAATTAGCGCTTTTGTGGCCATTCTGCGGCATAAAGACTTGACCCTGCTCGAATTTGCGACTGAGATATGACGGCTCGCACCGGGAGGCCGCGAGCCGACGTGCGCTGCTAGTTTTTGAGCAGGTGGCCGTCGCTGGCATACAACAAGAGAAAAAAGGTTGGGAAAAATGAACAACAAGTTCCTGTCAGCCGCCATCGGCGCTGCAGTCCTGGGTTTTGGCGCGTCCGCTGCTTCGGCAGCCGTTCTCGATGACGTCAAGGCCAAGGGCTTCGTGCAGTGCGGCGTCAACACGGGTCTGGCTGGCTTCGCTTCGCCGGACGCCGCCGGCAACTGGACCGGCTTCGACGTCGACTACTGCAAGGCCGTTGCCGCCGCCGTTTTTGGTGACGCTACCAAGGTGAAGTACACGCCGACCACCGCACAGAGCCGTTTCACCGCACTTCAGTCCGGCGAAGTCGACGTTCTGATCCGCAACACGACCTGGACCATTAGCCGCGACACCGCGCTCGGCTTTAACTTCCGCACCGTCAACTACTATGACGGCCAGGGCTTCATGGTACCGAAGAGCCTGAACGTGAAGTCGGCCCTGGAATTGTCCGGCGCTGCTGTCTGCGTCCAGTCCGGCACGACAACCGAACTCAATCTTGCAGACTACTTCAAGGCCAACAACCTCGAGTACAAGCCGGTCGTTTTCGAAAAACTGGAAGAAGTCAACGCTGCCTACCAGGCTGGCCGTTGCGACGTCTACACGACCGACCAGTCGGGCCTGTATTCGCTGCGTCTGACGCTGACCAACCCGGACGAACACGTCATTCTGCCGGAAATCATCTCCAAGGAGCCGCTCGGCCCGGCCGTTCGCCAGGGTGACGACCAGTGGTTCGACATCGTTTCGTGGACCCACTATGCGCTGGTGACCGCTGAAGAATTCGGCATCACCCAGGCCAATGTCGACGAGATCAAGTCGACCACCACCAACCCGGACATCAAGCGCTTCCTCGGCGCCGAAGCCGACACCAAGATCGGTACCGACCTCGGCCTGACCAACGACTGGGCCTACAACATCATCAAGGGCGTCGGTAACTACGGCGAAATCTTCGAGCGTAACATCGGCACCAACACTCCGCTCAAGATCGAGCGCGGCGTGAACGCGCTGTGGTCGAAGGGTGGCCTGCAGTACGCACCGCCGATCCGTTAAGTTCGGCTGGAGGTTTGCGAGGCGGCGAAAGCCGCCTCGCGCTTATCGGGACTACGTGTTCAGACCGGCACGTGCGCTGCGGTCAGCAGCGTCAGCAAAGAATGCCGGCTGTCTCTAAAAACAATAACAGTTAAGGCTCGTAGAAGCCTCGGGGATTTGGCACAGCATGACAGATCACGCCACCAGTTTGCCTGCCGGAAGGCAGAGCTTTGGCTCGCTGATCTACGATCCGAAAGCAAGATCCATCTTCTTTCAGATCGCTACGATCGCCGTCATGACGTTTATCGTCTGGACAATTGCGAACAACACCATCGAAAATCTGGCCCGCAGCAATACTGCGACGGGCTACGACTTCCTCAACGGCCGCGCCGGTTTCGACATCGGCCAGAGCCTGATCGCCTATTCGTCGGATTCGACCTACGGCCGGGCTCTGATCGTCGGCCTCCTCAACACCATCCTGATCGCAGTCACCGGCATCATCACCGCAACGGTGATCGGTTTCATCATCGGGATTGGCCGCCTTTCGCGGAACTGGCTGATCGCCAAGCTTTGCACCGTCTATGTCGAGGCGTTCCGCAACCTGCCGCCGCTGCTCGTCATCTTCTTTTGGTATTCGGGCGTGCTCTCGACGCTGCCGCAACCGCGTGACTCGGTCGAATTGCCGTTTTCGTCCTTCCTCAACAATCGCGGCCTGGCCTTTCCCAAGCCGATCTGGGGTGAAGGTGCGGGCATCATTCCGATTGCGCTTGTGGTCGGCATCATCGCCACCATCCTCGTGGCACGCTGGGCCAAGGCCCGACAGATGCGGACCGGCCAGATCTTCCCGACGGGCTGGGTCGGCGCCGGCCTGATCGTCGGTCTGCCGATCGTTGCCTTCGTCGCGGCAGGCTCGCCGCTCACCTTTGACTATCCGGTCGCAAGCCGCTTCAACATGACGGGCGGTGCTGTGATCGCGCCGGAATTCGTCGCCCTTTATCTGGCGCTCTCCTTCTACACCGCCGCCTTCATCGCGGAAATCATCCGTGCCGGCATCAAGGGTGTGTCGAAAGGCCAGACCGAGGCCGCGTCCGCACTCGGATTGCAGCCCTCGACGACCACCCGCCTGGTGATCGTGCCGCAGGCCATGCGCATCATCATTCCGCCGCTGACCAGCCAGTATCTCAACCTGACGAAAAACTCGTCGCTCGGTGTGGCCGTCGGATTCCCGGAACTGGTGTCGACAGGCGGCACGACGCTGAACCAGACCGGCCAGGCGATCGAAATCGTCTCGATCTGGCTTGTCGTCTATCTCTCCATCAGCATTGTGACCTCGCTCTTCATGAACTGGTTCAATGCCAAGATGGCCCTGGTGGAGCGTTGATCATGGCGCGTGAACTGACGTATATCCGCCAGGAAATGCTGGCACCCCTTCCACCTCCGACTTCCGATGCCAGCATCGTGGGCTGGATTCGGAAAAACTTGCTCGCCACGCCCAAAGACGTCGTCCTGACGATCCTCGGGCTGGCCGTGCTGGCGCTCATCCTGCCGGGCGCCATCAACTTCCTGTTCCTCGATGCCGCCTGGTTCGGTACCGATCGCTCGGTCTGCGCCACGGTGGCCCAGGGCGGGATCCAGCCGGACGGCTGGAAAGGTGCATGCTGGGCCTTCGTCGAAAGCCGCTTCTCGCAGTTCATCTTCGGGCGTTACCCGCTTGAAGAACGCTGGCGCGTGATCCTGGTCGGTGTGATGTTCGTGGCACTGCTCGTGCCGCTGCTGATCCCGAAGGCGCCGCGCAAAGGGCTGAACGCACTGCTTCTGTTCATCATCTTCCCGGTCGTCGCTTTCTTCCTGCTGCATGGCGGGTTCGGCCTTGCGATCGTCGAAACCCCGCTCTGGGGTGGCCTGATGGTAACGCTGATCCTCTCCTTCGTCGGCATCGCGGTTTCGCTGCCGCTCGGCATCCTGCTCGCGCTCGGGCGCCGTTCGGACATGCCGGTGATCAAGGTCATCTGCGTGACTTTCATCGAGGTGGTGCGCGGTGTGCCGCTGATCACGGTTCTCTTCATGGCGAACGTGATGCTGCCGCTCTTCATGCCGACCGGCTGGACGATCGACAACTTCCTGCGCGCGCTCGTCGGCGTGTCGCTGTTTGCCTCGGCCTATATGGCGGAGGTCGTGCGCGGCGGCCTGCAGGCCATCCCGAAGGGACAGTATGAGGGCGCCGATTCCCTCGGCCTCTCCTACTGGCAGAAGACCCGCCTGATCATCCTGCCGCAGGCGATCAAGCTGGTCATCCCGGGGATCGTCAACACCTTCATCGGCCTGTTCAAGGATACCTCGCTCGTGTCGATCATCGGCATGTTCGATCTGCTTGGCATCGTCCGCCTCAACTTCACCGATGCCAGCTGGGCAACGCCCGTGACGCCGCTCACAGGTCTGATCTTCGCCGGCTTCATATTCTGGATCTTCTGCTTCGGCATGTCGCGCTACTCCGCCTTCATGGAGCGGCACCTCGACACCGGTCACAAGCGCTAAGAACAAGGGGAAAAACCATGGCTGAAGCCAATTCCGCTAAGAAGACCGTGTCGGGCACCGACGTTGCGGTCGAACTGATCAACATGAACAAGTGGTACGGTGACTTTCACGTGCTGCGCGACATCAACCTCAAGGTCATGAAAGGCGAGCGCATCGTCGTGGCCGGGCCGTCCGGCTCGGGCAAGTCCACCATGATCCGCTGCATCAACCGTCTTGAGGAGCATCAGACCGGCAACATCATCGTCGATAATATCGAACTGACGAATGACCTGAAGAAGATCGACGAAGTGCGCCGCGAAGTCGGCATGGTGTTCCAGCACTTCAACCTCTTCCCGCATCTGACGATCCTTGAAAACTGCACGCTTGCCCCGATCTGGGTGCGCAAGATGCCGAAGAAGGATGCCGAGGAAATCGCGATGCACTTCCTGAAGCGCGTCAAGATCCCGGAACAGGCCAACAAGTATCCCGGCCAGCTTTCGGGTGGTCAGCAGCAGCGCGTGGCGATTGCCCGCGCGCTCTGCATGAAGCCGAAGATCATGCTGTTCGACGAACCGACCTCGGCGCTCGACCCCGAGATGGTCAAAGAAGTGCTCGACACCATGGTCGGTCTTGCCGAGGAAGGCATGACCATGATCTGTGTCACGCATGAAATGGGCTTTGCCCGTCAGGTCGCCGACCGCGTCATCTTCATGGACCAGGGCCAGATCGTCGAGCAGAACGCGCCGGCAGAGTTCTTCGACAATCCGCAGCACGAACGCACCAAGCTCTTCCTCAGCCAGATCCTGCACTAAGCCGCGTCAGGCTGACAGGCGCCATGAAGAGCCCGCCGCGACAACGCGGCGGGCTCTTTCAGTTTGTCCGGAAACTGTCGTCAGGGGCACCAGCTCTGCTGGCGGGCCATGCGTGGCTTGGCAAGCCCTTCGGACACCAGGATCGAGCCCAGCGAACGACCATTGCGGGTCGCAACCCGCATCACGCCCGGCGCATTGCTTGAGGCCTCAGCCTTCAGCGTTTCGAGATCGAAGCGTCCGGAACTCAGAAGATCCTTCAGCCGCACCTTGGCGGCGAAGCCCCGATCCCGCTCCTGCTGGCAGGCAGCGCCTTCGGTGCGCGGGGCGGCAATATCCGCCAGCACGATCCTGGTTTTCCGGTACCAGAAGGTGTCACCGCTCATGACGCAATTATCGAGGCCGGAGGTGCCGCAGAAATAGAACTTTCCGGAGAAGTTCTCGCCTGTAAGCCCGGCCGTCTCGGTCACCGCCGCGGCTGGCCGGGAGGCTGGGAAGGCTGCCTTGGCGATGCCGACATCGGCCGGGGGCACCGGTGCCTTGGCCGTCTGTGCTGGCGGCCGGCTCTGTGCCGGCTGTGCTTTTTCGCGCTCAGGCTTTGCCTTGTGCTGGGTTTCCTGCGCTGTGATGCGCTCACGCGGCAAAAGGGGAGCGAGTTCCTTGAGGACCACGGCGCGGTTGTCATACAGCGCGATACTGCAGGCCACGAGGGCGAGCACGACCAGCCAGGACGTCATGCCCTGACCGCCGGAAGACCGGCTCGACTTGCGGCGTTTGGTGGGGGCGCGGCGGGAAGAAGCGGTGCGACTGGACATGGTTAACCTCTCGTGAGCGGCATCATGACGCCCAAGGGTTTCCGAAAGGTTGGCAGGGAGACAGTTTTCAGTGTATGCCGCTGCGGCCCTGCCATGATCCACATGAGATAGGCCGGGAGAGCTCCCCCGGCCTAGAGAAGCCGCACGTCGCCAGCCATGGGGAAGCCGCCTCTTTGGTGACCGATCTACGTCGTGGCGCAGGCCCGGCCTTGCGGCGCGTCAAACACGGTATATGGGGGTTATCAGCTGTAAGATCAAAAGAATGGCGATCCCTGTAGGGCTCGAACCTACGACCTAGTGCTTAGAAGGCACTTGCTCTATCCAGCTGAGCTAAGGGACCGTCTTTGCGCCGCGTGAGGCGGCGAGAACAGGATCAGTGCGTCCAGGGCTGCAGGCGATTGTAGCGGAAGTTGTCGGTGTAGGAGACAACCTGGCGCTTGGCTTCCTTCGGCAGGATCACGCGGTACTCGATGCCCTCGCGCTTCGCATAGGCTTCGGCCTGCTCAAGCGTTTCGAAGGTGAGCTTGACCTGCTGGCGGGTGTCGCCCGAGGTGGTGTAGCCCATCATCGGGTCGATCTTGCGCGGCGCGGACTGGTCGAATTCCAGGACCCAGAGATGAGTCTTTGCCTTGCCGGACTGCATGGCGGTTTTCGCGGGGCGGTAGATCTTCGCAGACATGGGTCTCATCCATCTCCAAGACTTCGCGGCATGATCTGCCGCACATTTCCGGGCCGCCGCATGCGGTGGCCTTTGATTGCTGGTCGGAGTGGAGAGATTCGAACTCCCGACCCTCTGGTCCCAAACCAGATGCGCTACCAGACTGCGCTACACTCCGTTCCAGCAATGCTGCCGGAATACACGGTTCACCCTGCCCCCGCAACAGTAAAAAAGCGGTTTTCCGGGCGCTGATTTTTCAGGCGAAAGCGGCGTACTCGGCGACATCAGCGGGGAAGGTCGAGCGGTAGAACGAGCCGAGCGGTCTTGTCGAGGCCGAGTTCTGCCGCGTGGCCGCCACGGATCTCCAGCACGTAACGAACCGGTTCCCCCGATGCCACGATCGATTCGGAGAGAGGCGTGGTCCGCTCGGCGATGCGGACGATCCGCCCTGTCTCATCGATGAAGATCATGTCGAGCGATTCGGGCGTGTTGGCCATCCACATGGTGACCATGCGGGTTTCGCCGAAATCGAAAAGCATTCCCGTGCGATCCGGCAGCGCCGGACGCTCCATCAGGCCCCTCGCCCGCTGCTCCGCCGTCAGCGCCCATTCGACATCGAAGGTGATCCGCTCGCCGCCCTTCGTCTCGAACACGAGCTGGCCACGCTGAAAGCTTACCTCGGCTGCAGCGATCGACGGCAGCGACAAAAACAGAAAAAGCGCCGCAAGGGCGCCTTTCATAACATTCGCGATGCCACGCATTGGCTCAATGCGCCCGTGCAGCGGGGCCCGGATTGTCCGGGTGGATTTCCGCAGCCATCAGGCCCTTATCGCCAGGCCCGAAGCGGACCAGAACCGTCTGGCCGGGGCGCAGTTCCGTCAGACCGAAGCGGCGCAGGGTTTCCATATGGACGAAGATGTCTTCCGTGCCTTCGCCGCGTGTCAGGAAGCCGAAGCCCTTGGTGCGATTGAACCATTTCACCAGTGCCCGCTCGAGACCGCTGGTCGGCGTTACCTGGACATGGGTGCGCACAGGCGGCATCTGCGAGGGGTGGATCGCCGTCGACTGGTCCATGGAGAGAATGCGGAAAGCCTGATAGCCGCGCTCGCGCTTCTGGATCAGCGCAACGATGCGGGTTCCCTCGAGAATGGTCTGGTAACCGTCCCGACGCAGGCAGGTTACGTGGAGGAGGACATCCTGCATGCCGTTATCAGGAACGATGAAACCGAAACCCTTCGCGACATCGAACCATTTGACGACGCCGGTGATCTCGATCAGGTCAACGGCCTCCGAAGACAGTTCCTCGAACTCGCCGAGCCCTTTCGATGAAATCCTGTCCGCCATTTCCCCAAGCCCCTCGAAAACGCGTCACATTGCTCAGTTAACTGATTCTTGAGATTCAGATTAACATTTGGTCAACGGATCTGCGCAAGCCCTAGTTTTACATTTCACCAATTGCTTTTGCACCACAGCCTTGCTCGAAGCTGACGGCTGTTCCATATCGTCCGGGTCAAAGGAGAACACCCATGCGCTACCTACACACCATGGTCCGAGTGAAGGATCTCGAGGCCTCGCTGCACTTTTATTGCGAGCTCTTCGGCCTCACCGAAATCCGTCGTTATGAAAATGAGAAGGGCCGTTTCACCCTGGTCTTCCTGACTGCGGAGAAGGATCTCGACAAGGCCAAGGCCGATATGTCCCCGTGCCTGGAGCTCACTTACAACTGGGACACGGAAGACTATACGGGCGGCCGCAACTTCGGTCACCTCGCCTATGAGGTCGACGATATCTATGCGATCTGCCAGAAGCTGATGGACAATGGCGTGACCATCAACCGTCCGCCGCGCGACGGCCACATGGCCTTTGTCCGCTCGCCGGATGGCATCTCGATCGAGATCCTGCAGAAGGGCGAGAACCTTGCGCCCGCCGAACCCTGGGCCTCTATGCCGAATACCGGCGCCTGGTAAGCCGCACCGCTTCGCGCAAGTTTGCGCGGCTAGTCTCACGATCAGACGAGGGTCGCCCCGGCGGCCCTTTTTCTTGGCCGGCAAGCGACTGACGGAGACTGGACATGAACCGAATTTCCCACCCATGCAGGCCATCGCTCGGCATCCTTGCGGTCATGGGGGGCCTCTTTCTCGCATCCTGCCAGAC
Organism: Rhizobium sp. AQ_MP; assembly: GCF_014237835.1. Lineage (GTDB taxonomy): Bacteria > Pseudomonadota > Alphaproteobacteria > Rhizobiales > Rhizobiaceae > Allorhizobium. The sequence continues at coordinate 96,677 of NZ_JACJVI010000008.1, forward strand.
AAGCGCGGACGAGGTGTTGTCTCTGAACGAGGCAAGTCCGTCGCAAGAGGCTGCGGCCGCCACGGGCAAAAAAGCATTCCGTGATCCCTATGTCGTTGCCGTTTCGGGACAGGTGGCCGACGCGTCCGGCGCGCTGGCGTCCCAGGTTGAGACAGATCCTCCGCGCTTGAAGCGCCAACCGGTCGCGATTGCAGCGGCCTATTCGGACATCGCCGAACCGCCGCCGGAAGTGCTGGCCTTGCAGCAGCAGGCGAGCCAGGGACGGCCACAAGCCCCTGACCAAGCCCAGGTGGCAGCCAATCTTGGCGAACTCACCATGCAGCCGACGACGGTCACGCCGGGGAGCAACAGCCTGTTTTCCGCTGCCCAGAAGACGCAGGCGGCGGCTGCCGTCGATCCCGCAGCCGCGCAGCAGGGTGCCGTGGCCTCGGCGGAGCAACGCGGAAGCCTGGTCCCCAGCGAGATGCCGACACTGGGTGTCAACGCGGTGCGCAAGAGCCTCTTCAGCCCCTCGCCTGAACAGCAGATGCTGATGCAGCAAAAGGCGCTTCAGGAACAGGCGCGCGCGTCCGAGGCCTCTTCGCTGCCGCTGACGGAGGAGGCGGCGACCGGCGCCGAAGAACCGTTGCTGAAGCGGCTTTCCGATCCGCGCCCCAAGCGCAAGATGCTCGCGCTGCGTGAACCTGCCGGCAGCGTGCCTGAGCAGGTCCAACTGACGCCCGATCAACTCGCAGCCATGGGCGCCGTGGAGGAGCCTGATCCGGCCGAGCCTCTGCCGGCAGAAGAGCTGGCGGCTGCGGCGAGCGAGAAGAAGAAGGGCTGGCTTCCCTCCCTGTCGGACCTCTTGAAGGGTGGCAAGAAGAAGCAAGAGGTCGCTACGACACCATGACATTGGCCGATGCCAGGAGGTTGCAAGTCTTTCCAAACGCTGGATTTCCCGGCGTTTGTGCATGTGACCGAAGACGCTGTCACCAATTTTGCATGAAAGCTCAAAAAGCCGCTTGCGGACTGGGAACAGCCTGACTATAAGGGCGCCACGAAGCAGACGCGCCCTTCGTCTATCGGTTAGGACACCAGATTTTCATTCTGGGAAGAGGGGTTCGACTCCCCTAGGGCGTGCCACTTCGTTGCCATTTTCCCCGACATGTCAGAGACTTAGACTTCCGCTGCCCTGGACAAAAAGCAGTGCCGTTTCGCGCGCAAGGCGGCTTAATTTTTTCTCCTGAAGATCGTCAAATTTCTGCTTGCGGTCATTCGGGTGCCTGACTATAAGGGCGCCACCGAAGCGCACGCGCCCTTCGTCTATCGGTTAGGACACCAGATTTTCATTCTGGGAAGAGGGGTTCGACTCCCCTAGGGCGTGCCACTTCGACCTCCCCCATACAATCGAGAACCTGTGGACGGAAAAGCGCCAAGTGCTTGTTTGCGCTTGCGATCCCGCCCGGTGCCGTACCTGTGGAAAAAGTTGCCTGAGGCAGCCTCTGGCCTCTTGCACTTGAGCCAAGTTCCGGCCATAAGGGCGCCACCGAAGCGCACGCGCCCTTCGTCTATCGGTTAGGACACCAGATTTTCATTCTGGGAAGAGGGGTTCGACTCCCCTAGGGCGTGCCACTTCGATCTCCCCGACATCAGATCAGATCAGATCGGCGCCTCACGGCGCCTTTGCGGCGTCCATGACGCGGAACTGCACGCGCCTGTTTCCCTGCCAGTGGTCGGCGCTCAGCGTGCCGGCAACATGCACCTGATTGCCGCGATTGTTCATCAGAAAATGGCCGAGATCGGTTTCGGCGGCGCGAAAGGCGATTCCATCCAGGCGACTGCCGTCCATGCCTTCGAGGGTGATCTTGATGTGAGTCGTGCCGACGGGACGAGCGTCCTTGAGCCGATGCAGCGGCACGGCAAAGATCGGCTGCGGATGGCCCGAGCCGTAAGGGCCAGCCGCTTCCAGCTGGTCGACCAATGCCAGCGTCGCGCCCGATGCACCGATCGCGCCATCGATCTTCAGTGTCTGGTTTGCCGCGAGCGCCGAGACCTGTGCGGAAGCCTGCTCCTCGAAGAAGCTGCGCAGGCGGCCGAGATTGGCGCGCTCCACGGTCAGGCCGGCCGCCATGGCGTGGCCGCCACCCTTCACCAGCAGGCCCTCGTCCACCGCGGCGCGCACCATGCGGCCCATGTCGAAGTCGTTGATCGAACGCCCCGACCCGGTGCCCTTGCCAAGCGGATCGAAGGCAATCGCAAAGGCCGGACGCTTGAACTTCTCCTTCAGCCGCGCAGCGAGCAGACCGACGATGCCGGGATGCCAGTTTTCCTTGGCAGTGACGATGACAGATGCCTTCTCGCCTGTGCCGTATTCGGCCATGGCTTCGGCTTCGGCCTCCGCCAGCATGATGGCTTCCATCGCCTGGCGCTCGCGGTTCAACTCATCGAGCTTGGTCGCGATCTGGTCGGCTTCGGCCGCATCGTCAAGCGTCAGCAAACGACTTCCAAGCGCTGCATCGCCGATGCGTCCGCCGGCATTGATTCTCGGGCCAACGAGGAAGCCGAAATGATAGGGCGTCACGGGACCGCCAATGCCGGCCACGCGCAACAGCGATGCGAGCCCTGCATTGTTCTGGTGGCGTGCGGCAATCAGGCCCTTGGTGACATAGGCGCGGTTCAGGCCTTTAAGCGGCACGACGTCGCAGACGGTCGCCAGTGCCACGAGATCGAGCCAGGCGAGCAGGTCCAGCGACCGCGCATGCGGATGGCCTGCCTCGCGCAGAACACGCAGCGTCGCCACCAAGACCATGAAGACGACGCCGGCAGCGCAGAGATGCCCCTGCCCTGACAGATCGTCCTCCCGGTTGGGGTTTACCAGCGCATGGCAGACCGGCATTTCGTGGCCCATCTGGTGGTGGTCAATGACAACGACATCGACACCACGCCGTTCAGCAGCGCCCAGCGCCTGGATGCTGGTGGAACCGCAGTCGACGGTGATCAGGAGGTTTGCGCCGCGCTCGATCAGCTGGTCGATGGCCGCAGCGTTCGGGCCATAACCTTCGAAGATGCGGTCCGGGATGTAGATTTCGGCCTCCACGCCGAAATGATGCAGGAAACGGTACATCAGCGCGGATGATGCTGCGCCATCCACGTCATAGTCGCCGAAGATGGCGACGCGCTGCTTGCGATCGATCGCTTCGACGATCCGTGCTGCCGCAGCATCGCAATCGGTCAGCTTCGATGGATCCGGCATGAGATTGCGGATGGTCGGATCGAGAAAGGCCGGCGCCTCTTCGACACCAACGCCCCGGCCCGCAAGCACGCGGGCGACCAGTTCCGGGATCCCGTGCAGCTGGCTGATGGCGAGTGCACGGTTCTGGCCCGCCTGATCGGTGCGGGACATCCAGCGCTGGCCACTTGCGGATTGCTCGACGCCGAGGAAGGCGCGGATAACGGGATCTACCGGTTCGGTCGACATGACTGCTCTTTGCACGTGTGCAGGCGTTCATGCCAGCACCACAGAATTGGCGGACACTGGGCCGCCCTGCCCCGTTCTATTATATCGATTGCAGAAAATCACCAGAGATCAGACGGATGCCGCTGCTGCTCGTGGCGCCTCAGGCCATGAGCCAGGCGACGAGCGCGAAGGGTATCGTCATGATGGCCGTGAACACAAAGAGCAGAACCCAATCCGGCTGCGTCTTGACCGCAACATGCTTGGCGGACGCTTCGGCTGACCGACCGCCGCGTCGTTGATCTGCATCCTCCGGCGTCTCCCCGGCCAGGTCGCCCCAGGGCGTGCTGCTCTCCCCAACTCCCATCGAAGAGCCCCTCCCCAAGAACCCGATCGTGGCAGAAGCCTACGCCCGCCTTAGACTTTTGGCGAGAGATCAAACATAGAGTTTTTGCAAATTATCAGATGAATAACGGAAAATGGCCATCGCTTGAACCAGCAACGGCCATCCGAAACCTTTGAACCCCTGAATTTTCTCAGGTCTTGGGTCGTTCGATGCGAATCACCTGAGGCTCGCCGATCAGGTAGCCCTCGCCCTTGATGGCGCCGACGGCCTTGCGGACGGCGCTTTCCATCGTCGCGTGCGTGACGAGAATGATCGTCTGCGGGCGATCGGGAGCCGCCGGCTGCTTGGAGTGCTGCACGATCGATTCGAGTGAGATCGCGTTTTCCGCCATTTTGGTCGCGATGCTTGCAAAGACACCGGTGCGGTCCTGAACCGTCAGGCGAATGAAGTAGCCACCTTCGTGGCTCTGCATCTCCGCCTGACGATAGGGCTCCAGCAGATGGGCGGGACGGCCGAGAACCGGCACTTCCTGCGCACCGGGACGGCTCTTAGCGATATCGGTGATGTCACCCAGCACGGCGGATGCTGTCGCATTGCCGCCGGCACCGGGGCCGACCATCAGCAGTTCGCCGAGAATGTCGGATTCGAGCGCCACCGCATTGGTCACGCCATCGACCTGGGCAATCACCGAATCGAGCGGCACCATGGTCGGGTGGACGCGTTGCTCGATGCCGCTTTCCGTCTTCTGGGCCACACCCAGAAGCTTGATGCGATAACCGAGATCGGCTGCCGCATGGATGTCCTCGATCGAGATGTTGGTGATGCCTTCGAGATAGATCTTGTCAGCCGAGATTTCGCAGCCAAAGGCGAGCGTCGTCAGGATCGACAGCTTGTGGGCTGTATCATTGCCCTCGATGTCGAAGCTCGGATCGGCTTCGGCATAACCGAGGCGCTGGGCTTCCTTCAAGCAATCTGCGAAGGACAGGCCTTCACGCTCCATCCGGGTCAGAATGTAATTGCAGGTGCCGTTCATGATCCCGTAGATGCGGGAAAAATTGTTGCCGGTGAGCGACTCGCGCAGCGTCTTGATGACCGGGATGCCGCCGGCCACCGCCGCCTCGTAGTTCAACAGGCGGCTCTTTTCCTCGGCGAGTTTCGCGAGCTCGACACCATGGCGGGACAACAGCGCCTTGTTGGCAGTGACGACATGCAGGCCGCGAACGAGAGCTGCACGGACCGACTGCTCGGCTGCCCCTTCGGCCCCACCGACCAGCTCGACGAACACATCGATATCGGCTTCTTTCGCCATCTCCACCGGATCGGCGTACCAGGCAATGCCATCCAACAGGATGCCGCGATCCTTGGAGGCGTCACGCGCCGACACCGCCGTGACAGCGATTGGACGACCGCAGGCGACGGTCAGAGCATTGGCACGGGTCTGAAGGATGCGGACAAGCGAGGCACCGACGGTACCGAGACCCGCCACGCCGATTTTAAGCGCATTTGCCATGAGGCATTCCTGACGTCATCAAAAGGAAGTGAGGCGGTCCCGACCGGACCGCCTGGGTGTCAACGTGGGCTCAACGGTGGGCGTTGAGCGAAATCACGTTGTGCATCGTCTCGTCAGCCGTCGACAGGAACTTCTTGATGTTGCGCGCGGCCTGGCGGATGCGGTGTTCGTTCTCGACGAGGGCGAGACGCACGTATTCGTCGCCCATTTCGCCAAAGCCGATACCCGGCGCCACGGCCACATCGGCCTTCTCGACGAGCAGCTTGGAGAATTCCAGCGAACCGAGGTGGCGGAACTTCTCCGGGATCTTCGCCCAGGCGAACATGGTGGCCGCCGGCGGCGGGACTTCAAAGCCAGCCTTGCCGAAGCTCTCGACCATGACGTCGCGGCGACGCTTGTAGACGCTGCGGACTTCGGCGATGTCGGAACCATCGCCGTTCAGCGCGTGGGTTGCGGCCACCTGGATCGGCGTGAATGCGCCGTAGTCGAGGTAGGACTTCACACGGGTGAGCGCCGAGATCAGCCGCTCGTTGCCGACGGCAAAGCCCATGCGCCAACCGGGCATGGAGAAGGTCTTGGACATCGAGGTGAATTCGACGGTGCAGTCCATGGCGCCCGGAACTTCGAGCACGGACGGCGGCGGATCGCCATCGAAATAGATTTCCGAGTAGGCGAGGTCGGAAAGCACGATGATGTCATGCTTCTTCGCGAAGGCGATGACATCCTTGTAGAAGTCGAGGCTCGCAACACGGGCGGTCGGGTTGGACGGGTAGTTGATGATCAGCGCCAGCGGCTTCGGGATAGAGTGCTTCACGGCACGTTCGAGCGGCGGGAAGAACGTCTCGTCCGGCTCGATCGAAATCGAGCGGATGACGCCGCCGGTCATCAGGAAGCCGAAGGCATGGATCGGATAGGTCGGGTTCGGGCAGAGGATGACGTCACCGGGTGCGGTAATCGCCTGCGCCATGTTGGCGAAGCCTTCCTTAGAGCCCAGCGTCGCCACGACCTGCGTGTCGGGATTGAGCTTCACATTGAAGCGACGGGCGTAATAGGCCGCCTGGGCGCGACGCAGGCCCGGAATGCCCTTGGACGAGGAATAGCGATGGGTGCGCGGGTCCTGGACGACTTCGCAGAGCTTGTCGACGATCGCCTGCGGGGTCGGAAGGTCGGGATTGCCCATGCCGAGGTCGATGATGTCGGCCCCACCGGCTCGCGCGCTCGCCTTCAAACGGTTGACCTGTTCGAAAACGTAGGGCGGCAGGCGCCGGACTTTGTGAAACTCTTCCATCTTCAACCCCTGAAACCGCGCGGATCATCACCGCGGCAGGCGCGCTCGTTTTCCCAGTGATCACCCGCATCGCAACGAGGCGCGAAACCGAATGCGGTTGATGATATGCCAATACAAGCGCTCGCAGGAAAATTTGTCGCAAATCCGGCTGCAGGTCCTGAATCGCCGACGCAATTTTATGTCAAAAACGCCCCGGTTGCTTTGCGAAAAAAACGCCGGCAGCGCAAGCCTTAATTGGCGATCTGGGCCTGGGTTTCCGGTCCGTGCTGCGCTGCGAGCTTGCGCAGTTCTGCCAGACGCGCCTGATACTCGGCTTCGCTGATGGTGCCGGCCGAGCGTGCAGCACCCAATGAGGTCAGCTGGGCCTGCAGGGCAGTAGCCTCGTCATTGCTCATCTGCACGTTGGCGGCATTGAGCGAGCCCCCGAAATTCGGATAGCCATCGCGATAGGTCGAGCGCGCCGGTGCCGCATCCGGGTTCTCGGGGTCTTCCACATTCACCTGCAAGGCAGTCGGAACCGAGGCGACCTCAGTCGTTGCGGGTGGGGTGGTCGACTGGCACCCCGTGCCCGCCATCAGCGCCACAACTGCGGCGGCAAGCGCCTGTCCCGAAAGACCTGATAAACTGAACTTCTTGTGCACCATGGCCCCGACCGCCCGCGCTCACGCGGAAAACTGACATTCCTCAAGGGTGCAATCGTCGATCCTCTTCGAAAGACTATGACCCAATCGCTGGAACTTGTAGTCGTTTTCATGCAGGATAGGCAAACACAAAAGACGCCAGAACAATCCTGGGGAGGACGGCATGGACAGGACTCGGGAAGAAGCCGAAGCGAATGCCGCGTTCGATCCAAAACTGATCGAGCCCTATATCATCAGGGATCCGCAGGCGCTCACCATCAATGCCGCCAAGGCGCTCGAGAACCTCGGCAAAGCCGCCTCTGTCTGGCTGAAACCCCGCGAAACCGGCGAAATCGTCGATCCGGTCTCCGAACCCGCGGCCGAAATGGTCAAGACCATGGGCAAGGTCGCCGAATACTGGATGTCCGACCCCAAGCGTACGCTCGAAGCTCAGACGCATCTGCTCAATGCCGTTTTCGGGGTCTGGAGCCGGTCGCTGGCGCGATTCGCCGCACCCGAACAGCCGGTCAGCGATCCTCTTCCCAAGGACAAACGCTTCTCCGACGAAGACTGGGAGCGCAATCCCTTCTTCGACTTCCTGCGCCAGACCTATCTCGTTCTGTCGCAATGGGCCGAGAAGATGGTGAATGATGCCGGCGGGCTGGATGAGCACACGCGGCACAAGGCCAATTTCTACATGCGGCAGATCACGGCAGCCCTGTCGCCGGCCAATTTCGTCGCCACCAATCCACAGCTCTACAAGGAGACGGTGCAGAGCAGCGGTGCAAACCTGGTCAAGGGCATGCAGATGCTGGCCGAAGACATCGCTGCCGGTGGTGGCGACCTTCGCATCCGGCAGACAGACACAAGCAAGTTCGCCGTCGGGGAAAACATGGCGATCACGCCGGGCAAGGTGATCGCCCAGAGCGATGTCTGCGAGGTCATCCAGTACGAGGCGTCCACCGAAACGGTGCTGAAGCGCCCTCTGCTGATCTGCCCGCCCTGGATCAACAAGTTCTACATCCTCGACCTCAATCCGCAGAAGAGCTTCATCAAATGGTGTGTCGACCAGGGCCATACGGTCTTCGTCATCTCCTGGGTGAACCCTGACGAACGCCATGCCGACAAGGATTGGGAAGCCTATATTCGCGAGGGCGTCGATTTCGCGCTCGACACGGTGGAGAAGGCGACCGGCGAACGGGAAGTGAATGCGATCGGCTATTGCGTCGGAGGCACACTGCTTGCGGCGGCCCTTGCACTGCATGCGCAGGAGAAGAACAAGCGCATTGCCAGCGCCACGCTGTTCACGACCCAGGTCGACTTTACCTATGCCGGCGACCTCAAGGTCTTCGTCGACGAAGGCCAGCTGACGAGCCTCGAACAACGCATGCACGAGACCGGCTATCTCGATGGCTCGAAGATGGCGGCGGCCTTCAACATGCTGCGCGCCTCCGAGCTCATCTGGCCCTATTTCGTCAACAACTACCTGAAGGGCCAGGATCCGATGCCCTTCGATCTTCTCTACTGGAATTCCGATTCGACCCGAATGGCGGCGGCCAATCACTCCTTCTATCTGCGCAACTGCTACCTCAATAATACGCTCAGCCAGGGCAAGATGCAGCTTGCCGGCAAGACGCTGTCGCTCAAGGACGTGAAGATCCCGATCTACAATCTGGCGACCAAGGAAGACCATATCGCCCCGGCAAAATCCGTCTTCATCGGCAGCAGCCTGTTCGGCGGACCGGTCGATTACGTCGTCTCGGGCTCGGGGCATATCGCCGGTGTCGTCAATCCGCCAGACAAGCTGAAGTACCAATACTGGACCAACGGGGCCGCCAGCGGCACCTACGAAGAGTGGATGGCAAACGCCAAGGAAACCCCAGGGTCCTGGTGGCCCCACTGGCAGATCTGGATCGAGAAGCTGGACGACGAACGGGTGCCTGCCCGGAAGCCCGGCGGCGATGCGCTGAACGCGATTGCAGACGCGCCCGGCCGCTATGTGCTTGCCCGAGTCTGAGCTTAGCGCCCGCACCGGATGATCTTCTCACCGCCCCTTATCCCCGCGCGGCTCGTGCGCCGCTACAAGCGGTTCCTGTTCGACGCCATCCTCGAAGACGGCAGCGAGATCACCGGCTTCTGTCCGAACACCGGCTCGATGCGCGGTCTGACCGAATCCGGATCGCGGATCTGGTTGTCGCGCCATGATTCTGCCAGCCGCAAATATGCCCATGCGCTCGAGCTGGTGGAGGCCGATGGCACTGTGGTCGGGGTCAACACGGCACTTCCCAATCGTCTTGCCGAAGAGGCAATCTTAGCCGGGATCGTGCCGCAGCTTGCAGGCTACTCCACATTGAAGCGCGAACAACGCTACGGCCGCAACTCGCGCATCGACATCCTGCTGGAGGACGAGAGTAAGGGCAGCGTACACGTCGAGGTGAAGAACGTGCATTTCATCCGCGAGCCGCGCCTTGCCGAGTTCCCGGACAGTGTGACGACACGCGGCGCCAAGCATCTCGACGAGATGGGCGACCTGGTCGAGGCCGGAAGAAGAGCGGCGATGCTCTTCGTCATCCAGCGCGCCGACTGTGATCGGCTGAAGATCTGCTCCGATCTAGACGCTGCCTATGGCCGAGCCTTCGCCCGAGCGATTGCGCGCGGCGTGGAGGCCTATGCCATCCGATGTGCGCTCGATCGCTTCAAAATCGTACCCGAAAGCCTCATCCCGATAGACGAGGACGGTCTGCGTGCTTTATGAACGGCCAAGATCCTAGATTAGACGTTTCGAAAGCCACCCCATGGTCACCTATATCGATGCGGCGACTGCGCCGCTGAAGAACACCGGCGCGATCCGGCTTTACGGCGCAGACGACTTCGAAGGCATGCGCCGCGCCTGTCAGCTGACGGCCCGCTGTCTCGATGCCCTCGTGCCGATGGTGAAGCCGGGTGTGACGACGGCAGCGATCGACAAATTCGTCTTCGAGTTTGGCGCCGATCACGGCGCCCTGCCCGCGACGCTGAATTATCGCGGCTACAAGTATTCCGTCTGCACCTCGATCAACCATGTGGTCTGTCACGGCATGCCGGACGACAAGCCGCTGCGTGACGGCGATATCGTCAACATCGACGTCACCTTCCTGCTCGATGGCTGGCATGGCGATTCGAGCCGCATGTATTCGGTCGGGCAGATCAAGCGCGCAGCCGAAAGGCTGATGGAAGTGACCCATGAATGCCTGATGCGCGGCATTGCCGCCGTGCGCCCCGGCGCCCGTACCGGCGCCATCGGCGAAGCGATCCAGACCTATGCGGAAGCCGAGCGCTGCTCTGTCGTGCGCGATTTCTGCGGTCACGGCGTCGGGCGCCTGTTTCATGACAGCCCGAACATCCTGCATTACGGCAAGGCGAATGAAGGGCCGGAACTTCGCGAAGGTATGATCTTCACCATCGAGCCAATGATCAATCTCGGCAAGCCGCATGTGAAAGTGCTTTCGGATGGCTGGACCGCAGTCACCCGCGACCGGTCGCTGACGGCACAATACGAGCACACCGTCGGCGTGACGGCGACCGGCTGCGAGATCTTCACCCTCTCGCCTGCGGGCTTGGACCGTCCCGGCCTCGCCTGAGGCCATTCGCCCGGCACCACCATCCGCAACTTGAACTTGCGCGCGGCAGCAGTCGTGTCACTATATCCGTGCGGCCTGCGGCCGTTCGACCATGATGGTCAGGATTGGGGTGGCATGACGGGCAAGCTTCCATTCGCAGACGATCCTTCACGCGTGCAAGGCGTCATGGCAGACAAGGCGGGCGATCTTTTTGGGTCGCCAACCGCCTCTGCGGTCGATGATTTCCATGATGTCGACGAACGCAGTTTCTTTGCCGAGCAGACCACGCGGGATAGCAATATCGCCAAAGCCGCATCTGCACGCGCGACCATGCAGCCGGAGGCGCATTATCTCGGCCATCGCGAGAGGCTTCGCAACCGCTTTCGCGAGGGGGGAGAGACGGCGCTTGCCGATTACGAGGTCCTCGAACTCCTGCTCTTTCGGCTGATTCCGCGTCGCGACACCAAGCCGATCGCCAAGGCGCTGCTCGCCCGCTTCCAGACGCTTGGCGGCGTGCTCGGTGCGCCTCCTGCCCTGCTGCAGGAGGTCAAGGGTGTGGGCGAGACCGTCGCGCTCGATCTCAAGCTGATCGCCAGTGTCGCCCAGCGCATGCTGAAAAGCGAATTGCGCGAAAAGCAGGTTCTCTCCTCCTGGTCTGCGGTCATCGACTATTGCCATGCCGCGATGGCATACGAGACCACAGAGCAGTTCCGAATTCTCTTTCTCGACAAGCGCAATGTGCTGATTGCAGACGAGATCCAGGGGCGTGGGACCGTGGATCATACGCCCGTTTATCCACGCGAAGTGGTCAAACGCGCGCTCGAGCTTTCGGCGACAGCGATCATCCTGGTGCACAACCATCCCAGCGGCGATCCAACGCCGTCGCGGGCGGATATCGACATGACGCGCACGATCGTCGAAACGGCCAAGCCGCTTGGTATCACTGTCCACGACCATATCATCATCGGCAAGGACGGCCACGCGAGCCTCAAGGGTTTGAGGCTGATCTGAACCTTCGGCTCTTCTCTCCCCAGATCGTGGGAGGCCCCGGCGGACCCGACCGACATGGCGATAACGAAACGGTGACGTTGCACTGTCATACTCTGCGTGAATAGATGTGCGCTGCAGCATGGCAGCAGGCGAATCAGAGGTAACCTCATGAACCAGTATGACTTCGTCGTCATTGGCAGCGGACCGGCCGGACGCCGCGCAGCGATCCAGGCGGCCAAGCTGGAAAAGAAGGTTCTTGTCATCGAAAAGGGCACGCGCGTCGGCGGCGTCTCGGTTCATACCGGCACGATCCCATCCAAGACGCTGCGTGAAACCGCGCTCAACCTCACTGGCTGGCGCGAGCGCGGCTTTTACGGCCGGAGCTACCGCGTAAAGCAGGAAATCAGCGCAGACGACCTGCGACGTCGCCTGCTGATCACGCTGGATCACGAAGTCGAGGTGCTTGAACACCAGTTTTCCCGCAATCGCGTGCATCAAATGCGTGGCACCGCCCATTTCATCGATGCTCACACCCTCGAAGTGGTGAAGGACGACGGGGAAGTGGTGCATGTACAGGCCAAATCGGTCCTGCTTGCCGTCGGCACACGCCCGTTCAAGCCGTCGCATATCCCGTTCGACGGTGTCAGCATCATCGACAGCGATGAGATCCTGGAGATCAGGGAGCTTCCACGCTCGATGATCGTTATCGGTGCCGGCGTCATCGGCATCGAATATGCGACCATCTTCTCGGCGCTCGACACGGTCGTGACGGTTGTCGAACCGCGTGACACGATGCTCGACTTCATCGACAAGGAGATCGTGGAGGATTTCACCTACCAGCTGCGGGACCGCAACATGAAGCTGATCTTCGGCCAGACTGTCGAAGACGTGGCAAAGGCCGACGGCAAGTGTCGGGTGACGCTGAAGAACGGGCGCGTCCTGACCTCGGAAATGGTTCTCTTCGCCGCTGGCCGCGTGGGCGCCACCGACACGCTGAACCTTCAGGCCGCCGGCCTCGAAGCCGACAACCGCGGCCGCCTCAAGGTGAACCCGGATACGTTCCAGACCTCAGTGCCCAGCATCTATGCCGCCGGCGACGTGGTCGGCTTTCCGTCACTTGCCTCCACGTCCATGGAACAGGGCCGCATCGCCGCACGTCATGCGGTCGGGGCGCCGGCGCATGAGCCGCCCCAGTATTTTCCCTATGGCATCTATGCCGTGCCGGAGATTTCCACCTGCGGCCTGACGGAGGAAGAGGTCATCCAGCGCGGTATCCCCTACGAGACAGGGATCGCGCATTTCCGCGAGACGTCGCGCGGCCACATCATGGGCCTCGATAGCGGCATGCTGAAGATGATCTTTTCACTCAAAACACGGCGCCTGCTCGGCGTGCACATCGTCGGCGAAGGGGCCACCGAACTGGTTCATATCGGCCAGGCGGTTCTCAACCTCAAGGGCACCGTCGAGTACTTCGTCGAGAACACCTTCAACTATCCGACGCTGGCGGAGGCCTACAAGATCGCCGGGCTGGACGCCTGGAACCGGATGGGCGAATTGAAAGTGGAGAAGGTCGAACGCCGGGCGGCGGAATGACGTCCCAACTGGCGAACCCGCAGTTCTGAGAGGAGACGGGGCGTTGCCCAGCTGCTAGTGAGGCGGCTCCCTCGCAGAGCTTCGAGTCGCCCATGTCCTCATCGTTCCGCCAGATTGCGGCCAGGCCGCAGTTGGTCCTCCTCTCGATCATGATCTTCGTGCAAGGTTGCGCCTACGGCGCCACCCTGCCCTATCTCGGCGTGACGGCCATCGGGGCGCTCGGCATGAGCGACCAGGCCTATTCGGCGCTGACGGTGGTCGCCTCGATCATGACAGTAACCATCAGCGTCTCGCTTGGAATCCTCTCCGACGGCATGAGCGATCGGCGCCGGATGATCGCGCTTCTAGGGATTGCGGGCACCATCGGCTACGGGGCGATCTTCCTCTTTCCGTCAATCCCCGTCTTCGTCATCGCCACGGCTTTCGTCATTCCCTTCGCCCAGGCCGTGCATTCGCTGCTGTTTGCCTCGGCACGCATCCAGACGGCGGATCTTTCACAGCGGGACGCGGCAGCCGTCAACACCATCGTGCGCTCCTTCATGTCCGCGTCCTGGGTGGTGATGCCGGCGATCCTCGGCCTTGTCCTGGCGCAATCGGCGAACATGATTGGCGCTTGGGGCGCTGCAGCGGCTTGTACGCTTCTGATCGCCGCCGCCGCTATGCTGCTGCTTGCGCCCCCGAAGGAAGGACGCGAGGCGGGCGGGACCACCGGTGCCGCATTTCGTGACGCTCTGCGCGAACTGGTCAGGGCGGACATGCTGGTGCGGATGATCGCGATGGCCGCCGTGACCGGGACGACCCGGCTTGCCGCCACGATATGGCCCCTCATTCTCACACTCGAACTGGGCGGCTCAACGCGGGACGTCGGCTTCATTGCTGCGCTGATCGCCTTCATCGAGATCCCCTTCATGCTGATTGCGGCCTCGCTCCTGAAGCGCTTCAGCCTGCTCGTCCTGATCGTCGCCTCGGCCCTTCTCTACGGTCTGCACATGGTGGGGTTCGCCTTTGCCACGGCGCCTTGGCATTTCTATGCGCTTGCTTTGCCGGGCGCGGCCACCGCCGCAGCGCTTCTTTCGTTGCCGATCACCTATTTCCAGGATCTGTTTCCGACGCGCCCGGGTCTTGGCACGGCCTTCATGCCGATCAATTCGTTCCTCGGAAATGCCGTGAGCGCTACCACTTTTGCGACGGGGGCGCATTTCTTCGGCTATTCCGGCACAGCCTGGCTCGGTCTTGCTTTGGCAATCGTCGGCGTCGCCGGGCTGCTGGCCGTCGATCGGGGTCGGCTGAGACTGAGCTGAGTTCTCAAGCCTTCAGAAAGCAGGGCACTCTCTTTCGTCCCAAATGAACAGGCGGTTCGTGGCGGCGACCCGATCGGCTGCCATGGCACGGCTATCGGCGGGTTAAATGGTTGCACGATCGGCGGCCCCGAGGTGGGTGACGATGATCGTAGCCTGAGCTGTCCTTTCCGGCACCCGTCTCCCGCCAGCCCGGGATCGATCAGAAGCCCGACAAAGCAAGTTCGACGAAGAGCGTGGCACTCCCGATCCTCCTTCGTCGCATGGAATCCTATACTCCCAGACATGAAAAAGCCGCCCCGAAGGACGGCTTTCTCTGAATTCAATACGGCGCGGAGATTATTCGGCGTCGCCTTCGGCGGCCTTCTTCTTCGGAGCTGCCTTCTTCTTCGGAGCGGCTTCTTCGCCTTCGGCAGCGTCTTCAGCCTTGGCAGCAGCCTTCTTCTTCGGGGCTGCCTTCTTTGCCGGCTTGTCGCCTTCCTCGGCGTCGTCGGCGAGCAGCTCTTCCTTCGTTACCTTCTTGTCGGTGACGGAGACTTCAGCGAGAAGCTTGTCGATGACCTTCTCTTCGAAGATCGGCGCACGCAGGGACGCGGCAGCACCCGGCGTGTTGCGGAAGAAGTCGAGGATCTGCTTTTCCTGGCCCGGGAACTGCTGCAGCTGGGCAAAGAGCGAACGCTGCATTTCTTCTTCGGTCACTTCGATGCCGGCCTTTTCGCCGATTTCGGAGAGGACGAGGCCGAGGCGGACGCGACGCTCGGCAAGCGCCCGGTATTCTTCGCGGGCTGCTTCTTCGGTCGTGTCTTCGTCAGCGAAGGTCTTGCCGGACTGGGCGAGATCAGTGTTGATCTGGCGCCAGATGTTTTCGAACTCGGCGTCGACGAGCTTCGAGGGCGACTCGAACTTGTAGAGCGTGTCGAGCTGGTCGAGGATCTGACGCTTGACCTTCTGGCGGGTGACGTTGCCGTACTGGCTTTCGATCTGGCCGCGGACGATTTCCTTCAGCTTCTCCACCGATTCGACGCCGAGCTTGGTGGCCAGCTCGTCGTTGATCTCGATGGCGGCCGGAGCAGCGACTTCCTTGACGGTGATGTCAAAGGTTGCTTCCTTGCCGGCAAGGTTGGCGGCCGGGTAGTCAGCCGGGAAGGTTACGGTGATGACCTTTTCGTCGCCGGCCTTGACGCCGACGAGCTGGTCTTCGAAGCCCGGGATGAAGCGGTTCGAGCCGATGACCAGTTCTGCGTCTTCGTCCTTGCCGCCGTCAAAGGCAACGCCGTCGACCTTGCCGAGGTAGTCCATGGTGACGCGGTCGCCTTCAGCGGCCTTGCCCTTCTTGGTTTCGAAGGTGCGGGCGCTTTCCGCGATCTTGGTGATCTGCTCGTTGATCTCGTCTTCAGAGACGTCGACCACTTCGCGCGTGACCTTGATGCCGTCGACCGACTTCAGTTCGATCGCCGGGATGATTTCGTAGGAGAGCGTGAATTCCAGGTCAGCCTGAGCGGACAGGATCTTTTCTGCTTCCTTCTCGTCCTCGGTCATGACGATTTCCGGCTGGGTCGCCGACTTTTCGCCACGCTCCGAGAGGATCGCCGACGGCTTGTCGCGGATGATCTCGTTGACGAGCTCAGCCATGATCGACTTGCCGTACATCTTCTTGACATGGGCGACCGGCACCTTGCCCGGGCGGAAGCCGTTGATGCGGACCTTGTCCTTCACCTCGGCCAAGCGCTCGTTCATGCGCTGTTCCATGTCCTTGGCCGGAACGACGACCTTGATTTCGCGCTTCAGCCCTTCAGCGAGCGTTTCGATAACCTGCATGTTCTTACCTTCATGTCGTGGCGGCCGTGCTCGGACAGCCGGTGGTTTTCCCTGAGCACGACGCCGGAATTGATTTTCCCGGACGTGGCTGCGTCGCAATTCGTCAACAATCTGCCAAGCAAAACGGCGCCGGACTGACGGGAGCCACACCTCGGTGCTTCTCTCATCGATCCCGCGCGGCTCAGCTGGTGCGGGTAGAGAGACTTGAACTCCCACGCCTTGCGGCACCAGAACCTAAATCTGGCGTGTCTACCAATTTCACCATACCCGCGTCCAAAAGCGCATGCTGCATCGCGCATGGCCCCTCCGGAGCGCGCGTCTCTATAACACCCGTTTTCCCCCACGCAAAGGAAAAATGACAGTGTTGCAGGCCCCGCCGGACAGGCTTCACAGGCTTTGCAGCGAGAGAATGGCGCCGCTCAGTAGAGCGGCTCCTCGTAGAGCGGCTCGCCATCGAGCATCAGGGCGCGAATCTGTGCCTGACCGTCTTCGGAGACACGGGCTGCGACCGAGACTCGCCCCTCGTTGCGGCCGTCCTCGATCGGCTTGCCCTCGCCTTCGGGGACATAGAAGCGCTCGATGCCATACGAGACGATCAGGTTCCCGGCATTTTCCCATTCCCAGCCATAGATCGTGATCGGCTGGGACAGCAGGACGACGCTGCCATCTTCCGCTGCCAGCGGATCAAAAGATGCCTGGGAGACAATCCAGAAACCATCTGCCCCGGGCTTGAGACGCACATTGAGCCTCGCCACCTCGCCCTCCTTCGGTCGGGTGCCGGCGATCGAGGCCGTCGAGATATTCGAGATGTCATAGGTGAGGATGACATAGTCGCCACGCAGCAAATCGCGGGGATCGACGGGCGCCGTCTTGAGCAGAATATCGGTTCCGGACCGCAAGATCGAGGCGCGCCCCTCGATCATGTATCCAAGGATCGCTGTCTGGACGAGCGCGACGAACAGCGCAGCGGCGGCAAAGGGTCTTGCGGCGATCATGGCGTCACCTCGGAAACAGGCCGGGAGAAGCGGCGCTCCAGGCGAATGACGATGAAGGCGAGCACGGCGACCACGAGACCCGACAGCAGGAAGAAGGCTGAGGTTCCGAGGATGCTGTCGATCGTCTCGTAAGAGAGGAAAAGGACCTCTGCGGCAAAGGCACCATAGGCCAGGAAGCGCACAGCGCCGTTATCGCGTCCATCCAGCGCGATTGCGGCGATCGAAAGCGAAAGGATGACAACGCCGAGCACGGCCGTCATCAGCGCATCGAGGCCGCTCAACTGAAAATAGGCATATCCTGTCAGGGCCATGACCAGAGCATAGAAGCTTCCCGACGCGCCAAGCCGACGGTGAAGGCTCGCCAAGGGAGAGCGCGGCACCGTGAGGACCAGGAACACGACCGTTGCGACTGCGGCAACAGCGAGCGCATAAACCTCGGCGCGTTCAAGGATCGTCATCCACCAGATCCAGACGATGAGAAGGATGTAACCGAAATGTTTGGCGCGGATGGCACCCGTCCAGTGCGCCAGCGCGAAAACTGCGATGGCCCCAACCGGCGGCCACCAGGCCCAGAGACCATGGGCGCCGATGTTCCAGCCGAAGCTGTCGAAGCCGCCGCCAAAGGTCGCCAGCGACAAGGCTCCGGTAACAACTGCCAGCGCCCCGGACCGGAAAAGCGCGGCGGACATTGCGGTTACCACGAACCAGAGGAACATCGCCGAAAAGGTATCGCCGGAGAGATGATAAAGCTGGCCGATCAGCGCGATGGCCCCGCCGAAGGCTGCTGCGCCCATAATGAGCGCCCCGGCGGCAATGCGATCTGCGTCTCTGGAGCGCGCAATCAGTGCCGCGATATGGAAGACCCAGATCAGGGCGATGATACCGACCACCTTGACGAGACGCGGAATGAGCTCCCAGTTGGCGGCAATCAGCATCAGCAGCGAGGCAGCGATCAACAGCGCCGCAAACATCGACAGGACACTGCCGATGCTGAAACCAGCGCCCCTGCGGTCCACATCCGCGAGCAGCCTTTCGGCCGTGCCTGCGTCGATCAATCCGCGTCCCACCCAGTCATCCAGGTCGCGCTTCAACCTACCCCTGTACATATTCATTATCCCCGTTAGTTCCGGCGCAATCTGAAACGGTCGATGCCGAAAGACAAGCGGGGCGCCGGAACCTTCGCCGGGGGAATTGCAAGCCCATGCAAACATCGCATGCCTTCCATGCTGATTTTGCACTGCACAAAGTCGTATGTGTCGCCTATATTCATATTCAACAGAGCGACGGAACTTCTGGCGCTTCTTCTTCGACCCGCTTACTCCTCCTCCCAAAGCGGGATCGATTGACCAACGACACTCCTCCTCCCAGTCGTTGGTCTGCAAAAATGACGCTCACCGGACCTCCTCCCCCGGTGAGCGTTATTTTTTTGTCCAGCCGCCACCTCAAGCCTTACCTGATCCGCACGGCCGCATGCGGGCGCCTGTTTAGCGATCCCTGTTCTGGATGATGCAACCGCTCAAAAAAGCATCAATTAACAAAGCGTTAAAGCCCCTGTTATGCATGTAATGCATGGGTGCTCTGCCGCATTATGTCTTCAATCATTTCGCATCGCAGCATATATTCGGCTCAACAAATTCGAAGGGGCCCACGGATGGGTCCAAACCACCAAAGAGGTAGACCCAAATGAACATCGCTCGCTCGCTCAACAACTGGCGCAAGTATCGTCAGACCGTCACCGAACTCGGCCGCATGTCGGATCGCGAACTGCGTGACCTCGGCATTGGCCGCGACGACATCCGTCGCGTTGCCCGTCACGCCGTCAACGGCTGATCGGCCCCGGCTTCGGTCGGACCAGGACAGAACAGAGAACCCCGGATCTGCAGGCAGATCCGGGGTTTTTCTTTGCCTGCTGATGTCGGATCTCAGTCTTCGCGAACCGCGACTATCACGTCGTGAATGAGCTTAAGCACTGCCGGGGCATCGATCTCGGTGCAGATTTTCTGGCTTGGCAGATCACCGTCCCAATCGGAGGGACCGAATCCGCGACCATCGGGCTTCTGGATCGTCTGGCCATCGGCGATGCCGCCGCAGACGACGCGGATCACACCACTGCGGGTCTTGAAAAGTTCCGGCGCCACGACATAGACGCAAGCGCAGCTGTCATGCACGACCATGCCGTCATCGACGAGGCCCTCGTAGAAGTCGATGTAGAACTGCGACAGGTCGAAGAGCAGGCGCGCGCGGCTGGTGCCGGCGGCGTCCCGGATGTCCGCCAGCTGCGAACGCGTCATGACCGTCTGCATGGTGACATCGAGACCGACGACGACCACCGGCCAGCGAGCGGTCATCACAACGTCAGCCGCTTCCGGGTCACCATGGATATTGGCTTCGGCCGCCGGCGTCACGTTACCGTTGACGTCGAAGGCGCCGCCCATAATGACGATCTCCTTGACGAGATTGACGATCTCCGGGTCTTCCTTCAGCGCGTTGGCGAGGTTGGTCATGCGTCCGACGGCAACGATGGTCACCTCGCCCGGATTGTCGCGGACCGTCTCGACGATAAAGCGATGGGCAGGCCGCGGATCGGGATGCACATCCGTCACCTCGGGCACGCCGATATTGCCGAGACCGTCGTCGCCATGGATGAATTTCGGTGGCTCGTGGCTGACGCGATGGGGAATGAATGTCTCCCCGGCGCCGCGAGCGACAGGGGCGTCAATCTTCCATTCGCGCTTCAGGAACAGCGCGTTGCGCGTGGTCACATCGATTTCGGCGTTGCCGAAGACCGTGGTGATGCCGAGCAGGTCGATCTCCGGATGATGATGCAGGAAGAGGAGCGCCATGGCGTCATCGACGCCCGGATCCGTATCGAAGATGACCTTATGCATGGGAGAAGTCCTTTTCTTGTTGTTGTTGATCGGCGTCCGCCGGGCGGGCGCGACGATAGACCCGAAGCGTGACGACGGGAAGACGGGCGATTAGGCGCTCGCCTTCTTCTTTTTCCCGACATTGCGCAGGACATGGCTGAAATCGGAATTGTAGAGGTCACTGTCGCGGAACTCGACATGGCCGAAGACCTTGCCGACCATGATCAGGGCGGTCCGCGTGATCTTCGCCTTGCGCACTTCCTCGGCCATATCCTTCAGCGTGGTGCGGATGAAGAGTTCATCCGGCCAGGTGGAGCGATAGGCGATGACAACAGGGCAATCCTCGCCGTAATAGGGCGTCAGCGTATCGCGGATATGGGTGAGATTGCGAATCGACAGGTGGATCGCAAGCGTCGCCCGCGACTTGCCCAAAATCTCCAGCGTCTCGAATTCAGGCATCGACGATGCCTTCATCTCGGTGCGGGTGACGATGACCGTCTGGGCGATTTCGGGCAAGGTGAGCTCGGTCTTCAGCCGTGCGGCGGTCGCCGCAAAGGCCGGTACGCCGGGGACGACGTCATAGGGAATGCCGAGCGCATCGAGACGGCGCATCTGTTCGGCAATCGCGCCATAGATCGAGGGATCGCCGGAATGCACACGGGCGACATCCTCGCCGCGCGCATGGGCTGCCTCGATCTCTGCGATGATCTCGTCGAGATGCATGGGAGCCGTGTCCTTGACGAGGGCATCCTCGGGCGCCGCCTTGACGATCTCCTCCGGCACCAGCGAGCCGGCATAGAGGCAGACCGGGCAGCGCTCAATGAGGCGAAGGCCCCGCACGGTGATCAGATCGGGGGCTCCGGGGCCGGCGCCGATGAAATAGACGGTCATGCTTCATTTCCCTTCATGCCACTGTCTGCCTTTCCCGAATAACCGCGAGGCGTGTAAACCCAGGTCTTTCCGTCGCCTGTTGTCACCGTCCGGCTCTCCGACGAGCCGACCACCACGACAGTCAGCATATCGACATCGTCGACGTTCAATTCGCCCAGCGGCACGGTGCGGACGTTTTCGCCCTCGCGGCCGAGATTGGTGGCGAGGATCACCGGGGTCGTCGCCGGGCGATATTTCAGCAATTCGTCGCGGGCATAAGCGAGCTGCGTGCGGCGCTTCATCGAGACCGGATTGTAGAAGGCGATGACGAAATCCCCCTCGCCCGCCGCCTTCACCCGGCGCTGGATATGCTCCCAGGGGGTCAGAAGATCCGAAAGCGAGATGGTGCAGAAATCATGACCGAGCGGCGCGCCGATTCGCGCGGCGGCAGCCTGCAGGGCGGAGATGCCCGGCGAGACCTGCACTTCGATGCGGCTTGCGGCATCGGTAATGCCGCCCTTGTCGAAGAGTTCGAACACCAGCGTCGCCATCGCGTAGATGCCCGCATCGCCAGAGCAGACCAACGCCACGGTCTTTCCCTCACCGGCCAGCTCCATGGCATGCACGACGCGCGCCTCTTCCTTGCCGAGATCGAAATCGTGACGCGTCTTGCCGTCGGCCAGGGACCCAAGCAGGTCGAGATAGAGCGAGTAGCCGACGAGATCGGTGGAGACTGCAACCATGCGCGAGACCTCCGGCGACCGCCAGCCTTCCGAACCCGGACCGATGCCGACGACGAACAGCGTGCCGCGGGCACGGCCAATGGTATCAGGGTCGACGATGTCGGCAGCCCTGGCGATGGCGGCCGTTGCGCCTTTCGACTTGATCTTTTCGACCACAAGCTCGCCCGCAGCGCTGACAGCCGCCAATGCTGCCCCTTCCGCCACGCCATGGCAGCCGACTTCGGCGAAGACCACTTCGGAGGGGTTCTTCAGACGCGGCGCCTCGGCTTCGAGCGTGGCTGCCGTGAAGAAACGGGCCGGCACGCCGAAATGGGTGGCCACCGCATGGATCGCCGTCTCATCCGCCTTCAGGTCGATCGAGCAGACGGCCGCCAGGCTTTCCCTCGCGAAACCACCCTTTGCGAGCGCTTCCTCCGCCAAGGCAATCGCCTCTTCCGGCTTTGCATGGCGCTCGCAGCCCATGCCGAGCACCAGCGTCTTCGGATGATAGACGAGTTCCAGCTCGCCTGCGGATTTCTGTTGGTCGGTCACGGAGAGCGTCACGCGGGCCTCTTGTTGAAATGGAAGTCTTGATTGGATGAGCCAGGCGGCGATCCCCCCTCTCCCCGCCTGCGGGGAGAGGGTTGGGGTGAGGGGCAGGTCAAGCGCGGCGGTGTGCTGCAGCCCCTCATCCGCCCTTCGGGCACCTTCTCCCCGCAGGCGGGGAGAAGGAAGCTCGAGCCGGGCGCCCGCCCCCGCGACAAGCTCGGCCATGACGGCCTTGGCCTTGTCAGGATTGGCAAGCACATAACCATGAGGCGGCTGATCGAGCGCCACGCCAAATTTCAGATCGCCGGCTGTGGTGATCGCGGCATGCGCGCCAAGGGAGGAGGCAATTTGCCTCGCCAAATCATTGGCGCCGTAGTGACCGCCGAGCAGTGGCACAACGGAGGATCCGTCGTCGGCAACGGCGAGCACCGGAGGCTCGGTGTGTTTATCGGAGAGCAGCGGGGCGAGCAGCCGGATCAGAGCACCAGAGGCCATGACGGCAACGATCGGCCGGCCTGCGGCAAACAGCGTCTGGAGATGATCCTTGGCAGAGGCAAAACGAACATCAGCCTCAGCGACACGCAAGGCGGCACCATGCAATTCGCCGCCGATGTCCTCCGCTATGCGGCGCCCAAGGGAAGCGGCTGATGCACTGAGGATGACGACAGCGGGTGTGACCGGAGATGCGAAGACAGGTGTCATGCGGCTCCGCTTCCAAGCTTTTTGGCAAGTGCCGGATGCCAGCGCTCGTCGCCCTTGTAGATCAGGATCATCGAGAAATAGGGCGCAGTGCCCTCTACCACCTCGGCAAGCGGTATGAGCTTCTGTTCGGCAAGGCTGACGCGCTCCGCATAACCGGCCTGCGCTGTCAGGCCCAGGCTTTCGATCAGCGCGCGGATCCGGGCGAAATGCCGGCCGAGCTTGATGATGGCAACGGCGCCAGAGGCCTCGATCCGTGCGGCGAGTTCGTCATCCGAGAGAGGTCCCGGCAGCACTGTCAGGACGTCGTTGCGGGCCGCGAGCGGACGACCGAGACCCGCGGCGGCCGCCATCATCGAGGAGACACCCGGCACGACCTCTGTCGGATACCGGTCGGCAAGCCGCTCGAAGAGATACATGAAGGAGCCGTAGAAGAAGGGGTCGCCCTCGCAGAGCACGGCGACATCGGAGCCGGCATCGAGATGATGCGACAGCGTCTCTGCGGCTTTCGTGTAGATGTCCTGGGCCGGAAAGCGCTCGACGCGCATCGGCACGATGATCGGCACTTCCAGTTGGGCGGCGGTCAGATAGGGAGCCGCGATCTGGCGGGCAAAGCTCGGGCCGGTATCGGGCGCCGGATAGGCCACGACCGGGCAGCTCGTCAGGATGCGATGCGCCTTCAGCGTCATCAGTTCCGGATCGCCGGGGCCGAGACCGAGGCCATAGAGTTTACCAGTCATGTGGACTGCTCCCGAATGTTTAGGTGCCCCTCATCCCCCTGCCGGGACCTTCTCCCCGTGTACGGGGAGAAGGCGGCACGACGTCGGCCACGATGGCCTTCTCCCCGCCTGCGGGGAGAAGGTGCCCGAAGGGCGAATGAGGGGCCAAGTCGCAATGTCATGCGCCCTCCCCCTTTACGACCGTCCAAATCGTAACAGGCATCAGCGACTTCCAGCCGCAATAGCGGCCGACCGGGGCGGCGCGTGCTACCTGAATTCGGGAGAGATCACCACCGTGGCGGCTGCGAAGCTCGACAAGCTTGGCCTCGCCTTCGATCGTTACAGCGTTGGCGACCAGACGCCCGCCGGGGGCAAGTGCTGCCCAGCAGGCTTCAAACAGTCCCTCGCCGCTGATACCGCCGCCGATGAAGATGACGTCCGGGGTCTTCAAACCCGCGAGAACGACCGGCGCTTCGCCGTCGACGATTTCAAGATCGGGCACGCCGAGGATTTCGGCATTCTCGCGGATCATCGCCAGCCGTTCGGGCTTGGCCTCGATCGCAATCGCCCTGGTCCCCATGCCTGATCGCATCCATTCAATCGCAATCGAGCCGCAGCCGGCGCCGACATCCCAGAGGCGGGCATTGGGGAAGGGCGCAAGCTGGGCCAGCGTTG
Organism: Rhizobium sp. AQ_MP; assembly: GCF_014237835.1. Taxonomy (GTDB): domain Bacteria; phylum Pseudomonadota; class Alphaproteobacteria; order Rhizobiales; family Rhizobiaceae; genus Allorhizobium. Next base: position 121,268 of record NZ_JACJVI010000008.1, read on the forward strand.
CCGCCCGGATCTCGCATTTGGTGAGCTGTCCGTCGTGGCGAAAGGCCTCGTCGGGGAGACCGGGCACGGGTGCCAGCAATGGCCCGTCCCAGGCGCAGTCGATGGCCAGCGTGTTGAAATCCGAGATATCGGGGCAGGTCTCGGCCATTTCCAGCGCGGTCATGCGCAGTAAACGCTCTTTCGTGCCGCCCATATGTTCGAGCACATGCAGAACGGAGGCGCCAAAGCCGCGCTCGGCGAGCAGCACGGCAGCGGCCTGCACGGTCGATGCATCTGAGGTCAGAGCCAGGATACGAGCGCGCGGCATGACATGCCGGTTGAGGAAGGCGAGCGGGCGGCCATGCAGCGAGATCTGCGTCACCGACTGCAGCGGCCAGCCAAGCCGTGCGGCAGCAAGCGAAAAGGCCGACGGGCTCGGCAGCACGAACATCTCTTCGGCGGCGACATAGCGCCTGAGTGTCGCGCCGATGCCGAAATGCATAGGGTCACCGGTGGCGAGCACCGTGACCGGCGTGCCGCGCAGTTTCAGGATTTCGGACAGAGTCTCGCGGAAACCCGCACCCCAGGTGAGGATGCGCTTGAGATCCGGCAGGCTCGATCCGTCGATGACCGCATCCAACCGCTCGCCGATGACGAGCGTTTCCGCCTGCCAGACGATCGCCTGGGCCTCAGGCGTCAGGCTTTCGAGCCCGTTGTCGCCGATGCCGATGATGGTGAGCCAGGGGGTGTGGGCCGCGTCAGACATTGGTCCCGAGCCCTCCCGCCAGGGCATTGACGGCGGCCGATGCCATGGCCGAGCCACCCCGGCGACCGCGCACCGCGATATAGGGAATGCCCCTGGAATCGGCGATCAATTCGTCCTTGCTTTCGGCGGCTCCGACGAAGCCAACGGGAAAACCGAGGATGATCGCCGGCTTCGGCGCGCCGGCGTCGATGCGCTCCAGCAAACGGAATAGCGCCGTCGGCGCATTGCCGACCGCGACCACTGCACCTGCCAGATGTTCATCCCAGAGGTCCACCTGGGCAGCGGAGCGGGTATTGCCGATTTCGTCCGCCTTCGGCCGCACGCGCTCGTCATTCAATAGGCAGAGGATCTGGTTGTCGACCGGCAACAAGCGGCGGATCACGCCGTGGCGGACCATCTCGACATCGACCAGAACCGGCGCACCCCTTTCCAGCGCTGCGGCACCGGCCTCGAAAGCGCCTTCGGACCAGCTGACATCATCGGCGAGATCGACCATGCCGCAGGCATGGATGAGGCGGATGACCAGCGGCTGGAGGACCGTCGGGAAGCGGTCTAGGGACGCTTCGTCGCGGATGGTGGCGAAGGACTGGCGATAGATTTCGGCGGGGTCGCGGATGTAGTCGAGGGAGGCAGTCATGCGGAACACCCCCCTCTGTCGCTGCGCGACATCTCCCCCACAAGGGGGGAGAGTGGGTTGTGCCGTGTGGCGGCCTCAGCGACAGTCGCAGAACTGGTGAATGTGCCAGCAGTCGGGGTTGAACCAGGAACATCAGAGGCTGCCTCGGGAGCCACCACAGTCCGCTCTCCCCCCCTGTGGGGGAGATGGCCGGCAGGCCAGAGGGGGGTATCCCCAACCGCGACATCCAGTTCTCGATGCCCGATCCCAAGCACCCAGCCCTCCTCGGCAAGCGATGTCGCGACCTCCTCATCTGATAGCATCGGCGGGCGATCGAGCAGCGTTGCAAGCCGCCCATCCGCATCGAAGCGAGCGAAAGCCTCGGCGACAGTACGAACCTGCGCCTGGTCCTTCACCTCGTCCCGTGAGGTCAGCGTAAAGAGCGAGGGATAGATCTCTGCAAAGACGATCGGCTTCTCGAAAGTCGTGCCAAAGCCTGTCTCGAAGGGCCAGACGGCGACGTGTTCACCATGGCCACTCTCATTCAGGAAGCGCGAAAGCCGTGCGATCCCGAGCAATGTCTGGCTGCCGACGGAACCGTTGTAGCTCAGTTGCCAGACGGATTTCGCCCCCTTGGCGAACTGCTCAGAGCGGCGGAAGGCGAGCGGAGCCTCTGTCGGGGCGGTCGGCTTTTTGTCGGAGAGATCGGCATAGACATGCTGATGCGGCCGTCCCCAGAAGCGCGGCTCGCCGGCAAAATAGGTGGCGTTCCAGCGCGAGGCGAGATCGAAGCGATTGTTGCGGTTATCCTCGCTATCCTCGATTTCGTCCGCGATCTTGCGCCACAGGTCACGCCAGTGTGGCTCCCCCGTCAGCCGCTCTGCGGTGCCGGCCGGATAGCCGAATGCGAAGTCGAAGCCGCAAAGCAGGCGTTGGCCTTCAGCGACCGCTGCGCTGACCACGTCCTCAAGCCGATGCATGAAGGCGTGGCGGGTCGAAAAATTTTCGATCCATTCGATCGCATGACCATCGCTCTCGCGCCGGGCGAGGCACGCCCAGAGTGAGTTCTTGCCGGTTACCGGTTGCCCGGCCCCCGACCAGTCGACGATCAGGATGCGATCGAAGAGCGGCATTACTTTTTCTTCTGCATCGACTTTGGCCCCAGCGGATGATCCGCATGGGGGTAAGGCGCGTGGTGATGATGGTGGTCGTGGCCATGCGCATGGCCATGGTCATGTCCGTGATCATGACCATGATGATGGTGGCCGTGATCATGGTCATCATGGTGGTGATGGTGCCCATGGTCGTGCGCATGGTTGTGGTCATGTCCATGATCATGGTCGTGGTGACCGCAGCCGCAGTTCGGTCCATGCTCGTGATGGGCTGCCTTGCCCGAGGACGGCGCGTCCATCACGGCCTGCAGATCGGAATCCGGCGTCTTGTCCTTGAGGCCGGCATATTTGCCGCCGAGCGTTAAGGACGGCGCATAGTCGAATGCTGGCTCGACCGGCACGGGCTTCAACGGTGCCGGTTCTGCATGGCTGTGCACGGGGGTCCAGGGAAGGCCGTGCTCGCGACAGAAATCGGGATCGCGGCAGGAAGCATCGCAATCGCCCTTGCAGGGACAGTTTTCCAGGCCGCCGCCAATGCCTTCGACATGGTGGTGGTGGCTTTCCTGCGGCTGGCCGACATCGGCTTCGAAGCCAAGCACCTGTTCGCGATACTTGCACATCTGGCAGTTCATCACCGCCGCACCTTCAAGGATCTCCTTGACCCGATCCTGGAAGGCATCGAGGACCAGCGGGTGGTCGTTCAAATAGCTCGCCTTGACGAACTGGATCTCCGGATGCCGCGCGGCCACCTCGTCGGTATAGCTGTAGATGCGCTTCACCAGGACGCCGGTGAAGAGGAAATAGGGGAAGACGACGATGCGCTTGTATCCAAGCTTGGCGGCATGGGTCAGGCCCGGCTCGACCAGCGGGAAGGTGACGCCCGAATAGCAGGTCTCGCCCCAGCCGAAGCCCATGCCTTCCCAGAGCATGCGCATGACCTTGGTGGCGTTGGAGTTGGCATCCGGATCGGACGAGCCGCGCCCCACGACCATCAGCAGCGTCTCGTGTTTATCGACGAAGCCGAGCGTTTCGTTCGCCTCGTCGACCGCCGTCTGGATGCGGTCACCGGCAGCACGGATCATCTTCAGGTCGATGCCGAGCTCGCGGCCGTAATTGATGACGAAATCCTTGTGCTGAGCCTGATAAGTGTTCAGCACCGAGGGGATGTCGTTCTTGGCGTGGCCTGCGGCAAAGAGCATGCCGGGAACCGCCAACACGCGGGTCACGCCCTGCTCGCGCAGGCTGTCGAGTCCGGCCGAAATTACGGGATTGCAGAATTCGAGATAGCCGTACTCCACCGGCATATCGGGATTGCGGGCGCGCAGCGCTTCCGCGATCACGGCGAATTCCTTCGCTGCGTTCTGATTGCGGCTACCGTGGCCGCAGACCATGATTCCGAGTTTTTCCGCCATGCGATAAAGGCCTCCCTGCTTCGTTTTACTTTCTGTACGAAGCGCCGGACTTATCGCACCTTGCGGCACGGTCCATGGCCTTTGGGACAGCTCCGGAATTGGCCCCCGGATTGGGTCGGCCGCACCGGACTATTTCCAGCCTGTCGAACAGGCGCCGTCGCACATTACCCTGAGCTTTATCGGAGGCTTATCGAACGGTCAAACCGGATTGCGGCGCTTTGTGTGACGGAAGCGCCAGTCCACAGAATGTCCCGTGTGCGACCCGCGCGACATGCCCGTGAGGTTGCGAAGCGTCGGCGATTGGTCCACAAGGTCCTCACCTTCCCTGCCCGCGTTCACAACCGCACTTCGAGTCTCTCCGTGGTCGACCTCGCTTTCCAAGCTCTTCTCCTGCTGTTCATTGCCGCGTTCATCGCCGGCTTCATCGATTCGATTGCGGGTGGCGGCGGGCTGATCACCATTCCCGCCATGCTGATTGCGGGCATTCCGCCGCTGGAAACGCTCGGCACCAACAAGCTGCAGTCGATGTTCGGGGCGGGATCGGCGACCATCGCCTATGCCCGCAAGGGTCATGTGGATCTCAAGAAGCAGTTGCCGATGGCGGCCATGGCGGTGATCGGCGGTGCGCTCGGGGCCGTGGTCGCAAGCTTCGTTCCCGCTGCGGTGCTGCGTGCCTTCATGCCCTTCCTGCTGGTCGCGATCGCGCTTTATTTCGCGCTAAAGCCGAACCTCTCCGACATCGACAGCCACCAGCGCATGACACCCTTCGTTTTCGGCCTCACCTTCGTGCCGATGATCGGCTTTTATGACGGCGTCTTCGGCCCGGGCACCGGCTCCTTCTACATGCTGGCCTTCGTCTCACTTGCCGGTTTCGGCATGCTGAAGGCGACAGCGCATACGAAGCTTTTGAACTTCGGCTCGAATGTCGGCGCCTTCCTCGTATTCGTCGCCGGTGGCGTCGTGCTCTGGAAGATCGGCTTCCTGATGGGTATCGGCCAGTTCCTCGGCGCCCAGACCGGTTCGAGGCTCGCGATGAAAAACGGCGCGCGGCTGATCAAGCCGCTGCTGGTGCTCACCTGCGTGGCGCTGGCAATCCGCCTTCTCGCCGACCCGACCAACCCGATTCGGGTGTGGATAGGGATCTGATCAATCAGTATTCCACACCGATCTGCGCCTTGATGCCCGAGCGGAACGGGTGCTTGACGAGTTCCATTTCGGTCACGAGATCGGCAAGCTCGATCAGCTCGTCCTTGGCGTTGCGGCCGGTCAGCACGACATGGGTCATCGGTGGCTTCTCGCTCGCCAGAAATTCCAGCACTTCGGCGAGGTCGATATAGTCGTAGCGGATGGCGATGTTGATCTCGTCGAGCAGCACCATGGAGTTGGCGGGATCGCGGATCAGTTCCTTGGCCTTTTCCCAAGCGGCCTTGGCCATGGCGATGTCGCGCGCCTTGTCCTGGGTTTCCCAGGTAAAGCCCTCACCCATGGTGTGGAATTCGCAGAGATCAGAGAACTGCCTCAGGATCAGGTCGCGCTCGCCGGTCGACATCGCCCCCTTGATGAACTGGACCACGGCGCATTTCTTGCCATGGGCGATGTGGCGGAAGATCATACCGAAGGCGGCGGAAGACTTGCCCTTGCCCTTGCCGGTGTGCACGATGACCAGGCCCTTTTCACCGGTCTTGGTCGCCATGATCTTATCGCGCGCGGCCTTCTTCTTGGCCATCTTTTCCGCATGACGGGCGAGATCGGCCTCGGGGTTGCTCATCGTTTCCTCGGTCATGTCGTACTCCCGGACCTGTTGAACTCTTTTGCAAACCAGATGCGCTGCGGGGCGTCGCCGACCTTCGGCAGGCGGCCAATCTCGCGATAACCCTCGCGCAGATAGAAGCGCGGCGCCTGGAACTCGAAGGTATCGAGGTAAATGCCGACCAGGCCATCCTCAAGCGCCAGGGCTTCCGCTCGGGCGAGAAGCTGCGCGCCAATGCCGCGCCCCCGTGCCTCCGGCGCCACGGCCAGAAACTTGACGAAAAACCAGCGCTGCAGATAGGCGCCGATCAGTCCTCCGACGAAGCCGCCGTCGGCGTCGAGGGCCCGCATCTGAACCTTTCGCGCCTCGAACGGGTGTCCCAGCCCTTCTGCTGCCTCATCGAGAATTGCGACGACGGCTCCGGCCAAGAGATCGTCATCGTTCTCCAAGAGCTCGATATGCACCGGATCCGTCACACACCGCCCTCGCTTTTCGGCAGATCATCGTCGATGTGGAGCCAGTCGACCCGTTCGTCCCAATGCCAGTGCTCCCGAATGGGGATAGAGAGTCCGTCATCGAGGCTCGCAACATAGAAATCGATGTCTTGCGGCCGCCGGATAGTCTCGAACGACATCGGCGATCCGCAATTGCCGCAGAAGCCGCGCCGCACGCCCGGCGAAGAGGCGTAGAAACGCAGGCTCTCCCCTTCGAGCGCGGCGCTGTCCCGCGCCACGGTCAGAAATGTCGTGATCGGGGAAGAGGCCGCACGCCGGCAGCTTTCGCAATGGCAATGGCCGGAACTTCGCACAGGTCCAGTTGTGCGAAAGCGAACGCCACCACACAGGCAATGGCCGCTCAAAGCCATCGGTTGACCGCGCTCAGTGTCCGACATGCTGTTCTCCCTGCGTCATTTCAACCAGGGTGAACTTGGCGGAATTGCTTTTCGGCGTCCATAGGCCGCGCTCCATTGCCTCGATCAGGCGGTCCGCGAGCTCCTTTTGCGCCGGAGCATTTTTCTCGGCCATGAAGTCGCGCACGCGCTCATCGAGGATGAAGGCCTGGTAGACGGCCTCGAAATGGTGATCGCGGACAGCCCCCGTCGTCGCAGCGAAGGCAAACATGTAATCGACCGTCGCGGTGATTTCGAACGCGCCCTTGTAGCCGTGGCGCATGACGCCTTCGATCCACTTCGGATTGACCACACGGGCCCGCACGACGCGGCCGATCTCTTCCTCAAGGCTGCGGATGACGGGCTTTTCCGGTCGCGAATGATCGTTGTGATAGACCTTCGGCCTGATGCCAGCGACATACTCGATCGCCGCCGTCATGCCGCCCTCGAACTGGTAGTAGTCGTCGCTGTCGAGCAGGTCGTGCTCGCGATTGTCCTGGTTCTGCACCACGGCCTGGACCGAACGTAAACGCTCCTCGAACAGACCACGTTCCGCCTTGCCCTCCTGGCCTGCGCCATAGGCATAACCGCCCCAGACGAGATAGCTTTCGGCGAGATCGGCGCGCTCGGCCCAGCCCTTTTCGTCGATCAGGGCTTGAAGGCCAGCGCCATAGGCACCGGGCTTGGAGCCGAAGACCCGGTAGCCGGCACGGCGGGCGGCCTGCTTGTCGTCCAGCCCCTCGCCTTTCAGCTTCTCGGTTTCAGCCCGCACGCGGGCCGCAATCGGATTGTCGCCCTCGTCCTCGTCGAGTACCGCCACCGCCCGCACCGCCTTGTCGAATAGCGCGATCTGTTCGGGGAAGGCGTCACGGAAGAAACCGGAGATGCGCAAGGTCAAATCGACGCGCGGGCGGCCGAGGACCGCCATCGGGATCACCTCGAAGCCGGTGACGCGGCGCGAGGCCATGTCCCAGAGCGGCTTGACGCCGATCAGCGCCAGAGCCTGCGCGATATCATCGCCGCCGGTGCGCATGTTCGACGTGCCCCAGGCGGTGATGCCGAAGGAGGTTGGCCACTCGCCATGGTCCTGGACGTAGCGCTGGATCAGGAGCTCTGCGGATTTCCTGCCGAGTTCGTAAGCCGCCGGCGTCGGCACGGCGCGGCTATCGACCGAGTAGAAATTTCGGCCCGTCGGGAGAACGTCCGGGCGTCCGCGGGTCGGCGCGCCGGAGGGGCCCGGGGGCACAAACTGCCCGGAAAGGCCTCTGAGGAGGCCCTCGATTTCGGCGGGGCCGGAGGAGACGACGGCGGGCTTCAGGCGGGTTTCGATCTCGGCGAGTACTGCGCGGGTGCGCGGCCAGTCATCGGGGCACGTGATCTCGCCGGAGGCGAACTTGGCAGCAAGCAGTTCGATGCGCTCGACGGTGTCGCCAGCGGTGCGCCAGGGGGCGTCGATGAGATCGGCGAGGATCGCAGGTTTTGCCCCCGTCCAGGGCGCGGACATCACGCAGTCGAGGGGATCGAATATCTTCGGCGTTGTGCCTAAGGTACCCCCCTCTGTCGGCTGCGCCGACATCTCCCCCACAAGGGGGGAGAGCAGATGCAGATCGCCCGCGATCGCCCGCGGCAGGCTGGCATCGCCACCCTCGCCCTGGCCGCGTGGCACACGCGCCAGCGCGACCACGAGGTCGGCCAGCAGCCTTCCCTCGGGCGCGCGCCCGAAGATGTGCAGTCCGTCGCGGATCTGCATTTCCTTGAGATCACAGAGATAGGCGTCGAGCTTTTCCAGCGCCGTCTCGTCAGGCTCGCCCTTGGAAATCCCGGCATCCTGGTCGAGCCCGATGTCTGCGATCAGTTCCAGGATCTGCTTCTTCAAGAGAACAAGCCGGCGCGGATCGCCGCCCGAGGCTTCGTAATACTCGTCGACCAGTGCCTCCAGGTCCTTCAGCGGTCCATAGCTTTCAGCCCGGGTCAAAGGCGGCGTCAGGTGGTCGATGATGACGGCGGACGTGCGGCGCTTGGCCTGGGTTCCCTCGCCTGGATCATTGACGATGAAGGGGTAGAGATGCGGGAGCGGTCCAAAGACGGCCTCCGGGAAGCAGGTTTCAGACAGCGCCAGCGCCTTGCCCGGGAGCCATTCGAGATTGCCGTGTTTGCCCATGTGGATCACCGCCTGCGCCCCGAATTCTCGCCTCAGGAAGGCGTAGAAGGCGAAATAGCCATGCGGCGGGACGAGGTCCGGGGAATGGTAGGTTTCCTTGGGGTCAATATTATAGCCACGGGCGGGCTGAATGCCGATCATGAGCTTGCCGAAGCGCATCAGCGGCAGCGCGAAGGCCCCGTCGAGATGGAAAGGATCGGCCTCGGGCGCGCCCCAACGCGCGGTAACTCGCTCCTGAACTTCTTTGGGAAGATCCTGGAGGAACGATCTGTAATCGCTGGTGGAAATCCGTTCACGGATCACGCGTCCATCTTTCGCCGCATTGGTCGGTCCCGCCATCAGCGCCAGCATCAACGCGTCGCCGTCGGCGGGCAAATCGGTGACGTCGTAGCCTGCGTCGCGCATGGCGCGCATGACCTCCACGGTACCGGCGGGCGTGTCCAGTCCGACGCCGTTGCCGAGGCGGCCGTCACGGTTCGGGTAGTTCGCCATGATCAGCGCCACGCGACGATCTGCGGGTTCGGTCGTGCGGAGTTTCGCCCAGTTGGCGGCGAGTTTCGCGACGAAATGCATACGGCCTGCATCCGACTCATGGCTCACAAGATTGGCCTCGACCCGCTCGTCAAAGCGCGCCTTCGACTTGAAGGAGACGGCACGCGTCAGGACCCGGCCATCGACTTCCGGCAGGGCGACGCTCATTGCCAGATCGCGGGCGCTGAGGCCCTGGCTCGAACTCTCCCAGGTGCTGCGCGGCGAAGACGAAAAGATCGCCTGCAGCACCACGGCACCGGTCTCGTCGAGCACCGTCGACGGCATTTCGGCGCCCGGGGTGGAGACGGCGAAACCTGTCGTGTTGATGACCACCGAGGGAGGGAATCGCGTGAAGATGGCACGAAGCGTATCGACGGAGACCTGGTCCTTGAGGCTTGAGACGAAGACCGGAAGCGGGATCAGGCCCTGAGCTTTCAAGGCTTCGACCATGGCCTCGACGGGAGCCGTTTCGCCGCTCTGGACGAGGGCGCGGTAGAAGCAGAGGGGGGTGATGGCTCGAAGCCCCTCCCCCTTGTGGGGAGGGGTTGGGGAGGGGCTTACCCCCTCTGGCCTGCCGGCCATCTCCCCCACAAGGGGGGAGAGACCATCTGGCACCATTTGCCCCTCATCCGCCCTGCGGGCACCTTCTCCCCGTGAACGGGAAAAAGGAGGCACGCCGCCAGCCACGAAGCCGCTCTCCCCCCTTGTGGGGGAGATGGCCGGCAGGCCAGAGGGGGGCGCCGCAAACGCCAGCCTCTCCCATTCCTCGACCCCGATCACGCCCCTGCCCGGCCACCAGATGCCGGCTTTCAGCAGGGGCCGCGCAGGTTCCGGGCGTTCCTCCCCGCGCAGCATAGCCTCGGCATAGGCGACGAAGGCCGAGGCATTCCCCGCCCCGCCTTCGGTGAGATAGGTCCAGAGCGCCTGACGGTCGTCATCCACGCAGGCCTGATAAGGCGAAAGCCCCTCGTCCGGCTTGTCGTCGCCGGGCAGCACGACGATGGCCGCGCCGCTGCGACGGGCTGAGGCATGCAGCGCCTCCAGCGCATAGTGAAAGTAGCTCGCCCCCCCCAGCGCCCTGACCACAATCAGCCGGGCATGGCGTGCCGTGCGCTCGATATAGGTATCGACCGACATCGGATGCTTCAGCGTCATCAGGCTGGCCAGCCGCCAGCGCAGCGCTTCTACGCCCCTCGCCTCAACGGCTGCGGCTATGGCCGCAAGCTCCGTGTCCGCCGCCGAGAGGAACAACACGTCCCCTGGCGTCTGGCCAAGATCGATCGCCTCGTCGCCGTCGCTGATCGATCCCTTCTGGGCTAGGAGGAGATGCATGACGGTTCCCAGTAGATGTTAGGTGAGCTGCTAACCGTCGGAGCTTGTAATAGCCCCCTCTGCCCTGCCGGGCATCTCCCCCTCAAGGTGGGAGATCGGAAGGCGGCAACGTCGCGCCCCTCTGGAAAGCCTTCAGCTGCTCCAGCCCTGGATGTCTGACCGCGACGAGTCGATGGCGTGAGCAAGAACCTCGGCAGACGGGTGCCAACTTGCCCGCGAACCAGAAGGCGCGCGGTTTTCCGATCTCCCCCTTTGAGGGGGAGATGGCCGGCAGGCCAGAGGGGGGTAACAACACACGCCATCGCTGAAGGACTTCTCAGACAGCCGCCGCCTGGACGTCCTCGACCACGGTGCCGAAATCCCATTCATGCAGGCCGATCACCACCAGCCGCGTCTCGCGCTTCTCGGTGCTCGTCCAGGGACGGTCGAAATAGGTGTCGATGCGGGTGCCGACGGCCTGGATGACAAGGCGCATGGGCTTGCCGGGCACGTCGATGAAGCCCTTCAGGCGCAGGATGTCGTGCTTCTCGATGACCGGCTTCAGGCGGTCGATGAAGTCCGAGGGGTCCTTGATCGCGCCAAGCCTGAGGACGAAGCTTTCGAACTCGTCGTGGTCGTGATGGTGGTCGTGATCTTCACCCGAGGCATGCAGCGCCTCGTGCTCCAGCTCGTGGTGAGACTTGCGGTTCTCGATGTCATCTTCGGTGCTGGCGCCGATGCCGAGCAGGACGAGCGACGGGACTTCGCCGTTCTTCGCCTCGATCATCGACGGCTTGCGGCTGGTGCGCCCAGTCACCTCGGCGCGGACGGCGGCGATGCCCGCCGCATCCAGCAAGTCGGTCTTGTTCAAGACGATAAGGTCGGCGCAGGTCAGCTGATCTTCGAACAATTCCTCGATCGGGCTCTCGTGGTCGAGATTGTCGTCCTCGGCACGCTGGGCGGCGACCGCGTCGTGGTCGTCGGCGAAACGGCCTGCCGCCACGGCAGCGCTGTCGACCACGGTGACGACACCATCGACGGTGACGCGGGTGCGGATATCGGGCCAGTTGAAGGCGGCGACCAGCGGCTGCGGCAGAGCAAGACCCGAGGTTTCGATGACGATATGGTCAGGCTTCACGTCGCGGTCGAGCAGCTTCTGCATGGTCGGCACGAAGTCATCGGCCACCGTGCAGCAGATGCAGCCATTGGTGAGCTCGATGATGTCGTCCTCGGTGCAATTATCAGCGCCGCAACCCTTCAGCACGTCGCCATCGACGCCGAGATCGCCGAATTCGTTGATGATCAAAGCAATCTTCTTGCCGCCTGCATTGGTCAGCATGTTGCGGATGATGGTGGTCTTGCCGGCCCCCAGGAAGCCGGTGATGACGGTGGCGGGGATCTTCTGCTGCAACATGGTTCAACCCTTCATTTTCAGCGGCAATCCGGCCGCAACGAAATAGACTTCATCCGCCTCGGCGGCGATGGCTTGATGGAGACGGCCGGCATGGTCGCGGAAGGCGCGGGCCATCTTGTTTTCGGGCACGATGCCGAGGCCGACCTCATTGGAGACGAAAATGACGGTAGCCTGGAGTTCCCCAAGACCGGCGGCGAGTGCCGCGCCGTCTGCGTCGACGTCACGGCCCTCTTCCATCATCAAGTTCGTGACCCAGAGCGTCAGGCAGTCGACGAGAATGACGCGACCGGGCTTGTCTAGTGCCTTCAGCGCGCCGACGAGATCCAGTGGCTCCTCATGCGTCGTCCAGCCGTCATTGGCGCGGTCGGCCTTATGGGCGTCGATGCGGGCACGCATCTCGTCGTCCCAGGCGCGTCCCGTCGCGAGGTAAAACCTGTCGAGGCCGGTGTCGCGCGCCAAGCCCTCGGCAAAACGCGACTTGCCCGAACGGGCGCCACCGAGAACCAGAATGGATCGGGAATGGGATGCGGTCATGGCGTGCCATGACCTTCGACCGGGCACAGACGGTCAGAGGCGCATGCCTTCAGCATGAACGAAAAATAGAACGGTTCCCGGCCAGAAAAGACGGGCCGGCACCGTCGGGTCGACAGGGACCCGCGGACGCAAGACGTCGCCACGACAACCTCCGTGCTGGCAACGGGGAAACCTCCCCAGTTTGGGCACCATGCCCGTGGATGGCAGGTCTCCTGGCTCGCAGGTCTTGGCCCATAAAGGACCGCCGGGTTCTCCTCGCCTTCCCAGGGTTATCAGCAACACGAAAGAGCGGACGATTCGTAGAGAAAGAGGCGTCCTGCCCCGGCTGATCGTGTTGCCACCCCAGTGGCTTTTCCGTTCTGTCGTTTTCGATTGGCCGATCGCACTCTGCGACCCGTCACCACCTGCACGACAAAGCGGATGGAGAACCCTCGCTGCAATACAGTCGCGGGGTCGGCTGCGTTCCGCGTGCCCGATTGGGGTCCACGCCTTCGCATTCCCTTTTGCTCTCCGGACAACATCTCTGTCGTCCGGAAACCATCCATCACGAGGATTAGGCCGAGGTTATGCCCAAGTCAATCACGGCAGCGGCATGGGCATGCGTCATCCCGCCTCAAGCCGTCGTCAGGGTGCGGGAGGGCAGGCTGGCGTCACCGCGGGGTCGCAGTCGGGCCGCAACCGGATCGTGCCGACGGCTCCCTGTTCGACGGGCGTGCCCTTGCCGGTATCGGCTGCACGCTTGGCCGGCTGGGAAGGAGACGCGGGTGGGACGGGCTGGATCTCGGCGACAGGCGGAGCGGCCATCTCGCGAGGTGGCGCGGATGCGGGCGCTTCGGGCCCTGTGACAACGACAGGTTTTTGCCGTTCGACCCGGGGCGGCGCAGCCGTGACACGGGGGCTGACCGGCAGCGGTGCCGGGCTCGTGAGCAAAGGCGGATCCGACACCAGCCGAGTCGACACCGTTCGGGGTGGCACAGCCTTGCGAATGCGGGGCGTGGTCAGCGAGAAGGCGAAGCGGATGCGTGCTGCGATCTCCTCAGCGAGGGCCTGCCGCGCCCAGCGCGGATCATCCGTCGGGCTGTTGACTGTAAAGAAGCCCTGGGCAACCGGCTGCCCCGTTTCGACCGACGTCGCCGTCACCGTGAACTTGGCCTGGGCCAGCTGACGACGGGCGCCCTCCCCGAAGCCGAGGCGGTCGATCTTGACCAATAGCACGACCCGCTCGGCGCCGTCGGGCGGACGCGTCGCGGCGATCGCCGCCGACACACGCCGATCCACGTTCTCGATCAGGTCGAGCGGAATGCGTGCATGCGCCATGACAGTGACGTTTCGAACGTAGTAGACCAGCGGACGGTCGATGCTGCGTCCGTGAAACAGAGAACAAGACGCGAGCAGCAGGGCAAAGCTCAGGGCAAAGACGATGCGAAGGCTGCGAGCGAACATGACGACCCCGGACAGGTGATTCTGGACCTGTCCGAGAATTCGTCATTTATGGTTAGTGGAGAGTTAACTTTGCGGCTGGATCGCGTGGAAGAGCGCTGCGGCAGAGGCATATTCGCCGTACCTGGCTTCGCGGCGCGCCTCGGCCTCTGCATCCGAGCCCCAATGCTCGATCGTCCAGTCCTCGTCGAGATGGGCAAGCGACCAGACATCGTCGAGATCAAAGGCCCCATCCGCAAAGGCGAGCGCCAGCACGGCCGAGCCGGTCAGCGTCGTCACGACATTGAGGCATGAAATCTGGAAGGGATCACGATAACGCTCGAGCGCCCGTGCATAGGCGGCGATCGCCTCGCGCGGCTGCTCCTGATGCATCACGCCCTCGACGAGGATGAAGCGTGCGCCGTGGGCGGTCGCGATCCAGCCGAGGAGAGGGTCCCAGCGGGCCGACTGGCGGTCGATCAGTTCTTTCGGGCCGTCGGCGCGATAGCACAGAAGGTCTGTGCCGGCAAAACGCACGATCTCATCGAAAACCTCGTTAAGGCTGCTGGTCACTGCGTCGATCGCCGTATTGGCGAGCTTGGTGATCGGCATGGTCGCCGGGTCGATGTGTTCCCCCTGCCCGGCCCATTCGGCCACGACGAGTTCGGCTGCCTCGCGGGTCGGTAGCGTCAGCAGGTTCTTCGCGGGCGTCTTCACCGGCTTGCCGTCAAGCGTGATCGAGAAGCCGTCTTCGCACGCCTCAATGCCAACACTCTCGTAGAAGCGCTTCGGCAGCGGCCGTTTCATCTGGATCTGCGCCCGGCGCACCGGATCCTCGTGGCTCGGCTCCGGAATGAAGGTCCCGAAAATGTCCTGACTGAGTTCGTCGCGCATCAAAGGCTCCTAGTGGATATAGGCCAGAAGGTCGGCGGGGCGTTCGACAACCGCATCGGCACCGGCGTTCCAGAGATCGTCCGCCTTGGCGTAGCCCCAGGAAACGCCAATCGCGGTCGCACCGGCGGCCTTGGCCATCTGCATGTCGTAAATCGCGTCGCCGATCACAATGGTCTCGCGCGGGGCGATGCCGGCCTCGTCACAGCATTCGGTCACCATGGCCGGATGCGGCTTGGAGGGGCATTCGTCGGCCGTCCGGCAGAAGAGGAAATGGGGCTTCAGGCCATGACCTTCAAGGATCATTTCAAGGCCACGGCGCGACTTGCCGGTGACGGCGCCGAGCCAGATGTCGTCGCGGGCGATCAGGGCGTCCAGCACCTCACGAATGCCGTCGAACATGATTTCGCCGAAACCGGAGGCCCGGCGGACATCGGCAAAGACCGCCTTGTAGTGGGCAGCCATGGCGACGGCCTCGTCGTCGGCATGCGGCTTGCCGTCCATGCGGGCGATCGCGATGTCGAGCGTCAGGCCGATGATCGACTTCGTCGTCTCAAGTGCCGGTTCCGGCTTGCCGAAGGCCAGAAAGGTGTGGCGCATGACTTCATGGATCAGGCCGGCGCTGTCAACCAGCGTGCCGTCGCAATCGAAAAGGACGAGTTTCATTCGGCGTCCCTGTCGCCATCCGCCTGGTCGAAGCCAAGCAGGTTCCAGCTCTGCACCATGTGCGGCGACAGCGGTGCCGTCACCTTGAGGCGGCCACCGTTCGGATGCGGCAGGTCGATATGCCGGGCATGCAGATGCAGCCGCTTCTGGATGCCGCCGGGGAAATCCCAGTTATGGTCATCGATAAAGTATTTGGGATCGCCGATGATCGGGTGACCGATATGGAGCGCATGGACGCGCAGCTGGTGGGTCCGCCCGGTATAGGGCTCCATCTCCAGCCAGGCGAGGTTTTGGGCCGCCGTGTCGATGACGCGGTAGTAGGACACGGCGTGGTCGGCCCCCTCCTCGCCATGCTTGCAGACGCGCATCCGGTCGCCTTCGTCGGTCTGGTCCTTGGTCAGCCAGGTCGAGATCTTGTCCTCATGCTTGCGCGGCACGCCCTTCACCAGCGACCAGTAGATCTTCTTGGTGTCGCGTTCTCGGAAGGCAGCCGTCAGCTTCTGGGCCGCGCCGCGCGTCCGGGCAACGACGAGAACGCCCGAGGTGTCGCGGTCGAGGCGATGCACGAGGCGCGGCTTCTCGCCCTTCCGGCTCGTCCAGGCTTCGAGCATCTTGTCGATATGGCGGGTCAGGCCCGAGCCACCCTGCACGGCAAGGCCGGCGGGCTTGTTCAAGACGAAGACCTTTTCGTCCTCGTGCAGCAGCATGCGCGACAGGAGTTCGTGGTCGTCGCCGTGCTTCAGATCGTGGCTGGCAATCGGGCCGGTCTTCTTGGCGTCGACATCCATGGGGGGAACGCGCACGACCTGGCCAGGCTGCACGCGGGCGTCGGTCTTCACGCGACCGCCGTCAACGCGCACCTGACCGGAGCGCAGAAGCTTCTGGAGCGCGCCGAAGCCGAGACCCGGATAGTGGATCTTGAACCAGCGGTCGAGCCGCATGCCGGCCTCGTCGGCCTCCACGGTGATATGTTCGATGCCTGCCATGAGGATACTTTCTGCTCGGGTTCTCCACCCACTTATCCCGTGCCTTTAGTAGATTTCGGGCGGAAAGGGAAAGCCGAAATGCGCAGATGCCGTTCAGAACAGGCTGCGACCAAGGGCAAGTCCACCGAAAGCGGCGGCAAGCGAGAGCAGGACGCTGGCGGCGACATAAACGAAAGCCGTCAGCCCCTCACCACGCTCAAAGAGCGCCATGGTGTCGAGCGAGAAGGACGAAAAGGTGGTGAAACCGCCCAGGAAACCCACGACGAGCAGAAGACGCAGTTCCAGCGGCGCTGAGAATTTCCGCGCCATCATCTCGGTCAGCAGTCCGATAATGAAGGAACCGATGATGTTGACCGTGATCGTGCCCCAGGGGAAACCAGGGCCGAGCAAGCGGGTCATGGCGATCCCTGTCAGATAGCGCGCCACGGACCCCGCCGCACCGCCGACGGCAACGAGCAGGATATTGAACATAGATGCCTCCGGCTCGAACCGCCCTCTCAGTCGTTCAAGCCGGTCCAGGCCGCCGCGTCAAGCCTTGGCCGAAGCCAGAAACTCCGTCACGAATGCGGACAGAGCCGTCCAATCGGTGAATTCGTGATCTCTTGAGACATCCGTGGGCGCGTTTTCATGCTCGGCCATTCGGCGGATGATCCAACGCTTGAAGAAGTCATATTCGGTATAACGCAGTGCGCCGGCGGCATGGTGCATCCTGCGGGGCTTCCAATTGCTTTCAGCGAGCAGGGCATCGGGAAAGTGAATCGCCTCCTGCCGCTCCTCGTCGAATTCGCTGCGGATCAGCATGGAGACCGACACGAAGGCGGAAGGGATGCTGTTCAGCCAGGACGCCTCCTGACTGACGAAGGCCGCAAAGGCAGCAGGATAGCGCGCCGCATGGACAGGGGCGCAGAGGATCGCCGCCTCTGGATGGCCAAGCGCATATTCTCCGCCGGAGGTGATGTCGAAGAGAAGGGCTCTGTGGCCCGCCGCTTCGATGGTCGATGCGACCGTTTCGGCGACCTTGCGCGTCTGACCTTCGATCGTCGCGTAACCCACAAGTACGATCATCTGCCCGTTCCTCTGTTGCTGTGTCTTCATCCTGCAAGGCGGGGGCAGAACGCGCCTTGATCTGGCGCAACACGAGGCTTTGTCCGGTCATTTCCGAACGTATCAAGCTTTATTCGATTTTTCTCATTCGACTTAAAGATGCATAGATAGCCGTGGTTTATTCTAATATCGTTACATAGTATCTGGAAACGCCCATGACACAGGTTGTCACAGTCTCTGCCCATACCGCGGCCTACGCGATGGAACCGGTGAAGCCGCCGCAGCGCGTCTCCCGCGCGACCTATGTTGAGGAACACACGCGTTTGCTCGCGCAGCAGGCGGCACAAAGCGAAGATCTGCGTCTGAGGGCTCTGGTCAACGTCGTGCAGCCACCGGCACTGGCCCTCTACTTCCTGACATCGGCGCAACAACAATTCGAGCAGGCGACGCTGAAGGAAACGATCGAGGCCTACAAGAACTCCGTCGCCTGATCGCTCAGGATCAGAGCAGTCAATGAAAAACCGCGACCGGTGACGGCCGCGGTTTCGTGTTTCAGGCGATGAAGATCGCGCTTAGTTGCCGCGAGCCGAACCGACCGGGAGCGCAACCTCAACCGTGCCGGCCTTCTCGAAGGTCAGCGTGACGTTGACGGTCCCGCCCTCCTGGAAAGGCTCGGCCACCTTATAGAACATCAGATGCAGACCGCCCGGCTTCAACTCGACCGTCTGACCGGCCGGGATGGCGATGCCATCTGTCAGCTGACGCATCTTCATGACGTCGCCTTCCATCGCCATCTCGTGCAGCTGGACCTCACCGGCCTGCGCCGAGGTCGCCGAGACAAGCCTGTCGTCTTCGCCACCCTTGTTGGTGATCGTGACAAAGCCGCCACCGACAGGCTGGCCCGGGAGCATGGCTTTCGTGAATCCGGCTGTCAGTTCGAGATCGCCTGCCGTGACAGTCTCGAAACCGCCCGGGTTAGTGGCCGCCATATGATCGCCGTGACCGGCATGGTCGCCATGGGCCCCATGCGCACCATGACCGCCGGCAGCGGCCTGGTCTGCAGGAGCGCCGTGACCCGCATGGGCGCCGTGGGCCCCATGGCCACCATGGGCATCGCCCTCGGCCGCGGCGAGCTTGAGGACTGGGGCCGGGCCGTCGAGATCATGCGGATCCTGGCCGGGTGCCGCGATCTGATCCCAGGCAACCTTTGCATCGGAGCCGCAGAGTTGCACCGTCGGGAAGGCAAGTCCGACCGCGGGGTCTCCGGCAGCGACCTTCCCGTAGACAACGAACGTGTCGTAGAAATTGTCGGGCAGTTCGCCATTCTTGAAACGGATTTCGACAGGGCCCGATGTCACCGACTTGCCGTGGTTGTCGTAGCTGTTCTGATAGTCACCGGTGATGACCTCAACTTCCCAGCCGGGTTTCGGCATGGGTTTCGCCGAGATGAAGCCTTCCGGCAGCTTGATCTGAACTTCATTGGTTGCCTTGCCGTCACAACCATGCGGCACTTGCAGGGTCGCGGCGACGTAAGAGCCGATCTTGGCGGGCTGGTTGGCGAAGGTGGCGTGGGCGAACACGGCCGTGGTCGAAGCGAGCGTGGCTAGGGCGGTCGCGAGAATCAGTCTGGTCGTCATGGGTGTCTCTCCTGGCCGCGGTCCCTTTTGGCCGTCGGCATCTATCGGTCTGAATCTGGTGTTGACAGCAATCAGGCGGAGAGCGGTGGACCACGCAGACGCGGACGGTCGAGAAGGTGGCGGGACCGGATGGTCGTCTCTGCGAGCGCGACTTCGCCGAGACTTGCGAACTGGCTGAGCAGCCAGGACTGGGCGGAGGGTTCCGGCAGGAGGATGGCCCCGGCGAGGCGGCAGACCTCGCAGTCAGCCATGGGCTTGATGCGCTTCTGCCCCTGATCGGCAATGCACAGGTCGGCGAATGTGCCATCAGGCATAACATAGACTGATGACTGGACATCATTGGCGATGGCCGCCGGCGTCCGGTGCGCGAAACCGACGGACAGGAAGACCAGCGCGCAGAGAATGCGCAGGATCATCGTCGCTGTCTTCGCCTTCGGCTTCATCCTGTCCCCCGTTTCATCCGATCCTTTATCGCGATGACGAGGTCAAGCCAAGTGGCGAGATGCCGCGGCCGGCGGTCAAATTCCAGGTTTGTTGAGCAGGCGCAAACAGGGCGCTTGAGCGACAATTATTTGTTCAAGAGCGACGCCTCCCTCTTGCCAAGGGGGTCCACGGACAGATAATGGCTTGCATGACCTTGTTGGGAGAAACCGGTTCAATCCGGTGCCGAAGGAGCAACCGCCCCGGAAACTCTCAGGCGAAAGGACCACAAGGCGTCGACTGCACTCTGGAGAGAGGCCCGTTTCCAAAGCGGGCCAAGCCGAAGGGATAACAATCTCAGGCACAAGGACAGAGGGGGCTCATGAACCGGCACAACCGTGCCCAGACTTGAGCAAGCGCGTGAGCGCGAACCCGGAGGCGACGTCTTGGACGATCAGACCCAACTGAAACGCACCCCCCTTTACGATTTCCATGTTTCGCTCGGCGCCAGGATGGTGCCCTTTGCCGGTTACGACATGCCGGTGCAATATCCGGCTGGCGTCTTGAAGGAGCATTTGCATACCCGCGCCGCTGCCGGCCTTTTCGATGTGTCGCACATGGGCCAGGTCGAACTCGTCGCCGCCTCCGGCACCTATGATGATGCCGCCAAGTCGCTGGAAACGCTCGTTCCGATCGATATCCTCGGCCTGAAGGACGGGCGCCAGCGCTACGGCTTCTTTACCGACGACAACGGCGGCATTCTCGATGACCTTATGATCTCGCGGCTGGGCGAACGGTTACTGGTCGTGGTCAATGCCGGCTGCAAGGATGCCGATATCGCGCACATGCGCGCAAAGCTGCCCGATGGTGTGCAGGTTCTCGTGCATGACGACCGCGCGCTTCTCGCCCTGCAGGGGCCGAAGGCGGAAGCCGTTCTCGCGACGCTCAATGCCGATGTCACCGCCATGAAGTTCATGGATGTGCGTGAACTGTCTCTGGGCGACATCCCTGCCCTCGTCTCGCGCACCGGCTATTCCGGCGAAGACGGTTTCGAGATCTCGGTGCCGGCCGATCGCGCCACCGATCTCGCCAAGGCGCTGCTCGACCAGCCGGACTGTCAGCCGATCGGGCTTGGCGCCCGTGATTCGTTACGCCTCGAAGCCGGCCTCTGCCTCTATGGCAACGACATCGACACGACAACCTCACCGGTCGAAGCCTCGATCGAATGGGGCATCCAGAAGGTCCGCCGCTTGGGCGGCGCCCGCGAAGGCGGCTTTCCGGGGGCGGGCCGCATCCTCGGCGAACTGGAGAATGGCGTTTCCCGCCGCCGCGTCGGGTTGAAGCCCGAGGGCAAGGCCCCGGTGCGTCCACCGGCCAGGCTGTTTGCCGATGCCGAAGGCAAGACCGAAATCGGTCACGTCTCCTCCGGCGGCTTCGGCCCGAGCGCCGAAGGTCCAATCGCGATGGGTTACGTGCCGACCGCCTTCGCCGAACCCGGCACCCAGGTTTTTGCGGAGGTCCGTGGCAAGTTCTTGGCCCTGACCGTTACCGCCCTTCCCTTCGTCACACCCACTTACAAACGCTAAAAACATCTCCGGAGAGAACCATGTTGAAATTCACCCCCGAACACGAATGGCTGAAGATCGAAGGCGATATCGCGACTGTCGGCATCACCACCCATGCCGCAGGCCAGCTCGGCGATCTCGTCTTTGTCGAACTGCCGGATGAAGGCACGAGCTTCAAGAAGGATGCGGGTGCCGCAACCGTCGAAAGCGTCAAGGCAGCGTCTGACGTCTACTGCCCGCTCGACGGTGAAATCGTCGAAATCAACCAGGCGATCGTCGACGATCCGTCGCTGGTCAATTCCGATCCGGAAGGTGCTGCCTGGTTCTTCAAGCTGAAGCTCGCAAATCCCGCTGACGCCGACGCGCTGCTCGACGAGGCCGCCTACAAGGAGCTGATCGCGTAATGACAACCGAATTCCAGTTCACGGATTACGATCCTTACGACTTCGCCAATCGGCGCCATATCGGCCCCTCGCCTGCCGAGATGACGGATATGCTGAAGGTGATCGGCTATCACTCGCTCGACGAGCTGATCGATGCCACCGTGCCCGGCTCGATCCGCCAGAAGGTGCCGCTCACCTGGGGTGCGTCGATGACCGAGCGCGAGGCGCTCGACAAGCTGCGCGAGACGGCCAACAAGAACAAGGTCCTGACCTCGCTGATCGGCCAGGGCTATTACGGTACGATCACACCGCCGGTCATCCAGCGCAACATCCTGGAAAACCCGGCCTGGTACACGGCCTATACACCCTACCAGCCGGAAATCAGCCAGGGTCGACTGGAAGCACTTTTGAACTTCCAGACCATGGTAACCGACCTCACCGGTCTCGACGTGGCCAATGCCTCGCTCCTCGATGAGGCCACCGCTGCCGCCGAAGCCATGGCGCTCTGCCAGCGCAGCGCCAAGACCAAGGCGACCGGCTTCTTCGTCGACAAGGACTGCCACCCGCAGACCATCGCCGTCATCCAGACCCGCGCCGAGCCGCTCGGCTGGACCGTTACTGTCGGTGACCCCTTCACCGATCTCGACCCGACCGAAGTCTTCGGCGCAATCTTCCAGAATCCCGGCACGCACGGCCATGTGCGTGATTTTTCCGGCCTGATCGCTCGTTTGCACCAGACCGGAGCACTGGCCGCTGTCGCGGCCGACATTCTCGCCCTGCTTCTGTTGAAGTCGCCAGGCGAAATGGGGGCTGATATCGCCATCGGCTCGACCCAGCGCTTCGGCGTGCCCATGGGTTACGGCGGTCCGCATGCGGCCTATATGGCGGTCAAGGATGCGATCAAGCGCTCCATGCCGGGTCGTCTGGTGGGCGTCTCCGTCGATGCGCGGGGCAATCGCGCCTATCGCCTCTCGCTGCAGACCCGCGAACAGCATATCCGCCGCGAAAAGGCGACCTCGAACATCTGCACGGCGCAGGTGCTGCTCGCCGTCATGGCCTCCATGTATGCCGTCTTCCACGGCCCGAAGGGCTTGAAGGCGATTGCCCAGCAGGTGCATCAGAAGACGGTCATCCTGGCTAAGGGTCTCGAAAAGCTCGGCTATACGGTGGAGCCTGAGACCTTCTTCGACACGATCACCGTCGAGGTCGGCCACATGCAGGGCCTCGTCATGCGGGCGGCCGTTGCCGAGGGTGTGAACCTGCGCAAGGTCGGCGACACGAAGGTCGGCATCGCCCTCGACGAGCGTACCCGTCCGGCGACGCTCGAAGCCGTCTGGCGTGCCTTTGGCGGCAATTTCAAGGTTGCCGATTTCGAGGCCGATTATCGCCTGCCCAAGGATCTCTTGCGCACCAGCGAGTATCTGACGCATCCGATCTTCCACATGAACCGCGCGGAAAGCGAGATGACCCGCTATATCCGCCGGCTCTCCGACCGCGACCTTGCGCTCGACCGGGCGATGATCCCGCTCGGCTCCTGCACGATGAAGCTCAACGCCACGGCGGAAATGCTGCCGATCACCTGGCCGGAGTTCTCCGACATCCATCCCTTCGTTCCGGCCGATCAGGCGCTGGGCTATAAGGAGATGATCGATGATCTCTCGGAAAAGCTCTGCGCCGTCACCGGCTACGACGCGATCTCGATGCAGCCGAATTCAGGTGCCCAGGGTGAATATGCCGGGCTTTTGACGATCCGCGCCTATCACCTGTCGCGGGGCGATACGCACCGCACGGTTTGCCTGATTCCAACCTCGGCACATGGCACCAATCCCGCATCCGCCCAGATGGTCGGCATGACCGTGGTGCCGGTCAAGTCGAAGGAAAACGGCGACGTTGATCTCGATGACTTCCGCGCCAAGGCGGAAGAGCATGCAGAGAACCTCTCCTGCTGCATGATCACCTATCCCTCTACCCATGGCGTGTTCGAGGAGACGGTGCGCGAGATCTGCGAGATAACCCATCAGCATGGTGGCCAGGTCTATCTCGACGGAGCCAATATGAACGCCATGGTCGGGGTTGCCCGTCCCGGTGACATCGGTTCGGACGTCTCCCACCTCAACCTGCACAAGACCTTCTGCATCCCGCATGGCGGCGGTGGTCCGGGCATGGGGCCGATCGGCGTCAAGGCGCATCTCGCCCCTTACCTGCCGGGCCATGTCGTGACCGACGGTCGTCCGGGTGCGGTCTCGGCCGGTCCCTATGGCTCGCCGTCGATCCTGCCGATCAGCTGGTCCTACTGCCTGATGATGGGTGGCGAAGGTTTGACCCAGGCCACCAAGGTCGCGATCCTCAACGCCAACTATATCGCGGCACGGCTGAAGGGCGCTTATGATGTGCTCTATACGTCGGCCTCGGGTCGCGTCGCGCATGAATGCATCATCGACACCCGTCCTCTGCAGGCGTCCGCCGGCGTGACCGTCGATGATGTGGCAAAGCGCCTGATCGACTGCGGTTTCCATGCGCCGACCATGAGCTGGCCGGTTGCCGGCACGCTGATGATCGAGCCGACGGAATCGGAAACCAAGGCCGAGATCGACCGCTTCTGCGATGCCATGCTGGCGATCCGCGAGGAAGCCCGGGACATCGAGGAAGGCCGGATGGACAAGGCCAACAATCCGCTGAAGAACGCACCGCATACGGTGGAAGATCTGGTCGGTGAGTGGACCCGTCCCTATAGCCGCGAACAGGCCTGCTACCCCCCGGGAGCGTTTAGGGTCGACAAGTACTGGTCCTCGGTCAACCGCGTCGACAATGTCTATGGCGACCGCAATCTCGTCTGCACCTGCCCGCCTATGGAAGCCTATGCGGAAGCTGCCGAGTAAGGCCCCGCTGGATTAATCGACCAGGAGGCGTCTCCATCAAGGGGGCGCCTTCTTTCTTTTCCCACTCGTCTTGCCGGCCACTCGTGAATTGTCCGGATCGGCAGTCAGGCGTAACCTGCTGGCCACGTGCCACTGTCGACGAGGAGGCTGCCGTTGTCCGAAATCTTGCCGCTTGTCTCAGAGATCAACGAGGACAATCTGCCGCTCTTCGAGGGTATGCTCGATCTCTTTGCCGAAGCTTTCGAGGATGAGGAGAGCTACAGCAGCCGGCGGCCGTCGAAAGCGCACATTCTGAAGCTTCTCGGTTCGGGTCAATTCATCGCGCTCGTCGCTGTCCGTGACGGAGGCGTGGTCGGCGCTCTGACAGCCTATGAGATCGTCAAATATGAGCAGGAGCGGAGCGAGCTCTACATCTTTGACCTTGCGGTCAGCCCTGCCCTTCGCCGCCAGGGCATCGCGACGGCGCTGATCTCCCGGCTGCTGGATATCGGACGATCGCGCGGCGTGTCATCGGTCTATGTGCAGGCGCATGCCGAGGATGAGCCGGCCGTTGCGCTCTACTCCCGCCTCGGTGTCCGAAGCGAGGTGCTGCATTTCGATTTGCCGGTCTCCTGACGAACCGCCACGCTCAAGGAGGCCCGGTTTCACCCTGCCAATGCCACTTTTATGGCGGCGGGCCTCAATTGTCGTGACCGGCCGCAAACCCCTGTGATGGAACGGAATGCGCCAGCGCCCGTTCTTCTGCTGCTCAACACAGGAGAACCGACATGCGCAAAACTCTTATCCTCGCCGGGGCAGCGGCCCTTATGACGCTCTCGGCGTCGGCCTATGCGCAGGAAACCGTTATCATCCAGCAGGCGCCCGTTGCCACCCAGTCGACCATCGTCGTACCGGCGCCGGTTGAAACCTATGTCATGCAACGCGAGGTTCGGTCCGTGCCCTATGAAGGGGATGTGCTGGTCGGCCGCGTCATTGAAGATCCGGTCGAACTCTACCCAGTGGATGGCTACGAGAACTATTCCTACACCGTCGTCAATGAGCGCCGCGTGATCGTGGATCCGCAGACACGCCAGATCATCCGGATCATCGAGTGATTGCACGGAAGATCCGCAGGCATCCGAGCCCGGCCGAAAGGCCGGGTTCTTCGTATGGAGGCCACTGGCGGTCGACGCGACCGGCGGCGTCCCAAGATGACGCATCCCGCTGATTGCCATCGAGGAACTGGAAACCAACTGAATTCGGGAAGTGCTAACCCGCCTCGATTATCCTGTTCTCATCATCAGGTTTGGGCACGGTCGTATGAGCATCTCCGCCGTCATGGGCATTTCACTCTCCGGCATGCAGGCGCAACAGACGCGCCTTTCGGCGACGGCAAACAACGTCGCCAACGCGCTCACTCCCGCCTATGACCGGCTGGAGACGCGGTTTGGCAACAGCCAGGGCGGCGGGGTGACAGCCTCAGTTAGACCTTCCGGCGGAGCCACCTTTGAGGACGGTTCCAATGTCGACCTCGCCTCTGAAATGGTCGCGCTGGCCGAAGCCGAGACCGCCTTCAAGGCCAATGCGGCAGCCTGGGAAACCGGCGCCGATATCTGGGACGTGCTGCTCGCGATCAAGCGCGAATGAGGCGTCCACTCTTCCGACCCTTAGCCTGCCGGACACAACCTCGATCCGATCCGGCATGCCCTGGAGGGATTATTTTAAAAGCCGTCTATCAGGTTGAGCATTTTTGGGCCGTCGCTCTTTCGGCGAGCAAAGGCGGAGCCGTTGGAGTATTCGTCGACTGACGGGATGTCCGGCTTGCGGACACGGTCGACGGCAGGCATCAGGTTGCACCGGAGAGTTCATGTATCACGACGCACTCAATCAGCTTAAGGCAGACCTTCTTGCGGCGGAGATCGGCGATGTGCAGCAGCTGAGGAGCCTGTTTGATCGCAGGCTGCAACAGGCACTCGCGACTGTCGAGCACAACACCTATGTGGAGGATTGTCTGTTTCAGATCGCAGAGGCGCTGGAGGCACTTCAGGCACGCCCAGACGAACACCTGCGGCTCCGCCTGTATCTACTGGGCGCGATCGAGGCGCTGCGCGACGAACTCGATCTTTGCGACGTCGACATGGATCTGCGGCAGACCGCCGTCGGCTTCTGACATGCTGCGTTTGCGACCGCCACCGAAGCGCCGGCGGTCCAGTCCATCGGCCGCAGCCAGAGAGACCATCAGAAGAAGGTGATCCAAAAACAGGATGTCATCGCTCAGCGGTTCCTTCTGCGCGACACCCCTGATGATTTCTCGAAGGCCACGGACCTGCTCTTCAACGATCGAGCGCACGTAGAGATCGGAGGATGGGACTTCGCTATCCGGCATGTGATTCTCCTGCCATTCTTGAAAACAGCCTGCCTGCCTGTGGCGGCTCGACGGAAGCGCGATGCGAGGGCTGCGACATATCGAAATGAACTTCGGACAACATCTTGCGGTCGAGCACGCTGCCGCTGATGCCATAAAGCTTGTGGTGCCTGAGCAATCCCGCCATGGTGGGCCTGGCGGTGATCGGCACAATGAGCGAGCCATCATCCAGCACGGTCGGCGCTGCGAGCGGCCTCACGTCCCAGCCGGCGGTCAGCAAAAGGTTCACAAAGTTCTGATGGGTCTCAACAATCAGCAGCTCAATGCCGGTGACGAGACAGTATTCCATTACGCCCATGATGAGCATGCCTGAGACCGAAATGCCCCTGACGGTCATGTCGGATGGGTCGGCGATACACTTCGTCCATTCGAAGATGCACTTGCCTCGCGGATACTCCCCGCCGTCCGTCAGATGCGGATAGACATCCGACAGCAAATGCGGCTTCAACGTCGGAAGAAGCCGACTGTATGCAACCACCTCGCCGGCATGGATCAGCGGCAGATGGACCGCCTCGTCGCCATCGAACTGGTCCATCTCGCGGCCATCGGCGCGGCGACAGGCATCCCATCCCAGCCGTTCGACGAATTGCCGGTGCCGGAAGCGCCAGACTTGCTGCAGAAGCTCGTCATAATCCTGCGAGTTTGAGCCTCGGATCGTCGCAAGCATTTGGCCCCCATGAAAAGTCTGGAGGACATTGCGGCATCGCGATCAAACCCGACATAGGCAGTTCTGCCTATTTATCTGATTATTCCAAGCCTGATTGATTCAGCAATCAACTGCGCCCGATTCACGGAGTTCAACCTTCGGCTTGCAGAGGCGATTTCGTGCTGGACCGTTTTCTCCGAGATTCCGAGAATCTGGCCGATCTCCCAATTGGTCTTTCCGGCAGCACACCAGAGGATGACTTCACGTTCCCGTGGGGTCACCTTTGCGGCGGCAGCGGCATTGCGCTCGCCGCTCTCCGTCATGAAGGCGCGCAGCCTGTTGTGCGCATAAATCGAGACGATGTGCAGCACCCCGCGCTGCTCTTGGGACAATTCGACCTTTCGAGCACCGAAAGTCACGATCGCCTGAAAACCGCCAACAGAATGCAGCGGAACACTGTAGCCGTCGAGCATGCCGAACTCCGTCGCCTCGTTCATGACCCGCCGCGCGCCCCGGTTCAGCGGTCTATCGGCAAGAGCTTCCGACCACACAAAGGCATCGCTGTTCATCTTGGTGTGGTGGATGACCGGATCGACATGCACGTAGTTCTGCTCGACATAACGCTCGAACCAGCCCTCCGGCCAGGCATTCAGCATGAAGTAGGGGTCAATCCGTTCGTTCGGCAAGGGGATGCCGGAAACCGCAAAACAGTCCATGCCGAACGCGCGCGCTGCTTTCCCGAGGCTTTCCAGGACTTCGTCCTTATCGCCGGCTCGCGCCGATTCGGTGATGAAATCGAACATCACATTGGCCGTTGCCTGCCTGTCTGACATCCACACCTCATATCGGCCGCATGCCACATCTGTTCACGATGCTAGCATGGGCGCGCGAAATCCCACTCGGTAAACATTAGATTTCGTGGAGATTTTCACGACGAAGATCGCGCACCGGCTCACATCGTCTGGAATGGTGAGTCTGGTGGCGACACAGCCCTGGCAATCAGGCGGTTTTATTCGCCGCCGATGACGTAGCTGCGCTCGCTGGTGGTCGACAGGGCGATCATGGTTTCGCTGCGGGCAATCAGACGCTCGCCCTTGAGATCGGCAAGAAAGGTCTCGATCCCGCTCAAATCCGCCGTTCTGATCTTCAGCATGTAGGACCAGCTGCCCGTGACGTGGTGACATTCCAGCACGGCGGGATGTGATTCGGCATAATCTCGAAAAGCGGCCTGCTCGGTGTCCTGAGGCAGGGTCACCAGCATGAAGGCCGTGATCGGCAGGCCCAGCGCTGCCGGATCGACCTCAAGAGTGAACCGTCTGATTGCACCCGATGCCACCAGGCGGCGGATGCGTTCATTGACGGCGGAAGGAGAAAGCCCTACCACATCGCCTATGCTCGCGAGCGAGCGCCGCGCATCCTCAGCCAACAAATCGATAATTTTGCGGTCACTAATATCCATAGCCGCAGCTTATTTGCGTAAATCGGCATTCCGCAAGATATTTTTTGTTTTCAGCGGAAAATCCATAGGCAGCGGCATCGATACACTCGCTCACCTATGAGGCAGAACAACCGATCACGCTTCTCAGACCGCCGCCGCCTGGCGCTGCTTTGCCAGTTCCGCAAGGTCGGCGGCCTTAAGCTCAACCGATTCGCCGCAACCGCAGGCGGATGTCTGGTTCGGATTGTGGAACGTGAAGCCAGAGCGAAGCGTGGTTGTCTCGAAGCCCATTTCGGTGCCGAGAAGATAGAGTACGGCCGCAGGATCGATCCACACCGTTGCACCGTCGCGCTCGATCCGGTCGTCCTTCGGGTTCGGTTCGCGCACCAGATCGATGGTATACTCCATGCCGGCACAACCACCCTTTTTGATGCCAACCCTGATCCCCTTCGCATCGGGACCGGAATTTTCCACGATCGCCTTGACGCGTGCGGCAGCCGCATCGCTCAGCGTCATCACCTGAAAGCCCATCGGCACAGTCTCCACCAACAACCGGGTTCAAGGTCCGGCGTTTCTCCAACGCAATGTAAGGGACGCGCCACGGCCGTTCAATAGCTTAAGCGCTGCCATTCAGCAGTGGGCAGGCTTGGCCCCGGTGACGGGCATGGTACTTGAGGAACAACCGCTCCGTTCGCAAGACCCCACAATGCAAAACGGCCCGCGCAAAGCGGGTCATTTCGCCAATTGCCTAATTCATTTAATACCAGCCGACAGCGACCTGCGCCTCTTCGGACATGCGGTCCGGCGTCCACGGCGGATCGAAACTCATTTCCACTTCGACACCCGAGACGCCCTCGACCGAACCCACGGCATTTTCGACCCAGCCCGGCATTTCACCGGCGACCGGGCAACCCGGAGCTGTCAGCGTCATGACGATCTTCACCGTGCGGTCGTCCTCGATGTCGATCTTGTAGATCAGCCCGAGTTCGAAGATGTCCGCCGGGATTTCCGGGTCATAGACGGTCTTCAACGCCGCGATGATATCGTCGGAGAGGCGGGCGACCTCTTCCGGCGGGATCGCCGTGTTGATGATGCCTTCGCGGACTTCGGGCTTGGTTTCCGTGTCACTCATGGTGTTCATTCCTCAGGCGAAGAAGCTGCGGGCGTAATCCAGAGCGTCCGCCAGCGCATCGACTTCTTCCCGTGTGTTATATAGGCCGAACGACGCCCGGCAAGTGGAGGTCACGCCGAAACGTGCCAGAAGCGGCTGGGCGCAGTGCGTGCCTGCGCGAACGGCGACGCCGCGCCGGTCGATCATCGTCGAGACGTCGTGGGCATGGATGCCGGCGAGCTCAAAGGAAAAGATCGCCCCCTTGCCCGGCGCGTTGCCGATGATGCGCAGCGAATTGATCGCCGACAGACGCTCATGCGCATAGGCGCGCAGGCTTTCCTCATGGGCGGCAATCGCCGGGCGGCCAAGGCTTTCCATATAGTCCAGCGCATAGCCAAGGCCGATCGCCTGGACGATCGGCGGCGTGCCGGCCTCGAAGCGATGCGGCGGCTCGTTATAGGTCACGCGATCTTCGGCCACCTCGATGATCATCTCACCGCCGCCCATGAAGGGGTCCATGTCGCGCAGGCGGTCCATCTTGCCCCAGAGCACGCCGATGCCCGAGGGACCGTAGAGCTTGTGGCCGGTGACGGCATACCAGTCGCAGCCGAGATCCTGGACGTCGACCGGCATGTGAACGGCACCCTGGCTGCCATCGACCATGACGGCGATGCCGCGCTCACAGGCAATGCGGCATACTTCCTTGATCGGCACGACGGTACCGAGCGCGTTGGACATATGGGTGATGGCGATCAGCTTGGTACGTTCGGTCAGGCACTTTTCGAAGGCTTCCATGTCGAAAGCGCCTTCGTCGGTGACCGGAGCCCAGACCAGCTTGGCGCCCTTGCGTTCCCGAAGGAAATGCCAGGGCACGATGTTGGAGTGGTGCTCCATGATCGAGAGCACGATCTCGTCGCCCTCGCCGATATGCTTCATGCCCCAGCCATAGGCGACCGTGTTGATCGCCTCGGTCGAGGACTTGGTGAAGATCACCTCGTCAATCGAGGGGGCATTGAGAAAACGGCGCACCTTCTCGCGCGCGCCTTCATAGGCGTCCGTCGCGGCGTTGGACAGGAAATGCAGGCCACGATGCACATTGGCATATTCGTTCGAATAGGCGTGGCTGATCGCGTCGATCACCTGCTGCGGCTTCTGGGCCGAGGCGGCATTGTCGAGATAGACCAGCTTCTTGCCATAGACCTCGCGCGACAGGATCGGGAAATCCCGCCTGACGGCTTCAACGTCGTAACCTGTCCGTGCCGCGATCGTGTCAGCCATGGTGCTCCAGCCAGTCGGTGATGATCTCTTCCAGAGCCTCGACGAGCGGCTCGTTTTCGAGCTCCTCGACGATTTCGGCAACGAAGCCATTGATTAGCAGCGCACGGGCCTTCTTTTCCGGAATGCCACGCGACATCAGGTAGTAGAGATGGCTCTTGACGATGTCGGCGACCGTCGCGCCATGGGCGCACTGCACGTCGTCTGCGAAGATTTCAAGCTCCGGCTTCACCGAGAACTCGGCATCGTCAGACATCAGCAGCGTGTTGCAGGCCATGCGCGCATCGGTTCTCTGGGCATCCGGAGCAACCCGGATCATGCCCTGGAAGACCCCCTTGGCGCGATCGAAGACCACATTGCGGATGATTTCCGTCGAGGTCGTGTTCGGGACGTTATGGCCGAGCGTCATGGTGACGTCGGTATGGGTGTCACCGCCGAGCAGGTTGACGCCGCGCAGCATGAAGTCGGAGCCTTCGCCTGCCGTCTTCACATGCACTTCCTGACGGACCAGTTTGCCGCCCGCATTGACGACGAAGAGGCGGAACTTGGCGTCTGTGCCGAGTTCGGCGCGGATCTGGCCGAGATGCGTGTCGGCATCGCCTTCGCCCTGCAGGATCACCCAGGTGATCTCAGAACCCTCGCCGAGCTTCAGGTCGGCGACAACAGAGGCGAGTGCGGCCGAACCGCTCTGGCCGATATGGCGCTCGATGACGGTGGCCTTGGACCCCTTGCCGAAGCTGGCCGGGAAGCGCAGATGCAGCTGGCCGGCGGCATGCACCGACTGCAGTTCGATCGGCGCTTCGATGTCGGCGTCTTCGGCCACGTCGAGCGTGAAGCCGTCACGCACGAAAGCGCCGTTCAGGCGGCCGATCGTGTCGTCGCCGTTGAAAGCGGTCAGGCCTTCAGCGGCGTCACCGTTCGTCAGCGCGTCACGGTAGAGCGAAACGGTCAGGCCTTCCGGCAACGATGCGGGCCTCTGGGCAACACCCTGCAGGATACTGAACACATGGGCGCCCGCCACCAGCGGATTAACCGCCTTGGCGACAGCCTGGGGCTCTTCGCCCGGAAGGGCACGCAGCAGCGCCTTGAGGTCCGTATAGTGGAAGGTCTCGACGCGACGCGTCGGCAGGCCCTGGCGCTTCAGCGCGTCGAACAGGCCGTCGCGCTTCAGTAGCACGGCGCCATCGCCGGGAAGGCTGCCGATCTGGTTGGTATAGGCGTCGATGAGCTGGGTCTCGGCTGCGGTGAGCCGGTTGGCCGCTTGCAATGTCATCGTTGCAACTCCTTCAAACTCGGCCCGAACTCAGGCAGCCTGCCCCGTGATGTCGGCATAGCCGTTCGCTTCCAGATCAAGCGCCAGCGACTTGTCGCCGGACTTGATGATCTGGCCCTTGTAGAGGACGTGAACGGTGTCCGGCACGATGTAGTCGAGCAGGCGCTGATAGTGGGTGATGACGACGGTGGCACGGTCCGGACGCTTCAGCGCGTTCACGCCATCGGCGACGATCTTCAGGGCATCGATGTCGAGGCCGCTGTCGGTTTCGTCGAGGATGCAGAGCTTCGGCTCAAGCAGCGCCATCTGCAGGATTTCGGCGCGCTTCTTCTCACCGCCGGAGAAGCCGACATTCAGCGGGCGCTTCAGCATGTCCGGGTTGATCTTCAGCTCGGCAGCGGCTTCCTTGACGCGGCGCATGAAGTCCGGCGTCGTCAGCTCGTCCTCGCCACGCGCCTTGCGCTGCGAGTTCATCGCAACCTTGAGGAACTGCATGGTGGCCACACCCGGGATCTCGACCGGGTACTGGAAGGCGAGGAAGATGCCCTTGGCGGCGCGCTCGGCCGGATCGAGTTCGAGAATGCTCTCGCCATTGTAGAGAATGTCGCCTTCGGTGACTTCATAGTCTTCGCGGCCCGACAGGATGTAGGACAGCGTCGACTTACCCGAACCGTTCGGGCCCATGATGGCAGCCACTTCGCCGGCCTTCACGGTCAGGTTCAGGCCCTTGATGATCTCGGTGCCGTCTTCGGCGATGCGGGCATGGAGGTTTCTGATTTCAAGCATGTCTGTGTTCCTGTCCATCGGGCGGTTCAAGGGCCGCCTGTCGTTTCCTGTTGCGCCGCGTGGCGCCTGTTCAATTTCGTCATCCTCGGGCTTGTCCCGAGGACACCCGGGCTATCGGCCTTGCGCCGTGCGCACTGGCTTATCAGCCCTCAGTCAATTCGAGCCGCTTTTCGATCCGGTCGAGACGCAGCTTCAACTCTGCGATCTCGCCGTCCTGTCGAGCCTCATCCGTCATGAAACCAGCCATATACTGCTTCATGGCCGGCATCTCGGAACGCATGCCGACCATTTCTTCCTTCAGGGAAGAGATGTCTGTCCGCATGATCCTCAGATGTTCGAGGATGAGGTTCTCGACCTTCTCGTTCATCACCCCACGCTTCCCTCGAGCGAGATGTTGATCAGCTTCTGCGCTTCAACCGCGAATTCCATCGGCAGCTGCTGGATGACGTCGCGGACGAAGCCGTTTACGATGAGCGCGATCGCCTCTTCTTCCGGGATGCCGCGCTGCATGGCGTAGAACTTCTGGTCCTCGGAGATCTTCGAGGTCGTCGCCTCGTGCTCCACCTTGGCCGTCGAGTTCTTCACCTCGATGTAAGGCACGGTATGGGCGCCGCAGGTGTCACCGATCAGGAGCGAATCGCAATTGGTGAAGTTGCGGGCGTTTTCGGCCTTGCGATGCATCGAGACCTGGCCGCGATAGGTGTTCTGCGACACGCCGGCCGAGATGCCCTTGGAGATGATGCGGCTCTTGGTGTTCTTGCCGAGGTGGATCATCTTGGTGCCGCTGTCGACCTGCTGGTGGCCGTTGGAGACGGCAATCGAGTAGAACTCGCCCTGGCTGTCGTCGCCGCGCAGGATGCAGGACGGATACTTCCAGGTAATCGCCGAGCCGGTTTCGACCTGGGTCCAGGAGATCTTCGAGCGCGCACCACGGCAATCGCCGCGCTTGGTGACGAAGTTGTAGATGCCGCCCTTGCCATCCTTGTCGCCGGGATACCAGTTCTGGACGGTCGAATATTTGATCTCGGCATCATCGAGCGCCACGAGTTCCACCACGGCTGCATGCAGCTGGTTTTCGTCGCGCTGGGGTGCCGTGCAGCCTTCGAGATAGGAGACGTAAGCGCCTTCCTCGGCGATGATCAGGGTGCGTTCGAACTGGCCGGTGTTCTTCTCGTTGATGCGGAAATAGGTCGACAGCTCCATCGGGCAGCGAACGCCCTTCGGGATGAAGACGAAGGAACCGTCGGTGAAGACAGCCGAGTTCAGTGTCGCATAATAGTTGTCGGTCACCGGAACGACCGAGCCCAAATACTTCTTCACCAGCTCGGGATGCTCGCGCACGGCTTCCGAGATCGACATGAAGATCACGCCGGCCTTCTTCAGCTCTTCCTTGAAGGTGGTGACAACGGAGACCGAATCGAAAACCGCGTCGACGGCGATCTTGGAGGACTGGACGCCCGCCAGCATTTCCTGCTCTTTCAAGGGAATGCCGAGCTTCTCATAGACCTTCAGGAGCTCGGGATCGACTTCGTCGAGCGACTTCGGGCCGGCAGCCGTTTTCGGTGCCGCGTAGTAGTAAATGTCATTGAAGTCGATCTTCGGATAATCGACGCGCGCCCAGGTGGGCTCGACCATCGTCAGCCAGCGCCTGTAAGCGTCGAGGCGCCATTCAAGCATCCATTCCGGCTCTTGCTTCTTTGCCGAAATGAAGCGGACGATGTCTTCCGACAGGCCTTTCGGGGCCTTGTCGACTTCGATCGTGGTTTCAAAACCGTACTTGTACTGGTCGACGTCGATCTGGCGGACCTGATCGATCGTTTCCTGCACAGCAGCCATGGTCGTTCTCCAATCTTGCCGGGCCAAATTCCGGCAGCTTGTTAACGTTGGGCGGTGACCCGCCATATCTAAGGTCCCCGAGCCATCATTTCATCCCTCTTGGCAAGGGAAAAACGACGATCGGGCTGGTTTTTCGCCGCTTATGCGGCCTGTCCCGCTGGCTTGCGCCGAGCGGCAATCTTTGCGAAGGCTGCGACGAAGCGATCGATATCGCTTTGCGTCGTTGCCGGGCCGATCGACAGGCGCAATGCCCCGGTTGCGGCATCTTCGCCCATGGCGGTCAGCACGTGGCTCGCACCCACCTTGCCGGACGAGCAGGCGGCACCGGCCGACAAAGCCACCCCTTCGAGATCAAAGGCAATCTGACCGGTCTCTGCCTTGAGCCCCGGCAGATGGAAGAAACTGGTATTGCCGACCCGCGCTTCGCTCCGTCCGTAGATCACCGTGTCCGGTGCCGCCGACAGCATGGCCTGCTCCGCCCGGTCGCGAAGCGCAGACACTTGCGAATTCCGGTCGACCAAGCCTGCCGACATCTCGCGCGCAGCAGCGCCGAAGCCGGCGATTGCAGCAAGGTTTTCCGTGCCCGCCCTGTGCCCCTTTTCCTGGCCACCACCGCGCACCAGGGGTTCCGGCATCAAGGTCTCGCCGCGCGACACCAGCGCACCGACACCCTTGGGGCCACCCAGCTTATGGGCCGAGAGGATCAGGAAATCGGCACCAAGCTCGCCAATCGACAGAGGAATGCGTCCCGCCGCCTGCACGGCATCCACCACCAGCAACCCACCACTCTTCTTTACGACGGCGGAGATCTCTCGGATTGGCTGAATGATGCCGGTTTCATTGTTGACCAGCATCACGGCGACCAGCGGCAGTCCGTCTGCTGGATCATGCGCGGCCAACTGCGCGGAAAGTGCATCGAGATCGAGAACACCCGAACGCGTCACCGGTATTTCCATCACCTGATCAGCGGCGAAGCGCCCACCGGCCCGGACAGCCGGATGTTCGATCGCGGAAACGTAGAGCCGACCGAGCGCGACACGCGACTTGCCCATGCGATAGACCGGCGACAGCACCTGATTGGCGGCTTCGGTCGCGCTTGCGGTGAAGGTCACGTGGGCCGACTCGGCACCCACGAGGTGCGCCACATCGCGGCGTGCCTTCTCGATGACGGCCCGGGCCGCCCGCCCCTCGGCATGCACGGAAGACGGATTTCCTGGCATGGCCAGCGCGTCGAGCATGGCATCGCGCGCCGCACCCATCAGGGGCGCGGTGGCGTTCCAGTCGAGATAGATGCGCTCAGCGGCCATCCTGGCTTTTGGCTCCCTCACATCCGGCGGCGCATTTTCCTTGAAATTTCCGCCGGGCTTGCCTTATGACACCTTCACCCCGGATGCGACGCCATCCAGTTTCGAACGGTTCTAAACTTCGTTCTAGAAAAGCTGACTGACGCCGTCAAGTCAGCTTTCTAATTTGGTGTTGACGAACCGCAAAAATGTCAGGGACCGGAACCTAATGCCCGAAGTGATTTTCAACGGCCCGGCGGGTCGCCTCGAAGGCCGTTATCAGCCCTCCAAGGAAAAGAGCGCCCCCATCGCGATCATTCTTCATCCGCATCCGCAGTTCGGCGGAACGATGAACAACCAGATCGTCTACCAGCTGTTCTACATGTTCCAGAAGCGGGGCTTCACCACGCTTCGCTTCAACTTCCGCGGCATCGGTCGCAGCCAGGGCGAATTCGACCACGGCGCGGGCGAGCTGTCAGACGCGGCTTCCGCGCTCGACTGGGTGCAGAGCCTGCATCCGGATTCGAAGAGCTGCTGGGTTGCCGGCTATTCCTTCGGCGCCTGGATCGGCATGCAGCTTCTGATGCGCCGTCCGGAGATCGAAGGCTTCATGTCGATTGCGCCGCAGCCGAACATCTACGACTTCTCCTTCCTCGCCCCCTGCCCGTCCTCCGGCCTGATCATCCATGGCGACAGCGACAAGGTGGCACCGGAGAAGGACGTTATCGGCCTCGTCGACAAGCTGAAGACGCAGAAGGGCATCCTCATCACCCATAAGACGGTGCCGGGCGCCAACCACTTCTTCAACGGCCAGGTGGAAACGCTGATGGCCGAATGCGAAGACTATCTCGACCGCCGCCTCGACGGCGAACTGGTCCCGGAACCCGCCGCCAAGCGGATCCGGTAAAATGATCAGGATCGTGGCCGATACAAATGTGCTCGTCAGCGCTTGTATCGGCCGCGGCCCAGCCTCGAAGGTGATCGAGGCGTGTTTACGCGGGCAGTTGCTGCCAATGCTCAGCTTGGCACTCTACCTCGAATACGAAGACGTCGTGAACCGAGCAGGCCTCTTCCGCCGGGCACGACTGAACTTGGTCGAGCGTAACGAATTGCTCGACGCAGTTTTCGCGACATCAACACTCGTAGAAACCAAATATCTCTGGCGACCCAATCTGCGCGACGAGGCAGACAACCATCTGATTGATCTGGCGGTTGCGGCCAATGCCCGTTATCTTGTGACCAGCAACGTCAGGGACTTCATCGGTGGCGACCTGAGGTTTGATCACATCGAGGTCATAGAGCCCGCCAACTTGATTGAGGAGCTCAAGCTATGAGAGCAGTCACGATCAACCTACCCGAGCCGCTGGATGCACAGATCGAACAGCTGGCTCAGGAGAACGGCCTCACGCTGAGCGATTTTCTGGTCGAAGTCAGCAAGGACATCATCCGGCAGGACGAGGCCCGCAAGCGCTTCCATGAACGTGCAGAGCGTGGCAAGGATAAGATCGACGCCGCCCTCGCATTGCTCCAGCGTGACTAGCCTCCAATCCAGATTTCAGACAGCGATTTCTTGATGACCTCACCCATGACATTTGACGCCGTCGGCCTCGCAGGCGGTGGCAACCGTTGCTACTGGCAAAGCGGTTTCCTGAAAGCCTTCAGCGAGCATCAGCCGCTCAAGCCGCGTTTCTATGTCGCCGTTTCGGCCAGCGCCTATCACGGCGCGATGCATCTTGCCGGCGTCGGCGATCGTGTCAGGGCCTCGGCCTTCGCATTTGCCGAAAAGGGCCATCGCGGCGTGGACTGGCGCGCGCTGACGCGGCGGGAATCGCCGCTCGTGGTCGGCAGGCTCTTCTGTCAACTGCTCGCCGACGCGTTCGGCGAACAAGAACTCGCCACCCTGAAGAAGGCGCCGCCCATGCTGATCCAGCTCTCCGGCCTGCCCGACTGGATGCCGGGCGCACTCGGCGCGCTCGGCTCGATCGGCGCCTATCAGATCGAGAAGCTTCTGACGGATGGCACCCATTCCAAGGCGGGCCTGCGGATGAAGTTGCGCCCGACCTGGATCTCGACACACAATCTCGACTATCCCGGCGAACTGGTCGATGCGCTGATGGCAACCTCGTCCGTGCCGCCCTTCATGCCGGTTGGTCGTGTCAGGGGTCGCGCCTATCTCGATGGCGGGCTTGTCGACAATCCGCCGCTGATGAAGCTCAGAGAAGTCGAGGCGAAGGGCTGGAAGACGCTGCTTCTCACCACCCGATTTGGCCGCAAGCCGCCAGCGGTCGAAAATCGCATTGTGGTCGGCCCGAGCGAAGACATTCCGGTCAGCAAATTCGCAGTCGGTGACGCCGCGGGGATCCGGCATGCCTATGAAGTGGGATTGCGCGATGGGCTTGCCTTTGCCCGGCAAGGGCTGACTGCGGAGCCGGTCAAGTAAAGCTCACGGTTTTCGCGGCGCCGTCGAGAGCACTCCGCCGCTCACCGGCTCCCGGACACCCGTCGTGCCCGGAAAGGTCAGCGGCAGGCCCCGTGCCGACCGAACGGCGAGATAGGCCCAGGCTTCCGCCTCCATGGCGTCGCCATCAAAGCCCGCCTGCTCGGCGGTCACCACCCTTGCTCCCTGTTCGCCGGCGAGGTGCACCAGATCCGCCATGATCGTCCTGTTGAGGCGGCCACCGCCGCAGATCACATAGGTTTTCGGCGGGGTCGGAAGGTGGCCGGCCGACTTGAGGATCGCGGCTGCGGAGACGAAGGCGAGCGTGCGGGCGCCGTCCGACAGTTCTGCCTCATGCCCTTCCGGTGGACGGAAATCGTTGCGGTCGAGCGAGCGGCGTGTCTTTCCTGTGAAGAAGGGATTGTCGAGATAGCGCTCGGCGAGCGCCATGATCACCGAACCTTCAGAAGCGATCCGGCCGCCGTCGTCATAGGGAATACCGGCATGGGCCTCGACCCATTGATCGATCAGCGTATTGCCGGGTCCGCTGTCGAAGCCGATGATCGTGCCGTCGCGTTCGAGGAAGGTGAGGTTCGAGATGCCGCCGATATTGACGAAGCAGACCGGCCAGTCCGCTGCCGGAATCTGATGGGCGAGTGCCTGGTGATAGACCGGGACCAGCGGGGCGCCCTGCCCGCCATGGACCATGTCCTTGGCGCGCATGTCGTAGACGACGTCGATGCCGGTTTCGGCTGCCAGCAGCGGCCCGTCGCCGAGCTGGACGGTCAGCGCCTGATCCGGCCGGTGCAACACCGTCTGGCCGTGGAAGCCAATCAGGTCGATCTGCTCAGGCTTGAGCTGCTGCTGCCGCAGGAAAAGCGCCACGGCCTCCGCATGACGTCGAGTCAGGTCCCTTTCCATAGGTGGAAGGTCGCCCGGGCGTTCCTCACGGCGCCCGATCGTCTTGGCATCTTCCAGCGCCTGCTTCAGCCGGTCGCGGAAGGCCGGTTCGTAGGGCACGGAGAGAAAGGCGCCACGCTCGACGACCGTCTCGCCATCGGTGCGAACCAATGCCACATCGATGCCATCCATCGAGGTGCCGCTCATCAACCCGATCGCCGTCCTGATTTCCGCCATTTGCCACCCGATTCGAACGCCTGCGTTGCCGGACATTCATGACCGAGACGGGTGCACAATTCAAAAAACAATGCTAAAGCCCGCGCGGATTTTAAAGTTTGCCACCGAAAGACCAGAGAAACCGAAAGCCACAGCGTCATGACGAAGTTCAAGTCCGATTTCCTCCGCATCCTCTCCGAGCGCGGCTTCATTCATCAAATGTCCGATGAAACGGGGCTCGACGACCTGCTCGCCAAGGAAAGCGTGACGGCCTATATCGGCTATGACCCGACGGCTTCCTCGCTGCATGTCGGTCACCTGATGCAGATCATGATGCTGCGTTGGTTTCAACAGACCGGTCACCAGCCTATCTCGCTGATGGGCGGCGGTACTGGGATGGTCGGGGACCCCTCCTTCAAGGAGGAGGCGCGCAAGCTGATGACCATCGAGACGATCGAGGAGAACATCGCCTCGATCAAGCGCTGCTTCTCGCATTATCTGGACTACAACCAGGGTCCGAAGGGCGGCGCCCTGATGATCAACAATGCCGAATGGCTGCGCCCGCTGAACTATCTCGAGTTCCTGCGCGATGTCGGCCGGCATTTCTCGGTCAACCGCATGCTCTCCTTCGACAGTGTCAAGACGCGCCTCGACCGCGAGCAGTCGCTGTCCTTCCTCGAATTCAACTACATGATCCTGCAGGCCTACGACTTCGTCGAGCTGAACCAGCGCTATGGCTGCCGCCTGCAGATGGGCGGCTCGGATCAGTGGGGCAACATCATCAACGGCATCGATCTCGGCCACCGCATGGGCACGCCGCAGCTCTATGCACTGACGGCACCGCTGCTCACCACCTCCTCCGGCGCAAAGATGGGCAAGTCGGCCTCGGGTGCGGTGTGGCTCAACGCCGACCTCTTGCCGGTCTATGACTTCTGGCAGTACTGGCGCAATACCGAAGACGCCGATGTGGTGCGCTTCCTCAAGCTCTTCACCATCCTGCCGATGGACGAGATCACCCGTCTCGCTGCACTCGGCGGATCCGAAATCAACGAAGCCAAGAAGATCCTCGCCACGGAAGTGACGACGCTGCTGCATGGCCGCGACGCCGCCGAACAGGCAGCCGAAACGGCCCGCAAGACTTTCGAGGAAGGGGCACTCGCCGACACGCTCCCGACCGTGGAAGTGGCAGCCGCCGAGCTTGAGGCAGGCATCGGCCTGCTGGCGATGATCGTCAAGGCAGGCCTTGCCGCCTCCAACGGCGAAGCCCGTCGCCACGTCCAGGGCGGTGCGGTGAAGATCAACGATGCGGGTGTCTCCGATGAGCGCATGTCTGTCGGCAATGCACAGCTCACCGGCGAAGGCGTGATCAAGCTGTCGCTGGGCAAAAAGAAGCACATCCTGATCAAGCCCGTCTGATCCCCGATCAATCCACAAAATCCTCTGCGAAAAGCCCGCAAATGCGGGCTTTTCTGCCTTTGTAAAGAGCCATTAACCCATGGCGCGTTTTTGACCAGCCCGACAAGCCTGCCGCATATGACGGCAACCTCATGCACAAATGCATAGCAGTCGCACATTATTTGCACTGCACAATATTGTTTTACGGCTGTATAAGAAGGTCAATCGCTGATGCGGGAACGACCGCAAGATCAGCAACCAAGTTTGACCGAGGAAACGACCATGAACCCGATCCGCATTGCCAAGAACTGGATGAGCTACCGCCGTACGATGAACGAACTGGGCAACCTGTCCCAGCAGACCCTCAACGACATCGGCATTACCCGCTACGAAATCCGCAACATCGCTTCGCGCTCCTTCCGTTAATCGGAACGTCTGCAAAGCAGCCTGTCAGACGGCACCGCATGGTGCCGTTTTTGATTCCGGCGTCACGAGTCCTCCCGCTGCTCTTTCCAACCGATGGACCTTGCGCGCCAAGCCGTGATATGGAGCCGCCCATGACGAACAGCTCCTTCTCCCCCATACATATCATCGGCGGCGGCCTTGCCGGCTCGGAAGCTGCCTGGCAGGTCGCTCAGGCCGGCGTGCCCGTCATCCTGCACGAGATGCGCGGCGTGCGCGGCACCGATGCGCACAAGACCGATGGCCTTGCCGAACTGGTCTGCTCCAATTCCTTCCGCTCCGACGATGCGACGTCGAACGCCGTCGGCGTCATCCACGCGGAAATGCGGCTTGCGAATTCGCTGATCATGGCCTGCGCCGACAAGCATCAGGTGCCCGCCGGTGGTGCGCTCGCCGTCGACCGCGACGGGTTTTCCGATGCAGTGACCGCCGCCATTCACCAGCATCCGTTGATCACGGTCGTGCGCGAGGAAGTGACGGGGCTGCCACCGGAGGACTGGGACCTTGCGATCATCGCGACAGGTCCCCTCACCTCGCCAGCACTGGCCGAAGCCATCCGCGAGCGGACCGGCAAGGATGCACTCGCCTTCTTCGATGCGATCGCCCCTATCGTGCATACCGACAGCATCAACATGGATATCTGCTGGTATCAGTCGCGCTACGACAAGGTGGGACCTGGCGGCACGGGCAAGGACTATATCAACTGCCCGCTCGACGAGGCCCAGTACAATGCCTTCGTCGATGCTCTGATTGCCGGCGACGCCGTCGGATTCAAGGAATGGGAGGGTACGCCCTATTTCGACGGCTGCCTGCCGATCGAGGTCATGGCCGAGCGCGGTCGCGAGACGCTGCGCCACGGGCCCATGAAACCGATGGGCCTCACCAATGCGCACAACCCGACCGTCAAGCCCTATGCGGTCGTGCAGCTGCGCCAGGACAATGCGCTCGGCACGCTCTACAACATGGTCGGTTTCCAGACGAAACTCCGCTACGGCGCCCAGGCGGAAATCTTCCGGATGATCCCCGGCTTGGAGAATGCCGAATTCGCCCGTCTCGGCGGCCTGCACCGCAACACCTATATCCATTCCCCCACGCTTCTCGACCAGAGCCTGCAGCTGAAGGCCCGTCCAGGCCTGCGCTTTGCCGGCCAGATCACCGGCTGCGAGGGGTATGTGGAAAGCGCCTCGATCGGCCTGCTCGCCGGTCGCTTCGCGGCAGCGCAGCGCAAGGGCGAGACGCCGAGCATTCCGCCGGCGACCACGGCACTGGGTTCACTGCTCAACCACATCACCGGCGGCCATATCGTCTCCGACGAGGAGCCGGGCAAACGGTCCTTCCAGCCGATGAACATCAATTTCGGGCTTTTCCCGGAGCTGGAGCCGGGTTCGATCGTCAAGCCGGAGGGCGTCAAGCGTTTCCGTGGCAAGGACAAGACGATCATGAAGCGGCAGCTGATTGCGGCACGCGCGCTCGAACACTGCAAGACCTGGCTGGGTGCGACCTGAGATAAGCGTCAGCCAGCCGCCCCTGATGCCGCATCCGGCTCGCGGTCGGCATGACCGACATAGTTCCCGAGCAGCCAGAGCGACACCTCGGCGGCGACAGCTGGATTTGTGAAGGTGTATTCACCGTTGTGGGCGGGCGCGTCGAGGAATTCG
Organism: Rhizobium sp. AQ_MP; assembly: GCF_014237835.1. Lineage (GTDB taxonomy): Bacteria > Pseudomonadota > Alphaproteobacteria > Rhizobiales > Rhizobiaceae > Allorhizobium. Next base: position 164,753 of record NZ_JACJVI010000008.1, read on the forward strand.
ACGGCCATGCCCGTGCCGTTTGGCAGAGGCTGAACGCGAACCGTCCCGGGCTCGATCAGGTGGCAGGCAAAGTGGTTGCGCAGGCTGCGCATGAAGCCGGCCTTGTTGTCATGCAGGCGGACGAAGACGGCCTTGCCGTCGGCGGTGGCATGCAGGCTGCGGATGGCTTCCTGCGGAAAGGCACGCCCGAACTCGAGAATCGCCAGCCCCGCATCCTGAAAACCCTCTTCCTCCTGACGCACCATGCGCGACGAGAAATAGGCCAGCGCCAGGATGAGCGCGAAGACGATACCCCAGGTCACCATTGTTCGAACTCGCCTCCTGTTCCACGCATCGTATCTCAAAGGCTGCTAGCAAGCGAGGCTTGCGTGAACGTGACGAGCGATGGATCTTAGAGATGGCCCGTCAGAAGCAACCGCATCATGGACAGCTGACGGCGCCATTGCGCCGGTCGGATGTCGGTTGCAAGGCACGCGCCCCCCAGCTTGATCGCACGTTTGAGCACTGGCTCTACGAGCGTCACGGGCAGATATGCCGCTAGCAGGCTCTTGGGGAGCCGACCGGCTGCGCGCGCCTTGCGGAGGTGATCGAGCCCGAAGCCGGCAAAGGCCTGGATGGCTGCCGTCACACGCGGGTCATCTGCATGGGTGAGAAAGCTCCCGCGGTCGAGCCCGACGGAGGCGAGAATCTGTGTCGGCAGGTAGACCTGCCCGCGTGCCCGATGGATCGGCATCAAGAGAAGCGTCCCGGCGACGGCAAGCGCCACACCGGCATGACCGGCGATTTCCGACGCCCCTTCCGCAGCCTTTGCATCCAGCACCAGTGCCACCAACTGGATGAGCGCGGCGGCCGTCTCGCCGGCATAACCCTCGAACATCGCGGTGGTCTCCATGGGATCGTCATAGAGATCAAACACACGGGCATCGGCCATCGCCACCAGGGGAGCGACCGGAAGCTGCCAGATCTGGACGGCGCGCAGAAGCTCGGCTGCGACGGGATTGGAGGCGGTATCGCCATGGGCCGAACCTTCGAGGAGATCCCGCCAGTATTGCAGGCGTACCTCGCCCGGCAGGGGTTCGCGCACCACGTCGCGAACACGGGCAAGCTCGGCGTTGTAGGCATAGAGGGCGACCACGGCAGCTCTCTGATCCGCCGGCGTCAGGAGGCTCGCGAGATAGCGATCGCGATCCGTCTCCTGTAGCGTCCGCAGGCACAGAGCCTCATTGGCGGAGGATAACGCGCTCACGATGCACCTTTCAGGGACGGGTTCAGACTGCGATCAATGCGGCTGCGACCGGGCGTTGCTCGGCCAGCATGATGTTATACGTGCGCACTGCCGCACCAGTTCCCATGGGATCGGTGGCAATGCCCCTCGCCTTCAGTGCGACACGCAGATCCGGATCGACGAGGCGCAGCTGTCGCCCCGTACCCAACAGCAGGAACTCGATACCCGTCTCGTCGAAGACCCGAGAAAGGGAGGCCTTCGTGATCGCTGCCTCTTCCGTCTGCTCCCAGCCATAAACTCCGGAGGGAAGCAGCAGCAGCGAACCACGATGCGACATGTCGGCGAAGCGGAACCCGCCGTTGCCATAGCTGTCGATGCCCGGCCGCCCCGGAAAATGAGCATCACGGACGGTGACGCCCTTGTCCCCGAAGCCGAAGATCATCAGGTCAGGCTCCTGCCTTGGCTGGCATCTTCTCGCCCTCGGCGTCGTCCCGCTGGAAGTTTTCCGGACGCAGTTTGAAGGCGATCAGGACCGGACCGGCGATGTAGATCGACGAGAACGTCCCGATCAGAACGCCCGCCAGCATAGCGAAGGTGAAGGAGGCAATGACCTCGCCGCCGAACAGATAGAGAGCTCCGAGAGCGAGGATCGTACTGCCCGCGGTGAGTACCGTGCGCGACAGCGTCTGATTGATCGATTCGTCAATCAGCACCTCGAGCGGCATCTTCTTGTATCGCCTCAAGTTTTCGCGCATGCGGTCATAGACCACGACGGTGTCGTTCAACGAGTAGCCGATGATCGTCAGGATCGCGGCGATACTGGTCAGGTTGAACTCGATCCCGGTCAGGACGAAGAGGCCGAGGGTGAAGATGACGTCATGCAGGGTGGCAATGATCGCACCCAGCGCGAACTGCCATTCGAAGCGGAACCAGATATAAATCAGGATGCCAAGCAGAGCAGCTGCCACGCCAATTGTCGCTGAGAAGGTCAGGTCGCTGGAGACTGACGGACCGACCACCTCGACGCGGCGGAATTCATAATCCGCTTCCAGCTCTCCGCGCACCTTGGTGAGCGCCGACTGTTCGGCGTTCTCGCCACCTTCCTGCGCCTGCAGGCGGATCAGTGCACTCGAATCGTCGCCGAAGCCCTGTGCCTGGACTTCTCCGAGGTTCAGCTGGCTGAGACGTTCTCGAATATCCGACAGATCCGCCGTTCCATCACGGGCCTGCACTTCGATGATCGAGCCGCCCTTGAAGTCGATGCCCAGGTTCATGCCGACGGTCGCAAAGCCGATCAAGGATGCGACGGAGATGAGCATCGCAGCGCCGAAGTTGTATTTGCGAACCGCCATGAAGCGGATGTTGCGGTTGTCAAAGAAACCGGTTCGCACGCTCGTCGGCATGTGCTTCGGGCGCTTCCAGCGATACCAGAAGGCCATCAGCCAGAAGGTGAGCGTGAAGGCGGTGAAGACGGTGGTGACGATACCGATCGACAGCGTCACGGCGAAGCCGCGGACAGGGCCGGAGCCGAGGAAGAAGAGAACCACGGCCGCGATCAGGGTCGTCAGGTTGGCATCGACGATCGTTGCAAAGGCCTTCTTGAAGCCGATATCGATCGCCTGGATCAGCGGTCGGCCGTTTCGTGCTTCTTCCCTTATTCGTTCATAGATCAGAACGTTGGAGTCGACTGCCATACCCATGGTCAGCACGATACCGGCGATACCGGGCAGCGTGAGCGTCGAGCCGATCAGCGACAGCGCCGCAAGGATCAGGGCGACGTTGGCCGCAAGCGCGATGTTCGCCATCACACCGAAGGTGCCGTAGAATGCAAGCATGAAGAAAACGACTGCCACACCGCCGATGATGCTCGCGGTGACACCGGCATTGATGGAGTCCTGTCCAAGGCCTGGACCGACCGTACGTTCTTCAACGACCGTCAATGTCGCCGGCAGCGCACCGGCACGCAGCAGTACGGCAAGATCATTGGCGCCTTCGACAGAGAAATTCCCGGAGATCTGCCCCGAACCACCGATGATCGGCTCACGGATGACCGGCGCCGAAATCACCTGCTGGTCGAGAACGATGGCGAACGGCTTGCCGACATTTTCCTGTGTCGCCTGGGCAAAGCGCTGGGCGCCACGGCTGTCGAAGCGGAAGCTGACCACCGGCTCGTTGGTGCGCTGGTCGAAGGCCGCCTGGGCGTCAACGAGATTTTCGCCCGAAATCAGCGCACGGCGCTCGATCAGATAGGGGACAGCCGGATCATCGGTCGAATAGAGCACCTCTGACTGCGGCGGCGGACGATTGTTGATCGCCTCCGTGACCGGCATGGTGGTGTCGACCATGTGGAAGGACAGCTTGGCGGTCTGGTTGAGCAGCGCCTTCAGGCGCTGCGGGTCGGTGAGACCGGGCACCTGGACGATGATCCGGTCCTCGCCCTGGCGCTGGATCAGCGGCTCGGTCGTTCCCAGTTCGTCGACGCGGCGGCGAACGACTTCCATCGACTGCGTCACGGCAGAGGAGACACGGTAGTCGATGCCTGCATCCGTCAGGTTCAGACGCAGCAGGCCGTCCCCGGCTTCTTCCAGCGCGACTTCCGTCACCGTTCCGCCCGTGAGACCGCCGACACTGACGGGATCGGTCAAGGAACGCAGGGCCTCGACGGCTGCAGGCACCTGCGCGACGTCGCTGATGCGGACCTGGATCTGCTGGCCGACGCCCGAAAGACCCGTATAGCGGATGCTCGCTTCACGAAGCTGGGTGCGCACGTCGCCGACGATGGTCTCGAGACGCTCCTTGACGATGTCCTGGCGCTCGAGCTTGAGCATGATGTGAGACCCGCCCTGCAGGTCGAGGCCGAGAGTTATCTTGTCTTTGGGGAACCACGAGGGGAGTGCTGCCAGTTCCTCGTCCGTGAAGGCATTGGGCAGGGCGACAAGAACGCCGAGCGCGACAGTCAACCAGATGAACAATGTCTTCCAGCGGGAAATGTAAAGCATGGAACTCTCGGATCAGGGTATCGGAAAATGGCGAAGGCCGGCACGAGGCCGGCCCAGCGGGATCAGGCGGCAGTCTCGGTCTTGACCGGCTCGCCCTTGACGCGGACTTCGGCCACATACTGGCGCATCGCGCGAACCTTGACGCCTTCGGCGATTTCGAGCTCGAGTTCCTTGTCGTCGATCACCTTGGTGACCTTGGCGACGATGCCGCCACCCATGATGACCTGGTCGCCACGGCGGATTGCGGACAGGGTTTCCTCGCGCTTCTTCATCTGCTGACGCTGCGGACGGATCAGGAAGAAGTACCAGACCACCATCAGCGGTGCGAAGAGCAGCAGCATCTCCAGTCCGGATCCCATGGCGCTCGGAGCGGCAGCGGCATCCTGGGCAAAGGCCTCGGTGAAAAACATGAAAGACTCCCTATTGAAGCATGTTGGAAGAGCCGCGCGGCCCCCTCGTCAGGTCGCCGGAATATAGTGAGAGAGCCCATGAATGCAACAGAAACAGCGCCGGGGCGTACCATTTTCGAATGCCCTCCCCTTTATGCGCTGAATTCTGCGTGATACCGGCCGACGGGAGGGTTCAGACACCGTGACCAGGCGACGAGGAGGATGACGATGGACGATCAGACCGTGAGCGCACTTCTGACCGAAGTGAAGCGTCTTGCCGAGGCCGTGGAGCGGCTGGCGGGACCAGCGCCCGCCGTCAATGACTGGGAGGCTGCGGACTGTTTCGTCTGGGCCCCTGCCCGGCTCCATCTTCAGCCGGTCAAGCGACCGAACCGGGTCGAACTAGGTCTGATCCGCGGGGTGGATCATGTCCGTGACATCCTGCACGAGAACACCTTGCGCTTCGCCGAGGGTTTTCCGGCGAACAACGTGCTGCTCTGGGGTGCGCGCGGCATGGGCAAGTCGTCTCTGGTCAAGGCGGTGCATGCCGATATCATCAAGAGCAACGGTATCGCGCTGAAGCTCGTCGAGGTCCATCGCGAGGAGATCGCGACCCTGCCGGCGCTGCTCGACATCATCAAGGACGCGCCCCACCGGATCGTGGTTTTCTGTGACGACCTCTCGTTCGACCATGACGACACTGCCTACAAGTCGCTCAAGGCCGCGCTCGACGGTGGGGTCGAAGGTCGCCCCGACAACGTGCTCTTCTATGCCACCTCGAACCGGCGCCACCTTCTGCCGCGCCACATGATGGAAAACGAGCAGTCGACGGCGATCAATCCGTCCGAGGCGGTCGAGGAAAAGGTCTCCCTGTCGGATCGCTTCGGCCTTTGGCTCGGATTCCACAAATGCAGCCAGGACGACTATCTGACGATGATCGACGGCTATGCGGCGCATTTTCAGCTGCCGCTGCCGCGCGAGAAACTGCATCACGAGGCGCTCGAATGGGCAACGACCCGTGGCGGTCGTTCCGGTCGCGTGGCCTGGCAATACATCCAAGACCTCGCGGGTCGGCTGAGGATATCCACCGCCTCCCGCTGAGGCGCCCCCATGACGGAACGGAGAAAGGCCCGGAGCGCGAACTCCGGGCCTTTTCACCAACCTGGCACGCAATACACTATTCCAGGTAAGTGATGGGGTTGACCGGCGCTGCATCCTTGCGGACTTCGAAGTGCAGCATCGGCCGCTTGACGTTGCCGGTCATGCCGGACGTGGCGATCGTCTGGCCGCGCTGGACCTTCTGGCCTCGCTGGACCGAAAGGCTGTCGGCATGGCCGTAGACCGTCACCTTGCCGTCGTCATGGCGAACCAGGACCGTATTGCCGAGTTCCTTGAGACCGTTGCCGGCATAGATGACCACGCCGTTTTCGGCGGCCTTGATCGGCGTACCCTGCGGAACGGAAATTGCGATACCGTCGCTTCGCTTGCCGTCGATGTTGGCGCCGAAATTGGCGATGACGGCTCCCCGCGCCGGCCAGCGGTACTTGCCAATGCCCGTCATTTCGGGAGCGGCGGTCTCGGGCTTGGCTGCAGCCACCTCGGTCACCGACTTGGTGGCAGCCGGCGCCTTGTATTCGGCAGGCTGGGCATTCGCCGGAACGGAGGCCGTCTGGACCGGGTCGGCAGCCTGGGGGGCGGCCGCCGGAGCGGCCCTGGTCGGAATGGCAAGTGCCTGGCCGATACGGATGTTACCGGTCGACAGGCCGTTGGCCTTCTTCAGATCATCGACCGAGACGCCGCTGGCCTTGGCGATGCGCGCCAGGGAATCGCCCGGCTTCACGACATAGGAGCCTGCGCCGGCCCCGGCAGCGGCATCGGGCTTGCCCGTCGCATTGGAGGCAGCCGTCTGCTGCTTCTCGCGAGAGTTCGGCGCGTTCGGCAGAACGGCGACGTTCTGCTGCTGATCACCCGGCAGGACAGGCTTGCGGCCGTCAGTCGGCAGACCTCCGGCGTCGGCTGCGGCACGTGCCGCGTTGGGCCCACCGAAGGTCGGGATGATGACAAGCTGGCCAGGGGCAGCATCGGTCGGCTGTGTCAGGCCATTTGCTTTCAGGATCTCCTTTTGCGGAACACCGTAACGGTCAGCGAGCGTGGCAATCGTTTCACCGGGTCGCAAGGTCACGCGGGCCGCACCCGCGGTGGACCAGCCACCCTGTTTGGGCGTCGAGCCGGTGGTCGCCGGCTCGACGAGGACCTGAGCGGCATTGGCCGAGGCCACCTGGCCCGCCTGCTGTTGCGGCGCAGCCGGGAAAGGCTGCGAAAGGGCGGCAGCGCGTTCGGAATTGTTGCTGGCGGCGGCCGAAAGACCCGAGGGTGCGGCGAGCTCGGAACGCTGCACGGAAGCCGGCGTGCTGGCTACACGGGCTGACGCTGGCGGCTCATAGGCCGGTGCCGTCGGCATCGGCTGAGCCATGGCCTGGCCCTGAGCCTGGCCATACACACCTCCACCCCCGATGTTTTCGGCAGGAATCGGCGGCTGATTACGCAGCGCGGACTGGCGGGGAATGGACGCCGTCGTCAGATTGTCCGTGGAGAATACCGAGCTGAAGCGCGAGGCGTCGGAACTGCAACCAGCTGCAGTGCCGGCCAGAAGGAGCGCACCGCATACACGAGCGATAGGCAATCCAGCTTTCGGCGAAACACTTTTACGCATGACTCGACCCACATATGACACAACTTGATGTGGGTTCATTAAAGCGCGTTAGTATTACCGGTCGGTTAACCCCGTGGATTCCTTATGAACGAATTCGCCGATACGCATATAAAATTCGCCGCAAGAACGATCATTTTCGTGGGCTGTCACTCTCGTGAAGCTGCAATCATCGTCTCAGAGCTCTCGGGATGATACCCATGGGCACAAGGTCTTGAACGGGTAAAGGATTCGTGCTGAACCCTTCGCCGTTGTCTTGTCTCTGCCGGTTCGGGCGGAGATTTTCCAGTCGGTGTGGAGCAAAGAAATGAAGCTTGTCGAGGCCACTATTGCGGAGCTGCGCGCGGCGCTGGAAGGAGGGCGCGTCACGAGCATCGGGCTGGTCGCGGCCTATCTGAACCGCATCGCCCGCTTTGACCGGCACGGAATCACGCTCAACGCCGTGCCGGTTCTGAACCCGGACATGTTTGCCGAGGCCCGCGCCTCCGATCTCAGACGCCGCGAAGGAAAAAGTCTCGGGCCGCTCGACGGCATCCCCTATACGGCCAAGGACAGCTACAAGGTGCAGGGCTTGAGCGTGGCCTCCGGATCTCCTGCCTTTGCCAACCTCATCGCCCAAGACGACGCCTTTGCGATTTCGAGGCTCAGGGCCGCCGGCGCGGTGCTGATCGGGCTGACCAACATGCCGCCCATGGCCAATGGCGGCATGCAGCGCGGCGTCTATGGCCGGGCGGAATCGCCCTACAACGCGGAGTGGCTGACGGCTGCCTTCGCCTCCGGCTCCTCAAACGGCTCGGGCACGGCGACTGCCGCAAGCTTTGCCGCCTTTGGCCTCGGCGAGGAAACCTGGTCGAGCGGACGTGCGCCAGCTGCCAATAACGGGCTCTGCGCCTATACGCCGAGTCGCGGCGTCATCTCCGTGCGCGGCAACTGGCCGCTCGTGCCCACCATGGATGTCGTCGTGCCCCATTGCCGGAGCATGGCCGACCTCTTGGAACTGCTCGATGTGATCGTCGCCGACGATCCCGAGACGCGCGGCGATCTCTGGCGGCGCCAGACCTGGGTGCCGATCCCCAAGGCCTCGGAGGTGCGGCCGTCCTCCTACACGGCGCTGGCTGAAACGGCATCCCTTGCCGGAAAGCGATTCGGCCTGCCGGCGATGTATATCAATGCCGATGAGGATGTCGGCACGGTTGGCAGCACCGGCATCGGCGGCCCGACCGGCCAGCGCATCGAAACGCGCGATTCCATGGTGGCACTTTGCAAGGCAGCCTGCGCGGCGCTGGAAGCCGCCGGCGCCGAGATCGTGGTGACGGATTTCCCCGTGATCACGAATTACGAGGGTGACCGGCCCGGCGCCCCCACGATCGCCACGCGCGGCCTGGTCAGCCCGGATTATCTGCGCCGCGAGCTTTTCGATCTCTCCGCCTGGGCCTGGGACGATTTCCTCAAAGCGAACGGTGATCCCGCGATCCCGGGGCTGGCCGGCGTGGATCCGGCCCTGATCTTCCCGCCGCCGAAGGGCAGCCTGCCCGATCGCTTCGACGGATTTGACGACTTTCTCCCGCAGTACCCGGCCTATCCTCGGGACAACCCAATCTCGTCGTTTTCTGAGATTCCCGAACTTGAAGCAGGCTGCAGGGGGCTGGAAGAAACACGACGGATCGATCTTGAAGACTGGATGACGGCGCAAGGGCTCGATGCGGTGATCTTCCCCACGGTTGCCGATATCGGACCGGCAGATGCCGACGTGAACCCCGCCTCCGCAGCGCTTGCCTGGCGCAACGGGGTGTGGGTCGCCAATGGAAATCTGGCGATTCGCCATTTCGGCATCCCGACCGTGACCGTGCCGATGGGCATGCTTGCGGATATTGGCATGCCGGGTGGCCTTACCTTTGCGGGGCGCGCCTGGGACGACAATGCGCTTCTCTCCTATGCCAGCGCCTTCGAGAAGACCGGCATCTATCGCGAGCCGCCGCCGCGGACACCGGAATTGCCCGCACTTCGAGCACCTGTGCCCACAGCGGGATCGTCGGACCTGCAGCTTACCGTCACGGTCGAAAGCGCGGGCCCCGAACGTCAGACGCTCATCATTTCCGCCACGAGCGCTGTGCCGCTTTCGTGGATCACCGTCAACGGCGAAGAGATCACCTTCAGCCAGGACGGGCAAACGGCGCGGGCCCGTGTGGAGCTGGCGGCGAACACCCGGCCCCACAGCGAATGGCGCGAACCCTATGGCCATCTGGTCATTGCCGCCACCGCCGATGACGCGGCCTATTGCGTGGCGGGCGGAACGGCCTGAACCAGGCCCTTCTCCGGCATTTGGTCCATAAGTTCGCTCTCGCCTTCAGGCCGGTCAGAGGTGCTGGGCAATCTTCGGCTGTAACGGCAGGAAGGGAACCTCAAAGAGATCCTCGCGCTCGAAACGGCTACCAGTCTTGGTCAAGCGGACCATGATGCAGCGCACTTCGTCCACCATCAGCGGTGCAAGCAGCATGCCGCCGGACACGAGCTGTTCCGCAAAGAACCGTGGCATGACCGGATAGGCCGCGGTCGAGACAATCCGATCGAAGGTCCCCTCGCCCGGGAGACCGTGCGACCCGTCTGCCTGGCGCAGGATGACGTTGCGGATGGACAGTTGCTCCAGCCTGCGCTGCGCACCTGCGATCAGCGTCTTGTAACGCTCGATGGAAATCACCCTTTCGGCAAGGCGCCCCAGAACGGCGGTGGCGAATCCGCTTCCCGTGCCGATCTCGAGCACGCGATGACCGGGCTTTATCTGGAGGAGCGACAGCAGACGCACCGCCAGATCCGCCCCTTCCATGAACTGGCCGCATTCGATCGGGATCGAACGGCTCGAATAGGCATTCTGGCCGTATTCTGGAGGAACGAAACTTGAGCGGGGTGTCTGCTCGACAGCCGTCAGCAGGTCGAGATTGGTGATGCCTTCGGCGCGCAGGCGTAACACCAGAGCGGCAAAGCCCTCACGCTCCACCAGGGCCGATCTCACGCCAGGTCTCCCCCGGCAAGAGCGTCGGCAACAAGGTCCTGCACCGCATAATCGGTCATGTCCAGCTTCAGGGGCGTCACGGAAATCTTCTTTTCGCGCAGGGCATGGATATCCGTGCCAGCGCGGAAGTTACCCTTCCGGTCGCCGAAACGCAGCCAGAAATAAGGGAGACCGCGTCCATCCTGTCGCTCCTCCACCGAGAGCCCGAATTCGAGCTTGCCCTGGGAGGTGACATCGATGCCCTGCACCTCAGCCGGCTCGCAATTGGGGAAGTTCAGGTTGAGGAAGGTACCCGGCGGCAGGTCGATATTGGAGAGTTTCCGAAGCAGATCCGGCGCAAGCGTTTCGGCCACATGCCACGGGATGGGCGAACCCGCCTCGTAGCTATAGGCCTGGCTCAGCGCGAAGGACCTGACACCGTGCACCGTCCCCTCGATCGCACCCGCAACAGTGCCGGAATAGGTGACGTCATCGGCGAGATTGGCTCCTGCATTGACGCCCGAGAGCACCAGGTCGGGCTTGCGATCCAGCACCTTGCGTATCGCCATGATGACGCAATCGGTGGGGGTTCCGCGCAAGGCGAATTTCTTCTCCTCGAGCTCCCGCAATCGCAGCGGCTCCGAGAGGGTCAGGGAATGGGCAAGACCGCTCTGGTCAGTCTCGGGTGCCACGATCCAGACATCGTCGGAGAGGCTTCGGGCGATCCGCTCCAGGGAGGCAAGCCCCGGAGCATGGATACCGTCATCATTGGTCAGCAGAATACGCATGGTCACTCCGGTTGCGGCGTGATCAGGCCGCCCTCTCGATTTTCTTGATGCCGCCCATGTAGGGCAGCAGCACGTCCGGCACAGTGATGGAGCCGTCTTCGTTGAGATAGTTTTCCATGACCGCGATCAGGCAGCGACCCACCGCCGTGCCCGAGCCGTTCAGCGTGTGCACGAAGGTCGTGCCCTTGCCGTCCTTGTTGCGGTATCGGGCGTTCATGCGCCGCGCCTGGAAATCGCCGCAGACCGAGCAGGACGAGATTTCGCGGTAGGTGTTCTGACCCGGCAGCCAGACCTCGAGGTCGTAGGTCTTGCGCGCGCCAAAACCCATATCGCCGGTGCAGAGTGTCATGGTGCGGAAATGCAGGCCAAGGCGCTTCAGCACCTCTTCGGCGCAGGCCGTCATGCGCTCGTGTTCGGCGATCGAACTTTCCGCATCAGTGATCGAGACAAGTTCGCACTTCCAGAACTGGTGCTGGCGCAGCATGCCGCGCGTATCGCGACCGGCAGAACCCGCTTCCGAACGGAAGGACGGCGTCAGCGCGGTAAAGCGCAGCGGCAGCTTGTCCTGGTCGAGGATTTCGCCAGACACGAGATTGGTCAGCGTCACCTCGGCGGTCGGGATCAGCCAGCGCCCATCCGTCGTCTTGAACAGGTCTTCGGCGAATTTCGGCAGCTGGCCGGTGCCATACATGGCGTCATCGCGCACCATCAGTGGCGAAGACACTTCCGTGTAGCCATGCTCCGTGGTGTGCAGGTCGAGCATGAACTGGCCGAGCGCACGCTCGAGGCGGGCCAACTGGCTCGTCAGCACGGTGAAGCGCGAACCGGATAGCTTGGCGGCGCGCTCGAAATCCATGTAGCCGAGGCCTTCGCCGATTTCGAAGTGCTCGAAGGGCTTGTGATTCCAGGTCGGCTTTTGCCCTACGACGCGGGCAACGACGTTGTCGTGCTCGTCCTTTCCGACGGGCACGTCGTCGAGCGGGATGTTCGGGATGCGCGATAGGGCATCATTCAGCTCCGCCGTGAGCTGGCGCTCCTCCTCTTCGGCCGCCGGCAGCGTGTCCTTGAGCGAGGCGACTTCGGCCTTCAGCTTCTCGGCCAGCTCCATGTCCTTACTTGCCATGGCGGCGCCGATTTCCTTGGAGGCGCTGTTGCGGCGCGACTGCATGTCCTGCATCGACTGGGCAACCGCCCGGCGCTTCTGGTCGAGCGCGATCAGGGATGCCGATAGCGGTTCGGCCCCGCGCTTGGCGAGCGCTGCGTCGAGAGCCTCGGGGTTTTCACGGATCCACTTGATATCGAGCATCGTCGTTCCAGGTCTTTGTTTTCGACCGGGAGCGGAATGGCCGGCGGCCAGGTCCGGCCCCATGTCTTGATGGGTTGGCTGCGGCAGGCCGCCCGGTTCGCCTCAGCTCTGCTCCGGGGAGCCGACCTCGGCGAGTTCCGTGGCAGCGCGCTTCTTCTCTATGAGTCGCGCCGCATAGATCGCCACCTCGTAGAGAAGGATCGTCGGCAGTGCAAGACCGATCTGAGACAGCGGATCCGGCGGCGTCACGATCGCCGCGATAACGAAGGCGACAACGATGAAGTACTTGCGCTTGTCAGCCAGCCACTGGCTGTCCAGAAGCCCGACACGAACGAGAAGTGTCGTCACCACCGGAAGCTGGAAGACCAGCCCGAAGGAGAAGATCAGGGTCATGATCAGACTGAGATATTCGGACACGCGCGGCAGGAGCGAGATCGCAACACCGCCATCCTCAGGCGCCTGCTGCATGGCCAGGAAGAACCACATCACCATGGGCGTAAAGAGGAAATAGACCAAGGATGCCCCGAGCAGGAACAGGATCGGCGACGCGACCAGGAAGGGCAGAAAGGCGGCGCGCTCGTTCTTGTAGAGGCCGGGCGCCACGAACTTGTAGACTTGTGACGCGATCACGGGGAAGGCCAGAACCATGGCGCAGAAGGCAGCCACTTTCACCTGGGTGAAGAAGAATTCCTGCGGCGCGGTGTAGATCAACTCTGTCTTGGAAACATCCAGCCCTGCCCAGCCCACGGCCCATTTGTAGGGCACGACCAGCATGTTGAAGAGCGGCTTGGCAAAATAGAAGCAGACGATGAAGGCGACGAAGAAGGCGCCGAGCGCCCAGATCAGACGCGAGCGCAACTCGATCAGGTGTTCGATCAGCGGCTGGGGCTTGTCTTCGATCTCGCCGCTCATGCGCGGTCCTCACTCTTGCTCTTGCGCGTCCTGGAAGCCGGCGTGGCCTTGGTCTGAGGAGCGGCCGGAGCGTCCGCCGCGACCACTTTCGCCGCTGCCGGCTGGACCTTCTGTTTCGTCGGCTTCGGCGCCTCGCCTGCAGACGCCGCATCGAGACCCTTCTTCACCGATTTCGTGGCGACTTTGGGCGGCTTTGACGCTTGTGCCACAGGTTTGCGGGTGGCTCGCTTCTTCTCCACCGCAGGCGGCGCCGCTGCCGGGGCAGATGTTGCGGGACTGGTCGCGGGTGCCACAGCCGTGGTCGTTGTCGCGTCAGCCGTCGAAGCTGGGATGGCCGGCGGCGCTGATGTTGCGGCGGCGGTCGCCGTTCCGGGCTGCGCCACCGGACCAGGTTGAGCGGGCTGAGCGGGCTGCTGCGCTTGCGGCCTCAGCTCTTCGGGGGGCTCATTCAGGCCGAAGGGCAGTTCCGGCAGGATGGAGTTGTGGGCCACATCTTGCTCGACACCTGGCTTGGCTTCGTAACGTGTCGACCGCTCAAGATCGGATCTGATCTCCTGCCCCATCTGGCGCAGCGGGTTCAAAGCTTCGCGGATGCTGTTGGCCGGATTGAGCGAGCGCACATCATCCACGGAGCGCTTGACGTCCTCAAGCTCAGCCTCTCGAAGCGCTTCGTCGAACTGCGCGCGAAACTCGCCCGCGGTCTGGCGCAGCCGCTTGGTCATCTTGCCAAAGGCCCTAATCATCGGCGGCAGGTCCTTAGGACCCACCACAACGATCAGGACGACGGCGATCACCAAAAGCTCGGTCCAGCCAATATCCAGCATGCAAACGGGCTCCTGATGCCACGCCAGGGCGCCATGTAGCGGCGCCGGTCTTCCACGATTTCAACGAAGGAAGGGCAGCCGTTTTGACTGCCCGCCCGATCGGCTGATACCGATCACTTTACCTCGTCGCGCTTGTGGTCGACCGTCTTTGTCACCGTGGGCTGGGCGTTCGAGGCGGTCTGCGTCTCGTTCTCGTCCTCGTCGGTCATGCCCTTCTTGAAGCTCTTGATACCCTTGGCCACGTCACCCATGAGTTCCGGGATCTTGCCGCGACCGAAGAGAAGCAGGACAATCGCCAGAACGATGATCCAGTGCCAAATGCTAAACGAACCCATGCCTGCCACTCCTTAGATATTGGTTTCCCCGATGTAGGGGCTTTCCGGTGTCTTTTCAAACACCAAAATGTCCTTGGGCTCAACCGCAATCGTGACGTCGCGGACACGTGGCGACAAGATGTCAGCCCGGATGCGCGCGCGCACGGGTCGCTCGGTGCCGGGCACGGCAAGGTCCAGCAGCTCGACGACCCCGAGGAAACGGCGGGCAATGATGCGGGCGGGAATGGAGCCGCCGCTTTCACGAACCGAGAGGCCCGAGAGGCGAACCGCGACCTCGACCTCGGCACCCTCGGCGATATCGCCGGAATCGGCAGCGCCCAGCGGTGTTTCGACGCGCCCACCCCGAACCCGACCGGAGAACTCGTTGATCTCCGAGAAGAAGGCGGCAGCGAAAATGTCTTTCGGCCGACGATATAGATCGTCAGAGGTTCCGACCTGCACAAGCCGGCCGTTCTTGAGAAGCGCGATCCGATCCGCCATGCGCATGGCCTCCTCCGCGTCGTGGGTGACGACGACGGCGGTCGCGCGGGTTTCACGAAGAATTGCGAGCGTGTCAGCACGCACGGTGTCCTTCAGACGCGAATCGAGACCGGAAAAGGGCTCGTCCATCAGGAGCACGCTCGGGCGGGGTGCCAGCGCCCGCGCCAAAGCCACACGCTGCTGCTCGCCGCCAGAGAGGGCATGCGGGAACTTTTCGGCATAATGGGCAAGCCCTACCCGCTCCAGGGCGGCCATGGCTTCGGCGACCGCCTCCTTGCGCGGCAGCGCGGTCAGGCCGAAGCGCACATTGTCGAGCACGCACATATGCGGAAACAGGGCGAAATCCTGGAACATCAGGCCGATGCCCCGCTTTTCCGGCGGTAAAAACGTATTGGGCCCGGCGACCTCCCGGTCATTGATCAGCACCTTGCCGGAGGCTTGGGCCTCAATGCCGGCGGCAATCCTCAGCAGCGTGGTCTTGCCTGAACCGGACGGCCCGAGAAGACACAACACCTCACCCGGCTCCGCCGTCAGTGAAACCCCGCGGATCGTATCCTTGCCGTGGTAGCGATGATGAATGTCCTCGAAGGTCAGGCGCGCGGCAAAGGTCACGCCCGCCGTGCGCTGGCCGTCTCCATGCTGGATCTTCGCTGGGTTCATTCTGCCGTCCGCGCGGCTCAGACCGGATCATCGCGGACATCAAGACCGCCGACGAGCCGGCTGGGACCGGTCACCATTCAAAAAAGCTGACCCTATTCCTCTGCTTCACCGCCCGGAGTCAAGAGGCCGAGTTCCTCCAGATCAAGCTGGGTGATCGGATCTTCCTCTTCCGAAAGCTCATCATGCCCCATCGGAAGCGGGATGTTGAAGTTCGCGGGGACACGACCGGAGAGCAGCCCTGCCCCCTTCAACTCTTCGAGGCCCGGCAGATCGCGCAGTTCCTCAAGACCGAAATGGTCGAGGAAATCGCGGGTGGTGCCGAGGGTCACGGGGCGGCCGGGCGAGCGTCGGCGGCCGCGAAAGCGCACCCAACCTGCTTCCATCAGGACATCCAGCGTGCCCTTCGACGTCTGCACGCCTCTGATGTCCTCGATCTCGGCTCGGGTGACCGGCTGATGATAGGCGATGATGGCCAGAACCTCGAGGGCCGCGCGCGAGAGCTTCTTGACCTCGGCCTCGTCATTGCGGATCGCAAAGGAAAGATCAGCCGCGGTCCGGAAGGCCCAGTGGTCCTCGACCTGCACGAGATTGACGCCGCGCGAGGCGTATTCGTCCTTCAGCTGATGCAGAATTTCGGTGGCCGAAATGCCGCGCGGCAGACGCTCCTCGATGAAGGCTGTCGAAACGGGCTGGGCCGAGGCGAAGACGAGCGCTTCGGCGATCCTCAGCGCTTCACGGCGGTCGAGTTCGGCGCGGAGCGATGCGGAATGACCGCCCTCCTCCGCGTCCACACCATCTTCCGGCCCGGGATCGTCAATATCGGCCAAGGGCTTACTCCACCGCTTTCAAGGCCTCGGCCCTCGGGCCGCTGCGCATGTAGATCGGCTGGAAGGCACCGTCCTGGCGGATCTCCAGGCGTCCCTCGCGCACCAGTTCGAGCGAGGCTGCAAAGGCGCTGGCAATCGCCGTCACGCGCTCCTCGGGGCTCGGCAGATAGCGCAGGAGGAAGTGGTCGAGCGCCGTCCAGTCGGAGATTTCGCCGATCATCCGGGTCAGGATGCCGCGGGCATCGGAGAGCGACCAGACGCGGCGCTTCTCGATCGTCACCTGGGTAATCGCCTGGCGCTGGCGAAGTGCGGCATAGGCCGTCAGCAGGTCGTAAAGCGAGGCTTCGTAGGCGCTGACTGAGCGTGACGGAACATGTTCGGGCGCGCCACGGGCATGGACGTCGCGGCCCAGCCTGTTGCGATTGATCAGCCGGGTCGCCGCCTCGCGCATGGCCTCGAGCCGCTTGAGGCGGAAGGCGAGCGTGGCTGCCATTTCCTCGCCCGAGGGGCCGTCGTCCTTGGGCTGCTGCGGGATCAGAAGACGCGACTTGAGATAGGCAAGCCAGGCGGCCATGACCAGGTAATCCGCAGCCAGTTCGATGCGGATGCGCCGCGCACTCTCGATGAACAGCAGATATTGCTCGGCCAGCGCCAGCACCGAGATGCGGGCCAGATCAACCTTCTGGTTGCGGGCGAGGTAAAGCAGGAGGTCGAGCGGCCCTTCGAAGCCTGCGACGTCGATCAGCAGTGCGGGGTCGCTTGCGGCCCTCTCCTCGGCATTGTCCTGCCAGAGGCTGTCCATCGGCGTCGGTGCCGGCGTCTCCCCTTGAGAGGGCCGGGTCAAGATCGTCGGCTGGACCGGGCCGCGCACCATCAGGCGACCGCCATCAGGCTGGCGAATTCGTCACGCAACGCCTGCTCATCGGCAGTGTCGGGGAGGCCGAAGGCCGCTTCCACGGCATCGGCGCGGGCACGTGCCTTTCCGGAGAGTTCCGAAACGGCTGCCGCGACCGCCTTCATCTCGTCCATATGGCCATGGCAATGCAGGACCACGTCGAGGGCGGCGGCAATGCGCACCGCGCGTTCGCCGATCGTGCCCTTGAGCGCATTCATTGAGATATCGTCGGACATCAGCAGGCCCTCAAAGCCGATCGCCTTGCGCAGGATTTCCTCGGTGACAATCTTAGAGGTCGAGGCGGGGTGATCGGGGTCGATGTCGGTATACACGACATGGCAGCTCATGCCCATCAGCTCGTTGGCCAGCGCCTTGAAGGGCACGAAGTCGTGCGCCGCGAGTTCAGCGCGCGGGACCGTCACGACAGGCAGTTCGTGGTGGCTGTCGGCCATGCCGCGACCATGGCCGGGCATGTGTTTCATCACCGGCAAAACACCACCCGCCTTCAAGCCATCGGCCGCCGCCTGCCCCATCTTCGCGACCACATGCGGATCATTCGAATAGGCGCGATTGCCGATGACGTTGGAGGCGCCTTCGATCGGGACGTCGAGCACCGGCAGGCAGTCGACATTGATGCCGAGGCGATAGAGATCGAAGGCATGCAGGCGCGACATCAGCCAGGCAGCGCGCAGGCCCTTCTCGGCATCCTGATGGTAGAGCGCACCGAGATCGGCGCCGGAGGGATAACGCGGCGCGATCGGTTCGCGGATACGCTGTACGCGACCGCCTTCCTGATCGATCAGAACCGGCACATGGGCGGCCCCACCGACCGTTTCGCGCATCTCTGCAACAAGGTCCTTCACCTGCTCCGCTTCGCCGATGTTTCGGCCAAACAGGATAAAGCCCCATGGCTGCTCATCGCGATAAAAGGCCTTCTCGTCGGCGGTAAGACGCTGACCGAGGCAACCGAGGATCATGGCTTTGGCGGGACGGGTGTTTGCTGTCATGGGAAGACCATATCGAGGGTGAGGAAAAAGCCGAAGGGATCGGGTGAGAGCGCGGCTGGCTCATACACAGGAAAAGAGGCGGAACACGCGGTTCCGCCTCTTCATCGTCGGGGTGTCGGATCTGAGATCAGCGCGAAACGAGGCAGCTGCCGCCGGCGGCACGATACTGTTCGCAAATCGCCACAGCCTGCTCCCTGGATTCCGCGACGATACGAACACGGTAGAAAGTGCCCTTGCCGGGGATGTCGGCCTGGCGGATCTCCCAGGGCTTGCCGGCCAGTACGTTGCCGAATTTGGACGACAGGCTGCGATAGCTCTTCTGGGCATCCGCCTCGGAGGGAAGCGACGCAATCTGGACGCCGAAACCGCCCGATGGCGTGGATGCTGCCGGCGCAGGTGCTGCGGCAGCCGGCGATGCAGCGGCGACTTCGGTCTGTGCTGCGGGCTGGGCCGGTGCCGGCGCGGGCGCCGATGCAGCCGACTGGGCCGGACGAAGATTGCCTTGATCCGTGACGGTGCCCACAACGTTGACCGGCTGATCGGCCGGACGGGTCGTCGGGATCGGCGCGCGCGGAGCGGACGCATCGACAGGGGCTGCGGGAGCCGCAGACTGGGCGGCCGTCTGCACGTCAGCCGGGGCTGCGGCGGCCGCCACGTTGGTCGGGGCAGAGGTCGCCGCCGGGGCAGCCGGGGCAGCCGCATCCGTAGGACCGCCCGGTGTCACCACGCGGGTGTCAACGGTCTGGACAGTGTCGCCCGTATTCGCGGTCGGCACGCTCGGTGCGGCAAGCACCGGTGCCTCGGCTGCGGCCTGCTGCGGCGCTGCAGCAGCCGTTTGGATCGGCGCCGGGGCCGGGTCAGCCGGGACCTCCTGAGCGACGAGCGTTCCATCCGGACGGACGATCATGGTGCGCACACGGCGCGGAGTAATGGTCGCCGGATCTTCGGCGGCTGCCTGTTGAGACTGACCCTCCGGCAGGAGACGGGGATCTTCGGTCTCACCGACCGGAGTCGCCATGCTGTCGTTTGCCCCTTCGAGGGGAACGGTCTCGGGGATCAGCGTCCGCTGCACAACGTCAACAGGCTCTTCTTCCGAGGAAATCAGGCTTGGCTGCTTGGGATCCTCGACACCGTTGCCGGCGACACGGTCATAAACCGCCTTGTCCTGGTTCGGCACCGACTTTCCGCCCGGATCCTCCGGAACGATCTTCACGGGCGTGTCATCCGCCGCAATGACCACAGGCTCACCGCCGCTCAGCGTGCCAACGGCGCCGCTGCCGAGCCAGGCATAGAGGCCACCGGCGCCCGCCAGAAGGACAATCACCGCAGTGCCAGCCATCAGATACGGCTTGATATGTCGGAAGCGGAAACCGCGCCCTTCTCCCGCAATCTCGATGTGGCCACGGCTTTCCGGCTCGAAGCCGCCTGGTGTTCTCATGGTGCTGCGGAAATCTTCCTGCAGCGCCTTTTCGAAGGCATCGAATTCATCGATGGGCGCTGAGGAAGCACGTGACGCAGACGCCGGGGCCTGGACAGCGACCGGCGCAACCGCGCTCGCCGTGACCGGAGTGGCCTGCCGCGAAATGGGCGCCGCCGGCTCTTCGAACAGCGTGGCGAGTTCCGCATCGATGTCGAAGTCATAATCCGGCTGGGTCGTCTGAGGAGCACGCGTCTCGGCGATCGGAACATCAGGCACGTCCAGCCCGATCAGAGTTTCGACAAGATCGTCCTGCTCGGAGATCTCGGAGGGATCGAAACCGAAGTTGTCGCCGGCAGGTGCCACCGGGCGCATCGGCTCTGAGGACTGCACAGGCGCTGCGATCGGCGCCTGATACGTCGTAGCGGGACCGGAAGGCGCCGAGGAGTAGGACGGCTGGAAGGGTTCCGGGCGATAGGATGGGGAAGCCATGGCAGGCTGCGTCCGAACCGGCGCGACGGAAGCAGCCGCTGCGGCGAAAACCGGCGCAGCAACCACCGGCGCCGCCGGCGTTGCCGGCTTCTCCGGAGCGACATCGAGTTCCGACAGATCAAGCTCGATATCATCGAGCTGGAGGTCGAAATCCTGATCATGGAACGGATCGAAATCATCCTCGGAGGCCTTCGGGGCCGGGCGCGCCGGCGCCGAGACTTCCGCCTTCGGCGCAACCTCGACATTCTCGTCGAGCGCCAATTCGTTCAGGAAATCGAAGCTGAAGTCAGGCTCGTCGCGCTGCGAAGGGTCCGCCATCTGCATAGGGGCTGCGACCGGCGTGATCGGTGTCGATGGTGCGCGCTGCTCCACCGCTGCCGCCGGACCATCGGTGCGCGCCGTGTATTCCATCTGCACCGGGGGCACGATCGGCTCCGACGGAGAGGCAATCGCCGGGATCGGCTCGACCGGACCGGAAGCCCAGTCAAAACTCGCCTTGCCGAAATCGAGGACAGCGGGTGCTTTTGCGACCGAGACCTCCGGCAGCGGGGCCGCATCGAAATCCTGGATGTCGAAGGAACTGCGGCTCGGCTCCACGACGAGCTCAGGCTCGGCACGACGAACCGGCTGGGCTGCAAAATTTGCAAGCGGCAGACGCAGGCGCGGCGGCTCCGACTGGACAGGCTTCTGCTGTGCGGCGGCAACAGCCGGCAGGACATCCGCATCCGCCATCGAATATTCAAGCTCATCAGCCAGATCGAAGGAGAGCTCAGGCTCGGCCTGCTGAACCACTTGCGCTTCGGCAAGGACCTGCCGCTCATCGCGGGCAGACTCAGACAGATCAACGCCCGGCCCGGAGACATCGACATCGCCGAGCGCCGTGGCGGCGTAGGCGACAGGCTGCACCTCATAGGACGGCAGCGGCGCAGCCTCGAATGCGAGGGGTTCAGGCTCGAAGCGCGGCTCTTCGCGCACCTGCACAGGCTGGTAACTTTCCATCACGGGCGCACGAGGCGCAACCGGCTCCGGCGGGGAAACCGCAGGCGCATAGGAAGAGGGAGCAGGCGAGGCTTCGTAACCCTCGAATTCGCGGATCAACTCGTCTTCGAGATTATACTCGGCAGACCCCATCTGCGGCGCCTGCGGCAGCGAGACAACCGGCTCGCGCTTCAGCGGTTGGTCAAAGCCGACAATGCGGGCGAGCTCCGCCAACGGATCATCATCGGCGAACTCGTCGCTATGCGACCGAATGCTGTTTGCAGCCTGCTTCTGTACCATACCTGTTCCACTCACTCACGCGACTCAACGCCTGCCAGCGCAATGTGGGGAATTGGTGACGATACTATCGCATTTCTACCGGAGCTTCGGTGCCAGTAATGGCCAGTCCCGACTTCAACACGGAGGCGACAGCATGCACCAGCCCAAGCCTGGCGATGGTTAATTCTCTATGTTTATCGTTAACAAAGCGTAATTCGGGCGAATCCTTGCCCTTATTCCAGTGAGCATGCAGCGAGCTTGCCAGATCATGCAGGTAAAATGCAAGTCGATGCGGCTCCTGCGACAGTGCTGCCGCCTCGATAATGCGGGGATATTCGGCAAGCTTTGCGACAAGCGACAGTTCCGTCGGGTCTTCGATCTGTCCCATTACGGCACCGGCGAGGTCGAGCGTCTCGATTTCGAGGTCCGGGAAGGCTTCCTTCGCCTGACGCAGGATCGACATGCAGCGGGCATGGGCATACTGCACGTAGAAGACCGGATTGTCCTTCGACTGCTCCGTCACCTTGGCGAAGTCAAAGTCCAGCGGTTCTGAGTTCTTCCGGTAGAGCATCATGAAGCGCACCGAATCGCGGCCGACCTCCTCGACCACTTCACGCAGCGTGACGAAATCGCCTGATCGTTTCGACATCTTCACCGGCTCGCCGTCGCGGTAGAGCTTGACCAGTTGGCAGAGCAGCACGGTCAGCTTCGACTTGCCCTCGGACACGGCGCGGTTGACGGCCTCGAGCCGCTTCACATAGCCACCATGGTCGGCGCCGAGCACATAGATCATCTCGGAGAAACCACGGTCGAACTTGTCCTTGAAATAGGCCACGTCGGCGGCGAAATAGGTGTAGGACCCGTCCGACTTCATCAGCGGCCGGTCGATATCGTCACCCACTTCGGTGGAGCGGAACAGCGTCTGCTCGCGGTCTTCCCAGTCTTCCGGCAACTGGCCCTTCGGCGGCGGCAGCGTGCCGCGATAGACATGGCCCTTGAAGGTCAGGTCGTTGATCGCGGTGCGGATCTTCGCGGCATTTCCAGCATGGAGCGTGCGCTCGGAGAAGAAGATGTCGTGATGGACGTTCAAGGTCGCGAGATCGTCGCGGATCATCGCCATCATCGCGTCAATCGCCTTGGCCTTGACGATTTCGAGCATGTCCTCTTCCGGCATGGCCAGAAGCTTCGTGCCGTATTCATCGGCCAGCGCCTTGCCCACCGGAACGAGGTAGTCGCCCGGATAAAGGCCGGCGGGGATTTCGCCGATCGTTTCGCCCAGGGCCTCGCGGTAGCGCAGGAAGGCGGAGCGAGCGAGCACGTCGATCTGCGCGCCCGCATCGTTGATGTAGTATTCCTTGGTGACTTCGTAGCCGGCAAAGCCGAGCAGGTTGGCGAGCGTGTCGCCGACCACGGCGCCACGGCAATGGCCGACATGCATCGGGCCGGTCGGATTGGCCGAGACATATTCGACATTGACCTTGTGGCCCTTGCCAACCGAAGAGCGGCCGAAATCCGTACCCTGCTGGATCATGGTGGCAAGCAGCCGCTGCCAGTAGGCGACCGAAAGACGAATGTTGATGAAGCCCGGACCGGCAACGCCGACCTCGGCGATATCAGGATCCTGCTTCAGCTTCTCGCCGATCAGGTCGGCCAATGCGCGCGGGTTCATGCCCATGCCCTTGGCGAGCACCATCGCGGCATTGGTCGCAGCATCGCCATGGCTTGCATCGCGCGGCGGCTCGACGACGATGCGGCTGAAGTCGAGGCTGTCGCGCTTCTCGCGCACCGCCTCGATCTCGTCGAGCGCTGCTTTGATCCGGATTTCGAAATCGGCGAAAAGGTTCATGGCGTGTCCCTGCGCGCCGAAGCGTCGCCCCGGCGTTTCCTTAAGAATTTCGTCGGGTGCCTATCGCAATTCGGGAGTCCGGTCAAACAGCTCGCGATGCGTACGCACCGCATAGGTATCGGTCATGCCGGCGAGATAGTCGCCCACATGCCGCGCCTTCTGTCCGTCATTGAGGCCCGAGATGTGGTTGACCCAGAAGTGGCTCTTCATCAGCTTCGGGTCGGCCATGTAGGCGTTGAAAAGATCGGTAACGATCTCGGCCGCCGCCGCCCTGATGCGCATGATGTCGGGATGGCGGTAGATGCGGCTGAACAGCAGCTTCTTGATCGCCTTATCGGTCTCGGCCATCTGATCCGAGAAGGACGCGATCGTCATCGAGGCGGCCCTGATATCCTCGACGCTTTGCGGCTCGACCTTTTTCAGCCGCTCCTGCGCAACACCGATCACGTCCTCGACCATCCGGGTGATCTGCCGGCGCATGATCTCGTGGGTGAAGCGGTCGGGATCGAGATGCGGATAGCGATCCCGCACTTCCTTCATCAGGCCGGCAAGGAAGGGCACATCCTCCAGCATCTCGAAGGTCAAATAGCCGGAGCGCAGGCCGTCGTCGATGTCATGGGTATTGTAGGCGATGTCGTCGGCGATGGCGGCAACCTGGGCTTCGAGACCGGCAAAGCTCGCCAGTTCCAGATCATGGATCTCGCAATAGTCGAGGATCGGCTGCGGAACAGGGCCACGCGTTCCCTGCCCGTCCCGCGTCAGCAGCGGGCCATTGTGCTTGACCAGGCCTTCCAGCGCTTCCCAGGTGAGGTTCAGCCCGTCGAAATCGGCGTAACGCCGCTCCAGCTTGGTAACGATGCGCAGCGACTGGGCATTGTGGTCGAAGCCACCGTAAGGCTTCAGCACCTCGTGCAGTGCATCCTCGCCCGTGTGGCCGAAGGGCGTGTGGCCAAAATCATGGACAAGCGCCACACCTTCCGCCAGATCCTCGTCCAGCTTCAGGGCACGCGCCAGCGCACGGGCGATCTGCGCCACCTCGATCGTGTGGGTGAGACGGGTGCGATAGTGATCGCCATCCGGACCGATGAAGACCTGGGTCTTGTGCTTCAGTCGGCGAAAGGCGGTCGTGTGGACGATGCGGTCGCGGTCGCGCTGAAATTCGGAGCGGGTCAGGCTTCCGCCCTCCTCGAAGAGCCGGCCACGGCTTTTCCACGGGTCGGTGGCGAATACTGCCCGCTTCCCGGTGCCAAAACCCAGTGCTGCTTGATCGATCGTCATGCGCGTGCCGCTTGCTCCCCATTGACGCAACTCTTGTGCCTTCATACCTATAGCGGACAAAGCCGCAAGGCGTTGCGGGTTCCCAACTGGTTTTGGACCGTCGCGCCGAACAATCATCACGCTTTCGCGTGACAATGCGGTGATTTGCGACGAATGGACCGTTTTCACCGGGCCTTGAACCCGGCAGGAGGCCGAAATGAGCACCGAGACCGTCACCCTTTCCGAAGCCGCCGCAAAGCGAATCGCGGCTATCGTTGCAGCCGATGCAGAGAAATCCGCACTGCGCGTTTCCGTCGAAGGCGGCGGCTGTTCCGGCTTTTCCTACAAGTTCGACCTCGATGGTCAGCCGGCCGGCGACGACATCGTCATCG
The DNA here is from genome assembly GCF_014237835.1 of Rhizobium sp. AQ_MP. Taxonomy (GTDB): domain Bacteria; phylum Pseudomonadota; class Alphaproteobacteria; order Rhizobiales; family Rhizobiaceae; genus Allorhizobium. The sequence continues at coordinate 189,760 of NZ_JACJVI010000008.1, forward strand.
AGCGCGATGGCGCCACCGTCCTGATCGACCCGACATCGCTCATCTACATGGCCGGGTCCGAGATCGATTTCGTCGACAACCTGCTCGGCCAGTCCTTTCAGATCAAGAATCCCAATGCGGTGGCGAGCTGCGGCTGCGGCACCAGCTTCTCCGTGTGAGTGATGATGAAGATAGCCACCTGGAACATCAACGGCGTCAAGGCGCGCATCGAAAACCTGTGCCAGTGGCTTAAGGACAGTCAGCCCGACATCGTCTGCCTGCAGGAAATCAAATCCGTCGACGAGGGTTTTCCGCGACTCGAAATCGAAGCGCTGGGCTATCACGTCGAGACGCATGGCCAGAAGGGTTTCAACGGCGTCGCTCTGCTCTCGAAGATCAAGCCGGACGAGGTCAATCGTGGCCTGCCCGGCGACGATACGGATGAACAGGCGCGTTTCATCGAAGGTGTCTTCTCGGTGGATGGCGGCGTGTTGCGCGTCGTCTCGCTTTATCTGCCGAACGGCAACCCGTCGGACGATCCGGTCAAGTATCCCTACAAGCTTGCCTGGATGGCGCGCCTGGAAGCCTTTGCGCGAGACCGCCTGGCGCTTGAGGAGCCTCTGATCCTGGCCGGCGACTACAACGTCATTCCAGAGCCCCATGACGCAAAGGACCCGAGCCAGTGGGTGACTGACGCCCTCTTCCTGCCGCAGACGCGGGCAGCCTTCCGGCGGCTTGAAAACCTCGGCTTCGTCGATGCCGTGCGCGCCACCCATGACGAGACGCCGCTCTTTTCCTTCTGGGATTACCAGGCCGGCGCCTGGCAGAAGAACAACGGCATCCGCATCGACCACCTGATGCTGTCGCCGGAAGCCTCCGACCGACTGCAATCAACCGGAATCGAGAAGCATGTCCGCGCGTGGGAAAAACCGTCCGACCATGTGCCTGTCGTCGGGCATTTCGCCTTCTGACGACTTTGACGAACTGCAGACACTGAAATGGGCGCCAAGGCGCCCATTTTTAATTCCCGAACCGCACCAACCGGCTCACTCGTTTTCCTGATAGACCTGCGGCGCGAGTGCCACGGCGACCCGGCGATCATCTTCCGAGGCGAGCGAGAAGGCGCGCTCCTGAAGCTCCTGCATCCATGGACAATCCTTGGGATTGCAGCGATCGAGAGCAGCGGTCAGGAAAGCGAGGCCGCGAACGGTCTGCCCCTCTTCGAAAAGCACGTTGCCGAAGACCGACATCGCGCCGGCATGACCGCTCTTGCGGGCCATGTTCAGCCACTTCTTGGCCTGCTGCACGTTCACGCCTCCGCCCTCGCCCGCCAGGATCATGCGGGCAAGCTGGAACTGCGCCTCCGGCACGCCGAAGGTCGAGGCCACCTGGAAATAGATCTGCCGCGCCTGGGCGAGATCCGCCTTGACCGGACTGTCGGGAATGCCCTGCCGGTAGTAGCGGGCAAGCGACAGCAATGCATTGACGAAGAAGCCGGTGTCTTCCGAGCCGGGTTCGATGCCCTGGTTGGCGATTTCGGCATAGATCTTGAAGGCTTCGAAGTCGTTCTCGACGACACCGTCACCCGCCGCATACATGTTGGCGAGCGCCCAGCGCGAGCCCGTGTGGCCCTTCTCGGCTGCGTAGCGATAGGCTTCGACCGCCTCTTCCTTCTGGCCCTTCTTGTAGGCGTTGAAGCCAAACTTGAAGAGATCGAAGGGACCGGATTCCTTATTGACGCCGGTGTCTAGATCGAAGGCGCGGGCAGACGGGCTTGAGGACAGCAGGAAAACTGCCGTCAGAAGCATTGCCGAAGTCTTCCAGTCACCGAGACGCATGGGTCCGTACAATTTCCAAGTCATGATGGACATCACAGGCCGCGCCCCGCATTTGCGCCGAGGTCAGCCGCGTCCGATTTCAAGAATACAGTCAATCGATGAATAGACGGTTCATGACCATTTGTGCGATCGGAGCTTCCGTCACCGCTCCCTGTCGATTTCGTCTTCATGTGGGGCAGACTAAACTTGATTTCCGGCAAGACCGGGGCGACCGACAGCGATCTTTCCGATTTTCCTTCAATACAGTCTGGCCACTCCCCAAAAGCGACCGAAGTCATTGCATTCAGCACCGAATTTTCGCCCCAGAGGCTCATGTGAAACTCTTAACGCCACCACCGGAAACAGCCCCCGCCGTTTCTGGCAACACCGGTGCTCTTCGTTTGTGGCGGGAAATGGACAAATTCGGCCCGACCGTGGCCCTGACAAAACGATAGATGAAATGTTGCAGAATCATCACATTTCGAAAGGCTGAACAAGGCGAAACGGGGAAAACGCAAGAAGCCCGGACGAGCCGGGCTTCTGCCACATCTTACCGTCGAAGGATCAGAAGCGAACCTTCAGCGAGGTGGAAACGGCGGCTGCCATGTCGTTGCCGTAGGTGTAGGAAACATCGTCACCGTAGGTCACACCGTTGGCGACAACGGCACCCGAGCGTCCAGACGTCAGGATGCTGACAGCACCAGCGACGCGCAGTTCGACATTCTTCGTCGGGGTGTAGGATACACCCGTACCGAAGGTCCAAACGTCACTTTGAGTGCCGAAGCCTTGCGACGTACCACGATCCCAGGTCACGGAGCCCGCAACACTCCACTGGTCGTTCAGCTTGTGGCCAATACCGCCGCTAACCGTCCAGCCATCACGATAGATCAGGTCCAGCGATGTCGCCTGGTTTGCGCGCGAGCAGCTGGTGCTGCCAACAACGCAGAACGGAATAGACTGAAGCTGGCTCCAGTCGGTCCACTTTACTGAGCCGAATGCCAGCCAGTCCGGCGCGATACCAGACTGGAGCTTGAGCTCAAGCGAGTCCGGCATCACAGTCGAGCCGAATACGGCGGTGTTTCGTCCCGCCAGCTGATTTCCAGCAAGACCCACAGGCAGTCCGCGAAGGTCAAGCGTACCGGTGATGTCGTTCAATTCGACTTCACTGTTGTACACGAGGCTGGCGCGCAGTGCGTATTCAGGGATTTCGTAAGCGGCACCGATACGCCAACCGTAGCCGTCACCCTCGAGATTCAGACGTCCGATGCCGGAAAGGCCACCCAGAGCCGCAGGATTGAAGACGATGCGTTCCTTGAAGCCATCAACTTCCTGGTAAAAGCCGCCGCCGATGATGCGCAACTGCCCCGGACCAGCGTCGAACTTGTAGGAGCACGTGAAGCCGAAGTTCTGGCTGTTGACCTTGGTCTCGACATTCTGGTTGGCACCAGCCCAGTTTGTACCCGGCTTTGTATGGGCACCCCATGGCTGCGAATAGTCGGCCAAGCACTCAACGCCCTCAGCAAGCGTTGCCTTGAAACCAACTTTGGGAACGAAATAGTTCTCAGAGTCATCAGCGCCAGTCGGACGACCGTTCAAATTGCCACCGCCTGCGATGGTGTTCGCCGTATTGGTATCCGTTACGTTTTCAACGCGACGCTGCGGCGCCACATAGGTCACGCCGCTTTCGAACACATACTGGCCCGGATCGAACAGAAGATCGATGTTGTAGCCGGCCCGCTCAAGACCGCCAGCCTGCGCGCCTCCCACGAATGCGCATGCTGCAATCAGACCGAGTGCGGTTGTCTTCATCAAATGGTTCGCCATGTCTCTCCCCAATTCAGGCAAAACTGTGATTTGGCATACTAGACATGTGCAACCAGATGGCAATCGGGTGATACGCATCACAGGCACGTTCCCATGCGGAAATTTTTACGTAACGCCGCTTACGCGCACGTCAAAACGCCTAGCAGTTGGATGAATTTTCCAACTTTATCGCTTTTTTTCCCCGCACTCGAAAAACAATTCCAATCCTCGAGCATTGCGTTGCACCTGCGCCACAGGTCTGCCGAAGATGCAACTGACCTGAAAATATGCAACTGCATCGTTTTGCGGTGGCCGATCCGGCGTTGCGCGAAAGATACCGGTCAGAATCGGTATCTGGAACTGCCAAATCGGCACAGAGATCCTGCCGCAATGCACAAACGGAAAGGCCGGGCACAAGACCCGGCCTCTGGAATATCATTTCTACCGGTTGTCGGCTCAACCGGCCTCCAGAACCCGCTGCAACGCCGTTTCCAGGCTCGCCTTCTGCACTTCAAGCTCCTGATAGCGTTCGCGCTCGGCGGCCACGACTTCGGGATTGGCATTGGCGACGAACTTCTCGTTGCCAAGCTTGCCGGCAATGCGGGCCATCTCCTGGTCTACCTTGGCAATCGCCTTTTCGATGCGCGCCTTCTCAGCCCCGAGATCGATAAGCGCACCCAGCGGCAAGCAGGCGGTCGCCTCACCAACGACGATCTGCGCCGCGCCCTTCGGCGCGACATCGGCCACGGTGATGGTCTCGACGCGAGCAAGCCGCTTGATTGCGGCATCGTGGCGGATCAGTCGCTCCTGGGTCACGCCATTCGCCCCAACGACGACAAGCGGTGCAACGGCACCCGGCGGCACGTTCATCTCCGACCGGGCCGAGCGGATGCCGGTGACGAGGTCGATCAACCAGTTGATGTCGGCGGCCGAATTCTCGTCGGAGAATTCCGGCGCCGGCCAGTCGGCATGGCAGAGCAGGGTATCGCGCGAAGCGCCCTCACCTGCCGTATGGGCCCACAGCTCCTCCGTCATGAAAGGCATGAAGGGATGCAACAGCTTGTAGATCTGCTCCAGCACATAGGCAGCGCAGGCCTGCGCTTCCTTCTTCGCCTGTTCGTCCTCGCCCATGAAGACGGGCTTCAAAAGCTCCAGATACCAGTCGCAGAACTGGTTCCAGACGAAGCGGTAGAGGGAGCCTGCGGCATCGTTGAAGCGATAATTTTCGATCGCTTCGGTGACTTCCCCCTCCGTGCGGGCAAGTTCCGTCAGGATCCAGCGGTTGATCGCCAGCGATGCCGTCTCGGGCAGGAAGGCGGGATCGGCCTTGACTCCGTTCATCTCGGCAAAGCGGGTGGCATTCCACAGCTTGGTACCGAAATTGCGATAGCCGGCGATGCGGGCGGGATCGAGCTTCACGTCGCGACCCTGCGCTGCCATGATCGCCAGCGTGAAACGCAGGGCGTCCGCGCCATATTCGTCGATCAGGTCGAGCGGATCGATGACGTTGCCTTTCGACTTCGACATCTTCTGGCCGTTCTTGTCGCGAACCAGCGCATGCACGTAGACCGTGTGGAAGGGCTCGACCGGGTTGCCGTCCTCATCCTTCATGAAGTGCAGGCCCATCATCATCATGCGGGCGACCCAGAAGAAGATGATGTCGAAGCCGGTGACCAGAACGTCTGTCTGGTAGTACTTCGCCAGTTCCGGCGTCTCGTCCGGCCAGCCGAGTGTCGAGAAAGGCCACAGCGCCGAGGAGAACCAGGTGTCGAGCACGTCCTCGTCACGGGTCAGGATCTCGCCGGGCTTGAAGTTCTCCAGCTTTTCCTCGACCCAGGCCTTCCAGGGGCCTTCATGGGCGATGTAATGCTGGATCGCCGAATGCAGCGCTTCCTCTTCCGTCTTCTCGACGAAGACCTGGCCATCGGGACCATACCAGGCGGGGATCTGGTGGCCCCACCAGAGCTGGCGCGAAATGCACCAGGGCTCGATGTTTTCCATCCATTCGAAATAGGTCTTTTCCCAGTTCTTCGGCACGAACTTCGTGCGTCCCTCGCGAACGGAGGCGATCGCCGGCTCGGCCAGCGTCTTGGCGTCGGCGAACCACTGGTCAGTCAGCATCGGCTCGATGACGACGCCGGAGCGGTCGCCGAAGGGCTGCATGATCTTCTTGGATTCGACGTAAGGCACGTCGTTACCTTCGGCGTCCTTGGTGGTGACGGCGAGACCCTCGGCATTGATCGCCTCGACGATCCGCTTGCGGGCTTCGTAGCGGTCGAGGCCGCGATACTCGTCCGGGACCAGATTGATGTCATCGACCTCGGCTTCGTTCGGCAGATGACCGGTCTTGGCGATCTCCAGAGCGCGCGCGGCGTAGACGGCATACTCCTCACCGTCATCCCGCATCTTCGCCTGGGTGTCCATCAGGCGATAGAGCGGGATCTTGTTGCGACGGGCGACCTGATAGTCGTTGAAGTCATGCGCACCGGTGATCTTGACCGCGCCCGAGCCGAATTTCGGATCCGGGTATTCGTCGGTGATAATCGGGATCAGACGGCGATGCTGCTTCGGTCCGACAGGGATTTCGCAGAGCTTGCCGACGATTGCGGCGTAACGCTCGTCCGAGGGATGGACGGCAACTGCGCCGTCGCCGAGCATGGTCTCAGGCCGCGTCGTCGCGATCGAGATGTAGTTCCGCTCTTCCTGGAAGGTGACGTTGCCGTCTTCGTCCTTCTCGACATAGGTATAGGTTTCCCCACCCGCGAGCGGATATTTGAAGTGCCACATATGGCCTTCAACTTCCTTGTTCTCGACTTCGAGGTCGGAAATCGCCGTTTCGAACTTCGGGTCCCAGTTAACCAGGCGCTTGCCGCGATAGATCAGGCCTTCCTTGTAGAGCGTGACGAACACTTCCAGGACGGCGGCCGACAGGCCTTCGTCCATGGTGAAGCGTTCGCGCGACCAGTCGCAGGAGGCGCCGAGGCGCTTCAGCTGGTTGAAGATCAGGCCGCCCGATTCTTCCTTCCACTCCCAGACCTTGTCGATGAAGGCTTCGCGGCCCATGTCGCGGCGGCTGACATTCTGGCCGTTTTCGGCGAGCTTGCGCTCGACCACCATCTGGGTGGCGATGCCGGCATGGTCCATGCCCGGCTGCCACAGCACGTCCTTGCCGCGCATGCGCTCGAAGCGAACCATGATGTCCTGCAGCGTGTTGTTCAGCGCGTGACCCATGTGCAGCGAGCCGGTGACGTTCGGCGGCGGGATCACGATGGTGAAGGTGTCCTCGCCCGGCTTCGCATTGGCGCCGGCGCGGAAGGCGTCCGCCTCCTCCCAGGCTTTCGCGATCTTCGGTTCGACGGCGGCTGAATCATAGGTCTTTTCGAGCATTTTCCGACCGGATTTTCGAGTTCTGGATGGGGGTTTGTAAATAGGACTGGCAAAACCAAGTCAATAAAAAAGGCCGCTCCTGCGAGCGGCCCCTGATCCCCAACGGGAGTTCGGTCAGCGTCGCGGGCCGCGGGCGACGCGTTCGATTTCCTCCCGCACGAGGCGCTCCACCAGCGTCGGCAGGTTGTCGTCGAGCCAGTCCTTCAGCATGGGACGCAGCATTTCCTCGGCCATCTCGTCCAGCGACCGGCGCTCGGTACCGTCAAAGGCGGCGGCGAGTTCGGAGAAGGAGCGAGAGACCTGCTCGACGGTCGCGGCGGACACCAGAGCCGTCAGGTCACGGCTTTCCTCTGGACGTTCCTGGCTCACCTCGACCGGCGGCAGAACGGCTTCGACCTCTTCCTCGCGCACCTCGTAGACCGTCTCCATCGGCTGATCGAGGAAAGTCGGCTCCTTGCGCTCGACCCGCACGTCCACCGGATCGAGCCGCGCAATGGAGGGCTGCGCTGCCGGAGCAGCCGACGGCTCGGCAACAGGAGCCGCGCGGTGCAAGGCCGGCTCAGGCGCATCAGCCGGGAGGGACGGACGGAGCTGCTGGTCACGCATTTCCGACAAGCGGGTTGCCATCATCGGGGCTGCGGCCCTTGCCTGCTCCTCGCCGCCCGGCGACGGTTCCCGGCGCGGCATCATCACCGTGGCCTGGACGGCAGCGGCCGAAATCGCGGGGGCCTGCGGCTGAACCGGACGCTCCATGCGTTCGGACGCCGAGCGAACGCGCGCGGCAAGATCAGCCAGAGACACGCTCTTCGGTGCCTCCATGGCCGGCTCCGGCATGGGTTCGCGACGCGGTGCTGCCTCCGCCTGAGGCAGTTCGCGTTCGAACATCGGGAAAGCCGGTCCGGCGTCATTGGCAGCCACGAAATCGCCGCCGTCATAGGCCAGGTCTTCGTCGTCCGGCACATGCCGTTCTGAACGCCCAGGTTCATCCTGAGAGGGGCTTGCGCCATTCACCGGATCGTTGCTTTCGATGATCCGGCGAATGGATGCCAGGATCTCTTCCATGGACGGTTCACGCGCTACGCTTGGCTGAGCCATACTAATCCCCGTTGTCCTCAGAAACCGTCGGCTCGCAGACATTCCGCCGGGCCGATTCGCGCTCACCCTAGGATACGCGCCTTGCGAAAAAAATCACGTCCCGATCAGGAATTGCCGTGATGCACAGCTTTGTTGCGCCGGCACGAAAAAGCCCGCACGCGGCGGGCTTTTGAAAATGCGCTCCCGGCTTTCGTTCAGAAGACGAATTCGGCAACCTTGCGGAAGCCAGGCAGGGGCTTCACGGCAGCGTTGAAGTATTCGGTATAGGAGGTGATGCCACCGTTCTTGACGTAGAGGCGGGCGCGCGCGGCATTGCCATAACCGACAACCGCCACCATACGGCCGCCTTCGCGCAGCTGCGACAGCAGGGCGTCCGGTATCTGCTCGATGGACCCGTTGACGAAGATCACGTCATAGGGGCCCTCGGCCGGATAGCCCTCTTCCAGCCTGGCGGAGACGACGGCGACATTGTCATATCCGAGTTCGGAGAGCTTTTCGGACCCCTTGGCGAGCAATGTCTCGTCGCTTTCGGTCGCAACCACCGATCCGGCGAGCAGCGACAGGAGGGCTGCGGCGTAACCCGCACCACAGCCGATCTCCAGCACGACATCGTCCTTGGTGATGGCAGCCAGCTGCAGAAGCTTGGCGAGCGGCGACGGCTCCATGATGTAGCGCGCCGGATTGCCGTTCGCGGCCGGAGCCACCTGCATGTCCTCGTCGATATAGGCAAGCGGTTTCATCTCGGCGGAAACGAATGCCTCGCGTGGCACCGAGAGAAACGCGGTCAGCACGGAATGGGACGTGACGTCCGTCGTCCTGATCTGATTGTCCACCATCTTGGTGCGTGCTGCAGCATAATCCATCATTTCATTCGCGCCCCGTGTCGACCGGCCATAGCGGCTTATTCATCCCCGTGTCTTTAATTGCAGGCCGAGACGCTTTCAAGCGGCTCCGCCTCTCGCGCACCAGAATCTCGCGGCAGCGTCGTGACGCAGCGGCGCAGACAAAGGCGCTATGCTGCCGGTCCGACAGTCAAGGCTTGTCTCGATGCGGGGAAATTCGGATGGAGGCCTCGCCCGGAATTGAACCGGGGTACAAGGATTTGCAGTCCTCTGCGTCACCACTCCGCCACGAGGCCATCCGGAAAGAAAAGTGCGTGTGGTGGGCGGCATTTAGAACGGATCGAGAGTGAGCGCAAGGGGAAATTCATCAAATCTCGCTGCGCTCATGTGGATGCGCAAAAGCACCCTTCCCCGATCGATTTTCCCTACGCCCCTCCTCGCCAGCGACGGCGGTCCAGCAGGCGCGTTGCGGCCATGGTACTTGCAGCTTCCGCCAGGCGTCCGGGATCGGTCATGCCCGAGGTGTAGAGCCGGATCACGGCCTTGCCCACCGCTTCGCGATGGCCGTCATCGGAAAACACGGCTTCAGCCGGCTCGGCAGCCCGCATGGCCTGATCGATGATGTGGAAATCTCTCGGCGTCAGAATCAAGGAACTCTCCGCCTGGATGGATACGATCATGTCGGTAGACCTTTCCGGGAACCAGACGGCGGTTGCCGCGTTCGGTATCCCGATTGAGTCTGCCCAGAGTATCGGAGGGGGCGCCTCAGGTCATTTCACTATGACATGTCCCAGATCAGGTAGAGGTGCCGCATCACGGACCTCATGGTTTGCGGCTGGAGCGCGGGCTTGCCTTGCGACGGCTCCACCACACGGCCATCTTCCGGCGACGGCGGCGAACGGCCGGGAGGTCGTGCGAGAGGACAAGCAAGCCGAGCGGCAGCATCCAGAAGCCGAGAATGGGCAGGAAACCGAGAAAGCCACCCCCGATCAGGGCGGTTCCGGTGGCGATTCTTCCCGTCCGGGAGCGCGGCACCGGGATCTCGACGCTGCCCAGGACGAGACGCCCCCGCTTTTGATCGAGGCGGTAACGGCGTTCTGGCATGCTGAAAACTCCTTGGATTGTCGCGGTTCTACGCCCCATCCCCCGGGCTGTGCAGATGGTGAGCCCACAAATAAAAACAAGAGGATGACATTTTTTTTGAAAAACCGCTTGGCAAACGGAGCGAGCATCAGTATTACCCCGCTCACACCGCGCCAAGCGGCTGTTCCCTGGTAGCTCAGCGGTAGAGCATTCGACTGTTAATCGACAGGTCGCCGGTTCGAATCCGGCCCGGGGAGCCATCTTATTTCAAGGCCCGCGCTGAACACAGCCGCGGGCCTTTTGCTTTTCAGTCTTGTTCGCGTCCCGCCAGATCTGGCGATGATGTTTCAGACAGGGCCCTCGAAACCCCCTCTTCACCTTTCCCTGCTATCTCCTTGCCTCAACCAACAGGCATTGAAGGAGGACGGCCGATGTGGCTTGAGCTTCACGACGGGGACGGCTTTCCCTTCTACGTCAACATGGACAATGTGGTAGATTTCCGCTGGTACGAGCGGGAAGGGTATACCTGCCTGCTGACGACCGCCCCGGTCGCCGAAAAGCTGCACCGCCTGTATGTGCGCGAAAACGCCCAGCAGATCATGGCCATGATCCGCGCCGAGCAGGCGCGTCGTGTCGCCCCGGGTCGCTCGGCCGCCTGACGCGCGCAGACCGACGACCATCGCCCGCGCCTTTCGACACGCAGATTCGCGATCACCGCGTGATCCCCTCCCCCTCCGCCTTCGTATGGCAGGAAAGGCCAACGAAGAAGATATTGCATGCCACATACTGACAAGACGCTCATCCTCTGGTTCCGCAAGGACCTGAGGCTCGCCGACAACGCAGCCCTTTCGACCGCCGTCGACGAGGGCTATCGCATTCTTCCTCTTTATATACGCGAGCCCGAGGCTGCCGGCACCGGAGCGCTCGGCGCGGCTCAGGCCTGGTGGCTGCATCATTCGCTTGAGGCGCTGGCCGAGGATCTCAAGGCTTTCGGCTCGCAGCTCATCCTGCGCAGCGGGTCGGCAGCAGAGGTGATGGGCGAGGTCATCGCCACGACCGGCGCGACCGCCGTGTTCTGGAACCGGCGCTATGATCCGCCGGGCATTGCCATCGACAAGGCGCTGAAGGCCCGGCTGATTGCCGAGGGCATCGACGTGCGCACCTTTGCCGGCCAGATCCTGCACGAGCCGACCAAGCTGAAAACCGGCGCGGGCGGCCATTTCCGCGTCTATACACCGTTCTGGAAGGCGCTCGACGGCGCCGGCGAGCCGCCGGAGCCTATTCCCACGCCGAAGGCCATCCCCGCGCCCGATCGCTTTGCAGACAGCGAAGCGCTCGACAGCTGGGCGCTTCTGCCGACCAAACCCAACTGGGCCGCCGCCTTCGACGGGCATTGGCAACCGGGCGAGAAGGGCGCGGAGAAGCGCCTTGCCGCCTTCATCAGACACGGTCTCACCAACTATCGCAGCGGCCGCGACCTGCCGGCCAGCGAGCATGTCTCCCGGCTTTCGCCACATCTGGCACTCGGCGAAATCTCGCCGTTTACCGTCTGGCATGCCACGCGCGGGCTGCCGGAAACCATCCCCACGGAAGACGTCATCCATTTCCGCAAGGAACTCGTCTGGCGCGACTTCTCCTATCACCTGCTCTTCCACTTTCCGGATCTCGCGACGAAGAACTGGAACGCCAAGTTCGACGCCTTCCCATGGCAAGAGGCGCCGGATCTGCTTCACAAATGGCAGCGCGGCCAGACCGGCTATCCCATCGTCGATGCCGGCATGCGCCAGCTCTGGCAGACCGGCTGGATGCACAACCGCGTGCGCATGATCGTCGCGTCCTTCCTGATCAAGGACCTGCTCATCGACTGGCGCGAAGGCGAACGCTGGTTCCGCGACACGCTTGTGGATGCCGACCCGGCGTCGAATGCTGCCAGCTGGCAATGGGTCGCCGGCTCCGGCGCCGACGCCGCCCCCTTCTTCCGCATCTTCAATCCAACCAGCCAGGGCGAGAAATTCGACCCCGAAGGCGCGTATATCCGCCGCTTCGTGCCGGAACTGAAGGACATGCCAAACAAGTTCATCCACCGGCCCTGGGAGGCGCCGCTTTCGGTGCTGAGGGATGCGGCTGTGAGCCTGGGTAAGACGTATCCGCTGCCGATCGTCGATCATGGCAAAGCCAGGGATGCGGCGATGGTGGCTTTTCAGGGGTTGAGGGCGGAGTGAGGGCAGCGGCAAGTTTGTTTTGTTGTCACCAAGACGCCGATTGTGTGCAAGCACCGCCAAGATAAACTCAGATGAAGCGGTCATTCGCATTCATCATTCTTGAAATCGCCACTTCCAACATTGTTTGCAAGAATTCGGTCGCCGATTGGTCCCGTTTGCCCAGAAAGCCTCAGCCGCTTAGACTTGTAATCACAGAGCCACCCCAGCACGTTATCCACCCGCCCCTCGGTTACCGGCTCATGGGTGATCGATAGGGTGACGGCATTGAGTCGATAGCCATGGCCGAATGTTGAGGCAAGGTTGCCGGGATCGACGCGGCGGACACTGGCTGGGTTGTTGATGTCGTCAAAGGTGACCAGCAGCGGATAGTGCTTTGGTGCAAGCGTCCGGCTGTCACGGATCGCCCCGATGCGAGCCAGCATGGCAATATAATCCTGACGCATGCCCGCCCTGAAATCGGGTCCCGCAAAAGCGTAGAACGCCGTCAGCGCCGAATAGTCCTGCAGGGCGAACAGGTATCTTTGCGGCTCAAGTTCCAGAACGACGGCTTCTCCTCGAAGACTGCCAAGGCCAGGCCCCCCGCCGCTGTCGCCGATCTTGAACCATGTCGGAGCCATGCTCCAGCTCCCTTCGGTGACCGAACTTGCGGTCTTCAATCCCTCCGGCGTCATCACGGACACCGTCAGTTTCTGGCGCCACTCCCAATGGTGGAAACCGAAGAGATCGCAGCCGGCGATCGGCAGACACAGGGCCAAAGCCACGACAAACCTCAATGTCCCCCTCCCCGCACAACCTTGAGCCGCATCAACAGCAGACTTCCCGGTCAGCCGTGAAGATCCGGTGAAGAGAATGCTTCAAATTGTAACGATCGGCAGACAATCTTGCCCTCAAACTCTTGCTTGCCCGATCCTCTGCCACGCATTAAATTGACCATATATAGTCATTTCAGGAGGTCCGCATGTCGAGCATGAGTATTGCCGATGCCAAGGCCGGATTCGCCAGTCTGGTGGATGATGCCGCCAACGGAGAATTCGTCACGATCACCCGCCACGGCAAGCCGGCTGCCATGCTGGTCAGCGTCGAGGCCGGAGAGGCGGCGAAACGGGCGATGGCGAAGCCCAGACCAAACTTCGGCGAGTTCCTGATGTCCTATCCCGGGCCTGCCGATCTCGATCGCAACCCATCCCCCATGCGGGATGCCGAGCTTGAGTAACGGCTTCCTGATCGACACCAACATCATTTCCCTCTTCTCGCCGGACCGGAAGCAGGCGCCATCCGAAGCCGTAAAAGTCTGGTTTCGGGAGCAGGGAGACGCAATCTATCTGTCCACAATCACGCTGGCTGAAATCGAAAAGGGCTTGCGCCGCCTGCATCGTCGCGGCGGCCTCGAGCGGGCCAAGAGCTTGAGTGTCTGGCTCGACTCCATCACCGAAACCTTCGGCGACCGCATCCTGCCCGTCGACCCTGTCGTCGCCCGGATCGCCGGCGCACTGGACGACACAGCAACGGCCAGCGGCCTGCATCCAGGGCTCGGGGACATCCTCGTGGCCGCGACCGCCAAGGCCTATGGCCTGACCGTGATCACCGCAAATCTCAGACACTTCATGCCACTCGGCGTGGCCTGCGATCTTCCGGAAGCGTTCCGGATATAGCCCTCCCCCGAACGCATTTTCCCTCCCCTTGGCCCACCGCGAAAACCCATTCCTTGCCTTTGGCCGCACCGAGGCGGAAAAGACGGGTTCAATCCCGCGCCAGCCGTTTTGCCCGCATAATCTTGTCCAGAAGGACAAATTCGTGTGGTTTTCCGGTTTTCTTCCCCGCGCTTTTGGTTCTAGTGTCCGCGTCAGACAAAAAAGGCAGACATCATGGCATTCCACCCTTCCGTGCTCGAGGCGATCGGCAACACGCCCCTCATCCGGCTGAAAGGCGCGTCCCAAGCGACCGGCTGCACCATTCTCGGCAAGGCCGAATTCCTCAATCCCGGCCAGTCGGTGAAGGATCGCGCCGCCCTCTTCATCATCCGTGATGCCGAGCGGCGCGGGCTGCTTCGCCCCGGCGGCGTGATCGTCGAGGGCACGGCCGGCAATACCGGCATTGGGCTGACGCTGGTTGCCAAGGCGCTTGGCTATCGCACCGTGATCGTCATCCCGGAGACCCAGAGCCAGGAGAAGAAGGACGCGCTGAAACTGCTCGGCGCCGAACTCGTCGAAGTGCCGGCGGTGCCTTACAAGAACCCGAACAACTACGTGAAGATCTCCGGCCGTCTCGCCGCCCAGCTGGCCAAGACAGAGCCAAACGGCGCGATCTGGGCAAACCAGTTCGACAACACCGTCAATCGCGACGCCCATATCGAAACGACCGCCAAGGAGATCTTCGAGCAAACCGGCGGCGCTGTCGACGGCTTCATCTGCGCGGTGGGCTCGGGCGGCACGCTGGCCGGCACCGGCATCGGCCTTCGCAACATGAAGCCTGGCGTCAAGATCGGCATTGCTGATCCGGAAGGCGCGGCCCTCTTCGAATACTACAAGAACGGCGAGCTCAAATCCTCGGGCTCCTCGATCACCGAGGGCATCGGCCAGGGCCGCATCACCGCGAACCTCGAAGGCTTCACGCCCGACTACGCCTATCAGATCCCCGATTCCGAAGCGCTCGACATCGTCTTCGACCTCGTCGAAAACGAGGGCCTCTGCCTTGGCGGCTCTTCGGGTATCAATATCGCCGGCGCCATGCGTCTGGCCCGGGATCTCGGCCCCGGCCATACGATCGTAACGATCCTCTGCGACTACGGCAACCGCTACCAGTCGAAGCTGTTCAATCCGGATTTCCTGCGCTCGAAGAACCTGCCGGTCCCTGCCTGGCTGGAGAAGCGCGCCGATTTCGACCTGCCCTTCGAGACCGTCTGATATCCATCGAAAGCAATGCCATGACCACCATCGCCCTCTACCGCGACGATTTTTATCTCTCGACGGCGGAGGCGGTGGTGACTTCAGTGCATGAGGATGGCGCGGTCGAGCTCGACCGGACCTGCTTCTATGCCGCCTCCGGCGGCCAGCCGGGCGATACCGGCTTCCTGGAGCGGGAGGATGGCAGCCACATCCAACTCACGGAGACCCGCCACGGCGCGACGAAAGATATCATCCTGCATCGACCGGCAGAGGGCGAGCCCCTGCCCGTTGTCGGAGAAAAACTCGTGCTGCATGTCGACTGGCCGCGCCGCTACAAGCTCATGCGCATGCACACGGCCTGCCACCTGCTCTCCGTCGTCTGCCCCTATCCGATCACCGGGGCTGCCGTCGGCGAGGAGGAAAGCCGGGTCGATTTCGATATGGGCGAAACCATCGACAAGGATCAGGTCACCGCTGACCTGATGAAGCTCGTCACCGAAAACCACCCCGTCTATCTCCAGTGGATCACCGACGAGGAGCTTGCGGCGAACCCCGGCATCGTCAAGTCGAAGAATGTGCGGCCGCCGGTTGGCCTTGGCCGCGTTAGCCTTGTCTGTATTGGCGAGAACTCCGCCGTTGACAGCCAGCCCTGCGGGGGCACACATGTTTCGGAGACCCAGGAGGTCGGTGCGATTCATATCGCCAAGATCGAAAAGAAGGGCAAGGAGAACCGCCGGTTCCGCATTCGCTTTGGAGCCCCGGACGCTTCTGCCTGAGAAAGATGCGGGAGAAGTGCATGTCGGGTGAAAGAAGCCGTTTCGTCGTCTCGGCGGACTGGGTCGAAAAGAACCTCGGGGCGCCCGGATTTAGAGTTGTCGATGCCTCCTGGTATCTTCCCGCACAGGGACGCAATGGCGCCGTCGAATATGCCTCCGGCCATATCCCGGGTGCGGTCTTCTTCGATCAGGACGTGATCGCCGACACCTCGACCGGCCTGCCCCACTCTCTCCCCTCACCCTCCTTCTTTGCCCAGGCGGTCGGCCAGCTCGGCATTTCCGCCGAGGATACGATCGTCGTCTATGACGGCCCCGGCTTCTTCTCCGCGCCACGCGTCTGGTGGATGTTCCGCGTCATGGGTGCGCGGCGCGTCTATGTGCTCGACGGCGGGATCGACGGCTGGAAGGCGGAGGGCCGCAAGCTCGAGACCGACCTGCCGGAACCGGCACCCGTCACCTTCGAGGCGCAGTTCGACCGGGCGAAACTCACCTCCTTCGACCAGATGTCGGCCATCACCGACAATGGCGACCGGCAGATCGCCGATGCCCGCCCCGCAGGCCGTTTCACCGGCGAGGAACCGGAACCGCGCGCCGGCATGCGCTCTGGCCATATGCCGGGTGCGCGCAGCGTGCCTGCCTCATCACTGTCGGAAAACGGTCGCCTCAAGGATCTCGCCACGCTCAGGTCGATCTTCACCGATGCCGGCATCGACCTCAACAATCCCGTCGTCACAAGCTGCGGCTCCGGCGTGACGGCTGCTGTCGTGACCCTTGCGCTCGAAAGTCTCGGGCATACCGACAATTCGCTCTATGACGGCTCGTGGTCGGAATGGGGCTCGAAGACGGACACGCCCGTCGTCACCGGCAAGGCCGATCCGCTGGGCTCGAAGACATCCGGGCCGCTGACGGCCCATGTCACGCGGCTCGAAATGACGGCGCCGCCAAAATCCAGCCTGCCGGTGCCGGTCAATATCCAGACGGCGATCATGCGCACGCACGAGATCCCGCTTTCCTTCTACCGCTTCCTGCATCGGCAGGTGGGCGCGCGCTGGCACTGGTACGAGCGGCTGCGTTTGCCGGATGACCAGCTGAAGGCCATCATCCATGCCGAGAAGGTCTCGATCTCGGTCCTCTATGTGAACGGCGCGCCGGCCGGCTTCTACGAGTTGTCCCAGGAAAGCAACGATCTCGTCGAGCTCTCCTATTTCGGATTGTTCGAGCATGCGCTGGGCTTGGGGATCGGCAAGTGGTTCCTCCTGCAGTGTCTCTATGCGGCCTGGGCAAGCAATCCCAAGACGGTGACCGTTACCACCAATTCGCTCGACCATCCGCGCGCGCTGCAGCTTTACCAGCAGTTCGGCTTTTCGCCCGTCGGAACCTACAATGCCCTGGTCGATCCGATGACCGACCAGGAGCTGCTTGCGCTCATCAAACGCGACGGCTGAGGGCGTTCGCCCTCATTCCTTCTTCTTCTTCAGCTTGACGGTGGTTGCTTCGGTTTCGTCCGACGCGCCGTCGTCACCCGCCGCTTCTTCCGAGCCTTGATTGGCAAACCAATTCGCGATGAGTTCCGCGTGGAAGGCGGCCATCTCGTAGCAATAGGTAATCTCGCGGGCCTCGGGATCCCAGAAGGCGTTTTCGACACCGCAGGTCTTTCCGGTGATCTTGATGCCGCCCTTCAGATTGTAGCCCTCGCCGAAGGCGGTGGCGATCGTTTCCAACGCGCCAGCGCTTTTCAGCAGATCGGCAAAGCCCTGCAGGTCCTCGTTGCCGGCGGGTTGATAGCTCACCTTGAACTTGGTCTTGGCCCCTTCCTTCATGTTTGCAGCGAGCAGGCTCATCCAGCTTTCACGCGCCTTCTGGTATTCGAAGACGCATTCCTCGCGGCGCTCCTCAGGGAATTCGAGCGAATCGGCAAAGACCTTGAAGAACTCGGCATCGGCGCCGGTCATCATGCAGACGATCGCAAAGGCGCGCTGACGGTCGAGGCCATGCGTACCCATGAAGTCATCGTCCTGGGGGCCATCCTCGTTCGCCTCGTCGAGGAGGAACCAGCCGTCTGCCGCGTCCTGTATCGTGGTGTTCAGCTCTTCGTCCTCAGCCCCTAGCAGCAGCACGGATGAGAGCGCATCCACAGCATCCTCTTCACGGCCGAGCACCGGCAGATTGAACTCCGAGACCAGCATGTGGCCGGCCTCGTGGAAAAGGATGAAGATCGCGTTGTTGACGACGAAACGCTGGCCTTCCTCGATCTGCTCGTCCGTCAGTTCCTGAGCCTCGAGCTTGTGAGACGGCATGGACAGCATGGCAGCACAGGTCAGGATCCCCGCGACCCAGACGGACTTCAAAAATCTCATGGAACCCCTCACCCGATGGTTCGAATATGCCGATATCTAACGCGAAGTGTGGCTGGCTGAGAACCATTATTTTTGGATGGCACGGCCAGGAATCGGGTGGCGGAAAGAGCAGCCGAAGGCGAAGCCGAACGAGAGCTGACCACGGAGGAATTCATGACATCTACGATTCGTTTTGTCCCGATATCCTCGGATGATGCTACCGCCTCCAGGGACGGCGCGCCGGACGCCTACGGCCTTGTTGCCGAACGGCGCATCTCTCCCGGCGGTTATCCCTGTTGACTATGTTGATGGGCGCTCGGCGCGCAACAATTGCTATCAGTGCCGGGTCAAGCGACGCTGATGCCACGCATGAAAACGGGCCGGCCGATGGGAAGGCCGGCCCGGATCGGCCGCATTACACGATACATTTGCGGACCTGACGCAGCGTGAGGCGGCCGGAGAGTGCAGCCTTACGCAACGTTCAGCACGGATTCCGGCGCATGGGCCGGATATCCCAGCGCATCGGCGACCGGCTTGTTGGTGATGCGTCCCTTGTGGACGTTTAAGCCGTTGCGCAGATGACGGTCCTCGGCAATGGCGCGCAAACCGCGATCGGCAAGCGCCAGACCATGCACCAGCGTGGCATTGTTCAGCGCATGGGCGGAGGTGATCGGAACCGCACCCGGCATGTTCGCCACGCAGTAGTGGACGACACCGTCAACGACATAGGTCGGGTCGGAATGCGTGGTCGCGTGGGAGGTTTCGAAGCAGCCGCCCTGGTCGATGGCGACATCGACGACGACGGAGCCTTTCTTCATGCCCGATAGCATTTCGCGGGTGACGAGCTTCGGTGCCGCCGCGCCGGGGATGAGGACCGCACCGATGACGAGATCGGCAGAGAAGACTTCCTGTTCCAGCGCATCGATCGTCGAGTAGACCGTGTGCACGCGGCCGTGGAAGATGTCGTCGAGCTGGCGCAGGCGTGGCAAGGAGCGGTCGAGGATCGTGACATCGGCGCCGAGGCCGACGGCCATCTTGGCTGCATGCAGACCGACCACGCCACCACCGATCACGGTAACCTTGGCCGGGAGAACGCCGGGTACGCCGCCAAGCAGGATGCCGCGGCCGCCATGGGCCTTCTGCAGGGCGGTTGCGCCCGCCTGTATGGCCAGACGTCCGGCCACTTCCGACATCGGGGCGAGCAGCGGCAGGCCGCCGCGCTCGTCGGTCACCGTCTCATAGGCAACGGCAGTAACACCGGAGTCGATGAGGCCCTTGGTCTGCTCCGGATCCGGCGCCAGGTGGAGATAGGTGTAGAGGATCTGGCCTTCGCGCAGTTGCACCCATTCGGAGGGCTGCGGTTCCTTGACCTTGACGATCATGTCGGACTTTTCGAACACGTCCTTGGCCGAGGCTGCGATCTTCGCGCCAGCGGCGATGTAGGCGTGGTCGTCGGCACCGATACCGGCCCCTGCTCCCGTTTCGATCAGGACATCGTGGCCATGTGCCACATATTCTCTGACGGCACCGGGGGTCAGGCCGACACGGTATTCATGGTTCTTGATTTCCTTCGGGCAACCGACACGCATCAAAGCGTTCCTCTCTTTTTTATTCGCAGCCGAAGCCGCTTGGTTTCAGATAAGGAAATTCAAACATTCTCTACGCAGAATGTCCTTGCAAAGTGGGGACTTCGGGGCGAGACAATTCGCAGCTTCTTGCGCCGACGGAACACAAAACGGAGAATTCTGCGAATGGCGGAACTGGATGCCATCGATCGTGCCATTCTCAAGGCGCTTCAGGAGAATGGCCGGATGACCAATGCGGAGCTTGCCGAAAAGGTCGGGCTGTCGCCCTCGGCCTGCTCGCGGCGGCACGACATGCTGGAAAAGTCGGGTGTGATCAGCGGCTATCACGCCCGTCTTTCGCACAAGGCGATCGACTACAAGATGATGGTGATCGTGCACATCTCCCTGTCGGGCCAGTTTGCCAAGACGCTGACGGAATTCGAGGCCGCCGTGAAGCGCTGTCCCAACGTGCTGGTCTGCTATCTCATGTCGGGCGAATATGACTATATCCTGCGGGTCGCCGCCAAGGACCTCGAAGACTACGAGCGCATCCACCGAGACTGGCTGTCCGCCCTGCCGCATGTGGTGAAGATCAATTCCAGCTTCGCCCTGCGCGAAGTCATCGATCGTCCCAATGTGGGGCTTTAAGGGCGGATGCTGAAAATCCTACTGAAATGATTTAGACCGTTCTCACAGATGCGGCGTAAGGATGCCCCATTGCATGTATTCGGGACGGCATCATGAGCAATAATCTCGGAATGGATGTTCGCAAATCGCCTCGCAGTCGCGTGCGGATCGACAGCAAGATCCGCTATTTTCAACAGGAAGCGATCGGCCGGGTTATCAATATCTCGCGCACCGGACTTGCGCTTGAGTTGGTCGGCAAACTGCCGGCGGCCGCTGGCAGCCAGGTGGTCATCGAGAATGATGACATCGGCCATCTGGAAGGCGTTGTCCGCTGGAATTATGGCGGCCGCATCGGTGTCATGTTTCGGCCCAACAGCAACTCGATCGCCAAGATCGCCGCCTATTTCCGCAATTTCCACCAGGAAGTCCGGCCCGTATTGAAGGGCTGAATCCAGAATTCACCCCCTGAGTTAACGGTAAATCGCCGCATCAGGGCATCAAATACCTAAAATCTCCTAGAGATAATACTTGCATTCTAATGATCTTGGCCAGATGCCGTTAAGGCGCCTGGCCGAGGCTTCACGCGTTTCTTTCAATCCCTTTGATGGAGCGCAACAGAATGCTTGCCGCCAAACTCAATTCCGACAAACTCAATTCCGCCAAACTCAACACCGACGGGCGCCGAAGCCAACGGATTCGCTGCCGGATTCGTGCCACCCTGCAGTTCATGGGCCAGACGCTCGACATTCGCATCCTCGACATTTCCCGTACAGGCATGGCTCTGCAGCTTGAGGGCTGGATTGAAGCCAAACGCGGCGCGACGGTCGTGATCCGGTGCCCCGAACTGGGGCATATCGAAGGCTCCGTCCGCTGGTACCGGGCAGGAAAGATGGGGTTGGAATTCGAGCAGACCAGCAACACGGTCGCCCAGATCACCGCCTATTTCCGTCATTTCCATCGGGATCCGCCCAAGCTAGCCGTGGTGTGAATGGCCAAAGGGAGTGTCTCACCCCTGTCATTCTATGGGTGCAACTGTCTTGAAAGCGACTTAACCTCTGCCGCTTTCAGCCGCTGTTGACCGTGAGGCTCCCTATGCCATCTCTGCTCGATCTGAACCCGATTTCCCGCCGCTCCTTCCTGAGCGGTATCGCCGCTTCGGCTGCACTCGTCACGCTTCATCCCTTCGCGGCGCGTGCCAATGGCAATCAGGCGCATCTGCGCCTGATGGAGACGACCGACATCCACGTCAACGTGATGCCGTATGACTACTATGCCGACAAGCCGAACGACACGATGGGCCTTGCCCGCACCGCCTCGATCATCGATTCCATCCGTGCCGAGGCCGGCAATTCGATGCTGATCGACAATGGCGACTTCCTGCAGGGCAATCCGATGGGCGACTACATGGCCTATCAGAAGGGCATGAAGCCCGGCGACGTGCATCCGGTCATCAAGGCGATGAACGTGCTCGGCTATGATTGCGGCACGCTCGGCAATCACGAGTTCAACTATGGCCTGGACTTCATGTTCAACACGCTGGCAGGGGCAACATTCCCCTTCGTCTGCGCCAACCTGACCAAGGGCCAGCTCGCCTCCGATCCGAAGCAGGATCCGCTTTACTTCAAACCCTACCACATCATCGAAAAGCAGATCCGCGACGGTTCGGGAGCGACGAGCCCGATCAAGGTCGGCTTCATCGGCTTTGTTCCGCCGCAGATCATGCTCTGGGATGCGAAGAACCTGGAAGGCAAGGCGCTCACCCGCGACATCCTGCAGGCGGCACGCGCCTGGGTGCCGCAGATGAAGGAGGATGGCGCCGATATCGTGATTGCCCTCTCGCATTCCGGCATCGACGGGCACGGAGAGACGGAAGGCATGGAAAATGCCTCGCTCTATCTCGCCGGCGTCGAGGGGATCGACGCGATCTTCACCGGCCACCAGCATCTCGTCTTTCCGGGCCCGAAAGATTTTGAAAACGTTCCAGGAGCAGACGCCGTCAAGGGCACGCTGCTCGGCAAGCCCGCTGTCATGGCCGGCTTCTGGGGGTCTCATATGGGTCTCATCGACCTGTTGCTCGAAAAGGACGGCTCGAGCTGGAAGATCGTCGATTTCACCTGTGAGGCACGACCGATTTATCACCGCGACGACAATCGCAAGGTCGTGGCCGATGTAAAGGACAAGCCGGAGGTCGTCGCCTCGGTCGCCGCAGAACATCAGGCAACGCTCGACTATGTCCGCACGCCCGTCGGCAAGACATCAGCTCCGCTGTATTCCTACTTCGCTCTGGTGGCCGACGACCCGTCGATCCAGATCGTGTCGATTGCCCAGGCCTGGTACATCAGGGACATGCTGAAAGACGGCGACTACAAGGACCTTCCCGTCCTCTCGGCCGCCGCCCCCTTCAAGGCCGGTGGCCGTGGCGGCGCCGACTACTTCACGGACGTTCCTGCCGGAGACATCGCCATCAAGAATGTTGCGGATCTCTACCTCTATCCGAACACGATCCAGGCGGTGAAGATCACAGGCGAGCAGGTCAAGAACTGGCTGGAAATGTCGGCCGGAATCTTCAACCAGATCGAGAAGGGCGCGAAGGATGCGGCCCTGATCAATCCGGGCTTCCCGTCCTACAACTTCGACGTCATTGACGGCGTGACCTACCAGATCGATCTCACACAACCCGCACGCTACGACAAGGACGGCGTGGTGATACATCCTGAATCAAGTCGCATCGTCAATCTGCAGTTCAACGGACAACCGATCGATCCCGGCCAACCCTTTGTCGTCGCAACCAACAATTACCGTGCGGGTGGCGGCGGCAAGTTCCCGGAGATCGCCTCCGACAAGGTGATCTTCGTCGGGCCCGACACGAACCGCGACATCATCGTCCGCTACATCGTCCAGCAGGGCACGATCGACCCTGCCGCCGACGACAACTGGTCCTTCGCGCCGATCGGCTACACGACCGTGATCTTTGAAACGGGACCCAGGGCTCGGCAGCATCTGGCAGGGTTCAAGGGCGGCAAGATCGAAGATGCCGGCGATGGCGTGGACGGGTTTGCCAAGTTCCGGCTGACCCTTTGAAGGCCGGGCAAGGGCTGAACCCAGCCTGACACTCAAGAATGGAGTCGATTCAGGATCTTGAGTCGATTCCTTAAACCGCTTCTGCAAGGGGTTCCGAGGGCAGATCGATCGGGCAGTTCGACAGTCGCTCTTCGAAGGCACGGACGAGCCAGGTGCCGGCCGGCCCCGGTGGATTGTCGGCCCTGCGGATAGCATAGAGATTGTAGGATCCCTGCTCGTAAGCCGGCAGGTCGAGATGCACGATGCGGCCCTTGGCGAGATCTTCGCGGATGACCGAGGCGGGCAGTCCACCCCAGCCGAGACCGCCGCGGATCAACTGATGTTTGGTCGCCATGTCGCTGACGCGCCAGGTCTTGAAGGACAGCACGTTGAAGTCGCGTCCGGAAGTCAGGTCCGAGGCATCGCTGACGACGATCTGCGTCTCCTCACGCACATCCTGCAGGGAAATGGTGCCCTTGCGCTGGGCCAAGGGATGATCGGCTGCGGCTGTCGGCAGCAGGAAGTTGTGGCCGATCCGCTCGACGATCAGTGTATCGTCCTGGCGCGTCGGTGCGCCGCCAATGCCGATCGTCGCCCGGCCGCTGACCACGAGCTCGACGAGGCGGCCCAGTTCGCCCACTTCCAGTCGCAGGGAGACCGAAGGGAAGCGGCGCTGGAACTCGCGCAGCACGGCAAGCAGGGCCGCCATCGGCACGAGCACGCTGATGGCGATCGACAGTTCTGCCTCGAGCCCCTGGCGCAGGCTGCGGGCCTTGGCGCGCATCACCTGGAGATCACCGACAATCCGACGGGCATCGGTCAGCATGGCCCTGCCTTCCTCCGTCAGCTTGGGCTGCCGCATGCCGGTGCGCTCGAACAGCGCCACGCCGAGCTGGCTTTCCAGATTTCCGATCGTGTAGCTGACGACCGACTGGGCCCGATTGAGCTGCCGGGCGGCGGCAGAGAAGCTGCCAGCATCGGCGACGGCGAGAAAGACCTGGAGCTGGTCGAGGGTGGGATTGGCATCCATGGCGGTCTGGCATCCATCCAGTTATTCGATAACATCGATCTAGATTATCACGGTTTTCTCGACGCGTGCTCGGGCATAGATGCATGGCTGGCCTGCTCCCAAGGCTCTCCATCATTTGAGGAAATGCACATGTCTTCCATCCTTCTCGTGACCTCCAGCCCGCGCGGCTCGGAATCTCTCTCCAACGCCATCGCAACCGAGCTTGCCGAGAAGTTCGCCGGCCAGACCGGCGGCAAGGTCGTGCATCGCGACCTCGTCGAAAGCCAGCTCGACCATGTCGACGGCGCCTTCACCACCGCGATCCGCAAGCCGGCTGACGCACGCACCGCTGAAGAAACCGCTTCCGTTGCCATGTCCGACGCACTCGTCGCCGAGCTCATGGCCGCCGACACGATCGTCATCGGTACCGGCCTGATCAACTTCAACATCTACTCGTCGCTGAAGAGCTGGATCGACCACATTGCGCGTGCCGGTCTGACCTTCAGCTACACCGAAAACGGCCCGGTCGGCCTCGCCAAGGGCAAGAAGGCTTATCTGGTGCTCGCTGCCGGCGGCATCTACTCCACAGGCCCCGGCGCGCCGATGAACCATGCCGAGCCCTATCTCAAGACCGTGCTCGGCTTCCTCGGCATCGAGCTCGTCGAGACGGTCTATGTCGAAGGTGTGGCCTATGGTCCGGAAGCTGCCGAAAAGGCGGTTGCCTCGGCCAAGGCCAAGGTCGAGGAACTGGCTCGCGCCGCCTGATCCACCGCCAGAGGCTCAAGCACTTCGACCGACGCCGGCAGTCCCCGCTGCCGGCGTTTTTTTCGGCCGTAACGCTGTGACGAACAGATCCCGGAACTCGCCGGAGCCGCAAACGGCATTCAGACGGTGCGCGTCTCTTCGCCGTCACCGAACAAAGCCGGGCCATGCTGATCGATGATCTGCTGCGCCTTTCTGAAGGTGCAGTCGAGTGCATCGTCGAGCGAGGTGAAGACGTCGGCGCGGATGAACCTGCGCTCGAGCGTCCGGCCATCGACCTGCCGCTCGATGCGACCGGCCAGCCGGAACTGGCTGCCCTCGCGGATCGGCTCGGCGTGGATCACGCAGTCCTTGTAGGTCTGCGGCTCGGCCATGGGCTTGGCGGCGCCTTGTGAAGACGAGCCACCGGTGAAAATCGAAAGAATGCTGGACAGGATCGACATGTCCGTTCCCTAGCACAGGCATCACCAACGAGGAAGAGCACGGGCAACCGCTTTCCGCGTCACCATGCCGTGATAAGGTCGCGGAAAGACCGGAGAGGATCCGTGCGGGTTCTGCTGGGAGGGACAGGGATGCGGGGCGTCATGGTTGTCTTGATTTCGGTGATCGTCATCGCGGCATTGCTTGCTGCCGTATATCTCTGGCCGCCAGAGCTTGCGCTCGAACGGGAAGCCGGCATCGGTGCCAGCACATCGATCGAGACGGTCGAGACTTTGATCGCGGCAAATGAAGGCAAGGTCGGTGCGATCCGCGAGGGGCTTGGCAAGCAGATCGTCTGGGCAGATCCCGCCCGCCGTCAAAAAACGAAGGTTGCCGTGGTCTATGTGCATGGCTTCTCCGCCTCGCCTGCGGAAGTCCGCCCCCTGCCCGATCTCGTGGCAAAGCGCCTCGGCGCCAATCTCTTCTTCACCCGCCTTGCCGGCCACGGGCTCATGGATCCCGAAGCCCTCGGCCTCGTGACCCTGGATGACTGGGCCGGGGATATCGCAGAAGCGCTGGCCATCGGCCGACTGCTCGGCGAAGAGGTCGTCGTCATCTCGACCTCGACCGGAGCCTCTCTCGTCACCTGGGCGCTGGCCCGCCCTGCCCTTGCGGAAAGCGTCGGAGCTTCCGTCTTCCTGTCGCCCAATTACGGCGTGCAGGCCTCCGGCAGTTTCCTGCTGACCGGTCCTTTCGGTCCGCAGATTGCGAGACTTCTGCTGGGGGCGCGTCGTGGATTCGAACCGATCAGCCCGCTCAACGCGCATAACTGGACAACCAACTACCCGGTCGAAGCCCTGATCCCGATGGCCCAGTCCGTGCGGCTTGCCACCCATACGCCGGTCGAGGACATCAGGGTTCCCGCGCTCTTCATCCAGTCGGCCAAGGACAAGGTCGTGCGGCCCGACCGAACGGCTGCCATCGCCGCTCGTTGGGGCGGTCCGCATGTGCTCATCGATCCCGGCCCGACGGGCGACGCCAACAATCACGTCATCGCTGGCGACACCTACTCACCCGGTACCACCGAGCCGATCGCGACGGCCATCCTCGATTGGCTGTCCCGGCAAGGAATCAGATGATCAGATTGGCGAGGATCTCATTCTCCGTGATGTCCTCGAAACCAAGCCCCGCCTGATCGAAGCGGTCGAAGAGTTCGGCAAAATTCTCGCGTTTGCCGGTCTCGATACCGATCAGGATGGAGCCGAAATTGCGGGCCGATTTCTTCAGATATTCGAAGCGGGCGATATCGTCTTCCGGGCCCAGCAGATTGAGGAAATCGCGCAGGGCGCCGGGACGCTGCGGCAGGCGCAGGATGAAGTATTTCTTCAGTCCCGCATGGCGCATCGCGCGTTCCTTGACGTCCGGCAGACGTTCGAAATCGAAATTGCCGCCGGAGACGACGGCAACGATCGTGCGACCGCTCAAGGCGACACGCGGCAAAAGGTCGAGGGCGGCCAGCGCCAGCGCGCCCGCCGGTTCCAGCACAACACCCTCGACATTCAGCATGTCGGTCATGGTCACGCAGATCGCGTTCTCCGGCACGATCAGCACCTGGTCGGAGCGGAAGTGCTTCAGAGCCTCGAAATTGTGGTCGCCGATCCGTGCAACGGCGGCACCGTCGACAAAGTTGTCGACCTTCGGCAGGGTCACGACCTTGCCGGCCTCGAGGCTCTTCTTCAGGCTCGGGGCGCCCTGGGGTTCGCAGAAGATCATCGCTTCGGGCGAGACCCGTCCCGCCATGTATCCGGTCATGCCTGAGGAAAGCCCGCCGCCGCCCACCGGCATCACCACGAGATCCGGCGTCACGCCGTCCGGCAGCTGCTGCAGCACTTCGGCCGCAACCGTCGCCTGGCCTTCGATGATATCGGGGTGATCGAAGGGCGGCACCATATAGCCGCCGATCGCCTCGACATGCTCGCGGGCGGCCTGATAGCACTGATCGAAGATATCGCCGATCAGGCGGATGGTGATGTATTCGCCGCCGAAGATGCGGGTCTTGTCGATCTTCTGCTGCGGCGTCGTCACCGGCATGAAGACAACGCCCTGCACACCGAAGTGGCGGCAGACATAGGCAAAACCCTGGGCGTGGTTGCCGGCCGAGGCGCAGACAAAGGTGGTGCCGGAGGGGCTGTCGGCGACGATCTTGCGAAAGAAGTTGAAGGCGCCGCGGATCTTGTAGGAGCGAACCGGCGTCAGATCCTCGCGCTTCAGGTAGACATTGGCACCGTAACGGGCGCTCAGATGTTCATTCAGCTGCAGCGGCGTTTCGGGAAACAGGCCGCGCATCGCTTCCAGCGCGTCATCGACTTGACTGGGGGTCACGTCACCCTCCGTTGAATTTTGAACCGAGCCCCGCTATGGCATAGAGACCGGGCGGAGACAAAGCCTCTTTCAGCTGCAAAAGACGGAAGAAATTCCTTGAATACCAATCTGCTCCGCGCCGTCGTCTACATCGCAGCCCTCTGCGGCCTTTATCTTTCCACAGCCATGCTCATTCCGGCGATGGTCAGCCTCTATTATGGCGATGCTGCCTGGTCGGTCTTCACGGTCTCTGCCGCCATGGTCGGGGGCCTGTCTCTGACGGCAGCAATGGCCACACGCGGGCCGCCGCCAGCCTTCACCAAGCGCATGGGCTTCCTGCTCGTCAACGTGCTCTGGGCGGTGTTTTCGCTGGTCGGCGCTATCCCGCTCTACTTCTCCGATCTCGACCTGACCTTCGCCCAATCCCTGTTCGAGGCAATTTCGGGCATCACCACCACCGGATCCACCGTCATCTCCAACCTGCATCAGGTCTCGCCCGGCATCCTGATGTGGCGTGCCCTGCTGGCCTGGCTCGGCGGCATCGGGATCGTGGCGCTCGGGCTCTTCGTCCTGCCCTTCCTGCGCGTGGGCGGCGTCTCCTTCTTCAAGATGGAATCCTCCGACATCGGCGACAAGCCGTTCGCGCGCATCGCCACCTTCACGCGTGCCTTCATGGCGGTCTATGTCGGGATAACGCTGGCCTGCATCATCGCTTATGACGTGACAGCCATGGGCCATTTCGATGCCATCGTGCATGCCTTCACAACGGTGGCGACCGCCGGTTTCGGCAATTACGACAATTCGTTTGCCGCCTTTGACAGCCATGCGCTGCTCTGGGTCTCGACCTTCTTCATGACGCTCTGCAGCCTGCCCTTCTCGATCCTGATCGTGCTGATGGTGCGAGGCCGTCTCGATGCGCTCCGTGACCCGCAGATCTTCGTGTTTCTTGCCTATCTCGGCGCCTTCGCGATCGCCGGGGGGCTCTACAACCACCTGCGCAACGGCGTTGCCCTGCCGGAGGCGCTCACCCATTCCTTCTTCAACTTCGCTTCGATCCTGTCGACGACGGGCTACGCGAGCGAAGACTATACGCTCTGGGGACCGTTTGGCGTTGCGGCCGCCTTCTTCGCCACCTTCATGGGCGGCTGCTCCGGTTCGACCGCCGGGGGCATCAAGGCCTATCGCTTCGTGATTCTGTTCAACATCATCGTCACCGGTCTGAAGAAGCTCATCTATCCCAATGCGGTCTATTCCGTGCGCTACGGTAACCAGATCGTCGATGCGGATACCCAGCGCGCCGTTTTCCTCTTCGTCAGTGCCTATATCTTCATCTGGGCCATCGGCTCGATGGCCATGGCGCTTGCCGGCTACGACTTCGCCACCGCCACCTCATCCGTCATCACGGCGCTGTCGAATGTCGGCCCGGGCATCGGACCGCTGATCGGCCCGGTCGGCAATTTCGCCATGATGCACGATCCCGAGCTCTACATCCTGTCGCTTGCCATGTTGCTTGGCCGTCTGGAAGTGCTGACCGTGCTCGTGCTCCTGGTGCCGATGTTCTGGCGTTCGTAAGCTTCAGCGCTTCGTGAAGGGCAGGCGCCGCTGCCGGCGCTTGACGGCCTGTGCCGGTTTTCCCCACACTTGATGCATCGAATCGCAGGAGAACCCCGTGTCCCAGACATCTGCTGCCCCTGCCCGCCGCCTTGCTCTGGCCCTTGTCGGAACATTGCTGACCACGGCACCGGCTGCGGCCGGGCCGCTCTTGGACACGGCTGTCGAGGCCGAGCGGCTGGCGGCTGCCAATGACGCGCGCGGTGCCTTCGAGGCGATCCGCTCGGGGCTTGCCGCCTTTTCCCAGAGCCTGCCGCTGACGGTTCCGCGCGCACTTTTCGTCACCGAGGTGCCCAAGGCCTATCGCTCCTACGAGCCGAAGGCCGAGCCGGTCTTCCTGACCGGCGAGAAACTCATCACCTATGTCGAGGTGACCGGCCTCAAGTGGCAGGCGGCCGACGGCAATCAGCGGCAATCGCATTTCACGGTCGATCTGGAACTCACCGACGACGAGGGCAAGACGCTTGCCCTGCAGAAGGAATTCGGCAACTTCACCTTCACCAGCCATTCGGATGCGGTCGAGGTCTACACCCATCTGACGCTGGATGTCGCCGGCGCCAAGCCCGGCGGCTACGTGTTGCGCTACACGATCAACGACGTGATCGCCGAGCGCTCGACGCCCTTCGAACTGCCGTTCACGCTGAAGGAGAAGGGTTGAGAGGTCGGGGACCGATCGCCAGATTGGTGCGGACGGCGGGGATCGAACCCGCATGACCTAAGGCCGAGAGATTTTAAGTCTCTTGCGTCTACCAGTTTCGCCACGTCCGCATGCGGGCCTTGTTTCGATCAGTTCGGCGGACGCGTCAAGGGTGGTGGGCGCTTCGAGCGCCCTGCCCCGTGTCATCGATCACTCAGCTGGCAAGCGCATCCAGGAATTCCACCCCGATCTCGCGGGGGCTTCGCCACTTGACGGCGCAGTCATGGATCGTGCCGTCCTCCAGGCGAAGGCGGAACTGAGGGGGAATGTCGGCGGTTGATTCGAAGGTGACCCTGGCACCGATGGGCGACAGGTTTCGAACCGTGCAGTCGAAGGTCGAGTGGCCGCCGGGGAGGATGGCGCGACCGGCCTTGAGGGCCCGAAGGCGAGGTTGGCGACGGCGTTCTGTCTGGGTCATGGCAAGCATCCGGTTCTACCGTATGCCAGGATCATGCATGAGAAGGCCAAAAAGAGCCTTGCAGAGACAAGTCAAATTTGACGAATCTGGTCCTCGGGGGAGGAACGCACAAAAAAGCGGAGCCGAAGCCCCGCTTTTTCGTTACATCCCGTCGACTTGATCAGGCGAGCTTGGCAGCCAGCTTTGCCACATGGGCGCCCTGGAACTTGGCAGCTTCGAGTTCGATCTCCGAAGGCTGGCGCGAGCCGTCGCCGTCGGTGATCGTCGATGCGCCGTAGGGCGAGCCGCCCTTGACCTGCTCGACACCCATCTGGCCCTGGAAGGCATAGGGCAGGCCGGCATAGACCATGCCGTGATGCAGGAAGGTGGGGATGAAGCCCATCATGGTGGTTTCCTGACCGCCGTGCTGGGTCGCGGTCGAGGTGAACATCGAGCCGAGCTTGCCGGTCAGCTTGCCCTGCGCCCAGAGGCCGCCGGTCTGGTCCCAGAAATTGCGCATCTGCGAGGCGACCGTGCCGTAGCGGGTGCCGGCGCCGACGATGATGGCGTCATACTGGTCGAGTTCGTTCGGGTCGGCGATCGGGGCTGCCTGGTCCATCTTATAGTAGGAAGCCTTTGCGACCTCTTCCGGAACCAGTTCCGGAACGCGCTTGACGGTCACGTCGGCGCCGGCCGACTTTGCGCCTTCGGCAACCGCATAAGCCATAGTTTCGATGTGACCATATGCCGAGTAATAGAGAACCAGTACCTTCGCCATGTCGTATCTCCCTTAGAACATGCGGCCCCGCCGCGCTGTGGATGTCCGACATGTAGCGCATTGCGGCGATCCGACCAGTCACGCGCATGGGAACGCAGTGTTCAATCAATGAGCGCCTTTACTTCTCTTCCCGGACACAAAACGGTAACGTCTTTCCTCTCCGCCTGCCTCATCCCCATAGGACAACATCCATGACTTCGACGATCAAGACCGCCGCCATGCTCGCCATCGGCGACGAACTCCTGTCCGGCCGCACCAAGGACAAGAATATCGGCCACCTCGCCGACCTGCTGACGGTTGCCGGCATCGATCTGAAGGAGGTCCGCATCGTCGCCGACGAGGAGGAGGCGATCGTCGAGGCGCTGAATGCGCTCAGGTCGAAATACACCTATGTCTTCACGTCGGGCGGCATCGGTCCGACCCATGACGACATCACCGCAGACTCCGTCTCGAAGGCCTTCGGCGTGCCTTGCCTGCATGATCCGGACGCCATGAAGCTGCTCGGCGACATGTATGCCGGACGGGGGCTGGAGTTCACCGAGGCCCGCCAGCGCATGGCGCGCATGCCTGAAGGCAGCCGCCACATCCCGAACCCGGTGTCGACCGCCCCCGGCTTCATCATCGGCAATGTGCATGTCATGGCCGGCGTTCCGCAGGTCTTCCAGGCGATGATGGCGCATGTCATCGAAACCCTGCCGGCCGGCCAGCGGGTTCTCTCCCGCTCCATCGCCTGCCCCTTCGGCGAGGGCGATATCGGCACGGCACTCGGGGCGATCCAGAAGGCGCATCCCGAAACCTCGATCGGCTCCTACCCGCATTTCGACGGCCGACGCTTCTCGACGGAGCTCATCGTCCGGGCGCGCGATCAGGCGATCGTCGATGCGGCCGCGGCGGAAGTGGAGGCGATGATCGAAGCGATCCGGAACGAGAAGGATGCGGCCGCCAAACGCGATCTCGGCACCGGCGAGGTGGCCTGATGCCCTTGCCACTTGACTGAGGTCAAGGCGGAACCGCTCTGCGGAACGCATAGTTATCCCATGCGGACACTGGATAAGGGCCGCAAGAGGAGACGACCATGGGTTACCGCACACTTCTTGCCATATTGGACACACCGAAAACCACGCAACAGGTGACGGATTTTGCCGTCGCCATTGCCAACCAGTTTCAATCCCACGTGATCGGCGCCCATGCGGAGGCCGTTGCCATGGTACCGCTCGTTGCTCCGATGGAGATCCCGGATCCCGCCACGGTCCAGGCGCTGCAGGACATGGCACATCAGGAAACCGAAGGCGTGGAAAAGATCTTCCGCGACATCGGCGGCCGCGAAGGCCTGTCGCATGAGTGGCGCAGCTTCATCACCTCTTCGGGCTTCAATTCCGCGGCACTGGTTGACAGCGCGCGCAGCGCGGATCTCGTGATCGCCGCACAGGGCGAAAGCGGCCTTCTGTCGGACAGCCGCTCGGAGCTGGAGAGCTTCCTGTTCGAGAGCGGGCGGCCGGTGCTGCTGATCCCGCATATCCTCAAGCAACCGAAACCGATCCGCCGGGTGCTGGTCGCCTGGAACGGATCGCGCGAGGCGGCGCGTGCCACCTTCGATGCCCTGCCCTTCCTGAAGGCGGCCGAAACCGTCGAGATCTTCACGGTCGACGCGCCCGACACTTCGAGCCAGAGCGGGTCCATGGCCGGGGCAGAGATCGCCGCCACGCTGGCCCGTCACGGGATCAAGGTCACGCTGACGGCCTCTGAAAAGAGCGGCCTTGATCCGGCAATGGCGATTGAGAACCGCCTTTCGGACAGTTCGATTGACCTTCTCGTCATGGGGGCCTATGGCAACAAGCGCTGGTGGGAAATCCTGTTCGGCGGCGTCACCCGCACGCTGCTTGATTCGATGACGGCGCTGACGCTGCTGTCGCGATGACGCGAGGCGATTAACCGCCGCAACAACATCACGCCGGCGATTGCATCGCCGGCAGCCGGGCCGTGCAGACGGTTCGGATCTCTGCCAACATCAACCTCTATCTTCAAAATCCGTATCCCGTCGGTCTCGTGCCCATGTCTCGCGTCCCTTTCCGGCGCATGCTTGTTTCGCTAGCGCTGCTGCTTCTCTTGGCGGCGGCAGCCTTCATGATGCGTGGTCTGCTCGATCAGGATCTCGATCGGCACAGGTCCGAGGCTTTCGACTTTTCGAACGGGGATACACGGCGGGCCGGAAGGCTGTGGCTCCCCGCTGGAGAGGAGACCGACAAGGCGCCGGTGGCAGCCGTGGTGCTGGTGCATGGCGACGGCCCGCAAGACCGGACCTCCGACAATGGCTATGCGCCGCTGATCAACAGCCTGCTGGACGCCGGCATCGCTGTCGCCTCCTGGGACAAGCCGGGCATCGGCGCTTCGTCCGGCGACTGGCTGGCACAATCCATGCAAGAGCGGGCCGACGAAACAGCGGCGGCGCTTGCGGCCCTCAGAGCGAGGTTCCCGGGTGTTGCGACCGGCGCGCTCGGTTTTTCCCAAGCCGGATGGGTGCTGCCGAAACTGCGTGCGCCGCAGGCCGATTTCCTTGTTCTCGCCGGGCCTGCCATCTCCTGGATCGATCAGGCACGGTATTTCCGCATCACCTCCCATGTGCGGGACGGCATGGATCGAGGCACTGCCGAGAGGGCGGCCGACGCCCAGGCGCTGCGCGACAAAGTGGACTTCGGCCCGCAGGCTGATGAGGACGCCATCCGGCGGACGGGTCTCACCCCTGCCCGCCATGCCTTTGTCCGGCGCAATCTGCACGCCGACGCAACCCAGGACCTTCGTGGACTTGACATCCCGCTGCTGGCGATCTGGGGCACGGAGGACATGAATGTCGACGCGAAGGGCGATTCCGAGATCTATCGAACCGTCCTCGCCGGTCGGGCAGATACACAGGTGGTCTTGGTGCCGAATGCGACCCACGGCCTGCTGAAAGCCGATGTCTATAATGCCCAACTTGTCTCCGAATGGTCGACGGCCCGCATCCTGCGTTTTCTTGTTGAAGGTCGCCGTGCCTATGCCCCGTCAGCGCTCGATACCATCACCGGCTTCATCCAAGCGCATAGCCGCGCTCGGGCGGATCATCGCTGATCCAGCCGATCGTCGCCTTTAAAAAATTCCCCGAGTCGCTGCTGCCGGCTGTGAATCGACGCGAATTTGGAACCCTGACAATTTCCATGCCGGAAGAACTGGATTATTGAGTCGCTTTTCCCGACGCAGCACCGGAGCCTGCCCCCATGTCCCTTCCCGATAAAGCCTTCCCCGTTTCCTGGGATCAGTTCCACCGCGATGCGCGCGCGCTTGCCTGGCGCCTTGCCGGCCTCGGCCAGGAGTTCCGCGCCATCGTCTGCATCACCCGCGGCGGCCTCGTGCCGGCAGCGATCATTTCGCGCGAGCTCAACATCCGACTGATCGAGACGGTCTGCATCGCGTCCTACCACGACTACGTCAACCAGGGCGAAATGAACCTGCTCAAGGGTATTTCGGAAGAACTGAAGGTCAACGGCGGCGAAGGCGTGCTGGTTGTCGACGACCTGACGGACACCGGCAAGACGGCGCTTGAGGTGCGCGAGATGATGCCGAAGGCGCATTTTGCCTGCGTCTATGCCAAGCCCAAGGGCGTCCCAACCATTGACACCTTTGTGACCGAGGTCAGCCAGGACACCTGGATCTACTTTCCCTGGGACATGGGCTTCACCTATCAGGAACCGATCGCCAAGGGCTCCAAGGGCTGAAAAACACCAAAGCGTCGAGCTTTTCTCACCCGCCTCCCATGAGGCGGGTTTTTTATTGGCCCGGGTCACGTTCGTCGGACCCGGCCTCATCGACACGTCTGCGCCTCCCGGTTTCGCCGCCGTCTTTCCGCGCGGGCGGAACAAAAGCCCCCCTCGACCGTATGGCTTTCATGTTCCACCCCCAACGGTAGAGATCGATTGATGGCCATCCATTCACCGCCCGCCGCCAGAAACGCCTATCCGCTTTCGGCGCTGTTCGTTCCCTTTCCCTTCGTCTGCTTCACGCTGACGCTGATCACCGACATCCTCTACTGGCGAACTTCGCATCTGATGTGGAGCAACTTCTCCGACTGGCTGTTGTTCTTCGGACTGATCTTCGGCGCGTTTTCGGTCATCGCCGGGCTGATCGACCTTGCAAGGCCGGCGACCAGGGCCCTCAGACCGGGATGGCTCGCCGTCGTCGCCTATGTGGCAGTCCTGGTTCTCGCCATCATCAACAGCTTCATCCATGCCGGAGACGGCTGGACCGCGATCGTCCCTTACGGGCTCACGGCCTCCGCCGTCACGGTCATCGCGATGATTGCCTGTGTCTATCTCACCGCCGAACAACGCAGCGCCGACGCCTGGAGGACGCCATGACCCGCAAGCACCTTACCCTCCGTCACGCGGCCCTCGCCTCGACCGCCGTCCTGTTGCTGGCGATCAGCGGCTGCAGCGACGACAACGAAAACTTCGATGTTTCGACCCAGATCGGCCCGGATCCGGTGCTTCCCGAACCGTCCCAGGACCTCCTGCCCGACCTCAAGGTTGCCGAGGTGGTCGGCTGGGCGGAGAACGAGACGCCTGCCGTCGTCGACGGTTTTGCCATCTCCGCCTATGCGAGGGACCTCGCCAATCCGCGCACCCTGCACACCCTGCCGAATGGCGACGTGCTGGTCGTGCAGAGCAAGGCCCCGCCGGGCAAGCCGGTCGAGCGGCCGAAAGATGTCATCCGTGACTTCATCATGGCCTTTGCGGCCGGCAGTGGCGGGGACAAGCCGACCAACCTCATCACCCTGCTGCGCGATACGGATCGGGACGGCACCGTCGATGAGCGCCATGATCTGCTGACCGATCTCAACTCGCCCTTCGGCCTTGCCTATGTCGATGACACCCTTTACGTGGCCGCCGCCGATGCCGTGCTTGCCTATGACTACCAGCTCGGCCAGAACGAGATCACCACGCCGCCGCGGGTCCTGACGCCCCTGCCCGGCGGGCCGATCAATCACCATTGGACCAAGGATCTGGCGCTGAGCCCGGACGGCCGATTCCTCTATGCCTCCGTCGGCTCCAATTCCAATGCCGGCGAGCGCGGGCTCGAAGCGGAAAAGGGCCGCGCAGCGATCTGGCAGATCGATCGGGAGACGGGGGCCTCACGCGTCTACGCGTCCGGACTGCGCAACCCGAATGGCCTTACCTTCAATCCGGAGAGCGGCGCGCTCTGGACCGTCGTCAACGAGCGCGACGAACTCGGCCCCAATCTGGTGCCGGATTACATGACATCCGTTCAGGATCGCGGCTTTTACGGCTGGCCCTGGAGCTATTTCGGCAACCATGTCGATCCCCGCCTGCATCCGCCTCGTCCCGACATGGTCGAGCAGGCCATCAAACCCGATTACGCGCTGTCCAGCCATGTGGCTGCCCTCGGCCTTGCATTCTCGATGGGCATGGCGATGCCGGAAGCCTATGCCAACGGTGCCTTTGTCGGCAATCGCGGCAGTTGGAACCGCAGCCAGTTCAACGGCTACAAGGTGCTCTATGTGCCCTTCGAGAACGGCAGGCCCACCGGCGAAGCGCGAGACGTGGTGACCGGCTTCCTCGACGCCGAAGCAGAGGAAGCCCATGGTCGTCCGGTCGGTCTGGGCTTTGATGGCACCGGAGCATTGCTGATTGCCGACGATGCAGGCAACACCGTATGGCGTGTCGCTGCCCAGGATGCGGCCGCCCTGGCGGAGCCGATCGGCACGGATCAGATGCCCCCTGGGTCACCCGTTGCCGAAGAGCAGGCCGCCGCCGCAGAAGCCGTTGAAGGTGCAACGCCGTCCACCGCACCGGCTGCGCCAACAACGGCCACGGATGCGCCTGCATCCGGCAGCGCCCCGGCCCCGGATGCCTCGGCGTCGCCCACCGCGCCGCCCCCCGCCGAGGATCCGGCTGTCGCACCGACACCGGATGCCCCCGCCAATACAGGCGACGGCACGCTGGCCGCGCCGACGCCCCCGCAGACGGATGTCCCTGCGACAGGACCGGAAGGTGGCGTGCAGGATGCCAACCCACCTTCGGCGCCCACACAGCCATGAGAGCTGCTGCAGCTCGTCGATCAGGAAAAGCCCCCTCACCATCGGCGAAGGGGCTTTACCGTGGACTGGTCGGTCTTTGTGATTTGCGTTTGTGTCAGGCGGGGATCCGACGATCGTAATCGTCCTTGAGCCTCAGCCATCCGTCCCAGAAGGGGTCCGCCTGCCTGCCAGTCAGCTTTGCCGCGAGGATGTCGAGATGCATGTGCCAACCGGCCCCGACCATAAGCAGATTTGCCCGGTCCGTGATCCGTCTATGCGTGACGGTCAGCAGGACCTCGTCGCCCTCTTCCTTCAGATCGAATGACACCTCGCCGCTTTCGCCCCAGGTGAAGACCAGCCGCCTGTGCTTGTGAACTTCGAGAATGCGGCTCTTCATCCGCATCTCTTCGCTGAAACCTTCCGGTCGGCTACCGGGCGGATCGGTGAGTTCGTCATTGCGCCAGACGAGCTCGAAGGTGGCGCCCGCCTTTTCGTCCATGTCTCCGTCGGCCAGCCATTGCCGGCGCATGTCACCTTCGGTCAGATAGCGCCAGATCCGCGAGGCGGGCCCGGGAAGCAAACGTTCTATCACCAGCGTCGCCGGCTCGGTCACGCGACCATAGGGATCGATGTCCAGTCGTTGTGTCATCGTCATTCTCCATCCTGTTTGTCGTGGGGGAATGCGGCATCCTCCGCGCGGAGGAGCTGTTCGAGGACATCCAGCCGGCCGGTCCAGAAGTGCTCGTAGGCGCTCAGCCACTGGTGGGCGTCCGCGAGCGGCCCCGGCTCCAGTCGGCAAAGATGGGTGCGACCTCGGACCTCGCGCCTGATCAGCCCGGCCGCCTCCAGCACCTTGATGTGCTTCGATGCGGCGGCAAGCGACATGGTGAAGGGTTCGGCCAACTCGCCGACGCTTCTTTCCCCATCTGCGAGCGCAGCCAGCATTCGCCGTCGCGTCTCATCGCCCAGTGCGTGAAAGATCATGTCCAGAGGATTTTGTGTAATTTCAACCATGTGGTTGAATATGACCCCGACACGACGCATTGTCAACCAATCGGTTTAATGAAAGTGCGCCGGTTTCCTTCGCTCAGATGAGGAGCAGGCCGCCCAGCACCAGCAGCAGGAACGCTGCGCCAATGACAAGCGACCAGGCCGACAGCGCGAAGCCGGGCTTGGTCCCGTGATCGGACTGAGCGCTATAGTCCGTCTCCTGCCGCACCTCAGTCTTGCCGTCACCTGAATCCGTTGCCATCCGATCCTCCGGGGCCGATTGCCTGAGCGGGAAACACGCCGATGCCCGTTCGGTTCCGGCGGTGGCCCCGGATGGGGTCGTGCCAAGTGTCGATGATGGGGACCCATGGGATCGGCTCGACCGCCCTTTCTGGCTGGGAGAGGTCCGAAGGGTGATCCTGTCGCATCGGTCAAGGAGCTTGACGACGCCGGAGCGGGCGGGAAGCCGAGCAAAGCTGGGCGCGCCGCGCCTAGCCAGAGACCCGCAATAATCATCCTATCGGTTCCTGTCATCGACACTTGGTATAACGAGCCCAACGGAACCCAGCCTTCCCTCCTCCGTTTTCCGTGCAGACAAGGAGAGGGTTTCATGAATACGCGTTCCAAACTTCACCTGATGGCCCGTGCCGGGTATGGCGCGCGCGGCGTCGTCTTCCTGCTGGTCGCGGCGCTTGCCCTGTTTTCCGGATTTGCGGGCGCCAGGCCCGACACCAATTCGGCGCTGGAAACCCTGCTGCAGCAGCCTTTCGGACGGATCTGGATCGGACTGATCGGTCTGGGGCTCGCAGGCTTCGTCATCTGGCGTCTCGCCCAGTCGCTTGGCAATGCCGATGGACAGGATGACGACGCAAAAGGTTATGCCATTCGCATCGCGCTCTTCGGCAGTGCAATCACCTATGCCGGACTTTCTCTCACCAGCCTGATGATGGCGTTGCAGATGTCGAACGGCAGTGGCTCCGGCGGTGAAGAAGGGCTTGCGGCCTGGGTCATGGCACAACCCTTTGGCCGCTATCTTGCAGGTGTGATCGGCATCGGCTTCGTGATCGGCGGCATCGTCACGGCCATCAAGGGCGTCAAGCGCAGGTTCGGCCGCTATCTGGAACTCGATGCAGAGAAAAACTCGCCGGCCGTGCTGATCTCGATATATGGCCTCGTCGCCAGGGGCACTGTCTTCGGGATCATTGGTGTATTTTTCCTCTACGCCGCCTTGACCGTCAATCCGGAGCAGGCGGGCGGCATGGCCGAAGCGCTTGACTGGGTGCGCGGCCTGCCTTTCGGCGGGATCATCTATGCCGTGGTCGCGCTCGGGCTCGCAGCCTTCGGCCTCTACAACTTTGTCGAGGCGCGCTACAGGCGCATCCATGCGCCCGATGCTGCCGACATCCGTCGAGAGATTCCGCTTGGCCGCATGCATTGATGCACCAGTCCAGACGGACGAGCCTCGCCTGATGCTAGAGCATGGCCTTCGAGGGCACGATGGTCACGCCCTGCCTGGCATTCAAGGCGGCCTCCAGCATGACACGCGCAATTGCCTCGGGCTTGTTGGCCCGAGCCGAAGCAGGGAGCACCGGCCTTAAGACCGAAAGCACTCTGCGCGCCAATTGCTCCATCGGGCGGGGTTCATTGCGGGGACCATCGATCAGTCCCGGACGGACCAGGACGGTACGTTCGAAGCCGAGCGCTACAATATCCCGCTCGACCTCGCCTTTGACCCGACTGTAGAAAAACAGCGACTTCACGTCCGCGCCCATGGCAGAGTTCAGAACGAAGGTGTTGGCTCCGTTTGCTTTTGCCAGACGGGCGATCTCCAGCGGATAGTCGTGGTCCACCCGGTAGAAGCGTTCGCGCGATCCTGCCGTCCTCAACGTGGTACCGAGAGCGCAGATCACCGCGTCGGCCGTCCAGATCGACGGGTCGCGCGGCAGATTGTCGAAGTCGACACGTGGCGCTGACAGTCCATCTCGCGGCTCAAGGGCGCGGCGCGTCGGGGCGATGACCTCAGCAATCCGCGGGTCGGCGAGCGCCGTCTCGAGCACATGGCTGCCAACAAGTCCGGTTGCCCCCAGCAACAGCAGTTTCACGATGAC
Source organism: Rhizobium sp. AQ_MP (assembly GCF_014237835.1). Taxonomy (GTDB): domain Bacteria; phylum Pseudomonadota; class Alphaproteobacteria; order Rhizobiales; family Rhizobiaceae; genus Allorhizobium. Next base: position 230,437 of record NZ_JACJVI010000008.1, read on the forward strand.
GCGCCTCCTCAATCGACCGCTCGGCTTTCCGGCCTGCGACCAGGATGGTTCAAGCGATCCGGCAGGATGGCTTGTCTCGAGCAGACTGCCCGTTCTGGACCGCAAAGAAAAGAAGCGCCGCATGGCAACGGCGCTTCCAATATTTCGGTAATTCGATAATTCTCGAAGGATCAGGCTGCCGTGCGGTAGCCTGCAGCTCCAGCAGATGCGCCGCCTTGAAGCTTGAAGCGCGCGAGCTGTCCCTGCAGCTGGCGCGATTCGCCGGCGAGTACCTGGCTGGCAGCCGTCGTCTCTTCGACCATGGCGGCATTCTGCTGGGTCATCTGGTCCATGTGGTTGACCGATGTGTTGATCTCGCCCAGCGCTGCCGACTGCTCTTCTGCCGCACGGGCGATCGTCACGACGTGATCGTTGACGCGGTTGACCAGCGATTCGATCTCCTTCAGCGCCTCGCCGGTGGAAAGGACGAGCGACACGCCGCCCTTCACTTCTTCGGCGGAGGTGTTGATCAGCGTCTTGATCTCCTTGGCCGCATTTGCCGAACGCTGGGCAAGTTCGCGCACTTCCTGGGCCACCACGGCAAAGCCGCGACCGGCTTCACCCGCACGGGCCGCCTCGACGCCGGCATTCAGCGCGAGCAGGTTGGTCTGGAAGGCGATCTCGTCGATGACGGAGATGATCTGGCTGATCTTTTGCGAGGACTGTTCGATACGGCCCATGGCGTCGATGGCGTTGCGGACGATGTCGCCCGACTTGCCGGCGCTGTTCTTGGTTTCCTGCACCATGTGCGAGGCTTCCTTGGCGCGCTGGGTCGAGGTCTTCACCGTTGTCGTGATTTCCTCGAGCGCGGCTGCGGTTTCCTCGAGCGAGGCGGCCTGCTGCTCGGTGCGGCGAGCAAGCTGGTTGGCAGCCGAGGACAGCTCGCCGGAATTCCCGGTAATCGTGCCGGCCGCATGCAGAATGTTCTGCATGGTCTGGCGCAGGACGGCCATGGTCTGGTTGACGTTGCCCTGCAATTCGGCAAAGGCGCCCTGGAACTGGCCTTCCATTTCGTGCGTCAGGTCGGCATCGGCGAGGGCTGCAATCACGCGGCGGACTTCGGTGACGCCGCGATCAACGTTTTCGACGAGTTCGTTGACCGAACCGGCAAAGCGCTGCAGGTCGGCATCGTCATAGGTCTTGGAAATGCGCTTGGAGAAGTCACCGGCTGCGGCAGCGGCGACAATGCCGCTGATCGAGGTCTGCAGGTCCTTGCTCTGGGCATGCAGGGCCGCTTCCTGAGCTTCCATGACGCGCATCTGCTCTTCGTTCGTGCGGAAGATTTCCAGCGCACGCGCCATCTCGCCGATTTCGTCCTTGCGCTCGGTGCCCGGAATGCTGTTGCCGAGCTTGCCGGAGGCCATTTCGGTCATGATCGCGGTCAGGCTGCGGATCGGGTTGACGATGCCGCGCCGGGCAAGCAGGAAGCTGATGGCGACACCGGCGAGAATGCAGACGGCGGCGGTGATGACCTGGACCAGCATGGTGAAGCCGGAGGCCGTGAGCGCGTTCTCACGCGATGCCTTCAGGCTTTCGGCCGAAGAGGTCGAATACTCCTTGACCACTGATGTGACGACCTTCTGGGCTTCGAGCGCCTTGGCCAGCTCCGCCTTCATGACGGCGATGTCCTGGCCGGCGGGGGTTGCGGCCACGGCGACCATTGCACGGATCTGGTTGAAATAGGCGTCGAGCGCCGTCTTCGTGCGGTCGAGGATCTGGACTTCCGCCGAGCTTGCGGTGGTCGCGATCTTGGGCAGGCGGGCCAGCATCTCGCCGGCACGCTTGTCGGTCTCTGCGGCGAAGTCGGCCGCCTTTTCCGGCGATAGCGCCAGCTGATAGGTCATGCGGGAGATGGCGATGATGTCGATGCGCAGGTCCATGGCCTCGCGGGCCACCTCCTCGCGGGATCCGGTTTCCTTGAGCGCCGATCCGAGCGAGGAGAGACCGCTCGCACCGACAGCCGCGATTGCGGCCGCTGCGACGCCCATGAGGACGACGACAAGGCTGACCTTTTTCAAAATGGAAAGATTGGCAATACTCATGGAAAACTCACTCCGTGCGACCCGCCGTCCTGGCAGGCGGCCCTGACGGCCGCGCATGGAGCTCATTCCACACCCATGCCCACCCAATAGCGGGCACATGTTTCGATTTGGTTGATAGCGGATACCCCCATATGCGGCGCACAGGGGCCCGCATTGTGGCGGGGGCAATGTCGCGTCACATCTTGATGTCAAGCATTGCGAAGGGAAATCTTGATCCCCAGATTTTTGGGGCTGTCGACAAGATCTTGGCACGGTCGGAATGAAACGCCTGAAATCCCGCCTAAACGCCTCTTTTCGGGACGATTTTTCGCTCGTGACATTTCTTCGACGATGCGGCATGGACCGGGGGCTTCGTCACACCAGCGGAGAAAGCTCTGTCATTCCCGTGACTTCGCTCTTTTGCCCGTTATCCACAATCAATCACCACAACATATAGCGTTAATATTTCCTTCACAGACCACCCCTTGACGGAATCAGTCGAGCCGATGTTAATGGACCCTGTTGCGGCGGCGACTGGACCGGGCATTAACGAGGCCGGGTTTCATCAAACATTGTGGCGGCTTTCTCACATGTGGAACGGCGTTCTGACGTCGCCTTCCGCAGCAGGAAAATTGTGCGATTTTTGACCGCTGAGCGGGGGTCTTGGATCTGGCGGCAATAAGTTGTTAGTACTATATTTAGTGTTTGCAGCCACCATCTCTACCATATACAGGGTGCCCATCTCCGGATGAATCACCTGACGGACGAACAAGAAGACGGCTGCGCGGTTCGGCGTGCAGACGATACATTTTATCGCGCCGATTAGCGGCGCCCTAGATCGAGGGACACAGGCAGATGCGCATTGAACGTCGCTTCACCAAACCGGGGCAATCCGCTTACGCGGAGATCGAGTTCCGCAAGGCCATCAGCGAAATCAAGAACCCCGACGGCTCAATCGTATTTCGTCTTGCCGACATCGACGTCCCCGCCCAGTTCAGCCAGGTGGCGGCAGACATTCTCGCCCAGAAGTATTTCCGCAAGGCCGGCGTGCCGAAGATCCTGAAGAAGGTCGAGGAGAACGACGTTCCCTCCTTCCTCTGGCGCTCGGTCGCCGATGAAAAGGCACTCGCCGCCCTGCCCGAGAACGAGCGCTACGGCTCGGAAACCGATGCCCGCCAGGTCTTCGATCGCCTGGCCGGCACCTGGACCTATTGGGGCTGGAAGGGCAAGTACTTCTCGTCGGAAGAAGACGCTGCCGCCTTCAAGGACGAGCTTGCCTATATGCTCGCCACCCAGCGCGTCGCTCCGAACAGCCCGCAGTGGTTCAACACCGGCCTGCACTGGGCCTATGGCATCGACGGTCCCGGCCAGGGCCATTTCTATGTCGACCCCTTCACCGGCAAGCTGGTGAAGTCCAAGTCGGCCTATGAACATCCGCAGCCGCATGCCTGCTTCATCCAGTCCGTCGAAGACGATCTGGTCAACGAAGGCGGCATCATGGACCTCTGGGTCCGCGAAGCCCGTCTCTTCAAGTATGGCTCCGGCACCGGCTCCAACTTCTCCTATCTGCGCGGCGAAGGCGAAAAGCTCTCCGGCGGCGGCCGTTCCTCCGGCCTCATGTCCTTCCTGAAGATCGGCGACCGTGCAGCCGGCGCCATCAAGTCGGGCGGCACCACCCGTCGCGCGGCCAAGATGGTCGTTGTTGACATCGACCATCCGGATATCGAAGCCTATATCGACTGGAAGGTGAAGGAAGAGCAGAAGGTTGCCGCCCTCGTCACCGGCTCCAAGATCGTCGCCAAGCATCTGAAGGCGATCATGAAGGCCTGCGTCAATTGCGAGGCCGACAACGGCGCCTGCTTCGACCCGAACGAGAACCCTGCCCTGAAGCGCGAAATCAAGGCCGCGAAGAAGGACCAGGTTCCGGAAAACTACATCAAGCGCGTCATCCAGTTCGCCCAGCAGGGCTACAAGGATCTCGAGTTCAAGACCTACGACACCGACTGGGATTCGGAAGCCTATCTCACGGTCTCGGGCCAGAACTCGAACAACTCCGTCTCGCTGAAGGACGACTTCCTGCGCGCTGTCGAAAACGACGGCGACTGGAACCTGACGGCCCGCAAGGACGGCAAGGTGATGAAGACGCTGAAGGCCCGCGACCTCTGGGAGAAGATCTCCTATGCCGCCTGGGCATCGGCCGATCCGGGCCTGCACTTCAACACGACGATGAACGACTGGCACACCTGCCCGGCTGCCGGCCCGATCCGCGCGTCGAACCCGTGCTCGGAATACATGTTCCTCGACGACACGGCCTGCAACCTGGCTTCGCTGAACCTCCTGCAGTTCAAGGATGCCAAGACAAAGAAGATCAACATCGCCGATTACGAGCACGCCGTTCGCCTCTGGACCGTTGTTCTCGAAGTCTCCGTGATGATGGCGCAGTTCCCGTCGCGCCAGATCGCCGAACTCTCCTATGAATACCGCACGCTCGGCCTCGGCTATGCGAATATCGGCGGCCTCCTGATGTCGTCCGGCATCCCCTATGACTCGGCCGAAGGCCGCGCCATCTGCGGTGCGCTGACCGCCATCATGACCGGCGTCTCCTATGCGACATCGGCCGAAATCGCCTCGGAACTCGGCCCCTTCCCGGGCTTTGCGCCGAACCGCGACAACATGCTGCGCGTCATCCGCAACCATCGCCGTGCCGCCCAGGGTCTGTCGGATGGCTATGAAGGCCTCTCCGTCAATCCCGTGCCGCTCGTCCATGCCGACTGCACGGATCCGGCCCTGATCGCCCATGCCACCGCGGCCTGGGACAAGGCTTTGGCGCTCGGCGAAAAGCACGGCTATCGCAATGCGCAGGTCTCGGTCATCGCGCCGACCGGCACGATCGGTCTCGTCATGGACTGCGACACGACTGGCATCGAGCCCGACTTCGCGCTGGTCAAGTTCAAGAAGCTCGCCGGCGGCGGCTACTTCAAGATCATCAACGCCGCCGTTCCGGAAGCGCTGCGCACGCTTGGCTATTCGGAATCCCAGATCGCCGAAATCGATGCCTATGCCGTCGGCCATGGCAACCTGAACCAGGCGCCGGGCATCAACCCGACGACGCTGCGTGCCAAGGGCTTTACCGACGAGAAGATCGAAGCCGTCAACGGCGCGCTGAAGAGCGCCTTCGACATCAAGTTCGTCTTCAACCAGTGGACGCTCGGCGCCGACTTCCTGAAGGAGGCCCTCAAGGTCTCCGACGAGCAGCTCTCCGACATGAGCTTCAACCTGCTCGAGCACATGGGCTTCTCGAAGAAGGACATCGAGGCCGCCAACATCCATGTCTGCGGCGCGATGACGCTGGAAGGCGCGCCCTTCCTCAAGGCCGAACATCTGCCGGTCTTCGATTGCGCCAATCCCTGCGGCAAGATCGGCAAGCGTTATCTCTCGGTTGAATCCCACATCCGCATGATGGCGGCTGCCCAGCCCTTCATCTCGGGCGCGATCTCCAAGACGATCAACATGCCGAACGAAGCCACCGTTGAGGATTGCGGCTCCGCCTACATGCTGTCCTGGAAGCTGGCACTGAAGGCCAATGCGCTCTATCGCGACGGCTCGAAGCTCTCCCAGCCGCTCAATGCCTCGCTGATCGAGGACGAGGATGACGAGGACGGCGTCGAGGAGTTGTTGGCCCAGCCGGCGGCTGCCCAGGCCGTCACCATCACCGAACGCATCATCGAGCGTGTGGTGGAGCGTGTCGTGCGCGAGCAGGAAAAGCTGCCGACGCGGCGCAAGGGCTACACCCAGAAGGCCAAGATCGGTGGTCACACCATCTTCCTGCGCACCGGCGAATATGACGACGGTCGTCTCGGCGAAATCTTCCTTGACATGAACAAGGAAGGCTCGGCCCTTCGCGCCTTCATCAACAACTTCGCCATCTCCGTCTCGCTCGGCCTGCAATATGGCGTGCCGCTCGAGGAATATGTCGACGCCTTCACCTTCACCAAGTTCGAGCCGGCCGGCATGGTCACCGGCAACGACGCGATCAAGAATGCGACGTCGATCCTCGACTACGTCTTCCGGGAACTGGCGATCTCCTATCTCGGCCGCCACGACCTCGCGCATGTCGACACCTCCGACTTCTCTACCACGGCGCTTGGCCGCGGCATGAAGGAAGGCAAGGCCGACGTCGTCTCCAAGGGCCTGACCCGCGGCTACAAGCCGACGCTCGTCTCCAGCCACGTCCCGGCCGCCGCCGGTGCCGAGCCCAAGGGTGCAGCCACCGCCGCCCCCGCCAAGGCCTCGGCCACGGTCACCGCCTTCGCCTCCTCGGGCGCCACCGCCCGCAAGCTGGAAGTGGCCACCGCCATCTCCACCCATGAAGTCGTGTCCTTCAAGCGCGACTACGAGGAACGGGCCGCGGAACTGGCGGAAGAGATCGCCGAAGAAAGCGTCTTCACCGACGCCGCCGCCGACGAAGCCGCCGCCGCCAAGGCGGAAGCCAAGAAGCTCGAGGCCTCACGCCGCATGCGCTCCATCGCGCAAGGCTATACGGGCAACATGTGCTCGGAATGCCAGAACTTCACGATGGTGCGCAACGGCACTTGCGAGAAGTGCGACACGTGCGGCGCGACGAGCGGGTGCAGCTGAGGCACACAGGGATGAAAGTTCAAGATGTACCTCATAGGTCTAATTGAACCTTATCGTGCTGAGATAGCTTCGGTAGCCCTCCCTTTAGTGGGAGGGCTCATCAAATACTTGGTCAGCCCTCGATCAAAGATCGTCTACTCTAAGTCACACGCGTTCTGGTATGCCTTGAAAGGCAACGAGGGCGCTCCCAGTCTTGTGTATACAGAATCTCTTATATTCAAGAATTCAGGTAGAAAAACTGCGACAGAAATCGAAGTCGTCTTGGGTCGAGAACCGCAAAATTTTGCTATCTGGCCACAAAGAGACTACCAGACGAGCCGGAACCCAGAGGGTTTCTTTATACTGAAAACGCAGAATCTCGCTCCGAGTGAGCATTTCACACTTAACATGCTAGAGGTCGGAAACGATCCTCCGATACTCACGAACGTGCGCTGCGCTGATGGGCCTGCTAAATCAATTACCGTAGCTCCTGCTCAAGTTTACTCACGCTCAGCGAATATCAGCGCTGTAGCCCTGATGTTTCTGGGTTTCTGTACAGCGCTTTATTCTATCATCAAGTTTCTTGAATACCTCACGGGGTGAGGTTGATAAAGTACTAGGTCTTGCGACGCAGTTTGATGGTCTCCTCGTCTTTGCGGGGAACAGCAAATAAATAGAAGGCTTAGGCCAGCGCAAGCCACTTAAACTTCAGATTTCGTTGGTGAGTGGATCAGTTCCGTGGGCGCCTACCGTACCGAGCCCCCCTCTTGCGAAATCTGAGGTTTGGCCCTGATCGGGCCAATTCCTCGATTTCGCTTTCTCCCCCGCAAGGGGGGAGATAGGCGCCGCGCTCGACCATCATCCTGTGCTCCTCAGCAAGGTAGGAAATATCGCCCCTCACTGGCCGCAGTTTCTCAACTCCCCAAGAAGGAAACTGCAGACACCATCGAGATTGTCCTCGATCTCGCCGTTCCAGATCCTCAGCACCCGAAAACCCTGATCACGAAACCAGGCGTCCCGCCGTACATCGTGCTCGTTATCGGCATGCTGATGTCCATCCACCTCGACGATCACTCGGGCCTCGAAGCAGACGAAGTCGAGGATGTAACCGTCGAGCGGCACCTGCCGCCGGAACTTGAAGCCGCCGAGCTGTTTTGCGCGCAGCACCTGCCACAGCCGGTCCTCAGCCCAGGTGGCATCGGCCCGCATGGCGCGAGCAAAACGACGATGACGCTGCGGCACTTCTCTGTGCGTCATTCGAGCCTCCTCGAAACCACCAGAGATTGCATCCGGTTCGTGGCAAAGGAAAGAGGCATCCGCTAGGCATCGAGGCTGCTTTCGGAGGGAGGTCACTATGGAAAGCTGCAAGGACCGGAATGGCGATACCTGGGAGATCTACAAAAGCGATGGGTGGCGGTGGCGTCGAACTGCAGCCAACGGCAGAATTGTGGGTGCTTCTGCAGAGAGCTACGTTAACAAGAGCGACTGCATCAGCAACGCGCAACGCAACGGTATGACCTGCACCCCAAAATGAGGCGACCACCTCCCCCCATGCGGGGGAGGACGGAAAATCGAAGGCTTAGGCGAGCGCAAGCCGCCTAAACTTCAGATTTTCCCGGAGAGGGGCGCAGTTCCGTTGGCGCCAACATAACCGAGCCCCCCTCTTGCGAAATCTGAGGTTTGGCCCTGATCGGGCCAATTCCTCGATTTCGCTTTCTCCCCCGCAAGGGGGGAGATGGGCCCGCGAACGTCTTGCCCTCCCAATCAGACCCACCGATGCGTTGGAAATCGCCACGACATTGGCTGGGTCGAAATCCCGGCCGCAGTGCCCCCTCTCCCCCTTGTGGGAGAGGTTACAAAATCGAAGGCTTAGGCCAGCGCAAGCGGCCTAAACTTCAGATTTTGTTGGTGAGGGGATCGGTTCCGTTGCCACGACATAACCGAGCCCCTCGCTTCCGATTTCAGATGTTTAGGCGGCTTACGCTCGCCAATTTCTCTTCCGGCCTTCGCGCGACGTCGCGCTCAGGCCTCCGTTCGCTGAAATCGATTCACGGGATCGATTTCTGGCCTTCGGCCACCGCTCCGAAGTCTCCCCCACCAAGGGGGAGATGGGCGTCGCGCTTTCGGCCTTTGCGCCTCATCCCAATAACGTCAGCCCCTCATCCGCCTGCCGGCACCTTCTCCCCGCAGGCGGGGAGAAGGCCGAAACCTCAACCGCACGTGCCTCCCTCTCCCCGCCTGCGGGGAGAGGGTAGGGTGAGGGGCAAGGACCACGAATTCGGCGCCAACTTCCGAAAAAAGGGGGATGACTTCGAGACATTCCCCAACAAAATCAACAAAACAAAGTTTTTTCATCCCCGCCCATTTCCACCCTCTTAGACTCCTCGCTGTCCCGCCCTCGGATACACCTGACGATGCGATGTCAGGCGAGGCGGGGCCGGCGCCGGGGTGGCGTGCTCTCGCAGGCGCAAATCCCCGGCCCGCTGCAACGGTCTCCCTCCGGACGAGGGGCTGGATACGAAGGTGACGGGGTCGGATGCCCCGGAGCTGGATACCCCGATCGGAAGGACGTGCCTCAGAGGCACACAGACAAGGCGCCCACGCCGTCACGAACACACCAGACGGCGGGGCGGAGAAAACGGCGGGGATGAGCGCTGGGCCGCAAATGGCCAGACGATCATCCCCCGGGCGAGGGTCCCGGTCGGAATGGTGCACCATCCGGCGGGAACCTCCCGGGCCACCAGCCAGGCTCTGGCAGACATTCCCACGGGAGGTGTTTGTCGAAGCCGGACCCGCGCCCGGTCAATCTTTGGGACGAAGGTCCCGAAGACCGTCGCCGCCTTGCCAGAGAGACGCATGCAGCGGGAATAGACGCTGAACGAGGCGCCGGAAGGAGCCACATACATTCCTTAGACAGGTTGCTTCTGGCGCCTCGTCCGATCCCTCGGGGCAAACCCGAGGACAAGTTTTGACCCACCCGGAGGGAGATGATCCCGACCGGTGGCGAAGCTTGCGCTTTTTGACAGCAATAGATTTCCCCTCACCCTGAGGCGCCCGACCGCGTCGGGCTTCGAAGGGCGAGGCCACCACCCCTGCCCCAACCTCATGCTGAGGTGCCGGGCTTGCCCGGCCTCGAAGCACGAGGCCACAGGTACAGCAAGAAAGAGGGATGCTTCGAGGCCCGCGCTTCACGCGGGCACCTCAGCATGAGGGCGTTCAACCGACCGCAGTCCCCATGGGCGGCAGCAGGCCCCCGGAACCAATCTCATTTGAAACTGTTAGCCCCAGACCACACCAACGGAGAGAACATCATGCGCGCCCTCAACCTCGTCACTCTGTTTCTTGTCATCGTCGGCGGCCTCAACTGGCTGCTCGTCGGCATCGCCGATTTCGATCTCGTCGCCGCCCTGTTCGGTGGCCAGGATACGGCTCTTGCCACCATCGTCTACGTCCTGGTCGGCCTATCCGCACTCTGGCAGCTCGTGCCCTTCGTCAAGGCCATGTCGGTTGGCGAGACCCATGCCGAAGCCAATATCGGCAGCCATCGCTAAGTCCGAAGCCGCTCACCCGTCTTGCAGCAGGGCCGGTCGTTCCGGCCCTGCTTTCATTTCGGTGAATGCAGAGTCCCGAAAAAGTCCGTCCGTCCAGGGCATGGCGGGCGGTCCGGCCAACGCTTCCTTAACGGCATGGCGGTATCATGGGCCAGCTTGAAAAGACTGGACGGAGACTTAAGCGAAATGTCCAAGCCGACCTTCCGCTTCACCCATTACGACCTCAAGGAACAGCGCGCCGGCACGATCATCGAGGTGACGCTTTCCGCCGTCAACAATGTGCGGCTGATGACGCCGACCAACTTCCAGCGCTTCAAGGAAACGCTCGACTACAAGTTCCTCGGCGGTGTCGCGAAGAAATCGCCGCTCAACATCGTCATCCCCGAAAGCGGTCACTGGCATCTGATCGTCGATATGGAAGGCCATCACGGGCTTGCCGAATCCAAGGTGAAGATGATCGCCGCCCCGGCCGCCCAGCCGAAGCAGAAGGCCTCGTAACAGGACCCGTCCCCGTCTGCGTTCGATCAGCCCTTGCGCCCGGCCAGCAGCGCTTCAGCGGCCCTTTCGCCACTCATCAGCGCCCCGTGAACGGTGCCGAAATAGTCGGCACTCGTATGCTCGCCGGCGAGAAGCAGGCGTGGCGAGGCGGGCATGGCGAGCGCCTCGAAATCGGATGGCGAAGCGCCCACCGCAATGAAGGAATAGGCTCCCAGCGCATGGGGATCCCGCGACCAGACATGGCGCAAGACGGCCTTTGGCGCGGAGGCCTTCTCGCCGAAGATGTCGCGGAGCACCGCCGTGACATCGGCACGAAGGGCCGCCTCATCCATGGCATCGACCTTTTCGGCATAATCGCCGCTCGCCACCATGGTCAGCACGGGCGCCTCGTGGATCGGAACCAGATTCAGCATATCGGCGAAACGACCACGGGTTTCTGCGGCATAGCCGATGAAATGCGGCTCTTCCGGCCAGAAGGCCTCGTCGAAGGCGACGGCGACCTTGGCGAGGCGACCGAAGCCGAGGGCGGCAATCGCCTTGCGCTGCGGCTCCGGCAGCGGCGGATCGAAGGTGATCGCACCGGACTTCAAGACCCCGAGCGGAACCGTGACGATGCAGTGATCGGCGGTCAGGACACCGCCTGAGGTTTCGACGGAGACCACGTCGCCGGCATGGCGAACAGCGCGCGCCGTCTGGCCGAGACGGATGTCGAGCCCTTCGGCCAGATAATCGGCAAGCGTGACATAACCCTCCTTCAGCACCGCATCCGGACCGTCAAAGCTCTCGCCCGCATCGAAATGCAGGGCGGAAATCTGAGCGAGAGGCGCACCGAACTCACCCTCGTAGGCGTCAGTCAAAGCCCAGTTGCCGATCGGCTCCTTCAGCAAGGCGGGGTCGAACATCTCGATGATATCGAGCAGCGACTGTTGGGCATCACCATCGGCCTCTTCGACGGCCCTGTCCTCGATCACCTCGAGGTCGTCGAAGACATCGTCGAGCTCGAAGTCTTCCGGCTCGGAGCCGCCCCGCTCGAAAACCTGCCACTGCTCGCCGTCGATGAAAAACGGCGTGGCGCCAGCCTCGGTCGACAGTTCGGCCACCGGATTGCCGTTGAAGCCATGGATGAAGTTTGCACCATGCTCGACCGGAATGCCGAGGCTGTGATCGGTGAAGATACGGCCGCCGATGCGATCGCGGGCTTCGAGCACGATGACCTCGGCACCGGCCTCGGCCAGACTGGAGGCGGCGGTGAGCCCTGCGATTCCAGCCCCGATGACAATGACCTTCAGGCCCTTGCCAGCCCCATCCGCCGCTGTCCCGGACGCCGTCCTCGCACGACGCGTTTCCTGCGCCAGCACCTGGCGGGACAGAGGCAAGGCGGAAAGGCTGGAGGCCGCCAGCAGCAGAAGCAGGCGGCGGCGCAGCGGGTCAGGCCGCATGGACGGCCACCTTTTCCGCGTTTTGCGCAAGATCCTCGGCGAAGAAGGCGCGGCCACGCCCGCCTTCCTTGGAGGTATAGAGCGCCCGGTCCGCCATTTCCATGATATCGCCCGCAGATGCGCCGCTTTCCGGTGCAGTTGCAATGCCGAGACTGATGCCGACATCGACCACGGCGCCGGTCGAGAGCGTGATCGGCAGCGAGACCGAGGAAATGATCGTCTGGGAGAGAAGCGAAAGACGTGTCCGTTCGCGGAAGGCATTGATCAGGATGACGAATTCGTCGCCGCCGACGCGGCTTACAAGTCCGAGGTCGCCGACCGCCTCGCGCAGCCGCTCCGCGACGATCCGGATCACCTCGTCTCCGGCCGGATGGCCGTGAATGTCGTTGACTGCCTTGAAGCGGTCAAGATCGCCGGCGATCACCGCAAAGGGGGCATGGGCGAGCCGGTCTGCAGCATCGTTCAGGGCCTTCTCGAAACAGAGGCGGTTGGCGAGACCCGAAAGGGCATCGCGATGGGCAAGCTCACGGTTCTGCCGCTCGCTCTCCTCCAGCCGCGCAGACAGGCGGCTGATATAGCGACCGAGGACGAAGCTTGCGGCAAACAGCAGGCCGCAGAGCAGGAAGACCGCCGGCACGACGATCTTCCAGATGTCGGCGCCGGGTTTGAAGACCTTCCAGCCGAAGCTGCCGAGCAGCTTTCCGTCAGCGCTCATGATCGGCAAAAGACCATCCGCATTGCGGTTGAAGCTCAGGTCTTCGAATTCCATCTGGCTGTTGATGTCTCCAATGAATTCCGCATCGATCGGGCGGGCAGAGACGAGAATGACGGGATCGCCCTCGGGCAAGGCCACCTCCCCGTCGTCGGGCACGATGGCCATGGCCGTGGTCAGCATCACGTCGCCATCGATTTCGGCAAAACCGAAGGCGGCGATGGCGTGAACTTCCGAGGCAGGCACGGGCTTCTGGCCAAAGCCGCCGTCGATGGTGGTGCGATGGTCGAGATGGCGGGCCACGGCCTGCTCGGCGATGGCGCGCAGATGGTCGCCGACGGGCAGATCGCGCGCCGTGAGGTCGACCTCGTCGTGCCAGGCTGACATCAACAGCCGGCCGCCCGGCGCGATCAGGAAACTGCGCTCATGGCCGAAATCGTACCAGAGCGAGGAGACGAAATCCTCGATGACATAGGAGCTGCGAAACTTCAGGGTGATGTATTTGACCGAGCGATCCCAGCGGGCCAGACCCAGTTGATCCCGCGCCATCAGGTTGTGGCGATCCCGCAGAACATTCTCCAGGAGCACAACCTGTTTATCGGCTGCAATGTCGTCAGCCTTGCGCGACGAAATGTAACCGACAAAGAGCAGCGAAAGCGCCGAAAGGGTGATGAGAACACAGGCAAAGACCTTGACCAGTGTCGGCAAGCCAAAGCGCAGCGATCGATCGCCGCCTGGATCGCGCCTCGAATATCCGTCCTTGCCAGCCATGTCATACCCCCTATTTGGCCGGGGATATTAAGCCGGATCGCTTAAAACCAGCTTAAGCTGAAATGACGATGGACAAATCGATGATCAGCCGCCGCCCCGCTCGCGGCGGAGCTTTGCCCACCAGTCGAGGCGCTTCCTGATTTCGCGCTCGAAGCCGCGCTCCGGCGGATCGTAGAAGGTCTTGCGGCCCATCTTTTCCGGGAAATAGTCCTGGCCGGAAAAGGCGTCCGGCTGGTCGTGGTCGTAGAGATAGCCGTCGCCGTAACCTTCGCCCTTCATCAGCTTGGTCGGGGCGTTCAGGATGTGTTTGGGCGGCAAAAGCGAACCGTGTTCCTTGGCCGCGCGCATGGCTGCCTTGTAGGCGACATAGACACCGTTCGATTTTGGGGCGGTGGCGAGATAGACGCAAGCCTCTGCCAACGCCAGTTCGCCTTCCGGAGAGCCGAGATAGTCGTACGCGTCCTTGGCGGCATTGCAGACGACCAGCGCCTGCGGATCGGCAAGACCGATATCCTCGACGGCCATGCGCACCAGCCGGCGGCCGAGATAAAGCGGGTCTTCACCGGCATCGAACATGCGGCAGAGATAGTAGAGGGCTGCATCGGGATCCGAGCCGCGCACGGCCTTGTGCAGGGCCGAGATCAGATTGTAATGGCCGTCCTGGCCCTTGTCGTAGACCGGCGCGCGGCGCTGGACGATGCGACCAAGACCCTCGGTGTCGAAGATTTCGCCCGGGCGGGCAGCGCGCCACACTTCTTCGGCCAAGGTGAGTGAGGCACGTCCATCGCCATCGGCCATGCGGATGAGGCTTGCGCGGGCGTCGGCATCAAGCGGCAGCGGCTTGCCTTCCGTATCCTCGGCGCGCTTGAGCAACGTCTCGATGCTCGCTTCGTCATGGCTCTTGAAGGTCAGTACCCTCGCCCGCGACAGAAGAGCGGCGTTGAGTTCGAAGCTTGGATTCTCGGTCGTTGCACCGACAAGGATGACGGTGCCGTCTTCCATGACGGGTAGGAAACTGTCCTGCTGGGCGCGGTTGAAGCGATGGATCTCGTCGACAAAAAGCAATGTCTGGCGGCCCTCCATGCGCCGCAGACGGGCGCTTTCGAAGACCTTCTTGAGATCCGCCACGCCGGAAAAGATTGCCGAGATCTGCTCGAAGGCGAGCCCCGCCTCGCCCGAGAGCAGTCGGGCGACGGTGGTCTTGCCGGTGCCCGGCGGGCCCCAGAAGATCATCGAGCCGAGCGAACCCGACGCGATCATCCGGGCGAGAACGCCGTCCTCGCCGGTCAGATGCTCCTGGCCGGTGACCTCGGCGAGGCTTTTCGGCCGCAGCCGATCGGCGAGCGGGCGGCGCTCGGCCATTTCCTTCGACATCTGCGGCGCGAAGAGGTCACTCATCGGAAGATCTGCCGGATGCGCTGGCCGTCGCGCTCGATCTCCACCCGCCAGAAGCCGGGATCGGCCTGGGAGATCTCGGCGAGATCGTCCACGGAGCGGATCGCCTCGCCATTGACGGAGACGACGATGTCGCGCGGTGAAAAGCCGAGACGGGCGGCCGGAGATCCGCGAAGCACCTCGGTCACCACGACACCGGTGACTTCAGATGGCATCTTCAGTTCATAAGCCAGGCGTGGCGACAGGTTGCCGGCGCGAATGCCGGCAAAGGGGCTGCGGCCCTCGATCAGTTGGATGTCACGCGGGCGGGTTTCGGGGGCTGCGGCCAGCGTCAGCGGGATGGTTGCCTCGCGCCCGTCCTGCTGCACGGTCAGTTCGGCGATCCGGCCAAGACCAGCTGTCGTGAGACGGTATCCCAGGGCATCCGGATGCTCGACGGCTATACCGTTGACAGCGGTGACCACCTGCCCCGGCTTCAGGCCCGCCTTCTCGGCCGGCCCGCCCTCAACGACACGGACGACGAGGGCGCCTCGCACCGTCTTGAGGCCCAGCGCCTCGGCAACATCCGAGGTCACCGGCTCGAAGCTTGCACCGACATAGGGGCGTTCGAAGGAGGCATCACCCCGGTCGGCGGCATCGAGGAAGACACGGACAAGATTGGCGGGGATGGCAAAGCCGACGCCGTTGGAGCCGCCGCCGCGCGAGAAGATCGCCGTGTTGATGCCGATCAGCTCGCCATTCATGTTGACCAGCGCGCCACCGGAATTACCGGGATTGATCGCTGCATCGGTCTGGATGAAGAAGCCGAAATCGCCCTCGGTCACCTGGTTGCGGGCGAGTGCGGAGACGATGCCGGAGGTGACGGTCTGGCCGACGCCGAAGGGGTTGCCGATGGCAAGCACGAGATCGCCGACCTCGGTCGCATCGGAATTGCCGATCGGCAGCGTCGGCATGACTTCATTGGTCTCGAATTTCAGCACCGCGAGGTCGAGCCGGTCGTCCTTCAGCACGACCTTGACGGGGAACTCCCGGCCATCGGCGAGCGCCACCTTGATGTCGTCGGCGCCATCAATGACGTGGTTGTTGGTAACGACCACACCATCGGCCTCGACGATCACGCCCGAGCCGAGCGAAGACTGCCGCTCCGTTCGGTTGGGCATGCGCTGGCCGAAGAACTGCTCGAAGAAGGGATCGCCGGCAAACAGGCTGGAGCGGGTCTGGACCAGACGCTCGGCATAGACATTGACGACCGCGCCACGCGCCTGCTTGACCAGCGGCGCGAAGGACAGCTGCATCTCGATCTGGCTTTTCGGCACGGTCTTGTCCTGCGCCAATACCGGAGCGGAAACCGGCAAGACCAGGGCAGCGATGACGGCGAGGGATTTGAGACAGTCGAAATGCGGCATGCGACGATCCTTCATGCGATATGGACGTTCTAGTCCCGGTTCGTGCGCCGGCAAATAGGCAGAACCAAGGAAGACCGATCGCAGATGGGGATAACGCCCCTTCGGCTCAAGCCCTGGCGGCTCCGATGATACGCGTCATCAGTTCGTGCAGTTCGTCGCGGTAGCCGGTGCGCGCCGAAGGTGCTGCTTCATTCGAGGTCATGACGACCGTCAGACCGAGGCTCGGAATGATGTAGAGCATCTGGCCGCCATAGCCCCAGGCATAGTTCACCTGCACGCCCCCCATCTGCTTCAAAAACCAGGCATAGCCGTAGCCATCGCCGTTGAAGACGGAATTGGTGCGCCGGATCCAGCTTTCGCGGATCCATTTCTCGGAGATGAGGCGCCTGCCGTCTTCAGTCACGCCCCCACGACGGTAAAGTTCCCCGAAGGCATGCAGCGAGCGTGGCGTCATGGCCATCTGGTTGCCGCCCAGATAATAGCCCTGGGGATCGCGGTGCCAGGAGCCGATGCGGAAGCCTTCGAGCGGCTCCAGCCATTCGCGGGCAAGCGCCAGGGTCGGCTTGCCGGAGACCTTGCTGAGGATGACGGACAAGAGATGGGTCGAGGCGGTCGAATAGAGCATGCCGCCGCCCGGCTCATCGACGAAATCAGCGGCAAGAGCAAAACGCGTCCAGTTGCGGCTTGCGACCCAGCGGCCGTAATTCGGGCCCGACATGCGATCAAGGCCCGCCCGCATCGAGAGCAGATGGCCGATGGTGATCTTCGACAGGCGCGGGTCTGGGTTGGCCGGAAATTCCGAACGCAGCACCGTTTCGATGCGCTGATCGACGCCTTCCAGCAGACCCTTGTCGATGGCAATGCCGACCAGGGCAGAGACGACGCATTTGGATGCGGACTTGATGTTGGTTGAGCCCGTGAGCGAACTATTGCCATAGGCACGTTCGCCGATCGTCTGGCCGTTGCGGGTGGCGATCACGGTTTCCAAAGTATCGAGCCGCCGGGCCTCCTCCAAAAGGGCGGCTATCCGCGGTCGCACCACGTCGAGATCGACTGCGGTTGCGGCCTGGAGAGACGCTGCCGGCTCCGTCGCAGATGGCGCGGGAGGCGCTGCGGTCTGCGCCAGGGACTTCGAACTCGAGAGGACGGAGACGGCGCTGGAAGCTCCGAGAAGGGAAAGGAAGGTTCGTCTTTGCATAGGCAGAAGGTAATGGCTGCCGCGCGCAAGGAAAGGTCGAAAACGCGCGTCCTCACTGCATCGTGACGCAATCGCTTCAAATCGAAGGGCGGAACGTTCTGCCGCTCACGATCGTTGCCCCGGCAAGTCGAAAGGAGACCAACCATGTCCCGCACCCGCTTCCTCACGAGCAGCCTTGCCGCCCTTACGCTCGCTGCACCACTGATCACCGCCCTGCCCCAGTCTGCGCGGGCTGCAAGCTTCGACTGCCGCACGCCGGGCCTTGCCCCAGACGAGGCGGCGATCTGCCAGAACATCGACCTCAACGACATGGATGTGCGGATGGTCACCACCTTTGAGCTCCTGCGCGAGGTCCTGCCCATGGGCAGCCGCGGCGCACTCGAGACCGCGCAGATCGAATGGCTGGAGAAGCGGCGCGCCTGCGAAGCCAATCTCGACTGCCTCGCGGCCGCCTATGCCAGCCGCATGGCGGAGCTTAGAAATGCAGTTGGCGAGGTCATCAAGATGACCGAGACGCAGGGGCAGACGACGCAATCCAATTAGCGAATTTCCTAATTCCCGATTTACTTTTACAAAAGGCGTAGACATGCGCTCCAAAAACCAAAGCGCTCGGCCTCAGGTTGCGTGACTGGCGAGCTTCTGGTCTTGTCTTGACCACTGGGGACTCTTCCTCAAGTGCCACAACAAGGAGCCGCGATGACTGCCCCAGTGCTCTACGGCGCGGATTATAGTGCCTATGTCCGGATTGTACGCCTCGTTCTGATCGAAAAGGGCGTGGATCATCGTCTACAGCCAATCGACATCTTCTCTCAGGACGGTGTGCCCGGTTCCTATCGTGACTTGCACCCGTTCGGCAAAATACCCGCTCTGGATCACGACGGCTTCGTCTTGTACGAGACGAGCGCCATCACCCGCTATGTCGATGAGGCTTTCGACGGCCCTCCCCTCCAGCCCACTGACGTGCGGCGTCGGGCGGTGATGAATCAGGTCATTGGGATAGCCGACAGCTACCTGTACCCAGACCTCGTCTGGGGGATCTATGTGGAGACTGTCGAAAGGGCCGCCCGCGGGAGCCCGGTGGACCAGGAACGCCTCGCACATGCAGTTTCACGCGCATCGCACGACCTCGGTATCGTCGCAGGCTTCGTTGACGAAAGCCGGTGGATGGCAGGTCCAGACATCAGCCTCGCGGATTTTCACCTGGCGCCGATGGTCGGATACCTGTTGAAGGCTCCGGTCGGCCCCGAATTGTTGGCGATGCACCCGCGCCTTGCAGCGTGGTGGCATGCTCTCTGCGAGAGAGCGAGCATGGTTCAGCTGTTGAACGGTCCGGGCGAAGAAGAGCGCTTTAGCGCGGAGTGAGCGGCGTCAGGCCACCCCTTCGCCCCCTTCCGAGTTTGCGCCAAGCCAGGCGACAAAGGCCTTCACGGGCGGTCGTTTGGCAGCCGCGGGTGCCACCGTCGCAAAGTAGGCGGTGCCGAGGTCAAGCGCGGCGTCGGGCCAGGGCTTGAGACTGCCATCGGCGACGAGCGCGTCGGTGATCGAGCGCCAACCGAGCATCAGCCCGCGGCGGTCCAGCGCCGCCTGCACCGCCTGCACATAGTTGTCGAAGATGTGGGACTGGCCACGCGGTTTGGGCAGGCCGCGCCTGCCGAGATAATCGGTCCAGCCCTCCCAGTGACGCGCCTCGACCGTGCGGACATGGATCAGCGGCGCTGCGTCCAGACCCTCGCCCTTGGCCAGCAGGCTTTCCACCAGCGCTGGGTGACCGACGGGACAGACGATCTCGGAGAAGAGACGCAAGGTGGTGCCGTCCGTCCAGGTGCCACGGCCGTAGCGCAGGACAAGATCGGTCCCCGGCCAGATCTGCGGCAGGTCGGTGGGTGGCACCTGCACATTGACGAAGAGGCCGGGGTTTCGGGCATAGAAGTCGCTGAGGCGCGGCATCAGCCAATGGGTCGCAAAGCCCATGGTGCAGGCCACGGTCAGGCGCTGGTCTTCGAGACCGGTGCTGGTCCGGATTTCCTCGATGGTGTCGGCGATCAGGTCGAGGCCATCGCGGGTGGCGCGGGCAAGCTCAAGACCGGGCTCGGTGAGCCTGGCCGGCCGGGTCGAGCGGTCGATCAGCACGGCCCCGACATGATCCTCGAGCGCCTTCAGGGCTTGCGTCACGGCTGGCTGGCTGACGTTCAAGGCGGCGGCCGCTTCGCGCATCGAGCCGAGGCGGGCTACGGCCTCGAATGTGGTCAGCAGGCGCAGGGGCGGAAGACGGCTCAACTTAACCTCCAGCTTAACTCAGCATAAGCATAATCGGTCTGGCTTCTCCTGCAAAGTCGGATGATGATCGTCAAATGCGAGGTGCTCGCCGCCCATCCATACTTAAGGAAGCCGACCATGAACATGCATGTTGCGACCGACGCCGTAACGCTCTCCGACAAGGGCCTGCACCTGCCGCTTGGCGACGGCAGACAGGCCTACTTCAACTACTACTGGCTTCGCGACAATTGCCCCACCTCCTTCGACAGCAAGACGCGCGAGCGCAGCTTCGACATCTTCCATCTGTCGGCAGCACCGCGCGCTGATAGTGCCGAGATCGAGGGAGACACGCTTGTCATTCGCTGGGCGGGCGAAAACCACGTGTCGCGGTTTCCGCTGTCGCTGCTTGCGCTCTATACCGAGGGCAAACACCGGCCGGATCCCGCCGACCTGCCGCGCAAGGCCTGGTTCAGCGACCACTATCCCGACATCCCACGCTTTTCGCAGCCGGAGTTGATGCGCGATCCGAAGATGGTGGCAAAATGGCTGGAAGCGATGATCGTCGAAGGCCTGACGATCGTCACCGACATGCCCGACAGCAATGAAGGGCTGACCGAAACGGTCAAGCTGATGGGCCATGTGCGGCCGACCTTCTTCGGCGAATATTTCGACGTGAAGACGCATATCAACCCGACCAACACGGCCTATACCGCCAAGGCGCTGGAACTGCACACCGACACACCGGCGGAGGAGCATGCGCCGGGCATCCAGTTCCTGCACTGCCGGGCCAATACCGTCGAGGGCGGCATGAGCATCTATTCGGACGGCGTGGCTGTCGCGAATGCCTTCCGGGAGATCGATCCTGAGGGGTTCAGACTGCTGTCGGAGATCGACATCCCCTTCTATTGCGAGCATGACGACTACGACATGCGCTCGCGGCAACGGGTGATCGAGCTCGACAAACATGGAGAGGTCTCGGGGCTTACGATCAGCCAGCACATGGCTGACATGTTCGATCTGCCCCAAACCGTGCTCGACGACTATTACCCGGCCTTCTGCCGCTTCGGAAAGATGCTGCAGGACGACAAGTTCATGATGCGCTTTCTGATGAAGGCTGGCGAGTGCATGGTGTTCGACAACCATCGCATCGTGCATGGCCGCATGGCCTATTCGGCGACCAGCGGCGATCGTTATCTGCGCGGCTGCTATGCCGATCGCGAGGAGATGCGCTCGACCTACAGGGCACTGACGACGGAAGGACGGTTCAAGGCATGAACATCGCGGCTTCCCGAAACGACATGCTCGATGAGGCAGCACTCACCACGCTGCGTCAGGATCTCGCCGCCGCCTTCAGGCTCTGCCATCGCTTCGGCTGGAGCGAGTCGGTCGGCAATCATTTCAGCGCGGCGGTTTCAACCAATGGGCGGAAGTTCCTGCTCAATCCGCGCTGGCAGCATTTTGCGACGGTGAAGGCGAGCGACCTGCTGTTGCTCGACGCCGACGATCTCGATGTGATGAACCGGCCCAATGCGCCCGATCCCTCGGCCTGGACGGTGCATGGCACGCTGCACCGGATGCTGCCGGAGGCGCGCGTGATCCTGCATTGCCACTCGCCTTATGCCGTAGCGCTCTCCTGCCTCAAGGACCCGA
Organism: Rhizobium sp. AQ_MP; assembly: GCF_014237835.1. Classification (GTDB taxonomy): domain Bacteria; phylum Pseudomonadota; class Alphaproteobacteria; order Rhizobiales; family Rhizobiaceae; genus Allorhizobium. The sequence goes on from NZ_JACJVI010000008.1 coordinate 251,990, forward strand.
CGCTGCTGCCGCTCGACAACAACACGGCGCGCTTCTTCGGGCGGATCGGCTATGATCTCGACTTCGGCGGGATCGCGGATGCGGCAGAAGAAGGCGAGCGGCTGGCGGAGATGATCCGTGGCAAGGCGGTGCTGGTCATGGGCAATCACGGCGTGTCGGTTGCCGGCGAGACGGTGGCGGATGCCTTCGAGGACCTCTATTTCTTCGAGAAGGCCGCTCAGACCATGATCCTGGCGCTCTCGACCGGCCAGCCACTGGCGGTTCTCTCCGACGAGATCGCGCAAGGCACGTCGGACGGCTGGATCCCCTATCGCGGCATGGCGGAGAAGCATTTCGCCTATCTGAAATCGTGTCTCGACAAAGAGGATCCGAGTTACCGGGACTGAGGTCCAGGCGGTGTCGCTGGCCAGTTTCTTCGCTTTCGCGGCAATTGGAATAGTCAACACGCATTGCGCGAACACCGAGCTGCGCCTATCTGCTCTGCGTCATGGCTATGGGCGGAGGAGCAGCAATAGTGAAAGCCGAACGAATCATGGTGGCGCTGGCACAGGTGCTGCCGGGCGTGGATATCGAGGCGCTCTTCGCCCAGGCGGCAGCGGAAAGCGCCGACGTTATCGTCTTTCCGGAAATGTTCTCGAATGGATATCGCCGGTATGACACGACACCATCAGGCCGCGCGGCGTGGATCAACGCGGCCGAGCCGATTGACGGGGCTTTTGTCGAACGGTTTCGCCAGGCGGCGCAGCACTACCGGATCGCTGCTGTCGTGACCCTGCTGGAGCGGGGTCAGGAAAAGCCGTTCAACACCGCGCTTTTCATCGACCGAGAGGGCCGTACGGTGTTGCAGCAACGCAAGCGGCATATCTGCTTTTTCGATAATCCGGAAGACGCCTGCGCTGCGGGGGAGCGGTCGGACGTGGTCGAACTCGGCACCGCGCACGGCTCGGTCACGGTCGGGATGATGATCTGCATGGACCGGGAGTTTCCGGATGTCGCCACAGACCTGATGCGCGCGGGCGCCGAGATCATTCTGGTTCCCAACAGTTGCGCGCTGGCCAACGATCCCGAGATCGGGGATGTGCGTCTAGCTGGGATTCGCGCCACGGCTTTCCAGACTGTGACCTGCATGGCGGTGGCCAATTATCCTGAACCCAAAGATGACGGGCATTCGGTGGCTGTTGACGAGCTAGGCCACGTCGTCGCTATCGGCAAGCCCGATACTGGTCTGGTGTTTGCCTCGTTCGATCTGACGAGGGTCCGCGAGACCCAGAAGCAGGAATGGTTCCGACGGAAACGGTGATCGCCCACGCGAACGGGCCCGTCAGCCACGCCCGTCCGGGTACTCGGCCGGGCCCTTGATCTCGATCGTATTTCCGAAGGGGTCCTTCACGTAGAAGGAATGGCCCATGCCGCGGGCGCCGCCGTGTAGGGCTTCGCGGTCGATCGCAACGTTATGGCTTGCGAGATGCGCGCGCAGTTCGTCGTGGTCGAAGGGGCCGGTGGCGATGCAGATGTGGTCGACGTTGCGACCTCCTGCAACCGGCGGGGCGGCTTTGTGGCCGCCCGGATGGGTGATGTCCCAGAGCACGATCAATGCGCTGCCACACCAGACCTGCTCCATGCCGAGCGCCGGATAGGTATAGCCGGGCCGGCAGCCGAGGACGTCGTAATAGAAGCGCAGCGCCTTTTCCATGTCGTCGACGATGAAGACGACATGATCGATGCCGACGAGGCTGAAAGGGACGGTCATCTGGGCTCCTGAGAACAAGACATTCAGGCGAGCGGCTGGCCGTCGGGAGAGCGATTTCCAGCGGAGGAAACAAGCAAAGGCTACAGTATTTGAGAGGCGGCGAACCGCCTCCCAAGCAGTTTCTTAGCCGCTTATTCCGGCAGCTGGCGTACCGCGCCCTTGTCGGCGGAAGCCGCAAACGCGGCGTAGGCCTTGAGCGCGGTCGTGACGTTGCGCTTGCGCGTTTCGGCCGGCTGCCAGCCGAGCTTGTCCTGTTCCGCGCGGCGGCGTTCGAGTTCGGCCGGATCGACGACTAGATTGATCGTGCGGTTGGGGATGTCGATGTCGATCAGGTCGCCTTCGCGCACCAGGCCGATCGCGCCACCCTGGGCGGCTTCCGGCGAGGCATGGCCGATCGAGAGACCCGAGGTGCCGCCGGAGAAGCGGCCGTCGGTGACGAGCGCGCAAGCCTTGCCGAGGCCCTTCGACTTCAGATAGCTCGTCGGATAGAGCATTTCCTGCATGCCCGGGCCGCCCTTCGGGCCCTCATAGCGGATGACGACGACGTCGCCGGCGACGATCTGGTTCGACAGGATCGCCTTGACGGCGGAATCCTGGCTTTCAAAGACGCGGGCCGGGCCCTTGAACTTCAGGATCGACTCGTCGACGCCAGCGGTCTTCACGATGCAGCCGTCGAGGGCGATATTGCCCTTCAGCACGGCGAGACCGCCATCCTTCGAGAAGGGATGTTCGACGGAGCGAATGACGCCCTTTTCGCCATCGGTGTCGAGTTCTTCCCAGCGCGAGGCCTGCGAGAAGGCCTGGGTGGTGCGGACGCCGCCGGGCGCTGCCTTGAAGAATTCGCGGACCGTCTCGGAATTGGTGCGGGTGATGTCCCAGCGGTCGATAGCGTGGCCGATGGTCTCGGCATGGACGGTCGGGCAATCACGGTTAATCAGGCCGCCGCGGTCGAGTTCGCCGAGGATGCGCATGATGCCGCCGGCGCGGTGGACGTCTTCCATGTGCACGTCCTGCTTGGCCGGTGCCACCTTGGACAGGCAGGGCACCTTGCGCGACAGACGATCGATATCGTCCATGGTGAAGTCGATGCCACCTTCATGGGCCGCCGCCAGGATGTGCAGGACGGTATTGGTCGAGCCGCCCATAGCGATGTCGAGCGCCATGGCGTTTTCAAAGGCGGCCTTCGAGGCGATGTTGCGCGGCAGGACACTTTCGTCGTCCTGCTCGTAGTAGCGGCGGGTGATGTCGACGATCAGATGGCCGGCCTCGACGAAGAGGCGCTTGCGGTCGGCATGGGTGGCGAGCGTCGAGCCATTGCCGGGCAGCGACAGGCCGAGGGCTTCGGTCAGGCAGTTCATCGAGTTGGCGGTGAACATGCCCGAGCACGAGCCGCAGGTCGGACAGGCATTCTTTTCGATCTCGTCGACATCGGCGTCGGAGATCTTGTCATCGGCTGCGGCAACCATGGCGTCGACGAGGTCCAGCGCGACCTTGCGGCCCTGCAGCAGTGCCTTGCCGGCTTCCATGGGACCACCGGAGACAAAGACGGCCGGGATATTCAGGCGCATGGCGGCCGAGAGCATGCCGGGGGTGATCTTGTCGCAGTTCGAGATGCAGACCATGGCGTCGGCGCAGTGAGCGTTGACCATGTATTCGACGGAGTCGGAGATGATTTCGCGCGACGGCAGCGAGTAGAGCATGCCGTCATGTCCCATGGCGATTCCGTCATCGACGGCGATGGTGTTGAACTCCTTGGCCACCCCGCCGGCGGCTTCAATCTCGCGTGCGACGAGCTGGCCGAGGTCCTTGAGGTGGACGTGGCCGGGCACGAACTGGGTGAAGGAGTTGACGACCGCGATGATCGGCTTGCCGAAATCGCCATCCTTCATGCCGGTGGCGCGCCAGAGGCCGCGCGCGCCGGCCATGTTGCGGCCATGCGTGGTGGTTCTCGAACGATAGACGGGCATCGGGTGATCCTCTTTTGTCTTTTTTCTGGCCGTTCCGGGTTTGGGAACACGGCCAAGCAGCTTCATTTGCTGCACTTCTACCCGATTTGGCAGATCGAAGCACCATCAGAAGCTTGAAAAGCGGTACGCTTTCCGAAACGTGATTTGCGGCAGCGCGGGTGGAAGGCTGCAAAGTTTGGACGCTGTGGGCACCTGACATCTGCCTAATCTCGCCGGATATCAAACCTGTCCGGGGATCTTCATGACCAAAGCACTCAGCCGCCTCCTGTTTTCCGGCCTGCTCGTCGCCGCTCTGCCCGCGCAGGGGCAAATGCTGCCGGATTATCCGGTCTTCCTGCGCAATGCGGCCAGCGGCCTCTGCCTCGATATCTTCCAGAACGACACCCGTCCGGGTGGCCAGCTCATTCAGTGGGACTGCCACAGCAATGCAAACCAGCAGTGGATGCTCTATCCGCTCGGCCGGGCCTATCAGATCGTCAATCGGAACAGCGGCCTATGCCTCGATGTGCGGGGGGCGCAGCGTGGCAACGGGATTGATGTCATCCAGTGGAACTGCAGCGGCCAGGCCAATCAGCTCTGGTACGTGACGCCTGGGCCGAACGGCCTGTTCTTCCGCAACGTCAACAGCAACAGGTGCATGGATGTGCGCAGCTCCTCGACGCGATCAGGCGAACGGCTGATCCAATGGGACTGCAATGGCGGGCTGAACCAGTCCTTCGGCGCGGAGGTCGGCTGATAGCTGCCCCGGGGCAGAGCTGGTCCAGCTCGTGCGTTCCGGATGCCATCTTTGCCGATCGGGCGCATTGCGGGTCGGTCTTCGTTCAAATTTGAATGATCGGCTTAAGCCTGAGGCAAGACGTCTTTCCTAAAGTTTACTGCGGAAGGAGGCGTCATGATGACCCGGAAACCTGCCCGCGTGATCTTGCTGAAGGATGCCCGTCAGAAGCTCAATCCGCCGCCTCCGCCGCGCTGGAAGCCGTTTGCCGCGCTCTATCGCATCCGCCATGCCCTGGTCAGCATCTGCCTTGTCAGCCTGGCCGTCATTCATTTCGAAAAGCTTCCCTACTCCTATCTGATTGTGCCGATCGGCAACAAGCTGATCGATTATGGTGTGACCGGTGCAATCTCCCCCCGGACTGAGGCGATCGACGGGCGTTTCGTCACCTGCTCCGGGCCCCACCGCGTGAACTGCGTGGTCGATGGGGACACGTTCTGGTACCGGTCGGTGAAGTACCGGATCTCCGATATCAACGCGCCGGAGATCGGACGTCCTTCCTGCGAGGCCGAGAGGCGTCTTGGGCAAGAGGCACAGGTGGCGCTCTTGCAGACGCTGAATGGTTCTGGACTGACCATGGAACGACGGGAGCGGCGCGATGTGGACCAGTATGGCCGCAAGCTGCGCGTTGTGCTCCAGGATGGCCGATCGATCGGGGATGCCCTGATCGCCCGTGGTCTTGCCCATCGCTGGGAAGGCCATAAGCTCAGCTGGTGCGGCTGAGGCGTCGCGGCAGCGGGCCTTTTCTTACATTCGAAAGCCTGCGTTCCCCTACACGAAATTGTTCCTCGCCACCTTCTTTTCCATGGCGTGAAACTCTGTTCTCCTCTGTATCGTCTCCTATGTCATAGGCACTGAGAGTGCGAAGAGGTCCACCATGTCCACGTATCGTCCGTCCAAAATCGCCAGTTCCGAAATCACGCCGAAATCGCTTTATCTTCGGCGCCGGGAATTCATGGGCGTGGCTGCGGGCGGCCTTGCGGCGGCCGGGCTCGGATCGCAGGCGCTGGCTGCACCGCTTGCCGCAAAGCCGAGCATCTACAAGCTCGACGAGAAGCTTACCTCCAAGGAAGACGTCACCAGCTACAACAATTTCTATGAGTTCGGCACGGGCAAGGAAGACCCGGCCCGCAATGCCGGTTCGCTGACAACGCGGCCCTGGTCGATCGAGGTTGGCGGGCTGGTGGCAAAGCCCCAGGTGATCGACATCGAGACGATCATGAAGGAAATCCCCATGGAGGAGCGCGTCTACCGGATGCGCTGTGTGGAAGCCTGGTCGATGGTGATCCCGTGGATCGGTTTCCCGGTCTCGGCGCTTCTCGACCGTGTCGAGCCGCTGGGTTCGGCGAAATATGTCGCCTTCGAGACGCTGGTGCGGCCAGAGGAGATGCAGGGACAGGCCGGGCTCTTCCAGGCGCTGGAATGGCCCTATGTCGAGGGACTGCGGCTCGACGAAGCGCGCCATCCGCTGGCGATCCTCGCGACCGGACTTTATGGCGAGACGCTGCCGAACCAGAACGGTGCGCCGATCCGGCTGGTGGTGCCGTGGAAATACGGTTTCAAGGGCATTAAGTCGATCGTCAAGATCACGCTGACCGAGCAGGAGCCGCCCTCGACCTGGAACCGGCTGCAGCCGTCGGAATACGGCTTCTACGCCAACGTCAATCCTGCGGTCGATCATCCGCGCTGGAGCCAGGCGACCGAGCGGCGGATCGGCGAAGCAGACGGGCTGTTCGGTGGCGCGCGCATCGATACCCTGCCGTTCAACGGCTATGCCGACGAGGTCGCCAGCCTTTATGCCGGCATGGACCTGACGAAGTTCTACTGATGACAACGCTCGCCTTCCCTGCCCTGCCCGCCCGCTACAAGCCGGCGTCGATCTGGGTGCTTTATGCGGTCGGGCTGATGCCGGGGCTCTATGCCTTCTATCTCGGGATCTATGGCGGACTGGGCGCGGATCCGGTCCGTGCCTTCGAGCATCTGCTGGGCCTCTGGGCGTTCCGTTTCCTGTGTCTCGGGCTTGCGGTGACGCCTTTGCGTGATCTCTTCGGCATCAACCTCATCGCCTATCGGCGGGCGCTCGGCCTCATCGCCTTCTATTACGTTTTGGCGCATTTTGCCGTCTACCTGACGCTCGACCGGGGCATGATCCTGTCGTCGATCGCCGGCGACTTGCTGAAGCGGCCCTATATCATGCTCGGCATGGCGGGGCTTTTGATGCTGATCCCGTTGGCGCTCACCTCGAACCAGTGGTCAATCCGGCGGCTCGGCCCGCGCTGGAACCGGCTGCACAAGCTCACCTACCCGATCCTGATCGTCGCGATCCTGCATTACGCGCTGTCGCTGAAGGTGATCGATCCGGAGGCGGCCTTCTACATCGTGGTGACGATCGTGCTTATCGGCTATCGGCTGGTCAGGCCGAAGATCATGGAGCGGCGCAGGGCAAAGCGAATGGCGGGTGCGACCCGCTAGTGCATTTCCGGTGAAAACGATATCACCTGAAATGCTCTATCTATTTGTTTTTACGCAGTCCGGACGCAAAACCGCTGACGCACTTTTGCTGGACCTGCTCTAATCCGGCGCCCGGCCCGCATGGGTGACACCACGCGCTTCGAAGAGTGCAGCCAGGGCAATGCCTGCTGCATAGGCCAGGATGTTCCACCAGGAAAAGATGCGGCCCAGCAGCAGCGCTCCCGCGAGGGACAGGCGGAATTCATCGAGCCATGGCGTGTGGTAGAGGCGGCTGAACTCAACCAGCGCTGCGATAACGACGGCCAGAAATGCCAGGCGTATGAGCGGCTGTCGCGGCAGGAGCAGGCCGAGCAGGAAGTAGACCATGGCGCCCCAGAGGGTCGAGCCGCCATATTTGACCAGGAGATACGGCAGGCCAATTTCATAGCCGCCGAGCCGGAGCGCCAGACCACAGGCAATGATGCCAAGCGCTATCCCCAGCCGGCGCATGCGAAGTGACGTCGATGCCTTGATTTCTTGCATGGCCGCTTAGTAGTGAGGTTGCAACGGAATGCAACTGGGAAGGCGGTCGCGATGACACTGGTGGCGGAGGGGCGAAGCGGCCTCCTGAGCGCGATCGACCACAGGCTTATCCACCACAAGCCCCATCCCGCGCTGACCGGCTTCAGGCGCTTCGTCGTCGAATTCCTGCTGTTTGGCATCAAGGAAGCTCGGGCCTGCCTGTTTGCCGGGCTTTTCTTCCTGTCGATCTTCGTCGTTCCGCGCGCCGGGCTTCTTGGCATTCCGCGCTACGATGTGCTCCTGATCATCGCGCTTGCGATCCAGATCTGGATGGTGTGGACGAAACTCGAGACCACGGACGAGCTGAAGGCGATCTGCCTTTTCCATATCGTCGGCTTCGCGCTCGAGGTGTTCAAGACATCGGGCGCCAATCCCTCCTGGTCCTATCAGGACTTCGCCTATACCAAAGTGCTCGGCGTGCCGCTGTTCTCCGGCTTCATGTATGCCGCCGTCGGCAGCTATATCATCCAGGCCTGGCGGCTCTTCGATCTCAGGGTGCGCCACCACCCGCCCTACTGGATGGCGACCCTCGTGGCACTTGCCATCTATCTCAATTTCTTCACCCACCACTATATCGGCGATTATCGCTGGTATCTGGCAGCGCTCGCCATCGGGCTCTATGCCCGCACCACCGTGATCTTCCGTCCCTTCGACCGCGACCGGCAGATGCCGATGCTGCTTGCCTTCATCCTGATCGGGTTTTTCATCTGGGTGGCGGAGAACATCTCGACCTTCTTTGCCATCTGGCACTATCCGAACCAGCTCGGGGCCTGGTCGACGGTGCATCTGGGCAAGTGGAGTTCCTGGACGTTGCTGGTGATGATGACGTTTACGATCGTTGCTTCGCTGAAACACATCCGGGCGACGATCCATATTCCGAAGTGATCCGCTGCTGGAACCGCAGATTCCGGCAAAGTTTTTTTTCGCATGCCGTGTCGAAATCGGGTTAGCTCGTTCGTTAGGGGGCAGGATCGAAAAAGCGGTCCTTCAGAACGAGAGGAGAGACGACATGCGTGTCATGGTTATGGTCAAGGCGACGGAAGACAGCGAAGAGGGCATCATGCCGCCGCCGAAGCTGTTCGAGGATATGGGCAAGTTCAACGAGGAACTGGTGCAGGCCGGCATCATGCTCTCGGGCGACGGGCTCAAGCCATCGAAGATGGGCAAGCGGGTCGCCTTCGACGGTCCGGACCGCCGGGTGATCGACGGACCCTTTGCCGAAACACGGGAGCTGGTTGCCGGCTACTGGATCTGGGAGGTGAAGGACATGGACGAGGCGATAGCCTGGGTCAAACGCTGCCCCAATCCGATGATGGGACCGAGCGAAATCGAGATCCGGCCCTTCTACGAGATGGAGGATTTCGCCGAGATCGCCTCACCCGAGGGCCAGGCGAGCCACGATCGCGCCGCTGAAGGACTTGCCGCGCAGCAGAAGTCGAAGGGCTGAGCATCATGAGCAAGATGATCTTCATCAACCTGCCGGTCACGGACCTCGCCGTCTCCACCCGCTTCTACCAGGCACTGGGGGCGACGAAAAACCCGCAATTCTCCAACGACAATGCGGCCTGCATGATGCTGACCGACACGATCGGCGTGATGATCCTGACACACGACTTCTACCGGACCTTCACCAGCCGTCCGATTGCAGACGCCAAGGCGACGAGCCAGATGCTTCTGGCGCTGACCGTCGACGCCCATGCGGATGTCGACAGGGTGGTGGGCGCGGCAAGTCACGCCGGCGGACGCGCCGATCCCAACCCGCCGCAGGATCACGGCTTCATGTGGAGCCGGTCGGTGGAGGATCCGGACGGGCATGTCTGGGAGATCTTCTGGATGGACCCGGCAGCCGCAGCCGGCGACACGACCGGTGTCGACGCCTGAACGCAATGACCGCGGTTGACCGGGCGGGTGGTCGGTCCATACTCCTGACCATGAGACGAGACGGAGACCCCTGTTCGGCCTCACCTGTCAGGGTCGAGGCCATCGCCCGGGACATCGAAGGCATCTATCGCATGGAGCGGGTCCGGCTGACTGCCGGGCTCGCAAGACATGTCAGGGACCTGAGCCTTGCCGAGGAGCTGGCGCAGGAGGCGCTGGTGTCAGCACTTGCGACATGGCCGACCTCCGGCATCCCGCCCAATCCCGGCGGTTGGCTGATGACGACAGCGAAGCGCCGGGCGGTCGATCTCTGGCGCCGGCGCCGGATGATGGCGCGGCACGAGGCCTCACTGGCGCATGACATCGAAACCGGCAGGGCGGACGAACAGGCGACCATCGAGGCCGCACTTGACGACGAGATCGGCGACGAGCGGCTGTCGCTGATCTTCACCGCCTGCCATCCACTGCTCTCGCGCGACCAGCGCACCGCACTGACGCTGAAGGTGATCGCCGGACTGACGACGGAAGAGATCGCCCGCGCCTTCCTCACCCCGGAAACGACCGTGGCGCAGCGGATCGTGCGGGCGAAGAAGATCCTGCGTGACGGCGACGTGGCCTTCGATGTGCCTGTCGGAGAGGCGCGCGATGCCCGCCTCGCCTCGGTGCTGGAGGTGATCTATCTGATCTTCAACGAGGGTTATGCGGCAAGCCGGGGCGAAGACCTGATCCGGCCGCAGCTTTGCGACGAGGCGATGCGGCTGGGACGCATCCTGGTGGGCCTTGCGCCAGCCGAACCCGAAGCGCATGGGCTGCTTTCACTGATGGAGCTGCAGGCCTCGCGCTTCAAGGCACGGGTCGGACCGGATGGCAGCGCGCAGACGCTGGAAACGCAGAACCGGCGCCTTTGGGACAGGTTGCTGATCCAGCGCGGGCTGGACGGCCTGGCGATGGTGACGCGACTTGGCGGCGAGGACGGGATCTATGCGCTGCAGGCGGCGCTCGCAGCCGTGCATGCGCGAGCGGTGACGTTTGAGGATACGGACTGGGGCAGAAGTGCCGAACTGTATGACCGGCTGCTGAACCGTGTCCCCTCGCCCGTGGTGGCGCTGAACCGGGCCGTGGCGCATGCCATGGCGTTCGGACCGGAGACGGGGCTCGCGCTGCTGGCGGAGATCGAGGCGGAGCCGCAGCTTGCCGACTATCTGCCGCTCTATGCGGCAAAGGGGGATTTCCTCTTTCGACTGGGGCGGAAGGCGGAAGCGCGGGCGGCATACGACCGGGCGGTCACTCTCAGCGATAATGCGGTGGAGCGGGCATTTCTAATGGGGCGTGTTGCCGACTGTGGCCGTTGAATTGCGGTCCGTCAAACGCAAAAAGCCGGGTGATCGCTCACCCGGCTTTTTTCATCCTTCCCTTGCGGGAGGAAACTTACGCAGCTTCAGCTTCGGCTTCAGCAGCAACGCGGGCCTTGTCGGCTGCGCCCTTGGCGTCAACGTCGCGCTCAACGAACTCGATGACAGCCATGGCGGCGTTGTCGCCCTGGCGGAAACCGGCCTTCATGATACGCAGGTAGCCGCCGTTGCGGGTTGCGTAACGCGAAGCGATGGCGTCGAACAGCTTCTTGACGGCATCGACGTCCTTGATCTGCGAGATGGCCTGACGACGAGCGTGCAGGTCGCCGCGCTTGCCGAGGGTGACCAGCTTCTCGACGATCGGGCGAATTTCCTTCGCCTTCGGGAGCGTGGTGACGATCTGCTCATGGGTGATGAGCGAAGCAGCCATGTTGGCGAACATCGCCTTACGGTGGCTGGCGGTACGGTTCAGCTTGCGGCCGGCTTTCTGGTGGCGCATTGCTATTCTCCTTTAAGTGCAGGCTCTGTCTCAGAGGCTGCCGTTTCCTGACACATACGGGCATTCGCCCGCAGTTTGACTGGAAAAGGCAGAGACGGCCCTGCCTTTTTGTTTCTTAGTACTGGTCTTCGTAGCGCTTGGCGAGATCTTCGATGTTCTCGGGCGGCCAGGCCGGTACTTCCATACCGAGGTGCAGGCCCATGGAAGCGAGAACTTCCTTGATTTCGTTCAGCGACTTGCGGCCGAAGTTCGGCGTACGCAGCATTTCTGCCTCGGTCTTCTGGATCAGATCGCCGATGTAAACGATGTTGTCGTTCTTCAGGCAGTTTGCCGAGCGGACCGAAAGCTCCAGCTCGTCGACCTTCTTGAGCAGCGCCGGGTTGAAGGCGAGCTCGGTGACGGCTTCCTCTTCGGCTTCCTTCTGCGGTTCGTCGAAGTTGACGAAGACCGAGAGCTGGTCCTGGAGGATGCGGGCAGCGAAAGCGACGGCGTCTTCACCGGTGACAGAGCCATCGGTTTCGATGGTCATGGTCAGCTTGTCATAGTCGAGAACCTGGCCCTCGCGGGTGTTTTCGACCTTGTAAGACACCTTCTTGACCGGCGAGTAGAGGCTGTCGACCGGGATGAGGCCGATCGGAGCATCTTCCGCGCGGTTACGCTCGGCCGGGACATAGCCCTTGCCGTTGTTGACCGTGAACTCCATGCGGATCTCAGCGCCCTCGTCGAGAGTGCAGATCACATGGTTGGGGTTCAGGATCTCAATGTCGCCGACCGTCTGGATGTCACCGGCGGTTACAACGCCCGGACCCTGCTTGCGGACAACCATGCGCTTGGCATCGTCGCCGTCCATCTTGATGGCGATTTCCTTGATGTTCAGGACGATGTCGGTGACATCTTCGCGAACGCCCGGGATAGACGAGAACTCGTGCAGAACGCCGTCGATCTGGACAGCCGTGACGGCTGCACCACGAAGCGACGACAGGAGAACGCGACGCAGAGCATTGCCCAGCGTCAGGCCGAAGCCACGCTCAAGCGGCTCGGCGACGAGGGTCGCCTTGGTGCGGCCGGAGGAGGAAAATTCCACCTTGTTCGGCTTGATCAGTTCCTGCCAATTCTTCTGAATCATGATTTTACCTTCCGTTCGCCATCACCATTCAATCGTGACGGCCGAATATGAGAAGCACCGGGAAGGCGAATAAGCCTGCCCGGCAAAACGAAGAATGATTAGACGCGACGCTTCTTGCGCGGACGGCAGCCATTGTGCGGGATCGGGGTCACGTCGCGGATGGACGTGATCATGAAGCCGGCAGCCTGGAGGGCGCGCAGAGCGGATTCACGACCCGAACCCGGACCGCAGACTTCCACTTCGAGGGACTTCATGCCGTGTTCCTGGGCCTTCTTGGCGCAGTCTTCAGCAGCGATCTGGGCCGCGAACGGGGTCGACTTACGCGAACCCTTGAAGCCCTTGGCACCAGCAGACGACCAGGCAATCGCATTGCCCTGTGCGTCGGTGATGGTGATCATCGTGTTGTTGAAGGTCGAATTGACGTGGGCAACGCCCGACGAGATGTTCTTGCGTTCGCGACGGCGGACGCGTGCGGCTTCCTTGGCCATGGTCTTCCTTTCAGTTGATCTAAGCACCGCCGTAATGCCAGCGGCTACACCAATCGAGGCAATAGGATTTAGGCAGTAGCCAGTAGTATCCCTACTGCCCACTGCCTATTGCCAACTGCCTCGAAAAAATTACTTCTTCTTACCAGCGATCGCCTTCGCCGGACCCTTGCGGGTGCGGGCGTTGGTGTGCGTGCGCTGACCGCGAACCGGCAGACCACGACGATGGCGCAGGCCACGGTAGCAGCCGAGGTCCATCAGACGCTTGATGTTCATCGCGGTTTCGCGACGCAGGTCACCCTCGACCTGATAATCGCGGTCGATGGTTTCGCGGATCTGGAGAACTTCAGCGTCGGTCAGCTGGTGAACGCGCTTGTCAGCCGGAAGACCGACCTTCTCCATGATTTCCGATGCGAACTTCGGGCCGATCCCGTGAATGTAGGTCAGCGCGATAACAACGCGCTTCGCAGTCGGGATGTTGACGCCAGCGATACGTGCCACGCCTATTCTCCTTGCTTCCAGTTGCCATCCGGCAAGTGGTGTCTCGTTACACGGCCCAGAGGGACCGCAATTACAATTCGGGTTCTCGACAAACCAAAACGATCGAACCCGGTCTCCCAGCGTTTTGGAAGAACGCGCCGATCGCAGTCATGTCGCGAGTTGGCGCGGTCTTTAACGGAATCGGTGGCCAAAAGCAACCGGCTCCGCGAAGATTCTTAAGGTTGCCAGGCTTCAGACCTTGGCGAGAATGGCATCGATCTCGCCGGTCACGGCATCGATCTCACCCATGCCATCGACCGAATGCAGCTTACCCTTGGCGTGGTAATATCCGATCAGCGGCGAGGTTTCCTTGTAATAGGCCTGAAGGCGGGTACGGACCGTGTCCCGGTTGTCGTCGGGGCGGCGCTTGAAGTGGGTGGAACCGCACTTGTCGCAGACGCCCTCAACCTTCGGCTTCAGGTTTTCGTCGTGATAACCGGCACCGCAATTGGCGCAGGTATAACGGCCGGCGATTCGATCGGCGAGGATCTCGTCGTCGACGCGGATCTCGATCACGGCCGACAGATCCAGGTTCTTGCCCTTGAGCATGGCCTCGGTGGCATCGGCCTGCACGAGCGTGCGCGGGAAACCATCCAGGATGAAGCCATTGGCGCAGTCGGGCGCATCGATGCGCTCGGAGACGATGGCGATGACAATCTCGTCAGAAACGAGCTTGCCGGCGTCCATGACAGCCTTGGCGCGTTTGCCGACCTCCGTGCCGGCGGATACCGCGGCACGGAGCATGTCACCGGTGGAAAGCTGCGGGATGCCGTGCTTCTCCACGATCCGCTGGGCCTGGGTCCCCTTACCCGCGCCCGGCGGTCCTAACAGAATCAGTCTCATCGTCCCCTCTTTCCTCCACGCAACTTCGACTTCTTGATCAGGCCCTCATATTGCTGGGCGATCAGGTGTCCCTGAATCTGTGCTACAGTATCAAGGGTCACGCTGACAACAATCAAAAGCGAAGTACCACCAAGGGCTAATGGGATCCCGGTGCGTGCGATGAGGATTTCGGGCAGGACGCAGACGAAGACGAGGTAGACGGCACCGACAACCGTGATGCGGGTCAGCACGTAATCGATGTATTCGGCCGTGCGATCACCGGGGCGAATGCCCGGAATGAAGCCGCCGTGCTTCTTCAGATTGTCGGCCGTATCCTTCGGGTTGAAGACGATGGCCGTGTAGAAGAAGGCAAAGAAGGCAATCAACGCGCCGTAGAGCAGCATATAGACCGGGTGGCCATGCTGCAGGGCTGCAATCACGGTCGTTGCCCAGCCCGGAAGCTGGCTCGTGCCGGCAAAGCCTGCCGCAGTTGCCGGCAGAAGCAGCAGCGACGAGGCAAAGATCGCCGGGATGACGCCTGCGGTGTTCAGCTTCAGCGGCAGGTGCGAGGTATCGCCCTGGAACATGCGGTTACCCACCTGGCGCTTCGGATACTGGATCAGAAGGCGGCGCTGGGCACGCTCGACGAAGACGATCAGAGCAATGACGGCAATCGCCACGACGATGACGGTCAGGATCAGGAACGTCGACAGGGCGCCGGTGCGGCCAAGCTCGAGGGTGCGGGCGACCGCGGTCGGCAGCCCGGCTGCGATACCGGCGAAGATGATCAGCGAGATACCGTTACCGATGCCGCGCGAGGTGATCTGCTCACCGAGCCACATCAGGAACATGGTGCCGCCGAGCAGGGTGAGCACGGTGGAAATGCGGAAGAACCAGCCCGGATCGGCCACGATGCCCTGGCCCGATTCGAGACCGACGGCGATGCCGTAGGCCTGCAGGGTGCCGAGCAGAACGGTGCCGTAGCGCGTGTACTGGTTGATGATCTTGCGGCCCTGCTCGCCCTCTTTCTTGAGCTGCTCGAGGGCGGGGACGACGGAGGTCATCAGCTGCACGATGATCGACGCGGAGATGTAGGGCATGATACCCAGCGCGAAGATCGCCATGCGCTCGACGGCGCCGCCGGCAAACATGTTGAAGAGGCCGAGGATGCCACCGGACTGGCCCTGGAAGGCCGCGGCGTAAGCTTCGGGATTGAGGCCGGGCAGCGGAATATGCGTGCCGAGGCGATAAACCAGCAATGCGGCCAGTGTGAACCACAGACGCTTCTTCAGATCTTCCGCCTTGGCGAAAGTCGAGAAGTTGAGGTTCGAGGCCAGTTGTTCCGCTGCAGAAGCCATAGAATTCTCCGCAAACCTAAACCGGCGACGACAGATCGTCAGACCGGGAGGCTATTCGTTCAAACTGCTTTTAAGAAAACAGGGCGCGGGAGAAGTTGCGAACAACCGCATGCCTCACACCCTTGTTTTCCAGATGACCCGGAAGACGAAACGACGTCCATTCCGTCCTGGGATCGTGAGGCTCACATATGGGAGCAAAATCGCCCGGTGTGAAGCACCCCGGGCGATTGTCTTTCACTTATTCAGCGGCTTCCTTGGCTGCTTCGAGCAGCTTGATGGAACCGCCAGCCTTTTCGATTTTCTCGACGGCAGCCTTCGAGGCGCCGGCAACTTCGATCGTCAGCTTGGCCTTCAGTTCGCCATCGGACAGAACGCGAACGCCGTCCTTGGCACGACGGATAACACCGGCGGCCTTGAGCGAAGCGGCGTCAACCGTTGCCTTGGCGTCGAGCTTGCCAGCATCGATCGCGGTCTGGATACGGCCGAGCGAAACGGTGACGTATTCGGATGCGAAGATGTTGTTGAAGCCGCGCTTCGGAAGGCGACGGTAGATGGGCATCTGACCGCCTTCGAAGCCGTTGATGGCAACGCCCGAACGAGCCTTCTGACCCTTGACGCCGCGACCACCGGTCTTGCCCTTGCCGGAACCGATACCGCGACCTACGCGGATACGCTCCTTGGAGGCGCCTTCGTTGTCTTTGATTTCATTCAGTTTCATGATGACTTCCCCCGTCTCACTTCTCGTCGACGACGCGAACGAGATGCTGGACAGCACGGATCATGCCGCGAACCGAAGGGGTGTCCTCCAGGGTGCGGACCCGGTGCATCTTGTTGAGGCCCAGACCGATGAGCGTCTTGCGCTGCACTTCCGGACGGCGAATGGGCGAACCGATCTGCTCGATCGTGATCGTCTTTGCTTCAGTCTTCTTCGTAGCCTTAGCCATGGATCCGACTCCTCTTATTCTTCAGCTGCGTTGCCAGAGGCAGCGCGGCGAGCCTGGAGGGTAGCGTACTTCAGGCCACGCTGAGCAGCGATGTCCTTCGGATGTACCTGGTGCTTCAGGGCGTCGAAGGTGGCGCGAACCATGTTGTAGGGGTTCGACGAACCGGTCGACTTGGCGACGACGTCGTGCATGCCGAGCGTTTCGAAAACGGCGCGCATCGGGCCACCGGCGATGATGCCGGTACCGGCCTTGGCGGAGCGAAGGAGAACCTTGCCTGCGCCGTGACGGCCGTTGACGTCGTGATGCAGGGTGCGGCCATCACGCAGGGGAACGAAAATCATGTCGCGTTTGGCGGCTTCGGTCGCCTTGCGGATGGCTTCCGGCACTTCACGTGCCTTGCCATGGCCGAAGCCTACGCGGCCCTTCTGGTCGCCGACGACGACGAGGGCTGCAAAGCCGAAACGACGGCCGCCCTTGACGACCTTGGCGACGCGGTTGATCGCGACAAGCTTGTCGACGAACTCGCTATCGCGCTCTTCACGGTTCTGGCGATCTTCGCGCGAACCACGCTTTTCTTGTGCCATTGTCCTTTTCCTTTTTCTTTTCCGGGTGCAATCGGCAGATTACGCAAAGTTCCACCCTGCCCTTCCGGTGCAAGGTGGAATCCGGTGTGACCGGCTTAAAGCCGGAAATCCACCCGGACGCAAGCCCGGGTGGAAACTTCTGATTAGAAGGTCAGGCCACCTTCACGAGCCGCCTCGGCGAGAGCCTTGATGCGGCCGTGATAGATGAAGGCGCCACGGTCGAACACAACTTCCTTGACGCCAGCCTTGGTGGCGCGCTCGGCGACCAGCTTGCCGACGGCAGCAGCTGCTGCGATGTCCGCACCGGTCTTGAGCGAGCCCTTCAGGCCGCCATCGAGAGTCGAGGCAGCCGCGAGGGTCTTGCCAGCGACGTCGTCGATGATCTGAGCGTAGATGTTCTTCGACGAGCGATGTACCGACAGACGCGGACGGCCATTGGCCACCGCCTTGATCTGACGCCGTACGCGGTTGGCACGACGAACAAGTGCTTCTTTTCTGCTTGCCATTTCGCGCGTTCCTTACTTCTTCTTGCCTTCTTTGCGGACGATCCGCTCTTCGGCATACTTGACGCCCTTGCCCTTGTAGGGCTCGGGGCCGCGGTATTCACGGATCTCAGCGGCGACCTGGCCAACCTGCTGCTTGTTGATGCCGGTCACGATGATTTCGGTCGGCTTCGGAACAGCAATGGTGATGCCCTGCGGCGGCTCATAGACAACGTCGTGGCTGAAGCCGAGAGCCAGCTGCAGGTTCTTGCCCTGGAGCGACGCGCGGTAACCAACACCGTTGATTTCGAGCTTGCGCTCGTAGCCGTCCTTAACACCCTTGAAGATGTTCTCGATCATCGTGCGGGACATGCCCCACTTCGAACGAGCATTCTTGGAGTCGTTGTTCGGCTGAACGACAACAGCGTTGTCTTCGAGCTTCACGGAGATTTCGTCATTGGCGACGAAGAAAAGTTCACCCTTCGGGCCCTTCGCCGTGACCTTCTGGCCATCGACGGCGGCAGTCACACCAGCCGGAACCGGAACGGGCTTCTTACCGATACGAGACATAGTTTTTATCCTGTCTGTTCGCTATGGAGATCCCCTGCCCGTCTTAGAAGACGGAGCAGAGTACCTCACCACCAACGTTCTGTTCGCGAGCCTGGTGATCGGCCATCACACCCTTCGGAGTCGAAAGGATGGTGATGCCGAGGCCGTTCGCGACCTGCGGGATGGACTTAACCGAGACATAAACTCGGCGGCCCGGCTTGGATACGCGGCCGATTTCGCGAATGACCGAAGCACCTTCGTAGTACTTCAGTTCGATCGTGATCTCAGACTTGCCATTGTCGTAATCGACCTGGCTGTAGCCACGGATGTAACCTTCGGCCTGCAGAACGTCGAGAACGCGTGCACGGAGCTTGGAGGCCGGGGTGGTGACGGAGCTCTTGCGGCGAGCGGCACCATTCCGGATACGGGTGAGCATATCGCCCAACGGATCAGTCATCGTCATATTGGCCTCTCCTTACCAGCTCGACTTCACAACGCCCGGCACCTTGCCGGTGTTGCCAAGCTCGCGAAGCGCGATACGCGACATTCCAAGCTTGCGGTAGAATGCACGCGGACGACCGGTGACTTCGCAACGGTTGCGAATACGGGTCTTGGAGCCATCGCGCGGCAGTTCTGCCAGCTTCAGGGTGGCCTTGAACCGCTCTTCAATCGAAAGAGACTGGTTCATGATGATCGCCTTCAGGCCTGCGCGCTTGGCAGCCTGGTTGGCGACGGTCTTGCGGCGGCGCTTGTTCTTTTCAACTGCGCTTGTCTTCGCCATATCGAAGTTCCTCTTCTACGCTCGTCGTTACGGTTACTGACGGAACGGGAAGTTGAACTCTTTCAGAAGAGCCCGAGCTTCGTCGTCGTTGGTCGCCGTCGTGCAAACGATGATGTCCATGCCCCACATCTGATCAACCTTGTCGTAGTTGATCTCCGGGAACACAATGTGCTCCTTGATGCCCATGGCGAAGTTGCCACGGCCGTCAAAGGACTTCGGGTTCAGGCCGCGGAAGTCGCGAACGCGCGGAAGCGCGATGTTGACCAGGCGGTCCAGGAACTCATACATGCGGGCGCCGCGCAGGGTGACCTTTGCGCCGATCGGCATGTTTTCGCGGACCTTGAAGCCAGCGATCGAGTTGCGAGCGCGCGTGATGACCGGCTTCTGGCCGGCGATCGCTGCGAGGTCGGCAGCAGCAACGGTGGGCTTCTTGGAGTCGGCAGTCGCCTCGCCCACGCCCATGTTGATGACGATCTTGTCGAGCTTCGGGATCTGCATCTCGTTGGCGTAGGAGAACTGCTCCTGCATCGCCTTGCGGATGCGGTTTACGTATTCGGCCTTGAGCCGCGGCTCATACTTTGCCTCAGCCATCGATCACTTCTCCCGAACGCTTGGCCACACGAACCTTCTTGCCGTCGACGACCTTGAAACCGACGCGGGTCGGCTTGCCGTCCTTGTCGACGATCGCGATGTTCGACAGGTGGATGGAGGCTTCCTTGCTGATGATGCCGGCTTCCGCGGTCTGCGTCTGGCGCTGGTGGCGCTTGACAACATTGATGCCGCGGACGACCGCACGGTCTTCCTTCGGCAAGACCTGGAGGACTTCGCCCGAACGGCCCTTGTCCTTGCCAGCGAGTACGACGACCTTGTCGCCCTTACGAATCTTGTTCATCGCTCGTCGCTCCCCTTACAGTACTTCCGGAGCCAGCGAGATGATCTTCATGTGGTTCTTGGCGCGAAGTTCGCGCGGAACCGGTCCGAAGATACGGGTGCCGATCGGCTCTTTCTTGTTGTCGATAAGAACGGCTGCGTTGTTATCGAATCTGATGACGCTGCCGTCGGCGCGACGGATGTCCTTGGCGGTGCGAACGACAACCGCCTTCATCACATCACCCTTCTTCACGCGGCCGCGCGGAATCGCTTCCTTGATCGAAACGACGATGATGTCGCCGATCGAAGCGTACTTGCGCTTGGAGCCGCCCAGCACCTTGATGCACATGACACGACGTGCGCCGGAATTATCCGCCACGTCGAGGTTAGTCTGCATCTGAATCATGTCAGGTCGCCTTCTTGTTGTAACCCGAACGGTTGGGCCGAGGCCCCCTATCCAGGCTTATGATAAATTTCTGGTGTGCGCGGGAAGATAGATACAGGGTGGTTTCCCATACGGGACCTTCCGTGCGCTCAAAGCAAAAGAACGCCCGATTCCGAGCGTTCTCAGCCAGTGGCCTGCTTCATACAGATTTCTGCGCAAGGTGCAAGCCCTTGCGCAGGAAGTCCGTAAATTAAGCCTGGGCGGCAATCACCGTCCAGCGCTTGTCCTTGGAGATCGGTGCACATTCCTGGATGGAAACGACGTCACCGGTCTTGTACTGGTTGTTTTCGTCATGTGCCTTGTACTTCTTCGACCGGCGAACGGTCTTCTGAAGCAGCGGGTGGGCGAATCGACGCTCAACGCGAACAACGACAGTCTTGTCGTTCTTGTCGCTGACAACTACGCCCTGCAGAATGCGTTTCGGCATATTCTTCTGGTCCTTAGGCCTTGGCTTCTGCCGCCTTCTGGCGGGCAATGGTTTTCACGCGTGCGATGTCACGACGGACTTCCTGAATACGGGAAGACTTCTCGAGCTGGCCGGTGGCCTTCTGGAAGCGCAGGTTGAACTGCTCCTTCTTCAGCTTAGCAAGCTCGTCGTTCAGCTGGTCGGCGCTCATGGCGCGTACGTCTGCGGCTTTCATCGACTTGATCCTCACTCTGCAATGCGCTGTACGAAGCGCGTCGTGACAGAGAGCTTGGCGGAACCGAGGCGAAGGGCCTCGCGCGCGATCTCTTCCGAAACGCCGTCGATCTCGAACATGATACGGCCGGGCTTGACCTTGCATGCCCAGTATTCGACCGAACCCTTACCCTTACCCATACGAACTTCGGTCGGCTTGGCCGTGACCGGAACGTCAGGGAATACGCGGATCCACACGCGACCAGCACGCTTCATGTAGCGGGTGATCGCACGACGGGCGGCTTCAATTTCGCGAGCGTTGACGCGGTTCGGTTCCAGAGCCTTCAGGCCGAATTCACCGAATGCCAGATCAAAACCGCCCTTGGCGACGCCCTTGATGCGGCCCTTGAACTGCTTGCGGTACTTTGTACGCTTTGGCTGCAACATTTTCTTACTTCTCCGAGCTTATCTTTCGCCAGCGTTCAATCAAGCGTTCTCGCGGCGACGATCGCCACGTTCACGGTTCGACGACGGACCCTGGGCGTCGCCCTCGAGCGCACGGCGCTCGGAGGCCATCGGATCGTGCTCAAGGATTTCGCCCTTGAAGATCCAGACCTTCACGCCGCAGATGCCGTATGCGGTTTCGGCTTCAGCCGTACCGTAATCGATGTCTGCGCGCAGGGTGTGGAGCGGAACGCGACCTTCGCGATACCATTCGGTACGCGCGATCTCGGCACCACCGAGACGGCCGGCGCAGGTGATCTTGATGCCTTCGGCACCCAGACGCATGGCCGACTGAACGGCGCGCTTCATGGCGCGACGGAAAGCGATACGACGCTCGAGCTGCTGGGTGATCGACTGGGCAACCAGGGTTGCGTCGATTTCCGGCTTGCGCACTTCAACGATGTTGAGGTGCGTTTCCGAGTTGGTCATCGACGAGATCTTCTTGCGAAGCTTCTCGATGTCTGCACCCTTCTTGCCGATGATCAGACCCGGGCGAGCCGAGTGGATCGTGACGCGGCACTTCTTGTGCGGACGCTCGATGACGACCTTGGCGATGCCGGCCTGCTTCAGCTCGTCCATCAGATACTTGCGGATCTTCAGGTCTTCGTGGAGCAGCTTGCCATATTCGGCGTTGTCGGCGAACCAACGGCTATCCCAGGTGCGGTTAATCCCGAGGCGGAAGCCAATCGGATTGATTTTCTGACCCATTATGCGGCCTCCCCTTTGGCTTCGACTTCGCGCACAACGATGGTGAGGTGCGAGAACGGCTTTTCGATGCGCGATGCGCGGCCGCGGCCACGAGCGTGGAAACGCTTCATGGTGATCGACTTGCCAACATAGGCCTCGGCGACGATCAGCTGATCGACGTCGAGATCATGGTTGTTCTCGGCGTTGGCGATCGCGGATTCCAGGGTCTTCTTGACCGTGCCGGCGATGCGCTTGCGGGAGAATTCCAGGTCAGCGAGAGCGCGCTCGACCTTCTTGCCGCGGATGAGCGCGGCAACCAGGTTGAGCTTCTGGGGGCTGACGCGGATCGTGCGGGCGACTGCCTGCGCTTCGTTGTCCTTCAGCCGGCGTTCGGCTTTTGCCTTGCCCATTGTTACTTCCTCTTCGCCTTCTTGTCCGCACCGTGACCGTAGTAGGTCCGGGTGGGAGCGAATTCACCGAACTTGTGGCCGACCATGTCTTCGTTGACAGAGACGGGCACATGCTTTGAGCCGTTGTAGACGCCGAAGGTGAGACCGACGAACTGCGGCAGGATGGTGGAGCGACGGCTCCACATCTTGATCACTTCATTGCGGCCGGTCTCGCGAACCTTCTCAGCCTTCTTGAGAAGATAGCCGTCGACGAACGGGCCTTTCCATACTGAACGAGCCATTTCTGACTACCTCTCTTACTTCTTCTTCAGGTGGCGCGAGCGCATGATGAACTTGTCGGTCGACTTGTTCGAGCGGGTGCGCTTGCCCTTGGTCGGCTTGCCCCACGGGGAAACCGGGTGACGACCACCGGACGTGCGGCCTTCACCACCACCGTGCGGGTGGTCGACCGGGTTCATGACAACACCGCGGTTGTGCGGGGTCTTGCCGCGCCAGCGGGTACGACCAGCCTTGCCGTCGTTGATGTTGCCGTGGTCCGGGTTGGACACGGCGCCAACGGTGGCGAGGCAGGCGCCCGGAACGAGGCGCTGTTCACCCGAGTTGAGACGCAGGATCGCCATGCCGGCATCGCGGCCGACGAGCTGGACGTAGGTGCCAGCCGAACGTGCGATCTGACCGCCCTTGCCGGGCTTCATTTCGACGTTGTGAACGATCGAGCCGACCGGGATGTACTGCAGCGGCATGGTGTTGCCGGGCTTTACGTCGACGGCCTTGTCGGACGAGATGACCTTGTCACCGGCAGCGATGCGCTGCGGCGCCAGGATGTAGGCCTGCTCGCCGTCGGTGTAGGTGACGAGAGCGATGAAGGCCGAACGGTTCGGGTCGTATTCCAGGCGCTCGACGGTGCCTTCGACGTCGAACTTGCGACGCTTGAAGTCAACCAGACGATAGGTGCGCTTGTGACCACCACCGATGAAGCGAGCCGTGATGCGGCCGAGGTTGTTACGACCACCGCTCTTGGAGAGACCTTCCGTCAGCGCCTTGACCGGCTTGCCCTTCCAGAGGCCCGAACGGTCGACGATGACCAGCTGACGCTGGCTGGGGGTCGTCGGATTGTAGCTTTTCAATGCCATTGTTCTTGTTCCCTACCTCAGACGCCCGTCGACACGTCGATGGACTGACCTTCGGCGAGCGTCACGACGGCCTTCTTGACGTCCTTCTGCTTGCCGGCGAAGCCGCGGAAACGCTTGGTCTTGCCCTTGCGGACGAGCGTATTGACGGCGGTGACCTTGACGCCGAAGAGGGCTTCGACAGCAGCCTTGATTTCCGGCTTGCTTGCACCCTTGGCGACGTTGAGGACGACCTGGTTGTACTCAGACACCATGGTCGACTTTTCCGTGATCGACGGAGATACGATCACGTCGTAGTGGCGAAGATCCGTCATTTGAACCGCTCCTCCAGAGCTTCCACCGCAGCCTTGGAAAGCACGAGCTTGCCACGGCGCAGGATGTCATAAACGTTGATGCCCTGAACCGGCAGAACATCGATGTTCGGGATGTTCGAAGCGGCGAGCTTGAAGTTGCTGTCGATCTCGGCACCGCCGATGACGAGAGCGTTGGTGAGGCCGAGCGAGGCGAAGCTGCCGACGAGCGCCTTGGTCTTGGCTTCAGCCGCAACCAGATTGTCGACGATGATCACGTCTTCCGACTTGAACTTGGCAGACAGAGCGTGACGCAGAGCGAGCGCACGGACCTTCTTCGGCAGGTCATGGGCGTGGCTGCGAACAACCGGGCCATGAGCCTTACCACCGCCGCGGAACTGCGGAGCGCGGGCCGAATGGTGACGAGCACGACCGGTGCCCTTCTGCTTGTACATCTTGGAGCCGGTGCGGGAGACTTCCGAACGGCCCTTGATCTTGTGCGTGCCGGCGCGCTTCTTGGCGAGCTGGTAGCGGACCATACGGGCGATCAGGTCTTCACGGGGCTCAAGGCCGAAGATTTCGTCCGACAGAGAAACCTTGCCGGCGTCCTTGCCCTCGAGGGTCTTGACGTTAAATTCCATGTGCTTGGCTCCCTTACTTCGCCGACTTGACGGCGTCGCGGACGATGATCCAGGAACCCTTGGAGCCGGGAACGGCGCCCTTCACAAGGATAAGACCGCGATCTTCATCAGTCGAAACGACTTCGAGGTTCTGGGTGGTGACGCGCGTCTGGCCCATGTGACCAGCCATGCGCTTGCCCTTCCAGACCTTGCCCGGATCCTGGTTCGAACCCGTCGAACCGTGCGAGCGGTGCGAAACGGAAACACCGTGGGTAGCGCGGAGACCGCCGAAGTTGTGGCGCTTCATGGCACCAGCAAAACCCTTACCGATCGTCGTGCCGGTGACGTCGACCAGCTGGCCGGCTTCGAAATGGCTCGCGGTCAGCTGGGAGCCGACATCGATGAGGTTGTCTTCGGAAACGCGGAACTCGACGAGCTTGGCCTTGGGCTCAACGCTCGCAGCAGCGAAGTGGCCACGCAGGCCCTTCGTGGTATTCTTGACCTTGGACGTGCCGGCACCGAGCTGGAGCGCGGTGTAGCCGTTCTTGTCAACCGTACGCTGGGCAACGACCTGTACGTTATCCAGCCGCAGAACTGTTACCGGGATATGTTCGCCGGCGTCGTTGTAGACGCGGGTCATTCCCACTTTCTGTGCAATCACACCTGAACGCATTGGTTCATTCCTCTTGAGAGTCGCGGCCTCGATCAGATCTCGGCCTTTCCTCTTTGTTTAAGGATTCCACTCCGGCCCTTCCGAACCTTCGGGTTTCCCGTTTCGAGAAGTCGTTGGCAGGTCTTGCCACGTACCTTCCTTGTTATTTCGGCTCTCGCCGGAATTCCTTCTTAGAGCTTGATCTCGACGTCAACGCCGGCAGCCAGGTCGAGCTTCATCAGAGCGTCGACGGTCTGAGGGGTCGGGTCTACGATGTCAAGCAGGCGCTTATGCGTGCGCATCTCGAACTGTTCGCGGCTCTTCTTATCGACGTGCGGCGAACGGTTGACGGTAAACTTTTCAATACGGGTCGGGAGCGGTACCGGGCCGCGAACGCTTGCACCGGTGCGCTTTGCGGTCGAGACAATCTCCCGCGTAGAGGCATCGAGAACCCGGTGATCAAACGCCTTCAGGCGGATGCGGATATTCTGGCCGTTCATTCGACTTGTCCTTGTTTCTTTTCTTGCGTCCCGCATACGCAGAGACAGTGAATTACCATGACTGGCCGGCCCCTAATTTTCAAAAATCACAGGGACACCACGGGGTGCCCCTGTCACTCTTTTCATTCATGAGGAGCCCTGCCGAACTCGACCCGTCACCAGGCCTTGAAATCTGCAGCGCTAAGAACTGACGGTGCAAATCACCGTGCGATTCTGATCGTGGCCGGCGACATACACCGCAATCGGCCTTTCGTCAATCCGCCCAGCCGGACGAATTGGCGACATGCGCGCTGTCTGCATGACTGGCTTGCGCCAACCGACAGACGGAAACGAAAAGCGGCCCCGGGCTGATGGCCCAGGGCCGCCCTCTCAATCGATTACTCGATGATCGAAGCGACGATGCCGGCGCCGCGTTCAGATCGCGCTTGCGCGCCATCTGAACATTTCTAGTAGCGTCGGCAGCTTTCGCCATCGATCGCTGATCATCGATTACTCGATGATCGAAGCGACGATGCCGGCGCCGACGGTGCGGCCGCCTTCGCGGATTGCGAAGCGCAGCTTTT
>NZ_JACJVI010000080.1 GCF_014237835.1 Rhizobium sp. AQ_MP
CTGGCTCTGGCCGGGGCTCCCAAGCTGTCCCGGCCAGGCTAAGCATGTCTCTCACGCGCAATCTGTTTATGAATGAGGACCCAATGCCCAAGAAAGTTTTGTTCTACGCCCGCTACTCGACCGACCGTCAGAACGAGGTCTCGATCGAGACCCAGACGGAACTCGGCAAGAAGTTCGTTGCCGACAGGGGCTGGACGCTTTGCGGCGTTTACTCCGACTCCGCAATCAGCGGCACGTCGTTCACCTCACGCCCCGGTATCCAGCAGCTTCTCGCGCATGTGAAGCGCGAACGCATCGATGTCGTACTCTGCGTCAACGTCGATCGTCTGTCGCGTGATGTCGAGCACACGTCGAAGATCCTGAAGGATCTCAATTTCCAGGACTGCGCCATCTGGACCGTCGA
>NZ_JACJVI010000081.1 GCF_014237835.1 Rhizobium sp. AQ_MP
CTTGATCGAACGGCGCGAACTCTGCCACGGCCGCGAATATGAACAGCGCGTCGAGCGACTGGAAACGCTCCGCCACCATTGCGGCGAGCACCTCCCTGTCTTGTGCGCGGGAAATGTCCGACCCCATGGCATTCGCGCGTCCTTCAAGCTCCAGATGAGCTCTATGGACATTCGAGGGGTTAGCTCCGGTAACGAGCACCTGCGCGCCGTCGGCCACAAGGGCCTTTGCAGTCGCCAGACCCATTCCATGCGTCCCCCCAATGATAAGGGCATTCTTCTCCGTCAATCGACCCATGTGGCCACTCCTAGACAAGCTTCATCTGGCCTCTCGTATATTTCCGTGTACGATGATAGGAAAAGTGGCAAGACGGGGATGCTTCGTCCGCATTTGTG
>NZ_JACJVI010000082.1 GCF_014237835.1 Rhizobium sp. AQ_MP
GGAAACCCACCTGAAAACGAGTATTCCCTATCAGAGCCGTGGAAGACGACCACGTTGATAGGACGGGTGTGGAAGTGTAGTAATGCATGAAGCTTACCGTTACTAATAGCTCGATTGGCTTGATCGTTCTCATTGCTTATGTTCATCGAAGATGAACAAAGCCATCTGTTTTGTCCTCACGCTGTCGCGACCTCGGTCGCTTCGCTGCGGACGGCGCGCGCCACGAGGCGCGACGGCCGACCGGCCTGTATGGGAAGTCCCACGCAGCCGGCAAAACAACGTGTTCAAACAAATAAAACAGGCAAACGCCTGTGCCAGCTTCTCAATGATTGCCCTTAGCTGACCTGGTGGTTATGGCGGGGTGGCTGCACCCGTTCCCATTCCGAACA
>NZ_JACJVI010000083.1 GCF_014237835.1 Rhizobium sp. AQ_MP
GCTTCAGGGCCGCAGCACAAGCGCCAACCTGATCGGCAAGCGTCGACAGGCTGAGGTCGACGCCCTCGCGAGCATAACGTTCGCTCTGGCGATTGAGCGGCTGATGCTGGGCGAACTTCTCGAACAGGATCATCGCCAGAAGGTTGGGGCCGGCAAAGCCGCGAGGTGTCACATGGAAGGGCGCTGGCGGCTGGGTGATCTTCTCGCATTCGCGGCAGGAGAACTTCTCCCGCACGGTCTGAATGACTTTCCACTGACGCGGGATGACCTCCAGGGTCTCGGTGATATCCTCGCCGAGCTTCGACAGCTTTGCCGAGCCGCAGCAGGGGCAACTGGCTGGAGCGGCGATAACGACACGTTCACGCGGCAGATGTTCAGGAAAGGGC
>NZ_JACJVI010000084.1 GCF_014237835.1 Rhizobium sp. AQ_MP
TGTTCGGAATGGGAACGGGTGCAGCCACCCCGCCATAACCACCAGGTCAGCTAAGGGCAATCATTGAGAAGCTGGCAGGCATTCGCCTGTTTTCTTTATTTGAACACGTCGTCTTTGCCATCGTCTGCCTGGGACTACCCATACAGGCCGATAGGCCGTCGCCAATCGTTTGGCGGCCCGTCCGGAGCGCGAAGCGCGTCAGGACAAAAGAGAAGCATCATCGGCTGCAAGCAGCGCTGATGAGCATAAGCAATGAGAACGATCAAGCCAATCGAGCTATTAGTAACGGTAAGCTTCATGCATTACTGCACTTCCACACCCGTCCTATCAACGTGGTCGTCTTCCACGGCTCTGATAGGGAATACTCGTTTTCAGGTGGGTTTCC
>NZ_JACJVI010000085.1 GCF_014237835.1 Rhizobium sp. AQ_MP
CGCGGGGTGGAGCAGCCCGGTAGCTCGTCAGGCTCATAACCTGAAGGCCGCAGGTTCAAATCCTGCCCCCGCAACCACTGAGACTTGCAAATTCTCCCACTCCGGCAATTTGCGTGACAGTTCATCGATATAGGCCTCGATGAGCTTGTTCTTCTTGGCATCCGTATCGATCTCTCCCGAAGCCATACGCGTCATCAGGTCGTTCTGGGCAGCAGCGAAGAACTGCTGCTGCAGGACATCGATCGCGTCGATGGAAGCCATGATGTTGGCGATATCGCCATGGACTTGCAGGCTTGCCGGCTGGTGGCCAGGCGTCTTGCCTATGACGACGGTCTGGATGAGGTCACGCACGATCGGCATCAGCCGGCGCTTCGCAGCTTCATCC
>NZ_JACJVI010000086.1 GCF_014237835.1 Rhizobium sp. AQ_MP
TCCGTGCCAGGTGTGGGGCCAGCGACGGCGCGCACGCTTCTCGCCGAGATGCCGGAACTGGGCAGTCTTGACCGGAGGCAGATCGCCTCGCTTGCGGGGCTTGCGCCCTGGACACGACAATCGGGCGCGTGGCGGGGCAAGAGCTTCATCGGCGGAGGTCGCGGCAAGGTGCGGGCCGTGCTGTTCATGGCCGCCCTCGTCGCCAGCCGGCACAACCCTGTTCTCAAGGCCTTCCGAGACAGGCTCGTCGCTGCCGGCAAGCCCAAGATCGTCGCCGTGGTCGCCACCATGCGCAAACTGCTCACCATCCTCAACGCCATCATCCGGGACGAAAAACCATGGCAAAACGCTTGACTGCCAAGACAGTCGCTCCCCC
>NZ_JACJVI010000087.1 GCF_014237835.1 Rhizobium sp. AQ_MP
GCGCTCGAGGGCGCGCTGAAGCTCAAGGAAATCTCCTATATCCACGCCGAAGGTTATGCCGCCGGCGAGCTCAAGCACGGTCCCATCGCGCTGATCGACGAGAACATGCCGGTCATCGTCATCGCCCCCTTCGACCGCTTCTTTGAGAAGACGGTGTCGAACATGCAGGAAGTGGCAGCCCGCGGCGGCAAGATCATCTTCATCACTGACGAGAAGGGCGCAGCCGCCTCCAAGCTCCCGACCATGGCGACGATCGTGCTGCCCGAGGTCGCCGAGATCGTTTCGCCGATGATTTACTCGATCCCGATTCAGCTGCTGGCCTATCACACCGCCGTCTTCATGGGCACGGATGTCGACCAGCCGCGCAA
>NZ_JACJVI010000088.1 GCF_014237835.1 Rhizobium sp. AQ_MP
ACCGCCTATCTCGCGGGTCTCGTCGGTAAGTACTGGTTCGAGCGTTATGCCCGCCTGCCGGTCGAGATCGATGTCGCCTCGGAATTCCGCTACCGCGAAATGCCTTTGTCCAAGGATCAGGCGGCTCTTTTCATCTCCCAGTCCGGCGAAACCGCCGACACGCTGGCCTCCCTGCGCTATTGCCGCGACAATGGGCTGAAAATCGGCGCGGTGGTCAACGTCAGGGAATCGACGATCGCCCGCGAATCGGACGCCGTCTTCCCCATCCTCGCCGGCCCGGAAATCGGTGTGGCCTCGACCAAGGCCTTCACCTGCCAGCTCACCGTTCTCGCCTCACTCGCGGTCGCTGCCGGCCGCGCTCGCGGCAC
>NZ_JACJVI010000089.1 GCF_014237835.1 Rhizobium sp. AQ_MP
GTGGTCGAAAGCACCGCACTCGAAATGCGGCATACTCGCAAGGGTATCGTGGGTTCGAATCCCACCCTCTCCGCCATGGCCTACGGGTCCTAATTTTCGCATAAAATTCAGGGACATGCGGACGCAACTTTTTTTGTTGTGACCCAGGCTTGTGACCCAATTTTTGTCCCAGGATCACCTTCCGGTCAGGGTATCCATCAGACTCAGCGCTAGGTTTTGACCCTTGTGGGTCATCGAGACCACCTTTTGGCGGCGGTCCCCTTCGTATGGCCTGCTGCCGGTTTTTCGGACACCGAGTTAAGGTGTTCCTCCTGAAACCGGAGAGCATGAATGCAAAGACGAATATTCAGCCGCGAGTATAAGC
>NZ_JACJVI010000009.1 GCF_014237835.1 Rhizobium sp. AQ_MP
CCTGAGGTGTGTCGGTCTCCCATCCGCCACCGCGCCTGCCATTACAGCCTCAAACGCGGCTTTCGGGAAGTTACAAGAGTGGCCACCACCGCCGTGGCCGCCTCACTCTCGTGACAGGTCTCAATTCCTGAACGGTTTTGAGGCGTGGGCACGTCGCGGGCTTCGGCTCTCCCCCCGTGTGGGGGAGATGCCCGGCAGGGCAGAGGGGGCAACCCTCTACGCCGTCGTCAGCAGACGCTCAAAGAACCTTCAGCTCCGCCCTCAACCCGGGCACTGCTGCAACTGCCTTGCGTAAGTATAGGTAATATCAGTAAATCTCTTCGCGCCCCGCAGGGCCTCCGGCCGCTTGTTGTAGGCGCCGCGCAGATAGCCGGTGTGGCCGGAGTGATAGGCGAGATAGAGCTTGTAGGGATCGTTCAGAGGGATATTGACCTTCTCCGCGCTCTGGCGGTGATACCAGCCGATGAAGCGGATGGCATCGGCAAAGTCGGTGCGGCGGGCACCCCAGCGGCCGGTTTCACGCTGGTAGCGTTCCCAGGTGCCGTCCAGCGCCTGCGAATAGCCATAGGCGGTCGACGGGCGCTTGCCCGGGATGAAGCCGAAATACCATTTGCGTGGCGGCTTGGCATTATGGCGGAAGCTCGATTCCGTATAGATCGTCGCCATCAGGATCGGCACCGGCACGCCGTATTCGCGCTCGGCGGCCACGGCCGCGCGGCGCCAGTTGTTGAACAGCCCGTCGCGCTGCTCGAAAATCGCGCAGGCATTGCGGGTCTGGGTTGGCGGCTTGGCGCAGGCCGACAGCATCAGCATGACGCCGAGGGCAGAATAGAGAGCGGTACGCATGACAAAACCTCGCTACAGGCTCTCCATTCTATTCATTAAAATTTAACGAAAGGTTTTCTTAACCGCCCCCGGATCTTGCATCCCCCGATCAGGGGAGGGGAACACGGTGCACCGTTTATGGTTTCGCCTGCACGTCCAACCGCAGAAAGGAAGCCAGCCCCATGTCCATTCGCGCCATGATCGAAACCCATCCACGGATGGAGGGAGCCGCAAATGATGCGCTGATTGCCTGCATCGAGGCCTGCTTCAACTGTGCCCAGACCTGCATTTCCTGTGCGGACGCCTGCCTGGCGGAAGACATGGTGGCGGAGCTTCGCCAGTGCATCCGCCTGAATGAGGACTGCGCCGACATCTGTCTTGCCACCGGGCGGGCTGCGATCCGGCGCACCGGACGCAATACCGAGGTCCTGCAGAAGCTTGTCGAAGCCTGCACGCGGGCCTGTGCGCTGTGCGCCGACGAATGTGGCCGTCACGGCGAAATGCACGAACACTGCCGGATCTGCGGCGAGGCCTGCCGGGTCTGTGAGAATGCCTGTCGACAAGCTTTGACCCAGATACAATGAGGCGTTGACGACGGTTCGTTTTGCCACCAGTCTGCCGCGCGGCTGTGGGCAGCGAGGAGGGGCGATTTCGTCCTTGCCCCGGCGATGATGGACGGAACTGGTTCGGGAGTGAGGATTTTTGCGTATGCAGCAGGTCGGCATCGGCATCATCGGATGTGGCAATATTTCAGGCGCTTATCTCAAGGCGCTCCAGCATTTTCCGATCCTGAAGGTCTGCGGCATCGCCGATCTCAATGCCGATCTCGCGCAGGCGCGGGCCGCTGAATTCGGCGTGACCGCGCGTTCGATCGATGAGCTTTACGCCGACCCGCAAGTGCAGATCATCGTCAACCTGACGATCCCCAAGGCGCATGTCGAGGTGGGGCTGAAAGCGCTTGCCGCAGGCAAACATGTCTATTCGGAAAAGCCGCTCGGCGTGACCTTTGCCGAGGGCAAGCGGCTTGTCGAGACAGCGAAACCGCTCAATCTGCGTGTTGGTTCTGCGCCTGATACCTTTCTCGGCGGCGCGCATCAGACGGCGCGCGGGCTGATCGATCAGGGCGTGATCGGCCAGCCGATCGGCGGGACGGCCTACTTCATGTGCCCCGGCCATGAACGATGGCACCCCAATCCGGACTTCTACTACGAGGCCGGTGGCGGGCCGATGCTCGACATGGGGCCTTACTACATTACCGATCTCGTCAATCTCTTCGGTCCGGTCGAGAAGGTGGCGGGGTTTGCCACCAAGGTGCGCGACAGCAGAAAGGTCGGCAGCGAGCCGCGCCGGGGCGAGACGATCCCCGTGCATGTGCCGACGCATGTTGCGGGGCTGATGTCCTTCGCCAATGGCGCGGTGGTGCAGATCTCCATGAGCTTTGATGTCGCCGCCCACTGGCACAAGCCGCTTGAGGTCTATGGCACGGAGGGCACGCTGATCGTGCCGGATCCCAATCATTTCGGCGGCGACGTCTTTGTCCTGCCGCTGACCGGCGAGGCGCAAGGCAAGCCGGTGACGCTGCCTTACGCTGAGGGCAACTGGCGCTCACTTGGCGTGGCCGACATGGCGCATGCCATTCTCTCCAACCGCCCGCATCGGGCAAACGGGGATCTCGCGCTGCATGTGCTTGAGGTGATGGAAGCCTTCCAGACGGCGTCCGACCGGGGCGAAACCGTCAAGATCACCACCAGTGTCGAGCGGCCGGCGCCGCTCGAACAATCGCTCGTCGATGGCCTGATCGGCCGCTGAGCTCATTTCAAAAAGGATATTTTCATGCGCCAGGTTCTGATTTGCTGGGGCGGCTGGGATGGGCACCAGCCCGACCAATGTGCTGCCATCGTCTCCGACATGCTCAAGGCCGAAGGGTTCACTGTCCGGGTCGAGGCGGGCACGGAGGCCTTTGCCGATCCCGCGATCCGCGACTACAGCCTCATCGTGCCGATGCTGACGATGACCAAGATCGAAAAGCCTGAAATCGAGAACCTGGAACTCGCCATCCGCGGCGGCGTCGGCCTCGGCGGCTTCCACGGCCAGGCCGGCGACAGTTTTCGCGATTGCGTGCAATATCAGTACATGATCGGCGGCCAATGGGTCGCCCATCCCGGCAATATCTACGATTACACGGTCAATATCGTGAAGCCCGAGGACCCGCTCGTCTCCGGCATTGGCGATTTCCCTTATCGCTCCGAGCAGTATTACATGCATGTCGACCCGAACAACGAGGTGCTGGCGACCACGACCTTTACCGGCGAGCACGATGCTTGGATCGAGGGCCATGTGATCCCGGTCGTCTGGAAGCGCCGCCACGGGCAGGGCAGGGTGTTCTATTCCTCGCTCGGCCACCAGGCGGCGGAGTTCGATGTGGCGCAGATGCGGGAGATCGTGCGGAGAGGGCTGGTTTGGGCGGCGCGGTAGGGCAGATTAGCCGACGAGCCAGGAGCGTACTGCGGACCAGTTGTTGAGGCTGACAATGACAGCAGTTGCGATCGACAGCATGGCGGCGGCCTTGCCCATGGTTGGAAGGCTGTTGACGCGGCCTTTCAACTCGCCGAATTCGATCGCGGAAGGGGCTGCGCGCAGCATGCCCTTGATCTCGGCGGTATCCTGCAGGACCCGCTTCATGTCGTCTTCTAGGGCTTTCACGCGCTGTTCCATGGTATCAAATGTGCCACCACCGTCGCTGTCCTTCAATGCGGCTGCCGTCGCTATGCGGCGCTTCGGCGTTTCGTTGGGCATGGAACATCATCCAATCTCGGTGTCGCGATGATTGGTGCAATCTTTGCGGGAAATTGGTTGGGCGTCAAGAATGGCAAATAATCACTAGTTACACGCTGAAGCGCTGCGCCACTTTGCCGGACTAACAATCTGCTAAACTGGAGAGCTTTGGTAGCGGGGGGCGGACTTGAACCGCCGACCTTGGGGTTATGAATCCCACGCTCTAACCACCTGAGCTACCCCGCCACACATCGAACATTCTGGCCTAGAAGCCGTCGCCGTCCGAAGCGATGGGCGGCTTATAAGGCGAGGGTCCGATCAAAGTCAAGCGCGGTTTGGCCAAAAACAACGTGGCTTTCCACCGGCTTGACTGAGGAGCTTGAGAGCGGCCCGAAAGCCTTGGCCTCATGCCGCCACGGGGCTGGCGAGAAGCGCCTTCAGCGCGCTTTCGGCCGTGCCTGAACGTTCCGAGCGCTCGATGAAGCCGCCGCCATAGACGCGGGCGTCGGCGCCCGGTGCGGAATAGAGGACACAGGCCTGGCCGGGGGCCACACCCGCTTCGCCGATTTCGAGATCGACATAGACGCCCTTTTCATCGGCATGCAGCATGGCCGGTGTCGGCGGGCGGGTGGAGCGCACCTTGGCGAAGCAGGGCATGCCGTCACTTGCATCTTCCGCCAGTGTGCGGTCGCCCAGCCAGTTGATGTCGCGCAGATAGACGCGGTGGGTTTCCAGCGCTTCCTTCGGGCCGACGATGACGCGGCGAGAGCGGGCGTCGAGATAGATGACATAGAGCGGCTCGCCGGTGGCTACCCCTAAACCCTTCCGCTGGCCGATGGTGTAATGCAGGATGCCTTCGTGATTGCCCAGCACCCGGCCATCGAGATGGACGATCTCGCCAGCCAAAGCCGCATTCGGCTTCAGCTTGTTGATGACGTCGGCATATTTGCCCTGGGGCACGAAACAGATGTCCTGGCTGTCGGCCTTCTGGGCAACGACGAGGCCCATCTCTTCGGCAAGCACGCGGACTTCCGCCTTCGACATGGCGCCGAGCGGGAAGCGCAGATAGTCGATCTGCTCCTGCGTGGTGGCAAAGAGGAAATAGCTCTGGTCGCGCTCGCTATCGATCGGGCGGAAGAGGGCGCGGTGGCCGGGGTCGTTTGCCAGCGGCACGGATTTCGAGCGGATATAGTGGCCGGTCGCCAGCGCATCGGCGCCGAGTTCTTTCGCGGTCGCGAGCAAATCGGCGAACTTGACCGTCTGGTTGCAGGCCACGCAGGGGATCGGCGTTTCGCCGGCGACATAGCTTTCCATGAACGGGTTGATCACGGTGTCGCGGAAGCGCTGTTCGTAGTCGAGCACGTAATGGGGAATGCCCAGCGTTTCGCAGACGCGGCGGGCATCGTCGATGTCCTGGCCGGCGCAGCAGGAGCCGGCGCGATGGACGGCGGCGCCATGGTCATAAAGCTGCAGCGTGATGCCGAGGACGTCATAGCCCTCGCGCTTCAGGATGCCGGCGACGACGGAGGAATCCACGCCGCCCGACATGGCGACGACAACGCGCGTATCTTCCGGTCTCTTGTCAAAATCCAGCGTGTTCACGGGCTTCGTCTCTGTGCTTCATGCGACCGTTCAGCCCGCCGCTTCAGGCGATCTTGGCCAGGCTCTGCCGGGTTTTTCACCCGCTGCCGGTACCGGTCCTTTAGTTGACGGATATAGAAAGGATTGCATCTTCGTGCAAGAGCAGCGATTCGCGGGAGGTGTCCCGCAGGGAGGTCCGAAGAAATGCCCGTCCAGATGACCGTCACGCCCGAGAGCTTTCCCATCGCCGGGACGTTTACGATTTCGCGCGGGTCGAAGACCGAGGCGAAAGTGGTCACGGTGCGGCTGACGGATGGCGTGTTTGTCGGGCAGGGCGAATGCGTGCCTTATGCGCGTTATGGCGAGACGGTGGAGAGTGTCGTCGATGTGCTGAATGCGCTGGTGCCGGAGGTGGCCCAGGGGCTGGATCGGCTAGGGCTGCAGAGCAGGCTGAAGCCGGGGGCGGCGCGCAATGCACTCGACTGCGCCTTCTGGGATCTCGAAGCCAAGCGGGCAGGGCTTCCGGCCTGGCACCTTGCAAAGTTGCAAGAGCCAAAGCCGCTATCGGTCACCTATACGCTGTCGCTCGGCACGCCTGAGAGCATGCGGGCAGCGGCGGAGAAGGAGGCGCATCGGCCGCTTCTGAAGGTCAAGCTCGGCGGGGAGGGTGATATCGAACGCATCCGGGCCGTCAGGGCAGGCGCCCCGAACGCTGATATCATCGTCGATGCCAATGAGGGCTGGAGCCTGGAGCAATACAAGGCGCTGGCGCCCGTCTTTCTCGATCTCGGGGTCAAGCTGGTCGAGCAGCCGTTTCCAGCAGGCGCAGATGAGGCGCTTCTCGGTCTCGATCGGGTCCTGCCGGTCTGTGCCGACGAAAGCTGCCACGACACGGCATCGCTGGCGAGCCTCAAGGGCAAGTATGATGCCGTCAACATCAAGCTCGACAAGACGGGTGGTCTGACGGAAGCGCTTTTAATGCGCGATGCGGCTTTGGATGCCGGTTTCGAGATCATGGTCGGCTGCATGGTCGGCACATCGCTTGCCATGGCCCCGGCTTTTCTGATCGGGCAGGGCGCGGCCTTTGTCGATCTCGACGGTCCGCTGCTTCTGGCGCGCGACCGCGAGCCGGCGATTGCCTATGACGGCGCGGTCATGCCGCTGCCGCCGCGTGGGTTGTGGGGGTAGTCTTTCCCGTTTTGCCGGACGGCACCCCCCTCTGCCCTGCCGGGCATCTCCCCCACAAGGGGGGAGACTGGCTGAGCCGCCAGCCCGGCGTTCTCCCTTTAGTGTTGTGGAGCTAGCGGCAGACGCGACGCCCCGCTCTCCCCCCTTGTGGGGGAGATGTCACGCAGTGACAGAGGGGGGTGTTGGCGAAGCCGAACCGGTGCAGCAGGGTATCGCCATCACGTCTTCGCCATCCAGATCATGTGCTTCTTGCCGCGCCCCGCTTTCCCGGCGCGGACGGGAATCTCTTCCACGCCATAGCCG
Source organism: Rhizobium sp. AQ_MP (assembly GCF_014237835.1). GTDB lineage: Bacteria > Pseudomonadota > Alphaproteobacteria > Rhizobiales > Rhizobiaceae > Allorhizobium. Next base: position 6,673 of record NZ_JACJVI010000009.1, read on the forward strand.
CAGTCCTTCAAGCGGCGCGTGAACCTGGGGTCCGGCCCCTGCGACCAGACGCCGAGAACGCCGCCGCGGGTCAGCGCTGCCTTGGATTTGCGAATCCCGTCATGGGAATAGAGGCCGTCGTTCTCTTCCCGGGTGAGGCCGTCGGGGCCGTTGTCGACGTCGAGCAGGATCGCGTCGAACAGGCCTTTGGACTTGGCAATCAACGCGCCGACATCGCCGACGTGAATGGCCACGCGCGGGTCGTCGAGGCTGCCGGCATAGATCTCGGCCATCGGGCCGCGCGCCCAGTCGACGACGGCGGGCACGAGTTCGGCGACGGTCACCTTGGCATCCTCAGGCAGCACAGCCAGGGCGGCGCGGAGCGTAAAGCCCATGCCGAGGCCACCGATCAGGATATGCGGGCGCTTGTGATCGACGATCCGCTCGAAGGCCAGCGTGGCGAGCGCTTCCTCAGAGCCGCTGAGGCGGCTGTTCATCAGCTCGTTGCTGCCGAGCATGATCGAGAATTCCGTGCCGCGTTGTTTCAGGCGCAATTCGCTGCCGCCGGGTATCTTGGCCGTGTCGAGCTGGATCCAGGGGAGCATGGGTCAGTTCCTGCGCTTTGAAGAGTTCAGCTGCCCCTATCACGGAGAAGCCCGGAGGTTCAATCGCGCGGCGTACCGGCGATCAACAACGAGGCTTGCGGTTCATCCCGCTTCCGGGGATAGCTTGAATACTCCGGTCTGTCTGCCGGATCATGATTGCTCCAGGAGACTGCCCATGCCCGCCCCCGTGAACCTCTTCAAGAAAGCGCTGCGTGAAGACAGGGGGCTCCTGACCGGGCTCTGGGTGGCGCTCGCCAATCCGCATTCGGCGGAGATCTGCGCCGGGGCCGGCTTTGACTGGATCCTCATCGATGCCGAGCACGGGCCGAACGACATTCCGCTGATCGCAGCCCAGCTGGCGGCGATTGCCCGGCATCCCTCGCACCCGGTCGTCAGGCTGCCGGTCGGTGAGCCCTGGCTGATCAAGCAGGCGCTCGACATCGGGGCGCAGACGCTGATGATCCCGATGGTCGAGACGGGCGAACAGGCGGAGCTTCTGGCCAAGGCGCTACGTTATCCGCCCGACGGTATCAGAGGCATGGGCGCGAGCCTGGGGCGCGCCTCGAATTTCGGGCGGATCGCCGATTACGCCGAGACGGCGAATGCGCAAGTCTGCCTCATCGCCCAGATTGAGAGCCGCCTGGGCGTCGAAAATGCCGATCAGATCCTCGCGGTCGAGGGCGTCGATGCCGTGCTGATTGGTCCTGCCGATCTCTCGGCCGACATGGGGTATGGCGGCAAGGCGACAGTGCCGGAGGTGATGCAGACGGTCGAGGCGCTGATCGGCAAGATCAAGGCTGCCGGCAAGCCGGCGGGCATCATGACCGGCGATCCGGAAATGATCGCGCTCGCGCGCCGGGCCGGCGTGCGCTTCATGGCCAATGGGACGGATACCTGGTTGTTGGCGAATGCGGCCGCGGCCATGGCCGAAAAGATGCGCGGCGAAGATGGGTGCGACCCGTCTCCGGCTCCCAAGACGGGCGGCTATTCGTGACCTGTGGTGTTACCTGTCCTGATGCGATCCGGCCTCTGCCGTGGCACGCTTCCTTGCCCTCGTCACTCCGCAGCAATGATGTGGAATTCCTGCGGCTCTGTTGGATTCTGCGCCTTGCTCATCAGGTAGATCAGGCAGCTCGTCCTTAAAAGCGAGGCAAAGTTCGAGACCGAGCCGTTGATCTCGAGCGCCTCGTCGTAAAGCGTCGAGAGGAAGCGGGACGTCGAGAAATTCTGGCTGGCGGCGATCTCGTCGATCAGCACCCAGAAGGCGGCTTCGAGCTGGATGCTGGTGGAATGGCCACCGATACGGACGGAGCGGTTGACCGCGCGATAGCGGGCCGGGTCCTGTCCTGCGAAGACTTCACACATGGCATACTCCTCCCTGGTTTTCGTTTTTTCGTTCTTTAGTGTTTTGAGCATTATGTTGCGGGGCGGGCCGGCGGTCAATTTCCGTCTTCTCTAAACTGCCTCGCCCGGGTGCGAAGAATGGGCACAGCCGTCGGCGAAAAAATTCGCCTGCGGTAATGGGCTGCTACCAGCCTTCCGGCAAATCGCGACATTCTCCAGACATGACATTTGTCAGCATGCGAGGAGCAGCCCCTTGGCCAAAATGATCCATTCGATGATCCGTGTTCTTCAGGAAGAGCGCTCGGTCGACTTCTATACGAAGGCCTTCGGGCTGGAGATCGCGGACCGTCTCGATTTCGAAACCTTCACCCTGATCTATCTCAGCAACTCGGAAAGCGAATTCGAGCTGGAACTGACGGTCAACAAGGGGCGCGAGGAAGCGTATGACCTCGGCACCGGCTACGGCCATCTCGCCGTCAGCGTTTCGGACCTGGATTCCGAGCACGCGCGTCTCACCGATCTGGGCTTGAACCCGAACAAGATCGTCGAGTTCAACCGGGATGGTGTTCTCATCGCGCGCTTCTTCTTCATCACCGACCCCGACGGCTACAAGATCGAAGTCTTGGCCCGGCACGGACGGTTCAAATGATCGGAAGGCCGGGGGAAGAGGAACTCCCGGCCTTTTCTGTTTCGCAGACGGTCGGCGCGGTCAGCGCCTGCCTGGGGTGACGGCAGCAGGCCGTCGCACATCATCTCATGGGAGGAGAATGACGTGGTAACGATACTCGACAAGACCGGGGGCATGTCTCGCCGCCAGCTTCTGAAGACCGGTGCGGCGAGTGCCGTGCTGATGGTCACGGGCACCGCCGTGATCTGTCCCGACCAGGCCTGGGGCCTGGAAGCCACTGCGCTTAAGCCCGAAACCATCGCCACGCTGATCAAGCTGGCGCGCGACATCTATCCGCATGACCAGCTGGCCGACAAATTCTATGCCGTCGCCGTCAAGGGGCAGGACACGCTGGCGGCCAAGGACGAGAAACACAAGGCGCTGATCGAGGACGGGATTGCCGATCTCGACAAGCGGGCAGGTGCCGGCGGTTATCGTGGGCTTGGCTGGGAAGACGATCGTGTGGCGATCCTGCGCGACATCGAGACGACACCCTTCTTTCAGGCCGTGCGAGGCGACCTCGTGGTCAGCCTCTATAACCAGAAGGAGATCTGGCCGATCTTCGGCTACGAGGGCGAGTCCTATTCCAAGGGCGGCTATATCGAGCGCGGGTTCAACGACATCACCTGGCTCTGAGCTAACCCCAAGACACGCATTCATCGTCGCCGGAAGGAGGCCCATCGCGGATGGGAACGGCGGCGCTTACCCAAATTGACCGATTTCCCGGGAGGAAAACATGGCAGCGCCCTATGATCTCAACGACGACAGCGTGGTCGTCATCATCGGCTCCGGTGCAGGCGGCGGAACGCTTGCCAACGAGCTTGCCCAGAAGGGCATCGACGTCGTCGTGCTCGAAGCCGGTGCCCGCATCGAGCATGAGGAATTCATCAACGACGAATGGGACAGCTTTGCCCAGCTTGCCTGGCTCGACCACCGCACCACCGGCGGCGGCTGGCGGGTGGCCAAAGACTTCCCCAACCTGCCGGCATGGATTGTGAAAGCCGTCGGCGGCACGACCACGCACTGGGCTGGCGCGTCGCTGCGCTTCCAGGAGCACGAGTTCAAGACGCTCACCCATTACGGCAAGGTCGAAGGGGCCAATCTCCTAGACTGGCCGATCACCCTTGCCGACCTCGAGCCATACTATGCCAAGGCCGAGGACAAGATGGGCGTGACCCGGACCAATGGTATCGAAGGGCTGCCCGGCAACAACAACTTCAAGATCCTGAAGGCCGGGGCCGACAAGCTGGGTTACAAGGACTGTCATACCGGCAATATGGCCATCAATTCGGCAGAGCGCGACGACCGCATGAGCTGTCAGCAGACCGGCTTCTGCTTCCAGGGCTGCAAATGGGGTGCGAAGTGGTCGACGCTCTACACGGAAATCCCGAAGGGCGAAGCGACCGGCAAGCTTGAAGTCAGGCCGCAGTCGCATGTCATCAAGATCGAGCATGATGCCAATGGCAAGGTGAATGCCGTCGTCTATGCCGACAAGGACGGCAACCTGAAGAGCCAGAAGGCGCGCATCGTCTGCGTTGCCGGCAATTCGATCGAAAGCCCGCGCCTGCTTCTGAACTCCGCCTCATCGAAGTTCCCGGATGGTTTGGCCAATTCCTCCGGTCAGGTCGGCAAGAACTACATGCGCCACACGACCGGCTCGGTCTATGCCGTGTTCGACAAGCCGGTGCATTTCTATCGCGGTACGACCATGGCCGGGATCATCCGTGACGAAGCAAGGCACGATCCGTCGCGCGGCTTCGTCGGCGGCTATGAACTCGAGACGCTTGCGCTCGGTCTGCCGTTCATGGCGGCCTTTCTCGATCCGGGCGGCTGGGGCCGGTCCTTCACCTCGGCGCTCGACAACTATGCGAACATGGCCGGTCTATGGATCGTCGGCGAAGACATGCCGCAGGAACAGAATGCCGTGAAGCTGCATGCCGAGCTCAAGGACAAGTTCGGCATGCCGATCCCGGATGTCTGGTTCACTGACCATCCGAACGATGAGGCAATGCGCAATCACGCCTACAAGCAGGGTGTCGCCCTTTATGAAGCGGTCGGTGCTAACAGGGCCTTCCCCACGCCGCCTTATCCGTCGACCCACAATCTCGGCACCAACCGCATGAGCGAGAAGGCGCAGGACGGCGTCGTCAATAAATGGGGCCAAACGCACGACATCAGCAATCTCTTCGTTTCAGACGGTAGCCAGTTCACCACGGGCGCCGCAGAAAATCCGACCTTGACGATCGTCTCTCTTGCGATCCGACAGGCGGATTACATCGCCGAACAGATGGGCCAAGGCACGATCTGAGCGGCAAAGACTACACCTCCCTCTTGCGGGCGGCGATCGCCAGGCGGTCCCGCCCGCTTTTTTCTCTGAGAAAGCCTAGAGGCCGCGCGCAGCGACGAGGGCTCTGGCTTTGTCGCGGGTCTTCACCACGGCCTTGCGAAGCCGTGCCGTGCGGCCATTGTCGTTGTCGGCTACCGTCATCGCGTTGCCGCGCCATTCAAAGCCGCTGCCGAACCAGGCGGCGATGAATAGGGCCGGCAGAAAAAGGTCACGTGTTGCCATGGCGGGGATGATGCGCCAGCTGGCCGGCCAGCCATAGGTCCGGGCGAGCAGAACTTCGCCGCCGTACCATAGCGCGAGATAGGCGAGGGGAGCATAAAGCGGCATGCTGCCCATCGCCGACAGTGCAATGGTCGCTGCGGCAGGCAGGGCGGCTCCCGTGAAGAGCTCCGGCAGGAAGTAGATCGGGAAGGACGCGCGGCGCAGGCGGGCCCAGCGCAGCTGGCGCTTCCAGACGGCCCTGATGTCGCGCTCCCCGAGCGGCTGAGGAAAAGGCTGGCGTACGAGCCGGACCTTGAGGCCCGCGCTGCGGATGAGGAGCGTGGCCGCCGCATCTTCCGCGACTTCCTCGCCAAGCCGCTCGAAACCGCCGAGCCGGGTGATCAGCTGGCGGTTGAAGAGCATCGACTTGCCCTGGGCAAAGCCGAATCCGACGGCATCGGCAAACAGCTGCCAGCGGGCCTGGAAACTGTCGAGCCAGGCGCTTTCGAGGAAAGCGCCGAAGTTTTCAGGTTCCGTGCCGGCCGGAGGCGAGCAGACGAGGCCGGTCTGCTCATCCCAGCGGGCAAGCATGCGCTCTATCGTGTCCGATGGCATCAGGACGTTGCTGTCGGTCATGACAATCCAGTCATGGCGGGCGCAGCGCCAGCCCTTTATGACGTTGTTCATCTTCGGATTGACGCTGAACAGGTCCTCTCCGACCAGAAGCTTTGCGGGGATATGTGGGTGTTCTGCCATCAGGCGGCGTGCAAGGGTGGCCGCCGGGTCGTCGGCTCTGGCGACACAGAAGAGGATCTCGTAAGCGGGCCAATCGAGCCTGAACGAGGAAGCGAGGCAGCGCTCAAGATTGTTTTCCAAACCGCAGATGGGGCGGATCAAGGTGACGGGCGGCCGTGGGGTCGACGTCGTTCCTCTGTTTGGGTTGCGCAGTCTGGCGGAGAGGACGAAGGCGATGCTTGCAAGCTGGATGACAAGGGCGATCGCGGCGAACCAGATCAGAACAGTCATGGCGAGTCTCCGGATTTTGTCTTCCGCATAACATCGCAGTGTGACAGTTCGGCGAAGCTTCAATCCTTGCTGGCCAGTGCCTGAAGCAGCTTGAAGCCCAGGAAGGCGGCGACGGCAGCGGCTGCAAGGAAACCGCTGATGCTGCCGCTGATCTCGGCGATCTCCGTGACACTTTCGCTGAAGCTCGCGCCCAGCCCCGTGTAGAGGATAACCCACACCGCCTCGCCCAGAATGCCTGCGAGGGTGAAGCGAAACCATGGGAAACCGGAGGCGCCGGCCATCAGGTTGAGGTAGGGTCCAAGCGGTGAGAGCAGCCACCGGGTGAGGAAAACGGCGAGATTGCCGCGCGCGTCCATTTGCTGCTCTGCCCGGTGGAGCGCCTTCAGGCGATGTGGGTTCCTCGCCACGATGGGAAGCAGACGCTGCCCTGCGATGCGCCCGAGCAGATAACCTGCCTGGTCTCCTGCAATTGCAGAGGCGAGTGCCACGGCGACCACGGTCCACAAGGTAAAGTCGCCAGCGGCGGCGAGCGCGCCCATGAGCATCATGACGATGGATGCGGGCAGGGGCGCCCCGAGACAGCTGACGCAAACGACCAGCGCCAGCAGCGACAAACCATAGGATGGCAGTGACGCAAGCAGCGTTTCAGTCAGGGTCATTGATCTGACCTTTGTCGCCGCAGTTCGGCCAGGGAGGCTTCGATTTCGGCCTTGAACTGATCGAAGCTCTGGCCGCGCTGTTCGGCTAGGCGTTCGAGCGAGGGACGAGGGCCATCCTTGGGTGGCGGTGGCAGGTTGAGGTCGCGGGCCAGCTTCTCGACAGGCACATGCCAGGAATGGGCCACATAGCCAATGGTCATCCAGGGCTTGGGTGCCAGATCCTGCCGCGCCGGGTCATTCCAATAGACCACGAAGAAGATCGTCCGTCCGGCGAAGAAGATCGCAAGCGCCATGGCCATGACAAAGGCCGAGGTGAGCACCGGGTGGCGGCGCCAGAGTTTCAGGAATGACTTCACGGTTCTCTTGTGTGCTCGCAGCGGCAGCAGGTTGACAGGGTCGGTTGCCAGGTTTCTATCGTCTTCGTGCATGTAATCGGGAATGAGGAGCAGCGGCAATGGCGGACGCGGAGGTCAGGCTCGAAGACAGCTGGAAAGCTGTGCTGGCAGACGAATTCACCCAGCCCTACATGCGCGACCTCAAGGATTTTCTGCAAAGGCAAAAGGCGGTAGGAAAGCAGATCTTTCCCAAGGGAGCCGAATACTTCAGGGCTCTCGATCTCACCCCGCTGACTGAGGTCCGTGTGGTCATTCTGGGTCAGGATCCCTATCACGGGGCCGGGCAGGCGCATGGGCTTTGCTTCAGTGTCAGGCCCGGCGTGCGCATTCCGCCCTCCCTGGTCAACATCTACAAGGAGTTGCAGAGTGACCTGGGCATTGCGCCAGCCCGACATGGCTTCCTGGAGCACTGGGCGCGCCAGGGCGTGCTGCTGCTCAATAGCGTGCTGACCGTCGAGGAGGCGCGCGCGGCCTCGCATCAGGGGCAGGGCTGGGAGCGGTTCACCGATGCGGTCATCCGGGCGGTCAACGAGGATTGCGAGCACGTGGTGTTCATGCTCTGGGGCTCATATGCGCAGAAGAAGGCCGCCTTTGTCGACAGATCGCGGCATCTTGTCCTCAAGGCGCCGCATCCATCGCCGCTTTCGGCCCATAACGGCTTCTTCGGTTGCCGTCACTTTTCGCAGGCGAATGATTATCTGGTTTCCCGATGCAGATCTGCGATCGATTGGCAGTTACCGACCGAAGCATGATAGCAGGACGCGCAGGCTTATCGTCCTGAGCTAAAGTAAGTAGCCTGTCATTCTACCACGCGTACAAATACAGCTTCACGTTTATTGTCCGGCTTCTTTTTGCCGGGCAGATTGCCTTGGTATTTCATTGATCATGTTCAGGTCTCCTTTCGATGCCATCCGCAGTTTCAATTTCGTCCCCGTGGCGACGGCCCACCTCGCCGATCGTGTGCCGCTTTGCCGATGGCCAGGTCGACCTTCTGATCATCGGAGCCGGTTATCAGGGATTGTCCACCGCCCTGCATGCCGCGCGCGCCGGGCTTTCTGTTCAGGTGATCGAGGCCGGTTCGCTTGGTGATGGGGCGTCCGGGTTGAATGGGGGCCAGGTCATTCCCGGACTGAAGCAGGACCCGGAAACCCTGCTTGCGCTGTTTGGCGAACAGGCCGGTCGAAGGCTCCTGCAGTTCTCAGCGAAAACCGCAGATGCCGTTTTCGATCTTATCGGCGCGGAAGGACTGGAGGTCGAGCATCAGCGCTCGGGCTGGATACAGGCGGCGCATACCGAGTTGGCCCTGCAGGTGGCCGTGCAGCGCAATCGTCAATGGCGCGCGCAAGGCGCCGATGTGGCGCTGCTGAACCAGGCCGATGTAGCGCTGTTGACCGGAGCCGAGGGCTATCGGGGCGGTTTTCTCGATCGCCGGGCCGGTGTCGTCAATCCTCTGGCGCTGGTGCATGAACTGGCGCGCATCGCAATTGCATCCGGTGCGGCCCTCGTGCTGAACGATGCTGCGACATCTCTGCGGAAGGATGGAGCGCTCTGGCGCGTGGAAACGCTGTCCGGCCACTCGCTGAGAGCTTCGAAGGTTCTCGTTGCGACCAATGCCTATTCGCAGGGACTGGTCCCCAACCTCGCCGAAAGCCTCGTCTGGCTAAATTCCTTTCAGATCGCGACGGAACCGCTGCCAGCCTCCTTCGACTTCATCCTGCCAAGCGGCCAGGCTGTCTCCGACAGCCGCCGGATCCTGGTCTACTATCGCCGCACGCCCGACGGGCGTCTCGTGCTCGGTGGACGGGGTCCGATGCGCGTGCCGAAAAGGACGGAGGACTGGCGACATCTGGAACGGGCCATGCATCGCCTTTTTCCCATGCTTGGCGCCGTGCGTGTCGAGCATCGCTGGTTCGGTCGTGTTGCCATGACCCGCGATGCGCTGCCGCATCTTCACGAGCCTCAGCCTGGATTGTTGATGGTGGCCGGCTGCCAAGGCCGCGGAATCGGGCTCATGGTGGGGCTTGGCGAAGCGCTGGCGCGATACTGTCGCACGGGCGAGCCTGACGATTTGCCGCTGCCGATCTCACCGCTCAAGCCTATTCCACTTCATCGGTTTCGCCGTCTTGCGGTGGCTGCGAACGTCACCTTGTACCGGGCGCTGGACGCCCTGGAACGGTGATCCGGCTATTCTGGTTGGGGATTGGCGCTTCGCTGTCCGTTGGGTGCTTGCCGTGATCGCGCAGGTGACCAATAGTGCCAAAAACAGATTTTCCACTCCGTCGGAGTTCTCATGTCCAACCATTTGAAGTTCTTCATAGACGGTGCATGGGTCGATCCGGCGGCCCCCGCTCTTCTCGACGTCATCGATCCGTCTACCGAAGAACCGTTCACGACGATTGCGATCGGAAGCCGTGCCGATGTCGACCGTGCGGTCAAGGCGGCTCGAGAAGCCTTCGCCACGTTCTCCCTGACCGACCGCGCGGAGCGCCTCGCTCTGCTTCAGCGAATCCTTGCCGTCTACAACGAACGCTTCGAAGACATCGCCCAGGCGGTCAGCCGGGAGATGGGGGCGCCGCTCACCTTTGCTCGGGACGCTCAGGCCTGGGCAGGACGGGCGCATCTGGAGGCAACGATCGCCGCCTTCAAATCATTCGAGTTCTCCGAGCAGCGTGGCACGACCCGCATCGTCAAGGAACCGATCGGCGTCTGCGCGCTGATCACCCCCTGGAACTGGCCGCTCAACCAGATTGTCTGCAAGGTGGCGCCTGCGATCGCGGCAGGCTGCACGGTGGTGCTGAAGCCGTCAGAGATCGCGCCGATTTCCGGCCTGATCTTCGCGGAGATCATGGAGGCCGCCGGGACGCCGAAGGGCGTGTTCAACCTCGTGAATGGTCGTGGCCCCGACGTTGGCCAGGTGATGGCCGGTCACCCCGACGTCGACATGGTCTCGTTCACCGGCTCGACGCGGGCCGGCATCATCGTCGCGAAAACGGCGGCCGACACAGTCAAGCGTGTGGCTCAGGAGCTCGGTGGCAAATCAGCCAATATCATCCTTCCGGATGCTGATCTCGAGACTGCAGTGCGCAAGGGTGTCGAGGGGTGTTTTGGCAATTCAGGGCAATCCTGCGATGCGCCGACGCGCATGCTGGTGCCGGCTGATCGCCACGATGAGGCGCTTCACCTCGCGCGCGCTGCCGCAGAGGCGCACAAGGTCGGCGATCCCCAAGCAGAGGATACCGTTCTCGGTCCGGTCGTGAGCGACATCCAGTACAACAAGATTCAGCGGCTGATCGAAGTCGGGATCGAAGAGGGCGCGCTTCTGGTCACCGGTGGTCCTGGGCGTCCGGATGGGTTGAACCGGGGCTATTATGTCCGGCCCACTGTCTTCGGCCATGTCAGCCCCGACATGACGATTGCGCGCGAGGAGATATTCGGGCCGGTCCTGTCGATCATGCCCTACGACACCGAAGAGCAGGCGATCGAAATTGCCAATGACACGGTTTACGGGCTTGCCGCTTATGTCCAGTCACAGGATATAGAACATGCCCGGCGCGTGGCCGCGCGGATGCGGGCGGGCTCCGTCTATCTGAACTATCCTGACTGGGACACATCCGCGCCCTTCGGTGGCTACAAGCAGTCGGGTAACGGCCGCGAATATGCCGATTGGGGCATTCACGACTTTCTCGAAATCAAGGGAATCGTCGGCTGGGGTCATAAAAAGGCTCGATGACGGCAGTCCGTGGGGTGGCGTATTGCGCGGCGCATGGGCGGCGCATTCTTGCCACTTCCAGTATTGCTTGCCAGAGACTCCACTCTTCTGCCTAAATTCCGCCTATTTTTCCAATGGCTTGCAGTCAGGGGGCCGAGCTTAAGCTTTGGAACAATTTCCCGTGAAGTCCGTTGTTTCCGTCATTGGCAGTCAACGGAAAGGATCAAGCCATGAATACGAAGATCATCGCTCTTTCAGCTCTGGTGATTGGTGCCGTCGCCACCCCCGTTCTGGCTCAGGAAGGTACTGTCACGGGCGCCGCCGGTGGTGCGGTGACGGGGGCTATTGTCGGTGGCCCCGTCGGCGCAGCCGTCGGTGGTGTCGTCGGCGCAATCGCTGGCACGGCGGTCGCGCCGCCGCCGCAGAAGGTCGTGACCTATGTCCAGGGCCAGCCGCTTCCCACCCAGCCCGTCGTCATCGAGAAGCAGGTGGTCGTCGGTGAACCCCTTCCGCAGGAAATCGTGCTGACACCGATCCCGGATGATCCGACCTACGCCTATGCCGTGGTCAACAACCAGCGCGTCATCGTCGATCCGCAGACCTATGTGGTCGTGGGCGTCGTCCAGTAAGCGCCGTCCATTCGTCTTCACAGATAACAGGGCCTGATCGTCCGCGCTGCGGCCGGTCGCCCCATTCAGGAGGAAATACCATGGACCAACGTCCCGACCCTCGCCTTGATCAGCGTCCGCACGTCACGCAGCAGACTTCCGCAGGTGGCGGTGCGACCTGGGGTATTGCCATTCTGCTGATCGTGGTAATCGCAGCTGGCGCCTTCTTCGTCTTCGGTGGCAGTGACACCGCCCAGACGCCGGCTACAACCAACACGGAAAGCAGCACACCGGCTGCGCCGCCGGCCGATGCTCCGGCGACCCCGCCGGCCGATACGGCAACACCGCCGGCCGATACCGCACCGCCCCCGCCAGCGGATCCGGCCAGCCCGCCGCCTGCTGCCGATCCGGCGCCCACGACACCGGCACCGACCGGTGGTGCCACCGGCACGCCGCCGGCGACCACCACGCCATAACCGGCCATTTCCAGCCAGCCTGAGGCCGGCCCCTTCGGGGCTGGCCTTTTTCGTGCCGATAGGCTTTTCTCTGCAAGCGTGCTGCGCGGCGGTGGGACAGGAGGCGTCCAATGGGTAATGACGGGCCGATGGGTGTCGAGACCGGCCGTGCGCCACGTCTCGCCATCGATCCCTCCGAGTATGCCGCGATCTATGCGATCGGTGACGTGCATGGCTGCCTCGATGCGCTTCTGGAGCTCGAAGACCTCATTCGCAATGACGCGACAAAGGTCGACGGGCGCAAGCTGATCGTGATGCTCGGCGATTATGTCGACCGGGGTCCCAAGTCTTCGGCGGTCTTGTATCACCTGACGGCTTCGGCACCCGCCGGCTTTGATCGTGTCTGTCTACGCGGCAATCACGACGATGCCTTTCTCGCCTTCATCGAAGCTGATCCCTCCGGAGACTGGGTGCTCGATCATGGCGCCGACACGACATTTGCGTCCTATGGAGTGGATGTGCAGAACTTTGGACCGGGCGTGAACCGGCATCTCCTCCGCGAGGCACTCCGTGCTGCCATTCCCGCCAGTCATCTCGAGTTTCTCCAAACGCTTCCGGTGCTGTTGACGATCGGCAGCGACATCTTTGCGCATGCCGGCATCCGGCCGGGGCGTCCGCTCTCGGAGCAAACGGACGACGACCTGATGTGGATACGTCGTTCCTTTCTCGACCTGGGGCCCGGTTTGCCGGTCCGCGTCTTCCACGGTCATACGCCGATGCGCGAGGCCCATGTCGGACCGGATAGGGTCAGTCTGGACACGCATTGCTATCGCACCGGGCGCCTGACGGCCGCGCGGCTGCAGGCCGGCGCGGTGAAGATCCTTTCTGTCGGCTGATACTGAGGGCCCGGACGATCAGGGTTTCGGCTTGTCTGCCGCTGGCTTGCCCCATTCGGCAATTGCGATCCCGCCGAGGACGAGAACCAGTGCCACGACGTGGAAAACCTCCAGTTGCTCGCCCAGGATGGTGATCGACAGCAACGTTCCAAAAACCGGGACGAGATTGATGAAGAGGCCTGCGCGGTTGGCACCTATACCTTCCACGCCCTTGATGTAGAGAATCTGCGAGATCAGCGAGGGGAAGAGGCCGGCGTAGAGTATGATGAGCCAGCCTTGCGTGTCCGGGAGGATGAGCTCGCCGCGGCCAGATTCCCACCATAGAAGCGGAAGGCAGGTGATGGCGGCGGCAAGCGCCGGCACGGCCATCAGACTCTTCCAGTGAACCGGGGGCTTCCAGCGGAGCGAGACCGTGTAAATCGCATAGGAGATGCCGGCAAACAGCATCAGCAGATCGCCGTAGTTGAGCGTCAATGTCAGCAGGGTCTGGAGGTCGCCGTGGGATGCGGTGACGGCAGCGCCGACAAAGCTGATCAGGAAGCCGAGGATCTGGATGGCGGATACCGCGATGCGAAACAGCAGGAAGTTTATGACGAAGATCAGGACGGGGATCGCGCCCTGTTCAATCGCGCCGTTGACGGCGCTCGTATATTTGAGGGCCGTATAGAGGAACCCGTTGAAAGCCGCGTAGCCGACTGCGCCGTAGAAGACCAGGAGCTTCCAGTTTGCCCTGAGGACGGGCCAGTCCTTGCGGATCTGCGGGATGGAGATGGCGGCGATGACAATGGTGGCAAGCGCCCAGCGGCCGAAACTCAGCACCATCGGGCTGACATGGCCGAGCGCCAGCTTGCCGGCAATCGTGTTGCCGCCCCAGAGCAGCGTGGTGATGACGAGAAAGGCATAAGCGCGAATGGGCAAAGGCATCTCTTCCCTGCATGCAGGCGCCATGTGACGAAACTTGCTCCCCCCGGTCCGTCACGGCGCGAATTGCCTTCGAAATAGGCGAGGGGGCATGCTTTGTCACGTAAAAAGCCAAATCGCCCGTCAAGACGGGTCGATTTCCCAAAAACAACACAGTATAGATGCGCGGGTTTGGGTGGGCGCAGGTGGTGCGCAATATACAGGATTATGTGATGACGAATGTCGTGGTGATTGGTTCGCAATGGGGTGACGAGGGCAAGGGCAAGATTGTCGACTGGCTCTCCGAACGTGCGGACATCGTGGTCCGCTTCCAGGGCGGACACAATGCCGGCCACACGCTCGTCATCGACGGCGTTTCCTACAAGCTGTCGCTTCTTCCGTCGGGCGTCGTGCGTCCCGGCAAGAAGGCCGTCATCGGCAACGGCGTGGTCGTCGATCCGCATGCGCTGATCGCTGAGATCGGCCGTCTGAAGGACCAGGGCGTGGACGTCACGCCCGAGAACCTGCGGATCGCCGAAAATGCGACACTGATTCTCTCGCTGCACCGCGAGCTCGACGGCATGCGCGAAGATGCAGCTTCCAACAGCGGCACAAAGATCGGCACCACCCGTCGCGGCATCGGCCCGGCCTATGAAGACAAGGTCGGCCGTCGCGCGATCCGCGTGATGGATCTTGCCGATCTCGATGCGCTGGACGGAAAGGTCGAGCGGATCCTGACGCACCACAACGCGCTGCGTCGCGGTTTTGGCGTGGCGGAAATCCAACACAAGACGATCATGGACGAACTGACCTCGATCGCCGATCGCGTGCTGCCGTTCATGGATTCGGTCTGGGTGCTGCTCGACAAGGAGCGCCGCAAGGGCTCGCGCATTCTGTTCGAAGGCGCCCAAGGGTCGCTTCTCGACATCGACCACGGCACCTATCCTTTTGTTACCTCGTCGAACACGGTGGCTGGTCAGGCCGCTGCCGGTTCCGGCATGGGCCCGGGTTCGCTCGGCTATATTCTCGGGATCACCAAAGCCTACACGACACGCGTTGGCGAGGGTCCTTTCCCGACCGAATTGCATGACGAGATCGGCCAGTTCCTCGGCGAGAAGGGGCATGAATTCGGCACCGTGACGGGCCGCAAGCGCCGTTGTGGCTGGTTCGATGCAGCGCTGGTGCGCCAGTCGGTCGCCACCAATGGAATCACCGGCATTGCGCTCACCAAACTCGACGTTCTCGACGGTCTGGAAGAGCTCAAGATCTGTGTCGGCTACAAGCTCGACGGCCAGGAAATCGACTATCTTCCGGCCGCCCAAGCCGCCCAAGCGCGAGTCGAGCCGATCTACATCACGCTCGAAGGATGGAAAGAATCAACCGTAGGGGCCCGGAAATGGGCCGATTTACCGGCTCAGGCGATCAAATATGTCCGTCAGGTGGAGGAACTGATCGGTGCGCCGGTCGCCCTCCTGTCGACAAGTCCGGAACGGGACGACACCATACTTGTGACGGACCCCTTCGAGGATTAATCTAGGATTTTATTGAAATTTTGCCGGCGCGGCGGGCCGGCTCTCAAGAGAAAGTGCTGATGGCTGACTTTATCGCTGTGATTCGACGGGCCGTGGACGGCCTGTCGAACAATACTCCGGAGATGCGCGCGCGGGTCTATGAAAAGGCTCGCGCCGCTGTCGTTCGGCAGCTTGAGAACATGTCACCCCGCCCGCCCGAGCATATGCTGCAGCGTCAGCTGGACAAGCTCGATCAGGCTATCCGTGAGGTCGAGGCGGAACATGCGGACGCCCTTCCGCCGCTCGATCAGGAGCCGCAGGTGGCGGCGGTGCCGGTCGCTGCTCCCGTGACTGCGGCAACCGCTGCTGTAGCGCATCCGGCCTGGACGGAGCCTGAACCTGAAACGGTCGCTGAGGCTCAGCCCGTTCAGGATCGTGGCATGTTCGGGCAGGAAGCGGCTGACGAGGCGGTGTCCACAGACGAACCGGTCGAGCCCGCACCGGCGGTAACAGGCGATGATTGGGCCGATGCCCATATGGCGGAGCCGGCTGTCCCCGTCGCGACCGACGAGCCGGTCGTCGACCAGCCGGTCGCCGATGAGCCGCCCGCCGTGGTCGAGGAGCCGACCGCCGAGCCTGCCATAGAGACCGTTCAAGCAGATACCGATTCCTGGTCCACAGAGCCGTCTTTCGGACGCGACGAGCACGAAGCCGTCTATGCCGGTCTTTACGACAGCCCGGTCCATGAACCTGTAGCGCCGGAGCCGGTCAGCGTTTCCGAGCCGGAGGCTCCGGCCAAGCCTCAAGTGGAACCGGATATTGCAGCCGCGCCTTACGTCGATGCGCCGACGGCCGAGGAGACCTGGTCGCGCGATGAGGAGCCCCATGCCGTCGCTCCCGGCTGGGAGACTGTCACGCCTCTCGAGACTTTGCCGGTAACGACCGATCCGACCTTTGGCGAGCCCGTGCAAGTCGAAGCCGATCGGCCTTCCGAGCCACCGCAGGCCGGTATCCGGGTCGATTCGGTCGAAGACTGGCTGCAGAGCCGCGCGCTCGATCCTGTCCCGGTCATTCCCGCCGCCAGCTGGGACTTGCCAGCCGCGACCGAGACTGCGGCAAACCGGGTTCCGGAATTGCCGGAAATTGACACCGGACCGGCGTCGGCCTCCTACACGCCGACCGATGAGTTTCCTGCCTATGTCGAGCCTCTGCATGTCGAGGCCAGCCGCGACTACGTTACGCCGGAAGGCCTGAGCCTGCCTGACGCCGACCCTACGGTGGTGGGCAAACTCACCTCGACGCCCGCGACACCGGCCATCGATGCCGACGACTTCAGCCAGTGGTTCCAGGAGCATGTTGATCAAGGTGGCAAGGACAGCGGCGCTGCCGGGTCTGCTTCTGCGGCTGCTGCTCCCGCCCCTGGTTCCGAGTGGGACGAGCACGTAGACAGCTTTGCGCCGAGCGCCAAGGGCGCGCAGGTCGAGATGGCATCCCAGCCCGACGGTATGGAAGCGCTCGTCAGCGGATATGGGCAGCAACCCGCCTATCGCCTTGAACCGAAGAAGCGTCGCAACTTCGCGCCCGTCATCATCGGTGCGCTGGTGCTTGCGGTCCTGGGCGGCGCAGGTTACCTCGCCTGGAGCATGCGCGACCAGATCGGCAGCATGGTGGCCAACCTGACCGGGGAGATTGCGCCCGCAGAGCCGACGGCACAGACGCCAACGGCGCAGACGACGCCTGCGGCGACCGAGCCTGCGGCCGAAACGGCGGCCGCTCCGGAAGTGGCCACTCCGCCTGCCGATGGTTCCACTGCCACCCAGAAGTTCACCCAGCGTCTGCGCCCGGATGGAACGGAAGTGGACGAAGGCGTCGGTTCTGCGCCGATCGATGGTGCGCCGGCCGAGGGTCGTTCCGTATCTGCTCAGACCGTGGCTTCCACGGTTGAGCCTACCGATCCGCCGGCGGCAACCAGTGGTGCAGCTGCCACGCAGGCGCCTGGAACGGCTGCCAATACCGCCGCAGTTGCCGGCGGCGAAAAGCTCTTCCTATACGAGGAGCGCATTGGCCAGGCGACACCGGTGGCCGTGCCCGGTTCGATCACCTGGACGGCGGTCCGGGAAAATGGTGCCGACGGGCGTCCCGACCCGCAGATCCAGGGGCGGATCAATGTTCCCGAGCGGGGCATCTCGGCGCTGCTCACCTTCAAGCGCAACACCGACAACTCGTTGCCGGCGAGCCACATCATTGAAGTGGTGTTCTCCGTTCCTGCGGATTTCGAGGGGGGTGCGGTTGAGAACCTGCAGCGCATCGCGATGAAGCGCACCGAACAGGATCGCGGCGATCCGCTGGTGGCCGTCACCGCCAAGGTCACTGACGATACCTATCTCGTGGCGCTCAATGATTTCGAGGATGTGGTCAAGCGCAACATGGAGCTTCTCTCCACCCGTGCCTGGATCGATATTCCCGTCACCTACCGCAACGGTCGTCGTGCGCTGATCACGCTGGACAAGGGAACCACGGGGACGAATGTCTTCGACCAGGTGATCCGTGAATGGGCCGCGCTCGCGCCCGCCGCGCCGGCCAACTGAGGCTGAGACCAGACAAAAGAAAACCGGGTGTGGCGACACACCCGGTTTTTTGTTGGCTTCACGCCGGATGGGGTGGCCTCAGGCCTCCACGACCCGCAATGCCTTTGCGCGTTCCATGGCGTCCTTCTGAACGGCTTCCTGGACCTTTTCAAAGGCGCGGACCTCGATCTGGCGGACGCGTTCGCGGCTGATGTCGAACTCGGCGGAGAGCTCTTCCAGCGTGACCGGATCGTCGGCCAGGCGACGCGCTTCAAAGATGCGGCGTTCGCGGTCGTTCAGGACAGCCATCGCCCGCTTCAGCATGCTGCGACGGGTCTCCAGTTCGTCCTGCTCGATCAAAACCTCTTCCTGGCTGTCGTGGTCGTCGACGAGCCAGTCCTGCCACTGGCCGCTCTCGCCTTCGGAGGCGCGCAGCGGGGCGTTCAGCGAGGCGTCGCCGGAGAGGCGGCGGTTCATCGAGATGACCTCCTCCTCCGAGACATTCAGCTTGGTGGCGATTTCGGTCACCTGATCGGGCTTCAGGTCGCCTTCTTCGATCGCCTGGATCTTGCCCTTGAGGCGACGCAGGTTGAAGAACAGGCGCTTCTGATTGGCGGTCGTGCCCATCTTTACCAGCGACCAGGAGCGCAGGATGTATTCCTGGATCGAGGCCTTGATCCACCACATGGCGTAGGTGGCCAAGCGGAAGCCGCGTTCGGGATCAAACTTCTTGACGGCCTGCATCAGGCCGACATTGCCTTCGGACACCACTTCGCCGATCGGCAGGCCATAGCCGCGGTAACCCATGGCGATCTTCGCCACGAGGCGCAGATGGCTGGTCACGAGCCTGTGGGCTGCGTCACGATCGGCATGCTCGGCATAACGCTTGGCGAGCATGTATTCTTCCTGCGGTTCCAGCATCGGGAACTTGCGGATTTCATCGAGATAACGATTGAGGCCGGCTTCACCGGCAGTGATGGTTGGCAGCGTGTTGCGGGCCATATAGCACCCCTTTTTCCTTCTGGGCTCCCAAGCAGACGGCGAGCCCGATCTCCGTGGATCTCATTTCCCCACAGAAATCCTCTTGACAGATAAGTATGGCAAAACGGCGATACAAGATTTGCGTTCCCTCACGAGGCCGTGACGGAGTGTCAACGCCTGAGCGACGCCGCAGGGGCCGCAAGAAACGCCGGCCGCACGATGTGCTTAGCGAGCTTCGGTCGGAGAGGGCTGTTGCTGCGTGATGCAGTGGACGCCGCCGCCGCGCGCGAAAATGGGGCGGGAATCGACGCTGACCACGCGGCGGCCGGGATAGGCCTCTTCCAGAATGGCGCACGCAGCTGCATCGGCCTTCTCGTCACCGAAACCGCATGCGATGACACCACCATTGACCGCCAGGTGATTGACATAGCTGTAGTCGACGAAGCCGTCTTCATCCCTGATCGCAGCTGGCGCGTCGAGGTCGAGAATACGCCATGTGCGGCCCGACGCGTCCGTCGTCTGGGCGAGAAAGTCACGCAGGTCCCGCATAACGGCATGGTCCGGATGGTCGGGATTGGCTTGCCGATGCAGGAGCAATGTGCCCGGTGCGGCAATCGTTGCGACGATGTCCACATGACCCGATGTACCAAAGGGCTCATAGTCACGGGTGAGGCCTCGCGGCAACCAGATGACCTTGGTGGCTCCGATCGTGCGCGCGAGCTCGGCTTCGACGCGAGACTTGTCAGCGAAGGGGTTGCGACGGGGATCAAGCTGGACAGTCTCGGTCACCAGAACTGTTCCCTCACCGTCGACATGGATCCCGCCGCCTTCATTGACGAGCAGGCTCGACACGAGCTCGGCGCCGCTATGGCTTGCGATCATCCGGGCGATCTCGGCCGACTGCTTCCATTGCGCCCAGGCGTGGTCGCCCCAGCCATTGAAGACCCAGTCGACTGCACCCAGCACGGTAGGGCGCGCGTCATCCAGCACGAAGGTGGGGCCTAAATCGCGCATCCAGAATTCATCCAGTGGCATCTCGACCAACTCGACATGGCTGCCGAGCATACGGCGGGCGCGCTGCCGCTCGGAGGGGTCGACAACCATTGTGACGGGCTCGAATTCGGCGATGCTGTGCGCGACGGCCGTCCAGGCCTGATAGCCGGTCTCCTTCCAGGCCTCGCCACTGCCGAGCGTCGTGCCCTCCCTTGGAAAGGCCATCCAGGTGCGATCATGGGGCGCAGTTTCAGATGGCATTCGCCAGCTCATCACATAATCCTTCTGCATGCTCTTTCGTTCGTGGCTTTATCTGTCAGTCAACAGCAGTGGCAAAGCCGAGACAAGGTGCGAAACGACAGGCGGGAAACGCCAGCCTTTTCCTCAATGTTGTGGCCTGTGCCCGCTGAGATACATGGACCCTCGGCCCCGCAAGGGGTGGAACGCTCTTACATCCCCTTCAAGGCATCGATCACCTTTTGCAGGTCGGCCGGGATCGGTGCTTCAAAGCGCATGGTCTTCCCCGTGGCCGGGTGTTCGAAGGCGAGCAGATAGGCGTGCAGGGCCTGACGATGGAACTTGTTGACGGCGCGCTTGGCGTCTTCGGGCAGGAGATTGGCCTTGGTCTTGAAGGCGGCGCCATATTCCTGGTCGCCGATCAGGGGATTGCCGATATGGGCCATGTGGACGCGGATCTGGTGCGTGCGGCCGGTTTCCAGCCGGCACTCGACCAGCGACGCGAGGCAGGTGGCGTCGGGCTTTTCGCCGTAACGTTCGAGCACGGTGTAGTGGGTGATGGCCTCCCGGGCGTCGTCGGTGTCCTCGCGCTTGACCGTGCGCTTGGTGCGGTCGGCGCCAGAACGGCCAAGGGCTGCATCGATCGTCCCGGCCAGCGTGCGCGGGCGGCCCCAGACGATGGCGCGATAGGCGCGTTCCAATGGGCCTGTGCGGCCATGGTCGGCAAACTGGTCGGCGAGGTGACGGTGGGCGATGTCGTTCTTGGCAACGACCATCACGCCCGACGTGTCCTTGTCGAGGCGGTGGACGATGCCCGGGCGCTTGACTCCACCGATGCCCGACAGGCTGTCGCCGCAGTGGTAGATCAGCGCATTGACCAGCGTGCCATTCCAGTTGCCCGCACCCGGATGCACGACGAGGCCGGGAGGCTTCGCAATCACGATCAGGTCCTTGTCCTCGTAGAGAACGTCGAGCGGGATGTTCTCGCCCTTTGGCTGCGGATCCTCGGGTTCCGGCAGATCGACAACAACGGTGTCGCCCGGCTTGATCTTGCGGTTCGGGCTGTCCAGCAGATTGCCGTTCAGCTGCACCGCGCCCTGTTCGATCAGCGCCTTGACCCGGTTGCGGGAAAACTCCTGCCCGAGGGCGGCCGTCAGCCAGGCATCGATGCGGCCCTCGGCATCATCCTCGGCAATCAGCTCTTTCCTTGATGCGGCGGCTTCGTTAAAGGGTTCGGTCATCATGTCATCCCGTCATACGGCGGCCGGGGCTTTGGCCTTTGTCGCTGCCATTTGGCACAGACCGGGGTTTTCGACAATCGACTGCCGGTCCGCCCGGCCACTTTATCCGGCTCGTTCGCGCCGGTGGAAGCGTCGAGAGCAGCGCGAACGCAAGTGGGAAATGATTGCAGCCATGGCGCATATCGACGACGAGAACCAGGAAGAGAAGCCGCTTGATCCGGCAATGGAAAGCGTTCGCCGCAAGATGGTCAAGCTGCAGTTGATCTCCGGCGGCATCATGGCGACGCTCTTCCTCGCCGTTCTCGTCTCGATCTTCTACAAGCTGACGCGCGAGGAGGGTGGTGCGCAGCCGGTGGCGACGACATCGCAGCCCTTCGCCGTGCCCTCCGATCAGCCGCTCAGCGTGACGGCGAACCTGCCGGCCGGCTTCCGGGTCGTCCAGACCTCGCTTTCCGGCAGTCAGATCCTCATCTATGGCGAAACCGCTGCCGGCGAAAGAAAGGCCTTCGTTTTCGATCTCGCGCTCGGCCGCATCATTGCCGACGTAACGCTGGCCGGCGGCTGAGGCAGGCCGTGGGACAGGCCCGTCTCATCGAGATCACCGATCCCGGCGATCCGAGGATTGCCGAATTCACGGCGATCCGCGAGCGGGACCT
This sequence comes from Rhizobium sp. AQ_MP, assembly GCF_014237835.1. GTDB lineage: Bacteria > Pseudomonadota > Alphaproteobacteria > Rhizobiales > Rhizobiaceae > Allorhizobium. The sequence continues at coordinate 28,650 of NZ_JACJVI010000009.1, forward strand.
CACCGGGCGCCAGGGGCAGTTTATTGCCGAGGGTACGGTGGTGCTTTCCATGCTTGCCAAGGCGCATGGTCGGGCAGGCGGGGTTCGGGCGGAAAAACTTCTGCTTCTTGAGAACCGGGTGGTGGGGCTTTCCCATCTGATCGGGCAATTCCCTTCGGATCTGCCTGTGTATGTCGCCTCGGCGGCCGTGCTGGATGCTATCGCGGGTTTTCATCTCCATCGCGGTGTCCTGGCGCTTGGCAGCCGTGTGGCGCCTCCCGGTCTGCATGACATGATTGCTGGCCTGCCGGAGGACGCGCTGGTCCTGGTCGGATGCGGCATCTCCAATCACGACAATGTCGGGGCCCTGTTTCGCAATGCAGCCGGATTTGCGGCGGATGCGGTGCTCCTTGATGCGACTTGCTGCGACCCGCTCTATCGCAAGGCGCTGCGTGTATCCGTCGGCTCGGTTCTGACGGTGCCCTATGCGCGGCAGGAAAGTGCCGAGGCGGTCCTCGGAGCGCTGGCGCAGGCAGGGTTTGAAATCTGGGCTTTGTCGCCGGATGGTGCCGTCGAGATCGGAACCATCGTGCCCGGTCGGCGTGTTGCTCTGGTGATGGGGACGGAAGGCGAGGGGCTGCCTGCTTCCATTCTCGACCGCTTCCGCTCGGCGAGGATCGCGCAGGCTTCAGGGCTGGACAGCCTCAATGTCGGGACTGCGAGCGGTATTGCCCTCTATGCCATCGCGCGGGCCCTGGGGCGCCTCGGTTAACGCCCTGTCGCACCCCAGCGGTCAAGCTGCAGATCCGCCCCTTACTCGGCCGGGGTTGCCATGCCGGCACCACGGCCGATGGAAGGCTCCATGGCGAGAACACGATCAACCAGGCTCTTGCTCTTCTCACCCGTCTTCGGCTGAGACGAAACAAGATCGCCGATCACAGACTGTTCGCCTTCCCGAGCGGCGGTCAAAACAATCATCTTGGCGGCGATATCGCCAAGTTCTTCGCGAAGCGCATCGTCCTCCGTTGAGGCCTTCGCCTTCAGCAGGCGCTCGGTCAATGCCGTCTGGCTCTGGCGGATATCGATTTCGAGCGCCGCCGTATCCGTGGCACGGTTGGAATTCGCAATCTCGTCTTCGGGCATGGCAAGATCTTTCATCTCGGGCATGGCGAGGCCCGCCTCCCGCAGGGCACGCTGGGCCTCACGAAGCTGAGCATTGGCGGTCTTCAGCTTGGCACGAACGTCCCGCAATTCACGCGTTCTGCGATCGAGGAGCGATCCGGTGTCGGCACGGTCGGCAGCGTCGCGGGCGAGCGTGTCTTCGAGGCGAATGACCTTATGCTCTTCCTGAGCGAGGCGCAGTTCCGCATCCTTGGCCCGCTTGCTGAGCAGCTTGTTTTCCCGGCGCAGTTCCTCGCGCTCGTCGCGCATCCCCAGAATACGGGTCTTCAGATTGTCGATTTCGGTGTCGCGGCTCATCGCCTCGATCCGCATCGTATCCATGTCGGCCAGAAGGCGCGTCATGCGGGCAGCGCGATTTTCAAGCTCGACATCCTTGGCGGCCGCAGCGTTCTCGACCCGCTTCAGCATTTCGCGCAGTGAGGTGATTTCGACATCGCCGCGCCGTAGGCGAGAGCGCAGATCGGCGGCTTCCGTGCTCATCTCCTCGATCTGGACCTTCAGCTCCTTGGTCTCGGTGACGAGGCGTGCAGCATCGCTGCTCAACGCCTCGTTCTTCAGGTTGAGACCGATCGACTTTTCCCGTTCACGGCTCAGTTCGTGCTGGGTCCGGGCATTCTCCGCAGCGTAGAGTGCGCGCACCATATCCTTCTGGGCACGGATTTCCTGAGGGCTGAGCGGCATGGTCGCCTTCAACCGGTTTTCCGTGTAGCGGACAACACGCTGATGCACCGCCGGGGCGACAAGCATCACCAGCAGCGCCGCCGCCATAAATCCCATCGCGAAAATCAGGCTATATTCAATCACGACCGCGCCAGTGCACTAGGATAGCATTAGAAGATAGTTAAGCATGCTGGCATGCGCCGAGCAAGCAGAACAGCCCGACGCGGCCCATGCTTCAACCAATATGGCTAACGACAGAGCAGATCGAGCTTGCATCAGCCTGAACGAGAGCTTGATGCCCGCTCAGAAGGGGTTCCAGGTGGGGGTGCGGGTGAGCTTCAGATATCCGACGTTGACACCAAGCCGCGCGCCGATACCAGTGCGAATCGGCACAAGGATCACGTCGCGGCTTTTCAGCACGGTCATACCAACACCGGCGACGATATAGGCCGAGCCGCTCACGCCGCCGTAACGGGAATAAAGCGTGTCCACATCGGGGAGGTCGTAGACGAGCATCATGGTGCGAGTGCCATTGCCGCCATAGTCGATGCCAAGCGACGGGCCCTGCCAGAAAACATCATGCTGGCCGACATTCTTGGTGTAGAGCGTGCCCTCGCCATAGGTCAGGCCAGCAATGAGGGCGCCGGAGCCTTCCTGGCCGAGGATGTAACCGTTCGGCAGACCGTATTGCTCGAAGGCCTGCTCGATAACCTTGGCGAGCGCGCCGCTGGTTTCGCCGAAGAAGCCATGGCCTGCGTCGACCACTTCCTGGATCGAATATTCGCCGGCAGCCTCGGCAGGGCGCTGGACCGCAACGAGGCTGATCGTCGCCAGAACGGCCAGGACGAACGACCGAAACAGCGGCAGGGAGCGATGGGGCAGGTGACGCATGGTGCCTCCTAAATGCGAAGCCGACGGATTCGGCGTCTTCCTTGGGGGTAATTAAACCTAGCGAGCATCGTCTTAATAATCGGTTTACCAAATATGGTGTCATTATGGCCGAACGGCATCCGACCAAGTCGCGGCCTGCGGACGCGTGTCCGCCTGTTGCGCTGAGGGTCCACATCTTCTGGAGACGACCATGGCGAAGAACCCCAACCTCACGCTTGCAGGGCCCGACCTTGCCGCACTGCTCTGCAGCCGCGTCTGCCATGACGTGATCTCGCCAGTTGGCGCCATCAACAACGGTCTCGAGCTGCTTGACGAAGGTGGCGCCGATGCTGACGCAATGGATCTCATCCGCACGAGCGCCCTCAATGCTTCGGTGCGCCTGAAGTTTGCCCGCCTCGCCTTCGGTGCATCGGGTTCAGTCGGCGCCTCGATCGATACCGGCGAGGCCGAGAAGGCGGCCAAGGATTTTGCGCTGGCGGAAAAGAAGACCGAGGTGACATGGAACGGCCCGCGCGCCATCATCGCCAAGAACCGGGTCAAGCTGCTCCTCAATCTCTTCCTGGTCGCCTATGGCGCCATCCCGCGCGGGGGCTCGCTCGATATCCATCTGGAGAATCCCGAGACGGACGCAAAGTTCAAGATCGTCGCCAAGGGTCGCATGCTGCGCGTGCCGCCCAAATACCAGGAAATCCTGTCCGGACACCTGGAAGAGGCGGTGGATGCACATTCGATCCAGCCTTACTACACGGTGCTTCTGGCAGAGGAATGCGGGATGGAACTCAAGTGCGTGCCCAGCGAAGGCGAGATCGCCTTTACCGCTGAGGTTGTTTCCTAAGCCGTATCAAACCGGGACGCGAAAGGCTTGCTACCGGTAACCTTTCCTTAGTCGAAGGGCGATATGTTAACGAATGCATTTCAAATCCTCGATTGCGGGGAGGGGAGTTGACCATGAAGCGCTTGATGATCGCAGACGGCTCGGACATCGTTCGCAAGGTCGGCAAAAAGATCCTGTCGGAGCTTGGCTATCAGGTGTCGGAAGCCTCTTCCGGACGTGAGGCTCTCTCCCGCTGTGAACGGGAACTTCCCGATGTGATGATCGTCGACGCCGGTCTGGACGACGCCCTCAATCTGATCTCCAATGTCAGAGCACTGCCCGAGGGCAAAGCGGTGAAGATCTACTATTGCGTGGTCGAAGCCGAGCTGAAGGTAATGATGGCGGGCAAGCGTGCCGGCGCCAGCGATTTCCTGCTCAAGCCCTTCGATCGTGAGATCCTGACCAAGACTTTCGGCGACAAGGCCATCGCGGCCTGATTTCCCTGAGTTCAGATCCAATTGTTAAAGGCGGTGCCAGGAGCGCCGCCTTTTCTGTTTGAATGTTCCGTTTGGATCCGGTCACGAGATCCCAAAATGCCAGAGTCCCGCGTCATGGACGCGGGCCTCTTGATGACACAGCGGAAAGGCTCAGGCCGTTTCCATATATTCCGAACCATCCGGCTCGCGCAGCACATAACCGCGGCCCCAGACAGTTTCGATGTAGTTGGCGCCGCCGGCGGCGTTGGCAAGCTTCTTGCGCAGCTTGCAGATGAAGACGTCGATGATCTTCAGTTCCGGCTCGTCCATGCCACCATAAAGGTGGTTCAGGAACATTTCCTTGGTGAGAGTCGTGCCCTTGCGCAGCGAGAGCAGCTCCAGCATCTGGTATTCCTTGCCCGTCAGGTGAACGCGCTGGCCGCCGACCTCAACAGTCTTGGCGTCGAGGTTCACGATCAGCTCGCCGGTCACGATGATCGACTGGGCATGGCCCTTGGAGCGGCGAACGATCGCATGAATGCGGGCAACGAGCTCGTCCTTGTGGAACGGCTTCGTCATGTAGTCGTCGGCGCCGAAGCCGAGACCACGGACCTTGTCTTCGATACCTGCCATACCGGAAAGGATCAGGATGGGCGTTTTCACCTTGGACAGGCGAAGGGTACGCAGCACCTCGTAACCGGACATGTCGGGCAGGTTCAGGTCGAGCAGAATGATATCGTAGTCGTAGAGCTTACCGAGATCGACACCTTCTTCGCCGAGGTCGGTGGTGTAGACGTTGAAGCTCTCGGACTTGAGCATCAGTTCGATGCTCTGCGCCGTCGCGCTATCGTCTTCAATGAGTAGAACCCGCATATTTATCCCCTTTACCGCCGCCGAAAGGTCAAGATGGCCCCCTACGCGATACGGATCCAGTCGTTGCCTGATTTGAAGGCTGCCACCAATTGGTTAACAAATTCTGATTCCCTCTGGCAAGGTGTATCGAATTTATTAAGCAAAGATATCAGCCTCCTGATTCTTCATGTGTTTCGGTCATCGCCACACCTGAATCTGCGCCTCAGGAAAACCCTGTAACCGATTCATTTGACTCATCATTGTCAGGAGCTCTTTTCGGGCTCTGGCATTTACTGACCCTTAAGTGATCGGCCTTATCATTAACGATGCCCGTAAACGAAAGGTTACCAAAGGTAGCTTTTTGTTAACGCCGCGGACTTTTTTTGGACGAATCGGTGGCGGGCGTGTTGAGTAGCAAGTGTGGCGGGGGGTCTCGCATCACGGGAGTATTGCGTATGAAGTCGCGTGAGAGCCTGGTACGCCTGAAGGGATTTCAGGTTACCGAAAAGCGTCGGCAATTGCAGCAGTTGCAGTCTATGATGTCGGAGTTCGAACGGATGTCGAAAGAGCTTGAGGCTCAGATCGGCATCGAAGAAAAGAAATCGGGCATCACCGATCCCAATCATTTCGCCTATCCCACCTTCGCCAAGGCGGCACGCCAACGCGCGGACAATCTCCAGGTCTCGATCCGAGAGCTGAGGGTCCAGCAGGAAGCGGCAGAACTGGCGTTGGAAGAGGCTGAAGCGGAATACCAGAAGGCTGCGGCTCTCGAAGAGCGCGATGGCCAGATGCGTGTCCGGGCCTGAATTTAACGGTTCAGTCTGGTTGAGATTTCGAAATGGAAGGCGGGCGAGGGCAATCCTCCGTCCGCCTTCGTTCGTTTTGCGCTACGTCTTACTTGCGCACGTCGTTCCAGTCGGGGTGACGGTCCATCTGCGACTTCATGAAGGGGCAGAGCGGAATGATCTTCCAGCCGCCGCTGCGCGCTTCGGTAACGGCATGTTCGGCGAGCGCCTGGCCGGCGCCTTTTCCGCGCATGCTGGACGGCACTTCGGTATGGTCAACGATAATCAGCGTGGCCGAAGCACGCGAATAGGTCATGATCGCCGGCTCTTCGATCCCCTCGATGTGGAGGACATAGCGTCCGCCGGAGCCTGCTTCTTCGCTTCTGATCTGCATTGTTGCCTCCTGTTGCCGCGTTCTTGTGGTTCTGATTAACATCGACGGTTGTTCGGCGGCAACGCGGTTGGGCGGATACGGTCTGTTCGATGTGCAGGAAAGGAACCATCTTGCTCCTCTGGCTGAAGGCCTTGCTTCTCGTTGCGGCCGCTGCATCCTTCGCGCTCGGCGTGACGCTACCGCTGATGCGGTTCGAGAGCTTCTATGTCTTCTCGACCGATGCTTCGCTCGTCGAGGTGATCACATCTCTCTGGGCGGAAGGGGATCGGTTGCTGGCACTCCTCGTCGCGCTCGTCTCGATCGTCTTTCCCCTGGCCAAGCTGCTGCTTGTCGCCGCCGAACTCATGGCCGGTGCGCCGCTGGCAGGGCAGGGCGCGCTCTCCCGTCTGGTGCCGGTGCTGTCGAAATGGTCGATGATGGATGTGTTGCTGGTCGCAATCTTGATCTTTGCGACCAAGACCAGCGGCCTTGCACAGGCTTTCACGCAGCCCGGGCTTTGGTTTTATGCGGGTTCCAGCCTTGCGGTCGTCATGCTGAGCGTGTTGAAGCAAGATGAGGTGGGCTACAAAACATGAAACCGGCAGGCTGGGCCTTGCCGGTTCAGGTATGGGTCTGATGCAAATCACGGCGTGCCGGGCAGCCGGCACAAAAATCGATTAATGGCGATACTGTTGAATGCGGGTGGTGCGCAGGCCCGGCAGGCCGTGGTCATTGATGGAGGACTGCCAGGAGAGAAATTCCTCAACCGTCAGCGTGTAGCGTTCGCAGGCTTCTTCCAGGCTCAACAGGCCACCACGCACAGCCGCGACAACCTCAGCCTTGCGGCGGATCACCCAGCGGCGCGTATTGGCCGGCGGAAGATCGGCAATCGTCAGGGGGCTGCCATCGGGGCCGATGACATATTTCACTCGTGGGCGGATCATTTCGGTCATTGGACTCTCTATACAAACTCAAGACCACACACCCTCATACTAGGACCGATGCTTTAAAATTTGCCTAAGCCCGTTGTAAGCATTTGATAATAATTGTTGCGACTTCACCGCATCGGAGAGTCGGCGGATTCGGTGGAAGTTGATTAAACTTGCGGCATTTGCATAGGTGTTATGCGAGCCGCGCGACTGGTGCGCGTTCGGGATTTGTGGCAATGGGCTGGCCAGCAATTGAAATGACCTGATCGACGTGTCGATCACACGGGTAGATGTCGAACATCGCGGTTTCCGTCAGGGCCGCAAGACCGGCGACAGGCCCGACTGATAGTCGTTCCCCATGGAACGCCATAATGTCCATAAACATTCGGAATCCCGATCGGATGAATGTCCGGTCGAAAGGAGTTTTATGTTCAGGCCAAACGATGTGACGCGAAGTCACGATTTTGGTGACGGGGAACCCGTTTTTCGCACCGAAGCACTTTCGGCAGGGCCGTGGGGGCGCGAACTCTCCGCGCTTGGCCGAAGCCACGGTTTCCGGCACTGTCTGCTCGCCCGTGTGCCCAAGGCGGATAGCCCAGAGTTTTCCGCCAATCTCATCCTCTGTTCCTGGCCGGATGAGCTGCGCCTCGCCTATGAAGCGGCAGACATCTATGCCGGCAGCCTGCTGGTCGCGCGGATCAAGCAGTCGGTTCTTCCGCTTTTCACGCAAGACAATCTCTTCCTCGGCACGTCCGGGGCAGAGGCGCGCCAGCCTCTTGCACCGCTGTTTCGACAGTTCGATCTCGGCGCCTGCCTGATCTTCAGTCTGCACGACCGCAACCAGACGCAGTATGTTCTCGTCTTTTCGGGGCGGGACGATACGCCGGACCGGCAGGAAATCGCTCTCCTGCAGCTCAGTGCCCTGGAGCTATTGGATGCAGGCGTCGATGCCCTGGTGCCGCGGTTCGGGCCAAAGGAAAAACTGTCGGCCCGCGAGATCGAATGTCTTCGCTGGTCGGCGGCCGGCAAGAGCAGCGATGAGATCGCGATCATTCTCGATATTTCCAGCCACACGGTCGTGAGCTATCTGAAGAGCGCGATGCGCAAGCTCGAGGCCGTCAACCGAATGCAGGCGGTCGCGCGGGCCTGTCGCTACCGGCTGCTTTGACGGTAAAAGTTTCCGCTCTCTTATCTGATCGGGCGCTGCAGCGATGCAGCGCCCTTGTCGTTTCATTCATTCAAAGCAAAGTCAGGTTGAGTTCGGTCTGGCCGTAGCCGAACTGGTACTGGATCGTGCCTTCATGGCGCAGGGCCAGCGTGTCGCCGGCATCGAGCCAGACGATCGCGGTGGTGCTCGATCGTCCCGCTCCGCCTGCATGGCTCACAATATCCGCCGAACCGTTGCGGCTGACATGCACGGTGTGGGTTGCGGTGCTGACGGCGAATACCGAGAGCGACAGGAGATAGTGGCCTGAGGTCGGCATGACCAGCGGGCGGCCGTGGCCCGAGGCGAGCGGAGACCCCAGGGTGACATCGCCTCCGGAGAGGTGAAGATCATCGAAGCCGGTAAAGCTTCCGGCAGCCGGGGTCAGGGTGGTGACGGCAAGGGCTGCGCGGACAAGCGGGCGCTGATCGTGGCGGACATAGCCTTCCGGTGTCACGCTGACCGCCTGCCGCCACCCTGTCGTATCGCCGTTCACCTTCAGCGAAAAGCGGTCTTCGCCCGCCAGTCCCATTTCGGCACGGCCCTGCCAGTTGGACTGGAAGATCAGGCTGGCGGTTTCCGCTGTTCCCGCCTTGTTGATGGTCAGCCGGTGGCTGTCGCCAGCGTGGTTCAGCAGGCTGGCCGGCGATGAGATCAGAAGACGATTGTAGCTATCGGCATCGCCTCCAATCCCGAGGTGTTCGACGCGGGCGTTGTCGGGCAGTGGTGGCTCGATCCATTCGGTCCCGTCGAAGACTTTAAGCCTGGCTTCCATCAGGAAGACTGCAGACCAGCCATGTTTCGGCGTTATGAAGATCCAGACACCATCCTGAAATATCGCGAGCTTGCCCGCACGTCCGATCCACAGGCCGCTCTCGGGCGGCAAGACCCAGTGGATCTCGCCTTCGTGAGGATCGGCGGGTGGACTTGTCGCGCTGCTGGCGACGACCAGCTGTACCAGCGCATCCAGGCGCTGGAGCGCTTCATTGTGGGTCACGTGCTTCTGGGCCTGCGCCGGCAGGATGAACGGCAGGGCTAGATTGGGCGTCGTTTCTTGCATGGTCTCTCCTTCGCGTTCGGCTGTCGGAGACAGCGCGGTTGAAGGCGTGAGTGTGAGCCAGCCGCGGAGGAGGGGGATGAAAAGCACATGCCCCCATTGAATAGTCTCAGGAATTTTCGAAACTCATCCCCGCTCGGATGGGCGCCCGGTCGCCAGGAAGGGCGGATTTTCGAAGGCGCGCAGGCCGGGCAAGCGCTTGCCGTAGGTCAGTGGTGCGCCGTCTTCGGTCGACACCATGCCGCCGGCCGCCCGCAAAACCGCGTCGCCGGCGGCCGTGTCCCATTCCATGGTCGGGCTGAAGCGCGGGTAAAGATCGGCCACGCCTTCGGCCACGAGGCAGAATTTCAGCGAGGAGCCGACGGTCTTGCGCTCCATGATCTGCGACTTCAGGATATAGGCGTCCGTCGCATCGCAATTGTGAGAACGCGAGACGAGGGCGGATGGTGAGGCGCTTCGCATGCGCGCCGCGATCGGCATGCGCGCGATCACCTGATCCGTATCGTCAAGCTTGACCTTCTCCGCCGTGTTGCCGCCGCCGAGATAAAGGGTTTGCAGGGCCGGCGCATGCACCACGCCGAGGACCGGCACGCTGTTTTCGATCAGGGCGATGTTGACCGTAAAGTCGTCATGGCCACCGATGAATTCGCGCGTGCCGTCTAGCGGGTCAACCAGAATGAAGCGTTCGTTGCTCACGTCTGGGATGCGACCGGCGGCGACCTCCTCCTCGGCAACCACGGGGATGTCGGGCAAGTCGCGCGCAAGTGCTGCGAGGATCAGGCGTTCGGCGGCCTCGTCCGCCTCGGTTACAGGCGATGTGTCGCCCTTAAGGCGCACCTTGGCACCCGTCTGATAGATTTCGAGGATGACGCGGCCGGCGGCGATGGCGCTTGCCTCGAAGAGTTTCAATAAGTCTGCCGTCCGATGCACCAAACCGGTCTCCCGATCACTTCCTCTCCGGTTTAGCCCTGTCGCCAACGCTTTGGAAGTGCGCGATGTCGCAAGCCCTTGCCGGCGCGTGATGTTTCTGTGCTGCACTGCGATCAAACCTGTGTTCCATGTCTCAAACAGCATAGTTTTTGTCCTGATCGCGCTTGCTCTTTGTGACGCCTATGCGAATGTGACGCGACATTTGCAGAGGTTGTTCGATGCGTTATTCCGCCCTTTCGATCTTCCGCCAGGCGCTTTCCGGAAACCGGAACTGGGCTCCGATGTGGCGCGAGCCGCAGCCGAAACCGCATTACGACGTGATCATCGTCGGCGGGGGCGGGCATGGCCTTTCGACCGCTTATTATCTGGCCAAGGAATTCGGCATCACCAATGTCGCCGTGATCGAGAAGGGCTATCTCGGCGGCGGCAATGTCGGGCGAAACACGACGATCATTCGCTCGAACTACATGCTTGAGGGCAATGAGCCCTTCTACGAACTGTCGATGCAGCTGTGGGAAGGCCTGGAACAGGACTTCAATTATAATGCGATGGTTTCGCAGCGTGGCATCGTCAATCTTTTCCACACCGATGGCCAGCGGGACGCCTATGCGCGGCGCGGCAATGCAATGATGATGCATGGGGTGAAGGCCGAACTGCTCGACCGTGAGCAGGTGCGTCAGATGATGCCCTATCTCAATTTCGATCATGCGCGCTTCCCGATTTTGGGTGGCCTCCTCCAGCGGCGCGGCGGCACGGCCCGTCATGATGCGGTTGCCTGGGGTTACGGTCGTGGTGCGGACGAGCGCGGCGTCGATCTCATCCAGCATTGCGAAGTGACCGGCATCCGCCGCGACGAGCTCGGCCAGGTGACCGGCGTCGAAACGACTAAGGGCTTCATCGGCTGCAACAAGCTGGCGCTGGCGACCGCCGGCCATACCTCCGTCACCGGCAAGATGGCCGGGCTCGACCTGCCGATCGAGACGCATGTGCTGCAGGCTTTCGTCTCGGAAGGCATCAAGCCGGTGATCGACAATGTCATTACCTATGGCGCGGGACATTTCTATATCTCGCAGTCCGACAAGGGCGGTTTGGTCTTCGGCGCCGACATCGACTACTATTCGTCCTATGCCCAGCGCGGCAATCTTGCGACCGTCGAGCATACGATCGAGGAGGGTGTGTCGCTGATCCCCGGCCTGTCCAGGGTTCGCGTGCTGCGCGCCTGGGGTGGCGCCATGGACATGTCGATGGACGGCTCGCCGATCATCGACCGCACGCCGATCGACAATCTCTATCTGAATTGCGGCTGGTGCTATGGCGGCTTCAAGGCGACGCCTGCGTCCGGCTTCTGCTTTGCCCATCTGATTGCCAAGAACGAACCCCATCCTGTGGCCCGCCTTTTGCGCCTCGACCGCTTCGAGCGCGGTTTTGCCGTCGACGAAGGCGGCAAGGGTCCACAACCGAACCTGCATTGAGACATCGCCATGGCCAGCCTGATTACCTGTCCGCATTGCGGCGTCCGTCCCAAGGAAGAGTTCAGCATTCGCGGTGACGCGAGCCCCGTTCGCCCGGCGCCCGGCGCGCCCGACGATGCCTGGAACGCTTACGTTTTCATCCGCGACAATCCGAAGGGTCGGATCATCGAGCACTGGCATCACACCGCCGGTTGCCGGCGCTGGCTTGTCGTCGAGCGCGATAATGCTGGGAGTCACGAGGTCTACAGCGTGACCGATGCGAGCGAGTACGCGAAGGAGGCTGCGCGATGAGTGGTTTCAGGCTGTCTTCCGGCGGGCTCGTCAACCGCGCGCGCACCCTTGCCTTCAGCTTCGATGGTCAGACCTATACGGGTTACGAGGGCGATACGCTGGCCTCGGCACTGATCGCCAATGACCAGCTGCTGGTCGGCCGCTCCTTCAAGTATCACCGTCCGCGTGGCATCGTGACGGCAGGTTCTGCCGAGCCGAATGCGCTTGTGACGATCGGTGCAGAAGGGCGCACCGAGCCGAACACACGGGCGACCGTCGCCGAGCTCTATCAGGGGCTCGAGGCCAATAGCCAGAACCGCTGGCCGTCGCTGAAATACGATATCGGCGCGGTCAACAGCCTGCTGTCGCCATTTCTCTCGGCCGGCTTCTACTACAAGACCTTCATGTGGCCGAAGGCCTTCTGGGAAAAGCTCTACGAGCCGATCATCCGCAAAGCCGCAGGTCTCGGCAAGACGCCCTTCATTGCCGATCCTGATCGCTACGAAAAAGCCTGGGCGCATTGCGACCTCCTGGTGATCGGCGCCGGCCCCGCCGGTCTGATGGCAGCGCGGGCTGCGGCGCGGGCGGGGTTGCGCGTCATTCTGGCGGATGAAGGTTTCCGGCTTGGTGGTTCGCTGTTGAGCGAACGCGTCACCGTCGGCGGCGTGCCGGCAGCCGAATATGCTGCCTCCGTCGTCGAGGAGTTGAAGAGCCTTTCGAACGTCACGCTGATGCCGCGCACCACGGTGTTCGGCTGGTATGACGACAATGTTTTCGGTGCCGTGGAAAAGGTGCAGAAGCATGTCGCGCAGCCCTCGGGCGATCTGTCGGTCGAGCGGGTCTGGCGCATCGTCGCCAAGCGGGCGATCCTGGCGTCAGGTGCGGAAGAGCGACCGCTGGTCTTCGGCGGAAACGACAAGCCGGGCGTAATGATCTCAGGTGCTGTCAGGACCTATCTCAATCGCTATGGCGTTGCCGCCGGCCAGAACTTTGCCATCTTCACCAATGGCGGTGCTGGTTATCGCACGGCTGCCGATCTGGTCGCTGCCGGGGTTGGCGTTGCGGCCATCATCGACGGGCGGACAGACTCGTCTGATGTTGCTCCATCAGGCGTGCGGGTCATCCGGGGCGGCGCCGTCGTCGACACCAAAGGGTACTATCGGATCAAGGGGCTGATCGCCGAACGCATGGGCCATCAGGAGGAGATCGCCTGCGATGCGCTGGCGATGAGCGGCGGCTATAGCCCGATCGTGCATCTCGCCTGCCAGCGCGGCGCAAAGCCCATCTGGTCCGACGAGCATCAGGCCTTCCTGGCACCCGATGTGGGGCAGGGGCTGAGGATCGCGGGCTCGGCTGCCGGTCATGCCTCGCTTGCCGCCGTTCTGCGCGATGGTGCGGACAAGGCACATGAGGCGATCGGCGATCTCGGTCGTCTCGTCGGCACGGTCGACGTTCCGCAAGTCGAAGGTGAATTCGATGCCTCCTTCGCGCCGCTCTGGTATGTGCCGGGCGCCAAGTCCAAGGCCTTTGTCGACTTCCAGAACGACGTGCATGTGAAGGACCTGAGCCTTGCCCAGCGCGAGGCCATGGGGCATGTCGAGCACACCAAGCGCTACACGACCGGCGGCATGGCGACAGACCAGGGCAAGCTCGGCAATGTCGCGACGATCGGCATCATGGCCGGCATGCGTGGCGTCTCCCCGGCCGAAATCGGAACCACCACCTTCCGGCCCTTCTACACGCCCGTTTCCTTCGGGGCGATGGCGGGCACCTCGCGGGCTGAACATTCGCGGCCCGTGCGCACCTCGCCGCTGCATGGCTGGGCCAAGAAAAACGGCGCCGTCTTCGTCGAATCCGGCCTGTGGTATCGCTCTTCCTGGTTCCCGCGCGACGGCGAGAAGACCTGGCGCGAGGCCGTCGACCGGGAAGTGTTGAACATCCGCGCCAATGCCGGCATCTGCGATGTCTCGACGCTCGGCAAGATCGAGATCTTCGGCAGGGATGCCGCGGAATTCTTGAACCGCGTCTATTCCAACGCCTTCCTCAAGCTTCCCGTCGGCAAGGCGCGCTACGGCTTGATGCTGCGTGAAGACGGGATGATCTACGACGACGGTACAACGAGCCGCTTCTCGGACGAGCATTTCTTCATGACCACGACGACGGCCTATGCCGGCGAGGTGATGACGCATCTGGAATTCTGCTCCCAGGTTCTCTGGCCGGATCTCGACGTGCGCTTCGTCTCCTCCTCAGATCAGTGGGCGCAGATGTCGGTCGCGGGGCCTAAGGCTCGGATCATCCTCGAACAGATCATCGAGGACGATATCTCCGACGAGGCCTTCCCCTTCCTGTCGGCCCGCGAGGTGCTGCTCAAGGGCGGCCTGAAGGCGCGGCTCTTCCGAATCTCTTTCTCCGGTGAACTCGCCTTCGAAGTGGCAGTCCCCGCCAATTACGGAGAGGCGGTTGCCGATGCGATCATGGCCGCCGGCAAGCCGCATGGGATCTGCGCTTACGGGGTCGAGGCACTCAACGTGCTGCGCATCGAAAAGGGTTTCATCACGCACAGCGAAATCGATGGGCGCACGACGCCAGACGATGTGGGCCTCGGTAAAATGTTCTCGACGCAGAAGAGCGACTTCATCGGCAAGCGTCTGTCGAGCCGCTTCGGCCTGACCGCGGCCGACCGTCCGCAACTCGTCGGTTTGAAGCCCGTCGAGCGCGACAAGGAATTCAAGGCAGGCGCACATCTCTTGAAGGAAAACGTCAAGCCGTCGACGCTCAACGATCAGGGCTGGGTCTCCTCCGTCTGCCATTCGCCGACGCTCGGGCATACGATCGGCCTCGCCTTCCTCAAATCCGGCCGCGAGCGGCTGGGCGAGAAGATCGTCGTCTGGGACGGGTTGCGCGGGTCGGAAGTTCTGGCCGAGGTCGTCAGCCCCGTCTTTTACGACCCCGACAACAAGAAACTGAACCTGTGAGGATCCGACCATGCCGGTGACCTATGCCGCCCGTCACGTGCTCGAGGACCACATTTCCGGTTTCGAGGCGACGCCGAACCCCCATCATCTGGCCATCCTGCGGGCCGTCTCCGTGTTTTCGGTGCTCGCGCACAAGGGCCACGAGGCTGACATCGACGAGGCGCTGACCAATCTCGAAGATGTGCATATTCGCGTCTGTGGACCGGGCGAATGGCTTGTCGTCAGCGAGACTGTTGCCGCTGACACGATCGCGCGGCAACTCGCCGAACTCGGTGCGAGCCGGGCCTCCTTTGTCGACCAGAGCGACGGGCGCGTCGTGCTTCGGGTTCACGGGCCGAAGGTGCGGGCTATTCTCGCCAAATGCACGGCGCTCGATCTGCATGCCGATCTCTTCGAAATCGGCCAGTCGACCAATTGCCAGATCTGCCATGTCGCTGCGAACCTCGCCCGAACGGGCCAGGATAGCTTCGAGATCATCCTCATGCGCAGCTTCGCCGGCTTCCTGTTCGATGAGATGCGCGAGATGGGCCGCGAGTTTGCGCTGACTGCGGGGTTTGCATGAGGGGCTGACGTCCCTATCTTCGGGTGAACTGCCTGCGTAGTTTCTGCGTTTCAGGCACAAAGGATCCCGCGCCCCGCATGTTTCACCTGATGTTTTCCCTGCCATGGCTGATCGTTGCCTTGCGCTTCATCGCTCCCCTGCCGTGGCCGTGGTGGGTGCAGCTTTCGCTCGCCGTCTTCTTGCTGTTTGCCTCGCAGTACCATCTGTTCAGCCGGTTCACCTCCGGATCGGTCTTCGCGCCGGAATTCCCGCGGCCGCTGGTGATCGGCTTCAACCTGTTCTTCGGGGCGATCGTGCTCTTGGCGGCCATGCAGGTAATACTCGACATCGTCAGTATCCTGATCTTTGCCGTCACCTGGTCATTTCCGGCCGTGCCCCCGGAGGTGCGCTACGGCATGGGGATCGCCGCGCTGTTGCTTGCAAGCTTCGGTATCAGCCAGGCGATCCGCGTGCCGAAGGTTAAGCGCATCGAGGTTCAGATACCCGGTCTGGCGCCTGATCTCGACGGTTACCGGATGGTGCAACTAACGGACATGCATATCAGCCGGCTTTTCACCGGGCGATGGGCCAGTGCCGTCGTTCAAAAGACCAATGCGCTCGATGCCGATCTCATCGTCATCACCGGTGACCTGATCGACGGCAGTCTCGACATCCGCCGCGAAGACATCGCGCCGCTTTCGGGCCTCAAGGCCCGTCACGGTGTGCTGACCGTGCCCGGCAATCACGAGTATTTCTTCGATGTCGATCGCTGGCTCAAGCATTTCCCCGAACTCAACATGCGTATCCTGGCCAACGCGCATCACGTCATCGAGCGGGGGGAGGGCAGGCTCGTCATCGCCGGTGTGACCGATCTTTCGGCGCGGTTTACCGGCGCTGTCGAGCCGGATCTGGGACGGGCGCTGCAGGGCGCGCCGGCGGATGCTCCCGTCATCCTTCTCGACCACCAGCCGCGCATGGCGGAGCGGGCCGCCAAGCATGGCGTTGCGCTGCAGCTCTCCGGCCATACCCACGGCGGCATGGTTCGCGGTCTCGACCGGATCGTCGCCCGGGCGAATAACGGGTTTGTCTCGGGCTTTTACCGGGTCGGTGGGATGCAGCTCTATGTCAACAACGGCACTGGGCTCTGGCCAGGCTTTGCGCTTAGGATCGGCGTGCCGGCGGAACTGACGGAATTTACGCTGCGGTCGGCGGCGTCAAAGGCCGCCATGCGATGAACCGGCCAGGCTTGCGCCGGGCCGGTGATGGGATCGGATTGATCTGTCAGGCTGCGCGACTAGCCGTCTGCCCAAGGCGTGCGGCGCGTTCGGCCGGTGACCAGATCTCGCGGTCCGCTTCGCGGATTTCACCGCGACGGTTCAGTTTGAAGCTGTTCACGAGATCGGCGAGCACTGCCGCCCCTTCGGAGACTGCACGGCTGATCTCGGTCGAATGCGCCACCATAGCGGCATTCGCCTTGGTCATGCTGTCAACCTCGCTGACGGCGCCGTTGATGGCTTCGAGCGCCGCCGTTTCTTCGGTCGCCGAAGTTGCGATGCGGCTCACATTCTGATCGATCGCAGAGACGAAGTTCTCGATCTCCTGCAACGCCCGGCCCGTCTCGCCCACCAGGCGAACGCCTTCCTGCACTTCGTTCGCGGAAGTGTTGACCAGTGTCTTGATCTCCTTGGCTGCATTGGCGGAGCGCTGGGCGAGTTCCCGAACTTCCTGGGCGACGACGGCAAATCCCTTCCCGGCTTCACCCGCGCGGGCCGCCTCGACGCCGGCGTTGAGGGCCAGAAGGTTGGTCTGAAAGGCGATCTCGTCGATGACGCCAATAATCTTGCCGATTTCGTTCGACGCGCCCTCGATGCGCTGCATGGCGCTCACGGTGTCGCGGACCACGGCCACCGAGGAGGTCGCTGCGGCCCGTGCTTCCGTCGCGATCTGGCGGGTTTCCCGGGTCTCTTCGGTCGCCGCTTTCAGTTTCCTCGTCGCTTCGGAAAGTGCGGACGCGGTCTGTTCGAGCGCGACCACCTGCTGATGCGTGCGGTCGGAAAGCTGCTCTGCGGAGGTTCGCATGGCGGAACCGTTGCGGGCAAGGTCATGGGTCTGGTCGAGAACGCCCGACAAGGTTCGCTGGAAGGCCCCGATGGAGGCATTGAAGTCGCGCCGAAGCGGTTCGAACTCGGCAGTGAAGGGATCATCAAGCGTCATGCGAATGTTGCTGTCGGCAAGGCGACCGAGACCGGCGCCGAGTTCTTCGATGACCCGGATGCGTTCGGTCACGTCGCTTGCAAACTTCACGACCTTCAGCACCTTGCCGTCTGTGTCCATGATCGGATTGTAGGACGCCTGAATGTGGACGCGCTTGCCACCCTTGCCGAAGCGGGTGAACTGATCGGCCACAAACCGGCCTTCGCTAAGGCCCTTCCAGAAGTTGCGATACTCGGCAGAGGCCGCGTAGTCCCTGTCGCAGAAGATCGAATGGTGGCGTCCGACAATTTCCGACAGCGTGTAGCCCATGGCGCCGAGGAAGTTTTCGTTGGCGTGCAGGATCTCGCCGGTCGGTGTGAATTCGATGATCGCCTGGGCCCGATCGAGTGCCGCCAGCTTGCCTTCGGCATCCAGCGACTTCAACTTCATGGCGGTGATGTCGGTCGCAAACTTGACCACCTTATGGGGGCGGCCGCCCTTGAGCACCGGGTTGTATGTCGCTTCGATCCAGATCTCGCGGCCACCCTTGGCGACGCGCTTGTATTGCCGCTGGTCAAAGTTGCCGGCGGCCAGATTGCGCCAGAACTGACGATAATCCTCCGAGCCGGCTTCTGCGGGTGTCACGAACATCCTATGGTGCTGGCCGACAATCTCGCTCAGTTGATAGCCGATCGCCTTCAGGAAATTTTCATTTGCGTGGAGAATGCGGCCTTCCAAATCGAATTCGATGATGGCCTGGGAATTATCGAGAGCGTTCAAAATAGCGCGGGCATCGAAGCCGAAGTCAAATAAGGGCATGCTGATCTCTGTTTGGAGCAACCCGGGACAGGGTGCCGACGAAAAGTATGATTATAAAACGTAACTTACTGAACCCTTAAAAATGTTGGGATGTGTCGTGAGAAGTTGACACCTTTGACCATCCTGTCCACGCCGCCGAGAGAACACTCGCTGTCATCGATGCGACATCTTTCGTCGCAGCACGGTCTTCTGACTTTCACGCGCGCAAACTAGCTTTGTGGTACCAATCCATTGCTGCCAAGGGGAGCGTTTTTCCATGAAGAGCCATGCGCGTGTCGTCGTCATCGGCGGGGGTGTCGTCGGGTGTTCGGTCCTGTACCACCTGACAAAATTCGGCTGGACCGATGTCGTGCTGCTGGAGCGCTCGGAGCTGACCTCCGGCTCGACCTGGCATGCCGCCGGCGGCATGCACACGATCAACGGCGATCCGAACGTTGCCAAGCTGCAGAAGTATACGGTCGAGCTCTACAAGGAAATCGAGGAATATTCCGGCCAGGATATCGGTTTGCACATGACCTCCGGCCTGATGCTGGCGGCCACCAAGGAGCGCTTCGACTGGATGAAGTCGCTGCTCGCCAAGGGCAAATATGCCGGCGGTGAGGCGACGCTCATTTCGGCGCAGGAAGCCTATGAGATGATGCCGCTGCTTGATCCCAAGCAGTTCGTCGGCGCGGTCTTCGATCCGCATGAGGGCCATCTCGACCCCTACGGCACGACGCACGCCTACGCGAAGTCGGCCAAGAAGAACGGTGCCGAGATCTATCTGCACACCAAGGTGGAGGATCTGGTGCAGCTGGAAGACGGCACCTGGCGCGTCATCACCGACAAGGGCGAGATCCGCGCGGAGCATGTGGTGAATGCCGCTGGTCTCTGGGCGCGCGAAGTGGGCCGCATGGTCGGGCTGGAGCTGCCGGTGCTCGCCATGGAGCACATGTATCTGATCACCGAGGACATGCCCGAGGTCATCGAGTTCAACAAGACGACCGGCAAGGAGCTGATGCACTGCGTCGACTTCGACGGCGAGATCTATATCCGCCAGGAGCGCAACGGCATGCTGATGGGTACCTATGAAAAGGATTGCCGTCCGTGGTCGCCGATCGAGACGCCCTGGACCTTTGGCCATGAGCTTCTCGCGGAAGACCTGGAGCGCATTACCAACGAGCTTGAAATCGGTTTCCGGCATTTTCCGGCCTTCAACAATGCCGGCATCAAGAAGATCATCAACGGCCCCTTCACCTTCTCGCCGGACGGCAACCCGCTGGTCGGCCCCGTGCGCGGCATGACCAATTTCTGGTCGGCCTGCGCCGTCATGGCGGGCTTCTCCCAGGGCGGCGGCGTGGGCTTGGCGCTTGCCCAGTGGATCATCGAGGGCGATCCGGGCTTCGACGTGTTCGCCATGGATGTCTGCCGCTACGGTGACTATGCGACGCTTGCCTATACCAATGCCAAGGTGCGCGAAAACTATTCCCGCCGTTTCTCGATCCGCTATCCGAACGAGGAGCTTCCGGGCGCCCGTCCGCTGCTCACCACGCCGATCTACGACAAGCTGAAGGCGGCCGGGGCCGTGTTCGGTGCTTCCTACGGGCTTGAGGCGGCGCTCTGGTTCGCGCCCGAGGGTGTCGAGGATGCCTTCTCGTGGCGCCGCTCGACAGACTTCGAGGCGGTCGGCCGCGAGGCCAAGGCCGTGCGCGAGAGCGTAGGCCTGATGGAGACCTCGGGCTTTGCCAAATACATGGTGAGCGGGGAGGGCTCGCGCGAGTGGCTCGATCGCATGCTCGCCTGCAAGATCCCCGAAGTCGGTCGCATGGCGCTCGCCCCAATGCTGAACGAGGCGGGCAAGCTGATCGGTGACTTCACCGTCGCCAATCTCGACGACGAGGACTTCCTCGTCATCGGCTCGGGCATTGCCGAGGACTATCACATGCGCTGGTTCGAGAGCCATCTACCCGACGACGGCTCGGTTGATGTCGAGGCGCTGAACCTCAGCCTTGTCGGCCTGTCCATTGCCGGGCCGAAGTCCCGCGATGTGCTGGCCAAGCTCACCCATCTCGATGTATCCGATGCCGCGCTGCCGTTCATGGCGATCCGCGAGATGGATCTCGGAATGGCGCCGGTCATCCTTGGCCGTGTCAGCTATACCGGTGACCTCGGCTATGAGATCTGGATGCGACCGGAATACCAGCGCTATGTCTTCGACGCGCTGATGGAAGCCGGTGCCGAGTTCAACATCTCCCTCTTCGGTCTCAGGGCGCTCAATGCCCTCCGGCTGGAAAAGAGCTTCGGCAGCTGGTCACGTGAATTTCGTCCGCTTTACGGACCGCTTGAGGCAGGCCTGTCGCGTTTCGTCGCCCTGAAGAAGGAGGCGGATTTCATCGGCAAGAAGGCGGCAATCGAGGAGAAGCTGTCCGGCGGCAAGCTCAGGCTTCGCACCTTCATCGTCGATGCCAAGGATGCCGATGTCATCGGCGACGAGCCGATCTCCTACAAGGGCGAGGTGTGCGGGTGGGTCACCTCGGGTGGCTATGCGCATCCAAGCGGCGTTTCCGTCGCAATCGGCTACGTGCCGAAAGAAATTGCGGACGAAATCGACGGCTGGAGCGTGGAAATTCTTGGGGAAATCCTGCCCGCCCGCCTGCAGCCTCAGTCGCTATTTGACGCGAATGGGTCGCGAATGAGAAACTGAACCGTTTTCCACAAAAATGGGCTTGCTTTAGAGCTTTGAAATGGACAGCAGGTCGCTCCCGCGACCTGCTGATTTCGTAAGCTTTTTCTGCCGATTTTTTGTGTGGCCTGTCATTTCAAGGGCCAAAGTGCTGCGAAACAGTAACATTTTGTGCCGTGCCCGCCTTTTAGGCTTCACATTTTCGGACAAAGCGATATGGAATCCTCCGACGCCTACGCCCGCCAGGGACAACAAAATGAGACGCAGTAAACAGGTGCGTCCGGGGGATAATGTATGGAATACTTCATCCAGCAGCTCATAAACGGGCTGACTCTTGGATCCATCTATGGCCTCGTGGCTATCGGCTATACGATGGTTTACGGCATCATCGGCATGATCAACTTTGCCCATGGTGACATCTTCATGCTCGGCGGCTTTGCCGCTCTGATCGTTTTCCTCATTCTCACATCGTTCTTCGCCGGCATTCCGGTGGCGCTTGCGCTGCTGATCATGCTGATCGTTGCGATGTTGATGACCGGTCTGTGGAACTGGACGATCGAGCGCGTGGCCTATCGGCCGTTGCGCGGTTCGTTCCGCCTCGCGCCATTGATCACCGCGATCGGCATGTCGATCGTGCTGTCGAACTTCATCCAGATCTCGCAGGGTCCGCGCAACAAGCCGATCCCGCCGCTGGTCAGCGACGTTCTGCATTTCGGCGATGTCACCATCGCCGTCAAGCAGGTCATCATCGTGCTTGTCACGGCCGTCCTGCTGGCTGCCTTCTGGTATATCGTCAACAAGACCCCGCTCGGCCGTGCGCAGCGTGCGACCGAACAGGATCGCAAGATGGCGGCGCTTCTCGGCGTCGATGTTGACCGCACCATTTCCATCACCTTCGTCATGGGTGCCGCGCTCGCAGCGGTGGCCGGTACCATGTACCTCATGTATTACGGTGTCGCCTCGTTCCATGACGGCTTCATTCCCGGCGTAAAGGCCTTTACGGCAGCCGTTCTCGGCGGTATCGGCTCGCTCCCGGGCGCCGTGCTTGGCGGGTTGCTGATCGGCCTCATCGAGTCGCTCTGGTCGGCCTATTTCAGCATCGCCTACAAGGATGTCGCGACCTTCGCCATCCTGGCCTTCGTGCTGATCTTCAAGCCCACCGGCATCCTCGGACGTCCGGAAGTCGAGAAGGTTTGATCCCATGACTACTCCTGCAAACGTAAACGGTGCCGCTTCGTCCGGCACAATGGCGCGCGCCATCAAGGAAGGCCTGTTCGCCGGCCTTCTGGCTCTTGGCCTGTTCAGCCTCTACATCGGCATCAAGACCGATCAGAACATGGCCAATGAGCTGATCTGGTATCCGCGCTGGGGACTGCTGGCGATTTTCGTCATCATCGCCGCCGTCGGGCGTTTCGCCATGGTGGCCTTCCTGGCGCCCTGGTTCGCCGCCCGCAAGGAAAAGAAGTCGGCTGCGGTGCCGGTGCATGACATCGACGCCAAGCAGCCCTTCCTCAAGACGCATTTCCTGAAGATCGCGCTGATTGCCCTGATCCTCTATCCGCCGGTCATCGTGGCACTCTCGGGTGTCCAGGGTTCGCTGAAATATGTCGACAATTTCGGTATCCAGATCCTCATCTACGTGATGCTGGCCTGGGGTCTGAACATCGTTGTCGGTCTCGCCGGCCTGCTCGACCTCGGATATGTCGCCTTCTATGCCGTCGGCGCCTATTCCTACGCGCTGCTTGCGCAGAACTTCGGTCTGTCCTTCTGGATCCTGCTGCCGCTCGCCGGCATTCTGGCGGCCTTCTGGGGCATCATCCTGGGCTTCCCGGTTCTGCGCCTCAGAGGTGACTATCTCGCCATCGTGACGCTCGCCTTCGGGGAAATCATTCGACTGGTGCTGATCAACTGGCAGGACGTGACCCGCGGTACCTTCGGTATCTCGAGCATTCCGAAGGCCACCTTCTTCGGCATCGAGTTCAACGCGTCGGCTGATGGTTTCGCCAAGACGTTCGGGTTGCCGATGTCGTCTGCCTACTACAAGATCTACCTCTTCTACGTGATCCTGGCGCTGTGCTGCCTGACGGCCTATGTCACGATCAAGCTTCGCCGCATGCCGATCGGTCGTGCGTGGGAAGCGCTGCGTGAAGACGAGATCGCCTGCCGCTCGCTCGGCATCAACACGGTCACGACCAAGCTCACCGCCTTCGCGATCGGTGCCATGTTCGGTGGCTTTGCCGGCTCCTTCTTTGCGGCCCGCCAGGGCTTCGTCTCGCCGGAAAGCTTCGTATTCCTGGAATCTGCCGTCATCCTCGCCATCGTCGTACTCGGTGGCATGGGGTCGCTCACCGGGATCGCGATTGCTGCCATCGTCATGATCGGTGGCACGGAAGCGCTGCGCGAGATGGAATTCCTGAAGCATATCTTCGGACCCGACTTCACGCCGGAACTCTACCGCATGATCCTTTTCGGCCTCGCCATGGTCGTGGTCATGCTGTTCAAGCCGCGCGGTTTCGTCGGCAGCAGAGAGCCGACGGCCTTCCTCAAGGAACGCAAGGCCGTTTCGGGCAGCTTCACCAAGGAAGGTCACGGCTGATGGCTTCCGGGAACACGACAATGAGCAAAGACACCATTTTGAAAGTCGAGCATCTGTCGATGCGTTTCGGTGGTCTAATGGCCATCAACGACTTCTCCTTCGAAGCCAAGCGCGGCGAAATCACCGCGCTGATCGGCCCCAACGGTGCAGGCAAGACCACGGTCTTCAACTGTATCACCGGCTTCTACAAGCCGACCATGGGGATGATTACGCTAAACCAGAAGTCCGGCCAGCAGTATCTTCTGGAGAGGCTGCCGGATTTCGAGATCACCAAGAAGGCGAAGGTCGCCCGTACCTTCCAGAACATCCGGCTCTTCTCGGGTCTGACCGTTCTCGAAAACCTGCTGGTGGCGCAGCACAATGCGCTGATGAAGGCCTCGGGCTACACCATTCTCGGTCTGCTCGGCCTGCCGGCCTACAAAAAGGCCGAGGCTGAATCGATCGAGAAGGCACGCTACTGGCTGGAAAAGGCCGATCTGATCGAACGCGCCGACGATCCGGCCGGCGATCTGCCGTACGGTGCCCAGCGGCGGCTCGAGATCTGCCGCGCCATGTGCACGGGGCCCGAGCTCCTTTGCCTGGACGAGCCGGCTGCCGGTCTCAACCCGAAGGAGTCTCTGGCGCTCAACACGTTGCTCAGGAGCATCCGCGACGAAGGCACATCGCTGCTCCTCATCGAGCACGACATGTCCGTCGTCATGCAGATTTCCGACCATGTCGTGGTTCTGGAATACGGCCAGAAGATTTCTGACGGCACGCCTGACCACGTGAAGAACGACCCGAAGGTCATCGCGGCCTATCTGGGTGTCGAGGATGAAGAATTGGATGATGCTATCCATGAAGTCGAAGCCGTTGCAGGGGGAGAACACTGATGTCCTCTGAACCGCTTCTCAAAGTCGCCGGCGTCGAGACCTATTATGGCAATATCCGCGCCTTGGCCGGTGTTGACGTCGAGGCGCACAAGGGCGAAATCGTGTCGCTGATCGGCGCCAACGGGGCCGGCAAGTCGACCCTGATGATGACGATCTGCGGCAGCCCGCAAGCGCGCTCCGGCCAGATCGTCTTCGACGGCGAAGACATTACGCGACTGCCGACGCATCTGATCGCGCGCCGCCGCATTGCCCAGTCGCCTGAAGGTCGCCGCATCTTCCCGCGGATGACCGTTCTCGAGAACCTGCAGATGGGTGCCGGCCTGGATAATCTGAAGTACTTCAAGGAGGACGTGGAGAAGATCTTCACCATGTTCCCGCGCCTGAAGGAAAGGCAGACCCAGCGTGGCGGCACGCTGTCGGGCGGGGAGCAGCAGATGCTCTCTATCGGCCGCGCCCTGATGTCGCGCCCGAAGCTGCTGCTTCTCGACGAACCGTCGCTCGGTCTCGCGCCGCTGATCGTCAAGGGGATCTTCGAGCAGATCAAGCGGCTCAACCAGGAAGAGGGACTGACCGTCTTCCTCGTCGAGCAGAACGCATTCGCTGCACTGAAACTGTCAGACCGTGCCTATGTCATGGTCAACGGCAAGGTGACGATGAGTGGCACGGGTAAGGAACTGCTGGCCGATCCTTCGGTCCGTGCGGCCTATCTCGAAGGCGGCCATCACTGAGCGCGGGGAGTATTTGACATGCAAGGTTTGTTTTTCGAGAGCGACACGACTGTTCGCTACGTCCTCCGCTTCCTTGTGGTGCTGCTCGGTCTTTGGACCGCGTGGCGCACCGGCAAGGCTGCTGCCGAGAGCTGGAACGGCTACGGCACCGTGTTCGTCTACGTGCTGGGATTGGGATTTGCGATGCGGTTCCTTCACTTCTCGCTGTTTGGCGGTCCCTTCCTCAGCCCCTTCTTCTACGTGATCGACGTCGCACTTCTCATGGTGTTCGCGGTGGCCGGTTTCCAGGCACGCCGTACCACTCAGATGGTCGACAACTACTATTGGCTCTACCAGAGAACCTCGTATTTCTCGTGGAAGAACAAAGATTGACAAGCCGTTGTTTTCTGTCGCAGATTGGCGACAGAAGGCGTCGGCCTGGTAAACAACAAGGCCTTGGCCAGAAATAAAGAGTGGAACAGTTTCCGGCGCAGTCACAGCGGGTATTGCGCAGGCTTTTCAAACCTAACCCGCATAAAAAATTGGGAGTCAAAATATGAAGAAGTCTCTCCTTTCGGCGGTTGCGCTGTCGGCCATGGTTGCCTTCAGCGGCAGCGCCTATGCCGAAATCCTGGTCGGCGTTGCCGGCCCGCTGACCGGCCCGAACGCTGCCTTCGGCGCACAGTTGCAGAAGGGTGCCGAGCAGGCTGCTGCCGACATCAACGCAGCCGGCGGCATCAACGGCGAGCCGATCAAGATCGTTCTCGGCGACGACGTTTCGGACGCCAAGCAGGGCGTTTCGGTTGCCAACAAGTTCGTTGCTGACGGCGTCAAGTTCGTCGTCGGTCACTTCAACTCGGGCGTCTCGATCCCGGCGTCGGAAGTCTATGCCGAAAACGGCATCCTGCAGATCACGCCTGCTTCGACGAACCCGAACTTCACCGAGCGCGGCCTGTGGAACACCTTCCGTACCTGCGGCCGTGACGACCAGCAGGGCGCTGTTGCCGGCAAGTACATCGCCGACAACTTCAAGGACGCCAAGGTTGCTGTCGTTCACGACAAGACGCCTTACGGCCAGGGTCTCGCTGACGAAACCAAGAAGGCGATGAACGAGCTCGGCGTTACCGAAGTGATCTACGAAGGCATCACCCCTGGTGAAAAGGACTACTCGGCCCTGATCGCCAAGATGAAGGAAGCCGGCGTTTCCGTCGTCTACTTCGGCGGTCTGCACACCGAAGCCGGTCTCATCCTGCGCCAGATGGCAAGCCAGGGCCTGACCGCAACCTTGATGTCGGGCGACGGCATCACCTCGAACGAACTGGCTTCGATCGCTGGTGACGCAGTCAACGGCACCCTGATGACCTTCCCGCCGGATCCGCGCCAGAACCCGAACGCTGCTGACGCCGTCAAGAAGTTCCGCGACGCCGGCTTCGAACCGGAAGCCTACACGCTCTACTCCTACGCTGCTCTGCAGGTCATCGCAGAAGCTGCCAAGGCTGCTGCTTCTTCCGATCCGGAAGCCGTTGCGACCGCGCTCAAGGAAAAGGGCCCGTACACGACCGTTATCGGCGAACTCGGCTTCGACGCCAAGGGCGACATCACCCGTCCGGACTACGTCATGTACACCTGGAAGAAGGGCGACGACGGCAAGTACTCGTACTTCCAGAACTAATTCGATCCTTCATCGGACCGACGGAAGCCCGGCCTTGTGCCGGGCTTTCTGCGTTTGGGGGCGGGGGAGGCAGTAGGCAATAGGCAATAGGCAATAGGCAATAGGGACTAGGGACTAGGGTTTGGTCCACGTCAGGGTGCGGTGAATGCCGAGGCTTGCTAAGCTGCTCGGCAATCGATCCAATCTCGCTGCCGACTGCCGACTGCCGACTGCCGACTGCCTATCACGTCTCGCGCAGAACGCCCGCCGCCTTCACCGCGGCCGAGGCGCGGTTCTCCACTCCGAGCTTGGAGTAGATCTGCTCAAGGTGCTTGTTCACCGTGCGGGCCGACAGGCCGAGGATCTCGCCGATGTCGCGGTTGGCCTTGCCCTTGGCGATCCAGAGGAGAACCTCGCTCTCGCGATGGGTCAGCCCGAAGCGTTCGCGCAGCATCTCGTCCTCGCTCTGGCGATTGGCGGAGGTCAGGCGGAAGAGGTATTCGTCGGCACCGATGGTACCGAGCAGGGAGAGCGTCAGCGGCAGGCCGGTTGCGCCGGGATAGGGGAAGCTGGTGTCGGTCTGCTGGGATGTGCCGGCACGGCGTACGGTCAGCCAGGCGGCCGCAGCTTTTGCGACGTCGCCGATCCTGTCCGGGAGGCCGGTCGCCGTTTCAATCAATCTGTTGGCCTGCGGCGTCGTCCAGTGCACCTGCCCATCTCCTCGGATCGCGAGCAGGTGTCGCCCGGCGGCATCGAGAGCGACGCGGGCGCTCTGGGCGGAACGGGCATTGGACAGGTGGACGCGGATGCGGGCGCGCAATTCGTCGATGTTGATGGGCTTGGTCAGATAATCGACCCCACCTGATTCCAGCGCTTTCACGACGTGCTCGGTCTCGGTGAGGCCCGTCATGAAGATCACCGGCACCTGGGCGACGACCGGGTCGGCCTTCAGCGTGCGGCAAGTTTCGAAACCGTCCATGCCCGGCATCACGGCATCGAGGAGGATGAGATCGGGGCTGATGCGGGCAACGATCGACAGGGCGCCATGGCCGGAAGTGGCGATCAGGACGGAATAACCCGAGGCTTCCAGCGCTTCGGTCAAGAACCCGAGTGCATCGGGACTGTCGTCCACCAGAAGCACGATGTCGCGGCGGTTCGCCTCAGCCATGGATCGCTTCCCTGCCGGTTTCGAAGGAACTGAGAAAACCGCGCAGACCGGGGAAGTCAAAGGCTTGCAGATAGGTGCGTGCGGCGTCGATAAAGGCTGCGTTATTGCCGGAACCGGCGAGCTCCGCAAGCTTCGCCTCGATGCCGCGCACATAACCGATATCACAGAGGCTGATCAATTCCTCGATATGACCGGGTCCCGGCGAAACCGGCTTCTCAAGCGGCATTGCCGGCTGCAGAAGGCGCGGGTCGTCGGCATAGATCCAGTCGAGGCCGAGGAAGCGGGCGAGCTTGTCGCGCAGGCGGGTGATATCGACGGGCTTGGTGATGGCGTCGTCATGGCCTTCACCGCCGGGAGCCGGGGCATCGCCGACATTGGCGGAGAGCATCAGGATGGGGGCCTTCTGACCCGCGTCCCTCAGTTTCTCGACAAGCTGCCAGCCGTTCATGCCGGGCATCGAGATATCGACCAGGAAGAGGTCGGCCTTCACGCCTTCGATCAGCGTCAGACATTCGGGCCCGCCGGCAGCCGTCAGCACGACAAAATCGAGTGGGGCGAGAACCTCGCGCATCAGCTCGCGGTGGTCCTCGTTGTCGTCCACGACGACGATCGTCCGGCGCGGACCAGTATAGGACACGATCTTGCGTTCGGGGGCAGGGGCGGTGTTCGGCCGGTCAATCGCCGATAGCATCAGCCGAACCTTGAAGGTCGACCCCTTGTCGCGTTCGCTGGTGACGGAGATTTCGCCGCCGAGCGTGTTTGTCAGAAGCTTGGTGATGGTGAGCCCGAGGCCGAGCCCGGGCTGTGGGCGGATATTGTCGGCCTCGCCGCGCTGGAAGGGTTCGTAGATCCGATTCAGATCCTTTTCCGAGATCCCGCGGCCGGTGTCGCTGAGGGTGAAGGTTGCGACCTGGCTGCGATAGTCGACGGTAAAGCGGATCGTGCCTTCCTCGGTGAACTTGATGGCGTTGGAAAGAAGGTTGACGAGGATCTGCCTGATCCGCCGTTCGTCGGTACGCACGTAGAGTGGCAGGTTCCGCGAGCGCTGGTGTTCGAAGGCGAGGCCCTTGGCGGCGGCCTGCGGTGAAAACATGTCAACCAACTGATCCAGGAAGTCCTGGATGTTGACCTCGTTGGAAAAGACCTGGAGGCGGCCGGCCTCGATCTTGGAGATGTCGAGTAGCCCGTCGATCAGGCCAGACAGGTGGTCTGCAGAGCGGCGGATGACCTTGATCGCCGATTGGCGCGGTACGGGGATCGTCTCGTCGCGTTCGAGGATCTGGGCATAGCCGAGCACGGCGTTGAGCGGCGTGCGCAGCTCGTGGGAGAGGCCGACGACATAACGGCTCTTGGCGCGGTTTGCCGCTTCCGCCGTCTCCTTGGCATTCTGCAGGGCCGCGTCGGTTTTCTGGTGGGCGGCGATTTCCTTCAGCAGCAGCGTGTTCTGGCGCGAGGATTCCTCTTCCGCCACGACCCGGCTGTCATGGGCCAGCACATAGAACCAGGAGACGATGCCGGCTATGATTGCGAAGATGAAGAAGACGACCGTCACAGTCCGGTTGACCACATCGGCCATTTCGGGTGTGGCGGCATTCACCTGATGGGCGATGATCGCGAGTATCGCTCCGATCACCGAAATCGACAGCATGGCCGTCAGGGCGTAGCGCCCGAGCCGGGTGGAGAAGGTTTCGATCACCGCAGGAGGCAGGACATTGCGGGCAACGGTGGCTGCCTGGGCATTGAGCTTCGCATGCGGCTTGCACATGTCGTGGCAGCGGCTGTCGAGCGTGCAACAGAGCGAGCAGATCGGTGCGGCATAGGCGGGGCACCAGGCCATGTCCTCCGGCTCGAAGGGGTGTTCGCAGATCGAGCAGGTGATGCCGGTCTGGTTTTTCCAGCTGTGGCGCGGCTTGCGTGCCAGATAGAACTTGCCGTCGGTCCACCAAGCGATGAGCGGCGAGATGAGGAAGGCGACCAGCGTCGCATAGGTCGAAAGCGACGCCATGGTCGAGCCGAAGGCGCCGAAATGGGCGGCGAGTGCCAGCGCAGCCGAGAGCGCCATGGTGCCACAGCCGACCGGGTTGATGTCGTAGAGATGGGCGCGCTTGAACTCGATGCCGGGTGGCGAGAGGCCCAGCTTCTTATTGACGAAGAGGTCGGCCGAGATGGCGCAGAGCCAGCTCATGGCAATGATCGAGAAGATGCCGAGCGTTTCTTCCAATAGGCCGTAGATGCCGAGTTCCATCAACAGCAGCGCGATCGCCACATTGAAGACCAGCCAGACGACACGGCCCGGATGGCTGTGGGTCAGGCGAGAGAAGAAGTTCGACCAGGCGAGCGAGCCGGCATAGGCGTTCATCACGTTGATCTTCAGCTGCGAGATCACCACGAAACCCGCCATGAGAAGCATGGCCGCCGTTTCATTGGGGATCATGTAGCCGAAGGCTGCGACATACATATGGGCGGGATCGGCGGCCTCGCTGATCGGCACCCCGGTCGAGAGGGTCAGGACGGCGAGGAAGGAGCCTGCCAGGAGCTTGGGAACGCCGAGCACGACCCAGCCGGAGCCGGCGAGGAAGATGGCGATACGGTGGTGCAGCTTGCGTGCGCCTTCCGGAGGAAGGAAGCGAAGGAAGTCCACCTGTTCGCCGATCTGCGGCATGAGAGCCAGGATGACGGCGGAGGCGGCGCCGAACTCCAGGAGGTTGAAGGGCGCTGCCTCGCCGAGATGGGCATTCGAGTGATCGACGCCGGCAAAGGCGATCCAGAGGTCGATCTTTTCCCAGTCGAGAAAGGCTATGAACACGAAGGGCAGGATGTTGAGAACGATCCAGAAAGGCTGGGTGATCAGCTGGAACTTCGAGATCATCCGGATGCCGTAGGTGACCAGTGGCAGGACCGCAACGGCGGAGATGATGTAGCCCAGCCAGAGCGGAATGCCGAAGGCGAGTTCCAGCGCCTTGGTCATGATCGAGGCTTCGATCGCAAAGAGCATGAAGGTGAAGCCGGCATAGATCAGCGAGGTGATCGTCGAGCCGATATAACCGAAGCCCGCACCGCGGGTGAGCAGATCGATGTCGACGCCATGGCGAATGGCATAGCGACTGATCGGAATGCCGATGAGCAGCATCAGGACAGCGGCAACAATGATGGCGAAGAAGGCGTTGGTGGTGCCGTAGGCGATGGTGATCGTGCCGCCGATCGCCTCCAGGGCGAGGAAGGAAATGGCGCCGATGGCCGTCTGGGAGATGCGGCTCGACGAGAATTTGCGGGCGCTCTTGGCCGTGAAGCGCAAGGCATAGTCTTCCAGCGTCTGGTTCGCGACCCAGCGATTGTATTCGCGGCGAACAGGAATGATGCGTTGGCGTGCCGGCATGCCTAAAA
Organism: Rhizobium sp. AQ_MP; assembly: GCF_014237835.1. Lineage (GTDB taxonomy): Bacteria > Pseudomonadota > Alphaproteobacteria > Rhizobiales > Rhizobiaceae > Allorhizobium. The sequence goes on from NZ_JACJVI010000009.1 coordinate 60,092, forward strand.
TCTAGCGCCTCTCTCGAGATGGCTTTCCTTTAGGCATTTTCACGGGATTATCCAGAATAGCAAGGCCCGTCAGGGCTTGATCAGTCCGCCCTGATAGTCCAGCTGATAGACGGTGCGATCGGCAAGGAGAATGCGCTCGACGCCGAGGAAGCTCGTGTAATCGCCGACCGACTGGTCGACATATTCACCGAGTGAATGCTGATAGGTAAAGCCGCCGAGAAAGCGCTTTTCCTGATAAAGTGCCGTGAGGGCCTGCTTTATCACGATGCCCGCGCGCTCCCCGTCGAAGCGGCTCGGGTCGAGGATCCTGCCATAATAGTTCATCGCCCAGACGGGGCGCTCGTCCTGCCAGACGACTTCCTGGCCGAGGAAATCGGTGCCGCCGTAGTGGCTGTCGAGATAGCGCAGGGCTCCCTGGTCGTAAAAAATGTCCTTGGCGCCGACGCGCGTGGCGAGCGCCTGCGGGCGCTTGCCACTGATATAGGTCGCTGCCTTGGCTTCGATAATGAAGCGTTCCAGCGATTCCATGCTGCCTCTCCCCACTCCTGCCGAACGAAAAGAGAACATGTTGGATGGGGCAGGCGCGGACAACCCCGGCAATCGAGGGGTTGTCCGGCGTGGTGATGATTGTCAGCGCAACCTGATCGCCGAGAGCCGATCGGAAAGCGCCCGCACAAGCGCTGTCGCGTCGTAGGGCTTTCTTACCACCGGTATGGAGAGCAGTTCTTCCGGTACGGAGGATCGGTCGTCGTAGCCGGTTGCGAAGACGAAGGGGATGTCGCGGCGCAAAAGTTCCTGGGCCACGGGAACAGATGTGTCGCTGCCGAGATTGATGTCGAGGATCGCAATTGCCGGTGTGAAAGTCTTGAGACGGTTCAAGGCATCGTTGCTCGAGCTTGCGGTCACGACATTGTCGATGCCGGCATCCGCCAGCATCATCTCTGCATCCATCGCTATCAGGACCTGATCTTCGACCAGCAGAACCGGTATTCCAGCGATGCTGGTCGGATGAGGAGCCACTTCGGCCTCGGCATCCGGATTGGGTTCTTCGCTCGAAGTCTGGGCCTCCCAGGTCAGAAAACGGCCCGGCAGGCGGAACTCGGCATCCAGTCCTTCGGGACGATAATCGACCCGGCTCGTGCCGCCGAGGTCGTAGGGGATGCTTCGTTCGATCAGCGCGGACCCGAAGCCCTTTCGACCGATGGGACCAATGGTCGGTCCGCCACTTTCTTGCCAGTGGAGACGACAGTCGCCATCGCCGACCTCCTCCCAGGACACCGTAAGCAAGCCGCCATCGCGCGACAGCGCGCCGTATTTCGCGGCATTGGTGCACATCTCGTGGATGACGAGCGCGGCCACGGCATGGGCGCGAGCATCGAGTGTCACGGGAGGGCCCTTGATCTCGATTTGGCTGCGACCGGCGCGATAGGGGAGGAGTTCAGCCTGGAGGAGGTCTCCCAGTGTTCCGCCGCCGCCGCCGCGGGTCAACTGGTCATGGGCGTGGGAGAGGGCATGGATGCGGCCACGCAGCGAGCCGATGTAATCCTGGATCGGCACCTCGTCCTGCGATGGCGCCGCGACCAGAGACTTGATCACTGCCAGGATGTTCTTTACCCGGTGGTTCAGTTCCTCATTCAGCATGCGCTGGCGAAGATCCGCCTTGCTTCGCTCTTCTTCCATGAGCTCGTTGTGGCGCAGCACGATCTCGACGGTTGCGGAGCGGATGGCCTCGGCGATCTCGAAATCGCTGTCGCGCCATGGTGTTGCCTGGCGCTGCACCGTTTGCTTCCAGATCGCAAAGCTTTTGCGTGGTGTCAGGCGGTCACCCAGCGGTCCGATCTCGTAGGTCTTGTCCGGGTTTCCGGCCCAGTTCAGCGTCTGCAGCCGCTCCTTGCGGAAGAAGAAGATGTAGTCGCGCGGCAGGTGGGAGAGCGGGACGGCCATGACGCCGGATACGTCCTCGAAGTAGGCGCCAGCCGGCGGATAGTCCTGCGACAGGGTCTTTGTCGACCAGATGCGCCCATCGGCGACTTCGCCGATGAAGCGCGCGAGATCTTCCTCCGCTCCACGGGGCGGCGTGCTGCCGATCGCGGTCCAGCGGCCATTCATCCAGAGACCGACGCCGTCACAGGCAAAGAGCGCCTGGAATTCGGGCAATGCGGCGGTCAGAATGTCGTCGAGGTCGGAGCGATGCGATGCTGCCTGCAGGAAGCGGTCGAGCGATCGCCGTGCCTCGTTCGAGATGTCGAGCTTGCGCTTCTGCTTCAGCGCCAGGAGGTGCAGCGAAAAGAACTCGCCGAACATCTCGGCTGCGATGCGTTCCGACATGCTGAGCGTCTTCGGTGCATAGTGATGGCAAGCAATCAGGCCCCAGAGTCGGTCGTCCACGATGATCGAAATCGACATGGATGCGGAAACGCCCATGTTGCGCAGATATTCGCAATGAATGGGCGAGACGCTGCGGAGATGCGCAAAGGAAAGATCGAGCGGTTCGACGCGTTCCTGAGCCTCAGGCAAGAGCTCGACCCGCTGACCACGCGCATCGGAAATCACCCGGATCGGGTTCTGCATGTAAAGGATGCGAGCCTGGCGCGGAATGTCTGTCGCGGGGAAATACTGGCCGAGGAAGCTTTCGAGGTCGTGGCGCTTCGCTTCGCTCGAGACCTTGCCGGAGCCGTCTTCCTCGAAGCGATAGATCATCACGCGATCGTAGCCGAGGACCGTGCGGACAAGTTTGGCGGAAGACGAAATCAGAAGGTCGATGTCGTTGATATCCTTGACCCGGCCGATCATTTCGCGTGCGAGCTGCAGCGGCTGGGTGCGCCGGAAGGAAGGTTCGAATTCGAGAATGGCGCCCTGTTTCTGGCGGTGCACGGCGACATCGAAATGCTGGCCACCCGGCAGTCTGAGATGGGCTATGACGGCAGGGCGGCTGGCTTCCGGTGCGGACGCCACGGCATTGCGGATGTCATGCACGACATCCTCGCCGAGGAGGTCTGTCAGCCGGATCCCGTCCATCGGTCGGGTTGCCCCGAGCATTTCGGCGGCATTGGCAGAGTATCGTCTGACAGAGGTTATCGCTGGGTCGCAGGCGAGAAGACATCCATGGGGCTGGATCGAGCCGGGGATGTGGATCGGCTCGCGATCACAATTGGTGAGGTCGACGGTCGGAACAATTTGCATTCAGGGCGCTTTCGAAGGCACTACGGGCATAGTCGAAAGCGGTGTTTGCCCACCTCGCAGCGGCTTGGTCGTCGTAGACACGCACGTTCTCCATACGATCGGAGAATGCGCGCCAGCTGGAAAAGTTCCGTGCCTGAGAAAAAAGATGTCGTGCGCCGAATTCGGCCGACAGTCCCAGCGCCTCGGCGCGCTTTGCCAGCAGGCGTGCGCCGAGCGACGAACCTTCTAGCACATAGAGCAGGCCGACCACCCCTTCGCCTTCCGGCGGATGAAAGGCCGGCTGGTTCTTCGGTCTTGCGGTATCGAGGTCGGCGAGGTCAGCTTCAAGTTCGGACTGAACCATATGGGGCTGATAGCCATCGAGCTCAGCGGGCAGATCCGTCTGTGACAGCCAGGCTTCGACCGGCAGGCGGAACGTTGCGATGCCTGTCAGGTACCGCTTGTAGTCGTCGAGCGTCTTGAAGTTGCCGACCATGGCATCCAGTGCGGCGTGCGCCTGGGAAGTGGCCTCTTTGAGAGCGGTGCGGCGCGGCGGAAGTTCCATGGCAATCCTTTCAGGCTAGCCATCCTATATCGGTGCCAGGTCTCGCGGCACAAGCCCCGGCATCCGTCTGGTGCACCATCTGGCGGGCAGTTCCCCTCTTTTGCCCCCCGACCTACGTCAAACGACGTATACGGTTTTGCGGCGCAGCATCGGATAGTCCCCCTCAGCAACGGTTAAATTCCATTAACCGACCGGTTGCGACCAAGAAGAGGGGATCACAACGATGAATCTGAAGATGAAACTGACCGGCGCGCTGCTCGGCGCCATGCTGTCGACGACGGCCTTCCACGGTGCGTTTGCCCAGGAAGACACGATCAAGATCGGCGTTCTGCACTCGCTCTCCGGCACAATGGCGATTTCGGAAACGACGCTGAAGGATGCCATGCTGATGCTCGTTGAAGAGCAGAACAAGAAGGGTGGCGTTCTCGGTAAGAAGCTTGAAGCCGTCGTTGTCGACCCGGCTTCCGACTGGCCGCTGTTTGCCGAGAAGGCGCGCGAGCTGATCGAAAAGGATAAGGTTGCGGCCGTCTTCGGTTGCTGGACCTCCTCGTCGCGCAAGTCCGTTCTCCCGGTCTTCGAAGAGCTGAACTCGATCCTCTTCTACCCGGTTCAGTACGAGGGTGAAGAATCCTCGCGCAACATCTTCTACACGGGTGCCGCTCCGAACCAGCAGGCTATCCCGGCCGTCGACTACCTCGCCGAAAACGAAGGCGTAGAGCGTTGGGTTCTCGCGGGCACCGACTACGTCTATCCGCAGACGACCAACAAGATCCTCAAGGCCTATCTGATGTCGAAGGGCGTTGCCGAAGAAGACATCATGATCAACTACACGCCGTTCGGTCATTCCGACTGGCAGACCATCGTCTCCGACATCAAGAAGTTCGGCTCGGCCGGCAAGAAGACCGCCGTCGTTTCCACCATCAACGGTGACGCCAACGTTCCGTTCTACAAGGAACTCGCCAACCAGGGCATCAAGGCCGAAGACATCCCGGTCGTCGCCTTCTCCGTCGGTGAAGAAGAACTCGCCGGCCTCGACACCGCTCCGCTCGTCGGCCACCTCGCAGCCTGGAACTACTTCCAGTCCGTCGACACCCCTGCCAATGCCGAGTTCATCAAGACCTGGCATGCCTTCACCGGCAACGAAAAGCGCGTGACCAACGACCCGATGGAAGCTGCCTATATCGGCTTCAACGCCTGGGTTAAGGCCGTCGAAGCGGCCGGCACCACCGAGACTGACGAAGTTCTCGATACCATCATCGGCGTGACGGTTCCGAACCTCACTGGCGGCTATGCCACCGTTATGCCGAACCACCACATCACCAAGCCGGTGCTGATCGGTGAAATCCAGGCCGACGGCCAGTTCGAAGTCGTTCAGGAAACGCCTGCCGTCGTCGGTGACGAGTGGTCCGACTATCTGCCCGACTCCAAGGACCTGATCGCTGATTGGCGCAAGCCGATGGAATGCGGCAACTTCAACGTTGCCACCGGCAAGTGCGGCGGCAAGGGCAGCTGATTTCCCCACTGACCTGACGGGGCTCTCCGGAGCCCCCACTTTGCCCTCTCCCTTTCCCGCGTTTCTGGGGGAGGGGGAGGGAATTTGTCTGGAGATCCTCGATCTCGCGCCTGGCCTTGCGCTTGCAAAGCCTCCGGCGCGCATCGGTGGGGACCCGACGGGGGAAGCGGTCTGAGGATCGCGTCTCCGGGCCGAGGCTCCGAGGTTCCAGCCTCAGGGGCGACAGAGGACCAAGGACATGTTTAGAGGCTTACTCACCCTGATCGCCGCGCTGTTCCTGATGACAGCGCCATCGCTGGCACAAAGCGATCCCCGAGATCTCATCAACGCGCTGGGCAAGGCCAATTTCAAGCAGGCCGAGGAACTGCTCGGGCAGATCGCCGCGACAGGCGATCCGCGCGTCGTTCCTGCGCTCGAAGCCTTTGCCGAAGGCGATCTTTTCGTGCGCAAGTCGGATGGTGCCGTCGTCATCACCAAGGCTGCCGGCAGCAATCTCGCCGCGATTGATCCGCTCACCGGCGAGACAATCGGCGAGGAGCCGAAGGGCGCCTTCACCAAGGTCAAGGTGAACAACAATCTCCGCCGCGCAATCCGTTCTGCGCTTGGCGGCCTGACGCTGCTCAGCCCGGACCGGGATGTGCGTCTGTCCGCCGCCCAGGCGGTGCTGCAGTCTCCAAGTGCCGAGAATCTCGAGCTCGTCGAGGCTGCTCTCGCCAAGGAAACCGATCCCGAGGTCAAGTCGCGGATGGAGCAGGCCCGGGCCGTGTCCATCCTTGCCTCGGACCGCTCGATCGAGGAAAAGCGCGGCGCCATCGAGGCTGTCGCTTCGATCGGCGGTCGTCCGGCCAAGAGCATCCTGCTCTCGGTCTCCGGCACGATTGACGAAGCGCTGCGGCCGGATCTCGATGCCGCCGTCTCGAAGATCGAAAGCCAGCTGGTGCTCTGGGATACCGCCGAGAGCGTCTGGTACGGCATTTCGCTTGGCTCCGTGCTGCTGCTTGCGGCCATCGGCCTTGCCATCACCTTCGGCGTCATGGGCATCATCAACATGGCGCATGGCGAGATGGTGATGATCGGCGCCTATTCCACCTTCGTGGTGCAGCAGGTGATCCGCACCAGCTATCCCGAACTCTTCGACTGGTCGCTGGCCATCGCTTTGCCCGTCGCCTTCCTGATGACGGCGCTGATCGGGCTCGTCATCGAGCGCGGCGTCATCCGTTTCCTCTATGGCCGTCCGCTGGAAACCCTGCTCGCGACCTGGGGCATTTCGCTGATCCTGCAGCAGACCGTGCGCACCATCTTCGGCCCGACAAACCAGGAAGTGGGCAACCCCTCCTGGATGTCCGGCTCGTTTGCGCTGGGCGGCATGACGATCACCTGGAACCGTCTGTGGATCGTGCTCTTTTCGCTGACCATCTTCTTTGCGCTGCTCGCGCTGATGAAGAAGTCCGCCTTCGGTCTGCAGATGCGTGCCGTCACCCAGAACCGCCGCATGGCGTCGTCCATGGGCATTCGGACCCCCTGGGTCGATGCCTTCACCTTTGCGCTCGGATCGGGCATTGCCGGTATCGCCGGCGTGGCGCTTTCCCAGATCGACAACGTCTCTCCCAATCTCGGCCAGGCCTATATCATCGACAGCTTCATGGTCGTGGTCTTCGGTGGGGTCGGCAACCTTTGGGGCACGCTGGTCGGCGCCTTGTCGCTCGGCATCCTCAATAAGTTCCTCGAACCCTCGGTTGGTGCGGTGCTCGGCAAGATCCTCGTGCTCGTGCTGATCATTCTCTTCATTCAGAAACGTCCGCGCGGCCTCTTCGCGCTCAAGGGAAGGGCGGTGGAAGCATGATTACCGGCTTCATCCTGCGTGCACTCGAAGGCAAGATCCTGATTGCGGTCGGCATTCTCCTCGCTTTCGCTCTGCTCGTTCCGGCGCTCAACCTGCTGACGCCACCCGACAGCCCGCTGCATGTGCCGACCTATGTCATGTCGCTGATGGGCAAGTATCTCTGCTACGCGTTGCTCGCGCTGGCGCTTGATCTGGTCTGGGGTTACTGCGGCATCCTCTCGCTCGGCCACGGCGCCTTCTTCGCGCTCGGCGGTTATGCGATGGGCATGTATCTGATGCGCCAGATCGGATCGCGTGGCGTCTATGGCGATCCCATCCTGCCCGACTTCATGGTCTTCCTGAACTGGAAGGAACTGCCCTGGTTCTGGCATGGCATGGACATGTTCCCCGTCGCCATGGCGATGGTGCTGATCGTGCCCGGTCTGCTCGCCTTCTTCTTCGGCTGGTTTGCCTTCCGCTCCCGCGTCAACGGCGTCTATCTCTCGATCATCACCCAGGCGATGACCTATGCGCTGATGCTCGCCTTCTTCCGCAACGACATGGGCTTCGGCGGCAATAACGGTCTCACCGACTACAAGGAAATCCTCGGCTTCTCCGTCCAGGCGGACGGAACGCGTGCGGTGCTCTTTGCGCTCTCGGCCATCTTCCTCGCACTCTGCCTGGTGATCGCGTCCGGCATCACCCGTTCGAAGTTCGGCAAGGTGCTGGTCGGCGTGCGCGATGCGGAAAGCCGGGTGCGCTTCCTGGGTTACCGGGTCGAGAACATCAAGCTCTTCACCTTCGTCGTTTCGGCGATGATGGCGGGCATTGCCGGTGCCCTCTTCGTGCCGCAAGTCGGCATCATCAATCCCGGCGAATTCGATCCGGCGAATTCGATCGAAGTCGTGGTGTGGGCTGCTGTCGGCGGGCGCGGCACGCTGATCGGACCGATCATCGGGGCCATCCTGGTCAATGTCGGCAAGAGCTACTTCACCGGTGCCTTCCCCGATCTCTGGCTGTTTGCGCTCGGCGCGCTCTTCATCTGCGTCACGCTCTTCCTGCCCAAGGGCATCGTGGGCACGGTCCAGCAGTATCTCGCACGCCGCAAGGAGTTCCGCGATGCCGCCGACAAGGATGCGGCGAACACCGACCTAAAACCCCAATCGGCCCCCGTGGCTGCGGAGTGATGTGATGAGCGACAAGACCACGTCCAGCCTGCTCTATCTCAACGGTGTCTCCGTCTCCTTCGATGGCTTCAAGGCGCTGAATTCGCTGTCCTTCATCGTCGAACCTGGGGAACTGCGTGCCATCATCGGCCCGAACGGCGCGGGCAAGACGACGATGATGGACATCATCACCGGCAAGACCCGGCCCGACAGCGGCGAGGTCTTCTTCGATGGCGGGAAGATCGACCTGACCAAGAAGGATGAGGCCGAGATCGCCCAGCTCGGGATCGGCCGCAAGTTCCAGAAGCCGACGGTGTTCGAAAGCCATACCGTCTGGGACAATCTGGAACTGGCGCTCAACCGCAAGCGCGGGGTCTTTGCGACGCTGTTCTACAGCCTGTCGTCCGAAGACAAGGCACGCATCGAAGAGATCCTGGAGACGGTCCGGCTCACCCATCGCAAGGACGAGCTCGCCGCCAATCTCTCCCATGGCCAGAAGCAGTGGCTGGAGATCGGCATGCTTTTGGCGCAGGAACCCAAGCTTCTGCTGGTCGACGAGCCGGTTGCCGGGATGACCGATGCCGAGACGGCGGAAACCGCTATTCTCCTCAAGGAAATCGCCAAGACCCGCTCCGTCGTGGTCGTCGAACACGACATGGGCTTCATCCGCGATCTCGGGGTGAAGGTGACGTGTCTGGCGGAAGGGTCCGTGCTGGCGGAAGGCTCGATCGATTTCGTCTCGAATGACCAGAAGGTCATCGAGAACTATCTGGGGCGGTGATCGGATGCTGTCTGACGTTGCCGTTTGGGTACCCCCCTCTGGCCTGCCGGCCATCTCCCCCTCAAGGGGGGAGATCGGTATTCGGCCGGCCGCTCATGCCCTGATACCTCGCGCCATGGGCGCACGAAAACTAGAAACATATCCAGCGGTCCCTTCGGTCTGCGGCATTGGCCGTCGTCCGATCTCCCCCCTTGAGGGGGAGATGCCCGGCAGGGCAGAGGGGGGTATCGTCCGGACCCTCACCGCCAGCGGAGGTCTACCATGCTGACAGTCGAAAACGTCAATCTCCACTACGGCGCAGCCCAGGCCCTGCGGGGCGTCTCGATCCATGCCGAGATGGGCAAGATCACCTGCGTTCTCGGGCGAAACGGGGTCGGCAAGTCGTCGCTCTTGCGCGCCATAACCGGCCAGCATGCGGTGTCTGCGGGCACGATCACCTTCAACGGAACCAAGCTCAACGGCATGGCGCCGTTCAACCGGGCGCGCAACGGCATCGGCTATGTGCCGCAGGGGCGCGAGATCTTTCCGTTGCTGACGGTCAAGGAAAACCTGGAGACGGGCTATGCCCCGCTCGACCGCAAGGATCGGTTCATTCCCGACGATATCTTCAGCCTGTTTCCGGTGCTCGATTCGATGCTGTCGCGGCGCGGCGGTGACCTTTCCGGTGGCCAGCAGCAGCAGCTGGCGATCGGGCGGGCCATGGTGACGCGGCCGAAGATCCTGGTGCTGGACGAGCCGACCGAAGGCATCCAGCCGTCGATCATCAAGGATATCGGCCGCGCCATCCGCTATCTGCGCGACACGACCGGCATGGCGATCCTGCTCGTCGAGCAGTATCTCGATTTCTGCCGGGAGCTTGCCGATCACGTTTACATCATGGATCGCGGCGAGATCGTGCATCAGGGCGCGGCCGAGACGCTGGATACGCCGGAAGCGCGCCGCCACCTGACCGTGTGATTTTGCAAGACAGGGTTGATGATTTATTAGCGAAGTCGGGTTGATGCTGGAGTCTCGCGTGGTATTTTGCGCGCATCTGCGAACAGAAGGCACATCATGACGACCAGCACGGTATTCCCACACGTGCGGGCACGCGGCGTATTTCGCGTGGTCGCGGGGCTCTTTCTCTTTGGTATTTCGAGCGCTGCCGCCCAGGCCGCTGGTTGCGGCGAACCGGTCACTCCCGGACAGTACAACCTCACCTTTCAGTCCGACGGCATCGATCGGGAGGCAGTCTATGTCATCCCATCGACCTATACGGGCAAGAAGAAGGTTCCGCTGGTCCTCGACTTCCATGGCTCGAACAGCAATCCGACGGTTCAGCTTGGCCGCAGCCACTGGAACGAAGTGGCGGAGCGCGAGGGCTTCGTGGTCATGGCACTTGCGGGCAGCCTGAAGGGGGAGTTGCCCAATACGCATGCCTGGAACGTGCCCGGTGTCACCAAGGGCGATGGTGCTGATGAGTCGCTGGCGATCCGCGATCTGCTCGGCCTCGCCAAAGAGAGGTTCTGCATCGACGCCACCAAGGTCTATGCCTCGGGCTATTCCGGTGGCGGACGCATGCTGTCGCAATATATCTGCAACGGCTTCGGCGACTTTGCCGCCGCCGGCTTCGTCATGGGCCTGCGTGCAGGGACCCCTGTCGAGGAAAACGGTGTGTGGCGCCCGCGCCGCGAAAGCTGCCAGCCCAGCCGGCCTGTCTCGATCATCGCATTCTCGGGCAAGAAGGATCACGTCAACCCGTTCGAAGGCGGTGGCCGGGCCTATTGGCGCTACGGTGGCGAAGTGGCGCTCAACCGCTGGGCCGAGCTGAACGGCTGCGAGACGCGCGCTGCCATCGAGACGGGTAAAAATGCAGACGTGGCGACCTATGCCGGCTGCCGTGCCGGCACCAGCGTCGTCTCCTACGTGATTGCCAGCGCCGACCATGCCTGGCCGGCCCGTACGGTGCGCTTCCGGCTCGCCTCCAACGGCGACAAGGCGATCCGCGAGGTTGATGCGACCGATAGAATGTGGGAGTTCTTCAAGGCCTCTGGCGGCGAGATGATTGCGACGGTCGCGGTTGATGCTGCCTGTGGCGACAAACAGAAAACCGCCGCGATCAGCGATGGCGGGCAGGGGACAAGGTGCACGCTAACAAGCAAACCAGACAGCAACGCGCCCGTGGTGTCGGACGACTTGTGACGAAGTCGCTCGGCGGGCGCACGCGCATCGCCGAGCTTTATCAGGAAGGGGCGGCGAAGATCCGCCTTCCCGAAAGCTTCACCAACGAACTCGAGGCGGTGACGATCAACACCGCCGGCGGCATCACCGGCGGTGACCAGTTTGATTGGAATTTCCGGGCCGGGCCCGGCTGCTTTCTCACCGCAACGACCCAGGCCTGCGAGAAGATCTACAAGGCCTCCGCTGGCACTGGTCAGATCACCACACGCATCGAGGTGGGGGAGGGCGCCCGGATGCATTGGCTGCCACAGGAAAGCATTCTCTTCGACAATGCGTCGCTCACCCGTCGGCTGGAGGTTGATCTTGCTGACGATGCTGAATTCCTCGCTGTCGAGGCTATCCTGCTCGGGCGCAAGGCCATGGGCGAGGCGATGAATGCCGGGCTCGTGCGCGACCGCTGGCGGATCCGCCAGGGCGGAAAGCTGCTGCATGCCGAAGAGCTGAAATTCGAGGGTGATGTGGCAGGGCTTGTGGCATCCCCGGCGGTGCTTGCCGGACGCGTCGCCTTTGCTACCCTCATCTTCGTCAGTCCGCGCGCCGAGGCGCTGATCCGCCCAATTCGTGAGCAGATCGGTGAAGAAATGGGCGGCGTAAGTCATTGGCAAGGCAAGCTTGTTGCCCGTGTCGCCGCCGCTGATGGCTTTGCCCTGAGAAAAATCCTGATCCCGATCATTTCGGCCTTGCGTGAGGGCGCGTCTGTGCCAAAAGTCTGGACTCTCTGACGATCACGGATTGGAGCACGCATGAATCTGACGCCGCGGGAAAAGGACAAACTGCTGATCGCGATGGCGGCCATGGTCGCCCGGCGGCGGCTCGAACGGGGCGTGAAGCTCAACTATCCGGAAGCGATCGCGCTGATCACCGACTTCGTCGTTGAAGGCGCGCGTGACGGCCGGGCCGTGGCCGATCTCATGGAGGCGGGTGCGCATGTCATCACCCGCGACCAGGTGATGGAAGGCATCGCCGAGATGATCCACGACGTGCAGATCGAGGCGACGTTTCCCGACGGTACGAAGCTCGTCACCGTTCACGAACCCATTCGCTGAAGGAGAGGCCCATGATCCCCGGTGAAATCATTGCAGCACCTGGTGAAATCGAACTGAATGCCGGCCATCCGACCGTCACGATCGAGGTGTCGAACAGCGGCGACCGCCCTGTGCAGGTGGGCAGCCACTACCATTTCTACGAGACCAATGCCGGACTGATCTTCGAGCGTGAAAAGACGCGGGGCATGCGGCTCGACATTCCGGCTGGAACGGCCGTGCGTTTCGAGCCCGGCCAGACTCGGCAGGTGACGCTGATCCCGCTGTCGGGCAAGCGCGAGGTCTACGGTTTTCGCCAGCAGGTCATGGGCAGCCTCTGAGATGAAGGGGCCAGGGGAGCGGTTATGGGGCGAGCGATGAACTGGAGCGTGATCCTGATGCTGTGCGGTTGCGTATTGCTGCAAGACGCGCCGGCCTCGGGTGAGGACGTGCGGGACGTCGATTGCAACAATGCCCAGACCCAGGCCGACATGAACCAATGTGCGGCCGATGACTTTCGACAAGCCGATGCCGCCATGAACGCCCAGTGGGCCGAAACGCGGGCCGCCATGCTGGCATGGGACAAGGCCTCGCCACCTTCGGACGACAATGGGGCCGCCAAGCGGCTTCTGGCTTCGCAACGTGCCTGGCTCGCTTATCGCGACGCGGCCTGCGATGTCGAAGGTTACTCGGCCGAAGGCGGTTCGATGCAGCCTTTGATGATTTCGTCCTGCCTTGCGGAGCTGACGAAGCGCCGTACGGAAGAGCTGAAATCGCTGGTCGGGCTCTATTGAGGGTTTGACGCGATGGCTCGGGCGAGACAGATCATGATCGTGGGCAATGGACCGGTTGATGCGGGGGCTGCCCCCCTGATCGACGCGGCCGATCTCGTGATCCGCTTTAATGGCAGCCGGAATTTTGGTGCGGCGGGCCGCCGTACCGACATCATCGCCGTCTGCAACACCGGTCGTCCTGGGGCTCAAATGCTTGCCGATCCCGCCTGGCGCGATAGCGAAGCGGTGAGCCGTACCGCTGAGATCTGGTCGGTGCGTGATCCCGACAAATTTGCCGACCTGAAGCCGCAGCTTGCGGTCAGCCATCCGGAACTCGATGATTTCTGCGACGACTACACAGACGGTTTCGCGACCTTTGCCACGGCCAACGGCAAGCGCCACCGGATCATCCATCGCAATGTTCACGAAGCGCTGGATGCGTCTCTCTTGGCTCTCGGTGCCGAGCCCTATGTCGTGCCGTCGAGCGGCATGGTGGTGATCGAGGCTCTGCTGTCCGATCCAGATCACGCCGACGACACCATCATTCTCGCCGGTTTCGGCCATAGCGGCTGGGACGGCCATCCCTTCGATGCGGAGCGTCGACTGGTGGACCGCTACATCGCCAGCGGTCGCGTCATGCGCCTCATACCTCTCTTTGCTTCCTCCCTCGCCCAAGGAACCTGACGCCCATGTCCTACAAGATGTCCCGCGCCGCCTATGCCTCGATGTTCGGTCCGACCACGGGCGACAAGGTGCGTCTTGCAGATACGGAGCTGTTCATCGAGGTGGAGAAGGACTTCACCAGCTATGGCGAAGAGGTGAAGTTCGGCGGCGGCAAGGTCATCCGCGACGGCATGGGCCAGAGCCAGGTGACGCGGGCGAACGGCGCCGTCGACACCGTCATCACCAATGCGCTGATCCTCGACCACTGGGGCATCGTGAAGGCCGATATCGGCTTGAAGGACGGCCGGATCGTTGCGATCGGCAAGGCCGGCAATCCGGACACGCAGCCGAACGTCAACATCATCGTCGGTCCGGGCACGGAGGCTATTGCCGGCGAGGGCAAGATCGTGACCGCCGGCGGCATGGACGCGCATATCCACTTCATCTGCCCACAGCAGATCGAGGAGGCGCTGATGAGCGGCCTCACCTGCATGCTCGGCGGCGGCACGGGGCCGGCGCATGGTACACTGGCCACCACCTGTACGCCGGGGCCCTGGCATATCGCGCGGATGATCGAGGCAGCCGATGCCTTCCCGATGAACCTCGCCTTTGCCGGCAAGGGTAATGCATCGCTGCCGGGTGCGCTTGAGGAAATGGTGCTGGGCGGCGCTACTTCTCTCAAGCTGCACGAGGACTGGGGCACGACGCCGGGCGCCATCGATTGCTGCCTCTCGGTCGCCGACCAGTATGACGTGCAGGTGATGATCCACACGGATACGCTGAACGAAAGCGGCTTCGTTGAGGACACCGTTAATGCCATCCGCGGCCGGACGATCCATGCTTTCCACACCGAAGGGGCAGGCGGCGGGCACGCGCCCGACATCATCAAGATCTGCGGCCAGCTCAACGTCATTCCGTCATCGACCAATCCGACGAGGCCCTACACGGTCAACACGGTGGCCGAGCATCTGGACATGCTGATGGTCTGCCATCACCTTTCGTCGTCTATCCCCGAAGACATTGCCTTTGCTGAAAGCCGTATCCGCAAGGAAACGATCGCTGCCGAAGACATCCTGCACGACATCGGTGCCTTCTCGATCATCTCGTCCGACAGCCAGGCCATGGGTCGCGTCGGTGAAGTCATCATCCGTACGTGGCAAACGGCGGACAAGATGAAGCGCCAGCGCGGCGCGCTGCCGTCGGAGACCGGCGACAACGACAACATGCGTGCCAAGCGCTATGTCGCCAAGTACACGATCAACCCTGCGATTGCCCATGGCGTTAGCCATGAGATCGGTTCGATCGAAGTCGGCAAGCGCGCCGACCTCGTCATCTGGAACCCGGCCTTCTTCGGCGTGAAGCCGGACATGGTGGTGCTCGGCGGCGTGATTGCCGCTGCTCCCATGGGCGATCCGAATGCGTCCATCCCGACGCCGCAGCCTGTGCACTACCGCCCGATGTTCGGCGCCTATGGCAAGGCACGCACGAACTCTTCCGTCACCTTCGTCAGCCAGGCCGCCCTCGACGCCGGTCTCGGCAACCGTCTCGGGATCGCCAAGCAATTGGTCGCGGTTAAGAACACGCGTGGCGGTATCTCGAAGAAGTCCATGATCCACAACGACTTGACGCCGCATGTGGAAGTGGATCCGGAGACCTATGAAGTCCGCGCCGATGGCGAGCTGCTTACCTGCGAACCGGCGACCAAGCTGCCGATGGCGCAACGGTACTTCCTGTTCTGATGCGCTTTGCCTTTCAGTTGATGAAATGGATGGGCGGCCTGCTGGTCGCCCTTTTCGTTGCCCTGGCCATGGGTGTGTTTGTTCCCCGGCCTTTGACCGCGCCGGCAGAAGCTGCCGTTCAGGGCGAAACGCAGATCCTGCTGCTTGCCAATCCCATCCACACGGACATCGCTTTGCCTGTCGATGACGAGGTGCGGGCGGCGTTTGCGGATCTCGCCTTGGACGGCCTGCCGGTCGACATGCCAGGCGTCGAGTACCTCGTCTTCGGCTGGGGTGGGCGGTCCTTCTATGTGGAGACGCCGACCTGGGGCGATATCCGGCCGCTGCCGGTGTTGAAGGCGCTGACCGTCGATCGCTCCGTGCTGCATGTCTCTGTTGCCGGGCCGATCGATCCGACGCATCCGTCCATCCGCCCGCTAACGGTGACGAAGGAGGGGCGCAGCCGGATCATTGCAGCGATACGCGAGAGCTTCAGCCGTCACGAAGGAATGCCGGTTGCCATTCCAGGTGCTGCCTACGGATTTGATGACGCCTTCTTCGAGGCCCATGGGGCTTTCAACGCTTTCATCGGCTGCAACACCTGGACCGCCGCCATATTACGTGCGGGCGGGATTCGTACCGGCTGGTGGACGCCGCTGCCGCAACTGCTCGATCTCTCCCTCGATTTGCACCGGGATGCCTGAGCGTCTCCGGTCAGTATCGACAGCCTCGATCTCCCGATGGAGTGTAGTGAGCAGCGGTTGATTATTCTGTCGTATGCTCGCGTTGATTGTGTTCTGGTCTTTTTTCGGGTCTTTGCCGATCAATCTGCAGATCCATTGCATTTGAGCGATTCCATTAGGATTTGGCCAACCGACGCAGCCTAAGTCGTTAGCTGTGCATGGGGGAGCAGGCTGTGAGTCGCATCGGCAGAGCGCTTTGGCGGCAGATCGAAACGGGGCAATTCGAAAGCCCTGCGACCATCCGCAGTTTTGCGCTTCAGGTCAGCTTTCGCTCCGTCATCGCCACCAGCCTCGCTGGGTGTCTTCTGTTGCCTGTCCTCTATGCTGCAGCCTTCGTATCGATCCCGATCGATGAGATGGTGCGATTGATGGTCGCCTTTTCCTGGCTATTTGCTGGCGTGCTTTCAGGCGGGCTCGCCTTCGTCACGGGCCACGTCATTCGCGATCTCCTGCGCTCGCGCCGCGAGTTCGAACAGTTGAGCCGGACCGACAGCTTGTCCGGTCTGGCCAACCGCCGTGCGTTCAACGAGACGTTTTCGAACCTGAAGCTCGAGGGGTCTCTGGTGATCCTCGACATCGACAGGTTCAAGTCGATCAACGACCGTTTCGGTCATCAGGCTGGCGACCGGGTCATTCAGGCCATTTCCGACGAGTTTCGGGATGTTTTTGGCAAAGCGAATGTCGTCGCGCGACTTGGCGGCGAGGAGTTCGGGGTGGTCCTGTCCGATGGCACGATCGAGGAGCGGCTTTGTCTGGTCGAGGAGGCCCGTCGGCGGGTGGCGGCAAACAGCGTCAGCTTCGGTGACACCAAACTCTTCGTGACCATCTCTGCCGGCGTGGCCGAGATACGGGTCGGTCGGCCGGCGGAGGTTACCTATGCCTGGGCCGACAAGGCGTTGTATCTCGCCAAGCAGAGCGGCCGGGACAGGGTCATGCACGAGAATGCACTGGCGATCCTCGATCATGCTCTGCACGATCATGCTCCTGATGATGCACGGCTTTTTGCTGCGATCGGACAGCGCGACTGAAGAACAATCTTGCCGTTTGCCCTATTTCTGTGCATGGTTCAAAAAACAGCCATGTCGGAGTTTTCATGCAGCGCGCGACGTCTTTCAAACCTGCCGGGTTCATAACCGACGCGCCTGATGGAGTGGTGGTCCTTCCGCATGAGGGACGGCATTTGCGGCGCAAGCTGCTGCATCTCGACAATGGCGAAATGGTCATGCTCGATCTCAAGGAACCGGTGCTGTTTCATCACGGGGACCGGCTGATTCTCGACGATGGCTCAACAATCGAGATTCAGGCCGCGGAGGAGAGACTCTACGAAATTCGCGCACGCGATACCCTTCATCTGATTGAACTCGCCTGGCATCTCGGCAACCGACATCTCGCCGCGCAGATCAACTTGGATCGAATCCTGATCCTGCGTGATCACGTGATCCGCGACATGCTGATTGGTCTTGGTGCCGAGGTCAGCGAAGTGGTGGAGCCATTCCAACCGGTGCGTGGTGCCTATCATGCCCATGGCGGCCATGGATCGCATGGCGGGCATCACGATAACGGGCATGGTCATGGCTGACATCGCGCCACAAACCTTCGCGGGGCGACAGGCGTTACTCCGGTTGATGGCATGGCTTTCCCCGGCTTTCCCGGTCGGTGGCTTCTCCTATTCGGCGGGATTTGAAAGTGCTGTCGTCGAAGGGCATGTCGCTGATGGCGATGATGTCGAGGGCTGGCTTGAGGCGCTGCTGAACGATGGCGGAATGCGCAATGATGCGATCCTGCTCTCCCGAGCGCATCATGGCCAAAGTCAGGGCGAGGACCTCGATGAGCTGATGGCCCTTGCAACAGCGCTGGCCGGATCGGCAGAGCGGCATGCGGAGGTCACCAGGCTCGGCGAGGCCTTCGTGAAGGCAGCAGCGGCCTGGCCGCATCCTGTCATCAATGACCTGTCGGGACCGGTGCCCTATGGCATCGCCGTCGGCGCGGTGGCGGCTGCCCATGGGGTGGGTGTCACGGACGCGCTCGCGGCTTTTCTGCATGCGCAGGTTTCGCAATATGTGTCTGTGTCGATCCGTCTCGGCGTCATCGGGCAGGCGCGAGGCGTGGCGATCCTCGCCGCGTTGGAGGGGCCGATCCTCGATGCGGCTTCGAGGTTTTCCGAGCTCGGGCTCGAAGACCTGGGATCTGCGACCATCGTCGCCGATACGCTCAGCATGCGCCACGAAGCGCAATACTCACGACTGTTCCAATCCTAGGCGAAAGCGCTCACACAGGACGAAGATGATGAAATCGAAGAATGGTCCCCTTCGCGTCGGTATCGGTGGACCGGTCGGGTCCGGCAAGACCGCGCTGACGGAGAAGCTGTGCAAGGCCATGCGCGACGACTACTCCGTTGCCGTCGTCACCAACGACATCTATACGCGCGAGGATGCCGATGCGCTCATCCGCATGCAGGCCTTGACGTCCGATCGTGTTGTCGGCGTCGAAACCGGGGGGTGTCCGCATACGGCGATCCGCGAAGATGCTTCGATCAACCTCAAGGCCATCGCTGATCTGAATGCACGCATCCCCGATCTCGACGTCGTGTTCATCGAATCGGGCGGTGACAATCTCGCGGCAACCTTCTCGCCGGATCTCGCCGATATCACGCTCTATGTCATTTCCGTCTGCCAGGGGGAGGAGATCCCGCGCAAGGGCGGGCCTGGTATCACCCGATCCGACCTGCTGATCATCAACAAGACCGATCTTGCCCCGCATGTCGGAGTCGACCTTGAGGTGATGGAGCGCGATGCCGGACGGATGCGACTCGAACGCCCGTTCGTCTTCACCGACCTGAAGCGCGGCAATGGGGTCGACCGGATCGTCCGTTTTCTGCAGCAGAGTGGGGGGCTCTGAGCGGCACGAACAGTAGCGTCGACAAGGCCTGCGTCAGATCTGCTTCAGCGCGTTGACGTCACTGATCTGTATCGTGCGGCCACGCACGACGACACCGCACCGCTTGAGTGCCGAAAACGCCCGCGACAGCGCCTCTGGTGCCAGACCCAGCTTGCCCGCAAGCAGGCTCTTCTGGAACGGCAGCCGGATCGAGGCTGCACCGCCATCGGTGTTGCAATGGGTGAGGAGATAATGGGCAACACGCTGCGGCGCTGTCTGCAGCCGGTCGTTTGCAATGCAGTCCATGGTCGTGCGCAGATGATCTGACAGACAGCGGATGATCGCCTTCGCCACATCGGTCTCATGCTCGGCAAGGGCGCGAACGCGCTGCAAGTCAAAGCGCGCAAGGGTGACGGGTTCGGCAGCCTGCGCGTTGTATAGATAGCGATCACCGAGGGCCAGCAGGCATTCGGAGAAGGTATCGCCCGGGCCACAGATGCGGATGTCAGCCTCGCGGCCATCCTTGTTGAGGCGGTAAAGACGGACATAGCCGGTGAGCACACTGTAGAAGCAGTCGGCAGGCTCGCCCTCGCGGAAGAGCACGTCGCGCCCCTCGTAGTTGGAGATATGGGCAATCTCCATCATCGAGGCCATCGCTGTCGGGCCCAGTTGGGACAAGAAAGAGGTTCGCAGAAGCGTGTTCTTGTCGCGTGTGTTCAGTCTCAGGATCTTGTTCACGGTCGTCACGGCTCCCCATCCAGATCTCGGTCCAGGCATGCACCGCTGCGGTCGTCGCTTCACCTTTATGGTCCCGCTGCCCAACCGGGCCGGGTCGCATATGCGCGTCTCCTGCAGGTCCGGGTGAATGTGCCCTTTCCAGTCCGGTCAGATTATCGCGCTTCGGGGAAGCGTGGATTGATTTCGATCAAATGGCCATCGGCATATCACGATTGGCGAAATCAAGCGTGAAGCCCGGTGGCGCTGTCTTTCTGCTTTGCCGGTGTCGGCGTTCAGACGTTCGGCCACCGGAGCATTGCCGGTGACAAACGGGATCCCCTGAAATGTGCTTCTACGCAATCCGGACGCAAAACCGATGATGCAGTTTTGCTGGACCTGCTGCAAAACAGATCGGCCGCCCGTGGGCGGCCGATCAGGCGGTTCGATCACTCCGCAGCGAGCGGTGGTAGGTTGACGACGTTGCCTTTTCCGTCGCTCTTGCGCGATACCGGCTGGCTCCTCTCGACGGCAGCCACACGTTTCTCCATGGCTTCCAGCGCCTGCACGTTCTTGCGGGCCAGGAAGGACAGGACTTCCGGGGTGAGCGGCTCCTCTTCTTCCTCCTTCTTGCCGACGAAGCGGCTGAAGATCCAGCCCAAGAGGCGGGAGACGTCGTCGAGGATCAGGAAGAAGGCCGGCACGACCACGAGGCTCAGCACCGTCGAGACGATGATGCCGCCGATCACCGCGATTGCCATCGGCGCGCGGAACGAGCCGCCTTCGCCGACGCCAAGCGCTGAGGGCAACATGCCCGCCGACATTGCGATCGAGGTCATAATGATCGGGCGGGCGCGCTTGCGGCCGGCTTCGACCATGGCCTCCAGGCGATGCATGCCCTGACGACGCATTTCGATGGCAAAGTCGACCAGCAGGATGGCGTTCTTCGTCACGATGCCCATCAGCATCAGGATCCCGATGAGGACGGGCATGGAGAGTGCGTTGTTCGTCAGGATCAGCGCGACCGCCACGCCGCCGATCGCCAGCGGCAGCGAGAACAGGATGGTGAAGGGCTGGATGACGTCCTTGAAGAGCAGGATCAGCACCGTCAGCACCAGCAAGAGGCCGAGAATCATCGCGTTGACGAAGCTCTGCTGCATCTCGGCCTGGATCTTGGCGTCCCCGCTTTCGGCGAGACGGACGCTTGCCGGGATATCGGCATTTTCCACCGTCGTGCGGAAGGCTGCCGTTGCTGTGTCGAGGGCGACGCCCTGTGGCAGGCCAGCCCCGATCGACACGACACGGTTGCGGTCGTTGCGCTTGATCGACGAGACACCTTCCGCATAGTCGATGTCGGCGACACTGGACAGAGGCACCGTCGCTCCGCTTGACGTACGCACCTTGAGCGCGCGGATCGCGGCGAGATCCGTGCGCAGGTCGAGCGAGGCCTGAACGCGGATCGGGATCTGGCGGTTGTCGAGCGAGATCTTCGGCAGGGCCGCGTCGACGTCGCCGATGGTCGCCACACGAACCGTCTGGGCAATGTCCTGGGCGGTGATGCCGAGGCGGGCTGCCTCGTCTGCCCGCGGCCGAATCTGCAGTTCGGGACGGGGCAGGGCACCGTCGGCGCTGACGTTTGCGAGTTCGGGCACCTGGCGAAGCTTCGCTTCGAGAATGCCGACGGCCTGGTTCAGCTCTTCCTCGTTCTTGGAGAGGAAGTTGAAGGTGATATCGCGCTCGCCGCGGTCGTTGAGCTTGGTGATGCGGATATCTGCGATGCCGGCGAGCTTGGTGAAGACCTCTTCCTCAATATCCCATTGCGGTCGGATACGGCCGTTCTCGGGCAGCTTCGGGAGATAGTCGCCAATCAGCGGAATGCCGCCGAGGCCCTTGTTGACGAGGGTCTTGGCCAGCGAGTGCTCGATGCGATCGAGATTCATCGTCACGCTGGCGCGGCGCAGTTCGCGATCCCCGCGGGGCGAGGAGCCGCCGAGGATGAAGATGCTCGCGACGTCGGGCACGTCCTTGATCGCGGCATAGATCTCGTCCGTCTTGCGCTCGGTCTCGTCGAGCGTTGCGTTCGGCGGAAGCTCGACAGAGAGAACGATACGGCCTGCGTCTTCCGGCGGGATGAAGCTGCCGGGAACGCCGGCGAGAAGGATGATCGAACCGATCAGAAAGGCGATGGCCGCAATCAGCGTGCCGAGCCGTGAATACCAGCGGCGCGTCGTGAAGCGCACGAGCTTCGTGTACAGCTTCAGCGGCAGGCTGTCGTTGTCGTGATGGTCGTCCATCGCGTCTTCGGCCCGCATGAGATAGGCGGCCATCATCGGGGTGATGAGGCGTGCCACAAGCAGAGAGAAGAAGACGGAGAAGGCAACCGTCAGGCCGAACTGGATGAAATACTGGCCCGGAATCCCCGGCATGAAGGAGACAGGCACAAAGACCGCGATGATGGTGAACGTCGTCGCGATGACAGCGAGACCGATTTCGTCCGCAGCTTCGATCGCTGCCCGATAGGGCGTCTTGCCCATCTTGATGTGGCGGGCGATGTTTTCGACCTCGACGATCGCGTCGTCGACGAGAATACCGGTCGCCAGCGTCAGCGCCAGGAACGAGACGAGGTTCAGCGAGAAGCCCATCATGTCCATGACCCAGAAGGTCGGTATGGCGGACAGCGGCAGCGCCACGGCGGAAATCAGGGTCGCACGCCAGTTGCGCAGGAAGAGCAGAACCACGATGACGGCCAGGATGGCACCCTCGATGAGAGTGTGCATGGCGGCTTCGTAATTGCCGTAGGTGAAGTATACCGAGTCGTCGATCATCTCGATCTGGACGTCCGGGTTTTCTGCGCGAACCGTTGCCAGGCTTTCCGCGACCGTCTCGGCAACTGTCACTTCACTGGCACCCTTGGCGCGGAAAACCGCGAAGGAGACGACCGGCTTGCCGTCGTGACGGGCGAAGGACTTCTGCTCCTGATAGGTGTCGATCACGCGGCCGAGGTCGGACAGTTTGACAAAACGGCCGCCGGGCAGGGCGATTGTCGTGTTGGCGAGGCTTTCCACGTCGCGGTTGTCACCCAGCGTACGGATCGACTGTTCCGCGCCGGCAACCTGACCGCGACCCGAGCCGAGATCGACATTGGTACCCTTCAACTGGCTGGAAATGTCGGATGCGGTGACGCCGAGTGCATCGAGCCGGTTCGGGTCGAGTTCCACGCGGACCTCGCGGTCCGAGCCACCGTAGCGGTCGACGCGCCCGATACCAGGCTGACCCTGCAGGGCGCGCTTGATCGTGTCATCGACGAACCAGGAAAGCTCGGCCAGGTTCATGTTTGGCGAGGAAACAGCAAAGCTCTGGATCGCCTGGCCTTCGACGTCGATCTTGGCGACGATCGGTTCGTCCACGGATGCAGGCAACTGACCGCGGATCCGGTCGATCGCGTCCTTGACGTCCTGGACGGCCTGTTCGGTCGGCACTTCCATTCGGAACATGACAACCGTCTGGGACTGCCCGTCCGTGACGGTCGAATTGATTTCGTCGACGCCGGTGATCGATGCCACCGCGTCTTCGATTTCCTTCGTTACCTGGCTTTCGAGCTCAGCCGGTGAGGCGCCACTCTGGGCGACCGTGATGGCAACCAGCGGAACGTCGATGTTCGGGAAGCGGGTGATCGGCAGCGCGTTGAACGACTGGATGCCGACGACGATCAGCAGGAAGAAGGCCAGGATCGGCGCAATCGGATTGCGTATGGACCATGCAGAGAAGTTCATGGCGTCGTCGCCCCTCAGTTGGAAACGCTGCTGGTTTCTTCCACCGGATTGATCCGGTCGCCGTCTCGGACAAAGACGCCTGCCTTGGCAACCACCTTGTCCCCTTCGCTCAGGCCTTCGATGACCTGGATGAGGGCGCCGTCCTGAATGCCGGTCTTGATCTCGACCATTTGAACCGTGCCGTCTTCCACTTTGCGGACCGTCGTCTTGCCACCTTCCGTCGTGATCGCCGACAGAGGAAGTGCCACGCCGCGGGCCTCGGCTACAGTGATTGCCGCGCTGCCAAACATGCCTACGCGGGCGGCGGCATCATCATCGAGTGCAATGTGGACCGAACCGAGGCGTGTCACCGGATCGATGATCGGCGATACGAGGCGGATGGATCCTGTCAGCGGTTCCGTTCGTCCGGCAACGGAGATCAGGGCCTTCTGCCCCTGCTCGAGGCGAAGGATATCACGTTCCGTCACCTGTGCCACCAGCTCGATCTGGCCGTCACGAATGACGGTAAAAAGCGGCTCACCTGCGCCCGATGCAATTGCACCAATGCGGGCATTGCGGACGGATATGGTGCCGGACACGGAGGACTTCACTTCGGTGCGGGCCAGGCGCAGATCGGTGTCGGCGATCTGGCTGTCAACAACCTTGATATCGGCCTCGGCCACAGTGATCGCCTGACGGGCGGTCTCGATGCGGGCGGTGGCGCTGGCAAGCGAGGTTTCCGCCTGTTCCTTTTGCGAGGTCGAGACGGAACCGGATGAGGCCAGCCGCGTTGCACGGTCAAACTGACGCTGTGCCTCCTTGAGGCTCGCTTCGGCTTCGACGAACTGGGCCCGATACTGGGCCAGGGCTGCTTCGGCCTTGGCGCGGTTCGCGACGAGCTGGCTACGCTGAAGGACGAGGGTGTCCTCGTTGAGGCGTGCCACGACCGCATCCGCCTGGACCGTGTCGCCCACGTCGGCCTCCAGTGACTTGATCTGCAGGCCTTCGACCTGAGGCTGGACCTGGACCTCCTCGACGGCCCGAACGGTTCCCGTCGCGACGACCCTGTCCACCAGATCGCGGCTTTCGGCAGGGGTGACGATAATCGCCGGAAGGTTCTGGGCCGGAGCGGGTGCGGCCGCCGGTTCCTGCGCGAATGCGACCGAGGCCGACAGCGACAGTGTGGCGGCGATCAGCACCGCCGTTGCGCGCGTTTGAAACATGAGTCCCTTCCCAAAGAACGATAGTCGCAGATCTCGCCTTTATACGTGACGGAGGACCGTTCGGCTCACAGCCGTGGTGCTCCCAGACAATAACACGCGTCTTCACATTTACGGCATCAGATATTCTCCACGAAGAGGTGGGGGATGAAAAAACGCCTTGCAAGAGCCGCAGCATGCGAATCTCTTCTGCATCGCACAAATTGTTCGAGTTCGAACGATAGTGTTGCGCAAATGCCAGTCCAAAGCGCTGAATTGATAGGTGAAACCTACAAAAAAGGGCATGGGGATCGCTCCCCATGCCCGGTCTCGATTGTGGTCCGCCTGGTTTTACTTGAGGGCCGCGTCGGTGATCTCGGTCGTGAAGGCGCCGGTCGGCTCCTTGGTGATGACCGGATCGGAACCGCCGCCAAGCAGCGTCTTGACCGTGCGATCATAGTCGGCCTTGTCCAGCGCGCCGTTCGAGCCGGCGGTCAGCTTGGCGACTTCGCCCATCATGCGCTTCTGGTGCTGTTCGGTCTGGGCGCCCGAGGCATCATTCTCGAGCACGATTTCGGCAGCTTCATCCGGGTTGGTTTCAGCGTATTTCCAGCCCTTCATCGACGCGCGGACGAACTTGACCATCTTTTCCTTGAAGGCCGGGTCGGCGAGCTTGTCTTCGAGGACATACAGGCCATCTTCCAGGGTTGCCACGCCTTCGTCTTCATACTTGAAGGTGACAAGTTCCTCCGGCTTGATGCCGGCATCGATGACCTGCCAGTACTCGTTGTAGGTCATCGTGGAGATGCAGGCGGCCTGTTTCTGCAAAAGTGGATCGACGTTGAAGCCCTGCTTCAGCACAGTGACGCCGTCCGGCGAGCCATCGGTCTTGATGCCGAGTGTGCTCATCCAGGAAAGGAACGGATACTCGTTGCCGAAGAACCAGACGCCGAGCGTCTTACCCTTGAAGTCTTCCGGCTTGGTGATGCCGGTTTCCTTGAGACAGGTCAGCATCATGCCCGAGGATTTGAAGGGCTGGGCAATGTTGACGAGCGGCACGCCCTTCTCGCGTGTGGCAAGTGCCGACGGCATCCAGTCGACGATCACGTCAGCGCCGCCACCGGCCAGAACCTGCGGGGGAGCGATATCGGGGCCGCCAGGCTTGATTTCGACGTCCAGGCCTTCCTCCTCGTAGAAACCCTTGTCCTTGGCGACATAGTAGCCGGCGAACTGGGCCTGGGTTACCCATTTCAGCTGGAGGGTCACCTTGTCGGCGGCGGCGGCCTGCATGGCGGTCAGCGAGACCGCTGCAGCCAGTAGAAGGGATGCGAGTTTGACAGTCATTTCAGTTCCCTCTTTTCTTGTTAGTCCAATTCACGTCCGTCCACCACGGACGGACGGATGCCAGAAGGTGACCCGGCGTTCTGCCAGTGCCACCAATCCGTAGAAGACCGAGCCGGCGAGTGCGGCAACCGCAATCTCGGCCCAGACCATGTCGACATTCGAGCGTCCAACCTCTGTCGAGATCCGGAAGCCCATGCCGACAATCGGGGTGCCGAAGAACTCTGCCACGATCGCACCGATGAGCGCGAGGGTGGAGTTGATCTTCAGGGCATTGAAGATGAAAGGCCATGCGGCGGGTAGGCGCAAGCGCACCAGGGTCTGCCACCAGGAGGCGGCATAGGTGTGCATGAGGTCGCGCTCCATGTGGCTGGCCGAAGCGAGCCCCTGCACCGTGTTCACCAGCATCGGGAAGAAGGTCATGATGACGACGACGGCCACCTTGGACTGCCAGTCGAAGCCGAACCACATGACCATGATCGGAGCGATGCCGACGACGGGGAGAGCTGACACAAAATTCCCAATCGGCAGCAGGCCTTTCTGCAGAAACGGCGAGCGGTCGATGAGGATCGCGACGATGAAGCCCAGACCGCAGCCGGCGACATAACCGGTCAGAACCGATTTGAGGAAGGTCTGCTGGAAGTCCGCCCAGAGGATGTCGGTGGAGGTGACAATCCGGGCCCAGATCATCGAGGGGGCTGGCAGCAGGATCGAGGGGATCTCGAAGCCGCGCACCACGCATTCCCATATGACCAGCAAAGTTGCCCCGAAGATCAAGGGCACGATGAGCGCGATGGTGCGCTTGGTCGATGCATCCTTCGGGCGCTGTCGGACGAGCCACTCGTTGAGACCCCAGGCGCCGAGCCAGAAGATGACGGCGAAGACGAGATAACCGTTCATGGCTTGACCCCCATGCGAGCGAGCACCCGCGTATGGGCCATGCCGACGATCGAGACGAGCAGGGCGGCCAGGCCCGCCGCCATGAAGAGGGCTGCCCAGATCTGGATCGTCTGGCCGTAATAGGAACC
Organism: Rhizobium sp. AQ_MP; assembly: GCF_014237835.1. Taxonomy (GTDB): domain Bacteria; phylum Pseudomonadota; class Alphaproteobacteria; order Rhizobiales; family Rhizobiaceae; genus Allorhizobium. The sequence continues at coordinate 87,151 of NZ_JACJVI010000009.1, forward strand.
GGAGAGCAGACGCGCACCGAGACCGGCGACGGCACCCGTGGGCAATTCGCCGACGATGGCACCGACCAGCGAAATGGCGATCGCCACCTTCAGCGAGGTGAAGAGATAGGGCATCGAGGCCGGCCAGCGGAGCTTCCAGAAGGTCTGCGACTGACTGGCATTGTAGGTGTGCATCAGATCGAGCAGCAGGATGTCGGGGCTGCGCAGGCCCTTCACCATGCCGACGACAATCGGGAAGAAGGAAAGATAGGTCGAAATCAGCGCCTTGGGCATGAGGCCTGAGATGCCGATGGAATTCAGAACCACGATGATCATCGGCGCGATGGCAAGGATCGGAATGGTCTGGGATGCGATCACCCAGGGCATCAGCGATTTGTCCATGGCCCGGTTATGGACGATGGCGATGGCGAGCACGATGCCAAGCACGGTGCCCATGGCAAAACCCGCGAGCGTTGCCGAGAGCGTGATCCAGGCATGGTAGACCAGGCTGCGCTTGGAGGTGACGGCCTTGTTGATCGTCGTATCCCAGAGCTCCACGACGATCTGGTGCGGTGCCGGCAGAACCGGGCGCTCCTGCGCGAAGGTGCGTTCGACCACCTGGCTGAAGGTGATGTCTTCATTGGCACGGGCCGCCTGGTCGCGCACGAAAGGTGCGTTCAGATAGACGACGAAGACATGCCAGATGACGAGGATCGCCAGGATCACCGTGAGGACCGGCAGAATGCGGTCACGGAACGGGGAGGGGGCAGCCTTCATCAGGCACCTCCTTTCGCGGGATAGAGCATCAGGGCCATCGACAGGACACCCAGCGCCACGCCCGCCGTCTGTACGGCGCTCAGGCGCTCGCCGAAGACAAAGAAGGCGATGACGTTGATGAGGACCAGTTGGGCAATGGCGGAGGCGGAGATCGCGAGCCCCAGCCCACCCTCGCGCATCAGCTTCACCATCATCAGGTTGCCGACGCAGTAGAGGGCAAGCGAGGCCAGGAGTACCCAGAGCTTGCCGTTGTCGACATAGGCACGTGAGACGGTGGCGGCACCGAGGAAGGTTGCCATGGCGGCTCCCAGCCAGAGCAGGAAGGTGGGGTTCATGGGGTGGCCTTCTTCAGAAGATGTGCGATGGAGGCTTCGATTGTCAGATAGACATGGTCTGGATTGTCGATCACCAAGTCGTTGGCGAAGCGCAGCAGTTTGAAACCTTGTGACTTCATGAAAGTGTCCCGATGCAGATCGTGCATCCGCCCTTCATCTGTTTCGTGGCTGTGTCCATCGACCTCAACAACGATACGTGCGGCAAGCCGGGCGAAATCGGCGATGTAGGGTCCGATGGGTGTTTCCCTGCGAAAGCGAGCCCCGCGCGGACGGAAATCACGGAGTATGTCCCACATTTCGCGCTCCGCCTTTGTGAGTTCGGAGCGCAAAGTGCGGGCGCGTTTGCGGGTCTTCGGGTCGATGTTGGAATGCGGCATCTGGTTGTGCCTTCCATCGATCATGGTGTGAGCAGTTGCCCCTCCCCAACCCCTCCCCACAAGGGGGAGGGGCTTTCCCGCCGCCCTCGTGCTCAACGAAATCCTCCGCTGATGGCCCCCGCAAGGCCAGAGCAATGGCAAGCATGATCTGTGCCCCAACGTGGGCGTCATGCTGAGGTTAGCCACTCGCTGATGCGTTGCTGGCTGGGTGCGAGCGGTGCCCCGGGCGCCAAAGCCCCTCCCCCTTGTGGGGAGGGGTTGGGGAGGGGTCTTCTTCCTCAACGAACCACTATTCCTCATAAGAATGCCCCGCCTTCAGGCCCTCGCGCACCCGATGCGCGATCTCGAGGAATTCTGGCGTCTCTCTGATATCGAGAGGGCGTTCCTTCGGCAGTGTCGATTCGATGATATCGGTCACCCGGCCCGGACGCGGGCTCATGACGACGATCTTGGTCGAGAGGTAGACGGCTTCGGGGATCGAGTGGGTGACGAAACAGATCGTCTTGTTGGTGCGGGCCCAGAGCTTCAGGAGCTCGGAGTTCAGGTGGTCGCGCACGATTTCGTCGAGCGCGCCGAAGGGTTCGTCCATCAAAAGCAGGTCGGCGTCGAAGGCGAGCGCGCGGGCGATCGAGGCGCGCTGCTGCATGCCGCCTGACAGCTGCCAGGGGTATTTCTTGGCAAAGCCCGAGAGGTTGACCAGCTCCAGCGTCTGTTCGATGCGCTTCTTCTTCTCCGCTGCACTGTAGCCCATGATTTCGAGCGGGAGCGCGATGTTGTTCTCGATCGTGCGCCAGGGATAAAGGGCCGCTGCCTGGAAGACATAACCATAGGACCTTGCCTTGCGGGCGTCCTCCGGCGTCAGGCCATTGACCGTGATCTCGCCACCGGTGTGCTTTTCCAAGTCGGCGATCACGCGCAGGAACGTGGTCTTGCCGCAGCCGGAAGGACCGATGAAGGAAACGAAGTCGCCCTTCTTCACCTCCAGATTGACATTGGACAAGGCATGGACCGGTCCGTCATTGGTCTCGAAGGTGAGGCTGAGATTCTTGGCCGAGACGACCGAGTAGGGTGCATTCATGCGCTTGGACCGATCGGGTTTGTTGCAAAGGTTTGTCGCCTCTTGCATTCTTTGGACATGCGATCGCTCGGGAGAAGCGATCCGGGCGTGGCGGGCTTGCCGCCGGAGAAAAAGGGACAAGACCATGGACGCATCAGCAAAACCCACCTGCCGTATCGTGAAGCCCGGCCATACCTATGAGGGCAAGCAGGGGCTGAGCTATTTCGAGGGGATAGCCGCCGAGACAGTCGGCTCGAAGGGTATCTGCATGCATGTGCTGACCATGCCGCCGGGTGCGCGCGCCAAGGCGCATCTGCATGAGAGCCACGAGACGGCGATCTACATGCTCTCCGGACAGGCGCATACCTGGTATGGCGAGCGGCTGGAGAACCATGTCGTGGTTCATGCCGGCGAGCTTTTCTACATTCCAGCCGGCGTGCCTCATCTGCCGGCGAACCTGTCGAATGCGCCGTGCACGGCGATCATCGCGCGCACCGACCCGAACGAGCAGGAAAGCGTCGTCCTGCTGCCGGAGCTGGATAGGCTGGTTGAGGTGTGAGTGACCTCTTCTCCCCAGCGGGGAGACGGTGGCGCGTAGAGCCGGATGAGGGGGCGCGGAGCGTGCCTGTTCGCTGGTGTCTCTGACGTCGGCGCTTGGGTTACCCCCCTCTGTCCTGCCGGACATCTCCCCCTCAAGGGGGGAGATCGGACCCCGCATCGGTTTTGCCCTCCTAACACCGTTTGCCTTGCCACTATCGATATTTTGAGACCAGTGAGAAAGAACAGATGAGGTTTGGCGAGCGGCGAGCCGCCTCCGATCTCCCCCCTTGAGGGGGAGATGCCCGGCAGGGCAGAGGGGGGTAACAACACGCGCCAACGCCATCGACCTGCTCACACCCCCGTCGCCGGAATGCCCGTGCGTTCCACCTTGCGCGGGGCGACCAGTTCCTTCCAGGTCGACAGCGCCTTGGAAACCGCGGGGAAGGGCTCGCGCTTGATGAACTTGCCGTGGCCCTCGCGGGTCTTCACCGCACTTTCCTCGATCGCGACGTAGCCGCGGGTGAGCGTGTAGCGCGGTAGGCCAGTGACTTCCTTGCCTTCGAAGACGTTGTAGTCGATCGCGGACTGCTGGGTCTTGGCGGAGATGGTCTTCGAGCGCTTGGGGTCCCAGACCACGAGGTCGGCATCGGCGCCGACAAGCACGGCGCCCTTCTTCGGGTAGATGTTGAGGATCTTGGCGATGTTGGTCGAGGTGACCGCGACGAATTCGTTCATCGTCAGGCGGCCGGTTGCCACGCCATAGGTCCAGAGCATGGGCATGCGGTCTTCGAGCCCGCCGGTGCCGTTCGGGATCTTGGCGAAGTTGCCCACGCCGAAACGCTTCTGTTCTGAGGTGAAAGCGCAGTGGTCGGTGGCGACGACCGAGAGCGAGCCTGACTGCAGGCCGGCCCAGAGTGAATCCTGGTGCTGCTTGTTGCGGAAGGGCGGCGACATGACGCGGCGGGCGGCGTGGTCCCAGTCCTTGTTGAAATATTCGCTTTCGTCGAGCGTCAGGTGCTGGATCAGCGGCTCGCCATAGACGCGCATGCCCTTCTGGCGGGCGCGGCGTATGGCTTCATGCGCCTGTTCGCAGGAGGTGTGCACGACATAGAGCGGGACACCGGCCATGTCGGCCAGCATGATGGCCCGGTTGGTGGCTTCGCCCTCGACCTCAGGCGGACGGGAATAGGCGTGCGCCTCCGGACCGTTATTGCCTTCGGCCAGCAGCTTTGCCGTCATCGAGGCGACGACGTCGCCGTTTTCGGCATGCACCATCGGCAGCGCGCCAAGCTCGGCGCAGCGCTGGAACGAGGCGAACATTTCATCGTCATTCACCATCAGCGCGCCCTTATAGGCCATGAAATGCTTGAAGGTGTTGATGCCGCGATCCTGAACGACCGTCTTCATTTCATCGAAGACGCGCTCGTTCCAGCCGGTGATCGCCATGTGGAAGGAGTAGTCGGCCGTGGCGCGGGAGGTCTTGTTGTCCCACATCTGGAGAGCTTCGAGCAGCGACTGGTCGGGGGCGGGCAGACAGAAATCGACGACCATAGTCGTGCCACCGGAGAGGCCGGCGCGCGTTCCGCTTTCAAAGTCGTCGGCGGAATAGGTGCCCATGAAAGGCATTTCGAGATGTACATGCGGATCGATGCCACCCGGCATGACGTAACAGCCGGCCGCATCGAGCACGGTATCGCCGGAGAGGTTCGGCCCGATCTCGACGATCACGCCCCCCTCGATCTTGACGTCAGCCTTGTAGGTCAGATCGGCGGTGACGATCGTGCCGCCCTTGATGACTGTGGTCATTGGCCTTGCTCCCTATTCTTTCAAAGGGTCCAGAGGCCCTTCGTTTCTGTGATGACGCTTGTTGTGGATGGTCGGGGCTGTAACATGGACAGGCACCTCGAAGCTGACGCGGCTCACCGTCTCTCGAGCGACGGAGCCCTTCAAGTCTCCAAAGGAAAGAACGGATATGCCGCCACCGCCTTCTGCGTTGACGGTTACCGCTACCCCGAATTTCACGTTCTGAGCACCGTCCTGACGGATCCAGTTAACGTAGCCTGGAGCTATATAAAGCAATGAGGTTTCCTGGGCGTCCGCCACGCCCTTTCTGATATCCAGTAGGGATTGTTTAACGAATTCATCCAGCTTCATGAGTGGCCTCCTGAAGCTTTTTGGATTGTACTGTGATTTACGGATGCTACACGTCGACGAGATCCAGACGTTTCTCGATGCGCGACAGGCGCTCATCCAAACGGTCGAGACGATTGGAGAAGCCGGCATTCTGGGCCGTAAGGCCACCGACCTGGTATTCGAGAACGCCAAGGCGGGCCTTGACCTCTGACATGTCATCGGAGAGCCGATCCATCTTTCCACGGATCGCGCGAAGATGCTCAAGTACCAGATTGTCGGTTGACGAGGACATTTTCGATGCTCCATCGGCCCTGATGCAACCGAACATAGCGCGAAAGTGTTCACCCGACAATCTCCGCGGTCTCCAGCACGGCCCGCAGCAGCACGTCGCAGCCGGCGCTGGCCCAGTCCTTGGAAATCTCCTCGGCCTCGTTGTGGGAGAGGCCGTCCACGCAAGGGCACATGATCATGGTCGATGGCGCCACCTTGGCGGCCCAGCAGGCATCGTGGCCGGCGCCGGAGATGATGTTCATGTGGCTATAACCAAGGTCTTCCGCCGCCTTGCGAACGGAGGCGACGAGTGTCGGGTCGAAGGTGACCGGATCGAAATGGCCGACGGCCTCGATGGAACAGCCGACACCGAGGGCCGCACAAATGTCGGCTGCCTCCTTCTCGATCCTCGCGCGCATGCCGTCGAGCTTGGCCTGTTCCGGCGAGCGGATGTCGACGGTGAAGATGACCGTGCCGGGCAGGACGTTGCGGGAATTGGGAGAGAACTTCACCTGGCCGACGCCGCCGACGCAGCCCGGCTGGTTGTCCATGGCAACCGTCTGGACCATTTCCATGATGCGGGCCATGGCAAGGCCTGCATTGACGCGGTGGTTCATCGGGGTGGAGCCGGTATGGGCTTCCTTGCCGGTCAGCGTGAATTCCAGCCACCACAGGCCCTGACAGTGTGTGACCACACCGATCTGCTTGTTTTCGGCCTCAAGGATCGGACCCTGCTCGATATGATACTCAAAATAGGCGTGCATCTTGCGGGCACCGACCTTTTCGTCGCCGACCCAGCCGATGCGCTTCAGTTCGTCGCCGAAGGTCTTGCCCTCCATGTCCTTGCGGGCATAGGCGTAATCCTGGGTCAGCACGCCGGCGAAGACGCCGGAGGCGAGCATGGCGGGTGCGAAGCGGGCGCCTTCCTCATTGGTCCAGTTGGTGACGACGATGGGATGCCTGGTCTTGATGTTGAGGTCGTTCATCGAGCGCACGACTTCAAGACCAGCCAGTACACCGAGCACGCCGTCATACTTTCCGCCGGTGGGCTGCGTGTCGAGATGAGAGCCGACATAAACGGGCAGTGCGTCGGGATCGGTCCCGGGGCGAGTCATGAACATGTTGCCCATGGTGTCGACGCCCATGGTCAGGCCTGCATCCTCGCACCAGCGCTGGAAAAGGCGACGGCCCTCGGCATCCTCGTCCGTCAGGGTCTGGCGATTGTTGCCGCCGGCAATACCGGGGCCGATCTTCGCCATCTCCATGAGCATGTCCCACAGCCGATCGCCGTTCACGCGAAGGTTGGTGCCGGGTTGCGCCGTCATTGCAGATCCTCACCTGTTTTCTGGGACCCGGATCTTCCGCCCGTTCCCCTTGTTCCCGGGGTCAGCAACAGCGACTTGTCTTTGTCTTTTCCGCTGTCGTATCGGCAGTTGCCTTTATTTGACATCTGTCCAATAATTTGACCGACTGGTAAAACAGTACAACTTCCAGCACGGCACTCAAGATACAATCGGCAAAAATCTGCGACAAAAAACAGGGCAGATGCACAGAATTTGATCTCCGATATTCTTGAGCGACTTCAGTGTCTTAGGCGGGGGACAACTCTAAGATGGCGATACCGAGAGCGGCACAAACCCAGAGACGGACACGCATCCAGGAGGAAAAGGAAGAGCAGATCCTCGAAGCGGCGCTCGAAGTATTTTCGCAGCGCGGCTTTCACGGCTCGACGATCGATCAGATCGCCGAGGTCGCGGGCATGTCGAAGCCCAACCTGCTCTATTATTTCCGCACCAAGGAGGCGATGCATCAGGCGCTCATCGACAGGGTGCTGGAGAACTGGCTGGAGCCGCTGCAAGCCTTCGATGCCGAGGGGGATCCGCAACAGGAAATCTGCTCCTACATTCGGCGGAAACTGGAAATGGCCCGCGACTTTCCGCGCGAAAGCCGCCTGTTTGCCAACGAGATTCTGCAGGGCGCCCCGCATATTGCCGGCGTCCTGGAGGGGCCGCTCAAGGACTTGGTCGACGAGAAGGCAGAGGTCATCAGGGCCTGGATTGCCTCGGGCAAGATCCGGACCTGCGATCCGTATCACATGATCTTCTCGATCTGGTCGACGACCCAGCATTATGCCGATTTCGACGTGCAAGTTCGTTCCGTGCTGGGACAGGAGAGGGATGACGATGACCGTTTCGAGGCTGCCGCCCGCTTTCTCGAGGGGCTTTTCGTTAACGGGCTGATTCTGAGACCGGCCGTCAGTCCCTGAGCAGTCCCATCACCAGCAGCCCTGCCGCCGTCACCAGCGCGCCGACAAAGACAGCGGGGCTCGCCCAGCCGTGACCGAGCAGACCTTCGAGCAGGATGATGAAGGTCGGTGTGAGATAGCCGTAGCCGAGGACCTTCGGGGCGGGCAGCCGCATCGAGGCATATTGCAGCAGCATAAAGGTCAGAGCCGTCGTGACGATCGAGAGATAGGCGATCGTCGCCCAGACGGTTGCGGGAAGGCTGGCAAAATCGGTGGTCGCGAGCGGCACGGCACCGGTCGGCAAAAGCCAGGGCACTGTGAAGACGATGACCCAGAAGCCGAAGGCGACCGGATTGTCGCCCTGGTTGAACTTACGGATGAGCGGCACATAGGCACCGTGGCAGACCACACCGACGAAATAGATGAGTTCGCCGGTCCCGACGTCGAAGGACAGGATCGCGTTGATATCCGCCCGGAATATGACCCAGATGGCTCCCAGGGCAGCAATCACCAGGGCTAACAGGACATCCGGCCGGGTTTTCTGGCCGACGAAAACCAGCGCAAAACCGGCGCTGATCAGCGGCATCAGCGTAAAGACGGCTCCGGTCTGCACCGGGCTCGTAAACTCCAGGGCCACGAACATGGTCAGCATGTAGATGGCGATCAGGCCGCCGAGCAGGGCGAAGCGCCAGATCCGCTGCGGAGCCTTGAAGGGGACGCGCAGGATGCCGAAGGTCAGGATCCCCATGACGACCACTGTCATCAGGTAGCGCCAAAGGGTCAGTGGGCCGGCATCGAGGTGTCGCGCTGCCATGCCGCCGAAGGAAAACGAACCGGCGATGAGGGCGGCGAAGAGGAGCATGGCCGCATGCGCCTTCAGCTTTTCCCGCCCCTTGGCATGGACGGTGTGCCGATTGACGGGTCTGTCTGCGGGTGACGCTTGCTCTGTCATGGCATGTCTTTCGGCCGGAACCGGCGTCACCGTTCGCGTGACTTGACCCGGCCGGCTTTCTCATTCATCTGCGATCCGAACGCGCAGACCGTGCGTCGCCCAGGACTATCCACCCGGCAGTTAATCGAAAGCGGACCTGATGACAACGACGATCGGCTTCAGCGATACGGACAAGAGCACAAGCGCGGTGCTGCAGGACGTGATCAACTCGATGGACGACGATCACGTCACCTTGCGCCAGATTCTCGAAAAGATGGGAGAAAGCGGCCTGCTTCTCCTCTGCGGCCTGCTTTCCCTGCCGTTCCTCGTGCCAGTCTCCATACCGGGGGTGTCGACCGTCTTCGGTGCAGGGATCGTGTTGATCGGCATTGCCGTCACTTTCAACCGTCTTCCCTGGCTGCCGGAAAAGGTGGCCGACCGCAAGCTGGAGCGTGCGCGTCTCGTTCCGGTGCTGGAGCGTGGTCTTGCGATCCTGCGCAAGGTCGATCGCTACGTCCGTCCGCGGCTTCCGGGCCTGACCGTGGGCAGTCTCGTCAACCGTGTGAACGGTCTGATCCTGACGGCCGCCGGCGTCCTCTTGATGATGCCGCTGAGCTTCATTCCGTTTTCCAATACGCTGCCGGGTGTCGCCATCCTGTTCCTGTCGACGGGCATTTCGCAGCGCGATGGTGTCGTGGTCGCGCTCGGTCACCTGATGGTGGTGCTGACCCTCATCTACTTCGGCGCACTCGCCTATTTTGCCGTTGCGGCCGGACAGAACCTGCTTGGCTGAGCTGCCCCGCGATGCAAGGCCTCAGGCCGTGCGTTGCCATCGATCGTCGCGGTTGGATCTATGCGCCCGCGCGAAGTCGACGAAGGCCTCGGGGCTCATGGGGCGCGCCAGGGCGTAGCCCTGCAGTGTGTTGCAGCCCAGGTCACGCAGGATCGCCGCGTGTTCCATCGTCTCGACGCCTTCTGCAACGATCCCAATCCCGAAAGAATGGCCGATATCGACGATCGAACTGATCAGGCGCCGCTGCGTCGGATTGGCGACGATCGGGGCAATCAACTGGCGATCGATCTTAAGCCGGCTCGGCGACAGCTTGAGGAGCGAGAGGATGGAGGCGTAGCCAGTGCCGAAATCATCGATTTCGATTGAGATGCCGCGGTCGCGAATTCGCTTCAGGCTTTCTGCAACCGCATCGGCCTTGTCGTCGAAGGAAATCGATTCCAGCAGTTCGAAGGACAGGCTGCCAGGCTTGATCGCGAGCCTGCCGAGATGGTCGAGCAGCTTGTCCTCGAACAGGCGTTGGGCGGAGATGTTGACCGACACATGCTCGATGCCGAGCCCCTCCGACTGCCAGCGGCCGAGTTCGGTCAGGGCCTGATCGAGAATGCTTGCATCGATCTGGGCAACAACGTTGAGATTTTCGGCGATTTCGAGAAAGGCGTTTGGCGCGAGAACGCCCTTTTCGGGATGGCGCCATCTCGCGAGCGCTTCCACACCATTGATCTCAAGCGTGCGCGCATCGAACTGCGGCTGGTAGTATGCAATGAATTCGCTATCTTGCAGGGAACGCAAAATGGCATCGGCCGTGGTCTTAATGTTGATCGTGCGGGCGCGAAGATGATCATTGAAGCGTTCGACCCGGTTGCGGCCACGGCGTTTGGCTTCGTAGAGGGCGATGTCCGCATTAACGAGGAGCTGGTCGGCGGTCAGCTCTGGCTCGACCCTGTCGGCGATACCGATCGATGCACCGACACGGCACTCGTGCCCGTGGTACAAGATGGGGCGGTTGACGGCTGAGATCAGGTTCAAGCCCATCGCCTCGTAGCCATCGGAAAAATTGCAACCCTGGCAGACGATGACGAATTCGTCGCCACCGATCCGCGCGACAAAATCGCATTCGCCGACCATGCCCCGCAGTTCCTGCGCGACATGGCGAAGAATGGCGTCGCCGGCACCGTGGCCGAGCGTGTCGTTGATTTCCTTGAAGCGATCCAGGTCCATGTGGAGAACAGTCAGCCTCGCGCCTGGCCGATCGGCGGCGGCCACCAGGGCTTCAAGGCGCTGGTCGAGATAGCGGCGATTGGGCAGACCTGTCAGGGCATCGTGCAGCGAGTTGAATTCCATCCGCTGCCGCGCGCTTTCCAGCTCCTCGTTGCGCCGCGCCGTTTCATGCTGGGCGTCCCTCAGGTGTTCCTGCAGCGAGACGTCTGCGCTAACATCCCAGTTAACGCCGAGAACCTTCGTTCGCCCCGTTTCATCGCGCGATGCGATGCCGACCGTGCGGATGTGACGGATCTCGTCTCCATGGCGGACGATCCGGAACTGTGTTTCATAAGGCTCGTTTTTTTCGATGGCAGTTCCCAGAGCTTGTAGGGTGTGAGGCAAATCTTCTGGGTAGACGCAGGCTTCCCAAACAGCGTAGCTGGTCTTTACATCGAGGGGTATCCCATACAGCTGGTACATGCGCTCGTCCCAGGCGAGATCGCCCGACGCGGTGTCGAGCTCCCAGATCCCAATCCTGGATGCTTCGAGCGCCAGACCGAGCCGATGCGATACCGCTGTCAATTCTTGCTCGCGTTGCCTGAGTGCCGCATAATTGCGCTGCCTCTCCCGCATCAGCCTGGCAACCCAGATGACGCTTCCGGCGATCAGCGCGGACATGGCGGTGATCATGCTGCGGATCAGCATGTCGGGGCGGCTCATCTGGTGCCAACCCTCCTTGGGCACGGCCGAAATGGACCACTGCTTGTTACCGACATTCACGCTCATGGTGACTGGGTCGTCGGCGAGGACACGATTGTCACCATAGATCAGAGTCCGGTTACCCGTCTGCCGAATGTCGTCGGTGATGGTGACGGCGAGTGGCAGATCTGGTGCTCGAAGGCCGCTGTCTTCATAGATCCTGGCGACATCGACAACACCCGCCAGGCCGCCCCAAAAAACCTGCTTGCCCTCGTCAGTGGTCACATTCACCGGCAAGGTTACGATGAGGCCCATATCGCCATTTTTGATTGGCAACGGGCCGCTGATGACCGTCTGGCCCTCTTCGCGCAACTGGCGCGCCTTCTCCTCGCCATTCGGCGGCGGAAGAACCCCTTGGCCGATCAAGTTTTTGTTGTCTTCGTACGGGTGCACGAAACTCATGGTGAGGTTGGGCGCGGCGGCGACGTTTCCGATCTGGGACGGTATCGACAGGAGGCTGGATGCCAGCGCATCGAAACGCTTCTGGGTCAAGGAGGGCTCGTTGGCAATCACCGCCGCCATGCCCTGTAGAAGCTTTATGTTTGCGTTGATTTCGGCTTCAAGCCTGGCGCGGATGAGCCCCAGGTCTTCTTCAACCGCATTTCGTGCCGCCTCGCGGCTCAAACGCTGCTGCTGAAGGTCCGCATACAGGCCAGAGATGGCGACGCCGACCAGGAAGATGGCGCTGGGAACGAGGATCTGCAGGCGCGAACGCAGGTTCGAGCCATTCTCCGTGCTTTTGTTCTTGATCGCCATGGTCTCCTCGCCCGGCTGGCCGACCTGACGAAAGCGGCCGGGCTGGGCGGCCGCAAGGGTGGAGTATAGCGCTAAATAAATTCTGAAGGGGCGAAAGAAAGTGGGGATTTTTGTTGCGGCAAACAGAATCCGGCCCGCGTGCGGGCCGGAGTTGCTTGATCGAGACTATTCCGCGGCCTGAACAGCCATCGGATTGTTCGGATGGGTCGTCCAGTTGGCGTAGTTGGGGTCGACCGGCTTGCCGGTGCGCTGGTCGATCGTGCCAGGTTCAAGGCCGACCATGGTGATGCAGTTCTCGACCGGACAGACGTTGACGCAGAGATTGCAGCCGACGCATTCGTCTTCCATCACCTCGAACTTCCTGACGCCATCGACGATGCTGGTGATCGCCTGGTGCGAGGTGTCCTCGCAGGCGATGTGGCAGCGACCGCACTTGATGCAGGCATCCTGATCGATATGGGCCTTGGCCACATAGTTGAGGTTCAGGTACTTCCAGTCGGTGACATTCGGGACAGCGCGGCCACAGATGTCGTCTAGGCTCTGATGGCCCTTGGCATCCATCCAGTTGTTAAGGCCGGTGATCATTTCCTGGACGATCTTGAAGCCATAGGTCATGGCCGCCGTGCAGACCTGCACGTTGCCCGCACCGAGTGCCAGGAATTCGGCTGCATCCCGCCAGGTGGTGACACCGCCGATGCCGGAGATCGGCAGGCCATAGGTTTCCGGATCGCGGGCGATTTCGGAGACCATGTTCAGCGCGATCGGCTTGACCGCCGGGCCGCAATAGCCGCCATGGCTGCCTTTGCCGCCAATGCTGGGGTTCGGCGAGAAGTTGTCGAGATCGACCGAAACGATAGAGTTGATCGTGTTGATCAGCGATACGGCATCGGTGCCGCCGCGCTTGGCGGCGCGGGCCGGGTTGCGGATGTCGGTGATGTTGGGTGTCAGCTTGGTGATGACCGGCATGCGGGTGTATTGCTTGCACCAGCGCACGACCATCTCGATGTATTCCGGCACCTGACCGACGGCAGACCCCATGCCACGTTCGGACATGCCGTGCGGACAGCCGAAGTTGAGCTCGATGCCATCAGCGCCGGTTTCTTCGACCAGCGGCAGGATCGCCTTCCACTCTTCCTCGACGCAAGGCACCATGATCGAGGCGACGAGCGCGCGATCCGGCCAGTTCTTCTTGACCATCTTCATCTCCTGCAGGTTCACCTGCAGGGGACGGTCGGTGATCAGTTCGATGTTGTTGAGGCCAAGGAGCCTGCGGTCTGCGCCCCAGATTGCGCCATAGCGCGGGCCGTTGACGTTGACGACCGGCGGGCCTTCCGAGCCCAACGTCTTCCAGACGACGCCGCCCCAGCCCGCCTTGAAGGCGCGCTCGACGTTGTAGGCCTTGTCGGTCGGCGGGGCAGATGCCAGCCAGAAGGGGTTTGGCGACTTGATGCCGACGAAGTTGTTGCGAAGATCAGCCATTGTTCAAATCCTCTCGAAGCGGGTGCGTCATGCGACTGCGGTCACGCCCGCCGTTGAAACGGCGAGAGAGCGGTTGATGCTTTCGGCCGCGTCACGGCCCATGGCGACGGCGGAGACCGTCAGGTCCTGGCCTCCGAAGGCGCAGTCGCCGCCGGCCCAGACACCCGGGATCGAGGTGCGACCTTCGGCGTCGATGGCGATCTTGCCGCCTTCGAGCTTCAGACCATCCAGACCCTGGCCGTCGAGCTTCTGGCCAATCGCGACCAGGATCTGGTCCGCCTTGATCTCGGTCGTGTGGCCGGTGCCCTTCATCAGGCCGTTTTCGAGGTGGGTGTATTCGAAGGTGATCGCAGAGCAGTGCCCGCCATGATGGGCCACTTCCTTCGGCTGCAGCCAATGGCGGATGTGAACACCCTTCGAGGTCGCGAGATCCTGCTCGAACTCGGAGGCGTTCATGTGTTCCTTGCCGCGGCGGTAGCAGATGGTGACGTTTTCCGCGCCGAGAAGCTTGGCCTGGACTGCCGCATCGATCGCAGTCATGCCGCCGCCGATGACGACAACGTCTCGGCCGACCGGAACGTCTGCCTTGCTGTCGGCCTGACGTAGATTGGCGATGAATTCGACCGCGTCGACGACACCGTTGATCTTGGCGCCCGGGATGTTCAGCCCGTTGACGTTGCCGAGGCCGGCACCGATGAAGACGGCGTCATGCTTGGCCTGGAGTTCGGCGAGGGTGAAATCACGCCCCATCATCTGGCCGTCGAGAACATCGATGTTGCCGAGCGACAGGATGTAGTCGACTTCCTTCTGGGCGAAATCGTTCGGCGTCTTGTAGGCGGCGATGCCGTATTCGTTGAGGCCGCCGGCCTTTTCGCGGGCTTCGTAGACGGTAACCCGGTGGCCGTGCATGGCCAGCCGATGGGCGGCCGCAAGACCTGCCGGGCCTGCGCCGATGATGCCCACCGTGCGACCGGTCGAGGCGGCCGGACGGTAGAACTGGCGGCCTTCCTCGATGGCAATGTCGGTGGCGTAACGTTGCAGGCGCCCGATTTCGACAGGGCGCTCTTCCGCCGTGTTGCGCACGCAGGCCTCTTCGCAGAGCGTTTCAGTCGGACAGACGCGGGCGCACATGCCGCCGAGAATGTTCTGGTCGAAGATGGTCTTTGCCGCGCCGATCGGATTGCCAGTCGATATCTGCCGGATGAACATCGGGATATCGATGGCGGTGGGACAGGCCGTCATGCAGGGCGCGTCGTGACAGAAGTAACATCTGTCGGACGCAACGAGTGCCTCGTGGTCGCCAAGGCGGGGATGCAGGTCTGAGAAATTCTTTGCATAATCGGCAGCGTCAAGCCGCCCGGCCTTGAGGCCCGGTTCCAGTCTTCGCATCGCAGTTCCCTCTTTTGTATTCGAAGCGATGCGGGGAAGCGTAACTCAGGATCAAACTTTTATCAAACGGTAAAAATTTGGATTTTGTGCCTCAGATGCCCTGAGAATCCGAGAAAGTTGACCCTTGCCGAACCCAAGACGGCGATCGTTGGGCGCCGGTTTGCGGCGCCAGAAAACATGACTTAAATCTTCAACTATATACTTTACTCCTTTTGTCATGTTTTGTATGCCTTTCTGGACGGGCGCAGTTGAGCAGCCTCAGGACGGATTCGGGAGTGATCACAGCATGGCGAAGAAAAAAAAGCAGGCGTCGCGACAGTTAGCCGGCGAAAGTTCGCAGCGGGATAACGTACTGAAATCCAACGCAGAAGTTCGCAGTTTTCTGTATGTCGGTGGCCGCGACTGCCAGGTTGCGCATCTCAGACAGATCGCCAGCAATTTTGGTGCGGAACTAATCCACCATGATGGGGGTTTACGTGAAGCGGTATCGCGTATCGACACGGTGCTTCCCTCCGTCGACTGCGTTTTCTGCCCAATCGACTGTATCAGCCACGATGCGTGCCTGCGCGTGAAGAGCGGTTGTAAGAAGTTTGGAAAGACCTTCATTCCGCTGCGAAACGGCTCGAAATCCAGTCTCGAGCGCGCATTGCAGACACTGAATGAAAGGAATTCGGACGGATGAGCAGAGACGGTTTCGAAAAGGGTGGCATTGGCTCGTTCCACGAGCTTGCACGTCAGCGCGGCGAGGGGCTTCTGCCCGAGCTTGCCGAGGCCATGTTGCAACGCTCGCTGGAGAGTGAAGTGACGAGTTGCAATATCATCACTTTGCCGGGCTTGCACGAACGCAAATCCGCCACCATGTACTACGCAGTCAACCGGGCCCCCGCCCTTGTCATAGACTTTCCCGCTCCGAGATGGCAGCGGAACGCCAACGCCAGATCGTAGACGTTTCGCAATAAAGTCTCATGCGGGAAGCAGAGGAACTTTCCGCATGAACGCCCAGCAACCCTTTGCGACAACGATCCTCAACGCAGTGCCGATCCTCCCCTCGCTGGATTTCACCGAAACCCGCAATTTCTACGTCGATGCCCTAGGCTTCGAAGACGTCGGTTATGATGGGCTGGACTATCTTGTTGTCCGGCGCGGCGGCATGGAGCTGCATTTCTGGCTCAGTGACGACCCGGTCCAGTGCCAGAACAGTTCCGTGTTTTTCCGTGCCACGGCGCCGGCGGAGATCTATCGTGATTTCTGCAGCCGCGGCATCGAAGCCATCCGTCCGGCCGATGATGCTGGCGAGTGCGGTGGCGGCGTTCGCTTCCATATCCGAGACCCCCACGGAAATCTGCTGATGTTCGGCGGTGCCGGTCAACCGACTGTTGCTCACTGACATCAATATCAAGGCTTTGCCGCGTCGGGTTGCTGCTCCTGTGGAGCTTCAATCCGGTCGCGGCATGATTGCGCCTGCCGCCACGGTCAGCCAGGAAGCGATCAGTGTCAGGCCGCCTGTCGGCGCCGCCATGGGGAACAGGCCGGATCCCAGGAAGTGACGGGCGACCAGATCGCCAGCAAACAGGGCCGTACCGATCGTCATGCCGAGGGCAGCGAGCGTCGAGAAGCGAAGACGGCCTGCGGCAAGCGACAGGGCGATCAGAGCCGGCGCATGGGCGAGGCAGATCGTCGAGGCCGGGCGCAAGAGGGCTTCGCCGCCGGCATGGCTGGCCGCTGCCGCAAGGCCCACACCGGCTGCGCCAATCAAGCCCGCTGCCAGGGCCGCCCAGCGATTGGATGCCATCCCGGCCATCGGCTTACTCCTTGTTCTGCATGTGAAAGGCGAGCTTTTCGATCGGCGGCCAGATGATCTCCCGCAGTTTCGGATGCTCGACCGTTTCGTCCAGTGCGCGACGGAAGCACAAAAGCCATTCGTCGCGCTCGAGCGGCCCGATCTCGGCGACGAAATGGCGCCGCCGCAGCATTGGATGGCCGCGTTTCTGCATGTAGATCGGCGGTCCGCCAAGATAGCCGGTCAGGTACTCGTAGAATTTCTCCTCGCTGCCCGAGAGATCCGGCGGATGCACGGCCCGGCAATGGGCAGCCTCCGGCAGCGTATCCATCAGTTCGTAAAAGCGTCGCGTCAGCGCCTTGACGGTCGGATCGCCGCCAATCGCTTCGTAAAGGGTAATGGTCTCGTCGCTCATGCTGTCGTCCTCGAATGAGGTCTTTTCGCCCTTCCGAAGCCGCATGGCAACCGGCGAGCCGTGCCCGTGGCAATCGAGCGCAGCAACGATGCCGCTGTGCAACAAAAGCAGAGGACAGCTGGGTCTCGACATGCCATAAGGGCGCCGAATTCCAGCAGGCGCCTTGTCCATGATCCGTATCGAAAACATCTCCAAGCAGCTCAGCCACCGCATCCTCTTCATCGAGGCTTCGGCCGCCCTCAACCGTGGCGAAAAGATCGGGCTCGTCGGCCCGAATGGTGCGGGCAAGACCTCGCTCTTCCGGATGATCATCGGCCACGAGCAGCCGGACGAGGGGCAGGTCTCCGTCGATAAGGGTGTGACGATCGGTTATTTCAGCCAGGATGTCGGCGAGATGTCCGGCCGCTCGGCCGTGGCGGAGGTGATGGACGGGGCAGGGCCGGTGAGCGAGGTTGCCGCGGAGCTGCGCGAGCTGGAAGCCGCCATGGTCGATCCGGATCGCATGGACGAGATGGACGCGATCATCGAGCGCTATGGTGAGGTGCAGGCGCGCTACGAGGAGCTCGACGGCTACGGCCTGGAGGGGAGGGCGCGCGAGGTTCTGGCCGGTCTCTCCTTCTCGGAAGCCATGATGGATGGCGATGTCGGTGCTCTCTCGGGTGGCTGGAAGATGCGCGTGGCGCTCGCCCGCATCCTGCTGATGCGCCCTGACGTGATGCTGCTCGACGAACCCTCGAACCATCTCGATCTGGAAAGCCTGATCTGGCTCGAGCAGTTCCTTAAAGGTTATGACGGCGCGCTCTTGATGACCTCGCATGACCGCGAGTTCATGAACCGTATCGTCACCAAGATCATCGAGATCGATGCCGGCCAGCTCAATAGCTACACCGGCGACTACGAATTCTACGAGGGCCAGCGGGCACAGAACGAGAAGCAGCAGCAGGCGCAGTTCGAGCGCCAGCAGGCGATGCTGGCCAAGGAGATCAAGTTCATCGAGCGCTTCAAGGCGCGGGCATCCCACGCTTCGCAGGTGCAGAGCCGGGTGAAGAAGCTGGAAAAGATCGACCGCGTCGAGCCGCCGAAGCGCCGCCAGGTCGTGGCCTTCGAATTCCAACCGGCGCCGCGCTCGGGCGAAGATGTCGTCAGCGTCAAGGGCGTCTCCAAGCGCTATGGCGACAAGGTGATCTATGACGGCTTCGACTTCATGGTCCGCCGCAAGGAGCGCTGGTGCATCATGGGCATCAACGGCGCCGGCAAGTCGACACTCCTGAAGCTGGTCGCCGGCGATTCGAAGCCGGACGAAGGCACGGTGTCGATCGGTGCCAGCGTCAAGATGGGCTATTTCGCCCAGCATGCGATGGACGTGCTCGATGGCGACATGACGATCTTCGAGATGCTGGAAACGAGTTTCCCCCGCGCCGGTCAGGCGCCGCTTCGGGCGCTCGCCGGCTGCTTCGGCTTTTCCGGCGATGACATCGACAAGCGCGTGCGGGTGCTTTCGGGCGGTGAAAAGGCGCGTCTCGTCATGGCGATGATGCTGTTCGACCCGCCGAACCTGCTCGTTCTCGACGAGCCGACCAACCACCTCGACCTCGACACCAAGGAAATGCTGATCAAGGCTTTGTCGCAGTTCGAAGGCACGATGCTTTTCGTCAGCCACGATCGCCATTTCCTCGCGGCACTTTCCAATCGGGTGCTCGAACTGACGCCCGAAGGCGTCTTCCAGTATGGCGGCGGCTACACGGAATATGTCGAGCGCACGGGTCACGAGGCGCCGGGGCTCAGGAGCTAAACGTCTCTCATCCATGAAGCGAAAAGCCCGAGGATCGGCAGCGATCCTCGGGCTTTTTTGATGGTCGGGTTGAGGTCGACCTCAGGCCGAATGGCCGTTGAAGCTGGAATGCCATTTCCAGGCCGTACGGATGATGTCGTCGATTCCCAGCTTAGGGTCCCAGCCCAGCACCTCGCGGGCGAGTGCATTGCTGGCGACGAGGCCGGGCGGATCGCCTGGGCGCCGTTCGGTGCGCTTGACCGGCATGGGTCGGCCGGAGACTCTTTCGATGGCCGAGATCAGCTCCTTGACGGTCGTGCCGTTGCCGGTGCCGAGGTTGATGGCGATCGTCTCGCCCCCCTGAAGCAGATAATCGACCGCCCTCACATGCGCATCGGCAAGGTCGTTGACGTGGATATAGTCGCGGATGCAGGTGCCGTCGCGGGTGTCATAGTCCTCGCCGAAGATCGAGAAGAACTCACGGCGCCCGAGTGCCGTTTCGATGGCGAGCGGAATGGCGTGAGTCTCGGGTGAGTGCCACTCGCCGATCCGGCCTTCGAAGTCGGCTCCGGCGGCGTTGAAATAGCGCAGCATGACGGAGCGCATGCGGCCGCAGAGGTTCAGGTCACCCAGCGCCTGTTCGACGATATGCTTGGTGCGGCCATAAGGGTTGATCGGCTTCTGGCCATGCTTCTCGTCGAGCGGCAGATATTCGGGCGCACCATAAGTGGCGCAGGTCGAGGAGAAGACGAAGTTGCGGATGTCGGCATCGCTCAGGCACTGAAGGAGGCTGAGCGTACCCGAGACGTTGACGTCGTAGAAGTGTTCCGGCTCTTTGAAGGACTGGCCGACCTCGATCAGACCGGCGAAATGCATCGCTGCCTTCGGTTGGTATTTGGCCAGCACTTCCTTCAGCCGCGCCTTGTCCCGGATATCACCCTGTTCGGCCGGGCCCCATTTGACGAATTCCGGATGGCCCGAGGTGAAGTTGTCGTAGACGACAGGCAGATAACCGCGCTCGGAAAGGGCAAGGCAAGTGTGCGAGCCGATATAGCCGGCGCCGCCGACGACGAGGATGGGTGTGGCAGTCATGAAAGCTTCCCTGGTCAGAGCGGTGCATGAACGAAGGCCGGCATCGCTGCCTGCTCCTTCGACTTTGCAAGGAAGAGGCGGGCGGTGTCGAGGGCCTCGCGGATCGTCACGTCCATGTCGAGGTAACGATAGGTCGCCAGGCGCCCGACAAAGGTAACGGATTTTTCCTGGTTTGCGCGGGCGACGTAGTCGGCGAGCTGTGCCTTCTCCTCGACAAGACGGATCGGGTAGTAGGGAATGTCATCCTCGCCACAGGCGCGGGAGAATTCCCGGTAGCAGACCGAACCTTCGTGGCTTTCCCAGGGCGAGAAATGCTTGTGTTCGGTGATGCGGGTATAGGGCACGGATGCGTCGCCATAGTTCATGACAGCACAGCCCTGGTAATCGCCCTGATAGGTAAAGCGCTCGAAATCCAGCGTACGATAGCCGAGGCGACCGAATTCATAGCCGAAATAGCCGTCGAGCGGGCCGGAATAGAAGAGATGGGCATAGTCATGGGGTGCCTGCGGGTCAAAGCGCTCGCCGAGCGTCACCTTGATCTTCGGATGATCGAATATCTTCTCGATCATGTCGGTATAGCCGTTTTCCGGCATGCCCTGGAACTTGTGGAAGAAGTAGTTGTCGTCGTAGTTGAAGCGCACGGGCAGCCGCTTCAGGATCGAGGCGGGCAGTTCGGTCGGCGAGCATCCCCACTGCTTCTCGGTATAACCCTTGAAGAAGGCTTCGTAGAGGTCGCGACCGACGAAGCGGAGCGCCTGTTCCTCGAAGGTTTGCGGATCGGTGATGGTCTTGTCGGCCTGTTCTTCGATGAAGGCTCGCGCCTCGTCGGGACGGAAGGTCTTGCCGAAGAACTGGTTGATCGTGTGCAGGTTGACCGGCAGGGAATAGACCTGCCCCTGGCTCGTTGTCTTCACCCGGTTCTTGTAGGGCAGGAAGGTTTGGTAGCTGTTGACGTAGTCCCAGACTTCCGCGTCGTCCGTGTGGAAGATGTGCGGGCCGTAGATATGGACCATCACGCCGGTTTCGGCGTCGCGCTCGGTGTGGCAGTTACCGCCGATGTGCGAACGGGCGTCGAAGACCTCGACCTCAAAGCCCGCTTCCGCCAGTTCGCGCGCAATGACAGCGCCCGAGAGGCCCGCGCCGACGATCCCGATTTTCTGACCCTGTGCCATAGGTGGATGCTCCTCGATTGCAGGGGCGGGCGTGGTTCCAGCCAAAGGCCTGCCGCGTCTCGCCGAATTGAAGAAAGATCGGCGGTTTCCCGCCGACCGTTTCGTGATGTCCCTAGAGTGCCAGCTTTTCCCGCATCAGGGCATCATAGGCCGTGATGAGCCTGTTGACGTCGACGCCCTTTTCCTGCGGACCAAAGCTCAAATGGCTGACCGTGAAGTCCGAATAGATGGCGGTGGGACGTTCCAGGAAGGTCGGGAGATCGACTGTCAGCATCTTCTCATCGTCGCCTCTGGCCAGGGCCATGTGCTGGAGATCACGGCCGAGCCACGCGATGAAGTTGATCGACTGTCTCTCCTGCCAATCAACGACCTTGGCCGGCAGAGGGAACTCCTTCTTCGGTGCCGCCAGGAAGAAGTCGTGCAGGTTATTTGCCTTGCTCGGATCCGTCCAGAGGGTGCCGCCAAAGCCGCCTGGCGGTCGTTCGAAGTGGCCGAGCGAGAGCGGAAGGGCGCCCGAGACCTGCTGGAAGTAGGCGCAGACCCCGTTATTGACGACATTCGCCGAGGTGACGAAGTAATGCGGATTCTTGCGGCGATGGTCGATAAAGCCGGCAAGACCATCGAGATCCATGTAGACGATATCGTCGTCGCATTTCAGGAAGAGGGCATCGACGAAGTCGGGCAGGCGCTTTGCATAATACTGGTAGCACTGGAAATAGGGCATCTGATCCCCGGGATTGCCGATGTAGCGCCGCACCGGTGCGACGACATCGGTCAGTTCCAGAGTTCCGCCCCAGCCGCCGCGGACCATGACATCGGCGCCAGCAGAAAGCGTGATATCCGGCCAGCGTCCAACCGTTATCCCATTCACCATCAGATCCGGAATCCCGGAGCTGTCGATATTGAGCACCACATCGTTGACGCGGCCGGAAGAGAGGACCCCCGGTGTCGAGCGTACCCAGCTTGCCGGAGCCTGGGTACGGTCAAAGTCCTTCAGCATGGCTCGCGGTAGCTTTCGCAACACGGACTGCTGATTGTTCCAGCCGCCGACAACGATCTCTATGACATGGTCCGGATCGTCCTTCGGCAGCAGGGCGATATGGAGATCATTGGTGATCAGCGCGTCCATCCGCAGGGCTGCCTTGTGGCTAACCGCGCCGCGATGCTGGTAGCCGACATTGTCCCCCATGTAGCGCACGGGGCCGAATTCGCGCGTGACCCAGTCATGGTCATCTGCTGAACGGGTGAAGTCCCAGATGTGCCATTCATCTATCAGCCCGTCGGCCATCGCCCGACGCACATAACTGTTCAGGATCTGCATGCGGGCTTCTCGGCCGGCAAAAGTAACGAGAATGACGGGTGCCATGAATTCCTCTGGGCGATCAGCGGCGATGGAAGGACTGGTGCGGAATCAAAGGCGCTTCAGCGCACCGATACCGAGGAAGTTGCCGGAGACGGAGGGATACTGCTGGGTGAATTCCCAGGCGAAGAAGTCCGACTCCGCCTGTTTCACATAGCTCCAGAATACGGAGGTACCGGGGCAGGCCTGGGACGCCACATCATGATGAACAATGATCTTGGCCGTCTTGCGAACAAGGAGGTGGTCGAACATCACGCCCTGCAGCGAATGGTCCCCGTCGATGAAGACCATCTCGGGCTTCAGCATCGACATGTAGTCGATCACTTCCTGCGAGGTCGAGAAGTTCTTGATGTAGTGGACCGGCGTGGATGAAATCTCGATGTATTTCCGGACGAAGGGCGTTGGTTCGATCGGATCGATGGCCAGCGAAAACTCGAGAGGCGCGCCGATCTTCTTCAGCCATTCGTTGACGAGGATGAATGTGCCGCCCCAGCGGCAACCGATCTCGGAGAAGGTGCGGATTTCGCGGGCATTGTGGGCGAGCCAGACCAAGTAGCGGGACAGCTGCGACGGATACTGCCACAGATGCAGGCCCTTGCCGAAATAAGGCGAAAGCTCGGCCGGTTGCTGCTCCAGGTATTCGTTGTTCAGACCGAGGCTCGGGATGAATTCCGTTTCGAGGAACTGCGTGTCGTAGCAGCGCGCGATCGGCAGTGCCTTGATCTTCGAGATCGTGTTCTCAACTTCGCCGACAAGCGTTTCGTAGTGCTGATATTTTTCCTGCATATTCCCTATACCCCTAAGATGTCAGCACCATGCGGCTGCGCGAAAATTTGTGAGTGAGAGCGTTGCATCCCTTGGACGGGACGCAACCGGTTCAATTGTGAAGATGGCGGGCGGCGCGTGAGGCCGCCCAAGCTCAGGCCCTGTCTTTCGACCAGAGGCGCGTGTCGATCGGGACGGGATGGAATGCATCCCAGGCCGCGATCTTGTCGCTGTAGCGTTTGCGATAGGTGGCCTCGTCCTCGAATTCCACCTCGGCCACCATGACTTCCGAGCCGATCTCGTAATACATGTCCATGTTCGAGAGATCCGGGGTTGGTGTTTCGCCACGCTCGCGTTCGCCCTGCATCTGCCAATAGAGCTCTTCCAGTCGGCGGACGAGGCGCGGGATGTCGCGCAGCGCACAGGTGTCGCGCTGGGCCTGGAGCGAGGCACGAATTCGGGCGAGTTCCGTCTTGTCCTTCGCCAGAGCCACGGCCTTGCGAACGTAGTCGTCGGGCGTTGCGCAGATCAGCTCGGGAATGCCGGCTGATTTGACGATGCTGCTGCAGAAGCGAGAGGCAAAGCTCTTGCCCGGAACGGTCAGAACCGGCAGGCCCATGGTGATGGCGTCGGAGGCCGTCGAATGGGCGCCATAGGGGAAGGTGTCGAGGAAGAGATCGGCGATCGCAATCCGGGCCAGGTGGTTTGGATTGGGCGCCTTGGACGCGAAGTAGATGCGGGCCGGATCGACCCCGGCGGAGGCTGCGAGATCCCGCAGGCGCTGATTGACCGCGTCCGAACCGCCAAGCAGCCATAGAATGCTGCCCGGGGTGGCGGTCAGGATCGCCATCCAGCGGGCGAAGACGGGAGCTGTGATCTTCTGCATCCCATTGAAGCACGCGAAGACAAAGGCGTCTTCCGGAAGCCCGGCTTCTGCGCGTGTCGGGCGGGCGGCGATCACACGCTTGCGGTCGACCGGCTGGTTGCAGGGGATGTAAAGAACCTTCTCGGTGTAGTAGAGTTCGTTGCCCGGCGGGATGATCTGCTCATCCGCGATGATGTACTGATGCACCGGACTTGCCATCGTCCCTGGATAACCACAGAAGTTTACGATCACCGGGGCAGGGCGGTAGGAGAAGATCTTCGTGCGGGCCAGCTTGGTGTAGCCGTTGACGTCGATCAGGATGTCGATCTCGTCGGCCATGATCTGCCGCGCTGCGTCAAGATCAGACATAGCGGTGATGTCACGCCAGACATCGATGACGGCCTTCATCCGGGTCTGCGTCGCATCGTTGGTGCGCGGCTCGCCGATGTAATAGGCATAGACCTCAACGGACGACTTGTCGTGCAGTTCAAGTACCTCGCTCAGCGCGAAGCCGACGGCGTGGTCGCGCAGGTCGGAAGAGACATAGCCGATTCGCAGACGCTGACCGGTTCCAACCTTCTTGCGAGGTGCGGGCTTGTTCAGATGCGCGGGGTCTGGACGCCCGGCGAGCATCTTGAAGTAGCGATAGGCCTTGGCCATCTGGTAAATCGGGTCGTCGGCATAACAGGCGAGCGGCAGAGGCGAGATCGAATCGAGCATCTGGCGACGCGTGACATATTCCGACGACTGCACCACCGGCCATTTGCACTGGTGCTGCCGCACCGAAATCCAGTGCTGACCTGCCTCAGGCTTGTCGGGCCGCAACTCGATCGCCTGCCAGAGTGCCGTCTCGGCATCTTCGTAAAGCCCGGCACCCTCCATCACGCGGCCGATATGCTGAAGGGCCATGAGGCGATGCACGGACTTGTCAGGCGTGATCTCGGCCGTCGCATCGACATAGCTGCGCCATTGCTGGATTGCCAGAGCACCAAGTCCGGCATCCTCATAATTGCGGCCAAGGTTGATATGGGCCTGCCCCATCATCGGCGACGCCTTGAGAGCGGCTCTGAGGGCGTTCACGGCACCTGCCGTATCGCCGAGCTGCTTCAAGGTGACGGAGTAATTGAACAAGGCGAGATGAAGCACCGGGCTCTGCTCGTTAAAGGCTGTCCAAACCTTATACAGTTCTGCAGAGTAGGATAACTGACCGGCAGCTCCCCATTGCTCTGCGAGCTTGAGTACTTCCAGGAGGGAGAGCTTCTGGCGCCGCGCGTCATCCAGTGCGGTTGCGAGCTGAGCGGTCTGCTCCGGGGCGAATGCTGTATGTATCACCATCGACATCACATCTGTTGCTGGCCGTAAAAGCCAAGTTTCGTTCCCGCACAACGGCGTCGGAAATACTCCTAGTTGGCCTAGCTTGCTTTGGGCTTGCGTACTGATGGTGGGATGGGCGTGCCCGATTGGCGCAACATGCTTGCCTGGATTGCGGTTCCCAAGAACAGTCTCAAACGATACTCAATAATAAAAAAGCATCTTCCATTTTCATGCTTTTCCGTTAATACAAAATTAGAGAGTGAGCCCTAATCATCTCTGTGAGAATCGTCCCATCTGTGTGTTCGCTCGCGATGGATGGGCTCAGAGTGTGTCCGGATCGGGATGCGCTTCTTTAACGGTGTGGGAAGCAGATGTCCGGTCTGCAGCATGATGCCCTCTCCAACGCCAGGCTCGGTCGAGCCATGTTCCAACCCAAGATATTCGTCCGCAAGGACAGCGCATGAGGCCGGTTCGTCCGGTCCCATTGCGTCAATCGGCCACCTAGGGCGCAGGATGTTCCCGGGGTCGTGACGGAGAGGCACAGGCAGTGCCCCTGCGACCGGTGGCAAAAGGAATGTAACGGCCAACCGCAAACGTTAAAGGCGCGCCTCATATGACTTCGATTATCTCTTCTTTGACCACTTCCCAGATCCGGTCGTTGTCCACGACGCTGATCGCCGGCCTCAAGACTGCGGATGTTGCGGCGTTGACGACCGCCCAGGTTGCCGCGCTCTCTTCCGTGCAGCTCGGCGCAATCGAGACCGAGGATTTCGATGTTCTCAGCTCGACTCAGCTCGGTGCCCTCTCGTCGACTGCGGTCCGCGGATTGACGGTCGATCAGCTCGCTGTGATCGACAGCGCCAAGGTCTCCGCGCTCAGCAGCCGTTTCCTGAACTCCTTGACCTCGACTCAGGTCAGCGGTTTCACGACAGAGCAGTTTGACGCGCTGTCGACCTCGCAGCTTAACTCCCTTGGTAGTGCCGCCCTCGCTGGCCTCGAAACCGACGACATGGTCACGCTGAGCTCGGCCGAGCTTGGCTCGCTCAGCACGCGTGCTCTTGCCGGGATCTCGACCGCCAATTTTGCGGTCTTGAACTCCGGGCAGATCTCCGGCCTGACCTCCGCTCAGTTCGCTTCGCTGTCGACCACCGTCATCGCCAACCTGACATCCGACCAGGTCCAGGGCCTGACGTCGTCGCAGCTCGGCGCACTGACCTCCAGCCAGGTGCGCGTCCTGACCACCGGCGCGATCGCCGCTCTCACCAGCAGCCAGGTGACCGCGATCAGCAGCCGTACCGTCGCGCTGCTGAGCTCCGACCAGGTCGCAGCCTTCACCACAGAGCAGGTTGGCGCACTGACGACCGGTCAGCTGGGCGCGCTCAGCAGCACCGCTGTTGCCGGCCTTGGCACCGATGATCTGGACACTCTGACTTCAACCGGCGTTGCCGCTCTTCAGAGCCGGACACTCGCTGCGCTGTCCACGGCCGCCTTCGCTTCTCTCGAATCAGGCCAGCTTGGCGCCCTGACGTCCGCTCAGATCGCCAACCTGACAACGGCACAGATCGCTGCATTGAACTCCGATCAGGCCGATGGCCTCTCTTCGACGCAGCTTCTGGGCTTGACGTCTGCCCAGGCAGTCGCCCTGAGCAGCGAAACGCTCGCATCGCTGTCGACGGAACAGGTTGCCGGCCTTGCCACCCGCGTCATCGCCACCCTGACTTCGGCCAAGGTCGCGGCTCTGTCGTCCGAACTGGTCGCGGCACTCTCGACCGGCCAGATCGCTGCGCTGTCTTCTGCAGCCGTCCTCGGCCTCGAGACGGAAGATGTCGCAACCTTCTCGTCCACCGAGCTTGCCTCTCTGAATTCTCGCGCTCTCGTTGCCCTGTCCACCGGCAATATTGCAGCACTCATTTCCGACCAGCTGGGCGCTCTGTCCACGACGCAGGTCGCCTTGCTGACCACGGCGCAGGTCGCTGCATTCGTCAGCGATCAGCTTGGAGGCCTGAATACCGGGCAGATCGCAGCGCTGACCACCGCCCAGGTCGTCGCGCTCGGAACCGGCAACGTCGCTTCGCTCACCACGGGGCAGGTGGCCGCCCTCAGCAGCCGTGCCGTCGGTGCACTGACGACCGCCCAGCTCACAGCCATGTCGAGTGCTCAGATCGAGGCCCTGTCTTCGGCTCAGATTGCAGCACTTTCTTCCAGCGATATCGCTGCGCTTGAGACCGAAGATCTCAATGCTTTCACGACTGACGAAATCGCGTCTCTGACCTCGTCGGCCTTCGCAGGAATCACTTCTGACAAGATCGGCTCGCTGACGACCGATCGCGTCGCGGCCATCAACTCGCGGGCAATCGCTGCTCTCAGCAGCGCCCAGGTTGCCGGGATGACGTCCGACCAGGTTGGTGCCCTGACAACCACTCAGTTGAGCTCTCTCACCTCGGTGGCTGTCCGAGCCCTCGAAACCGAAGATCTCGCTGCTCTCGACTCGGCCGATATTGCCGCTCTGCAGTCCCGTTCGCTGGCAGCCATCAGCACGGCCTCCTTCGCAAGCCTGACATCGGCCCAGGTGGTGGGCCTCACCACTGCCCAGCTCGCCGCACTTTCGACGGCTCTCATCGGCGCCCTGACGAGCGATCAGGTCGATGGTCTTACCACGACGCAGATTGCTACCCTGTCCTCCGGCCAGGTTGCGGCTCTGTCGACCGCTGCAGTCGCATCGCTCGACAGCGTTCAGCTTGGTGCCATCAGCACCCGCTCGATCGGCGCATTGGGCTCGGATCAGCTGAACGTTCTTACCTCGGATCAGTTCAGCGGTCTGTCGACCGACCAGCTCTCCAATCTGACATCCACCGCAATTCGCGGACTGAACACTGACTCGGTCGGGACACTCTCCTCGACAGAGATCGCAGTCCTGAATTCCCGCGCCATCGCTGCCCTGAGCACTGCCAATGTGGCAGTCCTGGTGAGCGGCCAGATCGCCGGTTTGACCTCCGGCCAGCTCGCTTCGCTCTCCACCGGACAGGTGGCCGTGCTGACGAGTGACCAGCTCGACGGCCTGAGCACCGCGCTCACCGCGCTGCTGACCAGCGCCCAGGTCAACGCCCTGACGACCGAGGCCCTCGGATCGCTCTCGACCGATCAGGTCGTGGCTCTGAACTCGCGTGTCATCTCCGCCCTCGGCTCGGCACAGGTGGCCGCCATGACGTCCGAGCAGATCGGTGCACTGACCACCGGTCAGCTCTCCGTTCTCACCTCGGCAGCCGTTGCCGGTCTTGAAACCGAAGACGTCGATGCCTTCGCATCCACGGATCTCGCCGCTCTGTCGTCTCGCGCCCTCGCAGCCCTGTCGACCGCCAACATCCAGGCTCTCGACAGCCTGCAGCTCAGCGGTCTGACGACGGCCCAGGTTACCGCGCTGACGACATCGCAGGTTGCGACGCTGATCAGCGACCAGTTCGACGGTCTCACCTCGGATCTGGTCGCCATGCTCTCCAGTGCGCAGATCAACGCGCTGACCTCGTCCACGCTCTCCTCGATTGCAACTGGTCTCGTCACCGCGATCAACACTCGTGCGATTGCCGCCCTCGGTTCCACCCAGGTGGCTGCAATGACATCCGACCAGCTTGGAGCTCTGACGACCGGCCAGCTGGCTGCTCTGACGACGGCTGCGGTCGCGGGTCTTGAGACGGAAGACATTGATGCCTTCACCACCTCGGATCTGGCAGCACTGTCCTCACGGGCTGTTGCATCTCTCTCGACGGCCAACATCGCTGCTCTCGACTCTGATCAGCTTGGCGGCCTGACAAGTGCCCAGGTTGCCTCGCTGACCACGGCACAGGTTGCCACCCTGACCAGTGATCAGATTGTCGGTCTGAACACGACCCAGGCCGGTGTCCTGAGCTCGACCCAGATCGCGGCCATGCTGACCGCCACGGTCGCCGCTCTGACGACAGCAAGTGTTGCTTCCCTCGACAGCCGTGCCGTCTCGGCCCTGACCTCTGCTCAGCTGACCGCGATGACCTCTGATCAGGTTGCAGCCCTCAACTCGACACAGATCGCAACGCTGACTTCGAGCGATCTTGCTGCGCTGGCATCCGAGGACATTGCAACCTTCAGCACGGATGAAATCGCCATCATCTCGGCGACCTCCATCACCGGCATCTCCACGGATGCCATGGCCGCTCTCAGCAGCGGACAGGTGGCGGCCATCTCCACCCGTGCAGTTGCCAGCCTGACTTCGGCTCAGATTGCGGCCCTGGAAAGCGACAAGATCGCGGCCCTGACGACAAGCCAGCTCTCGCAGCTCAGCTCTGCAGCGGTCCTCGGTCTCTCGACTGATGATGTTGGAACATTCGACTCCGCTGACATCGGTGCCCTGCAGAGCCGTGTCGTGGCCGCGCTGAGCACGGTGAACGTCGCTGCCCTGACATCGGCCCAGGTGGTTGGATTGACAACGGCCCAGCTCGCCGCACTGTCGACCGCCCAGGTTGCTGCCGTGACCTCTGATGCCATCGTCGGTCTCACCAGCGCCCAGGTTGCAGTCCTCAACTCCACTCAGGTGGCGGCACTGACGACCGATGCTCTCGCAGCGATCACCTCCACGCAGTTGCCCGGCGTGGCAACGAGCGGCATTGCTCTCCTGAGCTCTGCCCAGATCGCCGCCATGACGTCGAGCCAGTTCGACTACCTGTCGACCGCACAGCTCGCAGCGATCAGCTCGGTCGGTATCGCGGGTCTGGAAACCGATGACATTGCGACATTCTCTCCGTTGGATCTCGCAGCCATCAACACCCGTGCACTGTCCCAGCTCTCGACCGCAAACTTCGCGGCTCTGGACTCGGCTCAGCTCGCCGGTCTGACCACGGCACAGGTCGCCGCCATCACCACGGCTCAGATCGGTACTCTGACCACGGACGATATCGATGGCATCACGACCGTCGCCATCAACGCCCTGAGCTCGGGCCAGCTCGCAGCCTTCTCGACCGAGAACCTCGCTTCGTTCTCGACCGGACAGATTGCCGCGCTGAAGACCAGTGTGTTCTCGTCCCTGAACTCTGCTCAGGTACAAGCACTCACCTCCGAGCAGATTGATGCCCTGACGAGCGCGCAGTTTGCACTGCTCAGCTCTGCGGCCATCGCGGGTCTCGAGACCGAAGACATGGCGACATTCACTTCGACCGAACTGGGTACGCTGAGCACCCGGACGATCGCAGCACTGTCGACCGCGAACTTCGCTCAACTGACCTCTACGCAGCTGGTAGGGCTGACCACCGGCCAGGTCGCATCTCTGACCACGTCTCAGATCGCTGCCCTGAGTTCCGATCAGGTCGCTGGTCTGTCGACTGGCCAGGTTGCGGCTCTGACCACGACCCAGGCACAGAACCTGTCCTCGGCTGGTCTCTCGGGTCTGACAAGCGATCAGGTTATCGCCCTGACGACCCGAGTTGTGGGTGTCCTGACAACGGACCAGTTGGTCTCGATGACTTCGGACCAGATCGCGGCCCTGACCTCATCGCAGGTTGCCGTGTTGAACTCGGCAGCAATCGCCGCTCTGGAGGATGCCGACATCCTGGCCTTCTCCACCGACGATATCGCCGCGATCACCACCGCTGCGCTGGCCGGTCTCTCGACTGCGGACATCACCAACATGACCTCGGATCAGATCCTCGCCCTTACCTCGACGCAGGTCCCGGCGCTGAACTCGGACCAGACAAACGCCTACGTCGCAGCCTACCTGGCGATCTAAGCAGGGAGGCGCCCAGCGCGCCTCCATCGTCTGCGCCAAACTTGATGAGCCCCGCCGACATCCGGCGGGGCTTCCTCATTTTGGGGGACAAGACTTGTGCACCGCTTCGGGGCACAAAGGTATCCAAGGCCTGCCTCTGGCAAAGACTGCCTTACTAATTGGGGCGAGTGAGGTTTCGATAGCCGCACAGCCGCGATACGGCCTGACCATCAGGCCTGGCCATCTCCAGCGGTAAGGCGCCGCCTCGGTCGCTAAAGTCCGGTGAACCATCCTGACAAGGAAGAGCCCCGCCTACTTTTGCGGGCGGCGCGGCTCGTCGGTTACCTCAACTTCGTGGCTGGAGATGTAAGTCCGCTTCAGACGCGAACCTTGGCCGCATCACGCGCCAGAGCCTCGACGGTGGCCGTCCGCCGATACCACATCGTGATCATGGAGGAGGTGATGACGATGAACAGGCTGTAGAGGATCGGTATGAAGAGAACCTCCTGCTGCTGCGTGCCGGTGAACGACAGGGTAACGATCAGTGCTGCGAGAGGGCCGTTCTGGATACCGGTTTCAAGACTGACCGTGCGCGAACGATTGGCATCCTGACGAAGTGCCCGGGCGAGCCAATAGCCGAGGAACATGCCGAAGAGACCGATACCGATGGCAGCGATGTAGACGGGCAGGGGGGTGTCCAGCAGCATCTGGTAATTGCGCGGAACCCAGGAGCCGATGAGGAACAGGATGACGACCACGCCGAGCAGCGAGCCTATCATTTCGATCGTGGCGCCGACATTGGGGTTCATCTTGCGCAGGAACATGCCGAGCACAGTGGGCACGAGCAGGACAACGAGGACCTGTGCGACATTTCCGGCCGGGATTACGTAATCGCCCCCGAGCCCTGCAAGGCTGCTGTAAAAGCTGAGCAGGAAGGGAACGGTCACGACGGCAACCAGGGTCGAGACCGTTGTCATCATGATCGACAGGGCCAGAACCCCCTTCGAAAAGTAGGTGAATATGTTGCTGGTGGTGCCGCCCGGCATGCAGGCAATCAGGATCAGTCCCGCGGCCATTCCGGGCGGGAGCCCCAGGATCAACGCCAGCGCGTAACCCAGAAAGGGCATGATCATGTATTGGCTCAGGAGCCCGACAAGGATGCCTTTCGGCTTGCGAAATGCGATGAAGAAGTCGCGCCAGGTCATGGACGCGCCCATGCCCAGCATGATGACCATCATCATGATGCCGAGAAGTGTGGTTTCAAGTTCAGTCAACATGGTGTCCGCCCTCGCTCACTTCTTGAATTCTTGGGAAACTTCGGCCTTCAGATCCTTGCGCAGGATCTTGCCGATCGGTGTCTTGGGTAGCGATTCGCGGAAAAGGACCGATTTCGGCACCTTGTAGTCGCTGAGCAGGGTCCTGCAGTGCCGCCGGATGTCGTCTTCCGTCAAGTCGCCCTCAAAATCCGGGTTCTTCACCACATAGGCGCGCACCGCCTCGCCCGTCTTCGTATCTGGAATGGCCACGACGGCGGCTTCCAGAACGGCGTCCATCTTGGCGAGCGCGTCCTCGACTTCGTTCGGGTAGACGTTGAAGCCGGAAACCAGCACCAGGTCCTTCTTGCGGTCGACGATCTTCATATAGCCGTCCGCATCCATGACGGCGATATCGCCGGTGGAGAACCAGCCGTTCTGCAGTGATGCTGCCGTTTCCTCAGGGCGCTGCCAGTAGCCGAGCATCACCTGTCTGCCGCGAACAGTCAGTTCGCCCGGTTCACCCACGGGCACCGGTTTGCCGTCCCCGTCGACGAGGACGACGTCGCAGCCGGGGACTGGGATACCGATGCTGCCGGACCTGCCCCGCTCATCGAAGGGGTTGAAGCTGACGAGCGGCGAGGTTTCGCTCAGGCCATAGCCCTCGGCGATCGGGGTCCCGGTCATCACGCGCCAGCGGGTTGCGACGGCCTCGTGCAATGCCGTGCCACCGGCAATCGCCGCCTTCAGCTTGTTCGGCGGGTAGGCGGCGAACCATTCCTCGTTCATCAGGCCGTTGAACAGCGTGTTGACGCCGGTGATCCAGGTGATCGGATAGTTCTCGATCGCCCGCTGCAGGTTCTGGACCGGGCGTGGCGAGGGAATCAGGATGTTGCGGGCGCCAAGCTCGAAGAAGGTCATCAGGTTCGCCGTGAACGCGAAGATGTGATAGAGCGGCAGCGCAGTCAGCACGAGATCTTCGCGTGCCATGACACCGCCGGACACCGCGCGCACCTGGTCGAGATTGGTCAGGATATTGCCATGGGTCAGCATCGCGCCCTTGGCAACACCGGTCGTGCCGCCTGTGTATTGCAGCATCGCAAGATCATCGGGGCCGGATGCGGCCCACATCGCCTTGACATCCGCTCTGTGGGAGCGGCCCTTGGCGAGCGCCTCCTTGAGCCTCAGCACAGGGACGGAGAGCGCCGGCACCGGCGGCAAGGTCTTCGCCCAGACCTTCTGCACGCCTCGGATGATGATCTCCGGCAGTTTCGGGAAGAATTCGGGAACACCTGCAAGCACGACGCTCTTGATCCCCGTCTTGGGCACCACTTCGCTCAGCTTGTCGGCGAACATGTCGACGATCACGAGTGCCTTGGCGCCGGAATCATTGAACTGATGGATCATTTCGCTCGGCGTATAGAGCGGGTTGGTATTGACGAGGACGCAGCCCGCCTTGAAGACGCCGAAGGCAACGACCGGATAGGGCAGACCGTTCGGCAGCTGGACCGCGACCCGATCGCCCGACCGCAGCCCGCACTCATGATGCAGGAAGGCGGCGAAGGCATCCGACATCTCGCCGATCTCAGCATAGGTCAGGCTGCCGTTCATGCCGTTCGGGACGACGCAGGTGAAGGCCTTGCGCGGACCGTTCTCCGCGCAGGAGCGGTTTACCAGGTCGGCAATGCTGCGGTAGCGCAGTTCGCCCAGTTCCTGCGGAATTCCGGTGCCATAGGCCGCCAGCCACGGTCGCGGCGGCGTAAAGATGTGTTCCATATCAACTCCCCCCAGAGCGCTCTCCGGCGCCTTGCATTTTCGGGACCCGTGTCTCTTCGCAGTCCGGCTCCTCCCGAACGGGTGAAGGATGGAATTGTCTTTTGTTAAAGTCCAGTGATTTCGAGGGCTTGGCGGGGGCGTTCAGGCAGCTGAGGCACCGTCGCCGCAGGAAATCCCATCACGTCCGCGTTATCAGATGGCTTGGCGCCAACCGACGGATCATCGCAGGCTGCTATGAGTCCAGGCATGCCGGATTTTAAAGAAAAATGGCGCACCCGACAGGATTCGAACCTGTGACCTTTGGAATCGGAATCCAACACTCTATCCAGCTGAGCTACGGGTGCTTCCGGCGACAAGATGACTCGTCGTTTCCAAAGCGGTCATAGCGCAGTCACCAGCAGGCTTCAATCCGAAAAAACTTTCCGGGGGAGCTTCCGTTCATCTCAGTCCAAAGAAGCCTGGGCAATTTGCCTGCCCGACGAACAAATGCCCGCGCCTTTTGCAAGGTCAGGTGCAAGTTGCCAGCCCAAGCCTGCGTGTATCGGCCAAAATTGTTGAATCCCACAAAAGTGGGTGCCGTTCCGCCCTTGTGGCATCGGTTTAAACCGCTAGTATAATTGCAGAAGGGTCGCGCACGCCAGGTGCGGCTCTGCTGAGGGGCAATAAAGAGTATGGCGGGGAAATGCCTGAACTTAACATGGATGAATTGCTACCCAACACGTCCAAGCTAGACTTTTCAGTCATGGACGATGCTGTGGGATATCGCCTTCGACGAGCGCAGCTCGCCGTTTTTCAGCATTTCAACGAAGCCTTTTCTTCAAAAGGACTGCGCCCGACAGACTTTGCTGTCCTGCTTCTGCTGACCGACAATCAGGGCGCCAAGCAGAGCGAAGTTGCCGAGGCGCTCGGCATCCAGCGTGCCAATTTCGTCGCGATCGTTGATGGTCTGGAGAGCAAGGGCTTCATCGAGCGCCGCAAGTCCGAGACGGATCGGCGCGTGCAGTCGCTCTACATGACACCTGCGGGAGAGGCCTATCTCGAAGAGTTGATGCCGATCTGGCTCGATCACGAACGCTGGGTTCTGGATCAGCTTGGCGGCGTGGCCGAGCGCGACACGGTCAACCGTCTGCTGCGCCGTCTCTACGACTGATCTTTACCGACCATAACCGAGATCAAACCGGTTGATCGCTTCGTCGACCAGCCGGTTTGCTATCTTCATGCGCGTGGTGGCTGCCAGACGATACTCGGCGGCGACGCGATCAGGATGGTTGTCGCGGGCGAAGGCTCGACGGCGCTCGGCGAGCCGTTCGCGATCGTCCGACGGCACGAGCCCGAGATCCTCGGCGATCTCTTCCGGAGACAGTCTGGTGATCCAGCTCGGGGGAGGCGGCG
Source organism: Rhizobium sp. AQ_MP (assembly GCF_014237835.1). Classification (GTDB taxonomy): domain Bacteria; phylum Pseudomonadota; class Alphaproteobacteria; order Rhizobiales; family Rhizobiaceae; genus Allorhizobium. Next base: position 122,854 of record NZ_JACJVI010000009.1, read on the forward strand.
GAGCCGGCGGTTCGGGGGGCGGGTTTTCGGTCTCATCCGGCATCAGCGAGAGATACGCGCCGAGGCGCAGATCGGGGCCGGACGATGCCGTGCCGGCTGGCTCGTCGGGCCGTTCCGGCACGAAGCTCGTCGGCAGCCCGTTGATGCGAAAGGCCGTTTCCTCCGCAAGCGGCTGTTCTTCGGCCTCCGCGTCGAGCCGGTCGACGACCGACTGGAATAGAGACTTACCGAACAGCATGCGCGCACAGTCCTCCGTTGCGACAATCCGCGCCGCACCCTTCGCCGAGAAGAGCAGGCCGAGATGGTGCGGGGCTTGCGTGAAGACGATCAGAGCGTCGTGGATCGTGCCTCAGCTTTGCGACTGGCTCTGGCTCTGGGAGGGTTCAACCACCAGCCTGACGGTCAGATCCTCCCCGGCAATCCCGATCCGCATGCCGGAAACGGGGGCCGCATCGGCGTAGCAAAGGCCTGTTGCGATCCGGACATAGCGGGCATCGGGGCAATGCTTGTTGGCAGCATCGAAGCCGACCCAGCCGAGGCCCGGCAGATGTACCTCGCCCCAGGCATGGGTCGCAACCTGCTCGACCCGGTCATCCATCAGCAGGTAACCGGAGACGTAGCGTGCCGGCAGGCTCATGCTGCGTGCGGCGGCGATGAAGGCATGGGCGTGGTCCTGGCAGACCCCGCGACCGGCTTCAAGCGCCTGCTCGGCAGTGGTTTCGGTCCCCGTTGTCCCCGGCTCGTAGGCGATCTGGGCGTTCAGCTTGCCCATCAGGTCGTGCATCTTGGCGAGTTCGTTATCACCCGTCAGGCTGCGAACCAGTTCGCGGGTCAGCTTGCCGGGCTTGGTGCGCGGCGTCTCACGAAGATAGAGCCAGAGCGGCACGAAACCCTGATGCGGCCCGAAAACGCCGGCGCGATCTTCCGTTTCGATTTCGCCCGAGGCGACGATGTGGACGCTGTGGCTGTTCCCCTCGGTCGACACCAGGTGTGTGTGATTGCCGAACTGATCGTTGAAGCCTGCTTCGACGGTTGCGCCATCCACGGCTATGTTCCAGGAAAGCACCTTCTGGCCCGGGCCGTCGAGCGGGCAGAGCCTGAGCCTCTGCAGGGAGTACTGTACGGGATCGTCATAGCGATATTCGGTGGTGTGGGTGATCTTGAGACGCATGCTCGATCCTGCTCAGCTATAGAACCGGTAACCCTCGGTGATCTCACTGCCCAACTTGTTGTTCTGGGCGATGAAATTATCGAGGAAGTCGTGCAGGCCCTGATCCATGATCTGATCGATCGAGGTGGATTTCAGGCTGGCGAGCACGGTGTCGGCCGTCTCGTGGGCGGCGAGACGCTGGCCATAATCCTTGCCGATATAGCCGAGGTTCGAGACAATCTTTTCGTAGCAGTAGGCAAGCGAGCGCGGCATCTGACCATTGAGGATCAGGAAGTCGGCGATGTTCGCTGCCCTGTATTCCCCGTCGTAGACCCAACGATACGAGCGGTGTGCGGAGACCGAGCGCAGAATCGATTCCCACTGCATGTTGTCGAGCGAGGAGCCGACATGGGTGATCGCCGGCAGGAGCACGTAGTATTTCACATCGAGAATACGGCTCGTATTGTCGGCGCGCTCGATGAAGGTGCCGATGCGGGCGAAGTTGTAGATCTCGTTTCTCAGCATCGATCCGTGAAAGGCGCCGCGGATCAGGCCGGCCCGGCGCTTCACCGTGTCGATCACTTCGGGCAGGTCGGCCGACTTTAGCTTGCGGGCGAGCATCTGCTTCAGCTCGATCCAGCATTCGTTGGTGGCTTCCCAGGTTTCGCGCGTCAGCGCCGTGCGCACCATGCGGGCATTGTTGCGGCCCGCATCAATGCAGGACATGACGCTCGAGGGATTGGCCGTATCGCGCAGTAGAAAGTCGATCGCGTCGGCGGCGGTCACCTTGTCCTGGCGCTCGGCAAACAGGCTGCGGACATCAGCACTCTGCAGCACAGCGTCCCAGTCGTCGTCGGAGGCGCCGGTGCGGGTCAGCGACATTCTGAGGCCCGCATCGACGAGGCGGGCGATGTTTTCGGCTCTCTCGATGTAGCGGAACATCCAAAAGAGGCCGTTGGCAGTTCTTCCGAGCATGACCATGTCAGTCCTCCAGTACCCAGGTGTCCTTGGTGCCGCCGCCCTGGCTGGAATTGACCACGAGGGAACCCTGTTTCAGGGCCACGCGGGTCAAGCCGCCGGGGATGATCTGCACCTTGTCGGAGACAAGGACATAGGGACGAAGGTCGACGTGGCGGGGTGCGATGCCCTTGTTGACGAGGATCGGAACCGTCGAGAGCGATAGTGTCGGCTGGGCGATGTAGTTGGAGGGGCGTGCCTTCAACTTGTCGGCGAAATCGGCGCGCTCCTTCTTGGTCGCGGTGGGGCCGACCAGCATGCCGTAGCCGCCGGAGCCATGGACTTCCTTGACCACGAGTTCTTCGAGATGCTCGAGCACGTATTTCAGGCTGTCGGCCTCCGAACAGCGCCAGGTCGGCACGTTTTCGAGAAGCGCCTTGCGACCGGTGTAGAATTCCACGATCTCGGGCATGTAGCTGTAGATCGCCTTGTCGTCGGAAATGCCAGTACCCGGGGCGTTCGCAATGGTGATGTTGCCGGCGCGGTAGACATCCATGATGCCGGGCACGCCTAGGCAGCTGTCCGGGCGGAAGGTGAGCGGATCGAGGAAGTCGTCGTCGACGCGGCGGTAGAGCACGTCGATCGCCTCATAGCCGCGCGTGGTGCGCATCTTCACCTTACCGTCGATGACGCGCAGGTCCGAGCCCTCGACCAGTTCCACGCCCATCATGTCGGCAAGGAAGGAATGCTCGTAGTAGGCCGAGTTATAGATGCCCGGGGTCAAGACCGCGACGCGCGGCTTGCCCTTGCAGCCGGGAGGGGCCAGTGAGGCGAGCGACTGGCGCAGCAGATAGGGATAGTCCTCGACGCGCTGCACCTTGTTGAGCTGGAAGAGCTCGGGGAACATCTGCATCATGGTTTCCCGGTTCTCCAGCATGTAGGAGACGCCGGAGGGCGTGCGGGCATTGTCTTCCAGCACGTAGAACTGGTCTTCGCCCGTTCGCACGATGTCGGTGCCGACGATGTGGGTATAGACGCCGCCCGGCGGACGGAAGCCGATCATCTCGGGCAGGAAAGCGACGTTCTTCTCGATCAGCTCACGGGGAATGCGGCCGGCCTTGATGATTTCCTGCTTGTGGTAGATGTCGTCGAGGAAGGCATTGAGCGCGAGCACGCGCTGTTCGATGCCCTGGGCCAGCTTGCGCCATTCACGGCCGGAAATGATGCGCGGGATGATGTCGAAGGGTATGAGCTTTTCGGAGCTATCGGCATGGCCATAGACGGCGAAGGTAATGCCGGTTTTCCGGAAGATGTTTTCCGCGTCTCGCGACTTGGCCAGAAGCCTTGCCGGGTCCTGGCTCGAATACCAATCGAAATAGTTCTGGTAAGGTCCGCGCGGAGCATCCTCCGCAGTGATCATTTCATCAAATGCCAATGGCGCCATCCCCTTTTTTGGTCATTTGAATACAACCATTTGGCCAATGCAAGGATGTTCGCAGGCTCCCTTGGTAGAATTGCCGGCAGATCGACCTGACCGAAAATGCAGCAATCGCGTAAAGTCTGGGCATATCGCTTCTTGTCTCTGCCGCCCTGCCAGGACAAGTCCCGCGTGAATTAGCAGATAGCCAGTTTCGAGATGCTGGTGGCGCTCAAAGTTGCCGAAAAATTGAGCATGTCGGTTTTCTGAAATTTTTCAGGGTCAGCCCAGTGAATGAAATTCACGGCTGGCTGCAGCAAAACTGTTTTGACCGGTGACGGCGCGCGCAGTATCGAGGCGGCTTGCCGGCGACCCTGGTCCGGTCCTCGAAAGGCAGTTATTCATGACCCTGACCCGGCTTGCACCCGTCCTTTTCGTTCTGCTCTGGTCGACCGGGTGGATCTCGGCGAAATATGCGACCTTCTTTGCCGATCCCCTGACCTTCCTCGTCGTGCGCTACGGGACGGCAGTGGTCCTGTTTTACATCGTCTGTCGGCTCGGGGGCGTCTCCTGGCCGAAGGATCGCGCCGGCTGGATGCACGCTGTCGTTTCGGGCATGTTCCTGCACGGGCTCTATCTCGGCATGGTCTGGTGGGCGATCGGGCAGGGGGTGCCGGCTGCACTTTCGGGCATCATCGCCGGACTGCAGCCGCTGATGACGGGCGTTGCCGCCGCCTTTCTGATCAGCGAGCGCCTCAGTCGCAGCCAGCAGGTGGGGCTTGTCATCGGCTTTCTCGGTGTGGCGATTGCGGTTCTGCCCAAGGTGGTGGTGATCGACGCGTCGACCATTCCGGCCTATGCGGTGGCGGTCAATGTGCTCGCCATGGCCTGCGTGACCGCCGGGACGCTTTATCAGAAGCGATTCGTCCGTGAGGGGGATCTGAGAGCGGTTGCGACACTGCAATATGTCGGCGCGTTGATGGTCACCATCCCGGCGGCGTTGGCGCTTGAAAACCTGCATGTCGACTGGAGCCTGGGCTTCTTTGCCACGCTCGCCTGGTCGGTCATCGGCATCTCGATGGGGGCGATTGCCCTCCTGCTTTATCTCATCCGGCGCGGGGATGTCTCGAAGGCGGCATCGCTGATCTATCTCGTGCCGCCGCTGGCCGCGCTCGAAGCGGCGATCGCGTTTGGGGAGGAGCTGACGGTGCCGATGATGGTCGGTACCTGTGTGGTCATGGTCGGAGTCTATCTCACCAATCGCAAGACGGTCTCGGCGTCGGATTAACGGGGGCATCTCCCCCAAACGGAAAATGGCGCGGTGGGTGCCGCGCCATCTCCTCACTTCGTCTGGCTTTGCGCCGCTGATCAGGCCTCGCGGCGGCGACCGCCGGCAGTGCCGGAGCGTGCGGGCCGTGCCTGGCCATTTCCGCCACGGCTCTGGCCATTGCCATTGGCGGAGCGATTGCCGCCATTGCCGTTGGCGCTGCGGTTCTGACCGCCGCCATTGCCACCCTTGCGGTGACCCGGCTTGCCAGCCGGACGGCCGTCGGCCTTGGCGCCGCCTTCGGACTTGTCACGGCCCTGGCCGCCCTGGTGGTTGCGGTTGTTGCCGCCGCCGCCAGCACCGCCACGGCGCTGCGGACGGACAGGACGCTGCAGGTTTGCCGGCGGCTCGCCCGAGGCGACCGGGATCTCGATGCCCATCAGCTTTTCGATGTCGCGCAGCAGGCGCCCCTCGTCCGGACCGCAGAAGGCGATCGCGATGCCGTCACGGCCGGCACGCGCGGTGCGGCCGATGCGGTGGACATAGGCGTCCGGCACTTCCGGCAGGTCATAGTTGAAGACGTGGCTGACGGCCGGGATGTCGATGCCGCGGGCGGCAACGTCGGTGGCGATCAGCGTCTTGATCTGGCCGTCACGGAAACCCTTCAAGGCGCGCTCGCGCTGGCCCTGGCTCTTGTTGCCGTGGATCGAGGCAACCGAATAGCCGGTGATGTCGAGATGCTTCATCAGCTTTTCGGCGCCGTGCTTGGTGCGCAGGAAGACGATGGAACGGCCGTCCGGATTGTCGTTGAGGATCTTCTTCAACAGTTCCGTCTTGGCATTCTGGCCAGCGAGGAAGTGTACGTGCTGTTCGACCTTGTCGGCTGCCTTGCCGGCAGGGGTCACTTCGACCTTGGCCGGGTTGGTCAGGAACTGGGCGGCGAGATCGGCGATGGTCTTCGGCATGGTGGCCGAGAACAGCAGGGTCTGGCGCTTCGGCGGGACCATTTTCGCAATCTTGCGCAGGTCGTGGATGAAGCCGAGGTCGAGCATCTGGTCCGCTTCGTCGAGAACGAGATGGGTGACCTGGCGCAGCGTCACGGCATTGCGCTCGATCAGGTCAAGAAGTCGGCCGGGGGTGGCAACAAGAATATCGGCGCCGGAGAGAAGCTGCATCTGCTGCTTGCCGATCGATGCGCCGCCCACGACCTGAATGATCTTCAGCGGGAGCTTCTGGTTGAAGGCGCGCAGGTTGTCGCCGATCTGGTTTACCAGTTCGCGCGTGGGGGCAAGGATCAGAACGCGGGTGGAGCGCGACTGCGGCCGGGCCTCGCTGGCCATCAGCGCTTCGATGATCGGCAGGCCGAAGGCGGCGGTCTTGCCGGTGCCGGTCTGGGCGAGACCGATCAGGTCGCGGCCTTCCATGACAAGCGGGATTGCCTGCGCCTGGATGGGGGTGGGAGTTTCAAAGCCGAGATGGCCGAGGGTCTTCACGATTTTCTTGGACAGTCCAAGGTCGTCGAAAGTGGTCAAAGCATTTGCCTTTCGGGGGCGCCAAAAACCATTCGACCGGGCCGCGTGTTTGCGAACCGGTTGGCATTGGCGTCAAGAACCCCGCGTGATTTGGGAACTTGTAAGTTGGAAAAACTTTCCAGCGCATCGGCGATGATGATCGCCGCATTCTCTTCGCGCCTTGCCTTCTTCGCGTCTCAGATGTCGCTGGGCTCGCTCACGCGGCGGCCGGAAGGTGAAAGCTGACCTGCAAATGGGCCCATTCGCCCCGGAAGTCAAGGATTTGTTTTGCACTGCGGTAAACACCTTGGGCAGGTGTTTCAGTCGATGAGGGTCAAGACCACGGCGATCCGGTCCCCGGCGGTGATCTCGGCGTCCTTGCGCAGGCGCGCGTTCAGCGGCAGCAGAAAGGACTGTCGCTGCTTGTCGGGAAAGAGAGAGGTGCGTGCAGAGGACGTGTTCACGTCGACGATGACCGCGATCGACCCGAGCGCATTGGGCCGACCGAAAAATCGGGCCTCGGAGGCGGCATCATCGGGTAGAAAGACGGCGTGCCAGCCGCCGGCGCCGTCGAACCGGATCACCTCTGCCTCGAACCGGATGACCTGGCCCGTAGCACTCATGCAGTTGTGGTGTTCGGCATGTCGAGACGGAAGTCGGCGCTGCCGACGGACCGGCCATTGACAAGGATTTCCAACCTGTGGAGGCCCGAATGGTAGACACGCGTCGTGATGGGACGCAAAGCGTGGCGTTTCATGACTGTCAACGTTTCTCCCGGCTGCAGTACCACGCTCTTGCCTTTGAACACCTTTGGCGAAAGGGAGCCATCTTTTTTCTGGTGATGGATCGCGTAGTCGAGGAGGACGGTTCGTCTTTCCCGGCTGTCGCTGCGCAGATGAACCCGGAAATCCAGTTCACCGGGGAAGACGATGTATTCTGTGTCGAATTCCAGTGAGGCGGCGACATCATCGAGTGGTTCGAAGCCGAAATTCGCGAGTGCCTTGGCGTGGCCCTTCTTTACCAGCGTGCGTGAAGCGTGTTTCAGCAGCCAGAGCCGTTCTTTCGACGCACCCTGCCGATGCCGGTCGACGAAATCGGCGACGAGGTCCGGATGGTCCTTGGCGATGTCGTTCAGGCTGTTTGCCACCGATCGGCGAACATAATCCTCCCCGTCGTCCAGCAGGGCCTCAAGGATGGGCAGGATGGGCGAGGGGTCCCGGACCAGGTCCGGCAGGCGCATGGCCCATGGCAGACGGGGGCGGGTGCCTTCGCTCGCGAGCCGGCGGACATGGAAGTCCGGGTCAGCAACCCAAGCAGAGATTATGCTCAGGGCCTTGTCCTGCTCGTCCGCAACGAAAGGACGGATGCCGAATTCCGCGGTGAAGTGCGGCGTCAGGGACTTCAGGAGGTTTAGGGACACCTCCCGATGACCGCGTCCATGGGCGGCAATGTACTGGTTGAAGGAGAGGAGCGCCCAGCCGCTGAGGCCCGGATGCTCCGGTGTCGGCAGGCAGTCCTGCAGGATCGTGGCCGTCTTCGCGAAGTCCTCAGGCAGATGGCGGCGGAGTGCGTCGGCGATGCACTGGCCTCGCTGCATGAGTTCGAGCGCCTCGATCTCTGCAAGCACCTCGGCGAGGAACCGGTTGCGGTCGAAGGACGCCCAAGCCCGCGCCACGGCATTTGCCGTGTCGCGGGTCGTTTGAGGCCCGATCAGGTGTTTCAAAGGTTCGGCCATTCGCCTTAAATCACGTTGTCTATCTTGAAATGCTGCATCAGGGTAACACCCGTAATCGCTGCCATGTAAGGGGCAAAGGCCGGATCGGCCTGGACCCTGACGGCAGCCGCATCGGCGCTTTCCCGGTCTGTCCACTCGACGAGATCAGCGATCATGTCGCGCTGATCCAGGGACGTGAGGGAACGCCAGGACACAAAACCGGGATAGGCCCTGACGGCTGCCATGGCGCTCCTGCGGGCTTCTTCCGCAGCGGGTTTGTTGGCAACGGTGCAAATGGCGATTTCGAGAACAGTGTCTGTGGTCATTTAAGTCTCCGGCATTTGAGGACGACTTGACCTAACACGGCTCAACTGACAACCTTCTGGCCACAATCTTTTCGGAGCCACCAATGCGTCCCGCCGATCGCCTGTTCCGGATCATTCAGCTGATGCGCTCAACGGGCCGGGCGATGACGGCGGCCGAGATCGCCGAAAAGATGGAGGTGGCACCCCGCACCATCTATCGCGACATGGACCACCTGATTGCGTCCGGTGCGCCGATCGAAGGCGAGCGTGGCGTGGGCTACATGTTGCGCGAGGCCTTCGATGCGCCGCCGCTGACCTTCACCTTCGAGCAGCTGGAAGCACTGGCCTTCGGTCTCAGGGCGGTCGAGATGCTGGGCGATCCCAGACTCGGCCAGGCGGCGCGCGAGGCGAAGGAGAAGATGCTGGGAATGCTGCCGATGGAGCATGCCGAGCGGCTGATCTCAGCGCCGATCCATGCCTTCCGGTCGTCTGCCCAGCCCATGGTGCCGGATTGTCTCGGCGATGTCCGCTCGGCGCTGTCGGCCAAACGCAAGGTCTGGATTGCCTATCATTCGCTTCCGGGCGAGCGCAGCCAGCGGGTCGTCTGGCCGCTGGGCTTGGCTGCCTTCGGGGCCATCTGGGTGATGACCGCCTGGTGCGAGATGCGCCAGGGTTTTCGCGATTTCCGCCTCGATCGTGTTGAAGACTGGAAAGTCATGACCGATCGCTTTGAGCCGGCGGCCCACCAGACCTATCAGGCCTATCTCAAGCAGCTGTCGTGACGGATCAGAAATCCGTCGCAACCCCACCTTCGGCCTTGCGTTTCGCCACGAAGGCGTCGAGCTCTTCCTCGACGGCCGGATCGATCGGCGGGCGCTCATAGCTCGCCAGCTTCTCCTTGAAGATGCGGTTGGCGTGGTCGTAGGTGGTCGGACGGCCGGCCTCGGTCCAGGTCTCGAAATTGCGCCAGTCGGAGAGGATCGGTGAATAGAAGGCGCTCTCATAGCGGGCGAGCGTGTGGGCCGTGCCGAAGAAGTGGCCGCCGGGGCCGACCTCTCGGACGGCATCGAGCGCCAGCGCATCCTGGCTGACGTCGAGGGGGGTTAGGAATTCGGCGACCATCTGCAGCATGTCGACATCGAGGATGAACTTCTCGAAGGAGGCCGTCAGTCCGCCTTCGGTCCAGCCGGCGGAATGCATGATGAAATTGCCGCCGCCTTGCGTCAGCGCCCACAGAGAGAAGGCGCTCTCGTAGGCCGCTTGGGCATCGAGCGTGTTCGCGGCATTGGTGTTCGAGGTGCGGTAGGGGATGCCATAGCGTCGGGCGAGCTGGCCGCCCACAATGACCGCCTTCATGTATTCCGGCGTGCCGAAGGCCGGTGCGCCGGTCTTCATGTCGACATTCGAGGTGAAGCCGCCATAGACAACAGGGGCGCCGCGCTTGACCATCTGGGTGAAGGCGATGCCACACAGCGCTTCGGCATTCTGCTGCACGACCGCACCGGCAATGGTGACCGGTGCCATGGCCCCGGCCAGCGTGAACGGCGTCATGACGACGACCTGGCCGCGCGAGGACATTTCGATGATGCCCTGGAGCATCGGGCCGTCGAGCCGGAGCGGCGAGGACGAGTTGATGATGGTGAAGAGCGAGGGCTCGTTTTCCATCTGCTCCATGGAAATACCGCGGCCGATACGGGCGATCTCGATGGCGTCGAGATTGCGCTGCTTGCCCAGTGAGTAGCAGTGGAAGACCTTGTCGGTCAGCTTCACCATGTCGGAGAGGCAGTCGAGGTGGCGGACCGAGGCGTGGATGTCGATCGGTTCGACCGGATAGCCGCCGGTCGTGTGGATCACGTCGTAGCACTGGGCGAGCTTCACGAGCTTGCGGAAGTCTTCCTGATTGCCGGCGCGGCGGCCGCCTTCGCGATCGGCGACAAAGGGTGCTGAGGCGATCTGGGCGAAGACCAGATTGTTGCCGCCCATCTTGACGTTGCGCTCGGGATTGCGGGCGAACATCTGGAATTCTCGCGGCGCAGACGCGATCATCTCGGTGATCAGGCCGCGATCGAAGCGCACGCGCTCGGAGCCTTCGGTCACGTCGGCGCCATGCGCCTTCATGATCGCACGCGCCTCCGGCAGCATGATGTCCATGCCGACTTCTTCGAGGATGGTCAGCGACGCATTGTGAATGTCGTCGAGCGCAGCGGGGTCGAGCAACTCGGTCTTTGCAAGACGATTGACGAGATTGCGGTATTTGCCAGCAGCGCCCGTGCGGCTGCGATCTGCGCCGCGGCCACCGGTTCGCCTGCGGCGTTCGCCACCGGCGGGAGAGGTTTCAGACTCGGACAAGGCGGAGGTCGTGATGTCGCTCATGGTCGATCCATTGTGTCAATCTCGACATCAAGTCTCGCAGGTTCACGAGCCAAAAGGCATTGCCGTTTGCGACGAAAAACCGGCTCATCTGGAACAGTGGCCACGGCGCGCCGGTTCGCACGTGTCGTTGTGCTTCTTTGTTCGCTGTTAAAGCACACGATCATGAGCTTGCTTACCGGCTGTTTACCAAAATGCGGCATTGATCGAGGAGTGAACAGAACGTTGATCCGGGGAAGCGCCTTGCTCGAGCTAGTCCGCGACAAGATTGCCGCGCTCGACCTGCCTTCCTACGTGAAGGACAGCGAGTTGCGCTATGTCGCCGTCAATGCTGCCTTCGCCAGATTGCATAATCTTTCCGTCGAAAGCTTCATTCATCGCCACGACCGCGAGATCTTTGGAATCGACCCCGACGGTCTGCGCGACGATCGCGAGCGCCGGGTCCTGGTTTTCGGCGAGGAGGAGGCGCTGCATCTGCGGCCCGATCCTGCGGGTCCTGTCCGAGTGCTGCATATCGAGCGCTTCTTCGACGATGACGACCGCATCTATCTCTTCGGCTTCATGGAGGAAGAGGAGCCTTTCGCCGCCTCGTCTGCTCCGTCCGGCTCCTCGCCTCTGCCTTCGGTTGCGCTCTTCCAGGCCGTGCTCGAACAGTATCCGGTCGCGACCTATGTGCGCGACGCCAACCACCGTCTGTTGTTTGGCAACTGCGCCTATGCCGAGATGGTTGGCCGTCCGATCGCAGAGCTGATCGGGGGCACGGAGGAGGAAAACTTCCCCGTCCTTGGCCGCAGCTACCACGAGGGCAATAAACGTGTGCTCGAGAATGGGCTGCGGGAGGAAATCCAGGAAACGTTCATTACCGCAGACGGCAGGAGGATACCGGTGTTGACCCGCACGGGTGCGGTCACCGGCGGTGACGGTGCGCGCTACATCGTCGGTTCCATCACCGATCTGTCGCCGCTGCGCCTGGAGCAGCACAAGCTCGAGGTGGTGCGGCAGGAGTCGGAAGCGCTGCAGATGCAATTGCAGAGCCTCATGGCCTCGCTTCCGGTCGGCATCATGGTTCTTGATCCGGACCTGACGATTTCCTTCGTCAATCCGGCTGTCGTCGAGATGCTGGAATTCGAAACTGGCGGCGTGCTTCTCGGGATGCCCTATCGCGATTTTCTTGTGCGCGCGATCGGGAAAGCCCGTCCTGACATTCCGCTCCACGAGGTCTGCGAGCGCGTCGATTTCCGACTTGAACAGATAGCAAATCTCGCAGAAGGGCCGCTGATCGACATAAAGACCCCGTCCGGTCGGGTCCTTGCCGGCACCAGCCGCCGATTAGCCGGCGGGCAGATCCTGCTCACCTATTCCGATGTCTCGGAGATGTTCCAGCGCGAAGAGGAGACTTTGCTCTACCGCGCGGCTCTGGAGCAGATGCCGGTGCCGGTGTTCATCCGCAATCCGAATCACAAAATGATCTACGTGAACAGGGCCTATGAAGAGCTTCACGGCCAGCGTCGCGAAGATGTCTATGGGCTTACGGAGGAGGAGCTCTGGCCGGAACACGGCAAGATCATGAAGGAGGAGAACCTCCGGATCTTTGCAACGGGCGAGATGATCGAAAAGAACCGCGAGATCGTCGTGCGCGATGGCCGGGAAATCTCGGTCATCACCCGGCTTAGCCGCATCACGACGTCACAGAACAAGCATTACCTCGTCGGCTCGGTCAATGACGTGTCGATGATCCGTGAGGGCCAGGAAGCACTCATGGCTGCTCAGGCAAGAGCCGAGACGCTTTATGGCGACATGGTGTCGATGCTGCAGGTGATGCCGGTCGGCGTCGTCATCCTTGGCGCGGACTACGTGGTCGAGTTCGCCAACGAAAAGTGCCGCGAGATCTGGAAATGGCCTCCGGACCTGCAGCTCGATGGCCTTCCTTTCCGTACATATTGCGAACAAAACCACGCGCGCGGATGGGCCTGGCCCGGGATCGAATTCGAGGAAGGTTACCGTCGGCGCTTGGCCCAGTTCGACGCGCTGGAGGGGTCGCATGTCACGGAGCTCGCTTATGACGACGGCAAGTTCGTGCTGGCGACGATTACCCGCCTGCATGACCGCAAGATCCTCCTGACCTATTCCGACCTCACCGAAATGCGGGCGCGCGAACGGGAGATCAATGAAGCGCAGCAGCAGCTGGAGCGGCTGGGCGGCTTCGTCCAGGAATCCATGCGGATGATGACGCAGGGCCTGATGATGATCGAGAAGGGGCGGATAACGGAGGTCAACCCGTCGTTCACCCGGATCCTCGACCTGCCCGAGACGCTCGTCACGACGGGTGAGAGCTGGCGTCCGATCTTCGAATACTGTGCCGCCCGCGGCGACTTCGGCGCCGAAGCGCAAACCATCCTTGGGCAATGGCAATCGGCGCTTCAGGGGTCAAACGGTGTCTCGACGAATTTCCTCGCCAACGGCAAGACCTGGGTCAAGTTGGAAGCGACCTTCGGCGGCGACCGCAGCTGTGTTGTGGTGCTGACCGACTTTACCGAGCTGAAGGCCCGCGAAGCCGAACTCGAGGTTCTGCTCGCCCGTGCCGAGGCGGCCGACAAGGCGAAGTCCGACTTCCTGGCGAATATGAGCCACGAGATCCGCACGCCGATGAACGGCGTTCTTGGAATGGCGGAACTTCTGTCAAAATCGGAGCTGGACAGCCGCCAGAAGACCTTTGTCGACATCATGGTCAAATCCGGCAACGCGCTGCTGACCATCATCAACGACATCCTGGACTTCTCCAAGATCGATGCCGGCCAGCTGAAACTCCGGAAGTCGCCCTTTGATCCGGTCGAAGCAATCGAGGACGTCGCCACGCTTCTGTCGGCCGCTGCCGCCGAGAAGGACATCGAACTCGTCGTCTCCGGCGACCAGAAAGTGATGCATACCTTCATGGGCGATCCGGGCCGCTTCCGGCAGATCGTGACCAATCTCGTGGGCAATGCGATCAAGTTCACCGAGAAAGGCCATGTGCATGTCGAGGTGTCTGCGGAACCGATTTCGGAAGGTCAGGCCGTTCTGAAGCTGCGCATCGAGGATACCGGCATCGGCATACCGCCCGAGATGCAGGCCCAGATTTTCGAGAAGTTTTCTCAGGTCGATACGTCATCGACGCGGCGTCACGAGGGAACGGGCCTCGGCCTCGCCATCACCTCCGGTCTGGTGCGCCTCTTCGGTGGAAAGCTCAGCGTCGAATCCGCCGTCGGCTGCGGCTCTGCCTTTACTGTGGAGCTGCCGCTTCCCGTTGTTGCCGAGCGCAGGCGGCAGAGGGAACTGCCGACGACGGTCAAGGATGCCCGCGTGCTCGTCATCGACGACAACGCCGTCAATCGGCGCATCATCAGCGAACAATTGAAGATGTGGGGTTTCGACGGGCTCGCGGTTTCCGATGGACCGTCGGGGCTCGACATCCTGTCTGCAGCGCATGCGGAGGGGCTCAAGATCGACGTCGTCGTCATCGACTACCAGATGCCCGACATGAACGGCGTCGACGTGGCGCGCGCCATACGTGACGATCGTCGCTTCGACGACATTGCGCTGGTCTTTTTGACCTCTATGGACATGGTGGGAGACGATCGCCTTTTCGAGAGCCTCAAGATCCAGGCGCATCTGATGAAGCCGGCGCGCGCCAATGTCTTGCGCGGGGCAATCATCGACGTTGTCAGGACCGCACGCGTGCATGGCGTCAATTCGGCACGCCTCAAGCCATTCCCCGCGACTGCGCCCGTGCAGCCTCCCGTACTGCCGCAGCCGCCTGTGGTTGAGCCTGCAGTCCTGCACACTGAGACAGCCGATCAGGGCGCGCTTCGGGTGCTGATCGCGGAAGACAATCCGGTCAACCAGATCGTCTTCCGACAGATCCTCACCGGCAGCGGGATTGCCTATCGCATTGTCGGCAATGGCGAAGAGGCCGTTCAGGCCTGGCGTAGCGAGCGGCCGGATCTGATCCTGATGGATGTGTCGATGCCGGTCATGAACGGACACCAGGCGACTGGCCTGATCCGCAGCGAAGAAGCGCAGCGCGGCAACTACCGGATCCCGATCATCGGGGTGACCGCGCACGCACTCGACAGCGACCGGGAAGCTTGCTTGGCGGCCGGCATGGACGACTACCTGTCGAAACCGATTTCCCCCGAACTCCTGATGCGCAAGATCGAGGAGTGGAGCGGACGGCCGCTTGCCGCGCTTGCAAGCGCCGAGCGCTGATCAGCCCGACGGCCTCACCCCGCACAGCATTTCCCGCTTTCCGGCGAAGCCCGGGCGTCGCTCGACGGCGAAACCGGCGGCAATCAAATTGCGGCGGACGAAGCCGGCGGCGGCATAGGTCGCGAAGCCGCCCCCCCGCCTGGTCGTGTCATGGACACGCTGCATCAGCTCCGCCGACCACATGGCGCTGTTGCGAGACGGCGCGAAGCCGTCGAGGAACCAGGCGTCGAAGGTGAGCGGGCTTGCGGAGAGGTTTTCAAAGGCGTCGCCGCAGACGACGGAAAGCCGCGTTTGGCCGTCGAGATCGATCGTGACCACGCCTGAGGGTTCTGCCGGCCAGGAAGCGACGAGCGCCTTCCGCTCGGCATCGATTTCCGGCCAACGGGAGAGGGCACGGTCGATTTCCTCAGCCTGCATGGGGAAAAGCTCGAAGGAAACGAAGTGCAGGTGGGCGCCGGGGCGGCGATGCGTCTTCCACTGCCGCCAGGTTTCGCAGGCGTTCAGGCCCGTGCCGAAGCCGAGTTCGCCTATGGTGAAATCCTCGGCATGCTGCCAGCGCTCCGGCAACCCATTTCCGGCGAGGAAGACATGGCCGCATTCCAGCCGGCCATCCGTCTGGCAATAAAAATGATCGCCAAAGGCGGTGGAAAAGGGCATATCGCCGTCATGCCAGGTGAGCGGCGGCGTGTTGCCCGTGGCCGGCGTTGAATTCGAATGGGTCATGGTCATGTCCGATAAAACGGCTGCGTTGTCAGGTCAATTGCGGGCGGACCTCGTGATCGTCGGTGGCGGCATCATGGGCCTCTGGGCGGCGCTGAAAGCCGAGCGCCGGGGCATCGACACGATCCTGGTCGAGGCCGAGCGCACCGGCAGCGGGGCCAGCGGCGGCCTGCTCGGTGCGTTGATGGCGCATATGCCGGATCGCTGGAACGAGAAGAAGCAGCTGCAATTCGATGGACTTCTGTCGCTGGAGGCAGAGATTGCAGCGCTTGAGGCGGAAACCGGTCTTTCGGCGGGTTATCGGCGCTGCGGGCGGCTGATCCCGCTGCCGAAAGCCCATTTGAGGCCCATCGCCGAGCGACATTCCCGGGAGGCCGAGACAAACTGGAGCCAGCAGGGCCGCGCCTTTGCCTGGTCGGTGATCGATGAAAGCCCGTTTGCCGACTGGCCCTCGGGCGAGTTCAGCGCTGCCGGGCTGGTGCATGACCTGTTTGCCGGACGCGTGTCGCCGCGCTCGCTCACCGCGACGATCCGGGCTCGACTGCACCAAAGCGGTCGCGTGCGGCTTGTCGAGGGAGTTGCCGCGCATCGCATCGATCCGCTGGCAAACCGAATTGTGCTGGCGGACGGGAGTTCGATCGGCTTTGGCTCGCTCTTGGTGGCTGCCGGCGTCGGCTCGTTTCCCTTGCTGGAAGCGCTCGGGCCGACCCTGCCAAAGCCGCTGGGGCGGGGCGTGAAAGGGCAGGCGGCCCTGATGAAGGTTGATCTGCCGGATGAACTGCCGCTTCTTTATCTCGACGGGCTCTATGTCGTGCCGCATGAGGGGGGGCTTGTCGCCATTGGCAGCACCAGCGAGAACCGCTATGATGAACCGTTCTCCACCGACGGGCAGCTCGACGCGCTGATTGCCGAGGCCCGGAAGCTGGCGCCGGGTCTGCATGAGGCGGAGGTCGTCGAACGCTGGGCCGGGCTTCGACCCAAGGCGATCGATCGGGATCCGATGGTTGGCCCCCATCCTGCTCATCGCCACATTCACGCACTCACCGGCGGCTTCAAGGTCAGCTTCGGCATCGCCCATCTTCTGGCGGATGCGGCGCTTGATTCGATCGTAGGCAAACCCCTTGCTCTGCCTCACAGCTTCTCGCTCACCCATCACGTTTCAGTGGCAGGCCGTCAGGCAGGCGATGAGGAATTTACCGAAATACGCTGAAAACATTAGGGTAGTGACGATTTCACGGGGGAGAATTTCCCGCATCCGCTTCGTGATACTGTCATGCAAATCACCTATCCACGAAGTTGTAACGGCAACTGCTAAAGTTCCGTCGCGAGCCAGTGCGAGGTGCTCGACATGCGTTATGCCATCTGCTTTACGCCGCCCGCCCGCGATCCGCTCGGCGATGCTGCTGCGCGTTGGCTCGGCCGCAACGTGTTCTCCGGCGAGGCGGAGGAGCATCCGGGGCTCAAAGGGCTCGGTGTGCACGAGATTGCCTTTCATACCGCGCTTCCCCGTCGCTTCGGATTTCATGCGACCTTCAAGGCACCCTTCCGGTTGAACGAAGGCTCGAGCGAAGCCTCCTTGCTGCGTGATCTCATGCATTTCGCCGGCCGCATGGAGCCGGTCGTGTTGCGCGGGCTTTCCGTTGGACGGATCGGCGACGTCTTCGGGCTCATCCTGCCGCGGCCTTGCCCGGAGGTCGATCATCTCGCGGCCTCGGTGGTGCAGGCATTCGATGGCTTTCGCGCGCCGCTCAGCGAAGCCGAGATCGAGCGGCGCAATCCCGAGCGGCTTTCAGCACCGCAATTCAGCAATCTCAGCCGCTGGGGCCACCCTTATGTCATGGATGAATTCCGCTTCCACATGACGCTGACGGGGCCGCTTCTGGCGCGCGATTTCCCGCGGATCGAGCAGGCATTGAAGGCGCATTTCGATCCGGTGCTGGCCGAGCCCGTCGTGGTGACCAATCTCGCCCTGTTCGTCGAGCCGGAGCGTGGCGCTCCGTTTACCGTGCATTCGCTGCATCCGCTGGGCCGGGTCTCCAGCCGCAAGATCGCCTGACGCCTTCGCACCGCAGCAGGATGCGCGTTTTCCATCTCGACAGGTGCCGCCCTCGCCAATAGCCTCGCGTCAAAACGCGAGAGGTGAACTTATGACGACTGCTCCCTATCCCCGCGACCTCATCGGCTATGGCCGCAACATTCCCGATCCGAAATGGCCCGGCGATGCCCGGATCGCGGTGCAGTTCGTGGTGAATTACGAGGAGGGTGGCGAGAGCTGCATTCTCGATGGCGACCCGGCCTCTGAATGCCTGCTGTCGGAAATCGTCGGTGCCCAGCCCTGGGCCGGTCAGCGCAATCTCAACATGGAGTCCATCTACGAATACGGCTCGCGCGCCGGCTTCTGGCGGCTCTGGCGGATGTTCACCGAACGCAAGGTGCCCGTGACGGTCTATGGCGTGACGCTTGCCATGGCGCGTAACCCGGAAGCCGTTGCCGCGATGAAGGAAGCGGACTGGGAGATCGCCAGCCACGGCTATCGCTGGCTCGAATACAAGGATTTTCCCGAAGAGGTCGAGCGTCAGCACATTCAGGAGGCCGTGCGCCTGCACAAGGAACTGACCGGCTCGCATCCGCTCGGCATGTATCAGGGCAAGCCGTCGATGAACACGCTGCGCCTCGTCATGGAGGAGGGCGGTTTTGTGTATTCCTCCGACAACTATTCCGACGACCTGCCGTTCTGGGTGCCGGATCTCGAGGGCAAACCCTTCCTGATCATCCCCTATACGCTTGAGACCAATGACATGCGCTTTGCCACACCGCAGGGCTTCAATTCCGGCGACCAGTTCTTCAACTATCTCAAGGACGCCTTCGACGTTCTTTACGAGGAGGGCAAGAACGGCAGCCCGAAGATGATGTCCGTCGGGTTGCACTGCCGCCTCGTGGGGCGGCCTGGACGGGCGGCGGCGCTGGCGCGGTTCATCGATTATGTGACTGCTCATGAGAAGGTCTGGGTGCCCAAGCGCATCGAGATTGCCGAGCACTGGCACAAGTTTCACAAGCCGGCGTGGTGAGGGGCGTATTCGTCCAGAATGTGAGGAGCAGGTCGCTCACTGAGGCCAAACTATGGAATCTGGCAACTATCTCGTAATTTAACGTATTTTTTGAAGCGAATTTAGTGGGCGATGTGAATCCTGATTGCATTGATGGGAGAACACATGCTCAGGTTAGGTTTGATTTTATCTTTTGCACTCTTGGCATCCTGCTCTGACACCGATCCGATGGCCGGGGATGTGACCGATAAGGTTCATCCAGAGTCCTATGGAGTTCAGCTTGGCGAGTACAAGCTGATGGACCAAGACAAAAAACTGCATTGGATCAACGAATATGTCGCTGACTATAAGCAGGCTGATGAGGCTGAGACGCCAAAGGAAATCAAGCGAATCCAGCAGACGACATCTTGTGCGATTGTTGCCCCGCCAAAGAGTGCACTCGTTCGGGCTGTCGTTACACATGGCGGGGAGGGTGCATCCAACCTGTTTATGATGTCCAAGTCGGACGTCTCTCACATGGCTCAGAAATTGATCGCGGTGGTCAAAGGAAACAACAGCCCACAGATCATGCTTTCCAAGACCGAAGGAAGGCTTTATCGGATTGACGTGGTGGTGACAGAGGAAACAGCCCCAGTCCACCTTGTCCTTGCTTCAAGATCTTCAGTCCTCTGGAACATCCAGAAAGCACCTCGCACCAATATAGTCGGCGTAACGGTCATTTCGGGAACGATGCATGCCGCCATCGCAAACCTGGATAAGAGGATACCCGTTATAGCTCTTGTTGGGGACGCGGCGAAGAAATGCGGTGCCATTCCTGCTGTCAAGCCCGTCATGGAGTTTCCGGGGCTGAGGATGCAACTGCATGCGGCGAACAAAGACGAGAAGCTGCAGCAGAGGAATGCAGAATTTAGCCGGTTCGATCGATTTTTTAGAAACGCATTTGGTGTGACGAGCGCTATGGTTGCCGTCGGCCAGGATGAAATTGTGCACGCTGCAATCGGACCGATACCATCGACGCCGGAATCACGCCTACCCTACAAGGGTATTGATGGTGCAACTATTCTTGCCACTGAAGCCGGGCTTATATTTTACGGCAGCGAGTCGGACTACACACTGGCGAGACGTCAGGCTGCTATCAAGCAGGCATCAATTGTTTCCGGAGTTGATTATAACGCAGTTCTCAGTGAGTTGGGATACTAAATTGATTCGTTTGAAGTATGTCATCGCCATTTTTTTTGGTTCTGCTTGGATGCGTACTTCTTCTCACAATGCGAAATACTAGTCTCGGCAGTCTGCGGACATCAGAGTCCCGGGTTTTCGCCAAGGCAGTGAAAGAGCAGTTGGAGCGGCGTGATGTCCGTCCGCCTGAGCGCGGAAGCACCGCTCCGGATTCCCTGACAGACAGAGCGAAAGAGCTTTTTCTGTCTCATGATCGTCTGGACATGCGTCGTGGCCTTGATGTTGTCATAGCCATCAATCACATCGAAAAAGGATCCTCGACTGAATTGCTCAGCCTGGAATGTTCCCTGTTGCGGCAGGCTTTCGCAGAGGTATGTCTTCCACTCTCGGCTGTGAGCGGGAAGCTATGGCTCAGACTTAGTCTTGCCTTTAAAGAAACTGCCAAAGCGGGCGGAAAGCTCGCGTCTGAAGAGCGTGCATTCACTGTCGTAGAAGATGAATTCGTCGAGATCTCGGTTGATGGCGAAGCGTCTTGGACTGATTTTCGAGCAAACGTCTATCGTATGATCGGATCCATTTGCGAACGCCGTCGTGAAGCTGGACATGCCTGCAGTTTGCTTTCCGGGCGTGTCGAGTTCAGGGCCGCTGGATTACAACGGTTCCAGGCCTCAGTTCATGTCGTATCTGGGGTTGCCAGATTCTGACATGAGCAATTTGGTGTTTGGCTCGTGTACATTGCCGCAAGGTGCACGTTGCCAGATTCGCTGTGCTAAGCCAGTGATGTGCCCCGTCCAACTCTTTGCCCGGAGCCTCCCATGTCCCCCTTCAACGCCAACATCCCCGTTCCCGCTGATGCGGCTGCCCGCCGGGCTGTAAAACCCGTCGTCTGCTATCCGGTCGAGTCGTTGAAAGCACCCGACATGAGCATTCTGGAGCGGGCGCGGGCGACAATGGAGAAGGTCGGCGAGGTGATCGTGCCGCCGCGCGAGGGCAACACGTTCGAGGTGCCCAAAGGGCACTTCTTCCGCATCGTCAGTGTGGAGGGGCCGCAGGTCGGCGACCTCAATCTTTGGAATGCCAATGATCTCTCAGAGCGCTTCTTTTCCGGCAAGACGCGGGCGCTCCATGCCACCCATGTCACGACCGGCAATCGCCTCTGGAGCAATCTGCCGTCGCTGCGCCCGATGGCGACGATCAGCCATGATACGCTTGGCTGGTACGGCTTCGACGAGTTCGGCGGCGGGGTGCATGACGTGATCGGCACGCGTTGCGATCCCTATACCAACCGTCTGCTCTCCGGCGGCGACTATCATCATTGCTGTCATTCGAACCTCTGCCGAGCGCTGTCACGGCACCAGGGCATCGACATCAAGGCCGCCGAGCCGCATGTGCATGACGTGCTGAACGTGTTCATGTGCACCGGGTTTACCCGTGACACGCAGCAGTATTTCATGAAGGCAAGCCCGGTGCGCCCCGGCGACTTCCTGGAGATGTTCGCCGAGATCGATCTGCTCGGCGCTCTCTCGGCCTGCCCGGGCGGGGATTGCAGCGCCAGCCATTCGAGCGACGTGGCGAAATGCTATCCATTGATGGTGGAGATCTACCGGCCCGACATGGCCTTGCTTGCGGACTGGCCGTTTCCGGAGCGGAACGGGTATCAGTTGCAGGTGTAAGAAAACAAAGGGCCCGGCGCTGACCGGGCCCCTCGCATTCAGTCAACGCGACCAGCCTCAGACCTTGTCGAGGCTCGCGATGTCGATGACGAAGCGGTAGCGGACATCGCTCTTGATGACGCGCTCATAGGCCTCGTTCACCTGCTGGATATCGATGATCTCGATCTCGGGCGTGATGTTGTGCTTGCCGCAGAAGTCGAGCATCTCCTGTGTCTCCTTGATCGAGCCGATCGAGGAGCCGGCGAGCGAGCGGCGGCCCATGACCAGCGAGAAGGCATGGACAGGAACCGGGTTTTCCGGCAGGCCGACCAGAACCAGCGCGCCGTCGATTTTCAACAGGTTCAGATAGGCGTTCCAGTCGATCTCGGTGCCGACCGTGCAGATGATCAGGTCGAAGGTGCCGGCGAGCTTCTTGAAGGTCTCCTTGTCGGCAGTGGCGTAGTAATCCTTTGCGCCAAAGGCGATGCCGTCGTCCTTCTTCGACAGGCTCTGGCTGAGAACGGTGATGTCGGCGCCGAGTGCTGCGCCGATTTTCACGCCCATATGGCCAAGGCCGCCCATGCCGACGATGGCCACCTTCTTGCCGGGGCCCGCCTTCCAGTGCACCAGCGGAGAGTAGAGCGTGATGCCGGCGCAGAGCAGGGGCGCTGCCTTGTCGAGCGGCAGGTTGTCCGGAATGGAGAGCACATAGCCTTCCTTCACGGTGATGGTGTTCGAATAGCCACCATAGGTGGGCGTCACGCCATCGGCCTCGAAGCCGTTATAGGTCGGCACGACGCCCGGCATATACTGTTCGAGATCGACATTGCGGGTCTCGCAATGGACGCAGCTGTCGACGAAGCAGCCGACGCCGACGCGGTCGCCGACCTTGAACTGCGTGACCTTCGAGCCGACGGCGGTGACGATGCCGGCGATCTCGTGGCCGGGGACCATGGGGAAGGTCGAGTTGCCCCATTCATTGCGGACCTGGTGGATGTCGGAATGGCAGATGCCGGAAAACTTGATGTCGATCACCACGTCGTCCGCGTTCGGTTCGCGACGCTCGAAGGTGAAGGGAACCAATGGCTTGGAGGCATCCGTTGCGGCATAGCCTTTGGCAATCGGCATGGGGTATCCTTTCTGGGAAATCGGGGAGTACAGTTCCATAGATAGACTGGCCCATAAGGTCCGCAAGGAGGCATGCCCTCGCGTTTGGGCGAAAATGATTGTCGCTGCCGGAAACTCGACAAGGCTCCGGGCCTCGGCTAATCCTTGATGCAATCGCTCGCGGCGCAGCTCGCAGGCATCTTCCCCTGTCTCGCTCCCGTCGGACGAGACCTTGCTTCTAAATGGACAGGCGAATGGACAGAGCGGACTTCGTTCAGCGTTTCGGCGGAGTGTTCGAACATTCGCCCTTCATTGCCGAGCGTGCTTTCGATGCCGGCATGATCGAGGAGCCGCTCACCGCACTCGATGTGCATGATGCGATGGCGATGATCTTCCGGACCTCGAGCACCGATGAACGGCTCGGCGTGCTTCGCGCCCATCCGGACCTTGCCGGCAAGCTCGCGATTGCGGGCGAGCTTACCGAAGACAGCAAACGCGAGCAGGCAGGCGCCGGGCTCGATCGGCTGACGGCTGAGGAGCATGCCCGCTTCACCGAACTCAACACTGATTATGTCGAGAAATTCGGCTTTCCCTTCATCATTGCGGTGAAGGGACTGTCGAAGGACGACATCCTTTCGGCCTTCGAAACGCGGATATCCAACAGCCGCGATCAGGAATTCGACACCGCCTGCCAGCAGGTGGAAAAAATCGCCAGGCTGCGCCTTGAAAGCCTGCTTCCGGAGACACACTGACATGCTTGAGACCTCGACCGTCGTCCTGCCGGATTTCGCCGCCGGTGCCGTCAATCTTGCATCGGCCCGCCTCGGAGCCGTCGGCATCTACTCGACCGACGAGTTCTTCGCGCCGCTGTCGCGCATGCTGAATGACGACCCGGCGACGTTCGATCCGGATCTCTACGACGACAACGGCAAATACATGGATGGCTGGGAAAGCCGTCGCAAGCGTGTGCCGGGCCATGACCATGCGATCATCCGGCTTGCCATGCCGGGCCGCATCTTCGGCTTCGATGTCGACACGCGCTTCTTTACCGGCAACTACCCGCCCCATTGTTCGATCGAGGCGGCTTTTGTCGAGAGCGGCGATCCGACGGATGCGACGGTCTGGACTGAGCTGGTGACCAAGTCGCCGCTCGGGGCCTCGGCGCAGCACTTCTTTGCCAATTCCGATACGTCGAAGGTCTGGACACATCTGCGCCTGCATATCTATCCGGATGGCGGTGTTGCGCGTCTGCGCGTTTACGGCGCTGCCCATTTCGACTGGTCGAAGGTGGGTGCGACCGAAGAAATCGATCTCGCCTATATCTTCCATGGCGCAAAGTCGCTCGCGTGGTCGGATGCGCATTACGGGCATCCCGACAAGATCCTGTCGCCGGGCCGCGGCACCAATATGGGTGATGGCTGGGAAACCAAGCGCCGTCGTGGTCCAGGCCATGACTGGGCGATCATCCGGCTCGGCCATCCCGGCGTTATCAACCGGGTGCTGATCGACACGCATTTCTACAAGGGCAATTATCCTGATACCTGCGAGCTGCTCGGCGCCTATCTGCCGCAGGCCGGCGACACCTTCTCGGAAGAGGAGATCGCAGCGTCGGAACAGTGGAAGCCGATGCTGACGCGGCAGAAGATGCAGATGGATGCCGAGCACGTCTACGAGGGCGATCAGGTGCAGAAGATCGGACCGGTCACGCATGTGCGTATTGCCATGCATCCGGATGGCGGCGTGATGCGCCTGCGTCTCTTCGGCACCAAGGCATGATTGTTTGTCTTGACGCTATTCCGGCCTGAGAACTGGAGTAACACTGAAAACGAAAAGAGCGGGCATGGGCCCGCTCATCGCATGTCAAGCCGTCCGCGAAGCGGGCGGCTTTCTTGTGGGGCGCAACCCCTTACTGCTTGCGTGCCTGCTCGGCTTCGCGGATCGCCTCTTCATGATACCAGCTCGCCGAGCCGCTTTCATAAATGACGGGCCGCACGGCCTGACGATCGCGCATCGCCTGCAACCTCGCCGCATCACGCACTGGGAATTCGTAGATCTTCGCCGATTCCCGAACCAAGTTCGTTGTCATGCTACTGCCTCTCGTTTCCACCGAGTGTTGTCTCGATGTTCCATGCTTACCACGTCTGAAACTGAAATGCACACGAAAAGTGCAAAATGCCTATTTTGTGGGCAGTATTGATGCAGAAAAAGTGATGAATTTAAAATCATCACAGCGCTTCCGTGATCTCATGTGCGCGAACAACACCGGATACGGCGCTCTGGTTCCACGAGTATGAGCTGAATCTGTTAAAGAAACGCGTGTGATACCTCGGATTCCGCGGCTCGCCTGCGACAAAATGGCAGGCTTTGGGGCTTCGGCTGCAAACTGGCACGCTTCCTGCTTTTTCTAATCCGACTCCCGGGCGAACCGGAGAATCACCCCTCTGTTGCGCATGAATGGCGCGAGACTGAAGAGAGAGCACCATGACCAAGTTTAAGCTCGAGTATATCTGGCTCGATGGCTACAAGCCGGTAGCGAACCTGCGTGGCAAGACGCAGATCAAGGAATTCGACAGCTTCCCGACCCTGGAACAGCTGCCGCTCTGGGGCTTTGACGGCTCCTCGACGATGCAGGCCGAAGGCCACTCGTCGGATTGCGTGCTGAAGCCGGTCGCCATCTATCCCGACCCGGCCCGCACGAACGGCGCTCTCGTCATGTGCGAAGTCATGATGCCGGACGGCGTCACCCCGCATCCGTCGAACAGCCGCGCCACGATCCTCGACGACGAAGGCGCCTGGTTCGGCTTCGAACAGGAATACTTCTTCTACGAAAACGGTCGTCCGCTCGGCTTCCCGGAGCAGGGCTACCCGGCGCCGCAGGGCCCGTACTACACCGGCGTCGGCTACAAGAATGTCGGTTCGATCGCGCGTGAAATCGTCGAAGAGCATCTCGACCTCTGCCTCGAAGCCGGCATCAACCACGAAGGCATCAATGCCGAAGTGGCCAAGGGCCAGTGGGAATTCCAGGTGTTCGGCAAGGGCTCCAAGAAGGCCGCCGACCAGATCTGGATCGCACGCTACCTGCTGCTCCGCCTCTGCGAAAAGTACGGCATCGACGTCGAATTCCACTGCAAGCCGCTCGGCGATACCGACTGGAACGGTTCGGGCATGCATTGCAACTTCTCGACCACCTTCATGCGCGAAGTGGGCGGCAAGGAATACTTCGAAGCCCTCATGGCAGCCTTCGCGAAGAACTGGAAGGAGCATATCGACGTCTACGGTCCGGACAACCATCTGCGCCTGACCGGCAAACACGAGACGGCTCCGTGGAACAAGTTCTCCTACGGCGTTGCCGACCGTGGCGCCTCGATCCGCGTTCCGCACTCCTTCGTCAACAACGGCTACAAGGGTTACCTGGAAGATCGCCGCCCGAACTCCCAGGGCTGCCCCTACCAGATCGCTTCGATCGTTCTGAAGACGATTTCGGAAGTGCCGACGGCCGATTACGCCAAGAACGCCGCCTGATTTCAGGCTAGGGTTCAACGATTGCAGCGCCGGTGGGAACACCGGCGCTGTTTTCGTTTGAGGGGGCTCGCTCCGGCGCTTTCTCGCGCCTCGCGTTTGTTCTATGATTGCGACCGAGGAGATGCGGCATGCGACCGTCCGAAGTGCTGGAGAAGAACAGGCAGGCCATTCGCGAAGTGACCGCACGTCACAAGGCGACGAACCCTCGTGTCTTTGGCTCTGTCGCGCGCGGCGAGGATGGGCCGGACAGTGATCTGGACATACTCGTCGATGGACTTCCAGGCATGACGCTCTTCGATCTCGGTGGGTTGCAGGCGGAGATGGAGACCCTCCTGCCTTGCCGGGTGGATGTCGTAACGTCAGGCGGCTTGAAAGAGCGCATGCGTGATCGGATTTTGTCCGAGGCTAGGGCCATATGACCCCGGCGGAGCGCCTCCTCGACAATCTGATCGACATGAAAGATGCGGCAATTGAGGCCATTGGCTTCCTCGATGGCATCGGCTTCGAGGAGTTCCAGTCCGACCTGTTGCGCCAGCGCGCCGTGGCCATGACTTTTGTGCTGATCGCGACCGCTGCAGCGCGCATCCAGGCGCTGTTTCCAGACATTGGCTCTGAGCAACCGGAGATTCCCTGGGCCAAAATGCGCGGTTTGCGCAATCTTGTTGTCCATCAATACGACCGGCTCGACTGGCGTATCATCTGGGATACGGTGCAGGTTGATCTTCCAAAGCTCATCCGGCAGATCGACCAGCTTCGCCATCCGCATATCCAGGGAGAATGACCCCTTTGCCCATCGACCTCTCCATCCGTCCGTTGACGGCCGAAACATTTGCGCCTTTTGGCGAGGTGATCGAGGCCGATCCCTCGACCATGCGGCTGATCAATGGCGGCACGACGGAACGCTTTCATGCGCTGTTTTCGCCCGAGGTGACGGGCGAGGGGGCGCGGGTGATCGTCAACATTTTTCGCGGGCAGCCGCGCGCCTTCCCTTATGAGATCGGCATGATGGAGCGGCACCCCCTTGGTAGCCAGAGCTTTTCGCCGCTTTCCGCGCGGCCCTTCCTGGTCGCAGTCTCGCCCGATGAGGCTGGCCGACCGGGGCAGCCGCAGGTGTTTCTCGCCGGACCGCAGCAGGGCGTGAACTATCGGCGCAATACCTGGCATCATCCGTTGATGGCCATCGGCGAAGTCAGTGATTTCCTGGTTGTCGATCGTGACGGACCCGGCAACAACCTCGAAGAGTTTTTCTTCGATACCCCCTTCACGATTCGGGAGCCCCAGATATGACCGGCCTCACCACCCATGTGCTCGATACGGCACTCGGCAAGCCAGCCCAGGGTCTTCGCATCCAGCTGATGCGGATGAATGGCGAGGAGGCGGAGCTGATCAAGACCGTCTTCACCAATGACGATGGGCGTGTCGATGGCGGACCGATGCTGATCGGGGATGAATTCCAGGTCGGGCAATATGAGCTGCTTTTCCATGCCGGGGATTATCTGAAGGCCAAGGGCTTTCAGCTCACCGAGCCGCCCTTTCTTGACGTGATCCCGATCCGCTTCGGGATTTCCGACACGACGGCGCATTATCATGTGCCGCTGCTTCTCTCGCCCTATGGCTATTCGACCTATCGGGGCAGCTGATGCGGTTCGCGGCTATCGCTGATATTCATGGCAATGCCGCGGCACTTGAGGCGGTGCTTGCCGATATCGCGGCTGAGGGCATTGAAACAGGCGATATCGTCAATCTCGGCGATTGCCTGTCCGGCCCGCTCGAAGCCGGGCGGACGGCCGATATCCTCGTGCCGCTGCAGCTGGTCACCGTGCGTGGCAATCACGACCGCTATCTGATCGAACATGCGGCCGGCGACATGCATGAGTGGGAGGCGGATGCCTTCGGCCAGCTGACAGCCCGGCATCTCGACTGGCTGCGCACGCTGCCCTTCGATGCGGTTTTCCGCGATGTCGCCTATCTCTGCCATGCGCGACCGCAGGATGACGGTACCTACTGGCTCGACCAGGTGACGCCGGAAGGGCGTGTCGTGCTGCGCGATCAGTCTGAGATAGAGGCCTGGGCGGAGGGCATCACCCAGCCGCTGATCCTTTGCGGCCATACCCATCTGCCACGGGCCGTCCGCCTCTCCGACGGCAGGCTGATCGTCAATCCCGGCAGCGTCGGCTGCCCGGCCTATGACGATGATTTGCCCGTCTATCACAAGGTCGAAGCCGGCAGCCCGCTTGCATCCTATGCGATCCTGCAGAAGACGGAAGCCGGCTGGTCGGTCAGCTTCCGGCTCGTACCCTATGATCACATGGCGCAGTCGCGGCTTGCCGAACGCAATGGCCGTCCGAGCTGGACGGCCGGCCTTGCGACCGGCCGCCTGAGCTGATCGTCGCTTAAAGGCGGCGCACGCCCAGCACCTTGGCGGGATCAAAGGCCTTGATCGAGACGGCTTCGCCCTGGTTGCCGCCGAGCAGCAGCCATTGGTCTCCGTCATAGCCGACGAAGAAGCCGACATGGCCCTTCCAGCTGTCCGGAGACTGCCGCCACAGGACGACAACGTCACCGCGCCGCGGCGCTCCCTGAACGGGCCTGCCCCAAGTGAGCCAGGAGCGGGCATTGGCGCGGCCGGAGCCCTTCTGTCCAACCTCGGAAAAGCAGAAATTGACGAAATAGGAGCACCACGCCACTTCATCGTCGTCATGTCCGATCGCGGCGCCGTCCAGCCGCCGGTAGTAGAGCGCGATGCGCGGGTTCGTGCCGGGGCCATCCAGATTGGCCACCTGCATTTCGTATTCCCGATAGGCGATGTCGATCGCCTGTTTGCCAACAACTGGAAGGTCTCCCGCTTCACCGGTCACGGCCACCAGATAATCCAGCGATACATAGCCATCGGGACGACCGTCACCTTCCAGATCCACCTGGATCCAGTTTCCGCTGCGCTGCAGCCCGTAAAGTCGGGTTCCCGGTGCCAGCGGGCGGATGATGGGAAAATCGAGGGAGGCGCCTCCGCGCAGATTGAGACTGCCGTGGCTCGAGACCTGAAAGAGCGCCCGACTGCCATCGGTGTCTTCCGGCTGCCGCCTGGCCATGACGGTTGATGGCATCGGGAGGGTGAACTGGCCGAAATCCGGGTTTCCAGGCCGGGTGATGTTGCTGTCGCAGTCGAGCCCGTCAATCTTGAGCGAAACCGCATCCTGATAGAGATTCCAGGGGCCGTTTTCGAGATAGTCGCTGCTGCCGGACCAGCCAAGCGCCCTTGGCAGCCAGACGAGGGCGACGAGTTCTGCGGCCTTGAGGCGGCTGCTGACCTTGCCTGAGCCGTAGACACCCAGTCGATAGCCGGTGGAACCTGTCCGAACTTTGTCCGCGAAGATCCGGAAATATCTTTCGATCGTGCTGAGGTCATCGGCACTGACGAAGTCGTGGTCTACAGAAACATAGATTGCGCTGCCCTTGGGCTGATCGATGGCGCGCGCACATTCGAGGGCTGCCTCGGCATCCTTCACGGCGAAGCTCTCGCTGAAATCGCTGATCAGACGATGGTTCTGCTGGAACACAACCGCAATCGACATACCGGCCTCGACGATCGCCTCGGCTTCGGCTCTGGTGAGACGTTTGTCGGGAAAGGTCTGGCTGTTCTGTCGGTTGTAGTAGCGGATGATGCAGCGGATGCCGAGCGCAGCCAGCTGGTGCGCCCGGGCTTTGACGCTGTAGGGCGTGTCGATGATGGTCCTGGTCATGAAAGTATCCCCCGCGAATTCATTTCGCGGGGAAAGAGTACCTTTCAGCAAATGCAAGTCTACCGAGCCTCTATGGCAATGTGGCCTACCTGAAATTGCATTGAATTGCAGCTGCCTCGCGTGGTTCAGAAAGGGCTCTCGGCAATGATCGTCTTGTCGACATCGGCGACCTGGCGCTTACCGCAGAGCGCCATGGTCACGTCCATCTCCTTGGCTATGATTTCCAGCGCCTTGGTCACGCCTTCCTTGCCCATGGCGCCGAGGCCATAGAGGAAGGGGCGGCCGATATAGGTTCCCCTGGCGCCCAGTGCCACGGCTTTCAGCACATCCTGGCCGGAGCGGATGCCGCCGTCCATGTGGATCTCGATCTTGTGGCCGACGGCTTCGACGATCTTCGGCAGCATGGAGATCGAGGAATGCGCGCCGTCCAGCTGGCGTCCGCCGTGATTGGAGACGACGATGGCATCAGCCCCGGTTTTCGCCGCCATCCGGGCGTCTTCGACGTCGAGGATTCCCTTGATGATCAGCTTGCCACCCCATTGCTTCTTGATCCACTCGACATCCTTCCAGGAGAGCTTCGGATCGAACTGCTCAGCCGTCCAGGAATGCAGCGAGGACAGGTCGGTGACGTTCTTGGCGTGGCCGTGGATGTTGCGGAAGGTGCGGCGGTTGGTCTGCAGCATGTTCCAGCACCAGCGTGGGCGGATCGCCATCTGGTAGAGGTGTTTCGGCGTCAGCTTCGGCGGGGCGGCGAGGCTGTTGCGGATGTCCTTGTGGCGCTGGCCGAGCAGCTGAAGATCGGCGGTGAGTACCAGGGCCGAGCATTTGGCGGCCTTGGCACGCTCGATCAGGTTCACGACGAAATCGCGGTCGCGCATCACGTAAAGCTGGAACCAGAAGGGGCGGGTGGTAACCGAGGCGACATCCTCGATCGAGCAGATGCTCATGGTCGAGAGCGTGAAAGGCACGCCGAATTCTTCGGCAGCCTTCGCCGCCAGCATCTCGCCATCGGCATGCTGCATGCCGGTGAGGCCAGTCGGCGCGAGCGCCACGGGCATCTTGACCTTCTCGCCGACCATGGTCGTTTCGAGCGTGCGGCCGCTCATGTCGACCAGCACGCGCTGACGCAGCTTGATCCTGGCAAAGTCGTTCTCGTTCGCGCGGTAGGTGCTCTCGGTATAGGAGCCGCTGTCGGCATAGTCGAAGAACAGTTTTGGCACGCGTTTGCGAGCGAGGGTCTTCAGGTCGGAGATTTCGAGAATGGGGGCCATGAGTTCATGCCTTTCGGAATTGACGACAGTCGGCCATCAGAAGTGCTCGCCGGGTTTGAAGGGGCCGACACGCATGCCGGCTGCGATGAGATAGGCGGTCGACCAGCCGATCAGCAGGAAGCCGTTGACACCTTCGAGGGCGGCAAACATGCGCCATTCGGGATGGGGCACGACGTCCCCATATCCGACGGTCGAGAAGGTGATGGTCGAAAAATAGAGGGCGGTCTCGAAATCATCGACCACGCCGATGAGGCTATAGGCGGCCGCCCAGAGCCAGACCTCCGCCGTCAAAACGGCAAAGACGCCGATGACCACCGTGTTCATGGCAAGCATGCGGCTGCGATGGCCGTGCAGGCGAATGCGGTCCGTGACGAAACTCATGGCATGGGTCACGGCAATCAGGCCGAAAGTATGGACCACCACGGTCAGCGAGATCATGATGGTGCCAAGCACGAGGTTGCTGATCAGCATAGGGAGCCTCTTGCCGTCACGGGCGCAACTCCTTGCGCAGCATGAATTTCAACCCCGACCAGATCTCGTCGACGGCGCAAACCTTCACGTCGACCAGGCCTGTCGGAAGGAAGATCTCTCGTAGCACATCTTCGGTGATCGTGGTCGGCACTTTCGAGGCCTTTTTCGGCCAGGAAATCCACAGCATTCCCGCAGGTTTGAGCATGGCTTTCAGGCCGAGCGCATGCTCCTCGAGTGCGGCGCGCGAGGTCTCGAAAACATGGGCGTAGTCGAGGCCTGACGCATTTGCCGACACCAGGTCGGTTGCCTGGAGGGCGCCGGGGACTTCTTCGGCGAGGTGGGAGAGGCTGTCGGGCAGGGCGATGAACAGTGCGGCCATGTCCGGCTTCAATCCGAGCTTTTTCGGAAGAGGGGTGCCGGAATAGCCGCTTTCGCTCATTGCCGTCTCATGCCTCCGCGCGTGGCTTCGAGGGCTTGCCCGCCACATAGGTTTCGACGACCGACCGATCGTCACCCAGCGTCTGTAGCAGGAAGAGTTCTTCCGAAAGCGAAGTCACTGTTTCCATGCGAAGCCGCATGGCCGGGGTGGCGGCCGCATTGAGCACGACGATATCGGCATCGGTGCCTTCGTCCAGCGTGCCGATCCGATCTGCCAGATCGAGCGCGACGGCATTGCCGAGCGTCATGTGGTAGAAGCTTTCAAGCGGGTTCATCCGTTCGCCGAGCAGCTGCTGGATCTTGTAGGCCTCGTCCATGGTCTTGAACATGGAATAGCTGGAGCCGCCGCCGATATCGGTGGCGACCGCTACTGTGACGGGCTTTTCGCGGCGCTTGATCGCCTTCAGCGGAAAGAGGCCGGAGCCGAGGAAGAGGTTCGAGGTTGGGCAGTGGACCGCGACCGCACCGCTTTCTGCCATGGCATCCGCCTCGCGATCCGACAGATGGATTGCATGGCCGAAGAGCGCCTTCTTCCGCAGGAGGCCGTAGCGGGCATAGATGTCGGTATAGTCCTTGGCATCCGGATAGAGCTCGCAGGTGTAGCGGATCTCGTCGTGGTTCTCGGACAGATGCGTCTGGATATGCAGGTCGGGGAATTCTTCTGCCAGCTTCTGTGTCATCGCCATCTGCTCGGGCGTGGACGTGATGGCAAAGCGGGGGGTGATGGCGACGTGGTTTCGCCCCTTGCCATGCCATTGTTCGATCACCGCGCGGGTCTCGTCGTAACCCAGCTGGGGCGTGTCGAGCAGACCCTGCGGGGCATTGCGGTCCATCATTACCTTGCCGCCGATCATCAGCGTGCCGCGACGCAGGCTTTCGGCGAAGAAGGCATCGGCCGAGGCCTTGTGCACGGAGCAATAGGCGACCGCCGTGGTCGTGCCCTGGCGCAGGAATTCGTCGAAGAATTGCGTGGCGATGCGCTCGGCATGGGCGCTTTCGACGAAACGGCATTCCTCGGGGAAGGTGTAGGTATCAAGCCATTCCAGTAGGTTGGCGGCATAGGAGGCGATCACCTGCATCTGCGGGAAATGCACATGGCAGTCGATCAGGCCGGGCAGGATCAGATGCGGGCGGTGGTCGATCTCGGTCACTTCGGCGCCGGCCTTGGGCTTCACCTCCGGGTAAGCCCCGACAGCGGCGATCTTGCCATCGCGAACCAGCAGCGCGCCGTCCTCTTCGTAGAGATAGCTTTCGCGGTCGCCGGCATGCTCGGGTGCCCGGCGAAAGGAGAGAAGGTGGCCGCGGATCAGGGTCTCTGTCATTCTTATCTGCCTTCAACCGTCGTCTCGTACCAGGCGACGAGCAGCTTGCGCTCTTCGGGCGAGAGATCGGTGATGTTTCCGGGCGGCATGGCATGGCTGCGGCCGGCCTGGAGATAGATTTCACGGGCATGGGCGGCGATCTCGCCGTCCGTCTCAAGCTTCACGTTCTTCGGTGCCCGCGCAATGCCCTCCCAGACGGGCTCGGCTGCGTGGCACATCGAACAGCGGCCCTGTACGACATCGCGCACGGCTTCGAAATGGCCGTTTGCAACAAAGGTCTGTTCACGGGTTGAAAGGCTCGCCTGTTCCTCCTCGCCGGTCAGGACCTTCGGCACGGTCGACAGCCACATGATGACGATGAAGATGAGTACCGTGACCAGCCAGGTCCAGGTAGGCTTGCCCTTGCGGGCATGGGTGGTGTTGAACCAGTGGCGGATGGTGACGCCCATCAGGAAGACGAGGGCTGCGATGACCCAGTTGAACTCCGTGGCAAAGGCCAGCGGATAGTGGTTGGACAGCATGAAGAAGATGACGGGCAGAGTCAGGTAGTTGTTGTGCAGCGAGCGCTGCTTGGCGATGACCCCATACTTCGGATCGGGCGTGCGCCCCGCGATCAGGTCGGCAACGACGATCTTCTGGTTCGGGATGATGATGAAGAAGACATTGGCCGACATGATGGTGGCGGTAAACGCACCGAGATGCAGGAAGGCGGCGCGACCGGTGAAGATCTGCGTATAGCCCCAGGCCATGGCGATCAGCACCAGGTAGAGGAACACCATCAGGCCCCAGGTGTTCTTGCCGAGCGGCGACTTGCACAGGAGATCATAGAGGATCCAGCCGACGGCCAGCGACGCCAGCGACAGACAGATGGCCTGCCATGGCTCGATGTCCAGAACGGTGCGATCGATCAGAAAGAGATCGGCGCCGCCATAATAGACCACGCAGAGCAGAGCGAAGCCCGAGAGCCAGGTGGCATAGCTTTCCCATTTGAACCAGGTCAGATGCTCCGGCATCGAGGCGGGGGCCACCAGATATTTCTGGATATGGTAGAAGCCGCCGCCATGCACCTGCCATTCCTCGCCATAGGCACCGGCGGGCAGACCCGGGCGCTTCACCAGGCCAAGATCGAGCGCGATGAAATAGAAGGACGAGCCGATCCAGGCGATCGCGGTCACCACATGCAGCCAGCGGACGGCGAAGTTCAGCCATTCCCAGGCTATCGCATATTCATACATTCGGAGTTCCCCTGTTGTCCTCCAGACCGCCTAGTGTGGAAAATATTGCGTTGCAAGGGAAGCCCTCGGGACCATGGGCAGGGCTCTGGATGACGATTTATGCAGAGATTCTTGTCTTGCGTAGAAACCGGTGAAATCAGAGCACTTTTTCGCCTTCCAGGGTGGCGGTGATCCAAGCCTGGAATGCCTTGATCTTCGACGCGTTGCGCCTGGCGTGGGAATAGACAAGCTGGATCGGCGCATTGGCCGGGCAGGCGAGTTCGAAGGGGCGGATCAGGCGGCCCGAAGCGAGCTCGTCCTGGAAGAAGAAGGGGCTGACGATGGCAACGCCATAGCCGGCGATCGCTGCATTGGCCTCCAGATCCTGCGCCTCGTAGCTGTGCAGCTTGGTGTCGATCAGGGTGGGATTGTGGATGCCGACGGCGGCAAACCATTGCGGCCACCAGGGGTCGCCGGGACTGATGATCGGCAGCTTCAACAGGTCGGCCGGTTCATGCACGCCACCGATGGTTTCCGCCAGCTTCGGGCTCAGCATCGGCGTGAAGTCGAGGCGGATCAGCGGATGGGCGATGGTCCCCGGCCAGGGTCCTTCACCCCAGGGGATGGCGACATCGGCGCTCTTGGTTGCGAGGTCCTCGAACTTGCTGACGCGCAGGAGGCGCACCGCGATATCGGGATGGGCAAGCTGGAAGCTGCCGAGGTGGCGAGCCAGCCAGTTCGAAGCGAAGGTCGGGACTGAGTGGATCTCAAGTGTCTCGACGGCACCCCGCTTGGCGTGCTGCACAGCATCGACCAGAAGATCGAAACCTTCGGACACCTTGGGGTGGAGACGTTCACCGGTTTGCGTCAGCCCGATCTGGCGCGGGCGGCGCCAGAAGAGCGGCTCCCCTATATGCTCCTCAAGCAGCTTGATCTGATAGCTGACCGCCGTCTGGGTCATGCCCAGTTCCTCGCCGGCGCGGGTGAAACTCATCAGCCGTCCAACCGCCTCGAAGACGCGCAGGGCATTCAGCGGAAGTTGTCGCGACAGTTTCATGGATCAGCTCTCTTTATCCATGAGGAGCGTATTTTAATTGGATCGGGCTCGCAACCTCAGGCATGGTCGCAGCATCGAACAAGAACGAAATCACGTAGCGTGGAGGCTCAGATGGTATCCGCGATCAGTCGACTTATGCCCAATTTTGAGAGCATCCTGCAGCGGCTTCGTAAGGCCGTACCACCGGGGCAAGGTGCCCGCCGCCTTGATGTCCACGACCTTCCGGACGACCTTCGCCGGGACGTCGGGCTGGAGATGGTGGAGGATGTTTGGCATGCGAGGGAGCGGTCCGAGCAACGGCTTCTCGATCGAAGCCGTGGCGGTCCGCTCTAGAAAAGTCGAATGATTATAGATGTTTCGTAGAGTCCACTGCGAGATCGATTCAGGTCTTCAAGGCAGCAATTCAATCGGGCCATGTCCCGGCTTGCCAGTCGCGCGCCGTGTGAATGACGCGCAGGACCACGAGGGTTTCAGCGTCCTTCTGCATCCTGATCGTTTATGCCATGACATAGGGAAGCCCAGTGACTGATTTCTCCCATGTGTCCAATACCCGACGCGGTCGACCGGATGGAGTTTGAGCCAGTCGCTCCGCACAGAGACGGAGCTTCTTTGCAATTTGCCGGGCGGCTTTCGGATTGTCTTTCGAGATAAAGGCAATTTGGGATTTCAAGTCATCCAGGGCTTGCCGCGACCACTGGATGCGAAGGCTCACAGGCGGGCTGCCTCTGCAGACTCGATCACGGCGTCGAGTTCGGACATGGCGTCCTCATGATCGACGAGATCACCCTTTTCGAGATCGACCAGTCCCTGCCGTATTGCTTCAATTGTCCTGAATTCGCGTTCCACATAGAGGGTGAGCGCCGCGTTGGCGACTTCGCCACGACTGCGTTGCGTCGCTTGGGCAATCTTCGAAAGCTTGGCTTCGACGTCCTGGTTCAGTTCGATCGTCAGACTGGATCGTGCGGCCATGATGTCCCCATCCGTGTGGTCAGAGCATAGCCGTTTTTCTCTTCGGTGGCCACTCAGTTTGCTTTGAGCAGTACCCCCAGCAACTCGGCCACTACCATGGCGGCAATCACCGCCGGGCGCTTGTCCTTCACTGCTCCGCCGCCGATCGGCAGTGTCAGCCGCTCCATGGAGGCGCGGCCCAGGCCTTCGCGGTCGAGGAAGGAGGCGAAGGTGGCGCGCTTGGTCTTCGAGCCGATCATGCCGACATAGGCGAGGTCGTTGCGGGAGAGCGCTTGCCTGCCGATCAGGAAATCCAATGCATGGTCATGGGTCAGGATGACGACGGCGGCGCCGGATTTGAGCTTTTCCACCTCCGCCTCGGGCATGGCGACCCGGCGGAAGGTGATGCCTTGGGGCAACTCGCCGTCGATTGCGGGACGCGAGTCGATCAGCGTAACATTCAGCGGCAGAGGGCTTAGGGCCTGGGCGAGCGCCAGCCCGACATGGCCGGCGCCGAAGACCATGACTTCGGGGAAATGTGCCCGCTCCTGGGCGAGGCGTCGCAACAGGTTCTGGCTGCCGTCCTTATCGAGGCGAGTGAATGAGAGACGCGTCCGCCCGCCGCAGCACTGGCCGATTTCAGGCCCGAGCGGCACGTCGAGCACCGGCTCCACGGTCTCTCTCGTTAGCAGCCGACGCGCATGGCCGATTGCCAGGAATTCCAGATGCCCGCCGCCGATCGTGCCCCAGAGGCCGGTTTCCGTGACCAGCATGATCGTGCCGGTATCGCGCGGGGTCGAGCCCCGGGTCTCTGCGACTTCCACAAGGACGGCATTCGGGTGGGCGGCGAGGAAGGCGGGTAGGGTGGTCATATTTGAGCCTGCTCCGCCTTTAGGTTCGGGGTACCCCCCTCTGCCCTGCCGGGCATCTCCCCCTCAAGGGGGGAGATCGGATGCGGCAGACGTCTCTGTCTCCTCTGCCTTCCCCGTGAGGAAACACTGCAAATTTGGGCGGGACGTAAATGCATGCGTTGAGAGGGCATGGCGCTTGCTGGCAATCTCCCCCCTTGAGGGGGAGATGTCACGGAGTGACAGAGGGGGGTAGTTCCGGGTGAGGTGGCTGGCCAATGTCTGAGGTCGGCACTTTGGGTACCCCCCTCTGCCCTGCCGGGCATCTCCCCCTCAAGGGGGGAGATCGGATTCGGCAGACGTCTCGGCCTCCTCCGGTTCCCCCACGAGAAAGGATCGCAAAGTCGGGCAGGACGCATATGCATGCGTTCGGAGGGCAGGGCGCTAGCCGGCAATCTCCCCCCTTGAGGGGGAGATGTCACGGAGTGACAGAGGGGGGTAAATGCGAATGCATTACTCAAACCGTCGCACTCCGATCACCCGCAGGATGTGAATGCAAAGATCATCCAGTTTGTTCAGCACATCCTCGTTGGTAAAACGCAGGACGGTCCATCCCAGATTGGCGAGCGTCAGATCCCGGACTTTATCGCGCTCGATCTTTTGATCGAATGTGTGGCTCGGGCCATCGATTTCGACCACCAGTTTGTGCTCGGGGCAGGCGAAGTCGACGATGTATCCCGCGATTGGAACTTGCCGTCGAAAGCCCAATCCCATCAAGCGATGGGCTCTCACCGTATTCCAGAACCGCAGTTCAGCCGCAGTCAGCGCTTTACGCATCCGCCGCGCGCTTCTCCGATGACCTTCCGGGACGGCGTGGTGCGTCATGGCTCCATCCATCACGCCCGCTTCAACCTCTCCACCGCCATCAACACCCGTTCCGGCGTGGCCGGCGCATCAAGCCTCGGGCAGACCCGATAATCCGCAACCGAGGCCACCGCCATCGACAGCGCCTCCAGCACGGAAATCGCCAGCATGAAGGGCGGCTCGCCGACGGCCTTGGAGCGGCCGATGGTGGGTTCGGCGTTTTCCGACCAGGGGACAAGCCGCGTGTTGAAGATCTTCGGTCGATCGGAGGCGAGGGGAATCTTGTAGGTGGAGGGCGCGTGGGTGCGCAGTCGCCCCTTGCCGTCCCACCAGAGTTCCTCCGTCGTCAGCCAGCCCATGCCCTGAACGAAGCCGCCTTCGATCTGGCCGATATCGATGGCTGGGTTCAGCGATTTGCCGACATCGTGCAGAATGTCGGTGCGGTCCATCAGATATTCGCCCGTCAGCGCGTCGATCGAGACTTCCGAGCAGGCGGCGCCATAGGCGTAGTAGTAGAAGGGCGTGCCGCGACCGGCGGCGCGGTCCCAGTGGATTTTTGGCGTCTTGTAGAAGCCGGCGGCAGACAGCTGCACGCGGCCGAAATAGGCCTGTTTGACGAAGTCGCCGAAGGAGAAGATCTTGTCCCCGACGCGCACCCGGTTGGGCAGGAATTCGACCTCCAAGACCGGGACGGAATACTTCTCGGCGGCAAAGGCGATCAGCCGTTCCTTGATCTGGCGGGC
This sequence comes from Rhizobium sp. AQ_MP, assembly GCF_014237835.1. Lineage (GTDB taxonomy): Bacteria > Pseudomonadota > Alphaproteobacteria > Rhizobiales > Rhizobiaceae > Allorhizobium. The sequence goes on from NZ_JACJVI010000009.1 coordinate 161,933, forward strand.
GGCATCGTAAGCCGCCATGCCGTTCAGGTCGGAGCCGGACGAGGCGGCGGTGGCCGAGGTGTTCGGGACCTTGGCGGTCGTCGTCGCCGTAATCTTCACCGTGTCGACATCGACCTGGAAACACTCGGCAACGACCTGGGCGACCTTGGTGTAGAGGCCCTGGCCCATCTCTGTGCCACCATGGTTCAGATGGATCGAGCCGTCCTGATAGATATGGACGAGCGCGCCCGCCTGGTTGAAGGCCGTCATGGTGAAGGAGATGCCGAATTTCACCGGGGTGAGGGCGATGCCCTTCTTGATGACGGGGCTCGATTTGTTGAAGTCGATGATCGCCTGGCGGCGCGCCTGATAATCGACCGAGCTTTCCAGCTCCTCGACAACCTTCAGGATGATGTTGTCTTCCACCTGCTGGTGGTAGGGCGTCACATCGCGCCCAGAGCCTTTCTCGCCGTAGAAATTTGCCTTGCGGACCTCGAGCGGGTCCTTGCCCAACGCATAAGCGATTTCCTCGATCACCCGTTCGCCACCCAACATACCCTGAGGGCCGCCGAATCCGCGATAGGCGGTGTTGGAGACGGTGTGGGTCTTCAAGGGCTGCGAGGTCAGCTTCACATGCGGGTAGAAATAGCTCGAGTCCGCATGGAAGAGAGCGCGGTCGGTGACCGGGCCTGACAGGTCCGAGGAATAACCGCAGCGGGCGGCGAAGTTGGCCTCGATGGCGTGGATCTTGCCGTCATCATCGAAGGCTACGTCGAAATCCATCTTGAAGTCGTGGCGCTTGCCGGTGACGCCCATGTCCTCGTCGCGGTCGGGGCGGAATTTCACGGCGCGCTTCAGCTTCTTGGCGGCGAGCGCCGCAAGGGCTGCAAATTGGTTGCCCTGGGTTTCCTTGCCGCCGAAACCGCCGCCCATGCGCCGCGTGTTGACGGTCACGGCGTTGGAGGGAATGTCGAGCACATGGCCGACGATATGCTGGATTTCCGAGGGGTGCTGGGTGGAGGACCAGACGGTCACATCATCATCCTCGCCGGGAATGGCGAGCGCGATATGGCTTTCGAGGTAAAAATGCTCCTGGCCGCCGATGCGCATCGAGCTTTTGATGCGGTGGGCCGCCTTGTCGAGTTCGGTCTCCGGCGTGCCGCGCTTCAGCGTCATTCCGGGGGTGACGAGTGGTGCACCATTCTCCAGCGCGCCGTCGATATCGGTCCAGAAGGGCAGGTCGCGATACTCGACCTTGGCGAGCCGCGCCGCCTTGCGGGCCGCATCGCGGGTTTCGGCGATGACGGCGAAGATGGTCTGGCCGTGGAATTCGACCCTGTCGGTGGCAATCAGCGGCTCGTCGTGGCGGCCGCCGGATGAGACGTCGTTGACGCCGGTGATGTCGGCGGCGGTCAGGACATCGACCACGCCGGGATAGGCCTTCACCGCGGAAAGGTCGATCGACAGGATCTCGGCATGGGCGCGATCCGCCATGCCGAGCGCGCCATGCAAGAGGCCTGCAGGTTCGGGAATATCGTCGATATATTCGGCACTTCCGGCGACATGCTTGTGCGCTGAATCATGCCGGAGCGACTGGTGCATCGGCCCCTTGATATATTTCGCCGTCTCGTAGGTCGCCTTATCCATGAAGGCCTCCATGTGTTTCGTGCTGCCCCTCATCCGGCCTGCCGGCCACCTTCTCCCCGCAGGCGGGGAGAAGGAGAGACGCGGATACCGTCGGGTGGCTTTTCCCTCTCCCCGCTTGCGGGGAGAGGGTCAGGGTGAGGGGCCTTGAGACCGCAAAATCACCCCCCTCTGTCCTGCCGGACATCTCCCCCACAAGGGGGGAGAGTGGCGCGGGGATGCGGCGCGGCCTCGCCCTCCCCTTGAGGGGGAGGGTCGGAGCGAAGCTCCGGGGTGGGGTGATGTGCCCTACATTTCCATCAATCGGCGCGGCAGAACTCGCGGCCCTGTTCACCCCCACCCGCCGCTTCGCGGCGACCTCCCCCCTCAAGGGAGAGGTGGGGAGGGAGGCGTCAGGGCGTGCCGAGCGGATACCCCCCTCTGTCCTGCCGGACATCTCCCCCTCAAGGGGGGAGATCGACGCGCGGCAGCCGTTCTGCCCTTCCATCAAGCTGTTGGCTGCGGCAAGTGCGACCCTTGATCTGGGCGAGCGTAATCGTCTTGCTGATCTCCCCCCTTGAGGGGGAGATGTCCGGCAGGACAGAGGGGGGTAAAACACGGCATGACCTTTAAACATGCTCCCCATCACGCCTCCTCCACCGCAAAGCGCTGCAGTTCCTGCGGGGTGCCGGACACTTCCAGGAAGAACCGTGTCAGCAGGTTTTTCGCGGTCAGCTGGCGATATTCCGCCGTGGCGCGCCAGTCGGTGAGCGGCTTGTAGTCGAGGTCGAAGGCGTCGCGGGCGGCATTCACCGTGCCTTGCGCAAAGGGCTTGCCGTAAAGCGCTGCCTCGACGGCGCGGGCGCGTTTCGGGGTGGCCGCCATGCCGCCGAAGGCGATGCGGATATGGGTGACGATACCGGCCGCATCGGTTTCGAGGTGGAAGGCGCCGCAGAGCGCCGAGATATCCTCGTCGCGGCGCTTGGAGATCTTGTAGACGGCCACATGGCTTGCCGCCTTCGGGCGGGGCACGAACAGGCTTTCGACGAATTCGCCTGGCTGCCGGTCCTGCTTGCCGTAGTCGATGAAGAAATCCTCGAGCGGCATGGTGCGGGTGCCGGAGGCGGAGCGCAGGGTCACGGTGGCGGACAATGCGATCAGCGCCGGCGGGCTGTCGCCGATCGGCGAGCCATTGGCGACATTGCCGCCGATCGTGCCCATATTGCGCACCTGCTGGCCGCCGATGCGCTCAATCAGGCGACCGAAGGCGGGGATTTCGCGGCGGAGCGCTTCGAATGCATTGGTGTAGCTGACACCGGCGCCGAGCGTGATGCCGTCAGGCGTCACGGTAATCTTCTGCAGGTCTTCCAGGTGGTTGATGAAGACGACGGGGTCGAGCACGCGCATCTGTTTGGTGACCCAGAGGCCGACATCGGTCGCACCGGCAACAACGGTTGCCTTGGGATGGGCGGCCAAGGTTTCGGCCAGACCCTCGATGCTGCCGGGGACGACGAGCCTGCGGCCATCGGGGCCGGACAGCGTGATCGTCTCGCGGGTGGCAAGCTCTTCGAGGCGCGCGATGATGTTGGCGCGCTCGCGTTCCAGCGGGTCGAAAAGGGCCGACGGCCTGACATGGCCCACCTGTTCAGCGGCCTTGACGATCGGCTCGTAGCCCGTGCAACGACAGAGATTGCCCTGCAGCGCGCGTTCGATCTCGGCTCTATCAGGGTTCTCCGAGGTCAGCCAAAGCCCGTAGAGCGACATGACGAAGCCCGGCGTGCAGAAGCCGCATTGCGAGCCGTGACAGTCGACCATGGCCTGCTGCACCGGATGCAGCGTGCCATCCTTCGCGGCCAGATGCTCGACGGTCACCACATGGGTGGCGTTCAGCGAGCCGACGAAGCGGATGCAGGCATTGACCGTCTCATACTGCAGCCGACCGTCGACGAGCCGCCCGACCAGTACCGTGCAGGCACCGCAATCGCCTTCCGCGCAGCCTTCCTTGGAGCCCGTCAGCCGGCGCTTCAGGCGCAGGAAGTCGAGCAGCGTCTCGGTCGGATCGAGGCTGGAAAGGGCGACATCTTCGCCATTCAGGATGAAACGAATGCTGGTCATGGACTGCCTTTTTTGTGCTGAACCCGCGTTACTGCGCGGTCCAGCCGCCATCGATCGAAATGGAGGTGCCGGTGATCTGCCTGGCCGCGTCGCTGGCGAGGAAGATGGCTGTTGCCGCGACCTCGTCGATGGCGACGAATTCCTTCGTCGCCTGCAGGCGCAGCATCACGTCCGTCTTTACCTGTTCCTCGGAAATGCCACGGGCCTTGGCCGTGTCGGGGATCTGCTTTTCCACGAGCGGCGTCAGCACATAGCCCGGGCAGATGGCATTGATGGTAATACCGAATTCCGCCAGCTCCAAGGCAACCGACTTGGTGAGCCCCATGATCCCGTGCTTGGCGGCGACATAGGCCGACTTGTAGGGCGAGGCCACCAGCGCATGGGCGGAGGCGACATTGATGATGCGGCCCTTTTTCTTTGCCTTCATGGCGGGAACAGCGGCGCGGATGGTGTGGAAGGAACTCGTCAGGTTGATCGCGATGATCTGGTCCCATTTGTCGATCGGGAAATCCTCGACCGGCGAGACATGCTGGATGCCGGCATTGTTGACCAGTACGTCGACGCCACCGAAGGTCTTTTCGGCGGTGGCGATCAGGTCGGCGATCTCCGCCGGTTTGGTCATGTCGGCGCCATGATAGATCGCCTTGCCGCCATGGGCTTCGAGCGCCTTGCGGTTCGCTTCGATCTCGTCTGCGGGGCCGAAGCCGTTGATGACGAGGTTTGCGCCTTCGGCGGCAAAGGCTTTCGCGATGCCGAGCCCGATTCCGCTGGTCGAGCCGGTGACGACGACGGTTCTTGCCATGCCATTCTCCCTTGGTTCATGCCTGCTGCGACGCAATACTCCCTGGGAGGTTATGCCCAAAGGCAGAGCACTGGCAATCGCGATTTTGGCGCAAGACTGCTTCGCCGAAACGCATGAATGGGCCTCTTTCCCGTTCTTCGTTCGCCAGTCCGAAACAGTCCGTCACCCCGGTCCCGTTTGCATGAGAAGAGGCGAACCTCTATCTCTGGCGCAACGATACAGCGAGAGAGACCCATGGAACTCGGACTTTACACCTTTGCCGATGTCGACCCCAATGCTGCCAACAAGGGCGCGGAAGCCAAGCGCCGCGTGGACGAGCTTCTGGCCGAGATCAAGCTCGCCGATGAGGTCGGTCTCGATGTCTTCGGGCTGGGCGAACATCACCGGCCGGACTACATGGCCTCTTCGCCCGCGACGATCCTGGCAGCCGCCGCGGTGCAGACCAAGAACATCCGGCTGACCAGCGCCGTTTCCGTTCTCTCCTCCGATGATCCGGTGCGGGTCTTCCAGCAATACGCGACGGTAGACCTGCTCTCCAGCGGCCGCACCGAACTCATGGTCGGTCGCGGCTCGTTCATCGAGAGCTTCCCGCTCTTCGGCTATGATCTTGAAGACTATGACCTGCTGTTTGCCGAAAAGCTTCAGCTGCTCATGGAAATCCGCGAGAACGAGGTGGTGACCTGGGAAGGCCAGACCCGCAAGGCTATCCAGGGCAGGGGCGTCTATCCGCGTCCCTTGCAGGATCTCCTGCCGTTGTGGATCGCGATCGGTGGCACGCCGCAATCGGCGGCACGGGCCGGTTATCTCGGCTTGCCGCTCGCACTCGCCATCATCGGCGGTGAGCCGCATCGCTTTGCGCCGTTCTTCGACCTATACCGCCAGAGTGCCGAGAAAGCCGGCGTCGACCCGAAGCAGTTGAAGACCAGCATCAACGTGCACGGATTCATCCATGACACGACGCAGTCGGCGGCCGATATCTTCTACGAGCCACAGGCCGTCGTGATGAACCGCATCGGCCGCGAGCGCGGCTGGGGCCCGACGAACCGGGCGCAGTTCGATGCCTCACGCGGCCCGCGCGGCGCGCTTTTCGTTGGCGACCCCGAAACGGTTGCCGAAAAGATCGTCGCCATGCACGGCATCTTCAAGAACGACCGCTTCCTGTTGCAGATGGCGATCGGGCCCATGCCGCACAAGGAAATCATGCGCGGCATCGAACTCTTCGGAACAAAAGTCGCCCCGCTGGTTCGGAAAGCGTTGACGGAGAAGGCGTCTGCCGCCTAAGGCAGCGCTATCCCCGCGAAGAGCCACTGAAGGACCGCCATGATCGTCGAAACCGAAGAGGACCTCACGCGTCTGAAAGACATCGGACGCATCTGCGCGACGGCGGTGAAGACCATGGCGGCGGCGCTCGAGCCCGGCATCACCACGCGCGAGCTCGACCAGATCGGGCGCAAGGTGCTTGAGGAGAACGGCGCCCAGTCGGCGCCGGAGCTCTGCTACCAGTTTCCCGGCGCGACCTGCATCTCGGTCAATGAAGAGATCGCCCATGGCATTCCCGGCGACCGGGTGATCAAGGCGGGCGACCTCGTCAATATCGATGTGTCTGCCGAAAAGCTCGGCTATTTCGGCGATACCGGCTCGTCCTTCATCGTGCCGCCGGGCACGGCCAAGCTCGAAAGGCTGCTTCGCGATGGCAAGCGGGCGCTTTGGGTGGGGCTCAATCAGGTGAAGACCGGCCGGCCGCTCGCCGATATCGGCAATTCCATCGGCGCCTTTGCCAGGAAGAACCGCTATACGCTGATCACCAATCTCGCGAGCCACGGCGTCGGCCGTTCGCTGCATGAGGAGCCGACCGAGCTTTCGACCTGGCCGGATCCGGACGAGACGAGGATGATGGAGGAGGGGCTGGTCTTTACGGTCGAGCCGTTCCTGTCGCTCGGCGGACAATGGGCCGAAGATGGCGAAAAGGACAACTGGACGCTCTTCAGCGAGCCGCGTGCACCGACCGTGCAGTTCGAGCACACGATCGTCGTGACGAAGAACGGCCCGCTGGTTTTGACGCTGGCGGACTAAGGCGAGCGCCCTGGTATCTGTTCCGTCTCAATCGGCCTTCGAAAAGGCGACGGCGACGCCCTTCTTCTTGAAGTAGGACTGCATGATCTTGCGGCCCTGACGGTTCGACTGGGCGAGCTTGCTCGTTTCGAACACGGCTTCCTTGACACCTTCCTTGGCCATCGCGGCTTTCAAGGCTGCGATGTGAAGGTCGATCTCCTCGTTGTCGTTGTTGATCGAGGTGTAGATGTTGTCGATCGCCTGCTGAAGGCTGAGGTCGCTCATGGGGCACTCCTGAAAAAGCTTTGGGACTTCCCTAGCGATTTTTGGGCAGGAGGCAAGGGAAGCGTAAATCAACGGCCCCAACCTATTCTTACCAACCCTTCATTTTCGCGGGGGTAATTCCGCCACAATTTGGCGATGCCATTGCTGCAGCGAACCTTCTGCCCTAGGTTCCCATCGACTTTCAGGACTTCTCCCACACGAAGGCTGCCCGCGTGTTTCATTCCTTCTTTCCTCAGCCTAAGCTCTTCTTTACTTCGGCGGCGCTCTGGACGCTCGTCTGTATCATCGTCTGGTACACGGTCGGACCTCAAATCGGTGCCGCGCTTGGAATGCCGCCCCTTGCAGAGGGCCAGCAGCCGCCGGTCGGACTTGCCTTCTTCTTCACGCCCGACAATCTCTGGTTCTATCTGTACTTCACAATCTTCGTGCTGATCTTCGGCGTCGTCTGGCAGGTGATCGCCAAGGATCATCCCTGGACCAACTGGTCGATCTGGGGCTCGGCATTCATCATCTTCATCGCCTATTTCAGCGTCCAGATCTCGGTCGCGGTCAACAACTGGCGCGGCCCTTTCTTCGATCTGTTCCAGAAGGCGCTGAACGGCGACGGTACGGTCACTGCCGGCCAGCTCTACGAATTGCAGCTGCGCTTTCTGGAAATCGGCATGGTCGGCGTGACGCTGTCCGTCCTGACTGCCTTCTTCACCAATCATTACGTCTTCCGCTGGCGCAACGCGATGAACGACTTCTATATGTCGAAGTGGGACAAGCTGCGCCATATCGAGGGTGCCTCGCAGCGTGTTCAGGAAGACACGATGCGCTTCGCCAACATTCTCGAAGGGCTCGGTGTCGCGCTGATCAACTCCGTGATGACCCTCGTCGTCTTCCTGCCGATCCTGTTTCGTATGTCGGAGAATGTCAGCGAGTTGCCGATCATCGGGGCCGTGCCGCATGCGCTGTTCTGGCTTGCCATCTTCTGGTCGCTGTTCGGTACGGTGTTGCTGATGGTCGCCGGCATCAAGCTGCCAGGGCTGCAGTTCCGCAACCAGCGCGTCGAAGCCGCTTTCCGAAAGGAACTCGTCTATGGCGAAGACAATGCCGAGCGCGCCCAGCCGGTCACCGTGCGCGAACTCTTCTCCAACGTAAGGCGCAACTATTTCCGCATGTACTGGCACTACACCTATTTCAACGTCGCCCGTTACACCTACGGCCAGCTGGACGCGATCTTCCTGACCTTCATCCTCATCCCGACGATCGTTGCCGGCAAGATCACCATGGGCGTCTGGCAGCAGATCGCGACCGCCTTCGGCCAGGTAACCGACAGCTTCCAGTATCTGGTCAGCTATTGGTCGACGATCATCGAGCTTCTTTCGATCCACAAGCGTCTGAAAGCGTTCGAAGCCGCTATCGATGGCGAGCCGCTGCCGGAGATCGACCAGCGTTATCTCGAGCGCGAAGCGGCCGAAGGCGAACTGGCCGCCGACCGTCCGTACTGAGATCGTCGGAGTTCGAGCAAATGACTGAGGCCGCATCGGGAAACCGGTGCGGCCTTCGTGTATACAGGAATTCTCCGGGGTGACAGGCTCAGACGTCGGTCGACGCTTGCTTTGCCATGGCGCCGGGCAGGCGGGCATAGGCCTCCGGCTGGGTGAACAGCGAAAGGCCGATGGCGACGGCACCGATGGTCGCGGCGATCACGCAGGCGCAGGCAAGGACAAAGAGGAGGCGCTTCATGTGGTTCCTCACGAGGTTTGCGCGCTTATCCAGTGTGCCAGACACGATGTAAATGCGTCATGCGATCACATGGCGCCAGGTGTGTCGCCTGTCTCTTTACGGTCTTTCAGCAGGTCGAGCGCTTCGGCATAGGTGACGCAGGCGACGTCCGGTCGGGGGCAGACTTCCGCCACCAACCGCTCCATCGCCGCCCAATAGGCACTGCCGTTCATGGTGACAAAGTGCAGTCCCATCTGCAGCGGCATGCGATCGCCATTGTACTGCTGCTCGAAGGCCTGCTTGAAGGCCTTGTAGCTGCGCTCGGCGAACTCGTCGCCCTTCGATGGATGGTCGATGCCGGCCGAATGGCGGATGAAGAGATTGTAGTCCATGGCGATGATCCGCCGGCCTTTCGGTCCTTCTTCGATCAGCGGCAGGCCGAAGCGCGTGAGGCCGCCTTTCTCGACCGGCAAAGCCGGATCATGGGTAACTGCACTCGCATCATAACGGAAGCCGTGTGCACGCTCGGCCTCAAACAGGCTCTCGGGCGCCGAGAGATACGGAGCGCGAAAACCGGTGATGCCGTTTTCGACGAAATCGGCCCAGCCCTCGGGTTCGCGGTCGGCCAGTCCGTTATCCTTCCACGCATTCGCCAGCACGCGGTCGAAGGTCTCGAATTCCTTCAGCCACTCGGCCTTGGTCCAGTCCTTGCCGTCGAAATGGCCGCAGGTATGGCTGGCGATTTCGTGACCTTCCGTCTTTGCCTTCCAGATGTTGTCCAGCCGGGTCGCGACCTCGTCCACGTTCAGGGCAAAGCCGATATTGGAGCGGCCTGCCTTGATCCCCGGTGCCTTGTAGTCCTGCGCGCGTGCACGCGGGATCAGCGTCGTGCAGGAGAGGAAATAGGTGAAGCGGGCGTTGGCACGTTTGCCAAGGTCGCGGCTGCGAACCCAGAGGCGGTTGTCATGCGCACCGTCGAATGAGACGAGCAGCAGCTGTTTTGGCCGCGCGGTCTCGGGACCCTTCGTCGCAGGTGCACCCTGATCCATGGCAAAGGCCGAGCTGGCAAGCGACAGGAAAAGGGCGGCGGGCAAACGGTACATCGACAATAACTCGGCGCTGAAAACGGGATGCCCTGCCTCCCATCCAAATGCGGCGAAGCTTTGAACGCCCTTTAAATTCCGTGAATTGACCAGTATGCCTAGGTCCTGTTCCTCGAAAGGGCCCAACCATGACACTTCTCGTTCTCGGCATCATCCTGTTCCTCGCCACCCATCTGATCCGCGTCGTCGCGCCGGGCTTTAGGCTGTCGATGATCGATCGCTTCGGTGACACGGGATGGCGGGTGATCAATTCGATCATGAGCCTTGTGTCGCTCGTCGTGCTGATCTGGGGCTATGCGACCGCGCCTATGATCAATGTCTGGTTCCCTCCCATGGGCATGAACCATCTGACGACGACACTGATGCTGTTTGCCATGATCTGTCTGGTGGCCGGTTTCCTGCCGGCCGGGCATATCGCGACGAAGACCAAGCATCCGATCGTTCTGGCGATCAAGATCTGGGCAGCCGCGCATCTGCTCGCCAATGGCGATCTGGCGTCGGTTCTCCTTTTCGTCGCACTTCTCGCCTGGGGCGTGGTGCTCAGGATCAACTACAAGCGGCGTGTTCAAGCCGGTGAACTCATTCTCAAGCCCTTCGTTTCGGCACGCTACGACGCCTTCGCTGTCGTCGGCGGTATCCTGCTTTGGGCCGTGATCACCATGTGGCTGCACAAACTGTTGATCGGTGTGGCACCGCTCGCCATGTGACGGCTTAAGCCTGTTGGCGGTTTTCCCCTTACAAGCGGGGAAAAATCGGCTAGAAGGCCGCTCACGCATGAGAGACTGCATCGAAAGGCCGGCAGCGTCCGGGGATACAAATGGTTGACCAGAACGACAGCTTTATCCGCGAAGTGAACGAGGAGCTCCGCTCCGACCAGGTGCGCAATGCCTGGAAGCGCTACAGCCGCTGGATTATCGGTGTTGCCGTGGTCATCGTTCTCGGCACGGCCGGCCATCGCGTCTGGACCCATTGGAATTCGACCCAGGCTTCCGATGCCGGCGACAAGTTCCTGGCGGCCCTCAACCTCGCCGACCAGGGCAAGCGCGACGAGGCAGAAGCCGCGCTCCAGGCGCTGGAGCAGGACGGCTACGGCGCCTATGGCATTCTCGCCCGCTTCCGCGCTGCCTCGGTTCTCGCGGAAAAGGGCGATCCGGCCGGTGCCGTCGCCTCGTTCAAGTCGATCGGCGATGACGCCTCGATCCCGGAGGCCGTGCGCAATACCGCCAAGGTTCGCGCGGCATGGCTGCTGGTCGACACCGGCACCTACCAGGATGTCTCGGCGCTTGTCGAAGCCATGGCGACGCCCGCCAATGCCATGCGTCATGCCGCCCGCGAAGCGCTTGGCCTCGCCGCCTACAAGGCCGGCGACATGCCGCGTGCCCGTGAGTGGTTCGAACAGATCAGCGAAGACGCGGAAACCCCGCGCAACGTCGCCAACCGTGCCCAGATGCTGCTCGACAACATCAAGGCCTCCGGCAAGGCGCCGTAACAACGACAAGGCCAGAAGGCCGGAAAGCTAGCGTTCCCATGAGTTTCACAGTCGCCATCGTCGGTCGCCCGAATGTCGGCAAGTCCACTCTTTTCAACCGTCTGGTTGGCAAGAAGCTGGCGCTTGTCGATGACACCCCGGGTGTCACCCGTGACCGCCGTCCGGGCGAGGCCAAGCTCGTGGACCTGCGCTTCACCATCATCGACACCGCCGGTCTCGAAGAGGCCGGACCAGAGACGCTCGAAGGCCGCATGCGGGCCCAGACCGAAATGGCGATCGACGAGGCGGATCTCTCGCTCTTCGTCGTCGACGCCAAGTTTGGCCTGACGCCGGTCGACCAGTCGCTGGCCGAAATGCTGCGCCGTCGCGGCAAGCCGGTCGTGCTGGTTGCCAACAAGTCGGAAGCCCGCGGCTCCGATGCCGGCTTCTACGATGCCTATACGCTCGGCCTTGGCGAACCGGTGCCGATCTCGGCCGAACACGGCCAGGGCATGATCGATCTGCGCGATGCCATCGTCGAAGCAATCGGCGAAGACCGCGCCTTCCCGGAACCCGATGACGAGGCGGAGACAGACGTGGTTCTGTCCCAGTCGGACGCGGAAGACGACGAGGAATTCGAGCCCGAATACGACGAGACCAAGCCGCTGCGCGTGGCGATCGTCGGCCGCCCGAATGCCGGCAAGTCTACCTTGATCAACCGTTTCCTCGGCGAAGACCGTCTTTTGACCGGGCCAGAAGCCGGCATCACCCGCGATTCAATCTCGGTCGAATGGGACTGGCGCGGCCGCACCATCAAGATGTTCGACACCGCCGGCATGCGCCGCAAGGCGCGCGTGCAGGAGAAGCTCGAAAAGCTTTCCGTTGCCGACACGCTGCGTGCCGTGCGCTTCGCCGAGACCGTGGTCATCGTCTTCGACGCGACGATCCCCTTCGAAAAGCAGGATCTGCAGATCGTCGACTTCGTGATCCGGGAAGGCCGCGCTGCCGTGCTCGCCTTCAACAAGTGGGATCTGGTCGAGGATCCGCAGGCGGTTCTCGCCGATCTGCGCGAAAAGACCGAGCGGCTTCTGCCGCAGGCGCGTGGCATCCGCGCCGTGCCAATCTCCGGCCAGACCGGCTATGGTCTCGACAAGCTGATGCAGAACATCGTCGATACCGACAAGGTCTGGAACAAGCGCATCTCGACGGCCAAGCTCAATCGCTGGCTCGATGCCGTCACGACCCAGCATCCCCCACCGGCCGTATCCGGCCGCCGCCTGAAGCTCAAATACATGACGCAGGTGAAGGCCCGTCCGCCGGCCTTCATGATCTCCTGCACGCGCCCCGACGCGCTGCCGGAAAGCTATGTGCGGTACCTGACCAATGGTCTGCGTGTGGATTTCGACATGCCCGGCGTGCCGATCCGCATTCATTTCAAGGCGGGTGAAAACCCGTTCGAGAACCGCAAGAAGAAGCGCTGACGGCTTCCCCGCTACTCGGTTGCCGGGGTCTTGTAATGGTCCGCATCCTGCGGGCGGATGCCGAAGCGTTGCCTCAAGCCGCGTTTGCGGCGTTGCTCTTTCGCCTCCACGACATTGTCGAAGAATTGCTGTGTCGCCGCTTCCCAGGAATAGGTTTCGGCGAGACGGCGCGCTGCCTGGGGTGAGGCCTGCAGGGCGGCGATGCAGGCGATCTGCAAATCGTGGTCCAGCGCTCCGGCATGGGAGCCTGCCGGTATGATGTCGACCGGACCGGTGACCGGATAGGCAGCGACCGGAATGCCTGACGCGAGCGCTTCGAGGATCGTATTGCCGAAGGTATCGGTCTTCGAGGGGAAGACGAAGACATCGGCTTGCGCATAGGCTTGCGCCAGATCGTCTCCATGCTTCATGCCGGTAAAATGCACGTGTGGATAGCGCGCCTGAAGTTCCGCCCGCGCCGGCCCGTCGCCGACCACCACCTTCGAACCCGGAAGGTCGAGATCGAGAAAGGCGGGCAGGTTCTTTTCCACGGCCACGCGCCCAACCGTCATGAAGATCGGACGGGGCAGGCCGAAGGGCTTTTCCGATTTTTCGCGCGGGCGAAAATGCGCCGTGTCGATGCCACGGCTCCAGAGACAGAGGTTGTTGAGGCCGTGAGCCGCAAGCTCCCGTCGCAGGCTTTCGGTTGCCACCATGCAGGCCCCGCCGCGATTGTGGAACCAGCGGACATAGGCGTAGAGGACGGACAGCGGCACCGGCAGACGGGCCGCGACATATTCCGGAAAGCGGGTGTGATATGTGGTGGAGAAGGGGCGGCCGTTCCTGATGCACCAACGCCGCGCCATCAAGCCGAGTGGGCCTTCGGTCGCGATATGCAGATAGTCCGGCTGCTGCTCCTCGATCATCCGGCCGATACGCTGCGGCGTCACGAGTGACAGGCGAATCTCCGGATAGGTCGGCATGGGAATGCTGTGAAAGGGCTCGGGCGTGATCATCGAGACGTCGACACCCATCTTGGCAAGCTCGCGATTGGTGGTCTCGATCGAGCGGACGACGCCGTTCACCTGCGGGTGCCAGGCATCGGTCACGATGGTCAGTTTCGGCATGGCGCGTCCGCCCTCATCCGAACGGCCGCCGGAGCGGCGATTCTCTCTCACAAGCTCTCGTCGCCTTATGGGAGGGGAACATTACAGCTTGATGTCAGTCTAGGGACGGGCCGTTTGACATCCGCTGCCGAACCGGATTGCCTGAGAGCCAACTGACGATTCCCGACCGAAGGATCCGCCGATGACCAAACCAACCGCCAAAACCACCCGTTCGAACTCGGCCGACTGGTGGCGGGGGGCGGTGATCTATCAGGTCTACCCGCGCTCCTTCCAGGACACTGACGGAGACGGGATCGGCGACATCAAGGGGATCATCGAGCGGCTGCCCTATATCGCTTCGCTCGGCGTTGACGCCATCTGGCTTTCGCCCTTCTTCACTTCGCCGCAGGCCGACATGGGCTACGACGTTTCCGATTACTGCAACGTCGACCCGATGTTCGGCACGCTCGCCGATTTCGATGCGATGATGAAGGAGGCGAAGCGACTTGGTCTCAAGGTGATTATAGACCAGGTGATCTCGCACACCTCCGATCAGCATCCCTGGTTCAAGGAGAGCCGGGCGAGCCGCGACAATCCCAAGGCGGACTGGTATGTCTGGGCGGCCGCCAAGCCGGACGGCACGGCGCCGACCAACTGGCTTTCGGTCTTTGGCGGCCCGGCCTGGGAATGGGACGGGGTGCGCAAGCAATACTACATGCACAACTTCCTCGCCTCGCAGCCGGATCTGAACTTTCACAATCGGGAGGTCCAGGACGCCGTTCTGGAGACCGTGAAGTTCTGGCTCGATCGCGGCGTGGACGGCTTCCGTCTCGATACGGTGAACTATTACTTCCACGACAAGGAGTTGCGCGATAATCCGCCCCACCAGCCCGACAGCGACGATGCCGGGCTCGACGCGCCCGACGTCAACCCATACGGCATGCAGAGCCATCTCTATGACAAGACCCAGCCTGAAAACATCGAGTTCCTGAAGCGCTTCCGGGCGCTGCTCGACCAGTATCCTGATCGTACGACGGTGGGCGAAGTGGGTGACGGGGCGCGCTCGCTGAAGACGGTTGCGGCCTATACCTCTGATGGCGACAAGCTGCATATGTGCTACACCTTCGACCTCCTGGGGCCGGATTTCACCCCGAGCCATATCCGCCATTGCGTCGAGAGCTTTCACAAGCAGGTCCGGGATGGCTGGGTCTGCTGGGCTTTCTCCAATCACGACGTCACCCGGCATGTCAGCCGCTTCGCGCAGACTGAAGAGGAGCGGGCCGTCGTCGCCAGGCTGGCGATCTCGGTTCTTGCCACGTTGCGCGGCTCGATCTGCCTCTATCAGGGTGAGGAGCTCGGTCTGCCCGAGGCAGAGCTTGCCTTCGAGGACCTGCGCGACCCCTATGGCATCCGCTTCTGGCCGGCCTTCAAGGGCCGCGACGGATGCCGCACACCCATGGTCTGGGAGAAGGGCAAGACGCAGGCGGGCTTTTCGACGGTGAAGCCCTGGCTGCCGGTGCCGGCCGAACATCAGGCGCTGTCGGTCGACGTGCAACAGAAGGATGACGCCTCGGTTCTTGCGCATTACCGGGCGACACTTGCCTTCCGCAAGCAGCACGCAGCGCTCGTCGACGGCGACATGGAGTTCCTCGCGACCAACGAGGATGTGCTGGCCTTCACCCGGTCCAGGGGGGAGGAGCGCTTGCTCTTCGTCTTCAACCTGAGGCGTGGCCCGCAGGATATTAGTCTGCCCGGGGGGCATGGCGTGAAAGAGCTGCTGCCCATGCCGGGTCTGACCGGCACGGTGGCCGATGGCGAGATCCGGCTCGGACCGCTGGATGGGATCTGCTTGAGGCTGTCATGACGGGATTTTTTGTTCGAGCGGGCAGCGGGGAGGATATCGATGCCTGGGCGGCGCTGCGCCACCAGCTCTGGCCGGAACTCGATGTCGAGGCACACCGCACCGAGATTCGGGAGGCTCTCACGGAGCCAAACAGGCTGGCCGCTTTCCTCTGTTTCGATGCGGCGGGCCGCGCCATCGGTCTCGCCGAGGCGAGCGTGCGCTCGGACTATGTTAATGGCTGCGAGACCTCGCCGGTCGGTTTCCTGGAAGGGATCATCGTCGATTCGGCCGTCCGGCGACAAGGCGCTGCCGCTCGTCTGGTTGCTGCCGTCGGCGACTGGGCGCGTGGGCAGGGCCTTTCCGAACTCGCTTCCGATGCCGAACTCGACAATACTGCCTCGCATGCTATGCATGCGGCACTCGGCTTTGAGGAGACCGAGCGGGTCGTCTATTTCCGGAGGCCGCTCTGATTTGTCACATTCCTTCGTCAGGAATGTTCAGGACATGGCCGCAGGCCTTGCAGTGCACGGCATCCGCATCGTGCCGCTGCAGCCCGCATTCGGGGCAGGGGAACGTGACCTTGTAGGGCCGCACGATCGCCTGTGCCAGCCGCACAAAGAGCGAGATGCCGATGATCATGGTGACGATGGAGGTCAGCTTGCCCGCCGTGCCGGGTAGCGTGATGTCGCCAAAACCTGTCGTGGTGACCGTGGCGACCGTGAAATAGAGCGCATCAATGAAGCCGGTGCCTGCATCTTCCCGGTAAAAGAAGAAGGTGTAGACGAAGCCCGTCACCAGGAAGAGGAAGACGAAGAGATTGATGAAGGCGGTGACCACATCCGTCTGTTCCTTCAGTCCCAGCCGATTGAGCATCAGCTTGAAGACCGGACGTTGCGCCACGGCCCAGATGCGCGCGACACGCAAGAAGGCGAAGTTGAACAGCCATTGCGGAAAGAGCAGGGTCCCGAGCACGAAGAGATCGACCCAGGTCATTGGTCGCATCAGAAAGCCGCGCGTCGTGCGCGAGGCCGCCCATTGTGCTAAGATCTCCACGGCAATCCAGGCAGCGATCGCATAATCCAGGATGAGATAGCTAGGACGGTCCCTGAGATAGGGTCCCGCCAGGAAAAAGGCGATGATTGCAAGGTCGATCACCATCAGCGCGAACTGGAAGCGGATCGCTGCCGTGTCGCGACCATAATAGAGGCGGGCGAGGCGCTGGCGGAGAGGTTTGGGGATCTCAGTCTCGGATGCCATGGGCCCTCTTCAGTAGTGGTAGCGGCATTGCAGGATCACCAGTGTCTGCTCTTCACCTGAGCCGACAACGGCGCACCTTATTGAGTGTTCCGGGTCGATCCCAAGACAGGTCCAATCCTCACCCAATCAGCCGGAACTGATCGACATCGACCATGCCCTTGTCGGAAATCTTCAGATGCGGAATGACCGGCAGCGGCAGGAAGGCGACTTGCAGGAAGGGTTCTTCCAGAGTCGTTCCAAGGGCATAAGCGGCTTTTCTCAAGTGATGCAGCGTGTCGCGCACGCTTTCATAAGGTTCGAGGCTCATCAGACCCGCAACAGGCAGCGGGATCTCGCCGGTCACCTTGCCGTCCTCGACCACCACGAAACCGCCCTTGATTTCGCCGAGCCGATTGGCTGCGAGCGCCATGTCTTCCTCGGAGACGCCGACGACGCAGATATTGTGGCTGTCATGGCCGACGGTCGAGGCGATCGCCCCCTTCTTCAGGCCGAAACCCTGGACGAAGCCGTTGGCATGGTTGCCGTTCTTGCCGTGCCGCTCGATGACGGCGACCTTGATCACGTCGTTTTCGAGATCGACTGCAGTCTGGTTGCCGGAGGTCGGCAGACGGTAGCGGCGGTGTTCGGTGATGATCTTGCCGGGCATCACGCCGATCACAGGCGTTTCGCCTTCCGCAACCGGCACGCCGAAATCGGCGGCCTTCACTTCCCGTGCCTTGACGCTGTCGAGGCCGACGGGGGCGACAGGGCTGCGGCTGGCGAAGAGTTCGTCCGTCACGCGGCGACCGGCACAGAAGACCATCTCGGCCTTGCAGTTTTCCAGGCTGTCGATCACGACGAGATCGGCGCGCCAGCCCGGCGCCACGAGGCCGCGGTCGCGCAAACCAAAGGCGCGGGCAGCGGAAATCGAGGCGGCGCGGTAGACGGCGATCGGTTCGACGCCATTCCTGATCGCTTCGCGGATCAGGTAGTCGAGATGGCCCTGTTCGGCGATATCGAGCGGGTTGCGGTCATCGGTGCAAAGCGCCAGGAAAGGCGAGAGCCGCTCGGTCAGGATCGGCATCAGCGCGTGCAGGTCTTTCGACACCGAGCCCTCGCGAACCAGAATATGCATGCCCTTGCGGATTTTCTCCAGGGCTTCGGCAGCACTGGTGCATTCATGGTCGGTGCGGATGCGGGCGGAGAGATAGCCGTTCAGATCGCGGCCCGACAAGAGCGGCGAATGGCCGTCGATATGGCCGTCCTGGAAGGCTTCGAGCTTCGCCATGCAGATCGGATCCTTGTGGATCACGCCGGGGAAATTCATGAATTCGGCAAGCCCGATGACCTTCGGATGGTGGCGAAACGGCAGGAGACGCTCGATGGGCAGATCGGCACCAGAGGTTTCCAGATGCGTCGCCGGCACGCAGGAGGAGAGCTGGACGCGGATGTCCATGATCGTTTGCTCGGCTGAATCGAGGAAGAACTGGATGCCCTCGGTGCCCAGCACATTGGCAATCTCATGCGGATCGCAGATCACGGTCGTCACGCCATAGGGCAGCACGCAGCGGTCGAATTCATGCGGGGTGACCAGCGAGCTTTCGATATGCAGGTGTGTGTCGATGAAGCCGGGCACGACGATCTTGCCGGAGATGTCGATCACCTCGCGGCCTTCATAGCTCTCGACGGTGCCGACAATGGTCTCGCCGCAGATGGCAATATCGGATGCGACCAGCTCGCCCGTGACCAGATCGAAGAAACGCCCGCCCTTCAACACGAGATCCGCCGGTTTGCGGCCGGTGCCCTGGTCGATGCGGCGTGCGAGGTCGGTCATGAGGGCTCTCCGATTCTGTTGTTCCAACTGCATTCTACCGGTTGGCAGAGGCGAAGGGAAACGGCCGGAAAGGCCCGATGTCACGCTATAATTCAGCCATCCTTCGCCGTCACCTCAGCCTCAAAGCGTTCGTCCACCGGCACGCCAAGCGCAACCGCCAGGGCATTGGTGCGGCTCGCCATGGCAATCACCTGTAGCAGTTCCGCATGCATCTCGGGTGTCAGGCCCTTGGCCTTGGCCGAGGCGGTATGGCTGTGAACGCAGTAGGCGCAGCCGTTGGTCGCGGAAACCGCGATGTAGATCAGCTCCTTCACCAGCGGATCAAGGGCGCCTGGCGCCATCACGGTCTGCAGCCGGTCCCAGACGGATTGGAGCTCGTCGGGATCATGGGCGAGCGCCCGCCAGAAGTTGTTGACGTAGTCGGTGCCGCGCTTTGCTCTGATATCGTTGAAGACGGCGAGCGCCTGTGCGCTCGCCTCCTCGTCGCTCAACAGGGGGAGAACCGCCATTGGATATGCCTTCTCAGACCAGAGCCAGAACGCGGGCCGGGCCGCCGGTGCCGCGCTTGTGCTTCGGCGCGCCGACGACGATCGTTGCGCCCTTGACCGGCAGTTCCTCCAGATTGTTGAGGCATTCGATGCCGTAGCGGCCGCCCGGCAGCCAGCTGGTATGAACGCCGAAATCTGCGGAATTGCCGGGATCGAGCGACAGCGTGTCGACGCCGATTGCCGCCACATCAAGCGTTGCGAGCAGGTCGGTTGCCGACTTGGCAAAGCCCGGGAAGGCGAATTTGCCTTCGCCGTCGTTGCGGAAGGCGGGATCGGTCACCTTCTTCGCCCAGCCGGAGCGCAGCGCCACGACCGCACCCTTGGGGATCTCGCCATTGGCGCTGATCCAGGCCTCGACATCGGCGGCCTCCACCGTCGCATTGGCGTCTTCCTTGGCGCGGTCGGTGATGTCGATGATGGCGAGCGGCGCGACCAGCTGTTCCGGCTCGATCTGGTCGACGCTTTTGCCGTCGGCGCTGAAGTGGAAGGGGGCATCGATATGGGTGCCCGTGTGTTCGAAGATCGTCAGCTTGTGTAGCTGATAGCCGTTGCCGGCAAATTCCACGGCCCATTCATATTCGATGCCCGGCTTGCCATCGAAGGTCGGGAAGGACCCGTCATAGGCATGGGTGAGGTCGACCACCTTGGTCGGGCTCTGCTGCGCCAGCACCGGTTTGGCGATCCCGCCCGTGGCGACGGCTGCGGTGGCCACGGCCATGCCCTTGAACAGCGAACGGCGCGACAGCATGCTCTGCTTTACATTTTCCATGACGCAGTGATTGCACATATTCGTCCCTCTCCAGGTGTTGTCCACCCGCTCAGACTACCGCAAGCCAAAGGCGCGGCAAGGGGCGGGCTTCGCCTGCAAGCCGGCGGGTGCAAAACTATTTTCTATAAATTCAGCAGGATCAGTATGGTTTCTCCGCGCGTGGATCCTGGCCCGGATTCAGAGAGAGCTCGCGCAAGGGATCGCCGCCATCGATGAAGAGGCGGCCTCCGGGCACAAGCGCGGCGCGGATGCCTGGAAACGCCAGTCGGCCAGCGTCTGGATGTCGCCCATCGAGGGCGCCGACCCGGATAGCAACGGCGAGATCAAAGAGGGCTTCACAGTCTGCAAGCGTAAAGTGCTCGGCGGCAGACTGCCGGAAGGCGAGGGCGGTGGGATAGGCGCTCTCGGCGATCTGTGCCACTGCGGCCGCAATCGCTGCTGCAGACCGGTCGATGCCGAGGACGAAGACGTCGCCCTTCAACCGCTCTGCAATCAGGCGGGCTAGCACGCCCGGCCCACAGCCGATTTCCAGCACGCGCATGCCGCGATGAAGCGGCAGGGCGTCGGCGATCTCGATCAGCCGGCTGGAAGCCTTCACCGCCATGGCTCACCCTTCATCGCGGATCTCGACGGTGAAGCCGAAGCGCATCTCATCTCCAGCCGCCAGCGCCACCGTATAGGGCCGCTCGACCAGTTCCGCCGTGCCGCCGGCATGGGCTGCCATGCCGTGCCAGGGTTCCACGCAGAGGAAGGGCGCGCCGGGCTTTTGCCAGAGCGCGATGTTGGGCAGGTTTCCGAAGGAAAAATGCAGCGACGGGCCGCCTTCGGCTGCAAATTTCAGGCCGGTTCCGGCCCCTTCCGGGAAGATCAGCGCATCGTTTGCAAAGAGATCGTGGCTCAGCGCCAGCCGCCCCGCCTTGAAGGGCGAGGTCGGCAGCGTCTTGCCGATCAGTCCGCCTTCGAGCTGGATAACGCCGGGTTCTGCGCCGTTGTCGAGGATCACCGCATGCGGCTTGCCCTCGGCCCCCGGCAAAGGCCAGAGGAAGGCCGGGTGGAAGCCGATGCCGAAGGGCAGCGGGCCTAAGCCGGTGTTTTCGACGGTGGCCGTTACTGTCAATGTGCGGAGTTGCAGGCTGTGCTCGAGTGTCAGGCGGAAGTCGAAGGGATAGACCTCGCGGGTCTCGGCGGACGAGACGAGTTCGTGGCGGCAGGCCGTCGCCGTCTGCTCGACGATGACAAATTCGCGGCGGCGGGCAATGCCATGCTGTGCCATCGGATAGGTCTTGCCATTGACCGCCAGCATGTCACCCGGCGCCTTGCCGACAATCGGAAAGAGGATCGGCGATCGCCCCGTCCACCAGGCGGCATCACCGTTCCACAGCCAGTTGCGGCCATCCGCCGTCTTCAGTGACTGCATCTCCGCCCCCAGCGTCGAGACCTCGACGGCAAGCTCTGCACTGGCAATGCGAATCGTCTCGGACATGGGGGCTCCTCTCGATCTTTCGGGCATCTTATGGCGATCACGCGGGGAGTGCGACGGGGAAAAATCCTCTCTGGGCGAGTGGTCGTCGCTGCAGCCTCCCCTCGTGCTCCGATACCCCCCTCTGTCGGCTACGCCGACATCTCCCCCTCAAGGGGGGAGATTGCCGTTGGGCCATCTGCCTTCTCGAAGCAGCCGCAGGTTGAACGTTCCAGCCTCGGGGTGGGCAACGCGATACCGCATTCCGATCTCCCCCCGTGAGGGGGAGATGTCCGGCAGGACAGAGGGGGGCACCGCACGGCAAAACGCCGGCAGCATCAGCCTCCACCTATCAAGGGGGCGCTACGGGTGCTTGGCAAAGTGCGAGCCACATTCGCCACTCACCCCTTCGCCTTCACCACCACGGCTTCCACCGGCAGGCCCGCATCGCGCCAGGCGGTGAAGCCGCCTTCGAGGTGGCAGATGTTTTCGAGCCCCATTTCGAGCGCCGTCTTCGCCGCCAGGGCCGAGCGCCAGCCGCTGGCGCAGTAGAAGAGGAAGAGCTTGTCTTCGGCGAAGACAGGCTTGTGATAGGGGCTCTCCGGATCGATCCAGAATTCCAGCATGCCGCGCGGGCAGGAGAAGCCTTGCGGGATCATGCCGTCGCGTTCGCGCTCGCGCGGGTCGCGCAGATCAACGAAGACGACGTTGTCGCGACCATGCAGACGGGCTGCCTCGGCCACATCGACGGCCTCGACCAAAGCCTCGGCTTCCGCCAGCAAGTCCTTGTAACCCTTCTTCATCCGATCCTCCGCGCAGCAGGCCCCTCTTGCACCATGCGATCATCCTAGCGCTGTCGCGCTTGCATGTCTGCACAGGACCTCCTGCCGCATGGACGCCATCGACGAGTTGGCCTAGCTTGTTGATCATGAGCACCACACCCGACGCCATTGGCCCGATTATCCTCTTTGATGCCGAATGCATCCTCTGCTCGGCCAATGCGCAGTTTGTCCTGAGCCATGACCGCAAGACGCGCTTCCGCCTGGCCTCGATGCAGGGGGAGGTGGGCTCCGCCCTCTATCGGCGCTTCGGGATCGACCCCACCAATCCCGACAGCATCATCGTCGTCGACGGCGAGCAGATGCTGCGTGACAGCGATGCGGTGCTTGCCATCTATGCCGGGCTTGGCTGGCCGTGGAAGGCGCTCTCCATCTTCCGCCTTATCCCACGCTTCATCCGCGATCCGCTCTACCTGCTGATCGCCCGCAATCGCTACCGGCTCTTCGGCAAACGCGACAGCTGCTGGCTGCCGTCGCCCGACTATCGTGATCGACTGCTCTGATCCGGTCCAATGTGGTGAAACATTCCGTCTCGCGCGCCGTTGAGGTTTCCATGAAACACGCAATCGTCACAGGTGGCGCCGGCCTTATCGGCGCAGAACTCTGCACCACGCTGCAGATGGCCGATTACGAGGTCGCTTCTTTCGACATTCGTGAAGCCCCGGCCGGCATCCGGTCGATCCTTTGCGACGTCTCCAATGAGGCCGCGGTCCTTGCAGCCTTTGCCGAACTCGGCTGGGAAAGCCTTGATCTTCTCGTCAACAATGCCGGTATTGCGAGCCCTGATCTCGGCCCGATCACGGAGCTTTCGCTTGGCGATTGGCGCGCAGTCACCGACAGCCATCTGACCTCGGCTTTCCTGATGACACGTGCCTCCGTGCCGCTGATGAGAGAGGGTGCCTCGATCGTCAACATGCTGTCGACCCGAGCCTTCATGTCGGAGAGGAACACGGAAGCCTACTCGGCATCCAAGGGTGGGCTGTTTGGGTTGACGCATGCGCTTGCAGTCAGTCTTGGGCCAAAGATCCGGGTAAACGGCATTGCGCCCGGTTGGATCAGCAGCGACAAGGATCTCAGGGGCGAGGACCACGCACAGCATCCCGCCGGACGGGTCGGACGCCCAGAGGATGTCTCTAGAGCCGTGCTTTATCTGGCCAGTGCCGGTTTCGTCACCGGGGAGGTGCTGACACTCGACGGCGGCATGACGCGCAAGATGATCTATGCGGAGTGATTGAAGGGCTTCCCTTATCCTGAGGTGCCTGCGTCAGCAGGCCTCGAAGGATCCAGGCCCCGGATCCAACACCCGCCCTCGTCCTTCGAGGGTCGCTTCGCTCCCACCTCAGGATGAGGGCTGACCCTCCCACTCTTTAATCCCGCAACGAAAAAGGCGACCCTTTCGGGCCGCCTTTCCAATGCCTGCTATGGCGCAGGCTTACTCAGCCGCGACCGTCTTGCCGGCTTCCCACTTGTAGACGGCGAAGCTCTGCGAGGTGAGGTCACCCGTCTCGCCGTAGGTCAGCTTGCCGATGGCGGTCGGGATTTCCGAGCCGTCCTTCAGCGCTGAAGCCACGGCTTCGGCATCGTCCACGCTGCCGGCCTTGGTGATGCCGGCGGCGATGACTTCGACGGCGGCATAGGCATTCAGCGTGAAGGCTTCGGCCGGGATGGACTTTGCGGCCAAAGCATCGACGGCGGCCTTGCTGTCTTCGTTCTTCAGCGCATCGGCGGCGTTGGTGAAGACCGTGCCTTCGGCAGCGTCGCCACCGATCGTCACATATTCGCTGTTCGACAGGCCGTCACCGGCGACCAGCTGGGCCTTCAGGCCGGCATCCTGCATCTGGCGCACCAGAAGGCCGGCTTCCGGGTGGTAGCCGCCGAAATAGATCACTTCGACGCCTTCCGACTTCAGACGCGTCACGAGCGCGCCAAAGTCCTTTTCGCCCGCCGTCAGCGAATCCTTGAAGACTTCGGTCACGCCACCGGCGTTGAGGGCTGCCTTGAAGGCGTCAGCCAGACCCTTGCCGTACTGGCCCTTGTCGTCGAGGATGGCGATCTTCTTGTCCTTGTAGGCGCCGAGCACGAACTTGGCGGCAACATCGGCCTGCTGGTCGTCGCGGCCGCAGGTGCGCAGCACGGTCGTCAGACCACGGGCGGTCAGGTCCGGTGCGGTGGCGGTCGGGGTAACCATCAGCACGCCGTTTTCGGCGAGAACGCTGGAGGCGGGGACGGCGACGCCCGACGTGACCGGGCCGACGACGAAGCGAACGCCTTCACCGATCAGCTGGTTTGCAGCCGAAACGCCCTGCTTCGGCTCGCCGGCATCGTCGGCGATCTTGAGGCTGACCTGTTCGCCGTTGATGCCGCCCTTCTTGTTGATTTCCTCGACGGCGGTTTCCGCACCATTCTTGATCTGCGCGCCGACGGCGGCGAGCGGCCCGGTGAGCGGGGCCATCAGGCCGAGCACGATTTCGGCACGGGCGGCGGGGGCGGTGGCGATGAGCGCTGCAAGGGCGGCGCTGGCGAGAAGTTGAAATTTCATGTCCTGCTCCTTGGGTCGGCGCGACCGATCTCTGTCGGTTTTCACGCCATTCGGGTTCTTTTGTTGCTCCCCATGATCGCTTTAGACAAAAACGAACGGCAGCAAAAGACCGGAGACTGTGATGTGCCATCACGCCACAGCTTTGTCCGGGGCAGGGGTAGTTGGAGCAGGTGCCGGTGTCAGACGGTCAGTACGCGCCCGCCGACGCCGTCTTCCGCCTCGAAGCCGGCCTTGGCGGCTGCGGCATCCTGCTCCTTGCGCAAGGCGAGTTCGGCCATGGCAATCTGCTGGAGCTCGAAGAGATCATTGCTGATCTGGGCGCGGCGGGCGGCAAGGCGGGCTTCGTCCGCACGGGCGGCAGATATGGCCTCCGGCTCCGGTGCGGTTCTGGCGGGTGAAGTTTCAGAAGACGCGTCCTTACCGAACATACGCTTGAAAAGGTCGACCACGGAAATCCTCCCGGGACCTGGGCCCGGTGAGCTTGTCCGCGACGTGATGTCGAGAACGAGGTTTCCGGGTTTGCTGTCGTCGTCGGCCGGTCTTTACGCGATCATCTGCGTCAGAGGTCGGACGGGCGATTCCCTCGACAATACGGGAGGAGGGGGCGGGCGACAAGCGCGGCACCTGCCCCGTGGTCAGCCTCGCGCAAGCCACGAAAAAGGCGGCCTTGCGGGCCGCCTTTCCGAAACAGTCCGAGGTTCGCCTCAGATGTTGTTCATCAGCACCTTGCGCAGCTTGTCGAAGAGTTCGTCGATCTGCTCGTGGGTGATGATCAGCGGCGGCGAGAGCGCGATGATGTCGCCCGTCGTGCGGATCAGCAGGCCGTCATTATAGGCGTTGAGGAAGGCATTGAAGGCGCGCTTCGTCGGTTCACCGTCGATCGGCTTCAGCTCGATCGCGCCGATCAGGCCGAGATTGCGGATGTCGATGACATTCGGGCAATCCCGCAGCGAGTGCAGCTTCTCTTCCCAGTAGGGCGCGATCTCGGCCGCACGGGTCAGAAGGTTCTCGTCGCGATAGGTATCGAGGGTGCCCAGCGCCGCGGCGGACGCGATCGGGTTGCCGGAATAGGTGTAGCCATGGAAGAACTCGATCATGTGCTCGGGTCCCTGCATGAAGGCATCGTGGATCTCGGCGGTGACGAAGACTGCGCCCATCGGGATCACGCCATTGGTCAGGCCCTTGGCGGTGACCATAATGTCCGGCTTCACGTCGAAATACTGCGCTGCAAACGGTGCGCCCAGGCGGCCGAAACCGGTGATGACTTCGTCGAAGATCAGAAGGATGCCATGCTTGGTGCAGATCTCGCGCAGGCGCTGCAGATAGCCCTTCGGCGGGATCAGGACACCCGTCGAACCGGAGACCGGCTCGACGATGACGGCGGCGATGGTCGAGGCGTCATGCAGGGTGACGATGCGCTCCAGCTCGTCTGCGAGATCGCCGCCATGCTCGGGCATACCCTTGGTAAAGGCATTCTTCGCCGGCTGGTGGGTGTGCGGCAGATGGTCGACGCCGGTCAGAAGCGTGCCGAACATCTTGCGGTTCGAGACGATGCCGCCGACCGAGATGCCGCCGAAGTTGACGCCGTGATAGCCGCGCTCGCGGCCTATCAGGCGGGTCCGGGAGCCTTGGCCCTTCACGCGCTGATAGGCAAGCGCCACCTTGAGCGCCGTCTCGACCGATTCCGAGCCGGAATTGGTGTAGAGCACATGCGCCATGTTGTCGGGGGCGAGGTCGATCAGGCGGTTTGCCAGTTCGAAGGCCTTCGGGTGGCCGAGCTGGAAGGCCGGTGCGTAGTCGAGTTCGCCGGCCTGCTCGCGGATCGCTTCGGTGATCTTCGGGCGGCAGTGGCCGGCGTTGACACACCAGAGGCCGGCCGTGCCGTCGAGCACCTGGCGGCCGTCATGGGTGGTGTAGTGCATGTCCTTGGCGCCGACGAAGAGGCGTGGCTCCTTCTTGTACTGGCGGTTCGCGGTGAACGGCATCCAGAAGGCGCGCAGGTCGTTGGGCGTGGAATTGAGGCGGTTAGACATCGTGTTCTCCATGGCCCTTTGGTCGCGGGCGGCCACTTTCCCTGATATCGGCTGCAAAGGCCGAAACCCGTTGATTGCGCCGTCACGTTAGCAGGGCGCGAAGCCCGGTCAAGCCACCCCCGGGGTGGCATCAACAAAGGTCATGGGTCGCTGAATTCGGTTGATGGGAAAGCCCTGCCGGCGATCGGGCAAAGACGACCCGACGGTCGACCTTGCAGGGCCGAGCCAGAAAATGAAGAGCCCCGGAGGCTCTGGGCATCCGGGGCTCTTCGAAATAGTCACACACAAGGCCGCCCACTCGCGACCGCGAGCGGTTCATCGATCAACTCCCACCCCCTGATCAACGCGCCCTTGGGAGCGCTGTCATCAGGCGGCGTTCTTGCTGGCGGCCGGCGTGCAGTAAATGCTTTCGAGCGTCGAGAGGATCTTGATCACCGACTCCGATGTCGATGAGTAGTAGATCGTCTGTGCGTCACGGCGGGTCTTCACGAGCTTCTGTGCGCGAAGCTTGGAGAGGTGCTGCGACAGAGCCGACTGGCTCAAGCCAACCTGGGTCGCCAGAACACCGACGGGAACCTCACCCTCAACAAGGCTGCAGAGGATCATCAGTCGCTTCGGGTTTGCCATGGCGGACAGCAAACCAGCTGCAACAGTCGATTGTTCGGACAATGCTTTCGTTTTCATCTCAGTTCAACTTTCCTTGGTCGAGTGCCCAATGGGGGAGCGGCAGTCGTTGAAAAAATCATCACTTAACTTGTCCGCAAACTTTACCAGCATCATCAAAATTGTATATGCCTAAATTTAAGGTACTGCGTATACTGATTTAGGTAACTCTAATAGCAGTTGCTTGTAATTTGTGATCGGCGTCACAAATTCGTGCCTGATCAGCAGGTCTTTGAAATTTATATCAAATCCGTGTGCGTCGAGAGACGATATGCGCCAGTCCCCCTCCTGGGAGGCATAGAGTTCCACCGCAATGTGCCCTGCGAGATCCGGGTGCATCCTCCCCAATTCTCGCAATAGCCCTTCTTCGTCGCCGTATAAATCATCGTTGATTTTCGGGATGAGGAAATCGGCGCTGCTCAAATGATAGGCACGACCGAAGCCGCCATTCAGGCTGGCCCGTTCCGGTTTCAACCGGAAGAAACGGAAGTCCGGAAAATCGATGTAAAGCTGCGATTTGGGATGCCGCGCCAAAAAGCGGGTTCGGAGCCGCTGATGGATGTCACTGTCGCGCTCGACTGTTTCTGCGATGCATTGCAGCGTCAGACGCGGATGGGCGAGGGGATCGCCCTTGCCCGGTTCTCCGGTCAGCAGAGAGGCGCGCGGGTCGGCGAGCAGGGCCGTCGTATGGGCCGAGAGGTTCGAAACGAGGATCACCGCGGCACCGTCGCTGTCCATCCCGAGTAGCACGCGGCTGACAAAGGGGAAGCCGGTTTGCGGGTCGATCACGCCGATGGCTGCGAAACGGGCGCCGCGTAACAGAATGCGCGCCTGGCGGCGCGCATCCTCGTCCGTCTCACGAATCACCTGGGGTTTGTCAGTCACAGCCGTCTCCCGCATCGATCATCTGGCGATGCGGGGCAGGCTTTTCACGCCTTGCGGCGGTGCCTGGTCAAGCCGCTCACCACATCCTGGGCGCCGATGGTGCCGATGACGGCGCCGTTGTCAACGACCCCGATCGTGCCTGGCTGACGTGACAGGGCGTCGAGGATATCGACCAGCGGTGTTCCCGGTGCTGCGGTGCCGGTCACCTGGCCTTGCTGGCCGGTCACGCCGGCCTGCATGATGTCGGATGCGACAAGCATGTTGATCGGGTTCATGTTCTGCACGAAATCCGCAACATACTGGTTGGTCGGGTTCTGGACGATCTCCTGCGGCGTACCGCACTGGATGATCCGGCCTCCCTCCATGATTGCGATTCGGTTGCCGATGCGGAAGGCTTCATCAAGGTCATGACTGACGAAGAGGATGGTCTTCTTCAGTCGCGCCTGGAATTCCAGAAGTTCGTCCTGAAGCCGGGTGCGGATCAGGGGGTCAAGGGCCGAGAAGGGCTCGTCCATCAGCAGGATCGGCGCACCGGTTGCAAAGGCACGCGCAAGGCCCACACGCTGCTGCATGCCGCCGGAGAGCTCGTTGACCTTGCGGTCTGCCCATTTCGACAGGTTCACCAGCTCGAGCTGGGCCGCGACCGTCCGCTTGCGCTCGGCCTCCGGGACGCCGGCCAGTTCGAGACCGAAGCCGACATTTTCCGCCACCGTGCGCCAGGGCAGGAGACCAAACTGCTGGAAGACCATGGAGACGGTGTGCATGCGCAGGTCGCGCAGCACCTGGGCGGAGGACTTGTAGGGATCGACATAGCCGGTCTTGGTGCGAACGCTGACCTTTCCGCGCACCACCGGAGCCAGCGCATTCACCGCGCGCAGAAGCGTCGACTTGCCCGAGCCGGAGAGGCCCATGAGGACGAGGATTTCGCCTTCCTTGACCGCCAGCGAGGCACCAGCGACCCCGAGCACCAGGCCTGTTGCCGCACCGATCTCGTCGCGGGTCTTGCCCTGATCCACGAGATTGAGGGCGCGTTGCGGGTCATCGCCGAAGACGATGTCGACATTGTCGAAAATGACTGCGTCGGTCATGACTCTTCTCCGGGGATGCGGAAGATGCGGTCGAGAATGATCGCCAGGATGACGATGCACAGGCCTGCCTCGAAACCGCGGGCAATGTTGACGGTGTTGAGGGCGCGCACCACCGGCACGCCAAGGCCGCTTGCTCCAACAAGCGCGGCGATGACCACCATCGACAGCGAGAGCATGATGGTCTGGGTCAGGCCGGCCATGATCTGCGGTGTGGCGAAGGGCAGTTCGACTTTGCGAAGCACCTGCATCGGCGTCGCGCCGAAGGCGACGGCGGCTTCCACAAGCGACGGTGGCGTCGAGATGATGCCAAGGCGTGTCAGGCGGATCGGCGCCGCGATAGCGAAGATCACGGTTGCGATCAGGCCAGGCACCATGCCGAGGCCGAAAAGGATGAGCGCCGGAATCAGGTAGACGAAGGTCGGGATCGTCTGCATCAGGTCGAGGACAGGTCGCACGGCGGAATAGAGCCAAGGGCGTCGCGCACAGGCGATGCCGATCGGTACGCCGATCACCATGCAGACCCCGGTTGCGGCTAGCACGAGCGCCAGCGTCTCCATCGTCTCCTTCCAGTATCCCTGGTTATAGATGAGGAGGAGGCCGAAGAAGGTGAAGGCGGCGACGCCAAGCGAGCGGCGCATCAGCCAGGCAAGCACCGAAAACAGCGCGATCATCGCGAGCGGATAAAAGTCTTCAAGCGCAGTTCCATCCAGGAAGGGGCCCTGCAATACGAAAAGCATGGCGTTGATGGAGGCACTGAGAATGGTCGCGATGAAATCGAATAGAAAATCGACGTTATCCGTCAGCCAGTCGACGAAACTCTTCGACAGAGGCCCGATCGGCAGTTTGTAGTCGGTCAGGAAATCCATGTTCGTCCCCGGTTAGCCACAGGTGCAGGGCCTGGGAGACCGCGCGGCCAGATCCCCCTCCGGTCGCGCGGTTCCAGCATCATTGGACAGGGCTCAGAGGCCGAGCGCCGTCTTTACGGCAGCCAGACCGTCACCACCATCCTTGGTGGTCACGCCGGCGAGCCAGGGTTCGACGGCAGTCGGGTTGGCCTTCAGCCATTCGGAGGCCGCTGCCTCGGCATCCTGACCGTCGTTCAGGATCTTGCCCATGATCTCGTTTTCCATCTGGAGCGAGAACTTGAGGTTGGTGACGAACTTGCCGACATTCGGGCACTCGGTGGTGTAGCCGGCGCGGGTGTTGGTGTAGATCGTCGCGCCGCCGAAATTCGGGCCGAAGACCTCATCGCCGCCCGACAGATAGGTCAGCTTGAAGTTGGCGTTCATCGGATGCGGCTCCCAGCCGAGGAAGACGACTGGCGCGCCATCCTTTTCGGCGCGGGCCACCTGGGCCAGCATGCCCTGTTCGGACGATTCGACGACTTCGAAGTCGCCGAGCTCGAACTTGTTGCCGTCGATCATGTCGAGGATCAGGCGGTTGCCGTCATTGCCCGGCTCGATGCCGTAGATCTTGCCTTCCAGCGCATCCTTGTGCTTGGCGATGTCGGCGAAATCCTTGATGCCGAGTTCGGCTCCCTTGGCGTTGGTGGCAAGCGTGTACTTCGCGCCCTCGAGATTCGGTCCGAAGATCTCGACCGACTTGTCTTCGCGATAGGGCGCGATGTCGGCTTCCATTGTCGGCATCCAGTTGCCGAGGAAGACGTCGATGTCCTTGTTCTTCAGCGAGGAATAGGTGACCGGTACGGAGAGCACCGTCGTGGTCGGCTCGTAGCCGAGGGCCTTGAGGATGACGGAGGCCGTGGCTGTTGTTGCGGTGATGTCCGTCCAGCCAACATCCGAGAAGCGGACCGTCGAGCAGCTCTCGGCCTCCTGGGCCAGGGCCGGCATCGCGCTCAGCGCGATCAGAGATACGGCGGCCACGAGTGTGCGGCGACAAGAATGGAAATACGTCATTAGCAGGCTCCCGGTTTTTATTGATGTTCCCAACTCAACATTCAATACGAAAGAATTGCAAGGATGCCCGTGCGTTTGCGCCGCAGCGGCGCCTCTGTTTGCGACTCGAACGGCCTTGGACACAGGGCTTGCGGCTTCGCCATGAAAATTCGCCGGATTTTGATGGGCGTCAATGTAAACGATTGCGCGCCGTGCGAATTGGTGCTGCCATACGCGTGCGACGCGTCGGCGCCGTTCTATGGATCAGGGAGTTTCCATGAAACCGACTACTCTGCTTTTTGCACTTGCGGCTTTTGCCGCACCGCTTTCCGCATCCGCTGCCGGCGATCCCGTCGCTGGGGCGAAGGCCTTCAAGGTCTGTTCGGCCTGTCACATCGCCACCGAGGCCAAGAACAAGGTCGGTCCGACGCTGCAGGGCGTTGTCGGTCGTCCGGTCGCATCGGTTGCCGATTACAAGTATTCCAAGGCCATGACCGATTTCGGCCAGGGCAAGACCTGGGACGAGGCGCTGCTCTCTGAGTACCTGAAGTCGCCGAAGACGGTGGTCAAGGGCACCAAGATGGCCTTTGCCGGCGTGAAAAAGGATGATGATCTCGCCAACATCATCGCCTATCTCAAGGACCCTGCTGCCGGCGGGCAGTGATTGCCAAACCCGTCCTTGATGCGGCAGCCGTCTCACGGCTGTCACATTTCTCTGATGATGCCTCTTGTGCGGCGCTGGCGACCCTGCATATCGGAAGGGCTTCTGGGCCTTCTGCGATGCATTACTTTCCCGAGCCGGGAATCGCGCTATGGTGGCACGAGCCGAGACCGGCCTGCTGCCGGAGAATGGGACAGGGAGACACCATGGCGAGTTTGCAATCCTTCGACAGCGAAATCGAGAAGACCCGCAAGATCGTGTCCGAGATGCGCGGCAAGATCGAGCAGTCCGGAGCCGTTCTGGATACGCTCGCCAAAAGCGACAACGCGCTGACCGGCCAGAATTTCGACATCGAAAATGCGCGAATGGAGGACGTGCTCAACCAGCAGAAGGTGATGGAAGCAAACATCGCCGACCTGATCATCGGGCTCGAAGACGCGACCAATGTGTTCGGCGCCGAGTTCGAGAGCATGAAGAGCTTCTCCGGCATGGAAAAGTTCATCGGCATCTTCTCCAAGCAGAAGGCACAGCGCATGCGCACCGAGCGCGTGCGCAACATGTCGCTTGCCGGCAACCTTCAGGAACTGCTTGCCAAGTCCGACAGCATTGTCGGCATCCTCAAGGAGCAGAAGACGGTTCTCGAAGAGCGCTACAAGACATCCGAGGCAAGCCTCGTCCAGGTGATCGAGCGGCGCAAGCAGACGATCGCCAACCTCGAAGAGACGCAGAAGAAGATCGAAACGCTCAATCCCGCGCTCCTCGACATCGAGAACAAGATCGCAGCCTCGACGGATACGTCTGACCGGACAGCGCTTGAAGCCGAGCGTTCGAAGCTTGCGACCGACTACAACCAGGCGCAGGCCCGCGAACAGGAACTGCTCGCCGAGAGCCAGACGCTCGAGCGCTACACCTCCATGTTCCAGACCTTCGTGGACAGCCTCAACAACCAGATCGCGGCGCAGAACACGCTGATCAACAAGCTGACCATCGATACCGAACAGCGCATCGTGCTTTACAAGGCGCTCGAGGATTCGCTGAAGACCGCGGCCCAGCAGGAGGTTGCGCATCGGATCAATACGCTCGGTAGCCAGGTGGATACGGCGGCGGAAGAGACGATGGCCGGCATTGGTGCCGCTGCCCAGCGGCATATCGGCGATCTGCTCGAACTGCATGAGAAGAACATGCTGTCGACGCAGGACATCCAGCGGCGCAAGAAGCTTGCAGACGAGGCTTTCGCCCGGCGTTTCCAGGCAGTTCTCGACAAGCACAATGCCGCCAATTACGTGAAGCCCTGATCATCCGGGATGATTTGATGCGACCGCGTCCCGCGTGAGCGGTGCGCGGTCGACTTGACGGGGAGGCGCATGAACGTCGTCGATCGCAACAGCGCGGTGCTGCAGTATTTCGCCACCATGGGGGCGTCTCTATCGGGGCTTGAACAGTTCTTCGGGCAGAGCGATCGTCGCTTTGGCGAGAAGGGCCCGTCGACCCTTCACATGCTGCCCTATCTCGACCGGCTGCGGAATTCCTTCACCTCCTGGCAGAACAGGATCGGCTTTTCCGGCCAGTTGAAGATCGCCCGGGCGGAAAGCGGCTTTCCGATCTTCCAGAACGTGCTGGAGCTGGAGAATGACAGGGCCGGTGCCGACGCCCGACTGTCGACCATCCCGGCCGTCACCAAGCTCAGGGAGGAGATGGTCGACTTCATCCTGCGGCAGAAGGCGTTTCCGGCAGCCTTGCAGCAGCAGATCGCCGAGCGGCTCTATCTCGAACAGGTGCGCGCCGGCGAAATCTTCTCGCCCTTTGTGCTTCCGACCACCGTTGCCGTGAGCGTCAATCCTCAGTCGAATCGGCCCTCCTATCTCGTCAGCTGGGCGGCCTTCGACGGGGTCAGCACGCTGCCGATGATCTATCTGGCGACGATCGAGGATTCTTCTGAGAACGTCACGAAGATCCTCGTGACCGAGGATGGGAAGCTCAATGAAGAGGTCGAGATCCCGCTTCCGGTCGGCGGTCTGCTCAATCCGGAGCTTGCCCGGAGTTTTGACGATTTCTGCGCCAAGAATTCCGCCTTTTCGCTGACGCCGGCAACGATCGCGACCAATATGGACCGCGATTTCCCGACACTGCATCCGAAGTCGGTGCGGCGCGTCGTACTCGGGCCACTCTATTCGACGGGCCTGACCGAGAATTCCAGCCGAGTCACCGAGATCCTCGACCGGGTGCGCAAGCCGGAGAATGCTTGGGTGATGACCTGGACGGTGCAGGAGGTGTTTTCCAAACGCGAGCAGCCGGCGGTGAAGGGCTTCTTCTCGTCCACCCCGGCGACGCAGGAATTCCACATCGAGACCCATGATCTGGAAGCCGCGCGCATGGGTGTCTCGGCTTACGAGAAGCACGCGCTCGTGCCGCATGATGCCTATCAGGCGCTTTATGCGGAAAACGAGGTCAAGGCGATCTTCGGCAATTTCAAGGTGCATGTGATTTCAGGAAACCAGATTGTGAGCGAGGTCTGATTATGAGCGAGTTGACGGCAGGGCTGACGACGCTCCGGGAAGACGACATCGCCAAACATCTGGCCGTGGCGCAGGGGCTTGTGACGCGGATCGTCGTGCTCGATCAGGGCGAAGGCGCCTCGGGCGCTCCGATTGCCGGCACCGGGCGGCGGTTCGTTTCGACCGTTTCGACGGGATCTGTCCGCCGTACCCGCGAGATCGAACTAACCAAGACCATTCAGGCGACTGGTGCCGCCGACCCTCTGCTGACGCCGGCCCAGCATACGGTGCTCTACCGTATCAGGCGCGGCGCCCAGGTGGCGCTTGCGATATCAGATGTCTTTGCCCGGCAGAGCGAGCTTGAACCCCTCCAGGCCCGCAACATCAGTGCGCCCCTGCAGGGCGAGGAGGCCGCCCGCTTCGAGGCCTTGCTTGCGTCCCAGGCCTATGTCGCGGCCTTTGCCTTTGCTGCCTACCTCAAGTCCACCGTGGCGGGAGACGGCGAGCAACTCGACGGGATCCGCGAACCGGACTTTCTCTTCGATACCGCCCAGGATGCGCTCAAAAGCATGTTGGCCGGAATCGACACGGCCGTGCAAGGCGCGGGTGACGATGCGACGCTGATCGGTCGGGTCCGTGGTCTGGCCGAACTCGCGCTTGACGGGCTTTTGACCCGCAAGGCACGCTTCGAACATCTCGGTGTTTTCGAAAATGCCCATATCCGCATCGACCAGGACGATTTCACGCTCGACGGTTTCGATGGCGTGCCGGGCGCAAAATCGAAGCCGCTCACGATGAGCTTCAAGAAACCGGAAGAAATCATCGGCAACCACATCGCCAAGTACCAGGCGCTGAAGCTCGCCAAGATGCTGATGGCCTATGATTTCGACCGGCAGATGAACCCCTTCGTCGAGCTCGGGGGCTTTCTCTTCACCTTCATTGGTGACGGCATGCCGGGTACGGGCAAGACGATCCTGATCCAGATGCTGGCAGGGCTGCTCAACGACTACTGCAAGATGGCGGGCTATGCCTTCCACTACGAGAATTTCGGCGTCGACCAGATCTCGTCCTATCAGGGCAAGTCGGGCCAGAACTGCAAAGCCTTCGTCAACAACGTGCTCAATCCGCGCGTCATCGGCTTCGGCACGATCGATGACGTCGACCAGGTAACCGCAAAGCGCTCCGACGACCGGGCCTCTGCCGGACAGCATGAGGTCACCGCTGTGCTGATGGAGAGCTTTGCCGGCGCCTCGACGGTGGTCCGGGGCAATGCCACCTTCGGGATGTTCTCCAACTATCCCGAGAATGTCGACGATGCGCTTCGCCAGCGCGCCGGCGCCCGCTGGCTCGTCGACGGACCACAGACGCGCGAGGACTATATCGACATTTTCTCGCTGCTCGTCGGCAAGAACCATCAGATCCCGCTCGGCGACCACAAGCTGTTTGCCGGCCAGGAAATCCAGAAGGCCGTCAGCCGCTCCTATGGCGAGCATGACCGCCCGAAGGAAGACGGCCTTGTTGCGGTCTGGGAACGCTACGAGAAGAGTGAGGGCAAGATAGAAACGCTCGCCGATGTCGGCGCCTATCTGCATGCGATCAAGCTCGCCGAACCGCGCTTCACCGGCCGCGCCATCAAGAACATCACCGATGCGATCAAGATGCGGGCGATGGATGTCGAGCTGCCCGACGCCTGGTTCGAGACCCCGCAAGCCTTCGTCCACAAGAGCTACGACGAGAAAAAGGCGATGATCGCGGAACTGCGCGGCCCGGTGACGATGGAGATGATCTGCCAAGAGATCAACCGCTATGCCGACAGCGAATTCCGCTACGCCGACAAGTCGGACGATGCGGCGGTGACCGAGATCATCCGCCGCGAGCGCCAGCGTGAGCGCGCGATTGGCGAGATCGAGAAGATGAAGGAGGAGGGGACGTGGTAAGTGGGCGCTTCGATTGCCCCTCATCCGCCCTTCGGGCACCTTCTCCCCGCGAGCGGGGAGAAGGCAACACCACTCGCGTCGCGCTCCCCCTCTCCCCGCTTGCGGGGAGAGGGTAGGGTGAGGGGCATTTGCAGATCGCGATGTGGTCAAGGGGGCACAAATACGGGGTGCGAACGAGAAAAGGACAGCAAGGGCCAGAAGCCTTCGCAAGGCCGAGAATGATGCGGAGGCGGCCATGTGGAGCGAATTGCGGGCCCGGCGCCTCGGAGGGTACAAGTTCGTCCGGCAGTTGCCGATCGGACCCTACTTCGCGGACTTTGCCTGCCGCGAGGCGCTCTTGGTCGTGGAAGTCGATGGCAGTCAGCATGCGGACAGTGAAT
This sequence comes from Rhizobium sp. AQ_MP, assembly GCF_014237835.1. Lineage (GTDB taxonomy): Bacteria > Pseudomonadota > Alphaproteobacteria > Rhizobiales > Rhizobiaceae > Allorhizobium. Next base: position 198,740 of record NZ_JACJVI010000009.1, read on the forward strand.
ATGATGCGAAACGGAATGCATTTATGAATGCCAATGGGTGGTCAGTCGTTAGGTTCTGGAACGTAGATGTGCTGCGAGAACGCGAAGCCGTGCTCGAAACTCTGATCGCCATCCTTGATGGTCGGATCAACGAAGCCGTTCTCAGTCGCGACCTGACCTACCTTCCGGGGGAGCGGTCGGCATGAACCGTCTCCTCGAAGCCGAGCTTATCTACGGCCGCCTGCTTCCCATCCGCGAGCCGCATCTCGTCGCGCGCTACAACAAGGCGCTCGTCGCCTTCGGCCTGCCCGAGACCAAGCTTGCCGAATTCGACATCGACATCACCGGCTTTTCGCCGCAGGTGGCGCAAGAGCTTGGCGATCCCGATTATCTCGACCCGCTGAAGGTCAACCGGCGTTTCATCATCCTCACGCCCGAGCAGAACAGCCTGCCGGTCGTGCATACGAGCTTTTCCAACACCGCCGGCCTGATGCACGAGTTCTTTGCAGCGAATGCGCGGGCGATTCATGCGATCACGCTGAAGGACACGCTCTATGGCGAGATCGAGGACAGTGTCTCGGAGGTCAAGACGCTTGATGACCTGCTGTCGATCAACGAGGTGACGTTCAAGGTGCTGTTGGCCGAAGACCTGCTCGGCAAGGCGGGGCAGCTTCGGCAACTTTGCGATGCGCTGGTGACGAGCCCGGATGCCTGGCGCGACGACGCGATGCTGGAGCGCATGGTGGCGCTGGCCAAGGAAACCGGTGACATCCGGCAGAATACGCTCGTGCCGGACAAGCTCGTGTTTCGCCATGATGCCTTCTGGGCCGATCATTTCGGCGGCGTCTTCGTCTTCGTCGATGAGAAAATTACTACCGTGATCTGCGATCCGCAGGCCCCCGGTTTCCGGCGGTCGCGGCCCTGGCAGGTGAGCTACATTTCCATCAATGACACGGCGCAGGTTGCCGACTTTCTGGCGCGCACGGGTCGGCTGGAACTGCCGCGGGCGAGCTGGGTGGAAAGCTCCGGCCTTTATGCCCATCGGCTGGAAATGGCGCTGCTGTCGGTCGCCGCGACGCTCGACCCGGTACCGGATTTGACCCGCATCGATGCGGTCTGGATGCAGACCTTCCTGCACCGTCATGCCAAGGCGATCAACGAACGCGGCGTTTATCCGTTGCTGCAGGAAGCACAACGCACGCTTTCGCGCACAGGCAATCTGCGCATGGCCGACATCGAGCCGAAGCTGCGGCTCTGGCTGGTCAGGGCCGAGCCTGATCATCCCGACCAGTGGCTCACCAACCGGCTGATCGCCCATCTGACGCCCGAGGATTTCGTCTCGCGCTTCGTCTTCGACAAGCAGGGCTTCTACCGCGCCTATGAGCGCTATCCGGAAGCCTATCGCGATTATGTTGTATCCCGCCTGTCCCAGACTTATCTGAGAGACAAGGCAGCCTTCCGCAAACGCCTCTATGGACTAGGAGATGACCATGCTTGACCCGATCATCGCGTTCTTCCAGCGCGTCTTTGCCGCGATCGGTCGCGGTATCGGCATGGTCGTCGCATGGTTGCTCTGGCCATTTCTCGCGGCGCACGGCTGGTATCGCGACCGCAGCTGGATCATCAAGGGACCGATCCTTGCCGTTCTCATTCTGCTCGTGATCTTCTACGGCCAGTTCCTCTACCGCACGCAGGTTTGGCACGGGTTTGATCCGGCCTTCGCTCAAGCCTACAAGTTCCAGGAGCGGACCGTACCAGCGGGCGCGCCGCTGCCGGACCAGACGAACCGCTGCCAGGACTCGGCCGTGGTGATGATGAGTGCGGCCCTGACCGACCAGAACGTCAATCAGAACGCCTGGATATCCTCGACGCTTCTCTACAAGCTCGGCCTCTTCGGTCTCGACTGGGACAATACGCCGTTCATGGACAACAAGGCCTCCTTCCAGCGCGGGGTGAACCAGGTCGTGCGCCGCACGGCGATCCAGCTTGCCGACAATCTCGGTCGCGTTCGCGGCACGTCGGGCATCAACAACGACCTGCAGGATGCACGCGGCAACATCCAGTTCGACGAGAGCACCTGGTACTTCGGCACCGACCCGTTCGGCTTCAAGACGCCGACGCCGAGCTACTATCGCGCCGCGGTGGAAAGCTGGAACCGCTTCAACACGTCGCTCGCCAGCTGCGAATCCGTCTTCGACACCCGCTCCGACAACCTGCTGCAATTGCTCGATGGCATGGCGAGCGATCTCGGCAACACCTCTGACATCCTTCGCCGCCGTTCGGAAGAGTTCAATGCCGGCTGGTTTGATACCCGCGCCGATGATCGCTTCTGGTTCGCTTACGGTCAGCTCTATGCCCAGTATGCGATCCTCCAGGCGACGCGTGCCGACTTCGGCGAAGTCATTCGCGAACGCAATCTGACCGCCATCTGGACGGAACTGGAGCGCCAGCTCCAGGGTGCGCTCCGCATCCAGCCGGCCATCATCTCCAATGGCAGTGAAGATGGCTGGATCATGCCAACGCATCTCGCAACCATGGGCTTCTACATCCTGCGCGTCCGCTCCAACATGGTCGAAATCCGCGCAATCCTCGACCGCTGATGCAAGCACGGCCTTGTCGCCCGCCGCTGTCTTGCGGCGGGCTCGTTCAAGTCACCTGCGGTGGGCCGTCGTCTCAACTGTTCTTCTCCCGCTTGAAGCCGCGCCGCAAATGCGGTATCTCAGTCCTGAGGTACGTACCTCATTGATGGGGCTTTGAACGCGGGTTTCGATGGCCCCGCTATGAGCGAACAAGCGCGGGGAGGCGCAGCCATGTCGGGATTTGAACTTCAGCCGGAATTTCTGATCGCCGACGAGGCAGCGCTTCGCAGCCTCTATGCGCCGGCCCATGATCTCGCGTTGAAGAAAGAGCGTCAGACGCTCGGCCCAAATGCGCAGGCCTTCATTCAGCGGTCGCCGTTCCTATGCATCGGGACGCAGGGCAGGGGCGGGAAAGCCGATGTCAGCCCGCGCGGCGATGCGCCAGGCTTCGTGCGCATCCTCGACGATGGCCGCGTGGCAATTCCCGACAGGCCCGGCAACAACCGGCTCGACACGCTCGACAACATCGTTGCCAACCCTGCCGTCGGTCTGCTCTTTCTGATCCCAGGTTATGACGAGACGCTCAGGCTCAACGGACGGGCGTCGCTCACGACGCAGCCAGATCTCCTCGCCAGCATGGCCGTCGACGGGAAGGTGCCGAGGCTGGCGATCGTGGTCGATATCGACGAAGTCTTCCTGCATTGCGCGAAGGCCTTCCGGCGTTCGCATCTCTGGGATCCCGAGCACAGACAGCCGCGCACGGCGATGCCGTCTCTCGTCCAGATGATCCTGGAGGATACCAGCGGCGCGCCCAGCGATCCGGAGGTCATGGCGCAGATGGACGAGAACCTCGAAGTGGCCTACCGCCAGACCATGTACTGACGGCCCTTGCCTCAGCTGATGATCTTCATCCGGATCGCCTTGGCGACCAGCTGGGTGCGGTTGACGCAATCCAGCTTGCGGATGGCATTGGTCATATAGGCATTCACAGTATGGTCGGAGAGCGAGAGGATCTGGCCGATCTCCAGCGAGGTCTTGCCCTGGGCCGTCCAGCGGACGACCTCGAGTTCGCGCGCGGAGAGCACATTGGTGTTGCTGGCGGTGCGGCGCAGCCGGTCGAACACGTCGAAGGCCTGGATGCTCAGCATCGACAATTCGTTGATTTCCGCCATGGCAAGCGGGCTGCGGTCGCCATCGTAACGCACGACAAACCGGCTGCCGTCAACGGAGTTCACGGAAAACAGGACGCCGGAGATCAGCCGGTACTTGCGCATCAATGCAGCAAATTCCGGCGGGCAATCAAAACTGGGCGCTGTTCCTTCCGCCCCGACGCTCCAGGCGTGGTGCATGATGGAGCGGCTCAGATGGGGGATCGTCGGGCAGTAGCGGAGGAACTCCAGCCGGTCGAACTCGCGGCAATACTCGGCCGGCAGAGTGCTTTCGCGGACGATCGGTCCAAGCAGTTTGTCTTGCGTTGTCGGCGCTGCCGCCAGGGTCACATAGTCGAGGCCGTACTCACGTGCGGCGCGTGACCAACTGTCCATCAATTCCGTACGGTTTTGACTACTCCCGATATCCTGGCTCAAGAGTATCTGTCGATCTGGCAACATTTTATCAATTTCGAAAGTTGACAACAATTCGGAAGTTTTAGACCAATATATCAGTCCAGCTGAAAAGCCAGCGGTTTTTCAGGGTGGTTCATTATTAATATGACTAATTTCTGACTCCTGACAATCAAAATAGCACTTGTCAGTTGTATTGCCGTTTACACAGGCAGGGCGGAGCCCGCTTTGACCTCTTCCATCACGGCATAGGTGTGGGTTTCGCGCACACCCGGCAGCGGCAGAATGACTTCCGACAGGAATTGCCGGTAGGCTTCCATGCCCGCAACACGGGCCTTGACCAGGTAATCGAAACCGCCTGCCACCATGTGGCATTCCATGACATCATCCGATCGCTTCACGGCGGCCGCGAAGGTATCGAAGACGTCGGCCGTCGTGCGGTCCAGCTTCACTTCGATGAAGACGAGCAGGTTGCGGCCGAGCTTCTGGGGTGAGAGCATCGCCATATAGCCTGTGATGTAGCCTTCGCGCGTCAGACGGCGCACGCGCTCGGCCGTCGCCGTCGGCGAAAGGTTCACCCGCTCGGCGAGTTCGATATTGGTCAGCCGACCCTCGGCCTGCAGCGCGCGGAGGATCTTGCGGTCGAGGCGGTCCAGTTCCTTGCTCATTCGCTATAAAACTCCATTTGGGTAGTGAGTATGCCAGAAAAGTGACTGAAGAATAGTGGGAAATCCGGCAAATCCGACGATATGTTGCCGATAACACGGAGGTGACAATGATCAAGGCAGCCATCACAGATTTCCCGCGCTTCGAAGCCCCCTATGCCGGCGATGACGACCAGCTGATCCGCCACTTCGCCTCGCGCCTGTCGCTGTCGGAGAGCCAGAATGGCGCTATCGACCGCCGCGCGACCACCTATATCGAGGCGATCAGAGACAATTCCGGTTCGATCGGCGGCGTGGAAGATTTTCTGCGTGAATACGGGTTGTCGACGCGTGAAGGTCTGGCGCTGATGGTTCTCGCCGAAGCGCTGCTGCGCGTGCCCGATGCGCTCACCCAGGACCGCCTCATCGAGGACAAGCTCAAGGAGGGCGGCTGGAGCGAACACGAGGCGCATGGCGACAGCTGGTTCGTCTCGGCCTCTGCCTGGGCACTGGGACTTTCCGCTCGCGTCATCCGTCCCGGCGAGACGCCTGAGGGTGTCATGCGCGGTCTCGTCAAGCGGCTGGGCCTGCCCACTGTGCGCTCGGCCACCAAGCAGGCGATGCGGTTCCTCGGCCATCATTTCGTGCTCGGCGAAACCATCAAGGATGCGCTGTCGCGCGCTGCCAAGAGTGAAGAGAAGGGTTATCGCCATTCCTTCGACATGCTCGGCGAGGGTGCCCGCACCGCCGAAGACGCCAAGCGCTATTTTCAGTCCTATGCCAGCGCCATCGAGGCGATCGGCGCGCATATGGCCAGGCATGGCAAGAGCCAGCAGCTGCCGAACCGCATGGGCATTTCGGTCAAGCTGTCTGCTTTGCATCCGCGTTATCTCGCAACCCATCGCGACCGCGTCATGCGCGAACTGGTGCCGGATCTTCTGAAGCTCGCGCAGATGGCCAAGGCGCATCAGCTGAATTTCACCGTTGACGCCGAGGAAGCCGATCGTCTCGAACTGTCGCTTGACGTGATCGCTGCCGTCTTTGCCGATCCGTCGCTTGCCGGCTGGGACGGTTTCGGGCTTGCCATCCAGGCCTATCAGAAGCGCGCGCCGCAGGTGATCGACTATATCGACAGCCTCTGCCAGCACTACGGTCGCCGGATGATGGTGCGGCTCGTCAAGGGCGCCTATTGGGATACGGAAGTGAAGCGCGCCCAGGAGCGCGGTCTCGACGATTACCCGGTCTGGACCCGCAAGCCGGCAACCGATCTCTCCTATCTGCATTGCGCCGCCAAGCTCATGGAAAAGCGCGCCCGCATCTTCCCGCAGTTCGCCACCCACAATGCGCTCACCGTCTCGACGATCATCGAGCTTGCCGGTGCCGATCGCTCCGGCTTCGAATTCCAGCGCCTGCATGGCATGGGCGAGGCCCTCTACGACACGCTGCTTTCGGGCAATGACCGCATCGCCTGCCGCATCTATGCACCTGTCGGCGGCTACCGCGATCTGCTCGCCTATCTCGTTCGCCGTCTGCTCGAAAACGGCGCGAATTCCTCCTTCGTTGCGGTTGCCGGTGACAAGAACATTCCGGTCACGGCACTTCTGGAGCGGCCCACCGAAAAGCTCGGCCTTGGCAATGGCCAGAGCGCCCGCCACAGCCAGATCCCGATGCCGCTTGGCCTCTATGGCGACCGCAAGAACAGCGCCGGCTTCGAATTCGGTCATCGCGACAATCTCGAAAGGTTGATGACGCGTCTTTCCGCTCCCTTCTCGGAGATTGCGGCCCGTCCGCTGGTGCCGGGTGCAACCGGGGCCACCAGCGAGGAGGTCGTGTTGTCGCCCGCCGATCGCGCCCGCAAGGTCGGAACCGTGCGCAACGCGACGCCCGCCGATGTCGATCGCGCCTTTGCCGCCGGCCGCCAGGGCTTTGCCCGCTGGTCGCGGCTTTCCGTCGAGGAGCGCGCGGCCACCCTCGACAAGCTCGCCGACCTTCTCGAACAAGATCGCGACCGGTTGCTCGCCCTTCTGGCGCTCGAGGCCGGCAAGACGCTGGATGACGGCGTGGCCGAAATCCGCGAGGCGGTCGACTTCTGCCGCTACTACGCCGTTCAGGCGCGCAAGCAGTTCGGTGACGCCGAGGTCATGCCCGGTCCGACGGGTGAGCTCAACCGTCTCTCCTGGCGCGGCCGCGGCGTCTTCGCCTGCATTTCACCGTGGAACTTCCCGCTCGCCATCTTCCTCGGCCAGGTCTCGGCCGCACTCGCCGCCGGCAATGCCGTTGTCGCCAAGCCGGCACCGCAGACGCCGCTGATCGCCTATGAGGCCGTGAAGCTCTTCCACCAGGCGGGCGTTCCGGAAGACGTCCTCATGCTGCTCCCCGGTGCCGGCGATGTCGGTGCCGCGATTGCCGCCCACCCGCAGCTTGCCGGTCTTGCCTTCACCGGGTCGACGGCGACGGCCCAGGCGATCAACCGGACGCTCGCTGCCAAGAATGGCCCGATCGTGCCGCTGATTGCGGAAACCGGTGGCATGAACGCGATGATCGTCGACGCGACCGCGCTTGCCGAGCAGGTGGCCGACGATGTCGTGATGTCCGCCTTCCGCTCGGCCGGCCAGCGTTGCTCGGCGCTCCGCATTCTCTATCTGCAGGAAGACATCGCCGATGGCATGCTCGAGATGATCGAGGGTGCTGCCCGCGAACTCAATCTCGGCAATCCGCTTGATATCACCACGGATATCGGCCCCGTCATCGACGAGAAGCAGAAGGCGATGCTGGAGGGCCATGTCGCCGACATGAAGCGGACGCAGAAGGTGCGTTATGCCGGCAAGGTGCCGGCGACCGGCAATTTCTTTGCCCCGCATATCATCGAACTTGATCGCCCGGAGGCGCTGACCAGGGAGATCTTCGGACCCGTGCTGCATGTCGTGCGCTGGAAGGCGAAGGCGCTGGACCAGGTCATCGGCTCGATCGCCGCCACCGGTTACGGCCTGACGCTCGGCGTGCACAGCCGCATCGAGGCGACGATCCGCACCGTCACCGAAGCGCTCGACACGGGCAATATCTACGTCAATCGCAACATGATCGGTGCGGTCGTTGGTACGCAGCCCTTCGGCGGTTCGGGCATGTCCGGCACCGGCTTCAAGGCGGGCGGCCCGGCTTACCTCAGCCGGTTTGCCGTCGAGCAGGTGATCTCGGTCAACACCGCCGCTGCCGGCGGCAATGCCAGCCTGATTGCAATCGGCGAGGGGTGATTACTGGGCGCAACCGTCGCTGCGGACTGGGGACACCCCCCTCTGTCACTCCGTGACATCTCCCCCACACGGGGGGAGCGACTGTCTTGGCAGTCAAGCGTTTTGCCATGGTTTTTCGTCCCGGATGA
>NZ_JACJVI010000090.1 GCF_014237835.1 Rhizobium sp. AQ_MP
TGGTTGCGGGGGCAGGATTTGAACCTGCGGCCTTCAGGTTATGAGCCTGACGAGCTACCGGGCTGCTCCACCCCGCGCCGAGAGCGTTGATTTTTCAACGCTTGAGAGACTGTTTAAAGCGAAAGGGCCGCTTTTATAGCGGCCCTCAGATATCGGCTAGGGCCGATGTTGTTTAGAGAAGATTATGATTGCCTTTAGCAGACCTGGCAGCGACCTACTCTCCCGCGTCTTGAGACGAAGTACCATTGGCGCTGGGGCGTTTCACGGCCGTGTTCGGAATGGGAACGGGTGCAGCCACCCCGCCATAACCACCAGGTCAGCTAAGGGCAATCATTGAGAAGCTGGCA
>NZ_JACJVI010000091.1 GCF_014237835.1 Rhizobium sp. AQ_MP
GTCCGCGAGGCATAGACATGTCTGTCGCCCCTGGAATTCTGCCCATGGGTGTAAAAGCGTTGCGGCGTGATCAGGCTGAGGCTGTCGCGGGCTCTTGTCATGCCGACATAAAGCAGTCGGCGTTCTTCCTCGAGCTCATCCGTCGTTCCCGCCCCAAGGTCAGAGGGCATGCAGCCATCAACGACGTTGAGCATGAAGACGGCACGCCATTCCTGGCCCTTGGCCGAATGGATCGTCGAGAGGATCAGATAGTCCTCGTCAAGAAGCGGCACGCCTGCCTGGTCGCTGGTTGCATCCGGCGGGTCAAGTGTCAGTTCGGTCAGGAAGCGTTCGCGGCTTGGATAACC
>NZ_JACJVI010000092.1 GCF_014237835.1 Rhizobium sp. AQ_MP
TTCTCCAACGGTGACGGCCGCGACGTTCGCGAGATCTACAAGGTCAATGCCGACAAGACGGTGACCCTCGTCAACCGTACGGTTTCCAACGCTTCCTAATCCACGCGCCTTAAGAAGACGCACTCTTCGGCGGCCGACCCGGTTCCCCTCTCCCCCTTCCCCCAATCGGGTCGCCGCCAACCCAAACCCAGACAAGGAACACGATCATGAAGACCATCATCTCCGCCGCCCTCATCTCCATCGCCGCCGGTTCGGCCGCCTTCGCCGCCGTCCAGCCGATCCCGGGCTCGATCACCTATGACAACGCCAACGTCCAGCTGGAAAAGGCCCCGGCCGGTTCGAC
>NZ_JACJVI010000093.1 GCF_014237835.1 Rhizobium sp. AQ_MP
GTCAGATCTCCCGTTGGTCGGGATCGGTTCTAAAGAAAAATCCGAAGCGCTCTTTGTGGGAGCGCAAAGAAGACTGACGAAAGACAAGGCAGAGTGCTTCCTGAACAGAAGGAAACGACTGAAATGACGGATGCACAGATCGGCCTTGTCGTTGCGACGCCTATCATCATGGGCTTTGCCTTGATGCTGAAGCGCATGGGCGTACTCCAGGGCGGAGGCACGCTAGCCGCCGTCCTGGCTTCGCTTGCCATCGGCGTCGTCCTGTTTCTTGGCCAATAAGGAGGAACTCATGAAAATGAATGGATCCAGCCTGACGGCGACCGAGGTCAGGGCGCTTGAGGA
>NZ_JACJVI010000094.1 GCF_014237835.1 Rhizobium sp. AQ_MP
GGTAGCGACCGTCGGAGGCTTCGGCTTCATGGTCTGGATGTATCAAATCATCGCCGGTCCACCCGGTCCTCCAGCTTAGCAAGGAGGCGATGGTGACCTTACTATCCCGGCGAGCCCTTCTTCGAGGACAGATCAAGGAAGAAGTCCGCATCCTGCCGCCGGGCCTAGTACGCCCCGTGGCAGAGATCTGCGTGCAATGCGGGGCATGCATTGATCACTGTCCGCCGTCGATCATCTCGATGCACGTCGGCATCCCGACGCTCGATTTTACATCCGAAGGGTGCGATTTTTGCGGCCAATGTCGCGAGCATTGTCCGCACGCAGATGTCTTCTTCGACGCT
>NZ_JACJVI010000095.1 GCF_014237835.1 Rhizobium sp. AQ_MP
AAGCAAGGTTCACAGGTTCAAGACAATGAAGACCATCGCAGCAGCACTCCTGACCACCATCGCAGCCGCTTCGGCCGCTTTCGCGATCGAGCCAATCCCCGGCTCCATCACCTATGGCGGTGCGCAGCCAAGGATCGAACAGGCTCCCACCGGTTCGAGCTTCTTCCACACCTTCCATCTCAACGGCACCGAGGTGCACGAGATCTACAAGGTGAACCCAGACCGCTCCGTCTCCCTCGTCGCCCGTTCCATGTCGAACCACTGACTGTCGAACCCGTGACGCGCCGGACGGCGCATCTCACAGGAAACGCATACCCTGACACTCAACCCTGAGCTGC
>NZ_JACJVI010000096.1 GCF_014237835.1 Rhizobium sp. AQ_MP
GCATTGACCTTGTAGATCTCGCGAACGTCGCGGCCGTCACCGTTGGAGAAGGTGTGGAAGAAGGTCGAACCGGCGGGGGCCTTTTCCAGCTGGATGTTGGCGTTGTCATAGGTGAGCGAGCCCGGGATCGGCTGGACGGCGGCGAAAGCGGCCGAGCCGGCGGCGATGGAGATGAGGGCTGCAGAGATGATGGTCTTCATGGTCGTGTTCCTTGTCTGGGTTTGGGTTGGCGGCGACCCGGTTGGGGGAAGGGGGAGAGGGGAACCGGGTCGGCCGCCGAAGAGTGCGTCTTCTTAAGGCGCGTGGATTACGAAGCGTTGGAAACCGTACGGT
>NZ_JACJVI010000097.1 GCF_014237835.1 Rhizobium sp. AQ_MP
GAGGTTCGCTACGCTCAGGATGCAACGCTCGACACCTTCTTCGAGCTCTATTTCATCATCACCGGCTTCCATCTGCTCCATGTCTTTTTCGGCGCTATTGCTCTTCTTCTTGTCGCCTGGCGCCCGGCGCGGGAAAACCTGGTTCTGATCGCCACACTATGGCATGTGATCGACCTCGTCTGGTTGGTCATCTTTCCCATTCTCTATCTTGCGTGAGGCTTCTCATGACCCGCAGACAGCGTGAGGATCTGGTGGGTGTGCTCGCCATGCTGATGACCTTCGCAATTGGTGGCGCGATTGTTACGGCGCTCGCCGGTCCAACGATC
>NZ_JACJVI010000098.1 GCF_014237835.1 Rhizobium sp. AQ_MP
GCGCCGATCATCGGCTTCGAATCGGCAATCCGACGGCTGATCGAAGTTCCGGGCTTTGTACCCGGTGGCGATCTCAAAGGTCTCGATGGTGAGTATGTCTATGACGACACGACCATCGCCGGCGATGAAGGCCCAGGGAGAACCTACGTTCTGCTGCTTGGACACCTCTTGCGTCGTGTGGCAGGCGGCAATCTGCAGCGGCGGCTCCTCAATGCGCTGCGGCGTGACTACCCCGTCGTTGCAATCTTCGAAGATGCGAAAGGTGTTCCGGGCGAGATTGCGATCGCGGCTGACATCAACCTGGAGGGCGGGAGGCTCGATTACC
>NZ_JACJVI010000099.1 GCF_014237835.1 Rhizobium sp. AQ_MP
TGCTTGAGCTCGCCGGCGGCATAACCTTCGGCGTGGATATAGGAGATTTCCTTGAGCTTCAGCGCGCCCTCGAGCGCCAGCGGATAGCTGGTGCCACGGCCGAGATAGAGCACGTCCTTGAACTTGGAGAGGTCGCGCGACAGGGCTTCGATCTGTGGCTGAACCGCGTTCAGTACCTGGCTGATGACGCGCGGCATCTCGGCAAGACTTTTCACGAGTTGCTTCTGTTCCGTCTCGTCAAGCGTGCCGCGAGCGCGGCCGGCAGCGACCGCGAGTGAGGCGAGAACGGTGAGCTGGCAGGTGAAGGCCTTGGTCGAGGC